>JAIELJ010000014.1 GCA_019753105.1 Hyphomonadaceae bacterium
GCACCCGTAGCTCAGCTGGATAGAGCGCTGCCCTCCGAAGGCAGAGGTCACAGGTTCGAATCCTGTCGGGTGCGCCATCCCCACCGCATTGTCCTTTATTTCCAAGGGGTTTGACAAACGGGGGTGGGGAGGTTTGACAAATTGCGTTCGCGGGACGTTCAGATGCGTGCCTATGCGACCGCGCAAATACATGAAAGGCCACCTCACGGCGGCCCTTCACATTCAGCGATCTACTTCCTTCCAACGATCATTTTGCTGATGGCTTCTCTGGCCATTCGTTCCTGATCGGCGGAAGCAGTGTAGCGCTCCACTTCGCTCAAGGTCTTGTGGCCGGTTATCGCGGCGATCTCTTTTGATGAGCAGCCCGCTTCGGCCAAACGCCGAGCCGCAGCTTTTCGTAATCCGTGAGCGCTCCGCTTGCTGAGTCCAGCTTTGTCGCAAGCTCCCCGGAACCAATTCCCAAATCCCGCTGCACTGAACGGCTTGCCATATGCAGTCGTGAGGAACGTGAGATTGTCGTTTGGCAATTCGTCCAAAACCGCCTTCAGGTCTGGGTGGATCGGGATGGTGAGTTCGGTGCCGGTCTTCGATTGTTTGAACCGGATCGCATCGCGTGTCCGGTGCTGGCGGCCCAATCGAACCACGTCACCCCGACGTTGGCCCAAGTAGTAGAGCAAACAGAGGGCGAGACGCTCTCGCGTCCCTGATTCCCAATGCTGTAAGAATGTCGCGATGTCTTCATCGCTCCACGGCGCGAAGCCTTCTCCTGGTGGCTTGTATTTCTTCACCTTGAACGTCGGATCATCACCTCTCCATCCGCCGTCGAGCGCGAAGCGACAGATGATCTTGAGAACTTTACGTAAGCCGTTTGCGCCTTCCGGCCCAGCTTGCTCGTAGCGTTCCGCCAAGTGTTCCATGACGTGTTTTCGCTGCAAGTCCCTCACTGGCTTGGAACCGTGCTTGCCGCGCCATCTATCTAGCAGGCGTTTGTAGTTCTTCTGCGACGCTGGGCTGAGCGAGATGAAGAGTGGCGAGCGGTAGTAAGACAAAATCAGCGAGTCGAATGAACCGGGCGAGACGGTGGGTTCGCCTTTGGCTTTCGGCTTCGAGAATTTCGAGTCGGCCTCATAGTATGCAGTCATGAACTTCGGTTCACCGGGGGTGCCCGGTAGCGGCGTTCGAGTGTAGCCACGACGGTAGTAGTAGCGCATTCGACCATGGCGGTCTGGGAATGATTGCACGTAGGGTAGCTTTAGCGTGACCATCATTCGCTCCGATCAAATGCGTTGACGTAAGCGGGTTCTTCTCCGAGTGCCGAGAAGAACATGTCGATTCGATCTCTATCGAAAATGCGTCGAGTGCCGATGTTTATTGCGGGTGGCATTCGACCTTCGGCGACGAGCTTGTCGTACGTGTTCTCGCTAACGCCGATGTAGTGGGCAGCTTGCGGGCGGCTGAGTCCGCGTGGGCAAATTGCATTTCGTGCACTCGCGACGTTTCGCGAGCGGTAGGTGTCTTCTTTCAATTTATGGAAGTCCCTGGATGGAGGTTAAATCACAGGCACATAATCAAGCGATCATCTTACCACGGTGGATCACGCTTTTCCACTATCGCAGCATTCACAGTTTGGTGTTCTGCAAAGTGTGTTGCGCTGCTCCGACGTACTCTCTTTGTGGATCAAGAGAACCCTTGAGTCAGATTGAGTCTAGGCTGACGCAATCTGACTCAACATCTGTCTATTGCGCTCTGGCGTCCGATGCGTCCGCCCAGCCGATCACGTTCAAGCCGTCCATCGATAGCTCGAAGAACGACATCTCATCCCAGACTTTCGGGATCATCGTCGCAACGGCGAGCTTCGGCCCGTCGTCCGTCTCGAATGTCGTGACGGTGAACTGATCCGGTGGCTCTGGTGCGTGTTGGATGTGTTTCCACCAGTCCATTGCAACGACGATGGCCGCAGACTCCCAGCCTTTGGCTGGTTCATCTTCGTCGGGCATGATGGAGAGCAGCAACATCGCGCTTCCTTTGCCGCAGTCGAGCAATGATAGCGCGAGTAGGTGCACTGGCATCGTCCAGTTGTGCGGGTTGGTCTGGGCCACGTAGCAGGCGACTTCCGTCCAGCCATCTAAGTTGCTCTTGCTTGTCGCGTCTTTTCTGCACTGGCTGCATCCGCTTCCGCCGCAGTTGGTGCATTGGATGTTTTCAGATGCGGGGCGGCATTGATCACAACCGCGACCGCCGCAGTTCGCGCACACGTCAATGCGTGTGAGCGTCGTTTCTATTTTCATATGATGAAGGTGTCCTTCGATCTGGGGTTTGATCACGGGCACATAATGTAGGCTGCAAGCATATCGCGATTTCGCTCAATTCGCAACGAAAAATCGCTTCGCATCGAAGTCGTCGCAGTGAGTTTGAGCGAAGAAAACTCGTCGTCGATCTGGAATCATTTCTGATCGGTTTTCCGAAATCTTTTCTAATCGCGCAGTGTTTAACACGGATATTGTCTTGCTCTTGAATGGCGCGAAACGTGCGCCAACATTGTGCGCCGGGCGGGACTTCAAGAACGAAAAGCAGAATGAATATGGAAATGTGCCAAAGGGAAAGCCGCGTGCGCCGTCGCGCACGCAAAATCGGACTCGCATTGCAGAAGATACGCTATCGCTTGCCGGAACTGCGTGCTGTCTACAGCGGCTACATGCTGGTGACGGAAGACCGTGTGGCCGTGCTGGGTGCACATCCGCACGCATACTCGGCCAACCTGGATGACATCGAAACGTATCTCCGGGAGGCAAGCTGATGGCCGACTATTGGGCTACATGCCGCTCGAACTACTTCCACGTCGTCTGCCGCAAGAGCTTCGACTTGTGGGCATGGAGATGCGGTCTGGTCGTGTGGCCGCGTGACGATGGTCGCGTAGCCATCACAACGGAAGAGCAACGTGGCTGGCCAGTTGAACGCGGCGTTGACCATCCGGAAGACATCGACTGGGAAGACTTTGATCTCTTCGATGAGCTGGCGGGTCACTTGCAGGAAGGCGAGGTGGCAGTACTGTTGGAGTCCGGCTCGGAGAAAGCGCGGGTGATCGGCGGCTACGCCGTTGCGGTCACGCGAGGCAAGAAGGCCGTGCAGATTTCGCTCGATGACATCTACGCCAAGGCCGCCGAGAAGTTCTCTGTGCCGGTCCACCGCATCGGGCGAGCGGAATACTGACCGTCTACGTTAAACGCCCTCTCAATCGAGCCTGGAAGGCCGTGGGAGGGCGTTTGCGTGCGCGGCGATGTCGAGTGCCCCGGTGCAACGACGAAAGCGCACCAAGGCGCACATCGAAAAAGTTTTTGCAGTGAGGCGGCCAATCAAGTTGGTCGCCGTCGATAAATACTCAATGCCGGTCTGTGGTCAGAGTCCCGGCAAGCCTGATTCAATCAGGCCGCAATGTCTGGCCCACGGTTACGTCATCTTCCGATGGGGGCCGGGTTGAGTTTGGAAGAAACGATCAGGTCACAATCGAGCGTGTGAACGCCCTGAATGGGAAGACCCCATTCTCTTTCTCAACACCACCTCAAAAAATGATCGTCTTTGCGTTTGACGAGATCAAGCGTGATGCTGGCGGGCACTTTTACCGGCGAGAGGTTGATCTCAATGGCTTTCCGACCGCTTCAAAACTTCACACGAGTTTGAAGGCATCTGCACCTATCGAACCCCCCAAGCATGAGTGTGCTCACTCAGGGGAGCGTCTGGCCCACGTTAAAAGGCAGTGCAGGTAAACCAGCTTGAGTGTGCCCTACAGGTCCGCAACCCCTTTGATTTTTCGGGAGGGGAGGGTAGCGGAAAACGGACTATGCCTGAAGACAAGTTTGTCCGTCGATGCGGCTTCAACATTTCTCGAATGCGTTCAGCATCCGATGGTGTTCAAACTATCCAACGGTTCCTGTGATCGTTCCGTTGTTGGTTACGCTCACCGTCTTGCCATTCTTGCGGATGGCGTAACCAGCAGCACCGCCGTTTGCGTAGCCCATCTCGCTCCAATCACCAGCACCGCCACTGCCGGACGGATTGACGCCGTTTGCACCCGCCGCACCTGCATTGCCGCCAGCACCGCCCGCGCCATTGCTGCGTGTCACGGGCAATGTCATTCCGGTTTGGCCCGCGCTGCCAGCGCCACCGCCGCTCGTAGTGCCGCTGCCGCCACTGCCGCCGCTCGGACCATTTGGAAATCCGCCGCCGCCATCGCCGCCGTACCAGAATGTCGGCTCGCCTTCGACATCGCGAACCCATGCGCCGCCACCACCACCGCCACCGCCACCGGCTTTAATCTCACCACCTGAATTGACGACGACGGTTAGGTTTTCTTGTGCATAGAGCGCATCGCCGCCCGCGCCTCCGGCCACTGCGGGTGTGCCGGATTCTGTGCCAGCTCCACCCGCACCGCCGCCGCCATAGACTTTGCCAGACACTTGCAGCGTCAAGGCGATGGTATAGCTGCCTGACGGCCACGAGCCTGTTTCGATGCCGCGAAGGCCAGCAGCTCCGGTGATCGTCACACCACTGCCAACCACGAACGTGATCGTCGCGTCGGTGAGCCCGGTGTAGCCGCTCTCATTGGCTTTCGTGCGCAGATTGACCGGCCCCGTTGCTGTCGAGAGATTGATAGTCGCGGAAAAAAGCGGTGGCGTCGGTGGCGATGCGCCACCCGTGCGGATCACAGAGGTGCGATTGCCCGCAGCATCGTATTGATACTCAACAACGACGCCGCTCGAATATTCAGCTTTTGTGACACGACCGTGCGCATCGTACGTATAGTCAACGGTTTCAGCGCTTTGTGCATGTGCATTGCCAGCACGCCATGAAGTGATGCTCGCCAATGCAAGCTGTGCGAACAACGCTCGCCGAGAAACGCTCATCGCGTCCTCCCAAAACCGATGCACGAAAAATCTTCGCGTCGAGATTGACTCTAGCCAAAAGCGGGAACAACGCTGTTGTCAACCTCAAGTTTTGTGGAGCGGGCTGATGCAGCACGTGATCCTGGCTCGGTTGCGATTGTTTTGCATGGCGGCAATCGCAGCGCTCGCGCTTGCGGTCGCAGCTGGTTCGGCGTCAGCGCAATCGATTGGCCCACCGCCTGTGCGTGCGACCATCGATGAGAACGGCGTCGATCTGACGGACGGCTCGCTCTGGACATGGTCGCCCAGCATTTCAATCGGCCAACCGGGTTCGGGTGCGCTTGTCTATTCACGGGTCTATGATTCCAGTGCGTTGGCGTGGCGCGACAACCTCACAGGCACGATCAATAGTTCGGGCTCGACCTATACGGTGTCGCTGTTCGGATCGTCTGAGGTGTTCACGTTGTCGGGCGGGGTTTACACGCCCGATGAAGCCAACGGCGCGACGCTCACATTCAACAGCACAACAAACGATTACACTTATACGACGCGATACGGCGCGGTGGCGGTCTTCGACAAAGACCTAGCCGGGACTTCGCCCACGCAGGCCAATGAAGGCCGCGTCATCTCGTATACCGAACCCGATGGCGAGGCGTATGTCTTCACCTACGTCACGCTCAATTCGAGCACGCAGCGCCTCCAATCGGTCACGAACAATTTCGGCTATCAGCTGAAGCTCGATTACTACAATAACGATCCGGCCACCGATGGCTTGCGGCTCATTCGGGTCACGGCGCTCAACAACGCGGTGGATTATTGCAACCCGTCCGCTGACAGTTGTTCTTACTCGCAGACGTGGCCGAACCTGCAATTCAATGCGACGCGGCCAACCGAGATCACCGACGCCTTGAGCCAAGTGTGGCGGTACGTCTACGACGGCTCGAACCGCATCACTGGCATCCGGCGTCCGACGAGTCCCAGCACCAACAACATCACCGTCGCCTACAATTCGACGACGGGACGTGTCTCCACTGTCAGCGATGGCGCGGGCACTTGGACGTACAGCTTTCCCTCGGTGATGACTGGATCGCGCACGGTGACCGTCACCGATCCGGTCAGCAGCTCGTACGGAATCAGCTTCAACGGCACGAACACCATCTCCGAGGTCACCAACGGCGGGCTGTCCATCACCTATAGCTACGATGGCGAAAATCGCGTCACCGGCATCACTGACACGGCCGATGTCATCACACAGTTCCAATACGACGCACGCGGTAACGTCACCCAAACGACTCGCGTACCCGCAGCGGGCGGCACAAGCATTGTAACAAGCGCGAGCTATCCCAGCGATTGTACGTACATCAGGACCTGCAACCTGCCGACATCCACGACGGACGAGCGAGGCTTCCAAACCGACTACACGTACGACAACGCACACGGCGGCGTGTTGACGGTGACCTCGCCTGCACCAACGGGCAGCGCTCCGGCGATCACGGGAGTACGTCCGCAGACGCGGTTCGAGTACGGCCAATTCAGCGCCTACTACAAGAACAGCTCGGGGACGATTGTCGCGGGTCCTAGCCAGGTCACGTTGCTCATTGAAACGTCGGCGTGCGCCACGACGAGTTCGTGCGACGGCGGGTCCGACGAAACTCTCACCGTGATCGGCTATGGCTCGACCGGCGTCGCCAACAACAGATTGCCGGTGTCGCAGACGATCCAGTCCGGCACGGGCAGCATCAGTTCAGCGACCGCGTTCACGTACGATAGCGTCGGCAATCTGCTCACCATCGATGGCCCCTTGAGCGGAACCGATGACACCAGCCGCTTGCGCTACGATGCGTTGCGCCAGACCATCGGCGCGGTGGGTCCCGATCCTGATGGCGGTGGCTCCGGGCTGCATCGGGCGCAGCGCTTCACCTACAACGCCGATGGGCAAGTGACGGTCGCCGAAAGCGGCACCGTCACCTCGCAGTCAGACGCGGCATGGGCGAACTTCGCGACGCTTGAACAGGTCAACACCGGCTACAACGCCCAAGGCCGCGCCATCACCAGTGCTTTCGTTGCGCAGAGCGCCACGCACGCCCTGACGCAGTTCAGCTACGACGCGGGCGGGCGGCTGGAATGCCAAACGGTGCGCATGAACCCGGCGGCGTTCGGCAGCCTTCCGTCGTCGGCCTGCACGCTGGGCACGCAAGGCTCGTACGGCCCGGATCGCGTGACGCGGTTCACCTACAACGTGAACGACCAAGTGCTGACGGTCACGACTGGCTACAATACGGGTAGCCCGATCACGGAAGTCACCAACGCTTACGATACAAGCACCGGCCAGTTGCTCGGCGTTTATGACGGGCAGAACAATCGCACCGGCTATCAATACGATGCGTACGGCCGTCTCACGCACACCTATTATCCGCGCCCCGATCTGCCCGGCACCAGTTCGACTACTGACTACGAGCAATATTCCTACAACGCCGCCTCCGCGATCACGCAGACACGGCGCCGCGATGGGCAGACGATCTCTTTCACCTACGACAATTTGCTTCGCGTCACCGCGCTCGATGCGCCGGGCGGTTCAGCCGACGATGTCAGCTACACCTACGACCTTTTCTCCCGCCAGCTGACGGCGGTGAACAATAGCCAGACGCAAAGCTTCGCTTACGATCAGCTTTCGCGGGTCACCAGCGCTGGCGGACCGCTCGGCACGGTGTCTTACCAGTACGACGCGGCCTCGCGACGCATCCGCATGGACTGGCCTGACAATTTCTATGTCACGTACGACTACGATCTAACCAACGCCGTCACCGCCATCCGCGAGAATGGCGCGACATCTGGCGCGGGCGTGTTGGCGACGTTTGCGTACGACAATCTGGGACGCCGCGTTTCGCTCACACGCGGCAATGGCGTGGTCACCACGTATGCCTTCGACGCCGCCTCGCTGCTGGCGACGCTGACGCAAGACCTGTCGGGCTCAGGCTCGGACTTGGTGCGCACGTTCGACTACAATGCAGGCGCTCAGATCGTGGAGCGTGAAAGCAGCAATTCGGCCTACAACACGCCGACGCCGTACAACGGCACGACTGCCTACACCGATAACGGCCTCAACCAATACAACAACGTCACGCAAGCGCTGCCCGGCTACGATGCTCGCGGCAACCTCACCAATTTGGGTCAGAGCACATTCGCCTACGACATCTTCAACCGGCTGACCGCAGCGACCCCAGCGGGGTCGAGCCAGACGACATTCGCCTATGATGCGCTGGGCCGCTTGCGCCGCGCTCAGACTGGATCGACCGTCACGCAATTCCTGTTTGATGGAGTCCAGACAATCGCCGAATACGACGGCACAACGCCCACCGCAGTGCTGCAACGCCGCTACGTCTTCGGCCCGGGCGTGAACGAACCGCTGGTCTGGTACGAAGGCACAGGCACAAGCGACCGCCGCTGGCTGGTCAGCGACGAACGCGGCAGCATCATCGCTGTCACCAACGGAACAGGCGCGGCGTCCAGCATCAATGCGTATGACGAATACGGCGTGCCGGCGTCAGGCAACGCGGGGCTCTTTCAGTACACAGGACAGATGTGGCTCTCCGGTGCGCAGCTTTATCATTACAGAGCGCGAGCCTACGACCCGCGCCTCGGCCGCTTCATGCAAACCGATCCTATCGGGTTTGAAGGTGGGATGAATCTGTATGCGTACGTCGGGAACGATCCAGTCAACTTAGTCGATCCGTTTGGTTTGCTCGATGTCAGGACACGTCGGGAGAGGATAATTGTGGTAACCGCAATTAGGGCGGAACCTTATTTGTGGGGAGAGCTACAAAGCTTGACATGGCTGGCGGATGGCGGTGGTGGCGGAGGAATAGCCTCTATGGCCAGCGGCAGCGCCGCTACCTTTCAGACTATTTCGGACGAAGCGCAGCCTACATGTTCATCCATCATTGCCTCAAATATCGGCATAGGTGCAGTAGGGGGTGCGGCGGGCGGCTTGCTCGCCGGGGCAACCATTGCCGGAGTGCCGAGTGGAGGCACGCTGGCAGTGCCAGGTGCGGGTACTGGAGCAGTCATCGGAGGCGCGGGCGGCGCAGCTGTCGGGGGAATTATTGGCTTAGCGACATGTCACGCGAATTCTTTAAACTCTTCTCGACCGACGTGGGTATATGAACTTCGCTACAATAGTACCGGGGAAGTGGCAAAATACGGAATCACCTCACGCCTCAATCCTACAGATCGGTATCCGTCGTGGTTCTATAGCGTACGTGGCGTGACGATGTTTCCGCTGATGCGGTACTCAAACCGCCGAGATGCTCGGAATGCAGAGCGAGCTCTCTGCATACGATATAGAGCAGAACACGGGACGCGGCCTCCCATGAGCCTGATTTGTTGAGACCATGAAGCTGAGCATCCAAATTACGGTATCGCCCGAAGTAGCAGTGGAAGCGCTCCAAATACGCAACGTTCTTCAAGAGCGAGTTGATAAGACTTTGCCTGACGTACCGTATAGCTCCGGCATAGACGAGGTGATGGTGTTTCCGACATTTCTCGACCCAGAGCGGGGAAGCATTCCGGACCGCGTTAAATTTTTCGCAAATGAAAACTCTGTTCGCTCAACTCGCAATGGTTCTTTTGCAAATTTCCGAGATGCGAGTCTGAGCCAACAATATGCGCTGGTGGTCGATATGATCCAGCAATGTTTGGACCAGATTGGTCCAAAATATCTCGTGGAAGGAGACCGACAAGCGCTGTCGCACGCACTCCATTTCGCACCCAGCAACGGGCCGCAAAGTGTCGCCGAATAGTAACGAGCCCGACGATGAGGCAACTTCGTTGGTGCTTAGGTTGGAGGGGCGTAGCGCCCTGAAGGCAGTTTGGGATTTGGAGGACCGAATAGAGCAGGAGTGTGCGCCGGACGTCATGGTAGACGGCAACGATTTTTCTTCGAGCGGCGCTAACATTTTTCTTTTGGCGATGTCTCCGGCAGCACTGCCGCGCTTGCTTGATTTTTTTGCAACCGCTGCGGACATGCCGCGCAACTTTCTCCTCGCCGCAGAGAAGTCTGGTTCTTATTGCGTAATTTATCCTGTTGATCGCATGGGAGATCGTCTGACTCTTTAGCAGGCTGGGCAGGGTGACACACGCCCAGCTACCAGTACGACGCCGCTTCACGCCGCATCCGCATGACGTGGCCGGATTCGTTCTACGTCACTTACGACTACGATCTCACAAACGCCGTCACCGCCATCCGCGAGAATGGCGCAGCCTGTTCTCACCGATGCAAGGTCCGCTCGACACCCCGCGTCACCCGCCGCGTCCCGCATAAAACGGCAACCAAGCACCGCGAATATATTTTGCGATCACGCCGAGCGCCAAGTCCCACAGGGCTTGCCCAACTGGCATGGTGCCGGTTCGCGGATAGGCCGTCCCACACGACCCGATCTTGACTTTTGGGGCATTGTGTGCCACAAAGTTTAAGATGTGTGTGGGATGGAGGCGGGTATGACTGGTGTCATTTGTGGCTACGGTCGAACGTCTTCCGAAGAGCAACGTGCTGGCCTCGACGCCCAACTCGCGGAACTGCGAGCGGCGGGATGCACGAAGATTTTCTCCGAACAGGTTTCGTCGGTTGATGCGAAGCGGCCCAAGCTCGCCGAAGCCCTCGCATTCTTGCGTGAGGGTGACACCATGATCGTCACTCGCCCTTGCCGCCTCGCACGCAGCACCAAAGACTTGCTCGACATCGTTGACGATCTGACCAAGCGCGGCGTCGCGGTTCGCATCCTGTCGATGGACCTGAACACCGCCAACGCCACCGGACGTTTGATCCTGACGATCCTCGCAGGCATCGCAGAGTTTGAGCGTAGCCTCATGCTAGAGCGCCAGAGGCACGGAATCGCCAAGGCAAAGGCCGAAGGCAAATATCGCGGTCGTGCGCCAACCGCTCGCGCACGCACGGCGGAAGTGAAGGCGCTAAAGGCCGAAGGGCTGGGCGTTGCGGCGATCCATCAGAAGACGGGCGTCAGCCGTTCGAGCATCTATCGCATTCTTGGCGATGCTGAAGGCCAATCGCGGCAGCGGGCGTAGGCCCTAGATGTCGATGGACTTCGGCAGCTTCTTCATCACTTGAGCGAATAGTTCTTTTGGGTCCGCACCCATTGCGCGGGCGATGACCACGAACTCAATCAGGTCCACCCGCCGAATTCCGCGTTCGATGTTCGATATGAATGGCTGGGGCTTACCCAGCGCTTCCGACAGCTGAACTTGCGTCAAACCTGATCGCTTCCGCGCCGCGACCAGTGTCGTAAGCAGCGCTTGGTAGGCGTCAGTGAAAACAGACTTCGGCATGGGCCGGGCGAATCCCCGACCCTTGGACTATCCCTGGCACCGCGATATATGATCTTCTTATATTGTCGTGCGGTGGGGGATGACGATGAGAACGGTGATAGTCGCGCTTGCTTTGGCTTTGGCCGCGTGTGGTCAAGGCGGTGTTCCGGGGACGGCATCAACTGGCTGGCAAGTTCAAGAGGTTCGGGATGAACTAACCGGCGCGGCGACGCAAACCGCGATGCTCATTTCCCCATTCGACAACGGCCAAGTTGAACTCACTGCGACGTGCGAGGGGGAGCAAATCCTTCTGCACTACGACGAATGGGGTGAAGTCGGCCCGGTGGGCGGCACTGGCCGCGTCGTCGAATTCAGGATGACGGTGATCGCGGCCAACGCCGACGACACGTTCTCGCTCTCCAACGCGGGCACGCAGCTTGGCCTTCAATCGACCGTGCCGCTTCGAGCAAGCGTCCAGGAAGGGCAGGAAGAGCGCCTTGTCGGCTTCGTGGACCACATCAACAGCGTGACCACGCAAGTGCCTGTAGCGGCGTTCTACGGCGCTGACGCCGTATCTGCGCTGCGAGTCGAGATTCCGTTGCTTCTGCAATCGGCCACCAGCGGCCAACCGCCCGTGTCGCAGAACGTGGTCGTCGATCTCATGCCGCAAGATGAGAACCTAAGAAGTCTACTCAATGCGTGTGACCCGCACGCGGCGACCAACGCATCTCCCGCCGCACAATCGCCAGAGGCGGCCACGCCAAGCGTTGCGGAACTCATCCTTGATGATGTGGCTCCATACTCAACAAGCGGCACACCCGAATGCTTTGCGCGGGACGAAGAAGGTCTGACATTGTTGAGAACCGAACGGCATGGCGGGGCGATGATCGCGATTGTTGGGGCCAGTGGTGCAACAAGTCTCATGAAAGAAGGGGGAGGATCGCTCCGGGACGGCGGTCAGATGCGGTCTTTTGAGGGGATTACGGCGAGCATATCGCGCACCGGGGAGGCCGTTCCAACTGATGCGGGTGGAAGCGTTGGCCCGGCAGAACTTGTCGTCACTTCGGGAGGTGCAACGACGACTGCGGCGGTCACTTATGAGTGCCGCGCAACCGGACAATGAAAGTTGGTGCTTTCTCACGCCGCATGAATGAACCGCGCCGGTAGAACATGGCTCGCATCTACCATCCCGAAGGGGAGAGGCCGCCACGTTTGCGTGCCTTGGTGTTTGTCTTCGGGTCCAACCTGGAAGGCCATCACCAAAGCGGCGCGGCACGCATTGCACGCGATGAGTTTCAGGCCGAGCGGGGCGTTGGTAAGGGGCGCACGAACATGGCCTACGGCATACCCGTGAAGTCCCAGCACCATACGCTTCCGCTGGATGCCATCGCGCAAAGTGTGAGGGAGTTCGTAGGTTACGCCGACGCCAACCCGTCGCTGACGTTCTATGTGGTCCGGGTAGGGTGCGGGCAGGCGGGATATGCGGACGCACAAGTCGCGCCGTTGTTTGCCGGTGCGGGCGCGAACTGCGTGTTCTCCAAGAAGTGGAAGCCGTGGTTAGATTGAACGGAGCTTTCGATGACACCAGACGAAATCTCGAAGCTTTCACGCGATGAGCTTCTCGACACGATGCGTCGTGAGGGCATTCCCGTGGTGATGTCACTTTTTGCCACGGTGCACCACAAGTCCGCTGATCGACCCGAAGGATTCGATGAGGCAGACCTGGACCAGATCAGCGAAGACTTGGAAGACGGCGACGTGCTTCGGTGGCGGCGCGAATTGGCGGAGCACTTCGCCAGACGCGGGTAAATTGGACGCCCACTTTGGTTTGACAGTCGCTTTGCAACGCCTTGAAAAGCCATGAATTAGACTTGGCCGATTTGACAATTCAAGTGGTTGTTTTTGGCTAATGTGGTCTCCCTGTCGGGTGCGCCAGCGTCTGACCCGTTTCGTGAAGCTTTCGCGCCTTCTCCTATGGTTTCCGTCCGAAGTCCGGCCTCTCGCCGGGCGATGGCGCCGGAGCCAAGCCTGTGGAGGGGCTTCGACCATGACTGCGTGTGCTGGATGCGGGACGGCGCTTGCCGCCGACGCAAAGTTTTGTGCCGTGTGCGGCAGGCCTTCAGTTGCGATGGCCGCCGGTGCTGGAGCGGCGACCGCGCCGCCAATGCCGCCGCCGATGCCGCAAATGCCGAACGTACTGCGCGCTGCCGGCGCCAGCGGCGGGACATCGAAGCAAGCGACACTGAACGGCGCGCCGCACGACGTGTTCGCGCGCGCTCTGCAAGTGCTCGGCGCCGAGAATGCGGAACTGACGTGGCAACAGCCGCCGCGAGGCGCGAAGTTCGTGCTGACCCGCAAAAGCATGTGGTCGACCGCCGGCACTTCGATCAAGTATGACGGCGATCTGCAAGTGACGCCGGCGGGCCCGGCGCAGAGCACGGCGCGCATTGCGCTTAAACTGCAATGGGGCAGTGCGATGCCGCTGCTGGCGCTGCAGGGTGGCGCTGTCGTTGTCGCGGCGATGTTCAACTACTACATCGCGGCGTTCGCCCTGATCTTCATCATCGGCTCTCTTGCGATTACCGCATGGAGCGTTTCCAGCGGAATTCCGGAAAAAGCGCTGAACGACATGATGCGCGTGCTGCAGGGCGGTGCGCCTGTGATGGCTCCAGCGCCAGCCTATGCTGCGCCCGCGCCTTCGCCTGCTCCTTACAGCCCGCCCGCCCAGCCCGCGCCGCAACCCGCGGCCACGCCTGCGCAAGCCGCGCCTAAGCAAGCGGAAGCGGCCGCGATCATCGAGCAGATCAAGCAAGTTGCATCGCTGCGCGACGCAGGTGCGATCACGCCGGAAGAGTTCGAAGCGAAGAAAAAAGAGCTGCTCGCGCGGATCTGATCCATGTTGGCTGCTCTTGCCTCCTGCACGCATTGTGGTGCGCAGCTCGATGCTAACGCGCGCTTCTGCACCCAGTGCGGAACGCCGAACGCCGCACCTGCGCCGCCGCAGACCTTCGGGTTTGGCTGCCAAACCTGCGGCGGCGACGGCACGCGGCTGCCGGCGGAGCGTGTTTATTGCGCAAGCTGTCGTTGGCTGCGGCCGCTGGGCCCCGGCTACAGCTTGCCCGTCGAGGCGTTTCTTTGGCGCCTCGATGCCGACGCGATGAATACGCTTTCCGGCATCGCGCCGCTCAACGCCGCGGCCCACTCGCTCTCCGAGACAGTGGGGCGCCCTTGGTTCGAAGCGGCGGTGAACGGCATACGCCTCTCCGAGCGGCAAATGCCGGACATCTTCGCGCTCGCGATCAAAGCCGCGCGTATCGTTGGGCTCACGCATCTGCCTGAGATTTACATTTCCGGTCAGCAGATGTGGGACGCGGTAACGATGGGCTCGCAGACAGCGTCGTTCGTCGCGCTCGGCAGCGTGCTGACCAATTTCCGCGGTGACGATCTGCTCTATCTGCTCGCGCGTGAGATGGGGCATGCGCGCGCTGGTCACGCGCTGTGGAACACGGTGGTCAATTTGCTCGCAGGGCGCCAGCCCGGCAATCGGTCATTGATGTCGAGCGGCGTGCTGAGCTTCCTGTCACCATCGAAGATGATTGAGAGCGGGATCAACGCGCCGTTGATGGCGTGGCAGCGCCATTCGGCGATCACGGCGGATCGCGCGGGGTTGCTCGCCGTGGGCGATATCGAAGTCGCGCGTCGTGTCACTTTGCAGTGGACGTTGCATTCATTCCCGCTTGCGGCGCGTATCGATGCGGAATCATGGCGTGCGCAAGAGGATGCCTCGGACGACAGCGCCATGCAGGCCTCGGAGTTTGCGATGACCTCGACGCCGTACGCCGCGCGCCGCCTGAAGCTCGCGCGCGAGTTTTTTGAGAGCGAAAGCTACCAAGTCTGCCGCCGTGTGATTGAACATTGGGCGCCGCGTCCTGTGCCGCAGACGGTTCAGGCGGCGCCCGCGCAGAGTCCTGCGCCCGCAAAACCAAAGGCGCCGCAAGAGCCGATGGAGCGCCTGACATGCGTGTCGTGCGACGCCGTCATGCGCGTGCCGAAGGCGCTGCTTGCGGGCGACAAGCCGGTCAATGTGCGCTGCCCGAATGCGCAATGCGGCAAGGTCCTGAAGATCACGCGGAAGCAACCCAAGCCGCCAAAGCCTGAGCAGGTCTCAGAGTGAGTGGCGGCTCCAACAGCGATGAGGCAGCGCGCGCGTTCGATGTCAGCATTGAGAGCGAGAGCGCAGCGCCTGTGATCGAGGTCGAGGAAGAGGACGATGATGAGAAGCGCAAGCGCGATGCAGCGCTCGCCCCCACCTTCGATCAAGAGCGCGCGCATGACGGTAAGTCGGACGAAGAGATGATTGCAGAGCGCGAACAAAGCACGCGCGAAGCGGTCGATCTGGCGATTGCAATCGGCGTGGTGATCGCCGTGGCGGAAGCCAGTGAGGCGGATGACGAGGAAGCTGTCGATCAGACTGACGATGGCGGCGAGTAGCAGAAGAGGGAAGAGAAATGGCCGATCCACTGACGCTTGACGATTTCTGGCAAACGGAAACCGGTCAGCAATTGCAAATCGACATGGCGGGTATGTCGGATGCCGAGCAGGCGACGATGCTGAACCAGCTGCAAGTCGCGGCTGACAAGGGCGATCTGACGCTCGATTTCAGCACGGACAGCATGTTCCTCGACTCGCAGATCGCGGAAGAGAAACGCGAGGAGGCGGAGCTGTATCAAGCCGAGCAGGCGAAGGCCGTGGAGGCTGGTGACTGGGAGAAGGCGGAAGAGTTCGCGTCCAAAGCCGAATACGCGATGGAGGAAGTCAAAGATCACGGTGGCGATGTCGCTGAAGCGGAGATCTATGAGGCGCAAGCCGATCAGGCGAACTTAGAGAACGCCGACTATCACCAAGAGATTGCCGACTCGAATGCCGATAGCGCTGCAGCGTATGCGGCCGAAGGCGATCTCGAGACGGCCGAAATCTACGCCGATAGCGCGGCCGATAGCGCAACAGTTGCGGCAGATTACGGTGCGTCTGCGGATCAAGGCGGCACCTACGCGGATCAGACAGTGGACACGTCATTGACGTTCGACGCGACCGCAACGGTCGACACGACGATCGATACGTCCAGCAGCTACGACTCGATTGATACCTCGACGACGACTACGGAGTGAGGGAGCCTAGAGGCACTAGGCGTTCGCTTGGGTCAACGCTAAAAGGTGCTGCACGTCCGATGCAGATGGTATCGCGTTGGGTGCGCCAGCGGAGACTGATCCAATGTCCGAGCTTCCTCCGGTCGGCGCGTTCGCCATTGTGCCGAGCAATGATTTGCAAGCGGCGATCCCGTTCTGGGAGCGCTTAGGCTTCAGCCGCACAGGCGGCGACGCGCAATACATCATCATGACCGGCTGGGATTGTGAGGTTCATCTCACGCAAGCGGGCGGCGGCCCTTGGCGCGTGCCGTCTGATCACAATCCGTTCGGCGTTTTCATCCGAACGCCGCACGTGGATGAAATCGCCGCGCGCGTCGATGATCTGATTATCCGCCCCGGCGGCGTGCTGCGCCACCGCGAGTGGGGCATCTACGAAGTTGGGATTGCTGGGCCGGATGGTTTGCTGGTGCGGGTTGGTTGGCCGTCGAAGTTGGTCAACGACCGCGCTTAGCCGCGCGCGCCTGCGACGCGCGCTTGCAACTCACGCACCGTCTCGCCCGCAGGCGCAACCGGCGCATCGCGCAGCAGCTCATCGAAATACGCGATCGTCTTCTTCAGGCCTTCGTTCAACTGAATCGTCGGCGTCCAATCGAGTAGTTCTTTCGCCTTGCTGATATCCGGCTGACGTTGGCGCGGGTCGTCGTGCGGCAGGGGGCGGGCGACGATCTTGGAGCGTGAGCCGGTGAGATCGATCACGGCTTGCGCCAGTTCGATGATGCGAAACTCGTTTGGATTGCCGAGATTGATCGGGCCGGTGACCTCAGGCGGTGAATCCATCAGCTTCAAGAAGCCGTCGATCAGATCGTCGACATAGCAGAAGCTGCGCGTCTGCGCGCCGTCGCCGAAAATGGTGATGTCCTCGCCCTTCAACGCCTGCACGATGAAGTTCGAGACAACGCGCCCATCATTCGGATGCATCCGCGGACCGTACGTATTGAAGATGCGCGCGACCTTGATCTGTAAATTGTGCTGGCGGTTATAGTCGAAGAACAGCGTCTCGGCGCAGCGTTTGCCTTCGTCATAGCACGAGCGAATCCCGATCGGATTGACGTTGCCCCAATATTCCTCGCGCTGCGGATGCATCGCCGGATCGCCGTACACTTCCGACGTTGAGGCCTGAAAAATGCGCGCCTTCAGCCGTTTGGCGAGGCCCAACATATTGATCGCGCCATGGACGCTCGTCTTCGTCGTCTGCACTGGATCGTGCTGATAGTGAATCGGCGAAGCCGGGCAGGCGAGATTGTAGATCTCGTCGACTTCGACATAGAGCGGAAACGTCACGTCGTGGCGCATGAACTCGAAGCGCTTGTGACCGATCAAGTGCTCGATGTTACGCCGCCGGCCGGTGAAGAGATTGTCGGCGACGACAACTTCATCGCCGCGCGCCAGCAAGCGATCGCACAAATGCGAGCCAAGAAAGCCAGAGCCGCCGGTGACGAGAATTCTGCGTGGATCTTGCACTGGGCGTTCCTTCAAGCGGCGCGGCTGATTGCGTCGGCGTCCGCCGGCGCTGGCCACAAGCGGCCGTCGGCAATCAGCGGGCGGCGCGCGTCAAGTTTCGCGAGTTCTGCGCGGTAGTGGGCGTGATAATCGGTCATGAGCCCGATCTCGGCGGCGTCGTGATCAAAGCGCGCGCCGATTTCGAGATAAGCGGAGAGATTAGCAAGGTTCGGCTGCGGCATCTGTCCCGCCGCATATTCGAAGGCCATCTGCGCGTAGAGCCGCTCCAGATTGCGCGCGAGGCCGTCAATATCGAACAGCGTACATGTATCGCGGCCAGCAATGATGCGCTCGCGGATGCCAGCGAGGCTCAGACGATCTGTTGTCGCCAGCTCTACGGCGCGAGAGACGAAATGCTCAGGCGTGTCGCAGATCAGCTCCGGCGCGCCGGCAGAGCGCACCAAAGAAGAGCACACGCGCGATGCGAACGAACGCCCCGGCAGCGTCAGCACCGGCACACCCATCCAGAGCGCGTCTGACGCTGTCGTATGCGCGCCGTATGGAATTGTATCGAGGAAAAGATCGGCCAGCGGGTAACGCGCAAGGTGATGCGCATTGGCGATCTTCTTCGCAAAGAAGATGCGATCAGCCGCAACGCCACGTTCAGCAGCGGCGGCGCGAATGCGATTGTTGGTCTCGCTACTGTAGTCGAGCAACCAGAGCACGCTCTCCGGCGTCTGGCGCATAATCTCCATCCAGCGCTCAAACGAGAAACGCGTGATCTTGTGCGCAGCGTTGAAGCAGCAGAACACGAACGCGTCTTCGGGCAGGCCGGCTTCGGCGCGCGACGGCGTATTCGGGTGCACGACGCGTTTGCGGTCGTTCGGCTGATAGCAGGGCAGGCGCAGCACGCGCTCGGAATAGTAATGCTCATGATCCGGCGGAATCACTGACTCGTCGGCGACGATGTAGTGGTGGAAGGCGCTGCCCATCGTGCCAGGATAGCCAAGCCAGTTCACGATGATCGGCGCAGGCCGGCGCGCGAACACGCCAAGCCGCGCTTCGCGCGTATGGCCGTTCACATCAACAAGAATATCGATACCGTCTTTAGCGATAGCAGCCGCGGCTTCATCGTCGCTCATTGCGCGGATGTCGGTCCAATGCTCGACATCGCCTTTGATGCGGCGGTTGATCTCGTCGTCCGCCGGAATCCCGCAATAATAGACAAACGTCTCAACCGCGCTGCGATCATGCGCTTCGAAGAGGTTGGCCATGAGATAGCCAACGGCATGGGCGCGCAGATCGGACGACACGTACCCGATCCGCAATCGCCGCCCAGTCTGGATCGTCGCGTGACGGCGATCGTTCGCCATCGAGATGTCGCCTTCGGTCAAGGCTTGCACATAGCGATCGGCGAGGCCCAGCTGGTAGAGCGGGTCATCCGCATAGGCGCAGGCCGAAAGCGGGTGAAAATTCATGAGATAGTTGCGGCGCCCGATCTTCGGCGGCACTGCCGCGTTCGGCCATTTGCACTGCGCCAGCCGCGCCGCCGCAAATTGCTCCAGCACATCGCGCTGTGCGGGGTTGAGATCCAGAGCCTGCGTCAGCGCGGCTTCCGCGCCTTCGTGCTGCTGGTTATCGCTCATGACGCGGCTGATCTGCTTTAGCAGCGTCAGCTTGTAGTCGATTGCATCACCGCTGACGGCGCTAAGGCGTTCGAGCCCGGCCTTCCATTGTTCGACGGCTTCAGCGGCGGCGCCACGACGTTCCATCGCACTGCCGAGATTGACGTGCGCGGGCGCGAAATCAGGGTTGCGTGCGAGCGCTGCGCGGAGCGACGCCTCAGCGCCGGCGGCATCGCCCAGCTGTGTCTGCAGGGTAGAGCAATTGAAGTGCGCGATGAAGACGAGCGGGTTCTCGGCGTTCATCGCGATCCAGACCTGGTAAAGCTGGCGCGCTTGCTCGGCCTGGCCGGCATTGGCGGCGTTCTGCGCGGCTGCGATCAGCTCGTGCAGGCTGAGGCCGCCAGACGTGATCTTCTGCAGCGCAGCCAGGAAGTGGTTGTCGGCCATGAGCATCCCCGCGCAGGGGCACACCCGCGCGGGCGCGAGGCTCTAGTGATTTGTGTTGCCGAAGCCTTAATGCCCCAGCCCTCTATGCGACAGCCCTTAGGCCGCCGCGAGATAGGCCTCGATCTGCTCGCCCTCGAGGCTGGCGACCTGCGTCGAGGTAAAGGCGTAGAGCTGCGTCTGGTTGAAGGCGCCGATGCTGGTGGTCGAGAGGTGATCCAGCTGCGTCGTGGTCAGAGACGGGATTTGCGTCACTGTCAGCGCCTCGATCGTCGCCGCCTGCAGTTCCTCGATCACGGTCGTGCTCCAGGCCGCGATCTGTGTTGCGGTCATCGCGCCGATCTGCGTTGCGTCAAACTCGGCGATATCGGTGGAGTCGAGAGCGCCGATCTGGGTTGCCGTGAGCGTGCGGATCTTCGTCTCGTTGAGTGCGCCGAGTTGCGCGGTCTCGAGCGCTTTGAAGGTCTCAGTGCCAAGTGACGAGAGCTGGGTAACGGCCGCCACCTGCGTGTCGGAGAGCGACGCGACATTGGTCGCGGTGAGCGATTGCAGCTGCGTTGTGGTCATCGCGCCGATTTGCGTCGTGGTGAACTGACCGATATCGGCAGCGGTGAGGGCGCCCATCTGGGTTGCTGTGATGGCGCGCACTTGCGTCGTCGACATCGCACCAACCTGATCGGCGTCGAGCGCAGAGAGATTGGTCTCGCTGAAGGCAGCGATCTGAGACGCTGAGAAGGCGGCGACCTGCGTGAGCGCCATGGCCGCGATTTGCGTCTCAGTGAGAGACGAGACACTCGTCGCAGAGATCGCCTGCAATTGCGCCACTGTCAGCGCCTGCACTTGCTCCTCGCTTAGCGCGCCCAAATTGTCGGTGCTGAACGATTTGATCTGTGTGGCGGAGAATGCGCCGATCTGTGTGGCGGTGAACTCGCCAATGTCCGTCGTTTCAAGCGCTGCGACTTGTGTTGCGGTGAGCGCGCCGATTTGCGTGGCCGTCAGTGCGGCGACCTGCGTATCGCCGAGCGCAGACACATTCCCGGTGGAAAGCGCCTTGATCTGCGTCGCCGTGAGGGCGGCCACTTGTGTGTCGCTGAGTGCGGCGATGTTGGTGTCGCCGAGAGCGGCTATTTGAGTGGTGCTGAGCGCGGCAATCTGGCTTGCGCTGAACTCGGCAAAGTCCGCGGCCTCAAGCGAGGCCACTTGCGTCGCGGTCAGGCCGCGCAATTGCGTATCGCTGAGCGCCGCAATGTGGGTTGCATCGAGCGCCGAGAGGTTGGTGTTCGAGAACGCGCGCAGTTGCGAGGTCGAGAGCGCGCCAACTTGCGTAGCCGTGAGGCCGGCGACCTGAGTTTCATCGAGCGCGGCGATCTTTGTCGTGTTGACGGACGCAAGCTGCGTCACAGTCAGCGCCGCCAGCTGCGTCTCGGAGAGCGCCGCGAAGTTCGTGGCGGAGAGCGAGCTGAGCTGTGTCGAGGTCAACGCCGCGACCTGAGTATCCGTGAACTCCGACATGTCGTCGCCGTCGAGCGCGGCGATCTGAGTCGTCGTCATCGCAGCGACTTGTGCGCCAGAGAGAGCGGCGACTTGCGTGTCGCTGAGAGCGGCGAAGTTCGTGGCGTTCAGCGCCTGGACTTGGGAGACCGTGAGCGCTGCGACTTGTGTTTCAGTGAGGCTCGTGACGTTGTCCTGCGACAAGCCTTGCACCTGCGTGGCCGTGAACGCCGCGATCTGGGTTGCGGCGAACTCGCCAATATCCCCGGTGGAGAGTGAGCGGATCTGCGTCGTGGTCAGCGCAGCCGCTTGTGTCACCGTGAGCGCGCCGACTTGTGTCTCATTCAGGGCGCTCAGATTATCGTCGGTCATCGCACGGACTTGTGCGGTCGTCATCGCGGCAACCTGCGTGACGGTGAGCGCGCCGGTCTGGGTTTCGGTCAATGCAGCGATGTTGGTGGCGGAGACGGCTTGGATTTGGGTCGCCATCAGCGCCGCGACCTGGCTGTCAGCCAACGCGGCAAAGTTGGTTGCGTTCAGCGCTTGCACCTGAGTGTTTGTCAGCGCTGCGATCTGTGTTTCGGCGAACTCGGCGATGTCGGTTTCGTCGATCGCGGCGAGCTGCGTTGCGGTTACGGCGCGGATCTGCGTCGCATTCAGCGCGGCGATGTGCGTCGCTTCCAGTGCTGCGAACGCATCGGTTGAGAGGTTCGCGATCTGGGTCACCGTCAAGGCGCCGGCTTGCGTTTCGGTCAGCGCCGCGGCGTTCGTCTCAGTCAGCGCTTGCACTTGCGTGTTGGTGAGCGCCGCGATTTGGCCAGACGTCAGCGCCGCGATTTGGCTGTCGGCCAAAGCCGTCAGGTTCGTTGTTGAGAGCGCTTGCAACTGCGTGTTGGTGAACGCCGCGATCTGGGTGTCGGCCAGCTCGGCCATGTTGGTTTCGGTGAGCGCGCCGATTTGCGTCGTGGTCAGCGCAGCCAACTGCGTCGCTGCCAATTCGGCGATGTCGGTCGCCGACAGCGCGGAGATCTGGGTTGCTGTGAGCGTCCGCACTTGCGTCGCGTTGAGGGCGGCGACTTGGGCGGCGTCGAGCGCGGATGCGGCGGTCGCCGTCAGGTTCGAAAGCTGGGTGGCGCCGAAGGCCGAGACCTGTGTTGCCGAGAGTTCGCCGATATCGGTGGCGGTGAGGCCAGCGGCTTGCGTGGCGGTGATGCCGGCCAATTGCGTTGCCGTCAGCGCCGCCGCTTGCGCGCCATCAAGCGCAGAGAGTGTCGACACGGCGAGTGCTTGAAGCTGGCGTACGCCGAAAGAGGCGATTTGCGTGCCGTTCAGAGACGCCATGTTGGTCGCGGTGAGCGCCTGCACTTGCGTGCGGTTGAGCGAGGCAAGCTGCGTCGCGGTGAATTCAGCCACGTCTTCCGCTTCCAGCGCGGTGACCTGCGTGCCGGTCAAGCCGCGCAACTGGGTCGCCGTCAGCGCCGCCACTTGCGTGGCGTCGAGAGCGGAAAGGGAGTCATCGGTGAAGCGCGCGAGCTGTGTCGAGGCAAACGCGGCGATCTGCGTCGCATCCAGCGCGGTGACGCTGCTGGAGGAGAGCGATCCGACCTGCGTTGTCGTCAGGGCGGCCAGCTGGGTGGCGCCGAACTCCGCGACATCGGCCGCGCTCAGGGCTTCGAGCTGCGTGGCGGTCAGCGAGCGCATCGATGCAACGCTCAGCGCTGCGACTTGGGTCGCATCGAAGTTGGCGACGTTCGTTTCGGAAAGCGCACGGACCTGCGACGCCGAAAGCGCGCCAATCTGGGTCGCCGTCAGGGCCGCGGCCTGCGTTTCCGTCAGTGCGGCGACGTTCGTGGTCGAGAGTGCGACGATCTGCGATGCGGTGAAGGCTGCAATCTGTGTGTCAGCCAGATCGCCGACATTCGTCGCCGTGAGCGTGCGGACCTGTTGAGCCGTCAAGGATGCAATTTGCGTGGTGGTGAGTTCACCCACATCGGTGGCGTTCAGCGCGCCAAGTTGGGTGGTCGTCAGATTGGCGATCTGCGTGGCGGTCAGCGCTGCCATCTGCGTCGCCTCGAGCGCCGAGAGATTTGTGGCGTTGAAGGCGCGCACCTGCGTCGTCGACAGGTTCTCGATCTGGGTGCTGGTGAGTGCGCCGATCTGAGTCGTGGTCAATGCCGCGATCTGAGAGGTGGAGGCGGCGGCGAGCTGCGTGGTCGCGAGCGCCGCGACTTGTGTGTCGGCAAGCGTCGCCAGGTTCGTCGCGGAGATCGATTGGATCTGCGTGGCCGTCAGCGCCGTGATCTGCGTTTCCGTGAACTCCGCGAGATCTGTCGATTGGAGAGACGAGATTTGCGACGCAGTCAACGCGCGAACTTGGTTAGTGCTCAGCGCCGCCATTTGCGTGTCGGCCAAGGCGCGGACATTTGTGTTGCTGAGTGCGCCAAGCTGCGTCGTGGTAAGCGCGCCGACTTGCGTGGTCGTGAGCGCTTGAACGTTGCTAGCGGCCAGGCCTTGCACTTGCGCCGTCGTCAGCGCTGCAATCTGGGTGGCTGCAAAAGCGGCAATCTGCGTATCCGCCAGCAACGCTAGATTAGTGGTTGTCAGGGCTTGAACTTGCGTTGCGGCGAGTGCGCCGATCTGCGTCTCGTTGAGCGCGCCGGCGTTGGTGGCGTTAAGCTCACTCACTTGCGTTGCCGTGAGCGCAGCGATTTGGGTGGTGGTGATCTCGCCCATATCGTCGGCGTCGAGCGCGCGGAGCTGGGTTGCCGTCAAGGCGCGCATCTGCGTGGCGCTGAGGGCGCCGAACTGATCAGCTTCAAGGGCTGACAACGAGGTGACGTTGATCGCGGCAACTTGCGTCGCCGTGAATCCGCCGATCTGAGTCTCAGTCAAGGCGCCGACATTGGTCGCGTTGAGGCTCGAAACCTGGGCGGTGGTCAGTGCGGTGAGCTGCGTGGCGGTCAGAGCGGCAATCTGCGTGTCGGCCAGCGACGTCAGGGCGCTCGTCTGGAGGCTGGCAATCTGAGAAGCAGAGAAGGCCGCGACCTGTGTTTCGGAGAGCGCCGCGAGCGCGGTGCTGGCAAGTGACGCCAGCTGTGTAGTTGCGAGTTGCCCCAGTTGAGTTGTCGTGAATTCGGCGAGGTCTGCGCTGTCGAGCGCAGCCATTTGAGTGGTGGTGAGCGCGCGTATCTGCGTCAGATTAAGGACGGCCGCTTGTGTCTCGCTGAGGGCTGCGAACGTGGTTTCGCCGAGAACAGAAATCTGCGAGCGCACCAGTGCGCCGATCTGCGTCGTCGAGAGTGCGCCGATTTGGGTTTCGTCCAACGCCCCAAGCACAGTTGAGGTCAGCTGCGCCACTTGTGTGGTCGTCAATGCAGCGATCTGCGTGTCCGCAAGCGCGTCCACCGTGGTGGCGTTCAGCCCGCGGAGCTGAGAGCTCGACAGCGCTGCGACTTGCGTCGTGGTCAGCGCGCCGATTTGATCCGCGTCCAGCGCGGCGATCTGGCTCGTCGTGAGTGTCGCCACTTGCGTGGCGGTCAACGCCGCAACCTGGGTGTCGGCCAGTGCGCCGATGCTGGTGGCGGTTACGCCCCGAAGTTGGGTCGTCGTCAGCGCTGCGATTTGGGTGGTGGTGAACTCAGCGATATCGGTGGCGTTGAGCGACGATATCTGCGTCGCCTTGAGCGACGCCACCTGCGTCGCCGTCAGGGCGCCGACTTGTGTATCGCTGAGCGCCGCTAGAGCAGTGTTGGTGAGCTGTTGCAGCTGCGTGGCGCCAAGCGCGGCAACCTGCGCTTCCGAGAACGCTCCGACATTCGTGGCCGTCAGCGCTTTGACTTGCGAGGCGTTGAGTGCTGCGACCTGCGTCTCCGTCAGGGCGCCAAGCTGGGTATCGGTCAAGCCGGTGAGCGCCGTGCTGGAGATCGCTTGCACTTGCGTGCCGCTGAATGCAGCGATCTGCGTCTCCACCAGAGACCCCATGGCCGTGGCTGTGAGCGCACGCATCTGCGTGGTCGTGAACGACGCCAGCTGAGTGTTGGCGAACTCCGCGATGTCGCCGGCGCTGAGGCCCGTGAGCTGAGATGTGGTGAGCGCCGCAGCTTGGGTAACCGAGAGAGCCGCCACCTGCGTGTCGGCGAGAGCGGCCAAGTTCGTTGCTGTGATGGATTGCAGCTGGGTGTTGGTGAGTGCTGCAATCTGGCTGTCGGTAAGCGCCGCCATATTGGTGGCGGTGATGGCGCGAACTTGCGCTGTCGAGAAGGAGCCGATCTGGGTGGCGGTGAACTCGGCGACGTCGTCGCTCGTGAGCGCGCCGATCTGCGTCACCGAGACGCCGACCAGCTGAGTAGCCGAGAGCGCGGCCGCTTGCGTGGCGTCCAGTGCGGAGAACGCGCTTGTGGTTAGACGCGAGATTTGCGTCTGCGTGAACGCACGTACTTGCGTGGACGAGAGTTCGCCGATGTCAGTCGCGGTGAGCGCGGCGACCTGGGTGGTGCTGAGATTAGCGATCTGGGTGGTGGTGAGCGCGGCCGCCTGGGTTTCATCGAGAGCGGAAACGTTGGTTGCGCCGAGGGCTTGAATCTGGGTGGTCGCCAGCGCCGCGATCGCGGTGGTGGTCAGACTTTCCATCTGCGTCGCTGTCATGCTGCCGATCTGGCTCGTATTGAGAGCCACGAGCTGGGCCGCGCTGAACACCACGTCGCTGGAGAAATTGGGAACCTGCGTGACCGTGAGGGCCCGCATTTGTGTCGCCGAGATGGCCGCGACCTGCGTATTCGAGAGGGCCCCGATACCCGTCGCGCTGATCGCAGCGATCTGCGTCGGCGCAAGCGCGGATATGACCGTCGCGTTGAGGCCCTGGATGGCCGTGACGGACAGGGCGCCAATCTGCGCCGCAGACAAACTCGTAATCGACATTCGCGGACCATCCTGGTCAAAAGCGAGCCGACATTCGGTCGACCCACGACCACTCCGCTCGCTTCTGCTTACGGATGGACGCGCAGGTTATTTACGATGAATGCGTTGCCGAGCCGTTACGCGCAGAGCTCTTGTTCGTAACCAAAGACTGAACAAATCCGGCCTTTCGGCCGTTCATGAGGCAGGCGCGCGAGAGGACTGGTCTCTGGCGTTCATCTTGTGGCAACCTTCTCGCATGGACCCGGTTATCTATTTTCGCCGCCGCAGCGCCATCGCGCGCAGCGAACGCGAGTGGCGGGTTGAAGAAGACGCGCTCGTCTCACGCGGCGGCTCCGGCGCGGAAAAGCGCTTTGCGTGGACGGATTTCGTCAGCATCCGGCTGTGTCATGAGCCGGCCAGGTTGAAGCCTTGGCGATACGTGTTCGAGCTGCAGCCGCGCAAAGGCTCGAAGCTCGTGATAGACAATGCCCACTATGTGAGCGTCGGCCGGTTTGAAGATCGCTCTGCGACTTACACGCCCTTCGTGCGAGCAGCGCTGCGTCGCCTGGCTGTCGCCCAGCCCGGCGCGAAGGCTCTGATTGGGGAGACACCCAAGCGCTACTTCTTCTTGCTGCTGTTTGCGTTGATGGCCTTCGGCGCGATCGCTTTCGCGCTCATCGTTGTGCCGACGCCGCTTGATCAGCTGCCGTTCGCCAACATCGCCAAGTTTGTCATTATTCTTTTGATGCTGCCGATCTTTTGGGCATGGATGCTGAAGGCCTTGCCGCGCGGCGTGCCGCTCGATGCGATTCCGGCGCGCGCGTTGCCACCGGAGGGGCCTGGTTAAGCGAAAGTTTACGCTGCTGCGTCCATACCTGCACGCAGAGGTAGCCTTCCGTGCGCAATAAAGATGGTCGTCGCGATCTTTCACTTATCCGCGCCAGCGGTTCGACCGCGCGCGTTCTGAATCTCGCCCTCACTTTTGAACGTTTTGGCGAGACCGAGGACTATCAGCAGCGGCCGATGTTCAAAAATCCGCGGCTCAATCGTGCGCTAGTCGTCAAGCACGTGCTGCGCGGCCACGAGAATGATCTTTTCGCCCGCCCATCAACCGTGGCGACGAAAGTCATCCTGCCATACGCCGCCAGTGAGCTTGAGCTTGGCGGCATCAGCTTCATGGTGGGAGAAATCCGCTTCGAGAAACTGATGCGCGACGCCGTCGGGCGGTACGATACGGAAGAAGACTTCCACGCCGACGCCGAACTGTTGCGCGTACTCGCGGGCTTGCCATCGTTCGATCCGTTCCTGATGCGTGAACGCATGCGTACACTGGGCATCGAGCCGGCGCGTTGCTATTTCGACATTGCGGAGGCTGATCTCTCGCGCATGCGAACTTTCGTCGGTCGTGAGATCGCACAGCTCGTCAGCCTGGCCTTCGCGACCGGTGGCCGCGACGCTGGCGACCTCTCCAAGCGCTTGGCCGAGAAGCTGATGACGGACGAGACCGCGAAATCGCTCGATCCGTTGCGCCAGACGTTGCGCTTGTCCGGCGATGAGTACGTCGAGGGCGTCTTCGCCTGGAAAGGCTTTCTCTATTATAAGTGGCTGATGGATGAGATCCGCCCGGAGCTCGGTGATTTCAAACCGCGCTTTGCCGGCTTGCGCATTGTCGGCGCCGATTCCGAAGAGCGCCGCGCGCTGGCCGAAACGCGCCGCGACATTCTCGATAAGATGGCGAAGGCCGTCCATAAAGTTGAAGAGACGCTGCTTGAATATGGCTCGGCTTTCGCGGCGCTCGCTGACGGCCAGCCAGCCGCATTCCGAAGCTTCCTTCTGAAAGCGCCTTCGCTCTTTATCCCGATGGGAGAGGCGGTCGGCGTTGTTCGCCACATTCACTCCTTCTGGCGCTTCCGGTTCCCGGATGCGGTCGCCCCGCTCATGGACGCCGACGAGGCGATCGAGGTCTTGCACGACTTCGAGACCACCATTGCCGGCGTGGATTTCGTGAAATCCGCGGCCGGCGGGTCGGCGATGGCCCGCTAGGCGCCCAAGGCGCCGCCTGACGGCTTGCTCTCGAGCCCTGCCGCGAGTAGGAAACCGCCCTCCCGCCGGGTCGCCCCGGAACCGGGGCCGCCTTAGCTCAGCTGGTAGAGCGGCGCATTCGTAATGCGTAGGTCAGGTGTTCGAGTCACCTAGGCGGCACCATTTCCGACATCGCTGGGCCGATGCGCGCTGTTGACGGCGTTATCAAGACATGACTAGAGAGACGCCGGAAGGACGTCCGCATTATGCGAGCTGCCGCCAAGACCGTGTCCGCGAGCGCTGCCCAATCGGGCGCGATGGCGCACGTCTTTGCCGTCCATCATCATGCTCACGCCGCGCATCACGCGCCGCGACATTGAAGCTCTGACCAGTCCGACAAACTGAAAGAGCGAGAGCGCCGTATGAGCGCTTATCGCCCCGAGCTTCAATTCGCTTTTCGAGCGCGTCATGCGCTCGCGTGAGACCCGTCATGAACCAAAAACGTCTGCACCTCGCTATCCAGAAGAGCGGCCGCTTGGCCGAGCGGAGCCTTGAGCTCGTCCGCAAGGCCGGCTTCCGCGTCAATAAGAGCGCGAGCGACCTCGCTTACAGCGTCGAGAATGCACCGATCGACATCTGGTGCGTTCGCGATGACGACATTCCGACATTCGTCGCCAATGGCGTCGCCGATCTTGGCATTGTCGGCCGCAATGTTCTGGCGGAGCGCGCTGCGGGTGGCGGTGACGGCGTGCGCGAGATTATGCCGCTTGGGTTCGGGCGCTGCCGGTTGTGCATCGCTGGGCCGGAGCGTTTTGAGTATCGCGGCCCCGGATCGCTCAACGGCCTTCGCATAGCGACCACCTATCCGAATTTGCTCACGCAGTTCCTATCCGCCGCCGGCGTCCAAGCCGAGATCGTCACGATGAGCGGCGCCGTTGAAGTCGCGCCGAGGCTTAAACTCGCGGACTTGATCTGCGATCTCGTCTCCACGGGCGCGACGCTGGAGGCCAATGGCCTCGCCGCCTTTGAGACAGTCATGGAGGGCGAGGCGACGCTGGTGCGGTCGACGCGTGAACTCGATCCGGACTTAGAGCGCCTCTTGGAGAGCTTGAGTTCGCGGTTTCGCGGTGTCTGCGCATCGCAGGACGCCAAGTACGTCATGATGAATGCGCCGCGCTCCGCGCTTCCGCGCATCGCAGAAATCCTGCCAGGCGCGGGCGCACCGACAGTTCTGGAATTGGCGGGGCGCGATGATGCCGTCGCCGTGCACGCTGTCTGCCAGGAATCGGTGTTCTGGGAGACGCTTGAAGCGCTCAAGGAAGCCGGCGCTTCCGCGATTCTCGTTCTCTCAATCGAAAAGCTGATGTGAGGGCGCGATGAAGACGTTTGTTTGGGGCGATCTTTCTAGTGCGGACCGAGACGCTGTGCTGGCGCGCCCAGATCAAAGGTGTGCGCCTGAAGTTTCGGCTCTCGTGCGGCAGCTATTTGACGAAGTCGCGAGCGAAGGTGAAGCAGCGCTGGCGCGCTGGGCGCTGAAGCTTGATCGCCACGCACCCGTTGCGCTCGATCTAAGCGCCGCTGTAGTCGATTCTGCCCGTGGCCGTCTCGCGAGCGAAGACCTTGCTGCGATCGAATTCGCCGTTGATCAGGTGCGGTTCTATCACGAAGCAACCAAGCCGAAGTCGTGCGTCGTTGAAAGCCTCCCCGGCGTACGCACACGGCTAGAGTGGCGAGCCATTGCTTCCTGCGGCCTTTACGTACCGGCGGGAAGCGCGCCGCTGATCTCGACGCTCATCATGCTGGCCGAGCCCGCGCGTGCTGCAGGGGTTGCCGAGCGGATTGTCGTCACGCCGCCCGGTGAGAATGGCGAGCCACATCCAGGCATGATCGCCGCCGCCGCTGCGTGCGGTGTCGAGCGACTGTGGATGATCGGCGGCGCGCAAGCGATCGCTGCGCTGACGCTCGGTGTGTTTACACCGAAAGCGCTGAAGATTTTTGGCCCCGGCAACGCCTATGTCGCCGAGGCCAAACGCTATGCAGCGTCTCTCCCGGGCGGGCCCGCGATCGATCTGCCGGCAGGCCCAAGCGAACTGATGGTGATCGCCGATCGTGGCGCCAATGCGCGAAACATCGCCGCTGATCTTTTGAGCCAAGCGGAGCACGATGCAGACGCCCAAGTAATCTTTGTCACGACCTCCGACGAACTCAGCGCCGATGTCAGCCTCGAAGTCGAGAAGCAAGTGACCGGTCTTGGCCGGGAAGCGATTGCGCGCGCGGCGCTGGGGCAAGCGCGGATCATACGCGTCCGTTCGCTGCAAGAGGCGGCAGAGGTCGCCAACCTCTACGCGCCGGAACACCTTTCGCTACAAACTGAAGACGCCGCCACGCTGGTCAAATCGATTGAGAATGCCGGTGCTGTGTTTGTCGGCCCGATGAGCGCGGAGATATTCGGCGACTACGTCTCTGGGCCCAGCCACGTTTTGCCGACAGACGCGAGCGCGAAGACGTATGGCGGCGTGAGCGTCGCATCGTTCATGAAGTCGCTTACGGTGCAGGAGGTCGACGAAACTGGCGTTCGCGCGCTCGCCGGTCCGGCGGCACGTTTGGCGCGGCTCGAAGGACTGGAGGCGCACGCCCGCGCGGCGGATATCCGGATCGCTGCTTCAAGTAACACTGAGCGTGCATCCGAGCCGGTGATTCGCAGACGGCGCGGCGCGGTCACGCGTGAAACGAAGGAGACCTCGATCGCCGTCAACATCGATTTGGACAGCCCCGGGCCGGTGCAGATCGCGAGCGGTGTCGGCTTCTTCGATCACATGCTCGAGCAAGTCGCCCATCACGGCGGCTTTTCGCTGACCCTCTCTTGCGCGGGCGATTTGCACATCGACGCGCACCACAGCATCGAAGATTGCGCGATCGCCTTAGGCCGCGCCTTGAGCGAAGCACTCGGCGAGCGCCGCGGCTTGGCGCGCTTTGGCTTTGTGCTGCCGATGGATGAGGCCGAGGCCAAAGTGTCGGTCGATCTGGGCGGCAGACCCTATCTCGTGTTCGAAGGCGCGTTCACCGCGCCAGCGATCGGCTCGTACCCAACGGAGATGACGGAGCACGTATTCCGGTCATTGGCGCAGGCGATGGGCGCCAACATCCATGTGAGCGTGACGGGCGACAATGATCACCACAAGACCGAGGCGTGCTTCAAGGCGCTTGGCCGCGCTCTGCGTCAGGCCATTCGTGTCGAGGGCGCGGTCGTGCCCTCAACCAAAGGCGTGATCTGATGGGCGTCGCCGTGGTCAAACTTGGTTCGGGCAATACTGCCTCGATCATGTTCGCACTGGAGCGCCTCGGTGCGCGCGCCGTGCTGACAGACGACGCGGCGCGCGTCGCGGACGCCGAGCGCGTGATCCTGCCTGGCGTGGGGGCCGCGGCAACCGCAGCGCGGAGTCTTGAGACCAGTGGCATCGGCGAGGTGCTGCGCAACTTTCAGCGCCCGGTGCTTGGCATCTGTCTTGGCCAACAGCTTTTGTATGAGCGCAGCGACGAAGGCGATGGCGCGCGTGGCCTCTCGTTTCTGAACGGAACCGTCACAGCACTGCGCGCGACGCCGGCTCTGCCATCGCCGCATATGGGCTGGTCAAGGCTGAACGTATCGCGAGAGAGTGCATTGCTCGATGGCGTTCGCTCCGGTGACTACGTCTATTTTGTCCACTCGTTCGCTTGTCCGGTGGCTGGCGAGACGATCGCCACCGCAAGCTACGGCGAGACGTTTTCTGCGGCCGTGGAACGCGGCAACGTTTACGGGTGTCAGTTTCACCCGGAACGCTCAAGCGAAGTCGGCGCGCGTATCCTCAAGAACTTCCTGGCGATCTCATGCTCGTAATTCCTGCAATCGATCTGCGCGACGGCGCTTGTGTCCGGCTTCTTCAGGGACGCTTTGACGCCGTAACTCAATATGGCGATCCGTTCGTTCAGGTGCGGCGGTTCGCGGAGGCGGGCGCGCAATGGGTCCATATCGTGGATCTCGATGGCGCCCGTGCCCGGAAGCCGGCGCAGGTCGATCTGATCGGGCGTCTGGCCGCAGAGACGAACCTCAAAGTGCAGAGTGGCGGCGGCGTACGATCGCGAGAAGATGTAGAGGCGTTGCTCGCCGCAGGCGTCGATCGCGTCGTCACTGGCTCAGTTGCGGTGCGTGCGCCGCAAGAGGTGCGGCAGTGGATTGATGTGTTTGGTGTCGAGCGCATTTGTGTGGCGCTCGATGTGCGGCAAACGCAAGAAGCGTTCGAAGTCGCAGCGGACGGCTGGGCCGCCAATGGCGGCGCCACGCTGGAGCAGGCGCTCTCCGCTTATCCGCCAAATGCACTCAAGCATGTGCTCGTCACCGACATTTCTCGCGATGGCGCGCTGGATGGACCGAATACGGCGCTGAAGCAGTACATTCGCCGCATCAGAGCCGATCTCGCCCTGCAAGCCTCGGGTGGCGTCGCCAGTTTGGATGATCTGGCTGCGCTCAAGGCGGCCGATGTCAGCGCAACGATCGTAGGCCGCGCGCTCTACGAGCAGCGCTTCACGGTGGAGGCCGCTCTTGCCGTCTAAGCGCATCATTGCTTGTCTCGACGTGCGTGATGGCCGCGTCGTGAAGGGCGTGCGCTTTGCAGGGCACGTCGACCTTGGCGACCCCGGCGAACTCGCTACGCGCTATCGCGACGATGGCGCCGATGAAGTGGTCATCTACGACATAACCGCATCGGCGGAACGGCGTACGATCAACTATCAATGGCTGGCGGGCGTCGCGCGCGTCTTGGATGTGCCGCTCACCGTTGCTGGCGGCATCCGAACGTTGGAGCAGGCGCTCGCCTGCCTCGAGCACGGCGCGGACAAAGTCTCGATCAACTCGCCGGCGCTTGAGCGGCCGGAGTTGATTACCGAGATCGCCAATGTCGCGGGCTCGCAATGCGTCGTCGTGGGCGTCGATAGCCGGCGCGTTGATGGCGTCTGGAGCACGTTTCAATACACCGGCGTCGAAAGCGCGATGCGCAAGACGCCCCGCCCCATGCTGGATTGGATCGTCGAGGCGCAAGAGCGCGGCGCCGGCGAGATCGTTCTCAACTGCATGGATCAGGATGGCGTGCGCGAAGGCTATGACGTGGCTCAACTAAAGGCCGCGAGGGAGAAGCTGCGCATACCGCTTGTAGCCTCAGGTGGCGCTGGTGCGCCGTCGCACTTCGTTCAGGTGTTCGCGGAAGCTGACGTATCCGCCGCTTTGGCCGCGGGGATTTTTCACTCGGGAGCAGTGTCTGTGCGCGAAGTCAAAGCCGCGCTGCGCGCGGCGGGCTTGGAGGTGCGCTTATGAGCGCTTTTGATGTTTCGAGTGTCGATTTCGAGAAGGGCGGCGGACTTGTGTGCGCCGTGGTGCAGGATCGCTTGACGCTGCAGGTGCTGATGGTTGCCTGGATGGATCGCGCGGCGCTTGAAGAGACGTTGTCCTCTGGCGAGGCGACGTTCTTCTCGCGCTCAAGACAAGCGCGCTGGCGGAAGGGCGAGACATCGGGAAACCGTCTGAAGGTGGACTCCGTGACTCTGGATTGTGACGGCGACGCATTGCTGGTCCGCGTCGAGCCAACCGGTCCAGCGTGTCACCGGGGCGCCGTGAGTTGTTTCGGCGATGAGGAAGCGCCTGGCATAGGCCGGCTTGGCGCATTGGAACGGACAGTCGCTGCGCGTGCCGAGGCTTCGCCTTCGGATAGCTTCACCGCGAGGCTTCTTGCTGAAGGCGTCAAGCGGGTCGCGCAGAAGCTGGGGGAAGAGGGCGTCGAAACAGCGCTGGCGGGCGCAGCGGGCGACGACGCCGAATTGTGCGCAGAGAGCGCCGACTTGCTTTACGTGCTGGCGGTGCTGCTTAAGGCGCGTGGGTTGAGCTTCAATGATGTCACGGCGGTCCTCGCCAAGCGCGCAGGAGCCAACCAGTGAGCCCGATGCCGAAGCGCGGCATTCTTGAGATTGCCGCTTATACGCCGGGAAAGTCGCGCGCCGCTGGTGTAGCTCAGCCGATCAAGCTTTCGGCGAACGAGAATCCATTAGGTTGCAGTCCTGCCGCACGCGAAGCGTATATGGCGGCGAGCAGTAGGCTTCACCTTTATCCAGACGCCAAGACGAGCAGCTTACGTGCGGCGATCGCGGCGAAATTCAATCTGGAGCCGGAGCGACTGATTTTCGGCGCTGGCTCTGATGAAATCTTTGCAGTGGCTGCGCAAACCTATCTCGGGCCGGGGGACAACGCCGTCCAACCGGAGTTTGGATTTGCGGCGTGGTCGATCGCGGTTCGCGCGACAGGCGCCGAGATGAGATCGGCAGCGGAGCCGTCTTACGTCGCCGATGTGGATACGCTGCTCGCCGCCGTGGATGAGCGTACGCGGATCGTCTTCATCGCCAACCCCGCAAATCCAACGGGCACATGGCTTCCGTTCAGCGAGATCGAACGCCTGCATGATCGGCTGCCGCGCGACGTGTTGCTTGTTCTCGATGGCGCCTACGCGGAGTGCGCGTATGGCCTTGAGGGCTATAGCGATGGACTGGAGTGGTCTCGCGACAAGCAGAATGTGATTGTCACGCGCACGTTCTCAAAGATCTACGGTCTCGCATCGCTGCGTATCGGCTGGGCCTATGCCGCCCCGGCCGTCGCAGACGCCATGAACCGAATCCGGTTGCCATTTTCGGTGCCGTCCGCGGGAGAAGCAGCAGCGGTGGCGGCCTTGGCGGACGATGCATTTGTGGAGCGTTCCGTCGCTCTCGTCGTCCAAGGACGACGAGAGCTTACGAACGCACTCCGACACATGGGTCTCACGACACTGGATACCGCGGCCAACTTCGTCACGGTTCGTTTCGATGACGCCGCGAAAGTCGAAACGGAGCTTGCGCGCCGCGGACTGCTCGTGCGCCATTTGGCAAACTACAATCTGCCGGATTGGCTCCGCATCACTGTCGGTATGCCGACCGATCAGGCGCGACTGATTGAGGCGCTGAAAGAGATTGTGAGTGCAGCGCCTAGGCAGTGACCAGCCGACGGTCCTTCACGTGCGCGCGGACGTGATCCGCGTATGCGTCGACGAGATCGAACGTTAATCGGCCCGGATGGAATGTCAGTACGCCAATCTCGCCGACCGGAGTGACTTCCGCGGCAGTGCCGACGATGAAGCACTCCGAGAATGTCGAGAGCATTCCAGGCTCAATCCGCGTCTCGGTCACAGCGATCCCCATCTTGCGCGCCAATCCGATAACGGTTTGTCGGGTGATCCCATCGAGAAAGCACGTTGGCTCGGGCGTATAGAGTTGTCCGTCGCGCACAAAGAAGATGTTGGCCCCGGTGGTCTCCGCGATCGCGCCGCTGCAATCGAGCATGAGCGCGTCATCGTATCCGTTTCGCTCGGCGTCGTTCTTCGAAATGGTGCAGATCATGTAGAGACCTGCCGCCTTAGCCGCCGTCGGCGCTGCTTCCGCGGGAGGCCGCCGATACTTCGCCCAACACAACCGAACGCCGCGCTGGAACTTTGCCGCATCGAAGTATTTCGGCCACTCCCAAACGGCTATGGCGACGCGCGTGCGCGTTTGCAGCGCAGAGACGCTGAGCTGCTCCGGCCCGCGCCAGGCGATCGGACGCACATAGCAATTCCGGAGGCCGTTTTTCGCGCAGGTCTCTGCTGAGGCGTGGTTGATCTCGTCTTCCGTGAACGGAATCGCGAAGTCGAGTAGCTCCGCGGACCGGAAGAGGCGGCGCGTGTGTGCTTCAAGCGCGAAAATGCGCCCATCATACATACGCTCGCCTTCGAAGACGGCGGCGCCATAGTGAAGCGCATGACTGAGCACATGCAGGTTTGCATCGCGCCAAGGAACGAACTGGCCGTCGAGCCAGATCCAGCCGTCGCGGTCGTCGAACGGAACAATCGTCATGCTCGTCAGCCCCAATGCATCTGGACGTGATGGGCGTATGAGACGCCGTTGTGCACTTCATCAGCAATGCGCTCTGCCATGGCCTGACAGCCAAGATCGCCGCCAAGATCCGCCGTCCGTGCGCCACTATCAATGACGCGCTCGACCGCCGCTTCGACGGCGTTCGCTTCATCAAGTAAACTCAGGCCGTAGCGAAGCAGCAGCGCCGCCGAGAGGATGGCCCCGACGGGATTACAGATATCGCGACCGGCGATGTCCGGCGCCGAGCCGTGCACCGGTTCGAACAAGCCGGGTCCGCCCTCTCCGAGAGAGGCGGAGGGTGCAAGGCCAATGGAGCCGCCAAGAACCGAGGCCTCATCGGAAAGAATGTCGCCAAACATGTTTTCGGTGAGGATGATGTCGTAAGCGCGCGGCTGGCGAATGATCTGCATGGCGGTGGAATCCACCAGGGCGTGCTCGAGCCGCACATCGGCGTACTCATCGGCATGAATACGGGTGACGACATCGCGCCATAGACGGCTCGTCTCAAGGACATTGGCCTTATCGACCGACGTCACTTTGCCACGCCGTGTGCGCGCAGCGGCGAAGGCGGAGCGCGCGATGCGTTCGATCTCGCCCACCGTGTAGATGCACTGATCGCTTGCGGAATCGTCAGTGCGACGCTTCTCACCAAAGTACAAACCGCCCGTGAGTTCGCGGAACACGACAAGGTCGACGTCAGCGACAATAGAGCGGCGCAGCGGCGAACAATCGAGCAGCGCATCATAGATGCGTACAGGCCGAATGTTGGCGAACAGGCCAAGCGCCTTCCGCAATTCCAGCAGCCCAAGCTCCGGCCGGCGCGGCGCGCGGTCCCATTTGGGACCGCCGACGGCGCCGAGAAAGACGGCGTTGGCTTGCCGGCATGCGACGAGCGCTTCTTGCGTCAATGGCTCGCCGGTCGCGTCGATGGCGCTTCCGCCGATCAATTGCGTGTCGAAGACGAAGCGATGCCCGAAGCGATCGCCGACGGCCTGCAGCACTTCCGCCGCAGCGCGCGTGACTTCGGGTCCGACCCCGTCCCCAGGGAGCAGGACAATCGTGTAGCTTTTCATGTGACTCTCGCTTCAAAGGCTTCGATGGCGGGCAGCCGCTCAAGCAACCAGCCCATGGTGTCGACACCATCGATCAGACAGCGCCGTGAAAAAGGATCGATCGCAAACTTCACAGTCGGCTCGTTGCCGGCGGAGAGTTCGCAGCGCTCAAGGTCGATGGTGACGCGCCCACCGGGATCGGCGAGCAGCCGGGCGTGGGTGGGTTCGTCGACGACGATCGGCAGGAGGCCATTCTTGAGCGCGTTCGATGAGAAGATGTCGGCGATGCGCGTGGAGACGACGGCGCGGAAGCCATAATTCAGCAGCGCCCAGGGCGCGTGCTCGCGCGAAGAACCGCACGCGAAATTATCGCCCGCGATCAACACGCGGTGTTCGGCGGCGTCGAGCGTGTTCAGCGCGGCGTCCGCGATCGGTGTGCCGTTCGCATCGTAGCGCCAGTCGTAGAACGCCATCGCGCCCAGTCCTTCGCGCGTGACCGTGGTCAGGAAGCGCGCTGGAATGATCTGGTCGGTGTCGATGTTCGCTTGCGGCAGGACCATTGTCCGCGACGTGAATTGCGTGAGGCGCTCAGGCATTGGCGGCCTCCAGGATGAAGACACGCGGATCGGTAAGCGCGCCAGCAACTGCGCTTGCAGCTGCTGTCGCGGGGCTGGCTAGAATGGTGCGTGCGCCTTTTCCCTGCCGGCCCTCAAAGTTTCGGTTCGATGTGGAGACGGCAAGTTGGCCGGGAGCGACGACATCGCCGTTCATGGCGATGCACATCGAACAGCCCGGCTGCCGCCATTCGGCGCCTGCATTGAGGAAGACTTGATCTAGCCCTTCCGCCTCCGCCTGCCGCTTCACCGCCTCCGAGCCTGGGACGACGAGCATGCGCACGCCATCCTTCACGCGCCGCCCGCGTAACACCGCGGCAGCGTCACGTAAGTCCGATAGGCGGCCATTGGTGCATGAGCCGACGAAGACAACATCGACGTTTGCAGCGGTTGTCGGCGCACCGGCTTTGAATCGCATGTAGTCGAGCGCTTGTTGTTCGGTCGCATCGCGCGGGTAGGGTGCGGGCGCGCCGATCGGGATTGATGCGTCCGGCGTGGTGCCGAATGTCGCCATCGGCGCGACTGCACTGGCGTCCACGCTGATCTCGACATCGTAGGTCGCGCCATCGTCGCTTGCGAAGGCAAGCCAGCGCGCCGCTGCGGCCTCGAACGCTTGTGGCGCGTGCGGTTTGCCACGCAGGAATGCGATGGTTTTGTCATCGGGCGCGACCATGCCCGCGCGCGCTCCGGCTTCGATCGACATGTTGCAGAGCGTCATGCGCCCCTCCATGCTGAGCGCGCGTATCGCCTCGCCGGCATACTCGATGACGTACCCAGACCCGCCGCCGAAGCCGATGCGATTGATGATCGCCAGCGTGAGATCCTTGGCGGAGACCCCTGGCTGCAATTGGCCCGTGACGTTGACGCGCATCTGCTTTGGCTTGCGCTGAAGCAGGCATTGCGTCGCCAGAACATGCGCAACTTCAGACGTGCCGATGCCAAAGGCGAGCGCGCCGAAGGCGCCGTGCGTTGCGGTGTGGCTGTCGCCACAGACAACCACCATGCCGGGATGCGTAAGGCCCAGCTCCGGCGCCATCACATGCACGACGCCGCGATCGGCGCTGTCCCAATCCGCCAACGTCACGCCATGCGCGGCGCAATTGGCACGCAGCGTATCGACTTGCGCAGCCGCGGCCGCATTGGCGAACGGGCGTTTGCCATCCGCTGCGGGCGCGAGCGTTGGCGTGGAATGATCGAGCGTGGCGTAGGTGCGGTCAGGCCGGCGCACCTTCCGGCCAAGCGCGGCCAGCTCGGCGAATGCTTGCGGGCTCGTGACTTCATGCACAAGGTGCAGATCGACATAGAGAACCGCAGGCGTGTCAGCCGTTTCCGGCTGCACGCACCGCGCGTCCCAGATTTTCTCAAACAATGTACGCGGCTTGTCAGGAGGCGAGGACACGTGGGCCTCCGTCCGTCGTTACCGTGTTGATGATCGCGAGCAACTCGTTGTCGTCGATTTCGCCAATCTCGTCGGCGCGACGCTTGAAGCTGACGAAAACATGACCCAGCTCGTTGCCGCTCAGGCGATAGCCAAGCGCCTCGGCGCGTTGCGCGATTGCGTGACGGCCCGAATGCTTGCCGAGCACCAAGCGCGTGCCGGAGAAGCCAACGTCCTCCGGGCGCATGATTTCATAGGTGCGCGCATCGGCGATCATGCCGTGCTGATGGATGCCGGCCTCGTGCGCGAATGCGTTGATGCCGACGATAGCTTTGTTGCGCACGACAGGTGAGTGCGTGAGGTTGCTCAGCAAGCGGCTAACCCCAAGTAATTGCGTGGTGTCGACACCGGTATGAACGCCATAGAGATCGGCGCGCGTGCGCAGCGCCATCACCACTTCTTCCAGCGCGCAATTGCCGGCGCGCTCGCCGATGCCGTTGACCGCGACCTCAACCTGTCGCGCGCCATTGGCGACGGCGGCCAGCGTGTTGGCGACGGCCATGCCGAGATCGTTGTGGCAATGGGCCGAGAGGATCGCCTCGGGATGGCGCGTTGCGACACGCGCTTTGATCTCGGCGAAGATCGAAGCGATCTCTACCGGCGTGGAATACCCCACCGTATCGGGGATGTTCAGCGTGCCGGCGCCTGCGTCGGCCACGGCTTCCATCACATCGCCCAGAAATGCGTGCTCTGTGCGGATTGCATCTTCGGCAGAGAACTCGATGTCGTCGAAAAGCGTGCGCGCGAACGACACGGCCCGGACGGCGGCGTTGAGTACTTCGTCGGCGCTCATGTTGAGTTTTGCCGCGCGGTGGATCGGGCTGGTGCTGAGGAAGATATGGATGCGCCGCTTCGGCGTGCTTTGCAGGGCGCCATAAGCGGTGCGGATGTCATCTTCGTTTGCGCGCGAGAGCGAGCAGAAGATTGGGCCTTCCACCTCGCCAGCGACGCGGCGCACAGCTTCAGCATCTCCGGGAGATGCGGCGGCGAAGCCCGCTTCGATCACGTCCACGCCGAGGTCGCGCAAGCCTTTGGCCATTTCTACCTTGGCCTCGGCGGACATTGAGAAGCCGGGCGCTTGCTCGCCATCGCGCAGCGTTGTGTCAAAAACGATGACGCGGTTGGGATCGACTACGCTGGGCATACCGATACCCCCTGATGATCGACTGCGCTGGCATTGGTAGCGACACGGCGGATACCGATGAGCTTGTCGATCTGGCGGCCCAGCGCATGAATACAGCGCCCCGCGTCACGCTCGCGCACCGCGATGTGCACTTCACGAAAGGCGCCGGCGTCGGAGACGCTCATGTCGGCGATATAAAAGCCGCGGCGTTCGATGAGACCGACAAGGCGTTGAAGCGACCCTTCAGCGTGATCGATTTGGATCAGGAAAGCGTCCTTCATTGTGAGTCTCCGTGCATCATCTCTGAATTGCTTTTGCCGGGCGGCACGAGCGGCCAGACATTCTCTTTGGCGTCGATAAGGACATGCGCGAGGCAGGGGCCTTTTGCGGCGAGCAATCGCGCGATGCCGGCGCCGACTTCCTCGCGCTTGCTAATTCGGAACGCTTCGATGCCGAACGCCTGCGCGACGGCGGCGAAGTCGGGATTGTCCGAGAGATTGATCTCGCTGTAATTGCGATCGAAGAAGAGCTCTTGCCACTGGCGCACCAGGCCCAGCGAGGCGTTGTCGAGCAGCACGATCTTCAGTGGGATTTTGTAGCGCCGCAGTGTCGCCAGCTCTTGAATGTTCATGATGAAGGAGCCGTCGCCGGTGATAGTGACGACGTGCGCGTTCGGTTGCGCCAATTTCGCGCCGATGCCGGCAGGCACGCCGAAACCCATCGCGCCCAAGCCGCCTGAGGTAATGTGCGCGTGCGGTGACGAGAATTCGCAATGCTGCGCCGCCCACATCTGATGCTGGCCGACATCGCAAGCGGCGACAAACGCATCGCCAGCCTGCTTGGAGAGCTCGTTCAGCAGCGCAGGCGCATAGACGCCATCGCCGGGCGCATCGTAGCGGAACGCGGTTTCAGCTTTTGATGCAGCGCATTGCTTGATCCACGGATCAATGCTCGGCATGCGTGGGTTCAACTGCGGCAGAACGATACGCACGTCACCGGTGATGGCGGCGTCGGCATGGCGCAGCTTGCCGATCTCGGCGGCGTCGATATCGATGTGAACGACGCGGGCATTCGGTGCGAAGCTGGCGAGCCGGCCAGTGGCGCGATCATCAAAGCGAGCGCCCAGCACGATCAACAGATCGCAGGCCTGCACTGCATCGTTTGCGGCGCGCAGTCCGTGCATGCCGATCATGCCGAGATTGGTTGGCCAATCCACGGGCAACACGCCCAAGCCTTGCAGTGTCGAGACGGCGGGGATGCGGGTCTTATGCGCAAAGGCGCGTACGTCCTCCACCGCGCCGGCAATGCGAACGCCGCCGCCAATATAGAGCAGTGGACGTTGCGCCGCGCCGATTGCGGATTCGGCGCGGCGCACTTGCGCCGGATCGATTCGCTGCGCCGTCCCTGGCGGATCTGGGGGGAACGGAGACGACGCAACGGCGGCGCCGACCTGCACGTCCTTTGGCAGGTCGATGAGCACCGGTCCGGGACGGCCCGATGCTGCAATGTGAAAGGCTTGCTTGAAGATGGATGGAATGTCGGCTGGATCGCGGATGATCCAGGAATGTTTCACCATCGGCAGCGTCGCGCCGAGGATGTCGATCTCTTGAAACGCATCGGTGCCCATCAAGGCCGACGAGACATTCCCGGTGATGGCAACCAGCGGCACTGAGTCCATCATCGCGTTGGCGATGCCGGTGATCAGATTGGTTGCGCCGGGGCCTGACGTGGCCAAGCACACGCCAGGCTTGCCAGTGACGCGTGCATAAGCGTCAGCGGCAAATGCAGCAGCCTGCTCATGACGCACCAGGATGTGTTTGAAGCGCGCGCTGGTGAGCGCGTCGTACACCGGCATGATGGCGCCGCCCGGATAGCCGAACACGACCTCGACGCCGAGCCGTTCAAGCGATTCAACGACGAGGCGCGCGCCAGTGGTTGGCTGTGGTTCGGTCTGTTGCACGGGGCGGGCGGCGGTCATCATCTGGCTCAGGCGTTCGTCGGTTGTTTCAGCCAGGCCATGCGCTCACGCAGCGCGGCGCCTGTCCGCTCGATCGGATGATTGCGGTCGGCGTTGAGCATGGCGTTGTAACGCGGCTTGCCGGCTTGGTTTTCGAGGATCCAGTCACGCGCAAAATTGCCCGATTGAATGTCGGCCAGCACAGCGCGCATGCGGGCGCGTGTGTCTTCGGTGATGATCCGCGGCCCGGAGACAACGGCGCCGTACTTTGCTGTTTCCGAGATGAAGTCGTGCATCTTTGAGATGCCGCCTTCATAGAAGAGATCAACGATGAGCTTCAGCTCATGCATGCATTCGAAGTAGGCGACTTCGGGCTGATAGCCGGCATCGACGAGAGTCTGATAGCCGGCCATGACCAGTTCTTTTGCGCCGCCACACAGCACGGCTTGCTCGCCGAACAAGTCGGTTTCGGTCTCCTCCGGAAACGTCGTTTCGATCAGGCCGCCGGACGCGCCGCCGATGCCTTTGGCGTAGGCCATGGCGCGTGCGCGCGCTGTTTCGGTGGCGTTTTGGTGCACGGCAAACAAAGCGGGCACGCCACGGCCGCGAATGAATTCGCGCCGCACCAGATCGCCGGGTCCTTTCGGCGCAACAAGGACGACGTCCATGTCCGCACGTGGTTTCACGCGTCCATAATGGATAGAGAAGCCGTGCGCGAAGAGCAAAGTCGCGCCTTTCTTGGCGCGCGGCGCGATGACCTCGTTGTAAATGGCCTCCTGCGCCATGTCCGGCGTCAGGAACGCGATCAGGTCCGCGCCTTCGACAGCGGCTGCGGGCTCGGCGGTGTCGATTTTGTCAGCGCGCGCATTGGTCCAGCCTTTGCCGTCCTTGCGCACGCCGGCGACGACGTCATAGCCACTGTCGCGCAAGTTCTGCGCATGCGCGCGGCCTTGGCTGCCATAGCCGAGCACAGCGATGCGCTGGCCTTCGAGTGCGTCGCTGCGCACGTCATCGTTGGTGTAAACCTTGGTCATGATGCCTCGCGTTGAGTCTGTACGCGCGTCTGCGCGGCGGGTGGGTTTGGAATGGTGACGGCGCCTTGCGCGGCGGATGCGACGAGCGCGGCGTATTTCGCGAAGACGCCCGTGGGCGCTTCTTTCTTCGGCGGCTGCGCGGTGCGGGCGCTGAGATCCGCCGTCGTCTCAATGCTGCGCGCGGCAATATCGATGCGGATCACATCACCGTCACGCAGCAACGCGACCGGGCCGCCGCGTGCAGCCTCCGGCGAGACGTGGCCGGCGACGAAGCCGTAAGACGCGCCGGAGAACCGGCCGTCGGTGATCAGCGCGACGTTCTGCATGCCGCGCCCCTTGAGCGCCGCGGTCACTTGCAGCATCTCGCGCATGCCGGGGCCGCCTCTCGGGCCCTCGTAGCGGATCACCAGCACATCGCCTTCGCTGATGCGGCCCGCTTGCACAGCGTCGAATGCGGCTTCCTCGCTATCGAAGACGCGCGCGGGCCCTTCGAAGTGCGCGGTGTCGTGGCCGACGAGTTTGATCACCGCGCCCTCTGGCGCGATGTTGCCGTAGATGACGGCGTAAGAGCCGCGCTCCAGCAGCGGCTTCCTGAAGGTGTGGACCACTGTTTGGCCGCCCGTCTCGATGGCCTCGCGCGCTTCCTCGAACAACGTGCGGCCGGAGACGGTGGGGGCATCCTCGATCTTTCCGGCTTGCATCAGCCGATGCATCACGAGCCGCGTGCCGCCTGCTTCGAACAGGTGATGAGCGAGAAATTGGCCGCCCGGTTTCAGATCGCAGATAACCGGCGCGTCTTCGCAAGCGGCGTTACAGTCCTCAACGCCGAACGCGACGCCCGCTTCAGCCGCAATCGCGACGAGGTGGAGAACGGCGTTGGTCGAGCCGCCGCTGGCTGACACAGCTGCTGCGGCGTTGCGCAGTGAGGCCTGGGTGATGAAGCGGCGTGCGCTATGATCGCGCAGCGTGAGTTCGACGGCGATGCGACCGCAGCGTTCGGCTTCCGCGGGCTTATCGGCGTGAACTGCGGGCACGTCATTGGCGCCCATCGGCGATAAGCCCATCGCCGAGAGCGCCATCGCCATCGTGTTTGCGGTGAATTGACCGCCGCACGCACCGGCGCCGGGGCAGGCGGCCTTCTCGACTTGCTTCAGGCCGTCATCGTCAAGAGCGCCAGCGCCGTGTGCGCCGATGGCCTCGAACACGTCTTGGATGGAAATCTCTTTGCCCGCATGGCGACCGGGCATGATGGTGCCGCCGTAGAGCACGCAGCCCGGCAGATCCATACGCGCCAGCGCCATTGCTGCGGCGGGAATGGTCTTGTCGCAACCGACAATACAAATGACGCCATCGAGCTGGTGTCCTTGCACGGCAAGCTCGATGGAATCGGCGATCACTTCGCGTGAGATCAGCGACGCGCGCATGCCGGGCGTGCCCATCGCGATGCCGTCGGTGACGACAACCGTGTTGAAGTCGATCGGCACGCCGCCGGCCTCGCGCACGCCTCGGCGAACATGCTCGGCCAAGCTGCCCAGATGCATGTTGCACGGCGTGACCGACGACCATGTGTTAACGACCGCAATCAGCGGGCGTTTGAAGTCCTCATCTTCGAGCCCCGCCGCGCGCAGATATGAGCGCGCCGCAGCGCGATTGGCGCCGCCAGTGACGGCGCTGCTGCGTAGCGGTTTTCGCGGGTTTTCTGCGGGTTTTTCCGTCATTCTCGATCCGGCTCAGGGCGGATCGCGCGCAACAAAAAACCCCGCTTCTTTCGAAGCGGGGTGGCGTGCGATCCTGGTTTTCAGGGTTAGTTCGCTCGTATCCACTCCGCTCCGGCGCCAAGAATGAGGGCCAGGCCAAGAAGGACCGTGTTTACGAGTACGACCACAAGCGCGCGCGCGTCGACAGCGACGGCAGTCGCAGCGGCGCGGTTAGCGGTGTGGCGGTTCATAGACACGAGTGTTGTTAGCTCCTGCAAAAACTAGAACTCAAGTTTTTGCAGTGCGCAATGCAAAAAGTGGTCGCGAGATGATGAAAGTTGGCTTTGCCATTTTTTCAGGCGCCAGAGTTAAGTTGTACTAAACGCTCACGCATGCGTGTGCGACGTTCGCGTAGGACGCGCTTTTGAGGCGTGACAAACCCGGCTCGTTGCGTTAGTCGATTGCTTGCGCCGATTTGATGATCAGCTTGCGGGCGCGTTAAAAATACAGCTAAAGCGAAGGTCAAGTGCGTGTTTCGCACTGCCTCAGCCCGCAAGCGCCCATCCAATTCGTCGCGACATTGAGCGCCGGAGCTTGGCTATGGGAGCATTTGAAGACGCCTATGAAGCGAACGCGAACACCGCGTTTGCCGATTTGGCTGGGGTCGAACTACAGCACGACCTAAACCTCGCCATTGAAAAATGGACCGACTGGTCGGCGATTGCGGAGCGTGTGTCCGCACTCGGCGCCGAGGTGCACGCCCTGCAATTGGCGCGCGCTGATGGTGGATTTAGCGTGCGATGTCGGCTCAAGCGTGTGTCCGCAGACGCGGCGCGAGCGCTGACTTACTCCTTATTGGACGAGGGCGTCGCGGTTCGCGGCAGCGTCGAGCATCTCGTTCTGACCGCGAGGGCCGCGCAATGAGTGCGCTGGCGCTAGAGCGGCGCGCGACGCCGGCAGTCGAGGATATCGAGGTCCCGATCCCGACGGGTTTCCGGCTCGAAAGCGGCGATGCGCTGCTCGACACCCATGTACGGCTGCGCCGCGTGGGCCAGCTCGATGGCCCGCAGATCATCGCGCTCGGCGGCATTTCTGCGACCCGGGATGTCAGTGGCGCGCAAGGCTGGTGGCGGGAGACGATCGTCAATCACCGCGCCATTGATCTCGACCGGTTCGGCCTGATCGGTGTCGATTTCGCGCCATTGTGTAACGAGCGCGTTAGGCTGACGCCGGGCGATCAGGCGCGGCTCATCATTCATGCGCTTGATCGGCTTCGCATTACCAAGCTCCACGCCTTTGTTGGCTCCTCGTATGGCGGACTAGTAGGCTTGGCTTTGGCCGCGCTCGCGCCGCAGCGACTGGAGCGGCTCTGCGTTATCTCCGCTGTGCACCGGCAATCAGCGCAGGCGCTCGCTTGGCGCGGCGTGCAACGCCGGATCGTTGAGTTCGGCGCGCGTCACGGCGACGCCGAAGCCGGCCTGGCGCTGGCCCGGCAGCTAGCCATGATCACGTACCGCACGCCGCGAGAATTCGAAGAGCGCTTCGGCGCCGGTGTCGATGAACGCGGAGCAGGTGAAGTCGACCGCTATCTGGAAAGCAGGGGCGAGGCCTATAGGGCGTCCAGCGCGCCGCGACGCTGGCTCACACTCAGCGAGTCGATCGATCGTGCGCTGGTCGATCCCACCAAGATCGCCGTACCGACGACGCTTGCCGCCTGCACCGATGATCAACTCGTTCCCGCAGCCTTGATCGAAGAGCTCGCGCAGAAGTTACCCAATCTTCGTGGCCTTCACACGTTCAGCTCGCTCTTCGGCCACGACGCATTTCTCAAAGAACCCGCGCAGATCGCGCACATCATCAAAACTTGCCTGGAGGATCGGCCCAATGACCGTCCGTGATGAAACCATTGCTTGTCGTACTGGCGTTGATGCAGACACGGCGCACGGTTCAGTCATGCCGCCGCTTTATCTCTCGGCCAACTACAGCTTTGCCGACTTCAACGAGAAGCGCGCCTATGACTATACGCGCTCAGGCAATCCGACGCGCTCGCAACTGGCCGACGCCATCGCGCAGCTTGAGGGCGGGGCGGGCGCGATCATCACGAGCTCCGGCATGTCGGCGGTCGATCTCGTGCTGTCGCAGCTGCCGGCCAATGCGCTCGTCGTCGCGACGCACGATTGCTATGGCGGTTCGTGGCGCCTGTTCGAAGCGCGCGCACGAAAGGGCCAGATACGGATTCAGTACGCCAATCTGCGCGATGCGGATGCTGTCGGCCGCGCGCTCGATCAGAAACCGGTTTTGCTCTGGATCGAGACGCCAAGCAACCCGCTGATGCGGATCGCCGACATTGCTTCGCTTGCCAAGCGCGCCAAGGCGGTGGGCGCACGCGTCGCCGTCGACAACACGTTCCTGTCGCCCGTGCTGCAGAAACCGATCGCGCTCGGCGCGGACTATGTCGTCCACTCCACGACAAAGTATCTCAACGGCCATTCCGATGTTGTGGGCGGCGCTGTCGTCGCTGCGACGGCGGCCGATGTCGATGAGCTGCGCTGGTGGGCGAATTGTACGGGCGTGACCGGCGCGCCGTTCGACGCGTGGCTGACACTGCGCGGTCTGCGCACCTTGCACGTCCGTCTTGCACGTCAGCAGGCGACGGCGGCGCGGGTCGCGGCGCGTTTGGAGCAGCTGCCATCTGTTGCCGCGGTTCACTATCCAGGCCTCAGCTCGCACCCCGATCACGACCTGGCGGCGCGTCAGCAGAGCGGCTTTGGCGCGATGCTGAGTTTTGAACTCGCCAAAGGAGTCGATGTTCGCGCACTGACGGGCGGCTTGCGCCATTTCGCTCTAGCGGAGTCGCTTGGCGGCATTGAGAGCCTGATCGCGCACCCCGCCACCATGACCCATGCTGCGATGAGCCCCGAGGCTCGCCAAGCCGCCGGCATCGGCGACAACCTCCTGCGGCTCTCGGTCGGCCTTGAACACGAAGAAGATCTGATTGCCGATCTGGAGGCCGCGCTCAGTCGAGCGGCGGCCCGGGCAAGGTGAGTATGGCTGACGATGTAAATTTGGATTGGCCGGTAGTCGCCCCTATCTTCAAAGGTGCGCGAGGCAGGAGCAGCCGGGCTGTGGAGCAGAAAGAGGTCATACCTCCCTTTCTGAGTGTGCGTGTGTTCGAGGCCGCTGCGCGCTCGGGCAGCTTTACGCGTGCGGCGGAAGAATTGGGCATCACCGGAGGGGCGGTGAGTCAGCACATTCGTGTGCTGGAGGAGTTCGCCGGGCAACCACTCTTCCGCAGATTGGGCCGCGGCGTTGAGCTTACCGACGCAGGCCATGCGGCTTTCTCTCACGCAAGTGCTGCGATCGCCGAGATGTTGCAAGCGGGCCGCGCGATGCGCGCCAGCATGCGCGGCCGCCGTGTCTCGATATCGACGGCGCCCTCGTTCGCCTCGAAATGGCTAATCCCGCGCCTAAACCTCTTCCAAGATCTCTATCCCGAAGTCGAAGTCCGCATGTCTGCGGACATGACACTCGTTGATTTCGCCACCACGGACATCGATTTGGCCGTCCGTTACGGAGCGGGCGGCTATGAGGGCCTTCATTGCGAGCGGCTGATGTCGGAGTCCGTGACGGTTGTCGCCAGCCCGCGTTTGCTGGAGAGAAGGCCGCCGATTCAGTCCGCGGCTGATCTTATCGACTTGCCGCTGATCCATGATGAGGCGCCGGAGCGCGATCCTTCTTGCCCGACCTGGAGCATGTGGTTCGCTGCACGTGGTCACAAGCGCGATGACGCTGAACGTGGCCTTCGCTTCAACCAGTCAAGCCTCGCACTTGAAGCGGCGGTGGCCGGGAAAGGCCTGGTGCTTGCCAAGCGCCAGTTGGCGTTACGTGACCTTGCTGACGGCGCGCTCGTTGCACCGCTGGAGGAAGCGCACGCGCCGTTGAGCTTCGCTTATTGGTTGGTGTGGCCGCGAGGCCGCAGGTTCGAGCCCGCGCAAGCGGCGTTTCTGGCTTGGCTACGCGAACAAGTGATCGAGAGCGACTCCGTCGCCGATCAAACCGCTTGATTGCCTAAACGAACACTTTAGCTGCGCCACCTTCCTCGCGCGGCGCCGAACCCACACCTTCTTTCTTTAGTCTTGGGGCGCGTGCGCCCCAATCGCTGGGGACGCCATGTATCGATACGACGCCGTCGATCGCCTCATTGTTGAGGAGCGTGTGGCGCAGTATCGCGACCAAACCCAGCGTTATCTGGCTGGCCTGATCGATGAAGATGCGTTCAAGCCGCTCAGGCTGCAGAACGGCCTCTACATCCAGCGCTACGCCCCGATGCTCCGGATCGCCATTCCCTATGGCGTGCTGTCGTCTGACCAGCTTCGCGTGCTGGCTTCAATTTCGCGGCGCTATGATCGAGGCTACGGTCACTTTACGACGCGGCAGAACATCCAATTCAATTGGGTGAAGGTCGAGGAGGTCCCGGATATCCTCGCCGAGCTAGCGCAGATCAGCATGCATGCGATCCAGACCAGCGGCTCGTGCGTTCGCAACGTGACCACGGATGCGCTGGCCGGCGTAGCGGTTGATGAGATCGTGGACCCGCGTCCGTACTGCGAGCTGATGCGGCAATGGTCGACGCTGCATCCGGAGTTCGCGCATCTGCCGCGCAAGTTCAAAGTCGCGTTCAACGGCGCCAAAGAAGATCGCGCCGCTACACCGGTGCATGATCTCGCATTCGATCTCTACAAGGACGATGCTGGTGAGGTTCGCCTGATCGTGAAGGTCGGCGGCGGGCAGGGCCGTACGCCGCGTCTCGCGTCAGTAATCAAGCGCGATCTGCACTGGAGCGAACTGCTCACCTATAGCGAGGCCGTCCTCCGCGCGTACAACCGCATTGGCCGCCGCGACAATATCTATAAGGCGCGGATCAAGATTCTGGTCGAGCAACTCGGCGCCGAAGCCTTTGCGCGCGAAGTCGACGAAGAGTGGGCGCATCTACGCAACGGGCCCAATACGTTGAGTGAGACCGAGCTGACGCGGGTCGCGGCATACTTTGCTGATCCGCCTCTGCCAGATACGCAGGCGCCAAAGCGCTTGCCGATCGATCCGCGCTTCCGCGCCTGGGTTGCACGCAATGTGGCGGATCATAGAAATGCCGACTATGCAGCCGTTACGATCAGTCTGAAGCGCGAGCAGATCGCGCCGGGCGATGGCAATGCCGATGAAATGGATGCGGTTGCCGCGCTCGCAGATCGCTTCAGCCAAAGCGAGATCCGCGTCACCCACACGCAAAACCTGGTTCTGCCTTACGTAGCGCGGGCGCAGCTCTTTGATCTTTGGCGCGAGCTTGAGGCGCTAAATCTCGCGCGCGCCAATATCGGCATGGCATCCGACATTATCTGCTGCCCCGGCGGCGATTTCTGCTCGCTCGCCAACGCCAAGTCGATCCCGCTTTCGGCGGCGATCGCGGCGCAACTCGCCCCGATCGAAGACGACCTGGGGCCGCTGGCGATCAAGGTCTCTGGCTGCATCAACGCGTGCGCACATCACCATGTTGGCCATATCGGCGTGCTTGGCGTCGAGAAGGGTGGAGAGGACTGGTATCAGATTCTCCTCGGTGGCCGCGCCGATGGTGAAGGCAGCCTTGGCGTGCTGATTGGCAAGGCCGTGCGCGGCGATGAAGTGCCGCTCGTGATCGAGCGGCTGGCGCACCATTATCTCAGCACCCGCCGCAGCGACGAAAGCTTCATCGAAGCCGTCGAGCGCCAAGGCGCGGCAGCCTTCAAGCTGGCGCTCGAGACCGCCGAGCACGTCGCCGCATGACGCTGCTTCTCTCAATCAACGCGGACGGGGAAGGCCGCATCAGTGGCGCCACACCCGAGCGCGCCGTGCCGCCTAGGCCCGTGCCGGCCAATGATGGTCATGGCGATGTGCGCAAGAAGATCGTGCCGATTGTGCGCCCGCCCGCTGGTCCCTCGGCGACGGCATGGGAAGGCGGGAGCTACCTGACGCTTGCCGAATGGTTGGATGCGCCAAAGCCGGGCAGCGCGATTCTGTTACAGCCTGCCGATGACGTGCGCCAACTGGCCGATAGGCTCGATGGTCTCGCGCTCATCGCAGTGGATTTCCCGCGGATTGGCGATGGCCGCGGCTACACGCACGCGTTTTTCCTGCGAGAGCGCCTTGGCTACAAAGGTCCACTACGCGCGCTCGGCGCGGTGACTGCGGATCAAGTCAACGCACTTGCGCGTGTCGGCTTCGACTCGATCAGCTTGCGCGCCGATCAGCTCGCCGATCCAGCCGAGGCGGCGCTGCATACGTTCACTGTGCCGTACCAAGGCGGCGTGTTTCGCGGTCGTGATACCGCAAACTTGAAAGCGCGCATCCGCCTGCTTGAACTGGACCTCGCGGAGGTCGCCCGGCGACACGAGAGTCCGGCGCTTGCTTCAAGCCTCTCCGCCGAGGACATGGTGATCACCGATGCGATCGCGCGTCTCGGGCTGCCGATCGATATCTTCACTCTGGATACTGGTCGGCTCCACGCGGAGACGTTGGCGTTGATCGAGGTGACAGCAGCGCGCTACGGCATCGAGATCACGCGCTACCAACCCGAAGCCGATGCTGTCGCGAAGTACGTCACCACGTACGGTGAGAACGGCTTTTATGACGGCGTCGCGCAGCGCAAAGAATGCTGCGCGATCCGCAAAGTCAAGCCGCTCGCCAATGCGTTGGCTGGCCGCGACGCGTGGCTCACGGGCCAGCGGCGCGAGCAGGGCGTAACGCGCAGCGCGCTTGGCGAGCGCGAGAACGACGAAGAGCGCGGCATCGCGAAGTACAATCCGCTGGCCGTATGGAGCTGGGCCGATGTGCTCGCATACGCCGCTCATTTCGATGTCCCGATGAATGCGCTTTACGCGCGTGGTTACGTCTCAATCGGCTGCGAGCCGTGCACCAAGGCGGTGCGTCCGGGTGAAGATCCGCGCGCGGGCCGTTGGTGGTGGGAAAATCAGGAAAGCAGAGAATGCGGCTTGCATACCAACGTAAAGACGAACTGATGTCTGACCAAGCAACGTCGGCAAGTGAGGCGCAGCGTGTGTCCGCGCGACTCGAACGGCTGGAGGCCGAGGCGATCTACATTCTGCGGGAGCTCGCGGTGTTCGAGCGCCCGGCATTGCTGTTCTCCGGCGGCAAGGATTCGGCTGTGCTCTTGCACGTTGCCGTGAAAGCCTTCGCGCCGGCGCGCGCGCCGTTCAAGCTGGTTCACATCGATACCGGTCACAACTATCCGGAGGTGCTGTCATTCCGTGATGGACGTTCACGCGCTACGGGCCTTGATCTCATTGTCCGTACCGTCGAGAGCAGCATCGCGCGCGGGAGCGTTCGCTTGGCGGAAGGCGCAAGCCGCAATGCCGCGCAGGCTGTGACGTTACTGGAAGTGCAGCAAGAGTTCGAGTTCGACGCACTCATTGGTGGCGCGCGCCGCGATGAAGAGCGCGCGCGCGCCAAAGAGCGTGTTTTCTCGCATCGAGATGCGTTCGGAGCGTGGCGCCCGCGCGGACAACGCCCGGAATTGTGGGGCCTCTACAATCGCCATCTCGGCGCGGGCGAACACATGCGTGTCTTTCCGCTCTCGAATTGGACAGAGGCGGATGTCTGGAGCTACATCGCGCAAGAGAGCATCGAGTTGCCGAGCCTCTATTATGCGCACCAGCGCAATGTCGTCCGCCGCGATGGACTGCTGTTTCCCGTCACTGAACTAACACCTGCCGGCGAGAGCGATGAGATCGAGACGTTGACCGTCCGCTTCCGCACGGTGGGTGACGTCACTTGCACGTGCCCCGTCGAGAGCGACGCGACAAATGCCGAGCAAGTTCTCGCCGAGACGCTCACCGCCACCAGCTCCGAACGCGGTGCGACGCGCATGGATGACCGCGCCAATCCCGCCGCGATGGAACGCCGCAAGATCGAAGGTTATTTCTGATGGATGGCGTGAGCTTCATCCAAAAGCCGCACGCGGCCACAGATCAGATCCGCTTCATGACGGCGGGCAGCGTGGACGATGGAAAATCGACGCTGATTGGCCGTCTGCTCCTCGATGCGGGCGCGCTGATGAAGGATCAGCGCGACGCGCTCGCCGAGGATGGTGAAGACTTGGCGTTGCTGACCGATGGGCTTGAGGCGGAGCGCGCACAGGGCATCACCATTGACGTGGCCTACCGCTATTTCGCGACACCGGACGCCAGCTTTATCATCGCGGATGCGCCGGGCCATGAGCAGTACACGCGAAACATGGTCACGGCGGCGAGCAACTCTGACGTCGCGGTGATCGTCATCGACGCAACGCGTGTCGAAGGTGGCGCGCTGCAGCCTCAGACGCGTCGGCACGCCGTGATCGCTGCCCTGATGGGGCTCGATATCATCGTAGCCGTTAACAAGATGGATTTGCTCGAATGGTCCCAGCAGCGTTTCTCCCAAGTGGAAACGGCATTCGCAGAGCTCGCAACATCACTTCGCATCTCCAAGGTCACGTGCATCCCGATTTCGGCGCGTAAGGGAGACAACGTTGTTCGCCGTGGCGGCGCGCCCTGGTGGACAGGACCGACGCTCATTGAAGAGATTTCGCATGCGCGCCGCGCAAAGTCGCGCGCCAACAGCCCGTTGCGCTTGCCTGTACAGGCCGTGCTTCGTACGGGCGCGACGCGTCACTATGCGGGCCGAATAGAGTCGGGCGCGATCAACGTGGCAGACATTGTCCGCGTTGGCGCGAATGCGACAGCCGCGATTGTGTCGGAGATTATTGTTGCGGGCCGTCCCGTCGCGCGGGCGGAGGCGGGTGCTTCCGTCGCGATAAAGTTCGTGGGGGAGCGTGATATCACGCGTGGCGATATGATTGCCGATACGAGCGCACACTTCGTACGCGGTGTAGTAGCCGATATCTGCTGGCTCGACGAAAGCGCTTGGAAGAAGGGCCGCCGCTACGTGCTGCGCCAAGGCGCGCTTGAGACGCAGGCATTGATTACCGAGATCAACTTTGTCCACGACATCACACACCAATCAGCCGGCGTCGCCGCAGCAACGCTTGCGCTGAATGATATCGCAAATGTCTTGGTAGCTGTACGCGATGCGATCGTGGGTGATCTCTACGCCGACCTGCCTGGCACGGGCGCCTTCGCATTGTTCGATGCGCAAACCAATCAAACCTGCGCGGCCGGCATGATCCGTGAGGTGGCGCTATGAGCGGAACGGTTTATCTCGTCGGCGCCGGCCCCGGCGCGGCTGATCTGTTAACGGTGCGCGCTGCGCGATTGTTGGCGCAAGCCGATGTCGTGCTGCACGACGCGCTCGTCGGCGATGATGTGCTTGCCCTTGCGGGCAACGCGAAGCTTTACAATGTCGGCAAGCGCGCCGGGAAACCATCCGTCGATCAGCGATTCATTTGCCGGTTTCTGATACGCATGGCGTCGCGGTACGCAACGGTCGTTCGGCTGAAAGGCGGTGACCCGAGCATCTTCGGCCGCGCCGAGGAGGAGCTTGAAGCGTGCCGTGCGCACGGGGTGCCGGTAGCAATTGTTCCAGGCATCACCGCAGCAACCGCCGCCGTTGCTTCGCTTGGCGCACCGCTGACAGCGCGGGGCGTGTCGCGCTCGCTGGCATTCGTCACGCCCACTGTCGCGCGGCATGACACTGAGAGTGAGCACTGGGCCGAGGCGGCTGCAGCGGCGGACACTGCGGTCGTCTATATGGGAGCGTCGCGAGCGCAGAGTGTGGCGTCGGCGTTGATGTCGCGCGGCGTGCCGGCTCAGCGTTCAGTTGCGCTGATCGAGAACGCGTCGGGCCCCAACGAACGTATCCTACGTGGGGCCCTCAGCGATCTCGGCGCGCTCGCCGCGCAGACGGGCGATGGCCCAGTCGTAATGATCATCGGCGAAGCGGTCGCTGCGTCTCGCGCGCTTGCGGCAGCGGAGAATGCGGCATGATCCCGATTTATCTTGATCCTGCCATCGCGCGCGTCGCGCTGGTTGGGCGTGGCCATCTCGCGGAGCGGCGCCTTCAATGGTTGCGCGATGCCGGGGCAACGCCGGATGTTTGGACCGACGAGACCGGCACAACGCTTCACAAGACGAATGACGGCTGGCCAAACGCGGCCGATTTGGCGGCGTACCATGCTGTATGGATTGTTGGTCTCAATAGCGACGATTCGAGGTCATTCGCCGAGGCCGGCCGCGACGCGGGCGTTCTGGTGAACGTCGAGGACGTCCTGCCATTATGTGATTTTCACACACCTGCAGTGGTTCGGCGCGGCAAGCTCACGCTTGCAGCGGGGACGGGCGGCGCTAGTCCCGCTGTAGCGCGCGCCGCGCGGGAGCGATTGCAATCCGCATTTCCAGAAAGTTGGCAGACCGCGCTCGATGAAATCGCCACCGCGCGGGCGGAGTTGCGCGCCCGCAGCGCCAGCTTCGACGAGCTCATCGCCGATGCGCGCACTCGGCTTGCCGAACACAAGCTGATCTGAGCCGCAGATGGATCCCTTTTTCTGGCAATCGGTTCTCGTGGGTTTCGTCGCGCAACTTGTCGATGGCGCCCTGGGCATGGCGTACGGCTTGGTGTCGACATCGTTCTTGTTGGCGTTTGGCGTGCCGCCGGCGGCGGCGAGTGCTGCGGTTCACACGGCGGAAATGTTCACCACAGGCACATCTGGCGCCGCGCACATTTGGCGGCGCAATGTGCAATGGAGTTTGGTTTGGCGTCTCGCTCCAGCCGGCATCATTGGCGGCATCGTCGGCGCGGTGACGCTCTCATACCTCCCCGTCGCCATTATGAAGCCGATCGTTTCGGTGTATCTGCTCGGCATGGGTGTCTTCGTTCTCGTGCTTGCGATGCGCGGGCCGATCGCACCAAAGGCGCCAAAAGGCGTGGCCCCAATCGGACTTATCGGCGGCTTTCTTGACGCCGCGGGCGGCGGCGGCTGGGGACCGGTGGTGACAACCACGTTGCTCGGTCGCGGGCATGGCGCGCGAGAGGCGGTTGGGAGCGTGAACACCTCTGAGTTCTTGGTCACTGCGGCGATCTCGGCCGCATTTTTTGTCACGCTCGGCAGCGTGCGCTGGACCGACATCATCGGACTGCTCATTGGCGGCGTCGTCGCCGCTCCAATCGCCGCCTTTGTCGTGAGCGTCGTCCGCCCGCGCGCGCTGATGGCGACAATTGGCTGCTTGGTGGTGTCGATCGCGGTGTGGCAGATCACTTTGGCAATCGACCCGGAACTGACCTTCCTCACGTCGCTGCGCCGTTCTGTGGGTTGATTGACGATGACCGATTCCGCGTCGGCTGAGCGCGTTGCGCCGCCGCCAAACTTACACGTTTCGCGCGTGGAGAGCGTGCGCCACTACACGGAGTCTTTGTTCGCGTTCACGTGCGAGCGGCCGCCGGGTTTGCGTTTCCGGTCTGGCGAGTTCGTGATGATCGGCCTCATGAATGGTGCGAAGCCACTTCTGAGAGCGTATTCGATTGCAAGCCCCGCATGGGACGATCGGCTGGCCTTCTATTCTATAAAACTCCCGGACGGCCCGCTCACGAGCCGCCTTCAGAACGTGCGGCCCGGTGATGAGATCCTGATTGGCCGCAAGCCCACCGGCACGCTTGTACTGGACGCGCTCATGCCAGGCCGGCGGCTCTTCCTGCTCTCTACCGGCACTGGTATCGCGCCGTTCGCGAGCTTGGTTCGCGATCCGGAGACATATGAGCGCTTTGACGAAGTGATTGTGACCCACACCTGCCGCACTGCTGCTGAGCTTCATTACGGCCGCGAAGTGGTCGCTGAAGCGCTCGCTGATCCGCTCGTCGGCGAAGAGGCGAGCGTCAAGCTTCGGCACATCACCAGTCTGACGCGCGAACGCCATGGCCTTGAAGGCCGCATCACCACACTGATTGCCAATGGTGGGCTATTCGAGCACGCCAACATGCCGGCTTTCGATCCGCAGACCGATCGGTTGATGATTTGCGGATCGGCAGCCGTGCTGAGCGATCTGAAAGAGATCGCGATCGTGCGTGGCTTCACCGAGGGCTCCAATCATGAGCAAGGTAGCTTTGTCGTGGAGCGCGCGTTCGCCGGATGATTGCTTCGGCGCAATTGCCCGGCTGTGCAGGGCTAGCTAGGCTCCGCGCGAAGGATTTTGGGTATGTCAGGCGAACCGTCTTGGGTGGTGCACAAGTTCGGCGGCAGTAGTGTCGCCGACGCTTCATGCTTTCTTCGCGTCGCCGGTATCATCCAGGCGCGCTCCGGCGAGCGTTCGGCGATCGTCCTCTCCGCATGTCGCGGCGTTACTGACGCGCTTTATGAGCTGGTCGCATTGGCTCAAGAGCGCGCCGATATCGAACCCGCGATTGGCGCGATCCGAAAGCGGCACACTGAGATCGCCGAAGCGCTTCTCTCCGCCGAACAGGCGGCGCGCTACGCCGACCAACTGGACAATGATCTGCGAGACATTCGCGGTGTTCAGCACACGATCCAGCTGACGCGCACAGCCAGCGCGACAGTCCGCGATCTTGTTGCCGGCTATGGTGAGATCTGGTCGTCGAGATTGCTTGCGTTCTACTTGCGCGAACAAGCGCGCCCCGGCGATGCCGTAAAGTGGATCGATGCGCGCGAAGTCATCGTCATTGAGCACGGACCGCTCGGGCCCATCGTCGATTGGACGCGTTCGCGCGAGGGCATGGCCGCGGCCATAGATGCCGGCGCGGAAACGCTGCTCGTCATCACAGGCTTTATCGCCTCCGACCAAAAAGGCGCGCAGACCACGCTTGGCCGCAACGGCAGTGATTTCTCCGCCTCGATTTTCGGCTCGCTGCTTGGCGCAAGCGAGATTTGCATTTGGACCGACGTCGACGGTGTGTTGTCCGCCGATCCGCGCCGCGTTCCGGGCGCCTCCGTCATCGACTCGCTCTCGTATAATGAAGCGATGGAACTGGCGTATTTCGGGGCCAAGGTCATCCATCCGCAAACAATGGGGCCAGCGGTCGATGCCGGCATTCCGATCCGCATTCTCAATACATTTGCCCCCGAGGGGCGGGGCACATTGATCTGCGCGGATCCAAAATCGGATCTTGCGGTCAAAGGGATTACGAGCATTGAGCACGTCGCGATGATTGATCTTGAAGGCGCAGGCATGATTGGCGTGCCTGGTACGGCGCATCGCCTGTTCGGCGCGCTTCGCGAAGCCGATGTTTCCGTTATCCTGATTTCCCAAGGGAGTTCGGAGCATTCGATTTGTTGCGCGGTGCCTGCCGCGCAAGTCGATCGCGCGGCGGAGGTCGTACGTGATGCCTTCGATCGCGAGCTGCGCAATGGTCAGATCCAAGACGTCGCAATTGATCGCGATTTGGCGATCCTGGCGATCGTCGGCGACGGCATGGCGGGAACGCCGGGCATTGCCGCCAAGCTCTTCGCCGCGTTTGGGCGGGCGGGTGTGAACGTGCGTGCGATTGCGCAGGGCGCGTCAGAGCGAAACATTTCTGCGGTGGTTGACGCCGCCAGCGCCACGCGCGCTTTGCGTGCGGCGCATGCGAGCTTTTATCTGTCGCCGCACACGCTTTCGATCGGTGTGATCGGGCCTGGTTCAGTCGGCGGCGCCTTGCTCAATCAGCTCGCCTCGCAAGCGGAACGGTTGGAGCGCGAGTTCAATTTGAACTTCCGCGTGCGCGGCATCGCCTCTTCAAAACGTATGGCGTTGTTCGATCGCGGAGCGGACTTGGCCGATTGGCGTGCGGCGGTGGAGAATGCGGCGCAGCCAGTCGATATCGAGCAATTCTTGGATCACGTCCGCGCTGATCACTTGCCGCACAGCGTCATTATTGATTGCTCGGCCAGTGAAGACGTCGCACGCCGGTACGCGGATTTCTTTGAGCGCGGCATTCACGTCGTAACCGCAAACAAGAAGGCGCACAGCGCGGAGTTCGCCTATTTCCGGCAGATGGCCGATGCGCGCCGAAGCACTGGCGCGCACTATCTCTACGAGACAACTGTCGGCGCAGGTCTGCCGGTGGTGCGCACCGCGCGTGAACTTCGTGAGACGGGCGACGAGATCAAGAGTATCGAAGGCATCTTCTCAGGGACGCTCGCTTACCTGTTCAATGTCTACAATGGAGAGACGCCATTCTCTGCCGTTGTTCGCGACGCGCGCGAGCGCGGGTATACTGAACCTGATCCTCGCGATGATCTCTCGGGTTTGGATGTCGCGCGTAAGCTGATCATCCTGTCGCGAGAAATGGGTCTGAAGCTTGAGCTCGCCGATGTGGAGATCGAAAGTCTCGTGCCTAAGCCGCTGCAAGGCGCGTCGCCGGATGAGTTTCTTGCGCGACTGCCGGAATACGATGCCGAGATGAAGCAACGTTTTGATGCGGCGTACGCACGCGGCAAGGTGCTGCGTTATGTTGGACGTGTCACGGCGTCTGGCGAGGCGAGTGTCGGCGTTGTCGAACTCGATCGCCAGGCCTCGCTCGCAAACACAGCGCTAACCGATAACATCGTTCGCTACACCACACGCCGATACAGCGCCAATCCACTCATCGTGCAGGGGCCGGGCGCCGGGCCGGAAGTCACGGCTGGCGGGGTGTTCGCCGATCTCTTGCGACTTGCTTCTTATCTTGGAGCGCGCATTTGACCGCCGGCGGCGCCAAGCGCGCGACGGCGTTCGCGCCGGCCTCGGTCGGCAATGTCGGCGTGGGCTTTGATATTCTCGGCTTCTCGCTTGATGCGCTCGGAGACACCGTCACTGCGTCCGTGAGCGATGCGCAAGGCGTCTCGATCACTTCCATTGGCGGCGTCGTCGCCGATCTTCCGCTCGACGCCGCGCGCAACACCGCGGGACGCGCGGTGCAGGCGCTGCTGGAGCGCGCCGCGCCGGGCTTTGGCGTAGCGTTGCAAATCGACAAAGGCATCCCGCTCGGCTCTGGCCTCGGCGGCTCCGCGGCGTCGGCTGTTGGCGCCGTGGTGGCGGCAAATGCACTGTTGCCGTCGCCGTTCGACAAGATCGATCTGCTCAAGTTTGCAATGCAAGGTGAAGCGGTCGCGAGTGGCGCGCTGCATGTTGATAATGTCGCGCCGTCACTGTTTGGCGGTCTGGTGCTGACGGTTGGTGTCGATAATCCGCGCGTGAAGCAGATTCCGGCGCCGTCTGGCGTGCGCGCCGTTGTTGTGCATCCTCATCTATTTCTGGCGACGCGCGAGGCGCGCTCGGTGCTGAGCCGCAGTGTCGATATGTCGGACTTCGTCTGGCAGACGGCCAATCTCGCGGGCTTCATATCGGCATGCTACACGAACGATCTCGACATGCTGCGCGAGTGTTTCGAGGACGTGATTATTGAACGTCAGCGGCAATCACTCATTCCGGGCTTCGCCGAGGTGCGCGCTGCGGCCATGAACGGCGGTGCGCTCGGGTGTTCTATCTCCGGCGCGGGGCCGAGCATATTTGCGTGGGTTGAAGAGCAACGAGCGCCGCTGGTTGTTGCGGCTATGCAGGCACAGTTCGCCGCGCGCGGATTGGAATCGGAAGGCTGGGCGGTTGAGATCGAATCCGCCGGCGCACGCTTGATCGAGAGCTAAGGCGATGCGCTTCGAAAGCACGCGCCGAGCGGGCGGACCAGCGCTCTTTAGTGAAGCGCTCATGCGTGGCGTCGCGCCGGATGGTGGGCTCTACGTGCCGTCAGTCTGGCCGCGCTTTGAAGCGCGCGACGCACCGGAAGACTTAGCGGCGTTTGCGGCAGCGCTGTTGCGTCCCTTCATGGACGAAGATCCGCTTGCCGATGTGCTGCCCGAGATTACCGCGGAGGCATTCACGTTTACGGCGCCGCTAAAGTCGCTGGATCGCGATACAAAGGTGCTCGAGCTTTTTCACGGGCCGACAGGCGCCTTCAAGGATTTCGGCGCGCGTTTTCTTGCTGCCTGCATGGCGCGCGTGTCGCGCGAGAATGACCAGGTTCTGCATATCCTCGTCGCGACATCTGGAGATACAGGCGGCGCAGTGGCATCGGCATTTTATCGTCGCCCCGGTGTGCGTGTCAGCATTCTCTACCCCAAGGGCATGGTATCGCCGGCGCAGGAGCGTCAGCTCACCGGCTGGGGCGCTAATGTCCAAGCGTTCGCGGTGCGCGGCGCGTTTGATGATTGCCAGCGACTTGTGAAGGAGGCCTTCGCCGACGCATCGTTGCGCGAAGCATTCACGCTCTCGTCGGCCAACAGCATCAACGTCGCGCGTTTGCTGCCGCAGATGAGCTATCTTGCCGCCGCGAGTCTGGCGATTTGGAACGAGCGCGGCGTTCCTGCATCATTCGTGATCCCAAGCGGCAATCTGGGTCACGCGACGGCGTGTGTCTGGGCCAAACGCATCGGTCTTCCGATTGATCAGATCGTGCTCGCGCACAACGCCAACCGCACGATGCCTGATTTTCTCGACACTGGAGAGTGGCGGCCGCGCGAGACGATACCCACCTTGGCTTCAGCTATGGATGTCGGCAATCCTTCAAACGGCGAGCGTTTGCGCCATCTCTACCCGGAGCTTGCGGAGTTGCGCGGCGTTGTCACCGCGCACGTCATCGATGATGACGCCATTCGCAAACGCATTCGCATCGGCTGGGACGAGCACGGCCAAGCATGGTGCCCGCACACGGCCGCCGCCGCCGAGGCGCATGCGCGCCATACGCGTGGCGGCGCCAATCCTGGCGCCTGGGTGATCGCCGCGACGGCGCATGCCATAAAATTCCCAGAGATCGTGGAGCCGATCATCGGACAGACAATCGCGCGTCCAGCGTGGCTTGAACTGCCCGATGGCGGCGTCGCGCAAGATATAGAGCCGCGCCTCGACGCGTTGCGCGCAGCCTTGCTGTAGGAGTTTGGAATGAAGGCGTACGGATCTGTTCTTGATGCGATCGGCAATACGCCTCTCATCAAATTGAAACGCGCCTCCGAGGAGACGGGCTGCACCATTCTCGGCAAGGCGGAGTTCTTGAACCCAGGCCAGTCCGTGAAGGACCGTGCTGCGCTGTCGATCGTGCGTGACGCAGAGCGCCGCGGTGCGCTGAAGCCGGGTGGCGTGATCGTTGAAGGAACGGCGGGCAACACCGGCATCGGCTTGGCGCTCATTGGCGCAGCACTTGGCTATCGCGTCATTGTCGTGATGCCGCGCACGCAAAGCCAAGAGAAGAAAGACGCCGTGGTCACGCTCGGCGCAGAGCTTATCGAAGTCGACGCCGCGCCGGCGGCGAGTGACAACCACTATCCCAAAGTCGCGCGCCGGCTCGCCGAAGAGAAAGCGAAAACCGAACCCAATGGCGCGATCTGGGCCAATCAGTTCGACAATGTCGCGAACCGCCAGGGCCACTACGACACGACCGGGCCGGAGATTTGGCGTGACACGGACGGTAAGGTGGATGGCTTCATCTGCGCCGTTGGTTCAGGCGGCACGCTTGGCGGCGTCAGCCTCTCTCTAAAGGAGCGCAACAAAGACGTTGTGATCGGCATCGCCGATCCAGCAGGCGCGGCGCTCTACAACTGGTACAAGCACGGTGAGCTGAAAGCCGAGGGCACGTCGATTACCGAAGGCATCGGGCAAGGGCGGGTCACCGCAAATCTCGAAGGCGTCACCGTCGATGAAGCATTCCGCATCGAAGACGCCGACTGGCTGCCTGTGCTGTACGATCTCATTCAGGAGGAGGGCCTCTGCCTCGGCGGCTCCTCCGCCTTGAATGCGCTTGGCGCGGTGCAACTCGCGCGCAAACTGGGCCCGGGCAAGACGATCGTCACGATCCTCTGCGACTACGGCAACCGCTACACGAGCCGGCTGTTCAACGCGGACTTCCTGCGCTCCAAGGATTTGCCCGTCCCGCCCTGGATCAAGTGAGCCGATCAGCCCTTGCTTAAGGTGGTGTCGATATCAAAGCCGTCTTTCAGTGCGAGGGTGACTGGTGTGCGCTCGGCGATTTCGCTCAGCCGGGCGATTTGATCTTCGGAGAGCGGGCCGCGCGTCACAATCTTGCGCTCGATCTTTCGGCGCGGCTCGCCAGCGTGGAGCGCGAGATCGACGCTAACGCCCTCCAGCGGCCAAGTTTTTCGCTCGGCGTACATCTTGAGCGTGATCGCTGTGCACGCGCTTAGGCCGGAGAGCACGTAAGCGAATGGCGATGGGCCGGCGTTTCCGCCGCCAAGGGCCGGTGGTTCGTCCGCAATGAGCGCGTAACCATTGGCGTCGATCTCGGTTCGGTAGTTCGGCCCGCTCAGCGCCGCATGCACGCGTGATCCCGCCATGATTTCGATCCCCTTTGCCGCAAGCATGCGCGGGGCGCGCGGCGAGCGTCAAAGCAAAACGGCGGCCCTTGCGAGCCGCCGTTTGAATTTGCTCTAGTCGACGTCTCAGCGAACTTCTTCAACCTCGACATCATCTGGCGCGGATTGCGTCGCCTCAGGGCGCGGCGGCGTTAGCGCCGCTGCCGGGAGTGCTAGAACAGGCCCCAGAGCATCGTTGCCGCCGCGCTCCATGCGCGGATGGATCAATTGGCCGCCATCGCCGAAGACATAAACAAGACGCGCCCAATCATTGTCGTCGTACATGAAGGCTGGGCCTTCCGGATCGAGATCCGACCAGTCCGCTTCCCGCGGCGCGCCGGCGGCTTGCGCCAGCCAAGTGCGCGCGGCGTTCTCCTCGCCGCGCCCTCGCGCGACTTGCGCGAACAGGATGCAAATGCGCGAGGAGGGATTTTCGCGATAGGCGTCTTCGAGGTGCGATTGCGCAGCGCCCCAATCGCCGCGCTCCATTGCGAGCTCGGCTTGGATGATCTTTGACTCGCGGTGATCGCGGCGCTTCTCAGCCAGCAAGCGCATGCGGTCGGCGCGTTGCTCACGCGTTTCGCCTGGCATCAGATCGCGATACGCGTGTGCGAGCGCTGGATGCGGCCCGTTTTCCCACGCTTCTTCGATGATTGCCGCGGCGCGCTCGCCCTTACCTTCGCCAACAAGCAGACGTGCAGACATCGCACCGGCCGGCGCAAACGCCGGAGCCATGCGGAAGGCCTTTTGCGCCATCTCGGCAGCTTTGTCGGCGCGGCGCTCGCGTTCGAGCTTTGCAGCTTGCGCCGTCATCAGCACGGCGCGGCGGCGTTTGGCGATCTTGTCTTCGATCTGCTTGCGCTTGTCGCCGATATCCAGCGCTTCGATTGCGTTCTCCCAATCCGCCGCCTGGACGGCGAGATCGAAGGCATATTGGAAGGGCCAGGTGGCGGTCTTTGACGCCTTGAGCGCCGCCTCTGCGTGCGCACGCGCCGCCGTGCGATCGCCGCGCTTCAATGCGGCGGCCATCAAGCCCTTGCGGCCGAGAACTTCGGTGTCTTCGTTCTGCAGCATGCCCGAATAGGCGCGCTCTGCGGCGGCCGTATCGCCAGAGACTTCCGCCGCGCGTGCTTGCAGCAACAGTGCGAGACGCGGCTCGTCGATCAAATCTTCAGCTTTGTCCGCGTGACGGCGGGCATCTTCGAACTCACCAGCTTCCGCGGCGATCAAGCCGAGCGCCAAAGCTTCTTGGCCGCGACGCACGCGCGCACGTTGGCTGACTTTGCCGAGCCGCCCAGGCGCGTCCATCAAGAACATCACCAGTCGCAGGATCGGCAAGGCCACAGCAAGAATGAACACCAGCACGAGCAACGCAAACAGCGCGCTTGTCGTGATCTCCGTTCCAAACCAATTGATTTGCACCGTGCCTTGGTCGGTCGAAATGACCTGCCAGGACGCCAGCGCCGCCGCGACAGCGACAATGAGCAGAAGGGCGACGCGCAACATGGCCTATTAGCTCCGCGACAATTCTTGTCGGATCGCCGCGATGCGCTGGTCGATTTCGAGCCGGCGCTGGGCGTCATTGATCCAAGCCTGCGCGACGCGCTTCGGCGCGGCAGGCAGACGGTTAAGTTCTTGAATAGCGTCGCCGAGGCGATCGGCGGCGAGATATTGCTCGGCGCGTTCGACGATGCCTTCCGGCGTGTCGCCCGTGCCGGTGCGGCGGATCACGATCCACTGCGCCAATGCCGCTTGAATGCGGCCCCAAAAGCCTGCGCCCGCTTGGCTCTGACGCGCCGCACGAACGATCTCGTTGTCGATGCGTGCGAACTGATCGCGCAGCTCGACGCGCGTTGGCGCGCCAGTGCGCGAGAGCGGCTCAAGCGCTGCGACGTTGGGATCGTTGGGCAAGAGCGCCGCGAGCGCGGAATGTGCTTGCTCGAATGGGCCGGATGACCGCGCCGCTTCAGAAGCCGCGACAACCGCGTAGGACGCGCGCGCCGCGGTTGCGGCTGCGCGTGCTTCGGCGGCAACCGCCGGAAGCTCTTCCTGTAAGCGTCGCACTTCCGTGATCAGTGCCGATACTTCTTGCGATGAGGGCATTTGGCTCAAGCGCGTTTCGACGTCGCGCAGGCCTGCTTGAATGGCGAACACGCGTGCGGCTGTGCCCGCGTCGCCGGCTTGATCGCTTGCAGCGACCGAAAGCGGCGTGTTGATCAAGGCTTCGATCGCATCGAGGCGCTGATCGAGTGAGGCGACGCCTTCTGTTGTCGTCGCAACCGGTTGGCCATCGGCGCCCTGCGCGGGGAACGAGTTATTGAGTGCGGCCTGCACAGCCGGCACGCGCGGCGCGACGGCGCCGCCTGCTGCGCCCACGCCGGCCGCAACGAGTGCGAGAACCGCTACCGTGCCGAAGCCGACGCCGCTGCGGCGCTCTTCGCGGTACGGCTCGTACTCAACGTCGATCGGCTCGCCGCGTCCGCGCTCGCCATCATCGTCGTCTCTGCTCATCGCACTCCCCAAGCCAACTTCCGCGACTTTTCCCGGAACACCGTATTCCCAGACTTTTCCGCTATTTCGAGCGGGCAACGAGTCGGGGCCGAGCCGCGAACTTAAGGCCCGCGGGAGGGCCGCTCAAGCGCTTGCGCCAGCGGGGGAGTTTTGCACCCCCAGCGTTGCGGTGAGGAGGGCGTCTTCGCGTGGCGCGGGCGCCACGATAACTTTCTTCCAGCGGCTTTCCCCAGCCGCGGCCGCCACATTTGCACTGAGGCATCCGGCGATGCGCTCATCGGCGCGGGGCGAGCCCAACGCTGCATAGGTTTCAGCAGCACGCGCGCTGTGAAAGAGAACGATATCCACCGCACCAAGGAGCGCGTCCGGCAACGTTGTTGCGGCTACGGAGTCGAACGCGATGCGCCGCTCATACGTGAACCCGGCGCGCGCCAGGTCACCAGAAAGATCGCCGGCCACGTGCGTGCCCGCGATGTGCACGATCGGCCCCCGCGCCGGTTCGAGCGTTTGCCTCACCAGCGCGCTCAGCGCTTCGACATCACCCGCGGCGGAGCGCACCGCACTGAATCCGGCCTCTCGCGCGGCGTGCGCGGTCGCGTCACCGACAGTCAGCACATTTACGCCGCGCGCGCTCGTCGCGCGCGCAAACGCCGCGACGCCGTTCGTGCTTGTAAACAGCAGTGCTTGCGCGCCGCTCACATCAGTATCGAAAGCGCGGGGCGCTATGGTGATGAGCGGCGCCATGATTGGCTCGGCGCCAAAAGCGCGAACGCGTTCCGCAGTCGTCTCCGCTTCCTGCGCCGTGCGCGTGATGGCGACGCGGAGTGTCACGCCTTGTCCATAACGATAGCGTCTCCCGCCTCATCACGAATTTCATGGCCGAGCCGGAAGCCGAGGTTTCGCGCTGTTTCTGCAGGATTTGAGCCCAGTTTGACCGTGCCGGTGCGCCGCCAGCGCGCTGTGCCGTCCGGCGTTAGCGCTTCGCCCATGAAGCTCAGCGTATCGCCATTCACGCGCGCCAGCGCGCCGATTGGCGTGCGGCACGATCCGTCCAGGGCAGTAAGAAAGGCGCGCTCGGCCTCGATCTCGATGCGTGCGTTCTCGTCCTGGAAACCCCGAAGCTTATCGCGTGTCGCGGTGTCGTCTGTGCGAGACGTGATCGCAAGCGCGCCCTGGCACGCGGCCGGCGGCATGTAATCCGGATCGATCAGACTTGATACGCGTTCTGCAAGGCCGAGTCGCTTCAGGCCAGCGAGCGCGAGGAATGTGGCCGCGGCGTCACCGGCTTCGAGTTTACGCAAGCGCGTATCTACATTGCCGCGCAACGTCACGACGCCTAGATCTGGCCGTGCGTACAAAGTCTGCGCCTGCCTGCGCAGAGATGCGGTGCCGACATTCGCGCCTGGCGGTAAATCGGCGATCGTCTTTGCGTTCACGCTCACGAATGCATCGCGCGGATCTTCGCGCTCGGGAACGCATGCGAGGATGATGTCGTCAGGCAGGTGGGTTGGCAGATCCTTGAGCGAATGGATGGCGAGGTCGATCCGCCCGTCGAGCAGCGCCTCGTCCAGTTCTTTAGTGAAGAGCCCTTTGCCGCCGGCTTCGATGAGGCGGCCCTCTTGGAGGCGGTCACCGCTGGTGGTGATGGGGATTATTTCGAGCGCGTCGGGGCTGACCCCAAGGGTAGCGGCTAGTCCGTCCCGGACATGGGTGGTCTGGGTGATCGAGAGCTTGGAGCCGCGGGCGCCGATTCGGAGGAGGGAAGCTGTCATGACCTTCTCCATAGCGCACAAAAGCCCGCCGGGCAGGGCGGGCTTTTGGGAACGAAAGGGGGTTTCGTTCAGGCAGAGCCATCCGTCAGTCCCGGGCGGGTAACCGAGACACGACGGCGGCGGAGATCAGGCCACGATCCGTGCGGCCGTGAAAATCACTGGCGCCAGCGCCGTGGCGACCAGTGCGATAGCGACCACGAGCGACAGAGCGCGGGCGGTGGCAGGCAGGTCATGCGCAGACATTTGAAATCTCTCTTCTTGTCAGTCTCGATGCTGCGGTTGCGAACATCGTGTGGCGGTTAAATGCGCCTTTCCGAACACGGTGTGTAGCCGGTAAATCACGGGTGCAGATATGCATAAATGACAGGTCTAAGTTAATTTCAACCCGTTAATGCATAGAAAGAACAGGCGCGAGGCTTTCGCCTTCGCGCCTGCACAAGGACCAAATGGGCGCTGGGAGACGCCCGTTGGCAGAGCTTAGGCGATTACCTGAACGGCGGTTTGGACGAGCGGCGCGGCTGCGGCGGCGAACAGGGCGGCGGCGGCCAGCACGAAGGCAGTCATCGTCAGGATGGAAGGGCGGGTAGCGGACATCGGGGTTACTCCAGGGCTCGGGCTTCGATGCATTATGTGTAGCATCGCCCTGGGTATTGATCAATGAATAAAATCGTTTTCGTTCACGACCTGCCTAGAATTATGTAGCCGCGGTTTCGCTTTGCCGGCTGCGCGACGCCGCTCCGGTCGCAGGGCGGGCATAAAGACCGTTCAGCATCAAGTTGAGAACGCCCTCAAGTTCGCGCTCGAGCCGCGGCAGTGTGAGCTTTGAAAACAGCTGCGGCACGCTGAACTTCATCATCGCCGATTGCATCATCTCGGCGGTGAACATGTGATCACCCGGCGCGAAAATGCCGGCCTTCTCGCCATCCTCGAGCACGGCGCTCAAGAACACGCGCTCCAGCGCCATCTGCTCGTTCGAGAACAACGGCCGTTCACGCGTCAGAACTTCAGCGACCTCAAGGATTTTCGAGTTTTCCGAGAACATCTGGAAATTGTCGCGCATGCGCTTGAAAAACAGCTCGCGAATGCGCCGGTCGGCGGGCCAATCCTTCTTGCGCGCGATCACCTGCAGTTCAGCGCGCTCGGCCTCGTAATGCTTGCGCGCCATGGCCTCGGCGATGTCGATCTTGGCTTCGAAGAAGCGATAGATGTTGCCCGGCGACATGTCGCAATCGGCGGCGATCTCGGCCATGGTTGTTTTGCCGTAGCCGTAGTGCTTGATGCGGGTCATGGCCGCGTGAAGGATGCGGTCTCGGGTCGCGAGTTTTTCGTCCATCCCTACAGGGTAGCGGGTTTTGGCTGAACGATCAATGAAGCATTCAGGGCCGTTTAGCAGCGTGGCGGTGCTGGGCGGGGGCGCCTGGGGGACGGCGCTGGCCAATGTAGCCGGGGCGGCGGGCCGGACGGTGACGCTCTGGGCCCGGGAGCCCGAGGTGGTCGAGGGGGTCAACCAGGCGCGTGAGAACCCGCTTTTCCTGCCCGGCATCCCGCTCAACCCCAATGTAAGCGCCACCAGTGCGCTTGAGGAGGCGGCGCGGGCCGATCTGATCTTGGCTGTGCCGCCAGCGCAGCACATGCGTTCGGTATTGAAGGCGCTGAAGCCGCACCTCCAAGCCGGGGCTCCGCTCGTGCTCTGCGCCAAGGGTGTCGAGCGCGGTTCGCTGGCGCTGATGACGGATGTGCTGGCCGAGGAAATCCCGGACGCAACGCCAGCCGTGCTCTCCGGCCCCGGCTTTGCCAAAGACGTCGCGCGCGGGCTGCCAACGGCGACCACGATCGCCAGCCCAGACGAAGCCTTCGCGCATCGCATCGTCGCTACGATCGGTCTCCCGACCTTCCGCCCGTATGTCGCGGACGATCTTGTCGGCGCCGAGATCGGCGGGGCGGTGAAGAACGTCATCGCCGTAGGGTGCGGCGTCGCTGAGGGCCGAAAGCTTGGCGATGGCGCACGAGCGGCCTTGATCACGCGTGGCTTTGCCGAGTTGACCCGGCTTGGCCTCGCCATGGGCGCAAAGGCGGAAACACTCTCAGGGCTCTGCGGTCTCGGCGATCTTGTTTTGACCTGCTGCTCGATGACGTCGCGCAACACCTCGCTCGGCGCAGCCTTAGGCGAGGGCCGCTCACTGAAAGAGGTGATGAGCGAGCGGCGTTCAGTTGCCGAAGGCGCGGAGAGCGCGCCAGCCGTTGTCGCGCTTGCGGCGAAGTATGGCGTGGAGATGCCGATCTGCGCAGCGGTCGATGCGATCGTGGCAGAGCGCATCAGCATCGATGAGGCGATTGTCGCGCTGCTCTCGCGGCCGTTCAAAGCGGAGCACGCGTGAACGGCTACTATTCTGGGCAAATCCTGGCGCGCGTGGATGAGCTTGCCGATCCATGCGCTATCGTTGTCCGCACCGATGAATACGTCACGCTGATTGTCACGCGCCGCGGCGAGACGTTTGCGGCGTTTCGCAACAAATGCCCGCACGCCGGCTATCCGCTTCAGCGCGCTGATGGGCGCGTCATTGTGCAAGAGGGGCGGTACATGGTGTGTGCGGCGCATGGCGCGAGTTTTGGGTTGAGCGACGGCGCGTGTGCGGGCGGGCCTTGCAATGGCGATGGGTTGGAGAGCGTGGCGATTGTCGTGCGAGACGGTGTGGTGAGCGTCGCTTAGTTACGCTTCGCCGGCTGGAATGAGCCAGCTGAAGAATTCACCGAGACAGGCGCGTTGCTCGGGCGGCATGTATTCGAAATTGCGGCCGCGATCGACGATTTCCCAGAAGTCCTTGTTCTCAACGGACGCGAGCTGGCGCTGGATGTTTTCCAGCCGTTCTCTGGGTTCATCGCGCATGTCGTGGGCGATGGCGCGGGCGCGTTGGATATCGCCGACAGCGATGTAGTATGCGGCGAGCTTGGCTTGGGCGCGGCGCACACCCATCAACGCCTTATCCTGCGCACGAACAAACGGGGCGCGGTCGAGTTCGAGGAAATCGGCGAGGATGGCGCTTTCCGCCGGCGAGTTCAGTTCGTTTGCATGTTGCGCCAGCGCCGAGAGATCGTAGCCGACAGTCTCCGTCACGAAATCGAGCCCCATCTCGAAGCCGACGAGGCCGTAATACTTCATGTGCTTGACGCCCATGCGCGCCGCTTCGGGCTGGTTCTGCTCCAGCATCGAACTGACGAGCTTTCGATACTGGTTCAGCACATTATAGACGGTGCGCACGTCGCGGGCATTGAGCGTGGAGCGCAGATAGGAGTTCATGAAGCGGAAGACCAAGTGCATCAGCTCTTCGTCGTTCGCTTTCGCGGCGGCTTCGCCGATATAGCGCGTGTCGATCGCGATGACGTAGTTCACGTCGCGCATTGAAGCGAGCGCTTCATTGTAGATGGTCAGATACTGACGCATCACTTTCCACTCGACCCAAGTGTGGCGCGTCTCGATGTCGGCGAGCGCTTCAGGATCCATCGCGACGAAGTCGGGATTTGAGCGGATTTTTGGGCCGACCTGAAACCATGCCTCGCTCGCCTGCGGCTTCACTTTCAAATATTCGAGCGCGAAGTCTTTCAACGAATCGACGGCCGCGCAGGCGATGATCTTGTCTTTGCCGGAGATCGAATTGTTGGCGATGTCTGTCAGTTCTTCGAGTGACAGCAACATTTGCGGCTGCGCTTCGAAGCACTTGGCTTGATCGGGCTCCAGCGCGCCGCTGCTGGCGCGCGTCACAGCGCCCTCGCGCACGCGGCGCACGAGGTTTTGCGGTTCGAGAAACCAGAAGACGTAGCCGAAATACGGCATCATCAGCACGATGCCGCCTGTCGTCAGGCTGAGCATCAAGGCGAGCGTCGCGCGCGGGACATAAGTTTCGTTGTGAACCGCGATCGTTAGCCACGCGCCGATGACGCACGTGATGACGTAATAGGCGGCGACGCGGACGTTGAGCTTGTCGCGCAAAAACATACGCGCGACGCCGGTGTAGCGTTCTGCGGTCAGCTGAACGATGATGCTGGCGACGGTGATGACGATGCCGAAAATGGCGACGTTCACACCGGTGAGCGAAGCGACTTGGTTCGAATCCGCTTGGAACGTGAAATAGCGCGAGAGCGGGTTATCGAAGACGCTCTCGCCTGGCGCGAAATAGTGGTCGACGGCGTAGATGACCCAAAAGACGAGCAGCGCCGCCCAGGCGAGGGCGGCCATGCGTGAGGCGAAAGTCCGGAAGACTTCGCTCGGTGCGGTGATGCCGTTCATGCGCCCGATCGCCGCGCGCACGACGTTAACGCCGCCTCGTCTGCTCTTGTAGATCGCCCGCTCATGATCTCGCCGCCCGACGCGTGCTTACGCCGTTGGTTGGGCCGTTCAACAGAATTCAACCGGCAGACAAAGCGTCAACGCTTCCGGACACGCGCGGAAGTACGCGCGTGTGGAGGGCGGAGACGCGAGAGCTTGCGTCTGAGGGTAGTCTAGTGCGCCATTGCTGGCGCCGGACGCTTGCTCACGCGTCTCCGTGATCTGCTTCATCGGCTCGGCACGGGGAGGTGTTTCACTCCTTGGCGAGGTCGCCGATGGCGTGCTGGTCCGCGCTGTTCGCGCAAATCCCAGGTGCTCGCTCCACACGGTTTTTATCCCGTGGGCTTCCGCGGCCGTTGCGTTACGGATCCTGAGTAACGTCCATGGGTCTGTCCGTCTCAGGTCCCGCCTTTGCGATCGTCTGCAAAGCATCGGTGGCGTCACGCTCGATCACCTCGTCCGCGCGTTAGCTGAACAGTGGCCAACTGCCCTCCATGCGAGAACGATGTGTGATCATACGACGGTTCTCTATGCGGTCGGATTGAGGGCGATTTATCCGCGCTTTCGGTTCTGCTCGGAGTGCGCGAAATCGCGCCCGTCTGCGGCGCGCGGCGCGATCTATCCTCCGATCATCAACGCCCCCAGCGCCGTCATTCCGGACGCGCGACGCGCGACGCGCGGTCCAGGGGCCGCAAGCTCGCCGTTTGCCCCTGGCTTCCGGGCTCAATGCTCCGCATTGCCTCGGAATGACGGAGCTTGCATTTGGCTTCGGAGGCAAGCGCCAGTGTGCCGGGAGCGGACGTTCGCGTCAGTCGCGTGCGACCAAGATCGGCTGCATGTCGGCAAAGTAGAGGCTGCCGATCCGGTGGCGTGCTTCGGGGCTGCAGACGTCGTCCCAGGCCCTGTCTTCCCTTTGAAAAGCGCCTGCACCACGTCGCAGTATATAAACGAAGGCGCGCCCGAGAGGCGCGCCGCTTCGTTCCCCGCAGAACCAAGAGCTGGAGAACATCAACCCTGAAGGGTCCGTGCTGAACGACGAGAACTCATCGTTGAGACTCCAGAGCGCATTAGTGGCGACTAGCGCCCCGGACCGATCGAGCACGTAGATGCGCGACCAACTATAGTCCACGCAGTCGGTCCATTCCGTTCGGATCAGGACGTAGTTTCCTGCCTGCGCTACTTGTGCGGAGTTCGCGGAGTCCTGCCATGGAGTGGGCGTCGGGCCCTCGTCGTAGCGCGTGTGTTCAGCGACCAACTGACCGTTGACAATGAGCCGGTCGTTCTCGGGTAGAACGATTTGTAGCCCCGCAATGTCCGCCCGATACCCGGCGATGGGATATACATAGCCGCAGGCATCGGAACGGTCTTGTGCGAACGCGTGTCCGGGGATGGCGACCAGCGCGAAGAAAAGCAGAGAGGCGCGAGCGAGCATGGACGCCATCTAGCACACACTCGAAGCGACCAACATCTCAAGGTCTGCCTTGGGCCAGAAGCGGACAGCCGCTTGCGCGCTAGTCCGCGTCCAGCATCCGCTTACGCTTCCTCTTCTTCCTCATCGCGACGCTTGCGCATCATGAGGAAGCCGGCGATCGCGAGTAGCAGCACGCCGAAGGCGACCCAGGGAAACCAGCCGGCGAGGCCGCCAAACGCGGTTTGGCCTGTGCCACCCGCGGCGGCGGGATCGGCGACGGCTTGCGGGTCTTGCGCGGCGACGCCGGTGACGAGGCCTGGGATGGAATAGCGGCTGACTTCATCGCTTGCCGGTTGGAAGTCTGCGTGGCGCTCGCCTTCGTTGAAGCTCAGCATGCCGGCGATTTCGGCGGCGGCGGTGGTGATCTCCGGCGCTTGGTCGGCGGTGCCGATCGAGGTGAGCGTGGAGACGCCGTGGCGGCCGAGTTCTTTCAGCTCGTAGCGATAATCTTTGCCGCGCGAGCCGGGCGAGAGGATGCGCTCGGCCCAAGCGAGTGACGGATCTTCAGCGACGAACGCAGGCGGTGTGGCGAAGCCTTCGAAGGTGCGGTTCTGCGTGCGGCGCGCTTCGCGCACGTCGCGTTCGAAATTCGTGTCGGTGAGGCCAGCGGCGGTTTCGGGCTGCACATAGCCGATCGCATCATACGAGATGACGGTGGCCCAGGTGTCCGGCGCGTTGATGTCGGCGTCGGCGCGGGCGACCATGCCGTAAATCGTGCCGGCGGGCGCTGCTGCGTTGTTGCGATCCAAATAGGCGCGCGCCTGGGGCTCGCCATAGAAGCGATAGCCTTGCGGGACGTTGATCGAGAGGTTGTCGCCGAGCGGGATGACGCCGGTGCGGCCTTCGATGGCGGCGGGTTCAGCTGTCGGTTGCGGCGCAGGTTGCGCTGGTTGAGGCGCCGGCGTGGCTGGCCGGACAGGCGGTGCGGCCACATCGGGGCCGGCATTGCCCGGTCCGTCTGCGAAAGCAGGTGCTGCAATGGCCAGCATGACGATAGCGGCCAGAGCGTGCGTCAGATTCTTGCGCATGAGGAATTCTCCCTCGCCTCGCGGCGTCTCCCGATTCGAGCAATTAGCGAATTTGGGAGCGCTTGTCGCGCGTTCAGGCCGCGCAGGCGGTGCGCAGTTCCGCGGCCGCGGCAGCCATCGCCTCATTGATGGCGGCGCGCCAATCGTTGAGGTTCGTGGCGTTTTGCGCCGCCTGGGGATAGCTGACGGCGCGTGAGGAGGAGACGATCCCGCCCTCCAAACCCTTCGGCGTTTTCACAAATCCGGCGACCGCATCGGTCGCGGATGCCCCCTGGGCGCCGTAGCCGGGAACAAGGAACAAGGAGCGCTGCAGCGTTTCCCGCAGCGCCCGTGCCTCTTCGGGGTAAGTGGCGCCCGCGACCACCATGAGGCCGGACCAGCCGGACGCGCCCTGCAGCCGTGCCTGCAGCGGCGAGAGCATCTCGGCCACCCGCCGCCACACCGGCGCGCCGCCGACCTGCAAATCCTGCACATCGCCCGCGCCCGGGTTCGACGTCCGCACCAGCACGGCGACGCCTTTGGCGTTGGCTTGTGCTGCGGCGATAAACGGCTCGAGTGTGTCGAGGCCCATGTAGGGATTGATGGTGACGCAATCGGCGTTGAAGCCGGGGGCAGCCCCGAGTGTGGCGCGGGCATAGCCTTCAGCCGTTGTGCCGATATCACCGCGTTTGGCGTCGAGCAGAACGATAAGGCCTTGCTGGCGCGCCTGTTCGCAGATGAGCCGCGCAGTGGCGTAGCCCATTTCGCCGAACTGCTCGAAGAGGCCGAGCTGCGGCTTCACCACGGCGCAGTGATTGCGCGCAATCTCTACGATGGAGGCGAAGAACTTGAGCACGGCGGATGTATCTTCACGCGCATTGCCGAAGAAGGTCGGGATTTTATCGGGAAACGGATCGAGGCCAACACAGAGCGGCGTGTTCTTGGCGCGCACCGCTTCGATAAGGCGATCGGCGTAACTCATGGCTCTCCTGCCACGCAGACAACCTGCGCCACCGCAAGCTCACGGCGGAGATTATCCGATTCCTGGCCGTAATTCTCAGCCGTCAGGCGTGGCGTCGGCGTGCCGGTTGCTTCAACGCGCTCAACGCGCAAGAGGCGCAGGATAGAGGATGGCGCCGCCGTATAGATGCGCCCGCGCCGCGCCGACTCCGCAACCGTGACGCCGATGACTTGACCATTCGCGGCAAGGGCAGGGCCGCCGCTAATGCCGGCGAGCGAGCCGCGGAGATTGCCGGTGCGGCCAAGCTCGGCCCAGGCAAGCACGGGCTCTTCAAATTCATACCGGCCCGTCGCCACAAGCGTCTCGCGGCCGATCAAGCGCGAATAAGCCTCGCCGGGGCGTCCCTGCGGGAAGCCGACGTGAAAGGCGCGTTGGCCGATTTGAAAGCGACGCTCGGTCGTGTCGATGGCGAGCGCTACGGGTGCGCGATCTGTGCGCAGCAAAGCGAGATCGGCGAAGAGCGCCACCTTTACTTCGAGCACCGGCGTCGCTGCGCCGTGGCTGACGATGAGACCGACGCGCTCACACGCATCGACAACGTGGCGGGCGGTGACCCACCAGCCCTCTTCCGAGATCGCGAACGCGCTGCCGAGGCCAGACGAGACGGGCCCGACTTCAACCAGCACTTCGGGATCGTAGATCGAGGGCGGCGGCAGGAACGCGCCGGCTTCTGTCTCAGCGCCCGGCAACGCCTCCGGCGCATCGGCGCGATCGTCGATGCGGAACAGCACAAACACCAACGCCGCGATGACGATGATGTAGAGCAGCCAGTCCGGAATGAGCCGGATCATGCTTAGCCCATCCGATAGACGGACATGCTGGGATCAGCGATGGCGCCTGAAATGATGAGTGCGAGACCGATCTTGACGCTCATGAGGAACACGGCTGCTGCAACATCGCCCTCGGCGATGCGGCGCGGCAGACCGCGCAGGAACATATCGGCGAAGCGAAAGGCGAGCAGCTGCAACAGCAGTGTGACAATGCCCCAGATCACCAGGTCCCAAAGGCCGAACGCGTAGGCGAGGCACGAACCCAGCGGAATGGCGAGGCCGACGACGACACCGGCAAAAGCCAGCGCCGCGGAAGGGTTGCCGGCACGGATCAATGCCAGTTCTTTGTGCGGCGTCATGATCACATAGATGATCAAGGATGCGACGAAGAGTCCGAGCGCGACCGCCAATTGCAGGATGAAGTCGGGAAAGCCGGCTACGAAGGCGCTAAGCGGCGCGGTGAAATCCATGTGCGGGCATCCCTCATCCGCCGCGTCGCGGCTATATGAAGCCTTGCGCTAGCGGTTCCGGCGGACCGGCGCAAGATAAGCGGCGAGAAGGGAAGCAGATGAGCGAACGTAAAGCGGCCTTAGTCACGGGCTCCACCAGCGGCATCGGCCTGGGGATTGCGACGGCGCTGGCCAAGTCCGGCATGAATGTCACGCTCAATGGCTTGGGCGACGCTGCCGAGATCGAGAAGATCCGTTCGGGGCTGGAGTCTGAAACGGGCGTCTCCGTTCGTTACGATGGCGCGAACCTGATGCAAGCAGAGGCATGCGCCGCTTTGGTTGCGGGGGCGGAGGCCGCGCACGGGCGTTTGGATGTGCTGGTCAATAATGCCGGCATTCAGTTCGTGTCGCCGATCGAGGATTTCCCGGTCGATAAATACAACGCGATTATCGCGCTCAACCTTTCATCGGCGTTTCACACCATACGCGCGGCGATGCGCGGCATGAAGGAGCGCAAGTATGGGCGCATCATCAATATCGCCTCGGCGCACGGCCACGTAGCTTCGCCGTTCAAGTCGGCTTATGTCGCGGCAAAGCACGGCATCATCGGCCTCACCAAGACGGTCGCGCTGGAAGGCGCTACTGCGAACGTGCGCTGCAACGCGATTTCCCCGGGCTACGTGCTTACGAGTTTGGTCGAAGGCCAAATCCCCGACACGATGAAGGCTCGCGGCCTGACGCGCGAGCAGGTCATCAATGACGTGCTGCTTGCCGCGCAGCCGACCAAGGAGTTCGTAAAGGTCGAGCAAGTGGCGGGGCTTGCGCTTTTCCTTACGTCGTCCGCTGCGGATGAAATCAACGGCGCGGCGCTCAATATCGATGGCGGTTGGACTGCCCAGTGAAAAAGCGCATTTCGCTGGCGCTGCAGGGTGGCGGCGCGCTCGGGGCTTATACTTGGGGCGCGCTGGATCGCTTGCTTGAGGACGAGCGCATCGAGTTCGCGGCAGTCTCTGGTACTTCGGCTGGCGCGATGTGCGCCGTTGTGCTGGCTGACGGATTGCACGAGGGCGGTCGTGACGGCGCGCGTACGAAGCTGCGTGCGTTCTGGGAAAGCGTAGCGCAAGCCGGGCAAGCGAGCCCGTATCGGCGCACGCCGATGATGGCGTTTCTGAATTCGTTTAAGCCGGGCTGGGCGGCAGAGAGCTATCTGGCGCTCTGGGCCGACGTCGCAGCGAAGTTCGCATCGCCGTACGATTTCAACCCGCTCAACATCAATCCGCTCAAGGATGTGCTGAATGAGCTGGTCGATTTCGAGCGCGTGCGGGCGTGCGATAAGATGCAAATCTTCCTCGCCGCGACGAATGTTGAAACTGGGCGCGTGCGGGTGTTCGAACGCCAAGAGCTCACTGCCGATCACGTCATGGCCTCGGCGTGCTTGCCGCAGCTCTTTCAAGCGGTGGAGATCGACGGCGCGCCATACTGGGACGGCGGCTACACCGGCAATCCGGCGCTCTTTCCGCTTTTTGGCGTCGAGGACACACGCGACATTGTCATTATTCAAACGCATCCGATCGAGCGCGAAGGGATGCCGCGGACCGCGACCGACATCACGGCGCGGATCAATGAAATCAATTTCAACGCCAATCTGCTGAGCGAACTGCGCGCCATCGATTTCGTCGCGCGGCTGATGGACGAAAGCCGGCTGCCCGAAGGGCGCTATCGCAAGATGCTTGTCCATAATGTCAGCGAGGGCCAAGCGCTGACGCCCTTGGGCGTCGGCGTCGATCTCAACACTGATATCGGCTTTTTCACGAATCTCTTCGATACCGGCCGCGCTGCCGCCGATCGCTGGCTGGAAACGCACTTCGATGCGCTGGGAGAGCGCTCAACCGTCGATCTCGGCGCGATGTTTCGCGCGACGCCGGCGCCCGGCGATAGCAAACCGTTGCGCTAACGCTTCTTTCACTGCGTCGGGCGGATTGCTTGGTGCATGCGTCTGCGCGCGACCTTCGTTGCCCTAGCACTAGCGGCGGCCCTGGCTGGGCCGGCGTCGGCGGCTGGCGGCGGTGGCGGATCGAGCAGTTCGACTGCGGAACAAGCCCCAGCCACCCGCCAAGAGCGTCTCACCAGCGCAGAGTCCTTCGTGCCAATGCCGACGCTCTCGGCGGGCGTTCTGCAGCGCAACGCCAATCACGGCACCATCGTGCTCGACATGGGACTGGACGTGCCCGACGAGACGCTGCGCCGACGCGCGCAGCTCAATGCGCCGCGGCTTCGGGATGCTTTGCGTACAGCGCTAGCGACGTACTCATCCACGTACTATCGCGAGCGCACGCCGCCGAGCCCGGCTGAACTCACACGGCTCTTGCAGCAATCGGTAGATCGCACGCTTGGCGCGCCGGGCGCGCGCGTGCTGCTGGTGAACATCATTTACCAGCGCGGCCAGCGCTAAGGAACGAGCGTCCCGCCGCGGCAGGCGATCGGCAACGCTATCGCAACCGCGCTCCAACGTTGCGGCGCGCGATACGCCTCCGGCGGATTGGTGCGCTGAAGCACTGCGTCGCCTGAGCCCATGATTTGACGCTCAACGATGGTGAAGGTCTCATCGGCGCAGCGCAGGCGATAGTGAAGGCGGGTGCGCGTGTAGCGCATCGTCACGACGCTTGTTTCCGTCTCACCGGTGAAGAGCTGCGGCGCGCCGTGATCGGTCTGGATCCAAATGTTGGCGACCGTGCCATCGACGCTGCGGGTGATGGTGCGCTGGTTGTAGAACACTTCGCCGTACGGGCAGCGCTCGCCTTCGTCTTCCGCGCCGGTGCAATCGCGCTGGCGGGCGATGGTGATCCAGTCGGGGCTCATGCGCGAGGTTGGAAGCACGACGCGGACCTGCGCCGCCGGATCGCTCGGCAGCGGGACCGCAGGCGCAGCCGGCTCCGGCTCGCCGCAGGCGGCTAGGGTGAACAGTGCAACAAGGCCGGCTAGGAAGCGCATGGGTCGAAACATGACAGAGATGTTGGGCGAAGCTACGGCGTCGGCAAATCACATAGCTGAGATGCCGCCGTCGATCTTCAGCTCCGCACCCGTGACGAAGCGGCTTTCGTCCGAGAGGAGATAGAGCGCGGCCTGAGCCACCTCTTCAGGCTTGCCGATGCGCCCGAGCGGCACCTGCCGGCCAAGCTTCGCCTCGGCTTCGTCCTTGCCGAACATGTTGCGGATCGGGTCGAGGATGGGCGTGTCGATGAAGGTCGGGTGGATCGAGTTGGAGCGGACGTCCAAGCCCTTCTTGGCGCAATAGAGCGCGATGTTCTTGGAGAGCAGCCAGACGGCCGCCTTCGAGGCGTTGTAGCCGGGCGAGGTGTGGTTGGCGATCAGCCCCGCGATCGAGCTCACGTTTACGATCGAGCCTGGCTGGTTCTTGGCCAGATATTTGATGCCGTGCTTGGCGCCGAGGAAGACGGAGTCGACGTTCACGCTCATCAGCTTGCGGAAGCCTTCGAGCGAAAGTTCCTCGATGCCGCCCTCGCGCGACGAGATGCCGGCGTTATTCACGAGGCCGGAAATGCCGCCCATCGCGCCGTTCGCGGCTTCGAGCGCTTTCACCCAATGATCTTCATTGGTGACATCGAGCGCATACGCGAACGCTGTGCCCGCGCCATACTTATCGTTGATGGCGGTGGCGCGATCATCGGCGCCGGCGGCGTTGATGTCGGCGAGCGCGACTTTCGCGCCTTCTGCCGCACAAGCTTGCGCCATGGCGAGGCCTAAGCCCTGCGCTGCGCCTGTGATGAAAATCTTCTTGCCTGCAACGCGCCCGCTCATGGACGTCCTCCCGTTTTGTCGCGCGACTGTGTGGCGCAGCGTGGCAAAGCGCAAGCTGGCGCTGCGTGAGGGCCGGCCTTAGATTGATGCTGGAGCGAGGTTCGACATGGAATGGGACGCGCTGCTGCTCTCGCGGCTGCAATTCGCCTTCACGATCGGCTTTCACATCATCTTTCCGGCGTTCACCATCGGGTTGGCGTCGTTTTTGGCTGTGTGCGAGGGGCTTTGGCTTCTCACCAAGAAGCCGCTGTTTAAGAACCTCTATCTCTTCTGGGTGAAGATCTTCGCGATCTCGTTCGGCATGGGCGTCGTGTCGGGCGTGGTGATGTCTTACCAGTTCGGGACGAACTGGAGCGTCTTCTCCGCGATGGTCGGCAGCGTCATCGGCCCGCTGCTCGCGTACGAAGTGCTGACCGCGTTTTTCCTCGAAGCGTCTTTCCTCGGCATCATGCTGTTCGGCTGGAAGCGCGTTGGGCCGGGCCTGCACTTCTTTTCGACCTGCATGGTCGCCATCGGCACTTTGATGAGCGCGTTCTGGATCCTCGCCGCCAATTCCTGGATGCAGACGCCGCAGGGTTGGGCGTGGGCCGAAGACGGGACGATGGTGGCGACCAGCTTCTGGGAAGTAATCTTCAATCCCTCCATGCCTGTGCGCTTCGCGCACATGACTTTGGCGGCGTACCTGACCACGGCGATGGTGATCGCGGCGGTTTCTGCGTTCGCGCTTCTGAAGAACAAGGCGCTGCCGGAGAGCCGCATGGCTTTGCGCATGGCGGTGCTGATGATGGCGATCGTGGCGCCGCTGCAAATCGTTGTGGGTCACGAGAGCGGCAAGATCGCACACGAGTACCAGCCAGCGAAGGTCGCGGCGATGGAGGGCTGGTGGACGACGCAAGCGCAGCAGCCAACCATTTTGTTTGCGTGGCCGGATGAAGCAGCAGAGCGCAACCATTTGGAGATCGGCATCCCAGGCGCCGGCTCCTGGGTTGTCGCCGGCAGCGCAGATGCAGAACTAGAAGGGCTCGACGCGTTCGCGCCGGAAGACCGCCCGCCTGTGTGGATCACGTTCTGGGCGTTCCGCGTCATGGTCGCGATGGGCCTCGCGATGGTGGCGCTCGGGATATGGGGCGCGGGCGCTTGGGCGCTGAAACGGATCGATACGTCGCGTTGGTATCACCGCGCCTTGGTGCTCGCCGGGCCAAGTGGTTTCATCGCCGTGCTCGCCGGATGGATCGCGGCTGAAGTCGGCCGCCAGCCTTATGTCGTGTACGGCGTGGTGCGCACTGCCGACGCGGTGTCGCCCGTTAGCGCAGCATCCGTCGCGACGTCGCTCATGTTCTTCATCGTCGTTTACGCGATCGTTTTCAGCGCCGGTGCGCTCTACATCTTGCGTCTCATGGCGAAAGGGCCGGACTCGCACGAAGAGCCGCCGCAGGACACGAACGAACCGCCCGGCACGCCCATGGGCGCCGGCGTGCAGGAGGCGACCTGATGTTTGGCCTCGAACTCTCCATGATCTGGGCGGTGCTGATCGCGGTTGCGGTTTTCCTCTACGTCGCGCTCGACGGTTTCGATCTCGGCGTCGGCATTCTCTTTCCTTTCGCCAAGGACGCGCGCGAGCGTGACCACATGCAGGCCGCCATCGCGCCGGTGTGGGACGGCAACGAGACGTGGCTCGTGCTCGGTGGCGGCGGCTTGTTTGCGGCGTTTCCGAAAGCTTACGCGGCGTTGATGCCTGCGCTTTATGCGCCGATCATTCTGATGCTGCTCGCGCTCATCTTTCGTGGCGTGGCGTTCGAGTTTCGTCATCACGGACGCGGGCGCGGCAAAGCGTTTTGGACGGCTGCGTTTGCCGGTGGTTCGCTCGTCGCGGCGATCGCACAGGGCTTCGTGCTGGGCGCCTTCATCCAAGGCGTGAACATCGTCGACGGGCAGTTTGCCGGCGGTACGCTGGATTGGTTGACGCCGTTCTCGATCCTCGTCGCAGCTTCGCTTGTCGCGGGCTACGCATTGCTTGGCGGCTGCTGGCTCGTGTTCAAGACGGAAGGCGAGCTTTACGAGCGCGCGCGCAAATGGGTGACGCAGCTTGCCGTGCTGACGGCGCTAGCGATGGGCGCGGTGAGCATCGCGACACTCGGCGTCGATCCGCGCGTGACCGCGCGCTGGGGCTTTACGATGACGAGCATCGATTGGGGCTCGTTCATCAAGCTGGCGCCGCTGCCGATTGCGGCCGTTGCAATTTGCTTTGCGTTGTGGCGGCGCTGGAAGGGCGCGCCGCACATATTGCCGTATCTGTTGGCGGTTGGGCTTTTTCTGATCGGTTATCTCGGTCTCGCCGTTTCGCTCTGGCCCTACATCGTACCGTTCGCGATGACGCCAGCCGATGCCGCCGCAGCCGATAACGCGCTTGAGCTCATGCTCTGGGGCGCGATCCCGATGCTGCCGATCATCCTGGGCTACACAGCGTACGTGTACTGGATCTTCCGCGCCAAGGTGGACGACGATGCCGCCTATCATTGAAGGCCCGCCCGAAGAGGGCGATGAGCGGCGGCCGCTGGGCAAAAGGCTAGTGTGGTTTGTGGTATTGTGGGTTGGGAGTCTGGGCGCAGTGGCGGCGATTGCTTACGCGCTAAGGGCGCTGATTTTGTAGAAGCACGATGCTAGAGCATTGGGCAATGACACCGATGCCGGCCCACCTCCGCGCCTTGCCTTATGCCATTCATACTAACCGCGAACTCGGATTGATGCTTCGGGGTGTCAAGCCGCTTGCGAAGTTTGTCGGCGGCGAAGGCTTTTTTCCCGATGTCGTGCTGCGCTGTTTTCGCATGTTCGATCGGCACGTTGCATCTGGGCGTTTCGTGCGCCGGGACCAGATGGTTGAGCACCCCACACTAGGGCGGCTGCACTATGTGTATTTCGCGCTCCGAAACGACGAGTGGCGCATTCAGGCCATGATCGACCTCATATCACGGCCAGGGAAGTGGTCTCTGGATCGGGAGCGAGAGGAGGGCGAGTTGCTGGGTTACACGTCGGAGCAGAACGACTTCTGGATCGAACTGTGCCGGAGGACTAATGGGCGCTAGCCGCTCGGCTCACTTGCGCCTGAACGCAAAGAACAGCGCCGCTACCAGCGCCAGCCAGTACGCCACATCAACAAACCACGGCGAGCCGTTGAAGCCCATCATGCTCATGGCGGCTTCAGGGATGGTCTCGAACGCTTCTTGCGTGGCCGTGGGCAGGTGGCGATCGGAGATGTTGTAGACCACCGAGAACGCAAACACGCCCATGCCGACTGAGATCAGCGCCCAAGCCGCGACGAGTACGCGGAGAATGATCGTACCGAGCTTCATGCTTGCAGTGTAGCGGCGCGCGGCAAATGCTCCAGTGACTTTGGTCTCAATCTTCAATCGCTTCGATCCCAAGCCGATCAAGCTCCGCCAAGCGATCGCGCATGTGCTTCAGCTGCTCAGGCGAGTGGCCGGTCCATTCCGCCACTTCGCCAACGATCCGCAGCGCGTCGCGCGTGCGATAGGATTTGGTCGGGTTGCCGGGGAATCTCTTGTCGGTGAGGCTGGGGTCGTCTTCGAACGCGCCGATGGGCTCGACGATGTAGATGCGCTCACGCGCATCGCCTTGCGCCAGCTCCGCGCCCCAGATCGCCGCTTCAAGAGTCGCTGCGAAATAAACGAAGCGTGCGTTGCGGCGCTTGCCGTAGTTCGAGGTGTAGCCGGGGCCGATCAAGTCGCCGGTTTTCAGATCGGCTTTCGTGCCATGATAGAATGGTCCCGGATGCGGTGCGGTCATGCGCCAAGCTCCTCAAGCGAGGGCGCGACCATCGCCAAAATGCGTTGGTGCGCAATTCTTGAACACATGCCTTTGCGCCCCAATCTCCAGGATGACGGGGCGCGGTTACCAGCGGCCGCAGGCGCGGTTCCAAGCCCAAAGCACATGCGCCGTGACGTGATACACGCCCGCGCTCGCCCAATTTATCACTGGCAATTGGCAGAGGCGTCCAAGCGCTTGGTAAGGTGGCGTCGCTGACCACGCCAGTGCGACCGCGGGCATTCCGCGCAGAACGCGCCCATCCGGTTCAATTGCGTGAAGCTTTAGGCGCACGTCATCGAGCGTGACGTTCGCGCGCTCAAGTGCGGCGAGGTTCGATGCAACATCGGTGAAAACTACGCCCGCTTTTGCGGCGATGGCGCGGCGCTCAAGATCACATGCCCCGGCACGGCAGACCGGGCATACGCCATTGTAGAGAATCTCAATGGGCCGCGTCATGGCGTTGACTATGCGCCGCATGCCGCGCGCTTCACATCGGACGCAACGCCACGCCTTATGACGGTGGCGGGCAGCCCTCCCAATGCATGCGCCGCACGCGCGCCCATGCCTCCGCGCCACTCACCGTCACATCTTGCAGTACGAGCTGGAAATCGTCGTACTCGATATGGTTCGGCTGATCGAAGCGCGCTTCCACGACGAAGCCTTGCCGCGCATCGAGCCAAAGCTGGCCCGTCAGCCCGCCGCTTACCTCGAACCGCAATGTCTCGCGGCCAAGATGCTGCTCGGCGCCCGCAAACCGCGCCTCCATGAAACCCAGATTGCGAAACGGGCTCGCCGCACCCTCTTCGGGCCAGATGAGGGCGACGGCGTAGCGGAAATCTTCGCGCCGCGGCGGGCGGCCGTAGAACAGGCCGTTCAGCTCGGAGAGATCGAAATCGTAGATCAGCCACGGCTCGCCATCGATGGCAACGTACTCGTCGATGTCGGCCATCGGGACGCGTGCGTGAAGCTGACGCGCTTCAATATCGTAGGTGAGCCAGGCGAATGCGTCTTGCGATCCATCGCGCGCGATGCGCCCGCCCGTGAGTGCGCTGGGCTGGCCGCGCGCCGGATCAAGCTCAGCGGTCACGAAAGCTGCGTTGGCGCAGCGGCTGACGATTTTGCCGACCTCGAGATGTGTGGCGTCTGGCCGGTAGACGTAGATCTGCTCGGGCAGCGAGCCGTCCTGGTTGGAGCGGATGTAGCTCAGCATGGGCGCATCGAGCGGGGGCGCGGAAGCGCAGGCGCTGAGCAAGACGCCGGCGGCGAGGAGGAGAGCTTTCATGGCTATTGAGATGCGCGCACCACGAACTTGGATGCAGCAGTGCGTCTCAAGCCGGCGCGTACCTGAAGCCATAGGAGCGCACTTGGCTGCATGACCAGAAGAGCGCGATCACCCAGCCGATGATCGTCCAGCCGAAGAGCAAGTTCACGAAGAAGATCGCGCCGGCGTTATGGTGCTCACGGCAATAGGCGACGAGCGTCGGCACGAAATAGCCGCCGCTGCAGACGGCCAGGAGCGACAGGAAGACGATCATGAACGTTCTCATGATGCGAACTTAGCACGAGTGGCGCGCCACGCGATACAATCGCCAACGACAGGGATTTAACCTGCACCCCCTTGGGGCGGACCGTGTAATCCGGCGTCTACCAATTCCGCCACGTTGGCGGCGTAGTGTAGGTCAGAATGATGATTATGCGTAATCGGCGATTCTGGGTGGCGTCGCTCTTGGCTTCTTGCCTTGTGCCGCAAGCTTGGGCGCAAGCGCATCCGGCTGTTGGCGCATGGATCGGCCAAGTGAGCTGGAGCACACAGCCCGTCTTCTATTCCTGGCAGATCAATGCAGACGGCACGTTCAGCAGCGGACGGTTCGGTCGCGGTCATGACGGCGGGGGCGTCTGGCGCGTCAATGGCGATCGCCTCACGCTCAAATACGGCGACGGTTTTCGGTACGAGGGCACGCTCAGTGGCGATAGCTATAGCGGCTCGGCGCTTCACGCTGACGGCCGCGAGATAGGCAGATTCTCGATGTCGCGCGCGTCAGACGACGCCGACGAGCTCGCCGAGGACTACTAGCTAGCCGACGATCTTCGCTGCTGCCTCATCCATGAAGTGCGCGAGCGCCACGTCCTTATCGGTGACGCCGCCGCTATCGTGCGTTGAGAGCGTGACCGTGACGCGGTTGTAGACGTTGCTCCATTCCGGGTGGTGGTCGGCTTTCTCGGCGTGGAGTGCTACGCGGCTCATGAAGCCGAACGCGGCGTTGAAATCCTTGAAGCGGTACTCTTTGGTGATGGCGTCGCGGCCTTCGGCGGCGTGCCAGCCATCGAGGCGGGCGAGCGCGGCGTCGGCGCCGATCTTGGCTGCGGGCATGGGGTGTTCTCCGGTCAATTTTCTCTTCTAACCCAAACGCCAAGCTTAGGCTGCCGGTCCCTTGGCGCCCGTTTTGGCGTCAGGTTGCAGTGCAGCAACACCCGATAGTCTCAGCGGCCTTGCGGCTTATGACGGGGCGGTTAAGGTCCGCGCCCAATTGCGCGCTTTGGCGCGGGGGAGACAATTGTATGGGTGGTCGCTTATTCGCGCGAAAACCAGTCGCGCACGTCCAAGCAGAGTTTCATACGGGGGAGATGAAGCGGACTTTGGGTCCGTTCAATCTGGTCAGCCTCGGCGTCGGCGCCATTATCGGCGCGGGTATTTTCGTTATGACGGGTCAAGCGGCGGCGGTTTATGCCGGTCCGGCCGTGGCCATCTCGTTCGTGATCGCCGGCATCGCCTGTACCTTCGCGGCGCTCTGCTACGCCGAACTGGCGTCGACCATCCCGGTTTCGGGCTCAGCCTATTCCTATGCTTACGTCACCATGGGCGAAGTGTTCGCCTGGACGATGGGCTGGTTGCTGCTGCTTGAATACGGGCTTGCGGCATCCACGGTCGCCGCCGGCTGGACGGGATACGTTGTCAGCTTGTTGCACGATTTCGGTCTGATCATCCCGCCGCAATTTGCGGAGTCGATGTTCCAGTATCAGGACGGGGCGCTGGTCAATACCGGCCACATAAACCTCGTCGGCGCCGCCGGCATTCTGGCGGTGTCGTTGCTGCTGGTCGTCGGCGTTTCGGAATCCGCAGTCGTCAACAACATCATCGTCGCGATCAAAGTCATCGTGCTGCTGGCCTTCATCGCCATCGGCGTGACGTACGTGAACCCGGCAAACTGGGACCCCTTCGTGCCGCCGAATGAAGGCGGTGCGCATTTTGGTCCGCAGGGCGTGTTGCGCGCGGCCTCGGTCGTGTTCTTTGCCTATGTCGGCTTCGAAGCGGTTTCCACGGCGGCGGGCGAAGCGCGAAATCCGCAGCGCGACTTGCCCATCGGCATCCTCGGTTCGCTGGTTATCTGCACCCTGATCTACATGGCCGTCGCCATGGTGATGACGGGCGTGGTGCCGTTCCGCGAACTCGGCGTGCCTGCGCCGATCGCCGTCGCCATCGATCGCATGAACCCGGAATGGGCGATGATCCCATGGGCCAATAGCGAAACCGGAACGCTCAACATTCTCTCGCTGCTGATCAAGATCGGCGCGTTCGCGGGCCTGACCTCGGTCATGCTCGTGTTGATCTACGCGCAAACGCGCGTGTTCTATCAGATGGCGCGCGATGGTCTGATCCCCGGCTTCTTCGCCAATATCCACAAGACCTTTAAAACGCCGGCCATGGGAACGATCGTGCTCGGCATTTTGATTGCGATTGCCGCGGCGCTGTTGCCACTCGGCGTGCTGGGCGACCTTGTCAGCCTCGGCACGGCGCTCGCCTTCGCCATCGTCTGCATCAGCGTTATGTATATGCGCAGCGCACACCCGGAGATCGCGCGTCCGTTCAAGGTGCCGCTCTATCCGATCACGCCGATCCTTGGCGTCATTGCGTGCGTGATGTTCATGATGGGGCCGATCTTGATTGGTCTCGCATCACAAGCGACGGGCATCGACTACTGGGCGGTGATCTTCGGCGGCACCGGCACGGTGACGCGCGAATATCTGCCAACGATCCTGCTGGTATCGTACGTCGTCATCGGCGCGCTGGTGTATGCGTTCTACGGCTTCCGTAACTCGAAGCTGACGCACACCGACGCAAAGTAGCGTCGCTCAGACTGCAAACTGAGAGAGGCGCGGGATTGGTCCCGCGCCTCTTTTGTTTGAGTTAGAGGTTTGGCGCGGCCCAGCCTCGGCGCGCGCACGCTGCCAGCACTGTGTTGCGCAGCAGGCACGCGATCGTCATTGGGCCAACGCCGCCGGGCGAGGGCGATACGGCAGCCGCGACTTCGATCGCCTCGGCAAAGTGCACGTCGCCGACGAGCTTGGTTTTGCCGTCGCCTTTCTCAGGCGCGGGCACGCGATTGGTGCCGACATCGATCACGATCGCGCCCGGCCTGATCCAGTCGCCGCGCACCATTTCGGGACGTCCCACAGCGGCCACGAGGATGTCAGCGCCGCGGCACACCATTCTGAGATCGCGGGTCTTCGAGTGCGCGATGGTGACCGTGGCGTTCTGCTCGAGGAAGAGCAGCGCCGCGGGTTTGCCGACTAGGATCGAGCGGCCGATGACGACGACATTAGCGCCGCTCAAATCGGGCCGTTCGCCTTTCGCCAGGATCACGCAGCCCACCGGCGTGCAGGGACGCAAGCCTGGCTTGCCGAGCACCAGCTTGCCCGCGCTCGCTTCGGTGAGGCCATCGACATCCTTCAGTGGATCGATCGCGGCCAGCACGTTGGCTTCTCGGATATGCTTGGGCAGCGGCAGCTGTACGAGGATGCCGTCAATGTCTGGGTTGCGCGAGAGCGCGTCGACGCGCGCAATCAGATCCGCTTCGCTGGTATCGGCTGGCAGGCGGATTTCAACCGAGCGCATGCCGGCTTCGATCGTCGCTTTGCCTTTGGACGAGACATAGACATGGCTCGCCGGATCGTCGCCGACGAGCACGACAGCGAGCGCCGGTTGCCCCGGCAGCGTCTTCACCGCCGCCGCGATCTCGGCGCGAAGGTTTGCGGCTACGGCTTTGCCGTCGATGCTGCGGCCGGTCATGTGGTGCTCCGTCAGGATTTGCGGCTGCATACGCGTGATTCCCAACGAAGTCATTCCAGACGGCCGGAGGCCGATCTGGAATCCAGGGCCAATGCACTACCGTTTGCCCTGGATTCCAGATCACGCTTCGCGTGTCTGGAATGACGCGATGAACGCGGCGATCTCTGCGTCGCTGACGCCCTCAATCTCCAGCGTCTTCAGTCGCGCGGTTTGACCACGCGACACGCTGACTTTGCCTTTCGCAACACCGAACGCTTTGGCGATCAATGCTTCCAGCGCGCGATTGGCTTCGTTGTTCTCGGGCGCGGCGCGTACGCGGGCCTTCAGATAGGGCTTGCCGTCTGCGCCGAGCGCGCGGCCATCGATGCGGTCGGCGCCGCCGGAGGGCGTCAGGCGAACCGTTATCCGGCTCAGTTGAGCAGCGTCCGATTGCCGGTCAGCATCCCCTCGAGCCAGTAGCTCACCTCAGCTTGCAGCAACCAGAGGATCAGGAGGAGCACCAAGACCGAAAGATCGACGCCAGCGATCGGCGGAATGAGCCGGCGCAATGGGCGTAGGATCGGGTCCGAGACTCGGCGCGTGAACTCGTAGATCGAATAGACGAACTGGTTGCGGCGGCTGACGATGTCGAAGGCGAAAAGCCACGAAATCACGACGTAAATAATCAGCACCACCTGGACGAGGCCCAGGATCGCGCGAATCAGCTCGAACAGGATCGGAATCATGAGCCGGAGATAAAGCGGGGCGGGCCGGGCGGCAACCGGGTCAGCCGCCGAGATTGACGGCCAACCGCCCCCGGCTCTATATCGCGCCTCCCACTGGACGGGCCCGTAGCTCAGCTGGGAGAGCGCTGCGTTCGCAATGCAGAGGTCAGGAGTTCGATCCTCCTCGGGTCCACCATCCTACGCTGCGCGCAGCGTAGCGTGGTATGTCCTCAGTAGCCCTGGCGAAGAAGGACTGGCGATCGCTTCAGCGCAGCTTCGGATGGCTCACGCCTCCGTCTAATCTTGAAACTTCATTGGGCTGCGCAGTCTCTTTGCGGCCGCTCGGCCTCGCCAGTGGAGGGCGGTGCAAACTCGATGCGCTTATGCATGATGGCCAGTCGGTCGCGCGCGGCGTCGTAGGGCCGCCAGATCAACCCGTCCTCAGAGACTTGGTAACTGGCGATATCGGGATCGCTGGCGGGGTCTGCGTCGAACATGGCGAGATCAAACCGCCGGAAACGATACCTGGTTCCCACCCTTGGCGTAGGCAAAGCCGCGCGCGCCCGCTAAGCACGCGCCTCCATGCTTGAGATTTCGGACCTCACCTATCGCATCGGCCCGCGGCCGCTGTTCGAGAACGCCAATGCGTTCATCGCAGAGGGCTGGAAAGTCGGCCTCGTCGGCAAGAACGGCACGGGCAAGTCGACGCTGCTGAAGTTGATCCGCGACGAGGTCGGCAAGCCGAACGCGTCGATCCGCGTGCGTCGCGGCGCGCGCATGGGGTTCGTGGCGCAGGAAGCGCCGCAGGTGGATACGCCGCTGATCGAACTGGTCATGGCGGCGGACGAGGAAATGACGGCCCTGCTGAAGGAAGCAGAGACCGCTGAGGATCCGCAGCGCATCGCCGACATCCATATGCGCTTGGCCGAGATCGACGGCTATTCCGGCGAAGCGCGCGCTAGCGCGATCATGGTTGGCCTTGGCTTCGAGCAGGAAGACTTGACGCGTCCGGCGCGCGAGTTTTCCGGCGGCTGGCGCATGCGCGCGGCTTTGGCTGGCGTGTTGTTCTCCGCGCCTGACCTGCTCGTGCTCGACGAACCGACCAATTATCTCGATCTCGAGGGTGCGGCCTGGCTTGAAGAATATCTGCGCGACTATCCGCATACGGTGGTCTGCGTCAGCCACGACCGCGAAATGCTCAATCGCTCAGTGACGCACATTCTGGCGCTCGACGACAAGAAGCTCGAAGTCTTCGTCGGCGGCTATGACGCGTATCTGCGCAAGAAAGCTGAGCGCATGGCGCTGGCGACTGGCATGAAAGCCAAGCAGGATGCGCAAAAGGCGCACCTGCAGAAATTCATCGATCGCTTCCGCGCTAAAGCCTCAAAAGCCGCGCAGGCGCAAAGCCGCATCAAGCAGCTGGAAAAGATGCAAGACATCGCTGTGCCGCTCGAAGAGCGCACGGTGCCGTTTCACTTCGACGATCCAGCACAGCTCGCGTCGCCGCTCGTTGTGCTCGATGAGGCTGATCTCGGTTACATTGATGGCAAGCCCGTTCTGAAGAAGGTTTCACTACGGCTCGATCATGATGACCGCATCGTCATCATCGGACCGAACGGGCAGGGCAAAACAACTCTGGTGAAGTCGATCGCCGCGCGTCTGGCGCTGCTAAACGGCAAGCGTGTTGCGTCCAGCAAAGCGGTGATGGGCTATTTCAGCCAGGATCAGTTGGACGAATTGCGCGAAGGCGAGACGGTGCTTGAGCACGTCCGCGATCTCGAACCCGACTGGGCGCCGCCGAAGCTGCGCTCGCTCGCGGCGCGGATGGGCTTTGGCCAGGAGAAGATCGATACAAAGGTACAGAACCTCTCCGGCGGCGAGAAAGTACGCCTGCTGCTTGGCCTGATGGCGCATCAGAAGCCGCACGTTCTCATCCTCGACGAACCGACCTCGCACTTGGACATCGATAGCCGCGAAGCGTTGATCCACGCGATCAACGAGTATGAAGGCGCCGTGCTGCTGATCACGCACGATATCTATTTGGCCGAAGCCTGCGCCGATCGGCTCTGGCTCGTCTATCACGGCCGCGCGCGTCAATATGACGGCGATTTAGAAGACTATCGCAAGCTGGTTGCTGCGGCTGACCGGCCGAAAGACGATGGCCCGGCGAAGGTCGAAGAATTGGTCGCGCGCACCGAAGCGAAGCCGAAGCAATCGAAGTATACGCTGCAGCGTAAGCTTGAAGCCGCGGAGACGGAGATGGAGCAAGCGCAGGGAGCGCTGGCGCGCATCGATGCGGCGTTGGCCGATCCCGAACTCTTCACGCGTGATCAGAAGCGCGGTGAGAGCTTGCTGAAAGAGCGCGCGCACGCAGCGACGGCGCTGGCAAAAGCGGAAGCGGCCTGGCTCGAAGCGAATGAGGCTTTGGAGGGGACTTAATGGCGCTGAAAGGAAGCTGTCTCTGCAAGACGGTTCAGTATGAAGCGGACGCGCTGGCCTCACCCATCGGACATTGTCATTGCCACACCTGCCGCAAAGCCAGCGCGAGTGCTTACACCAGTACTGCCCGCGTCGCGCGGAGCGCGTTCCGAATCATCTCAGGTGAGGGCAGGCTGACAGCCTACGAGTCGACGCCAGGCAAGCTGCGTCGCCCTTGCTCTGTGTGTGGGACGGAAGTGTTGGCTGAATGGGTTGACCAACCGCATGTCATCCTGCGTGTGGCGACGCTGGACGATAATCCCGGCGCCAGCCCCGTCGTGCACATTTGGACGTCGCATGACGCGCCATGGCTCATCGACATCGGCGATGTGCCGCGCTTACCGGAAGGCGTGAAGTGATTGCATCGCACGAAAGGGGCACAGTGTGCCACGCACACTGCGCCCCTTCACATGGTCTGCGACCTTAGCCGCGCGGCGGCGGCGCTTGTTGCGGTTGCTCGGGCGCGCCGGTGACGCTGTCGAGCTGCTCCATGTTTTCACCAACGGTTTGCGCAGCGGCTTGCGGGTCAATCAATTGATAGCCTGCCGGAATGCTGAAGAGATTAGCGTCTTGCGCGCCGCGTTGAAGTGACGTGGCTTCCCAGAGCACGGTTTGATTTTCGCGCACGCGCAACACGATGCCATCTTCCGTGATGCAGGCCGTGCGTTCGATTCCCGCGGAAGGCGCTTCACGCGGCGACCATTCGTGGCCCTGTTCACCGGCGACTTCGCATTCGCCCACGCTGCGCGCGTTGTCAGAGCCCAGTGCGGCCCACGCAGTTTCAAGCGGTTGCGGCGCGCTCGAGTCTTCGATTCGGACGGCCACACCAGTGACGGCGGGCGCTGCCGGCGCCGCGACCGGTGCGGCTGCGCCAGGTTGCGCAGGCGTGGTGGTGGTGGGTGACGCCGGCGTCGCAGCGGGCGCTGGCGCTCCGGGTTGTGCAATGGGCGCGACGGCGGAAGGCGCGGCGGCGGTTGGGTTGAGCACGTAGGCTGCGTTGGTGCTTTCGTCGTACACGATCGTCGCTGCGCCATAGTTCGGCAGCGTCGCTTCGACGCGCATCTTCGGGCCATCGCGATAGATCACCGTTTGCGTTGGCGCGCCGCCATTGGCCGAGGCGGTCATGCCTTCAATGCGATAGGCGGTCTCGGAGAATTGCGGGTATTCGGGCGCGCCAAGGCCACACCCTGCGAGCAGGGCTGCGCCGGCGACGGCGGCGAGTAACATCTTACGCATGTGCGGTTATCCTTTGCTGCGATGGCGGGCGAACGCGGGGCTCCGGCGCCATGTTCCAATCGCGCTTGTTCCGGCGCGCACGCAGTGCGAAAATGCATGCATGGATGGCCTCGCACGCCCGGATATCACGCAATTGCTTGCCCGTGGCGTGACGCGCCTGCTCACGGAACATGGACTAGCGCTTGCGCTTGAAGTACCGCTCGCGAATGGCCGCCGCGCCGACGTCATGGCGCTGACTTCAAGCGGTGAGATCTGGATTGTCGAGACGAAGTCGTGCCTCGCCGATTATGCCTGCGATGCGAAGTGGCCGGATTACGTTGAGTATTGCGATCGCTTCTTCTTTGGCGTCACCGAGACGTTCCCACGTGATCTCATTCCAGACGAGTGCGGCCTGATCGTTGCGGATGGCTTCGGCGGCGCAATCCTGCGCGATAGCCCAGTGCGTCCGCTTAATGCGGCGCGGCGCAAGGCGGTGACGCTGCTTTTTGCGCGGCTGGCCGCGCAGCGTTTAGTGTTTCTCAGCTCGCAGGCGTAAAGGCTGCGCACACATCTGTCCGCGCGACTTGTGCGGCGGCGTTGTAGCTATCCACATCGGGGGCTAAGCGGCGGATGAGCGCGACGCCGCGTATGGTGGGGCTCGTCACGATGGTCGCTGCGCTGCCTTCTGCGTCTTGGCGCCGGCGCGCAAGCGTGATTTCCGCGCCGCCACGCGCTTCGCGGTCGTCAATGACGAAGTAATTGTCGCTGTTGGCCGCATAAAGCGAGAGTGACCAATAGCTGCCCCAGGGTGTGGCTGTGATCGTAAGCGGGCCGCCGCTCAGATCGTAGGCGCAGGCCGAATAGGCGAAGTCAGGCGATGGCCGCACGATGGCGCGCGAAGCTGGCGTCACGCGATCTGAGAATGTCCAGGCATTGTATCCATTGATCGCGCTCACGCGCTCAAGCGCCACGTTCATCATCACGCGCGGTACGGCGTGGATGAACGCGAAGTGGGCCAGCACTGCGATCGCGATCGCGGCCCAGACATATTTGCCCCAACCGCTCATGATACATCGCCCAGGCACGAGATACGCGTGAGCGTAGGCAAGGTATCGGCCGAGGCGCGGAAATCGCGTTGTGGATTGTAAACCCGCAGAGTGAGCGAGAAGTCACGGCGGGCGTTGCGCGAGGAGAGCCAGTAAATGGCGTCGCCACGGACAGTCGACACACGCGCGCGCCAACGCCGATCGCTGCCGACGCTCACATGCGACGCATCGATCGAAGCAGCGTGATCTTCGTTTTGCGCGAGGAAGTTGTCGTCTGCGTAGAGCGTTATGGACCACCAGCGCGCAGCGAATTGCCGGCCGGTGAGTTCATAGATGCACGTCTCGTCCAGCGCGCGGCCCTCGTCGTCCTGGTAGATCGTGAAATAAAGCGCCTCACGGGCGGAGAGCGCCAACAGGCCGTCGCGGGCTATGATGGCGCGCGTGTAAGGTCCGGCAGCGGCGGAACCTGTGGCGCGGCTGTGGCGCCAGGCGCCATAGTCTTCAAAGAAGCTCGAGCGGCCGAACTCCAGCGCCGCCCATGCGGAGACGCCGCCAAGCACGGCGCCCGCGATCACCGCTGCAACCCAAGCCAGCACCCGCCGCAGCATGGCCCACTATCCCCGACTTCGAAAACAAGGTCAGGCGGAACCCGCCTCGCCGGGTGTTTTGAGGTTCAGTGAGAGCGCGTGCAAGCCCGTTTCAAATTCTTCATCAAGCGCCTGGTAAACCAAACGTTGCCGCGCGACGCGCGTCAGACCCTCGAAAACGCCGGCTACAATCACCACATGATAGTGTGTTTCGCCGCCGGGGCGCGCGCCAGCGTGCCCGGCATGCTTGGCGCTCTCATCCGTCAACACAAAGTGAATCGGCGCCAAAGTGCTGCGCAGTGCGTTCTCAATGCGCTCAGCGCGCGAAAGATGTGTTTTGTCCGCTGTCAATGGATTGTCCGCTTAACTCTTGCCGCCCATACTCGCGGATTAGCAACTCTTATTGGATCTATGTCAGATACGTTCGCCTATCGCCCGAAGTTCGTCGATATCCGCGTCAAAAAACCTGGCGCGGCGACGGTCGACCGTGAGCCGGCGGATCGTCCTTGCGACCATATAGGATGTACACGCGCCGGCGCGCACAAAGCGCCGAAAGGCCGCGAGCGCGAGAACGAGTTCTGGCATTTCTGCCTGCAGCACGCTTCTGACTATAACAAACGCTGGAATTACTTCGCCGGCATGAGCGACGCCGAGCTGGAGGATTATCAGCGCAAAGAAGAGACCGGCCATCGCCCGACCTGGACTTTCCGTGGCGGACGGGGAGATCGGCTTTCCGCGGCGATGCGCAACAACAAGGCTGGCGCTCGCGCCGATCCCTTTGGCATGCTCGGCAGTGGCGCCGCTACGGCAGAGCCCGTCCGCGCTGCAAGCCGCCGTCTAACGCGCCTTCAGGCGCAGGCGCTCGATACGATGTCGCTGGACGAGAACGCCCAGCCAGCCGCGATCCGCGCCCGCTATGCCGAATTGGTCAAACGCTGGCACCCTGACAGCAATGGCGGCGACCGCGGCGCCGAAACCAACCTCCAGCGGGTGATCAAGGCCTATCAGATGCTAAAGGCCGGCGGCCTCGTCTAAGCCCTTGCGTCAGGCAGGGCTAATCCGTCATTTCGCCGCCTTTCTCTCGCAGGTGCGAGGCGCTAAGCTCGCGCATCCGCACATCAAGACCGAAGACTCGAGCCCGCATGACCGCCGCTGACGATCTCCTCTCCGCCAAGCCCGACAAAACGATCTCCGCCAAGGAATTTGGCGTCGAGTCCGAGATGAAGATCCCGGCCTTCTCAAAGCGCACCGAATATGTGCCGGAGGTCGATGAGGCCTACCGCTTCGACCCGCAGACGACGCTCGCGATCCTGGCGGGCTTTGCGCACAACCGCCGCGTCATGGTGCAGGGCTATCACGGCACGGGCAAATCCACGCACGTCGAGCAGGTGGCCGCGCGCCTCAACTGGCCGATGGTGCGGATCAATTTGGACAGCCACGTTTCGCGCATCGATCTCGTCGGCAAGGACGCGATCGTTCTGAAGGACGGCAAGCAAGTCACCGAGTTTCGCGAAGGCATGCTGCCTTGGGCGCTGCAACGCCCGATCGCGATCTGTTTCGATGAATATGACGCCGGCCGTCCGGACGTGATGTTCGTGATCCAGCGCGTGTTGGAAGCGTCGGGCAAACTGACGCTGCTCGATCAGAACCGCGTCATCGCGCCGAACCCGTATTTCCGACTTTTCTCGACCACGAACACGATCGGCTTGGGCGACACGACGGGCCTCTATCACGGCACGCAACAGATCAACCAAGGTCAGATGGACCGCTGGTCGATCGTCACCACGCTCAACTATCTCGATCACGACGCCGAAGCCGCGATCGTGCTGGCGAAGACGCCGAGCTACAATACCGCGGACGGCAAGCGCACGATCATGGCCATGGTCCGCGTCGCCGACATGACGCGCAACGCCTTCATGAGCGGCGATATCTCCACCGTCATGAGCCCACGCACCGTGATCACCTGGGCGCAAAACGCCGAGATTTTCGGCGGCGACATCGGCACGGCATTCCGCATGACGTTCTTGAATAAGTGCGACGAACTCGAGCGGCCGACCGTGGCGGAGTTCTATCAGCGCGCGTTCGGGGCGGACCTGCCGGAAGCGGCGACGCGGGTGAAGGTGGCGTGATGGCGGAGCCGTCATGAACTCCATGGTTCGGGGCAGCGCTAAGGAAGTGTGAGAGTTCATGTCCGCCCGCGAAACTCCCACTGAACTCTTCAAACGCTCGCTCGCGCAGACGACGCGTGCCTTGGCTGGGGCGGAGGAGGAGCTGGAGGTTACGTTCGGCGCCGAGGGCCCGCGGCTTTCGGCTGGCAAGATAGTGCTGCCGCATCTGCCGCGCGTGATCTCCGATCCGGACGCGCAGCGCATTCGCGGCCAAGCCGATGCGCTAGCGCTGAAGCTGGCGCACCATGACGATCGCGCGCACGCCAAGCTCCGCCCGAGCGGCGCTGAAGGTCGCGCCGTGTTCGATGCGGTCGAGGAAATGCGCGTGCAGGCGCTTGGCGCTAACGCGCTCAAAGGCGTCGCCGGTAATCTGAACGCCGCGCTGACGGACTCACTCGAACGCCGCGGCGCCACACGCATGGTCGATCGCTCGACTGCGCCGCTTGCGGATGCGCTGGCGCTGATGGTGCGCGAGCGCCTGACCGGCCAAGCGCCGCCAGAGAATGCGCGCGGCATCGTCAATGCGTGGCGCGAAGAGATCGAACGCGAGGCGGGCGCCGCGCTCAATCAGCTCGAAGCGGTGGCCGAAGATCAGCGCGCCTTCGCGCTCAAATTCCGAGAAGTGCTCAACAATCTCGGCCTTGGTGATGAGATCGGTCCGGACGAACGCGCCGACGACAACGATGAGTCCAACGCCGAACAAACACCACCGCAGCAAGATCAAACCGAGGGCGAAGACGAGCAGGAGCAGGAAACGCCTGCCGACATGGAGATGGTCGAAAGCGACATCGACATGGATACCGACCGCACGATCTCGGTCGAAAGCGACAACGAAGCGGATGAGCAGGAAGAGCTTGAGGAGGACGATCCAGGCGAAAAGCCGATCCGTCCGAAGAGCCGCAACGAGCCGGAAGACCCCAACGCCAACTACAAGGTCTTCACCAAATCACATGACGAAGTGATCACTGCGGAAGAGTTGTGCGATGGCGAGGAGCTGGCGCGTCTGCGCACCTATCTCGATCAGCAGCTGAAGCCGCTGCAAAGCGTCGTCGGCCGTTTGGCCAACCGGTTGCAGCGTCGCCTGATGGCGAAGCAAAATCGCACGTGGAGCTTCGATCTCGAAGAAGGCATTCTGGATACGGCGCGGCTCACGCGCGTGATCGTCGATCCAATGTCGGCGCTGACGTTCAAGCAAGAAGACGACATGCCGTTCAAGGATACGGTCGTCACGTTGCTGCTCGATAACTCAGGCTCGATGCGTGGGCGGCCCATCATGGTCGCGGCGCTTTGCGCTGACATCCTCGCGCGCACGCTCGAACGCTGCGGCGTGAAAGTCGAAATCCTCGGCTTCACCACGCGCGCCTGGAAGGGCGGCACGTCGAAGGAGGATTGGCTGAAGGCTGGCCGTCCGCCGCAGCCGGGCCGTCTCAACGATCTGCGTCACGTCGTTTACAAATCAGCGGACGCGCCGTGGCGGCGCGCGCGTCGCAATCTTGGCCTGATGATGCGCGAAGGCTTGCTCAAGGAAAACATCGACGGCGAAGCTTTGATGTGGGCGCACGAGCGTTTGCTCCCGCGCGCCGAACAGCGCCGCATCCTGATGGTGATTTCCGATGGCGCTCCGGTGGATGACTCCACGCTCTCGGCCAACCCCGGCAATTATCTTGAGCGCCACTTGCGCACCGTGATCCAGTGGATCGAAACGCGCTCGCCGATTGAACTCATCGCCATTGGCATCGGCCATGACGTCACGCGCTATTATCGCCGCGCCGTCACCATCACCGATGCTGAGCAGCTCGGCGGCGTGATGATCGAAAAGCTTGCGGAGCTTTTCGATGAAGCCGCTCCCGAAGAACGCCCACCGCCGCGTTCGCCGCGCGAGCACCGTCAGCGCATGCAGGCCACGGCCTGATGCGCGCGTTCATAGTGTCTTTGCTGGCGCTTGTTTGCGCATGCGCGCCGACGGCGGCGGAGGATGTCGAGGTCGCTGATCAGTGGACGGCGGTTGATGTACAATCGACGCCGATCGAGCTGGGCGCCGAGCGCGTCGGCCGGCTGACCTTCCGCGGCGGCATCGTTCTGGACTCGGATTCGCATTTTTTCGGCGGACTTTCCGGCATGGAGGTCCTCGAAAATGATCGCGCCCTGTTCATCAGCGATCGCGGCGAATGGTTTGAGGGGCGACTGACGTTTGACGACGTTGGGACGCTCACGGGTTTTGTCGACGTCCGCACTGCGCCAATGCGCGATGCGCGCGGCCGCCCTTTCGAAATCCGCGACGACGGCGATAGCGAGGCGTTGACGCAAATGCGCGATGGGCGCCTCGCTGTCAGCTTCGAACAAGTTCCGCGCATCCTGATCTATGACGTAAACCGTGACGGCCCCTTCGGCGCCGCTCTCGAAGGCCCGCCGCTCGCGGGCGCGGATCGCTTGCCTTCGAATGCAAGTCTTGAGGCGCTGGCAGTCGATGGCGACGGCAATTTCATTGTTGGCGCTGAGGGCGGCGGCGGCGCGACGCCGGTTTGGGTGCTGCCGTTGAATGCGCGTGAACCGACGCCAGCGCGCTTTGCGTATCGGTTGGGCCTTGGCTATTCGCTCACCGCGCTCGATCGCGGGCCTAACGGTGGTTACTTCGCGCTTGAGCGCTTCTATGCGCCGATTATCGGTGCGCGCGCGCGTGTCATGTATTGGCCCGAGACCGCTTTCGCCGAGCCTGGCGCGATTGAGGGCGCGGAAGAGTTGGCGCTTCTCGCGCCGCCGCTGGTGCTTGATAATTTCGAAGCGATCTCAGCCGTGCGGCGCGCTGATGGCGGCGTGCGCCTCTACATTGCGTCTGATGACAATCAAAGCCAGCGGCAGCGAACCTTGATTTACGCGTTCGATCTTGAATCGTACTGAGGCTCGCTCTGCGCGCCACGGAGTTCCGCCCACGCCGCCAGCCCAAGCAAGCCTGCGATGAACGCGGTCCAGATCATCATTTGCCAAAGCGCGAATAGCCCCAGCAGCAACGCAACCAGCAAGCCAACGTACGCCGCGATCATGCGCGCGTTGCGGCGGGATACGACGTAGGTGAGCGCCGCGCGCAGGATATGGCCGCCATCGAGCGGAAAGCCTGGGATCAGGTTGAAGAGGCCGAGAATGAGGCTGAGCAACGCGAACGTGTTGATCGCATTCAGAACGACGAGATTGTCTTCGCTATAGCCCAGCGACGGCGCGATCAGCGGCAAGGCTGAAGCCGCGAGCGCCCATGATGCGAGGTTGGCGCCGGGGCCCGCGGCGGACACCGCGATTTCTTGCCATGCCTTCTGCGGCGGACGGACGAATTGAACGTAGCCGCCGAAGAAAGTGAGCACGATGCGCCGGCTTTGAATCTTCAACGCTGCCGCCATCGCGGCGTGTCCAAATTCGTGGATCAGGATGGCGAGAAAAATGACGCCGACGAAGATGAGCGCCTCGCCCAGCGCGCCGGAGCCATCGCGCAAAAGCGCCGATCCGACGACGTACGCCGCCAAGAGCAGGAAGGTTGGTTCGATGACGACGGGCGCGCCGGCAAACGAACCGATGCGCAGGCCGCTCTCTTGCTCTTGGTATTGCTCACTCATGGCTCAACACATGCGGGCGCAAAGGCGCGTACGCAAGCGCAGCGTGAGTTATGTTTTCGTGATGGATTGAAGCCGCTTAGGCGGCTTGAGCTTCCGAGAGCTTCTTCTTCACGTCGCGGCGGATCTTTGCGGCGCGGGTGGAGAGTTCATCCTAGCTGGCCTTCAGCAGGTAAGCGTCGAGGCCGCCGCGGTGATCGACCGAGCGCAGAGCCGCAGCGGTGATGCGCAGCTTGAACGAGCGGCCCAGCGCGTCGCTTGGCAGCGTCACGTCCACGAGGTTCGGTTGGAACTCGCGCTTGGTCTTGATGTTGGAGTGGCTGACCTTGTGGCCAATTTGACGGTTGACGCCAGACAGCTCGCAACGGCGGGACATGGGACTATGCTCTCAGGGATTGGCTTTGAGGGCCGGAAAATGAAGGGCGGACGCATACGCGAAGGCCTGCCGAGGGTCAAGGCGCGCCCGAAACAGCTTCCAGCCCCCAACGGACCCAAAACAGCCCCATTTGGTTCATGCCTGGATCACAGCCGGTTGATTAGGTAAGCGGCGGATCAGTCGAGGATCGAGGACTAAGGTGGGTCATATGAGAAGCATCGCCGCCGCCGTTTTGGCGCTGGGACTGGCCGCGGCCGCAGGGCCGGCGACCGCCCAATCGGGCAATCGCACCTTTGCCGCCGATTACACCGTGATCGCGCGCGGCGTGAGCGCGGGCGAGTTCAACTTCCGCTTCAACCAGACGGGCAGCACCTACACCGCCTCCGCGACCCGCGAGATGACTGGTCTGGCGGCCGCCGCGCTCGGGCGGAGCCAGGATTATCGCTATAATGTCAGCGGCGCGGTTGCCGCGGACGGCACGCTGCGCCCCGCGGCCTACGAACACCAAGGCGGCCGCCGCCGGGAAGACCGTCCGAACGGTCGCCTCGTCCGCGCGGCGTTCACGGCCAATAATGTGGTCACAACTTCGGTCCCGGCCGGCATGAACATGGGCGATCCCCAGGCCACGACCGAACAGCGCCGCAACGTGATCGACCAGATCACGGCCATCGCCGCGATGGTCACCACGTCGGGCGATCCCTGCAGCCAAACGCTCCGTGTCTATATGGACGGCCGCGCCCGCTTCGATTTCGCCATGACGCCGAACGGCAATGTCACAGTCCGCTCGCGCGCTTATGAGGGCGAGGCGGTCCGCTGCCGCGTGGCTTTCCGCCCGATCGCCGGCTTCACCGACCCGCAAGAGGCGGCGAACCTGACCTTCCTGTTTGCACGCACCCCGAGCGGCATGTGGGCCCCGATCACCATCGAAATGCCCACCGACAGCGTCGGCATCGTGCGCCTGGAGGCCCGCCGCATCACGGCCAACGGCCAGCGGCTGCAGTAGGTCAAACGGTAGTCTTGTGTGTTACTTAAGTGTTAACCACAAGACTTAGCCGTGAACGGACAAGCAACGAATCAAATCGACTGATTCGCAGGTGATTCGTTCTTGCTTCCTTCTCTTGACGATTTCTCCACAGGGTGAAGCGCCGCGCGCCCTTGGGTCGGTTCGCGGCTTGAATTCGCCTCAGCCCAAACCCACCATCCCCCCATGACGAACCGCGCCAGGACGAAAGCCGTTCTGGGACCAACCAACACCGGCAAAACCCACCTCGCCATCGAGCGGATGCTGGGCCACGGCTCCGGCATGATCGGCCTGCCGCTCAGGCTGCTGGCGCGGGAGGTCTATGACAAGGTGGTCGCCGCGAAGGGCGAGGCGGCCGCGGCGCTGATCACCGGCGAGGAAAAGATCGCGCCCGAAAGCGCGCGCTACTTCGTTTGTACGGTCGAGGCGATGCCGCCCGATCGCGTGGTCGAGTTCCTGGCCATCGACGAGATCCAGGTCGCCCGCGATCTCGATCGCGGCCACGTTTTCACTGACCGCATCCTCAATGCGCGCGGCTATTCCGAGACGATGCTGCTGGGCTCGGACACGATGCGGCCGATGATCCGCAAGTTGATGCCCGAAGCGGAGATCATCCGCCGCGAGCGCATGTCGACCCTGCAATATGCGGGGCCGAAGAAGATCACGAAGCTGGCCAAGCGCACGGCGGTCGTCGCGTTCTCGGCCGAGGAAGTTTACGCCATCGCCGAATTGCTGCGCCGGCATCGCGGCGGTGCGGCGGTGGTGATGGGCGCGCTCAGCCCGCGCACAAGAAACGCTCAAGTGAAGCTCTATCAGGACGGCGAGGTGGACTTCCTCGTCGCGACCGATGCGATCGGTATGGGCCTCAACATGGACGTCGATCACGTCGCGTTCGCCTCGCGGCGCAAGTTCGACGGCCACAGCTGGCGTGATCTGCGCCCCGATGAACTCGCGCAAATCGCCGGCCGCGCCGGCCGCTTCACGCGTGACGGCACGTTCGGTGAAACAGGGGAGTGCGCGCCGTTCGATGAGGAGATCGTCGAGCGTATTGAGGGCCACGAGTTCGAGTCGATCGAAGCCGTGCAATGGCGCAATGAGAAGCTTAGCTTCAACAGCGTTGAAGCGCTGGTCGCTTCGCTGGAAACGCCGCCGTCGCGTGCGGGATTGTTGCGTGTTCGCGGCGCGGACGATGAGTTCGTGCTGCGGCGTTTGATCGATGATCAGGATCTGATGGAGCGGGTGCGCAGCAAAGAAGACGTGCGCCGCCTCTGGGATGCGTGTCAGCTGCCGGATTTCCGCAAAGTGTCCAAAGACGATCACGCACAACTGGCGCTGCGGATCGCGGGCTACATTGTGAAGCCGAAAGGGCGGGTGCCGAGTTCGTGGGTCGGCGCTGAGATCGAGAAGCTCGATCGCACCGAAGGCGATCTCGATGTGCTGCATATGCGCCTCGCGCACATTCGTACGTGGACCTATGCCGCCAGCCGCGCCGATTGGCTTGAAGAGGCTGAAAGCTGGCGCATGCGCACGCGCGAGGTGGAGGACAAGCTCTCAGATGCGTTGCACGACGCGCTCACCCAGCGTTTCATCGATCGCCGTACCTCCGCCTTGCTCAAGGGCCTGAAACGCGAAGACGCGATGCTCGCGGGTATCTCGGAAGAGGGCGAAGTGTCGGTGGAAGGCCACTTCGTTGGTCAACTCGACGGCTTGGAGTTTAGGCCGGACCCCCGCATCTCCTCAGGCCTTGAGGGCCGCGCTGTCCGCAACGCTGCGCTAAAGGCGCTGCGCCCTGAAGTGTCACGCCGTCTCGCCGCGATCGCGCAGGCGAAGGACGAGAGTATAGAACTAGGTCGCGATGGGCGCGTGAAGGTCGAAGGCGTCGCGGTCGCCAAGCTCACACCTGGCGCGCCTGTGCTGAAGCCGCGCCTCGACATTATCGGCGCCGAGCACGCCGCCGAACCGCAGCGCGCCGCTGCGCGTGAGCGGCTGGAGCTTTGGCTGGCGCAACGTGTCGCGCACGATTTGCGCCCGCTCGTGGCTTTGGAGACAGCTTGGCGGGACGGGCGCTTACCGCCGGATGCGCGCGGCCTTGCGTTTCGGCTGATCGAAAACGCTGGCGCGCTCGATTGTGCGCAGGAAGACATCGCGCATCTCACCGACATCGGCGCAGCTGCGCTCGCCCGCTATGGCGTCCGTATTGGCGCTCATTCGATCTTCTTGCCGTCGCTGATTAAGCCCGGCCCGGCGCACACGCTTTCTCTGCTCTGGCGCGCCGCAAATCCGAAAGCAGAGCACGCGCTGTTTGCGCCGCGCGCCGGTGCGCTCTCGGCGCAGCTCGAACATCGCCGGCCGTGGGGCGAGCTTGCCGCTGCTGGATATCGCGGCTGCGGGCGCATCGCCGTGCGCCTGGATCAACTCGAGAAGCTCGCCGAAGCCGTCGCCGCCACGCCGCAACCCAATGACGCGACGCTTGCCCGCATCATCGGCCGCCCTGCGCGTGATATTGCGGGCGTGCTCGCCTCGCTTGGCTATCGCCGTTATGAGCACGACGGCGTGAAGCTCTGGCGGCGTGTGGCGCACAAGCGCAAGAAGCGGGCGCCCCCGGCGGACAATGCTTTTGCCGCGCTCGCCGATTTGTTGCCGCCCAATCAAGCACCGCCCAATCAAGCACCGCCAGGTCGTAAGCGAGCCGGACAGGCATGAGTGAAGGCCGGCAGCGCATCGATGTCTGGCTCTTCCGCGCGCGACTCTGCAAGACGCGGGCGGCGGCGGCGCGGCTGGTGAGCGAGGGCGGCGTGCGCCTGCTGCACAATGGCCAGACCCGGCGGCTGGAAAAGCCGTCGGTGGAGGTCGAGCCGGGCGATGTGCTGGTGCTGCCGGGCGTGGCTGGCGTGCGTACCTTTGAGGTCAAAGCCATCGCCGCCCGGCGCGGTCCGGCGGCGGAAGCGCGGGCACTCTACGCCGAGGAGCCGGCGGTGTGAGGCGCTTGCGGCGTTGCGTTGGCTTGACGGTCCCGTCAGCACCCGTCATCTGAGCGCGCCAAAACGGAACCCGGATAATGACCTACATCGTCACCGACGCCTGCGTGAAATGTAAGTACATGGACTGCGTCGAGGTATGCCCGGTCGATTGCTTCTATGAGGGCGAGAACTTCCTCGTCATTCACCCGGACGAATGCATCGATTGCGGCGTCTGCGAACCCGAGTGCCCGGTCGACGCCATCAAGCCCGACAGCCAGGATGAGCCCGACGGCCGCTGGCTTAAGGTCAACACCGATTTTTCCAAGACCTGGCCCAACATCACCGTGAAGGGCACGCCCCCGGCCGATGCCGACGCCTTCAAGGACGAGAAGGGTAAATTCGAGAAGTATTTCTCCTCGGAGCCTGGTTCCGGGGACTGAAAGAGCCCCGCGCGACGCCCTTCCGAAAAGCCTAAAACTGTGGTATACAATCAGCTGGAACAGGGCGCGCCCGTCGCGCCTGGCAGTTGGATCGCCTGATCACGCCAAAATAAGCCTATCGGCAGGGGAAAATGAGGGTCGGACGGGGCAAACCGTCCGGGTTTCATTGCTGCGGGCTATTTTTGGAGGCCGGAAACGGTCTGACTGTCCAAGAAACATGTTGGGACACGGAGTTCACCGAATGCAGATCGCCAATGCGCAAATGCCGACCTCTTTCCGCCCGGGCGACCACATCGTCTATCCGGCGCACGGCGTTGGCCGCGTTATGGGCGTCGAGAAGCAGTCGGTCGCCGGTATCGACCTGGACGTGTTTGTCATTTCCTTCGACCACGAGAAGATGACCCTGCGCGTGCCGACCACGAAGGCGAAGTCCTGCGGCATGCGTCCGCTGGCCTCCGGCGAGGTGGTCGATCAGGCCATGAAGACGCTGCAGGGCCGCGCCCGCATCAAGCGCACCATGTGGTCACGCCGGGCCCAGGAATACGAAGCCAAGATCAATTCGGGCGACCTCGTCTCGATCGCGGAAGTCGTGCGCGACCTGCACCGCGCCTCGGACCAGCCGGAACAGTCCTATTCGGAGCGTCAGCTCTATGAATCGGCGCTGGACCGCATGGCCCGCGAACTGGCGGCCGTCGACAAGATCAGCCGCGACGATGCGGTGGTAAAGGTCACCAACTCGCTGGCTTCGAAGAAGCAAACCGCCGCTGCAGCCTAAACGGCGCGTCGTCCATAACAGATCGGAAAGGCCGGGCCGCAAGCCCGGCCTTTTTTGTTCCCCGCAATGGCGCCCAAACCGGGTTTCACGCGTTCGTGACCTGCTGGCTGCGGATTGGCGCGCATCGTACGCAAACCTGTCGCCGACTTGGACGTAAAGGGAAGTATGGCGCTCACCGAGACAACCGACCTCCGGCGCGGATCGCAGCGATTTATGCGCGAGGCGATGCGCGCGCCGATGCTGTCCGCCGAACATGAACGCGATCTCGCCGCCCGCTGGCGCGATCATGGTGACGAACGCGCAATGCACGAGCTGATCACGGCTTACATCCGCCTGGTCGTCGCGATGGCCGCGCGTTTCCGCCATTACGGGCTGCCGATGAGCGATCTCGTGCAGGAGGGCAATGTTGGCCTGATGCAAGCCGCGGCGCGGTTCGAGCCGGAGCGCGAAGTGCGCTTCTCGACGTATGCGTCCTGGTGGATCCGTTCGGCGATGCAGGATTTCGTTCTGCGCAATTGGTCAATCGTGCGCACTGGCACCACTTCGGCGCAGAAATCGCTCTTTTTCAATCTCCGGCGCCTACGCGCCAAGATTGGCGACGTCAACGAAAGCGGCATTAGCGCAGACGCGCGTGGCAAGGTCGCGCGTGCGCTAAACGTGCCCGAGCATGATGTAGCTTCGATGGCCGCGCGCATGTCCGCGCCCGATCGCTCGCTCAACGCACCGCTGACCGAAGATGGCGACGGCGAATGGCAAGACATGCTCGCCGACGGTGCAGCGAGCCCCGAAGCACAAGTGATGGAAGCGCACGATAGTGAAGCGCGTGCCACGCTGGTCAGCGATGCGATGCGCGATCTCAACGAGCGCGAACGCTTGATCATCCGCGAGCGCAAGCTTGAGGAAGAAGGCGTAACTTTGGAAGCGCTGGGCCAGCGGCTCGGCATCTCAAAGGAGCGCGTGCGCCAGATCGAAGGCAATGCGCTGGAAAAGCTGCGCCGCGCCTTGATCGCGCGCGTCGGCGATCCGGTCGCGGCGGGGTATGTGGGTTAGTCCGCCAGTACTTCCAGCTGGCTTGCGTGCTCCAGGCAGAGCTGCGGCTCATCGCGATAAACGCCGAGCGGCCCGCGCACGCGAACACGGGTGCCAGTGAGCGTGTTAAGCGCGGGGCCATCCCACGCCGTAAAGTTCTCACCGAACACAACGATCGCGAATGGCGTTTCCGCAGGGCCGCCTTCCAGCGTTAGAGCCGCGCGCGTGTCGAACACACGCGCATCCGCAACGCGCGCTTCAAGCACGCGGTAGGGCGCGTCACCGCGCAGACAGTTGGCGTTCCCTTCCAACGCCTGCGTTGCAGCCGTGCGCGCCGTCAGCGCGCGATAGTCACGCTGCCCCCACAAACCACGCTCCTGCGCCCGCGCCTGCGCTTCAAGCGTAAGCAGCTCCGCGCTGCGCGCATGATTATCCCGCCGAGGCCGCACATAAGCGGCGCCGCGCGTCACAAGCTCATGCTGCAGCCAAAACCAGCGTCCGCCTTCGCTCTTGACAAACACATGCGCGATCGCCGCTTCTGGCGGTGCCTCAGTTTGGCCCTCGCGCGGGCGCGCCACCCAGCGGCGCGTACCGCCATAAGTGAGCAAAACTTCGCGATGCAGCGCGAGCGCTTCGAGCTCGCCTTGCGCTTGGGCGGCGTAAGCGTCTTCGCCACGCGGCGCGTCGATCTCGGCCAGAAAAACGCGCAAGCCGGACTCGAGCTCAAGCGTATCGCCATTATAGGCGCGCACCACGCGCCCTTCCTCGCCGCGCTCCAATTCGCCGATCTGCGGGCCGCAAGCGACGAGGAGCAGCAGCGCGAAAGCGGCGAGCGCGCGCACTAATATCCGCCTGCGGAGCCGTCCTTCCGCATCTCAGTGGCGACCTCATAGACGCCGTTTGGTTGGCGCAGGATGGCCTGATAGCCGCCGAAACTGCCATCGGCGCCGCGTATGCGATGCCCGCGTCTCTCCAATTCTCGGCGCACGTCGGGCAGAATGCCGTTCTCCATGGCGACAAAGCCAACACCGTCCGGCTCATCGCCCGTTGGTTCAGCGCCGCCATAGAAGCGATAGCGCGCCGCGTCGCCGGCGGCTTGCAGGTCCATGTCGTAGTCGATCAAGTTGATGATGATCTGCACGTGGCCTTGCGGCTGCATGTCGCCGCCCATGACGCCGAAGGCGAGCCACGGCTGGCCGTCGCGCAGTGCGAACGCCGGGATGATGGTTTGGAAGGGGCGGCGGCCGGGCGCGTACACGTTCGGATGACCGCGCTCAAGCGAGAACAATTCCGCGCGGTCTTGCAGCATGAAGCCCAGACCATCCGGCACGAGCCCTGAACCCATGCCGCGATAGTTCGACTGGATCAGCGACACCATCATGCCGTTTGAGTCGGCGGTGGTGAGGTAGGTGGTGTCGCCATCAATGCGCAGCTCCGCGTGCGGCGGCGGCGGCATAGCGCGATCGTTGGAGATCATGGCGCGGCGCGCGGCCGTGTACTCGTCCGTCAGCAACTCACGCGTATCGAAGCCGGTGAACGCCGGATCGCCGTAAAACTGCGCGCGATCGGCGAACGCCAGACGCGTCGCTTCGATCTGCGTGTGCAGCGAGTCCGCGGAGAGGAATCCCATGCCGCGCAGATCGAACGCTTCCAGGATACGCAATGTTTGCAGCGCTACGACACCCTGGCTGTTCGGCGGCAGCTCGCACACTTCGACGCTGCGATACGGCGCACAGATCGGATCGACCCACTCGCCTTCGTGACGCGCGAGATCGTCGTACCGCAGCCAGCCGCCAATGCGGCGGATGTAGGCGTCGATCGTCCGCGCCACTGGCCCGCGATAATAGGCATCGCGCCCATCGCGGGAGAGAAGCTCAAGCGTGTTGGCGAGATCGGGATTGCGGAACATGCCGTGCCCATCGGGCATCCGGCGTTCTTCACCGCAATTTTCTTGGCAGAAATAAAGCGCGCGCGCGTTAGCGATTTCCTGCAAGCGGCCCGCCGCGAACTCGGTTTCCAAACGCCGGCGATTGTTCGCCCAATACATCGCAATCGTTTGCGGGATCGGCGCGCCTTCGCGGGCGTAACGGATCGTCGGCGCCAAGAGATCGCTCATCGGCAAACGGCCGAAGCGCTCATGCAGCGCAAACCAGCCATCGACGGTGCCCGGCACACTCACACTCGCCGCGCCAAAGCTCGGCACCGCGTCGGGATTGCCGCGCCGCCGTGCTTCGCGGCGCATCTCCGCCAGCGACATGCCGCGTGGTGTGCGGCCGGAGCCGTTATAGCCGTAGAGACGCTCTGTCTCCGGATCCCAGACGATAACGAAGATATCGCCGCCTATGCCGTTGCCCGTCGGTTCGACCAAGCCCAGCATCGCATTCGCGGCGATTGCCGCGTCGATGGCGGAGCCGCCCGCGCGCAGAATGTCGATCGCGGTTTGCGTCGCTAATGGGTGCGCGGTCGCTGCCGCGCCATTGCGTGCGATCACAGGCGAGCGCGTCGCGAAGCTCTGCCCAGACACGCGCTCGCCGCGTCCAAAATTCGGATCACGCACCGGCGCATCCTGCGCGCTCGCGCTCGTGGCGATAAGCGCCGCGCCAAGCAGCGCGCTTGCGAGCGCTCTTTCAAATCCCGTCCGCATGAGCAGATCTCCCTGTCGGCGCCACTCAAACAGGCGCCACGCACAAGGGCAACCGCAAAGCGACCGGCTGGCGAAAGCGCGGTCGGCGGAGCAAGAAAAGCTGGCGCGTCAGGCTATCGCGCGACTCATTCAGTGCGGCTAGCCCGCGCGCTTGATCTGTTCCCGAATGTAAGCGCGGTCTCTCTCCGCTTCCTCCGCCGAATGATAACCCGACGCCTGCAAGCGTTCGGTCGCGTGGTCCCACAGAGCGAGCAAGCTATTGCCTGGGCCGGACAGCAACCCCCGATAAACGTGATGGCTGCCGCAACTCAATTCGCGGTCTAGGACATTCGTAACAAGCACCCATACGACCGTGCTCGGCTCAAGCTTCTCAGTTCGAATTGCACTCACTATTTGCGCAACGTCGGTGTTGATCTTTTCGCGTACCCATTCGCGGACTTGCGACATAGGAAAGAGACGACACTTGTCGTCCGTACAAACGCGGTCCAAGGCGAGCAGCGTTTCCTTGACCTCTTTCGGCTGAAACAGCATCGCATGATCCTAAACGGTACGCCGCGCGAATGCCTAGTGGCTGACCTTCGCGAACCGAGTGGCTACCCTCATTGAAAGCAAAGCGCTTTCCGAGTGCAGTGGCGACCCCGGAGAGATTCGAACTCCCGACCATGTCCTTAGGACGGACCTGCTCTATCCAGCTGAGCTACGGGGCCGGATACGCGCAGAGCTAGGAAAAACAACGCCGTAGCGCAACTGCTTTGGCGCTGGACGGCGGTGGGGGCGAAGTCGCATCATGGCGGCAGCTCGGGGACAAGACGGGGATTTCCACGCATGGCGCATCGCAACGCCAATCTATGGTCGCGCGTAGCGTCGCGGCTCACTGCTGCTTCGCACACGCGCGCCGGCGCCATGCGCTGGATTTTGCTGATTGCGCTGACGCTCGTGTGGATTGGCGGCGGGCTTTACTATTGGCGCGATCGCGGCGCGTTGGAGGCGCTTTATCTCACTGTCAGCGCTGTCGGCATGTGGGACGGCTATTTCGACGCGAATGATGTCCTGCTGCAAGTCGTACGCTATGCGGCGCTGGCTGTGCCGGTTGTGGGCTTGCTGTTTGCGTTCTCGGGGCAGCTTGGGCGCGCGCTGGCGCGGCTCTTTAATCTCGGTGCGTCTCGTCACGTGGTGATCGCGGGCGAGAATCCCGCCGCAATGACGCTGGCGCTCGATTGCCGGCGCTTCAATGACAGCGTCATCCTGCTCGCGGAGTCGCTTTCTGACGATGCGGCCCTCGGCCTGCGCCGCAAGGGCATCACTGTGATCGAGGGCGATGCCACGCATCAGGAGACATTGCGTGGCGCGCGCGCGCATCATGCGGCGCATGTCGTCGCGTTTGCGCCGGATGATACGGTGAACCTGCAGATCGAAGCCGCTGTGCGCCGTCTCATCGGCGATGCCAAGCGCAAGCCGCCGATTGCCGTGCATGTCTCGACGCACTCTTCAGTCTTGCTGAAGGAAGCGCGCGAGATGCGCTCGATGCAGATGCGCAAGGGCAAGCGCGCCGCGCCGCCGATCGATCCGAAGCCGTTTTCGCTGGAGGAGATTGGCGCCCGCTCGCTGATTCAACGCGAAAGCCAGGGTTTGCTCGCGCTGGCGAAGCAACTCAACCAGGATCGTGTGCATATCGTTTTCTTCGGCTTCGATGCCGGCGCTGAAGCGCTGGCGGAACGCATTCTGGTGAGCTTGTGGTCGGCGCATTTCGAAGCGCCGCGGATCACTGTGCTTGCGCCGAATCCGCAAGCTGTCGGCGATGGTTTCCGCGCCCGTCACCGCGAGGCGTTCGCGCACCCGCAAATCTGGAGCGCGGATATTGCGTTCATGACATTTGACTGGGACGCCGCATCCATCACCGAGGATTTGTTGAGCGGTGTCGAAAGCGCGCGCGGCAAGCCGACGGCCGTCGTGGTCGCGACCGGCGCCGATCCGGGCAACATCCATCTGGCGCTCGCGTTGAAGCGCGCGTGCAATCGCGGCAACCGCTGGCCGGTGCCAATCTTCATGCGCGAGACCAGCCAGTCCGAGTTCTCGAAGGAATACGCCAAGGGCGACGAGACCGAAGAGCTGGACGCATTTCTGCAGGCCTTCGGCGCGCATCAGCAGAACGCCACCCGCAGCCGCATCATTGAAGGCTCGCTCGATCGCGGTGCGGCCATCGCACACGAGCACTACAATAAGGGCCTCGGCAAGAACGGCGCGATGAACATGAAGGAGTTGCAGGCAGCAACCCGCGATTGGAGCGATGTGCTGGAGACGTATCGCGCGGCGAACCGCGCGGTGTCGGATTCGGCGATGACCAAACTCTGGGACGCCGGCTGGGCGCCCGTAAAGAAGGGCGAGCGCGGCGAGACTGCGCCGACAATTCCGGATGACATCATCGAGCGCATGGCGCGGCGCGAGCATGATCGTTGGATGGCCGAACGGCTTGTCTCAGGCTGGCGCCCGACAGAGCCCGGTGAAAAACGCAACAACGATCTCATGATCCACGACAAGATTGTGCCGTGGGATGCGCTGAGTGACGCCGATAAGAACAATGACGTCGTGCAAGTGCGCGCGGCGATCGATGTCGCGCGCGCAACGCATAAGGATGGCTTCGTTCAGCGGACTTAGTCGCCGATCCGCCCGCCATCGTCGCGCGTGACGATCACCACGGCTGAACGCGGCCAGGCATCGCCGCCATCGGGGAAGTGCGACGGCACGGCTTCCCCCATCCAGCGCAGCGTCGTGAAGTCCGCCCCGGTGACGTCGTTCGAGCCTGGGTGCTGGATCGCGCAAAGGAATGCGCGTTCGTCCGGCGTCATTGTTGGTCCGGAGACCTCGGCGCCGACTGGGGCGACGAGGAAGCGCTTGACCGGGCGCGGCGCGGCGGCGTCGACCTGTGTTGCGAGCACGCAGTCGTTGCAATCGCCGAATACGCCGTCATTGCCGTCAGTGGCGATCCATACCCGGCGGCCAGAGTCGATGAAGAAATTGTCCGGGCAGGCGAAGCGATCGCCGGTGAATGTCGGCTCGCCATCGTGCGACACCGACACGTGGACCGGCGCGCCGCTGCGCGTGCGCGAGGTGAGTTCTTGCGCGTCCGGATCGCCGCAGAGTGCGAAAACGTCCCAGCTGAAGCGCTCGGCGCTTGTATCGCCGTCGGCTTCGTCGATGCGAAGGATATGGCCGGGCAGATTGTTCTGGGCCGTGTATTGGTTCGGGCTCTCGCGACGCGGGTTGCCGGGGGCATCGAAGCCGCGCTCGCTGTTATTGGTGCACGCAATCAGCACAGTGCCATCGCCGCGCCACTCGTGATCGATCACGGGCTCGACATCTTCCGGACGATCCATCGGCGTTGCGCCCAATAGGCGCGCGGCGTCTCGAACACGCATGAGCATGTCGCCGAGATCGGCAAAACGGATCGTCAATTCCTGTTCTTCCGCTGCGCGGTTGGCGGCGTCGACTGTGAGCTTGATCCAGCGGCCCTGGCCGTTTTCGAGGAATTGCGCTGCGTAGAGATCTCCCTCGTCGAGCAAATCCATATTGGCGGCGCGGTTGGCCGGATCGAAGCGGCCGCGCGTCACGAATTTATAGAGATGCTCACCGCGCTGATCGTCGCCGGTATAGACCGCGACGCGCCCATCACGGCCAATCGCGGTGTTGGCGCACTCGTTCTTCTTGCGACCAAGCGCTGTGCGCTTTTTCGGCGCCGCCGTTGGATCGTGCGGATCGATTTCGACAACCCAGCCGTAGAGCGACGGTCCATACGGGTTTTGCGCGAGCCGGAACGGCGCCGGCGCCAAGGTCGCCGGGAAGTAGGCGCCCGGATAGCCGTGACTCAGAACATCGAGCGCGTACGGCTGATCGCTGAATGAGGTCGCGCTGATGTCGCTGCTGCGGCCAACGAATAGACCATCAAAGTTTTCTTCAGCCGTGAGATATGTGCCCCACGGCGTGAGCCCGCCGGCACAATTTGCAGCCGTGCCGCACGAGACCTGGCCCGCCGGCGCGCCCGGTTCGGCGGTATTGACGGCCTCAGATGCCGCAACGATCCAACGATGGTTCGCGGCGGGACCAGTGAAACGCACCGGGGTGAACGGCGTGATGCGGCGGTTCTTGCCTTGGCCCGGCGCTGCATTCTTCTGCACCCGCCAGTTCGCGCCGTCACGCGTCAGCTCGACGATGCTAACACCGACCGAGGCGTACATCGCTTCGGCCTGCGCTGGTGTGAAATCGGCCGCCGCCCGGACGGATGGAAACATCAGTTCGGGGATGGCGTACTCGTTGTTGGCGCAGAGGATGAGGCGGTTAGTCTCGCGCGGTGGCGGGAAGGCGTACTCGGCCGAGAACAGCGCCAGCATGTCGTTATTCTGGCCGAAGCGTTGCTCTTGCTCGGTGCGCGTCAGCGTGTCTGGAGCGAAGTCAGCGGAGACGGTGTCAAACAGCGCATCGCCCCACGCAATCAGCGGGCGCCACGAATAGCCCGGCGGCAGCGAGATCGTATCCGCATTGGTCGCCGCTACGGAAGCGAAGTTCGCGGCTGCGCTATGTGCGCTCGTTGCAGGGGGCGCCGCACTTGGCGTCGCGCAAGCGGCGAGGTTAAGCAGAGGCAATCCCGCCAGCCCGCCGAGCAAAGCGCGACGCGTGGCGATAATGTCGTTCAGATGCTTGGTCACGGCGCATTATCCTCGCGAATTTCCGGTCCGACTAGCGAGGCGTTGCAACACTTCCGTGACAAGAGACGCCCAGTGCGGCGTTTAGCGCGGCAATCTCCGTAAGCTTCGCCTCGAAGGCTGACCAATCGTCGCGCTCGGCGATCGGCGCCCACACTGCCTCAACTTCGTCTATCACGAGACTGACAGGCGCGGTGCGTGACCAGTACGGGTGTTGGAGCGCCGCGTCCGCATTGGCGCGCGTGCGCACTTCAAGGCCCTCGCGCACGGGCTGGAAGGCCGCGCGGGCATAGAGCGCAGATTGTGAACTGACGGCGGCACGTGCGGCGCTCGCGTCGCCCGCGAACCAATCGTGGAAGAACTGGTCCCAGCCGGCGCCGCTCGCAGTGAGCCAATCGAACAGCGTTTGTAGGAACGCCATGTCCTTATCGAGATCGCCCTGCGCGAGATGTAGGCGTGCAAAGATCGAGCTGCGGAGCCCACGCTGATACGCCGGCACGAAACGCGCGAGTTCGGCCTCCAAGACGCTTGCCGCGCATACAAGCGAAAGCGCGCCGCCAAGCTGCGAGAGCGCCCATGAGACAGCTTCAGGCTGGCGGCCGAAGGCGTAGAGTCCGTTCTGATCGAAATAGGCGGCGGTGAAGTTTGGATCACTTACCGGCAGGAAGCGCCACGGGCCGTAATCGAAGCTCTCGCCGGTAATGTTTAGATTGTCAGTGTTGAGCACGCCGTGGACGAAGCCGGCCGCCATCCAGGTGGCGCAGAGCCGGGCGTTGGCTTCGACGATCTCGCCAAAGATAGCCGCGGCGCGCGCTTCGCCTTCCACATTGATATGCTGGGGGTAGTAGTGAGCGGCGATGTGTTCAAGCAATTGGTGAATGAGGTCTGGCCGCTCGAAGAAGGCGAGACGCTGGAAAGTGCCAAAGCGAATGTGGCTATGTGAGAGCCGCACCAGAACGGAAGAGCGCGTCGGCGATGGCTCATCGCCACGCGTCAGCGCCTCACCGGTTTCGATTAAGGAGAACGCTTTCGAGGTATAGACTCCGAGCGCCTCAAGCATTTCGGCCGCCAGCACTTCGCGTACGCCGCCCTTCAGCGTTAGCCGCCCGTCGCCGAAGCGTGAATACGGCGTCTGCCCGGAGCCCTTCGTGCCGAGGTCGAGCAAGCGCCCATCAGCGTCCCTCAGCTGCGCAAACAGAAAGCCGCGTCCATCGCCGATTTCCGGATTATAGGTGCGGAACTGGTGACCGTGATAACGCATCGCCAATGGCGCGCTCATGTTCCCCGGCAGCGGCTCAAAGCGGCCGAAATGGGCGATCCATTCTGCGTCGGTCATAGCGCCGAGGCCGGTTTGCGCGGCCCAGGCTTGGTTCCGGCGCCGGAGCAAGTGCTGTGGAAATCGCGCTGGCGCCACCGGATCGGCGAATTCCGGCCCGAGTTGTGCAAATAGAGGATCAGCTTGATAGCGTGGCGAAACAGGCATGGCGCTTATCTAGCCACGCGAGCGCTGCGCGTCATGGCGCCATGATGCGGGTCAGGCGGTGACGGGCTAGGGGTTCTGTGGCATGACCGAAACCGGGACCCGAAAAGGACAAGACGGCATGTCGGCGCGCGCCGTAGGAACAGTTTTGGCTTCGTGCGCCGTGCTGGCGCTGGCCGCTTGCGACAACACATCGAGCGGCGCGAAGACCGAGGAAAGCTCGTCCGAGAGGATCTCGGCGGGCCTCGACGTGTGCGCCCAAGCCAGCAACGAGTTTTCACAACAAGTGTGCGCCAACCGCTCGCTGGTTGGCCTCGATAACCAGGTCCGCGAGACCTTGGTGGCCGAAGCGGCCAATGTCTCGGACGCTGGCGCTGCGATGCTGGTGCAGAACCAGCAACGCTGGCGCGAAGCGCAGCGCGTCAGCTGCGGCGTCCTCGACGCCGAAACGGCGCCCACCCCTGAACAGCAGCAGTGCCTGGAAGCCCAGTTCCGCGCCCGCGCGCGCGATGCCGTCGATGCGGTGCAGGATATCGGCCCCTACACATTCCAGCGTATGGAGTTGGTCAATGCCACGCCGGTGACGGCTGAAGCTGCGTCCGATCTCGGCCTCGGCGACAACGCGCCCAACGCTGTTGTCCGCAACATCCGCTTTCCGCGCATTGATGGAGAGCAGACGCCGGAAATCCGTCGCTTCAACGAACTCGTCGCGCAAGAGCCGCAGTTCCGGCTAGAGGACGCGACCAACGAGACGGTGACGTACGACATCGCCTTCGCTGGTCCCGAGCTTGTCTCGGTGCGCTTCAGCTATGCGCAAGATGCGCTGGGTGCGGCGAACAGCACGACGTCGGTTCGCGCCGTTAACGTTGTCATGACTGAAGGCCGCGCATTGGCCGCGACCGATGTATTCACGGCGCGTTCCGGCTGGGAGAACTTCATCACCGATCGCGCCGTCGCTGCGATTGGGCGCGAGTTCAGTGATTACACAAATTTTCCGCCGCGCCGCGATGTCTATGAAACGGCGACCAAGCCGCATCTGTGGTTGATCACCGAGCGCGGTCTCGTTCTGCTTTTCCCGCCGCTCTCCTTCGGCGGTTCGCACGCCGATGGCGGCACTGAAGTGACGATCCCGTGGAGCGATCTGCGGCCCTACCTCAATCCTGCTGCCCCGGCGCCGATCCGGCCATCAGCCTGAGTACGAGCTATAACCGTACCACAACACCAACAGCACCAAACGCGGCGCAAAGCCTGATCCGCTGAGCGCGGCGAGCGCAGTTGCAGTCGCCGCGGCGATTGCGCCGGTTGCGGCAGCGGTGCTGAAGGTCTCAAGCGAAGGCGCGCGCACCAGCGCGGGCGCGGCCATCAACACACTCCAAGCGCAGCCGGCGATAACAAACGCCGCCCGACGCAGCATCGGCGCAATCTCAGCCACGCGCGTCAAAGCAAGCAGCCCGCGCGCTTCGCTGCGGCCTGCGTGCGCGGAGAGTGCAAACACCAACAGAAGAAGCGCAGCAGGGCTCGCGATTTGCCGGAAGTCCTCAAAATAGGAGAGCGCCGCAACACCTGCAGCGAGCGCCAGAAATACGCGGCCTGAGCCAATGAGACGAAACTCGGCAGCGATGACGTTCAGAGCGCCGGCCATCGCGCGCTTTGCCGGTGGTGCATGCGCGTCGACACGCGGCGGCGCGCCCGGTTGAAGCAGCGCGTTGATCCAGCGCGCGTTCAGGATTCGGCGCTTCACGCGGTGCGGCTTGTAGATCAGCCCGGCGAGCGCCACGAGCGCCACCGCGATCACGATCCAAAGCAATCTGGATTCGATGTATCCGGGCGAGGTGAGGCCCGCCATCACGTCGAGCTGGACGTAGCCTGCTTCAACCTCGACGCCGCCAATCGAGATTGCGAAGTCGCCCGCTTCGCCCGGCGCCCCGTACTGAAGTGGTGTTACGAAGCCAGCGAAGTCGAACATGTTGGCGGCGAGGCTCGCCGGCTTTCCAGCCATCATCGCCGGCATCGCGATCGACATGGTCCAGAGGATGAAATAGGCAAAGTCGCCGAAGCCGCCCCGCAAGAGCGGCCGCGCGTCGAAGAGGATGCGCAACGCGCACAAGCCGATCAGCGAAGGTGCTGCGACAAGCCAAAGCGCGAAGGTGATTTGAACGAGATCGAGCGCCTGCGGGATTAGCAGCCACCCGAGAAACCATCCAGCCGCGGTAAGCGCCGCAAGCATGCCCAGCATGACAGCGCAATCCGCCGCAAAACGGCCAAGCCCAATGGCAACGCGTGATGCGGCCGTGGTTTCCTCGATCTGCCAGGGTTGGCGGCGAGTTGTGTTCGAACGGAGATAGAGCCAACCGATCGGCAACAGCAGCGTCGTCACCACGATGCCCAGCGAGACGCCGAGGAAAGCAGGCGTCATTTCGGGCAAGTGGCCGTCGATCGCGATGATGACGCCGCCATCGCCTATGCGCAGCATGTAGCGTGCGCCGATTGGCGCAACGAGCAGCAGCACCCACAAGCCCCAGCTCCGCCAGTAGCGGGCAAGCGATGTGTTCAGAGATGAAGCGGCGACCGCGAGGGCGTTCATGCGACGGCGCCGTCGCTCACGCGCAATGTCGCGCGCGCATGCGGCGCGAGCTCGTCGGCCAAGTGCGTTGTCATCATGACGATGGCGCTTTGCGCGCGTTCGAGAATGAGCGCGCCGAGCTTGCGCGCCGTTTCGCTGTCCAGCTCCGCCGTTGGTTCATCAAGCGCAAGCACTTCCGGGGCGCCGAGCATCGCTTGTGCGAAGATCAAGCGCCGCCGCATGCCGCCGGAGAAACTGGCTATGCGATTGTTGATGTCGGCGTGAAGCCCGATCGCATCTGTGATTGCGCCGAACTGTCTGTCGGCGGCGCTGAGCGAAAGGCCTTTGAGGGCCGCGATGTGCATAGCGAATTCGCGCGCCGTGAGGTCTTCCGGCAGATCGACCGCTTGCGGCGCATAACCGAGAACGCGTCGCAATTGCTGGCGCGCGCCGGGGAGCTTCGCGCCGTTCCATGAGAGCGCGCCGCGCGTGGGCCGCTCCGCCGTCGCAATCAGTCTGAGCAAGGTGGATTTGCCCGCGCCGCTTGGCCCGGTGAGGAGCGTTAAGCCAGGCGTGAACGTGTGCGACACGTCGGCCAGCACGACTTTACGCCCATAAGATTTGCCGATCCCGTCCAGTGCGAGGGATGTCATGCGCCGCCAGCCTTTTGTTCGTTCCGCAGAGGAGATGCCGAGGATGGCGGTATTGGATGCGGAGAACGTGTCACGCTTCCATCCCGGCGTGAATGCGCTAGTCAGCGCTCATGCAGTCTCGCCCCGCATCGCTGGCCGCTCTCGTCGGCGTTGTGCTGATTGGCATGACGGGGTTCGGCATCTTCCTGCCGATCTTTCCGTTTCTGGCGCTTGAGGTCGGTGCGTCGCCTACGATGGCCACGATAGCCATGGGCGCTTATTCATTCGGCCAACTCGTCTCTTCGCCGTTCTGGGGGCGGCTCAGCGATCGCGTGGGTCGCAAGCCGATTCTCATCGTCGGCATGATTGGCAGTGTGATCTCGTATCTGTGGCTCGCGCGTGCAGCGAGCGTTGAAGAGCTCGGCGCTGCGCGCCTCTTTGGCGGGCTCATGGCGGGTAATGTCGGCGCCGCGTTCGCCGCGGCCGCTGATCTTTCCGACGATAAGACGCGTGCGCGCAATATGGGTTTGCTTGGCGCCGCCGTTGGCTTGGGCTTCATCGCCGGCCCTGCGCTTGGCGCGTTTCTGATCGGTCAAGAGGAGAGCCGGCAAAGCTTTGCCTTGGTCTGCATCGTCAGCGCAGCGCTTGCCGGCGTTGCGGCGCTTGCGACCCTCGTCCTCTTCCGCGAGAGCCTTGAGCCCAACGCGCGTCACAAGCAGGGCGACGCGCATATCAGCCGCATCGCGCTTCTGCGCTCACGGCCAGTGCTGGTGCGCTTTATCGGCGTGATGTTTCTCGTCATTGCCGCGCAGGCGATGATGGAAACGGTTTTCGGTTTATGGGCCGATGCCGAGCTGGAATGGGGCGCGCGTGAAGTCGGCTGGACGCTGGCGGGCTTGGGCTTCGGCGCGGCGTTGCTGCAGGGCGGGGCCGCCGGGCGGATGGCGCGGGTTATCGGCGAGCGCACGACCTTGCTGATCGGGCTTGCTCTGTTCGCCGCGGGATTTGGCGGCATGGGCGTTGCGGGTGATGCAGCAGCGCTTGTCGCTGCCTTGACGGCGCTCGTTATCGGCATCGGCCTTGCCACGCCGGCGCTCAATGCGCTGATCGCAGAACAAGCGTCCGAGCACGAACGCGGCGCAGTGATGGGCTTGTCGCAATCCGCATCCGCGATGGGGCGTGTGGCAGGGCCGCTGATCTCGGGCCCGTTGTTTGATTTTTTCTCGCCTGGTGCGCCGTTTATCGCAGCGTCTATCCTGATGCTAGCGGCGCTGTTCGTGGCGCTGCGCGAGCCTGCGCGAGAGATCGCTCAGAGCTAGTCCCGATAGGGACGCCAGACGCCGTCCTTGTCACGCACTTCGTAGCCTTCGCCGGTCTCGCGCACCGCTTTCGACGCGAGTGGCGCCTTGCCGTAGCCGCCTGGGATGTCGAGCACATAGGCTGGCTGCGCCAAGCCCGACGCGCGCTGGTGCAGTTGCTGAACGAGCTCTTGGCCTTCGGCGATGCTGCAGCGGAAATGCGACGTGCCTTGCGCCTTGTCGAGGTGATGCAAATAATACGGCTTCACCCGCGCTTCCACGAGCGCGCGCATCAATGCCTCCAGTGTATCGGCGCTATCGTTCACGCCTTTGAGCAAAACCGTCTGCGAGAGCATTGGCACGCCGGAGTCGACAAGCCGCGCGATCGCGGCGCGTGCGTTCTCTGTGAGTTCGCGCGCGTGATTGGTGTGCAGAACAACATACGTCGTCGCACCTTCGACACGCATCGCGTGAACCAAATCCGGCGTCACCCGCAGCGGATCGACGACGGGGATGCGCGTGTGCCAGCGTATGATCTTCACATGCGGGATCGCCGCTAGCCGTTCGCTGATCTCGCGCACGCGCCGCGCTGAGAGCAGAAATGGATCGCCGCCAGTGAGGATGACTTCCCAGATCTCATCATGCGCCGCGATGTAGGTGAGGGCAGCTTCAAGCTCTTCGCTCGTCAGCGTGCCGTCACCTTGCGGGCCGACCATTTCTCTTCGGAAGCAGAAGCGGCAGTAAACCGGGCAGACATGCACGAGTTTCAACAAGCAGCGATCGGCATAGCGATGCACGACGCCTTTCACAGGCGTATGGGCATCATCACCTATCGGATCGGCGAGTTCGTCGGGCGCCATCTCCAGCTCGCGCGCGCTGGGCTGAAATTGCGCTGCTATCGGATCATTTGGGTCAGTGGGATCGATTAGTGCGTCCATCGCCGGCGTGATCGCCACCGCGTAACGCGCGGCGACTTCCTCGAGCGGATCAGCTTTGGCTTTGGCGCTCATCTTCAAACCCCGAACGCTTTCGCGTATCGCACGCGTCCGCCGCTTCTGAGCGCGCCGGGTTTCAGCTCCAGCGCCATGAAGTGCGGACCTGAGAACGGAGCTTTCAACGATTCGGCCAAAACTGCCGAGAAGCCGAACTTGGGATAATAGCTCTCGTGGCCCAGCACCACGATCGCATCGAGCCCCAACTCGCCGCAGCGCGCATTGCCGGCGCGGATCAATGCGCTGCCGATCCCGCTCTTTTGAAATGATTTGAGAACCGAGACGGGCGCAAGCGCCGCAGCGTTCACGGTGTAACCATCGCCCTCTATCGCGAGGGGCGAGTAGAGGATGTGCCCTTGCACGGCGATGTCGCTCGCCTCAACGAACTCCACCAACACATCGCCATCGGCGCGCAATTGCTCAACCAGATTCGCCTCTTCGGTCTGGCCGAAGGCGTGACTGATAACGGCGCGAATGGCCGGATAATCGCTGGGGGAGGCGGCGCGGATCACGGGCAGTTGCCTAGCCCACAGGCGGCCGATTCCAAAGCTCTTGAGTCATTCCAGACACGCGGGACGCGTGATCTGGAATCCAGGGCCACCATACAGCCGGTTGCCCTGGATTCCAGATCGGCCTCCGGCCGTCTGGAATGACTCAAGAATCCGGCGTCCAACGCACATCATTGATGTGCCGCGCGCCGGTCGCCAGCATCACAAGCCGATCAAACCCAAGCGCAACCCCGCTCGCCGCCGGCATGTGCGCCAACGCCGCCAGAAAATCCTCATCGATCGGCCAGCGCTGCCCGTAACGCTTTTCTTTCTCGTCCATCGCCTCGATCAGCCGCGCGCGCTGCTCAACCGGATCGGTCAGTTCGCCAAAGCCGTTCGCCAGCTCTACGCCGCACGCATAAAGCTCAAACCGTTCCGCCACGCTCGCATCATGCGGGCACCGTCGTGCCAGCGCTGCTTCGCGGATTGGGTACTCCGTCAACAGAGTCAGTGCGCCATCGCCTAAGTTCGGCTCGATGTGCTTTACGATTGCCGCAGAAAACGCATCGCCATTCTGCGGCATCGGCTCAGGCGAGAGCTCCGTAAACCCCTCGCGCACCTTGATCCGCTCCGCCGCCGTGAACGGATCGCAGCTCTTGTCGCGCCAGCGCAGCGAAGCAGCGCTAGCCGTCCGCGCCGCGACACGCACAATCTCAACGCAATCGTCCATGATCGCCTCGTACGGCGCATCGGCGCGGTACCATTCAATCATTGTGAACTCAGGCGCATGCAGCGGCCCGGTCTCGCCTTTGCGCCAGCACTTGCCGAGGTAGAAGATTTTCGTCTCGCCCGCCGCGAGGAGGCGCTTCATCGCGAATTCGGGGCTAGTATGCAGGTAACGGCCATCGGCTTGGAACGCCTCGATATGCGTCTCCGCGCCAGGTGACGGCACGAGCATGCTCGGCTCGACCTCCGTAAACCCTTGCGTCCAAAACCATTCCCGCACCGCCCGCAGAATGGCGGCGCGCGCGTCGAGGAACGGCTTGCGGTCGGCGTGGCGGGCGCGGTCCCAATAGGGGGTGGGCGTCATGCCGCTGCTCCCCGGCAGGGACCCGGCTTGGCCGAACCGGCAAACGCGGCTACAGAAGCGCCCAATTTCCGGTCCTTTCGGGTAGTTCAGGACCGCCGGGAGCCCGGCGGCAAGTGAGGTTATCGTGGTCAAAGTCATCGCCAGCGACGTCCGCAAAGGCAACGTGCTCGAGCACGACGACGGCAAACTTTATGTCGTCATGAGCCACGAAACCTTCCGCCCGGGCAAGGGCACGCCGACGACGACCATCGTCATGCGCCGCATTGTCGATGGGGTGAAGACGACAGCCGTGTTCAAGACCACCGATGGCCTCGAAAAGGCCTTCGTCGAGCAGGTGAAGCACACCTATTTGTTCGATGACGGCGATGCCGGCCTCGTGTTCATGAATCCAGACAACTACGAGCAAGTCACGCTCACCAAGGACATGGTGGGTGACTCCGCTCCTTATCTGCAGCCGGAAATGGTCGTCGACATCACCATGTTCGAAGGTCAAGCGCTCTCGATCGAGCTGCCGCCGCGCATCGTGGCGACGATCGACACCACCGAGCCGGTGGTGAAGGGGCAAACCGCGTCTTCATCCTACAAGCCCGCCATGCTCGACATCGGCGTGAAGACGATGGTGCCGCCGCACATCGGCCCCGGCACGCGCGTTGTGATCTCGACGGAAGACGGCTCCTACGTCGAACGCGCGAAGGACTAGTGCTATCCCGCAGGGATACGCTGCTCGGCGCTCTGGCGCTCAGCGGCTGTGCGGGGACTGCAAACGTCGACTACGCGCCCTCGGCCAACGATCCGCGTTTCGCCGCGATTGAAGCGCGCATTGGCGGTCGCGTCGGCGTCGCGGCCTGCAACACCGGCACCGGCGCTTGGATCGGCCATCGCCAGCACGAGCGGTTTGCTATGTGCTCGACGTTCAAGTGGGCGCTCGCCGCGGCGCAATTGCATATGGCGCAGAACGGCGGGCCGCAGCTTGGCGAGCAGGTGCGCTTCGATCAATCCGATATGCTGAGCTACGCGCCGGTGGCGCGGCAACATATTGAGCGCGGCTGGATGACGATCGAAGAAGCGTGTGCAGGGGCCGTCGTCATGAGCGACAACACCGCCGCCAACTTGCTCTTGGAGATTCAGGGCGGGCCCGAGGCCTTTACGCGCTTTCTGCGCGCTAACGGCGATGGCGTGACGCGGCTTGACCGCTATGAGATCGAACTCAACGACGTGCCGCCCGGCGATGAGCGCGATACGACTACACCGGAAGCCATGGCACGGACGCTCCAGCGTTTCCTGCTTGAAGGCGGCGTGCTTGCGTCCGCGCATCGCGAAATGCTGATCGGCTGGATGGTCGAGAGCCCCACTGGCCGCGAGCGCTTACGCGCGGGATTTCCAAGCGATTGGCGCGTCGGCGATAAAACCGGCACTTGGACGGCAGAACATAATGCGACGAACGATGTCGCAATCGCCTGGCCGCCGGGACGAGCGCCGATCGTGATCGCTTCGTATCTCGCGGCCAGTGAGGTTGATTTGCCCGCGCGCAACGCGGCGCACGCAGAGATCGGTCGCATCATCGCTGAGGAGTGGGGCTGATGGCTTGGTTTCGACTCTTCGCCTGCGGTGAAGATTTCCCGGTGATCATCGACAACCATGTCGAGATCGTCGGCTTCTACACGACGCGCTATATCGAAGCGCCAACGCAAGGCGAAGCCGAAGCGTTGTGCTCCGAACTGCTGTTCGAGGACGAAGATTTGCAGCCGCCGCCTGGCGATTGGAGCGATTTGCAGCCGCGCATCGTTTTCGAGGAAGTCGAGCAAGTCGCCGAACCGATCGACATCGATGACAACTTCTCTTTCTTCCCAATGGATGAGGAAGACGGTGAGGAGGATTATTGATGGCGAAGAAGGCTGCCATCTATCACAACCCGAAATGCTCCACCTCGCGCCAAGTGCTCGAGATGATGAAGGCCGCCGGCTACCAGCCTGAAGTGATCGAGTATCTCAAAGCCGGCTGGACCAAGAAGCAGCTGAAAGACCTCCTCGCCGCTGCCGGCGTCACCGCGCGTCAGGCTCTGCGCACGAAAGCGTCGGAAGCGGAAGAACTTGGCTTGCTCGATCCGAAGGTCAGCGATGCGAAGCTGATCGACGCGATGGTCGAGCATCCGGTGCTCGTCGAACGCCCATTCGTCGTCACTGCAAAAGGCACGCTGCTGGCGCGGCCGAAAGAGCGCGTGAAGGAAGTGCTCTAGCGCACCGCCGCCGGAGCCTATAAGCAACCCAAGTCGGAAAAGGGAACGCGGTGTGAAACCGCGGCTGCGCCCGCAGCTGTAAACGGCAAGTGCGAGGGCCAAACCACTGGAGCGATCCGGGAAGGGGCCAGCGCGCATTTGAGCCGTGAGCCAGAAGACCTCCTGACATTGAGCCTTTGGTCCGGGATGGGGCCGTGGAGGGTGATGTGCGTTGGATTGTGTGCGCGCTTGCGTTTGCACTCGCCTGGCCGGCGAGCGCCGAGCCGCGCCGCATCGTCAGCCTCGATTATTGCGCCGATCAATTCGTTCTCGCGCTCGCCGACCGCGATCAGATCGCAGCACTCTCGCGCGGTTCGCAACGCGATGACTCATACTTCCGAGATCGCGCGCGCGGCATCCGCCAAACGCGCGGTGCGCTCGAAGAAGTGCTCGCGCTTCGCCCCGATCTCGTGATCCGCAACTGGGGCGGGCCGTGGGATGCTGAGCAAGTTTACGCGCGCTTCGACGTGCCGGTTCTGCAAGTTGGTGACACGCCCGATTTCACCAGTGCTCGCGCTGATCTCATCGATGCAGCGCAAACTCTCGGCCACCCCGAACGCGGCGCAGCGCTTGCTCGCGATCTCGATCTGCGTCTGGCGCGTTTGCAAGCCAGCGCACCCGCGCAACGCCAGAACGTCATGTATCTCTCCGGCGGCGGCGCCATCGCCGGCAGCGGCACGATGATGGATGCCGTCATCAACGCCGCCGGTGGCCGCAACATACGCACCGACGCGAGTTGGACTGTGCTGCCGCTGGAGCGTCTTATGGAGACGCCGCCTGCGCTCGTAGCCCTGGGTTTCTTTGATAGCGGCCGCGACCGCGTCAACGCCTGGTCGCCATCGCGACATCCCGCACTTCGCCGCGCCCTCGCGCAAGCACGCACTGTGCACCTGCCGCCTGCGACAATCTCGTGTGAGGCGTGGTACTCGATCGAAGCCGCTGAACGCATCGCCGCCGCATTGCGTGCATCATGAGCGGCTCGGTGCGAGCATCGTTCGCGCTTGTCGTATTCAGCGTCGCTGCGCTCACAGCGGCGCTATGGCTTGGTCCGGTAGCGCTCGATCCGTTCGCGCAAGACGCCGCGACGCGCACAATCGTCTGGGAGATTCGCTTTCCGCGCGCGCTCACAGCGTGGATCGTCGGCGCAGCACTCGGCCTTTCCGGCGCTGCACTGCAGGGCCTGTTGCGCAATCCGCTCGCGGACTCAGGCGTGCTTGGCCTTTCCGGTTTCGCCGCACTCGGCGCAGTGATCGCGTTTGCTTTTGGCTTTGCATTCTTGGCACCGCTCATGGCCATCGCGTTCGCTGGCATCGCGGCGTTGGTCGTGACCACGCTCGGCTGGCGCGCGCGCGGGCCGGCTAGTCTCGCGCTGATCGGCGTGGGTCTCTCAAGTTTCGCCGGCGGGCTGATCGCGCTTGCGCTCAACCTCGCGCCCAATCCTGGCGCGCTGGCGGATCTCGTCAACTGGACGCTCGGCTCAGTCGAAGGCCGCTCGCTCGATGAGGCGATGCTTGCCGGCGCGCTGCTCGTTGCGGGCGCTGTGCTCATTCTCTTCGCAGCACGCGGCTTGCAGGCGTTGACGCTCGGCGAAGAGGCTGCCGCCGCAATCGGCGCCAATCTCGGCCACACGCGCGCGCTCGTCATTCTCGGCGCCGCCGCGTGCACGGGGGGCGCAACGGCGGTTGGCGGCATTATTGGCTTTGTCGGCGTCGCTGCGCCGCATTTGGTGCGCGCCATCGCGGGCCATGACCCAGCGCGCTTGCTGATCCCCAGCGCGTTGGCGGGCGGAGCGCTTCTCGTCTGCGCCGATATTGTAGTCCGTTTGCTGCCGACTGACACCGAGCTCAAACTCGGCGTCGCCGCGGCGCTCATCGGCGGGCCGGTGTTTGCGTTGATTGCCGCGCGTCTGGCTTCGCGTGGAGGCGATTCATGAGCCTCTCTCTTTCCAGTGTGAGCGTCACGCTCTCGGCGCGCCGCGTTGTAAACAACGTCTCGCTCGAAATCGCTCAAGGCCGCGTCGTCGCCTTGCTCGGCCCAAACGGCGCGGGGAAAACGAGTTTGATGCGTGCAGCGCTCGGCTTGTTGCCGTTCGAGGGGCGCGCGTCCCTGGACGGTGCTGATCCGCGCAAGCTTTCCGACCGAGAACGCGCTCTTCGCGCTGCGTATCTGCCGCAGCGGCCGCAATCGATTTGGCCTGTCAGTGTGGAGACGCTCGTTGCGCTCGGCCGCTTCGCGCATGGCGCTGCCCCAGATCGCTTGAAGCCGCGCGACCAAGCCGCTGTCGATGCCGCGCTTGAAGCTTGCGCGCTAAACGCGATGCGAGCGCGGCGCATGGATGAGTTGAGCGGTGGCGAGAAGGCGCGCGCGCATCTCGCAAGAGCGCTGGCGCAGCAGGCGCCGTTGCTAATCTTGGATGAGCCCACGGCAGGACTCGACCCCGCCCAAGCGCTCGCTGTTGCAGATATTCTGCGAGCGCACGCACTCACCGGCGCCGTCCTTTTCTCCACCCACGATGTCGCGCTCGCCGCGCGTGTGGCGGATGCGATCGTGTTGATGCGTGATGGAAGCGTTGTCGCACAGGGCGCGCCGCGTGAGGCGCTCACGCCGCAAACTTTACGCGACGCATATGGGCGTGAGGGCCGGTTACAGGACGTGGACGGCGACGTCGCCTTCATCTTCCGTTAGAGCTTGAATGCGCCGTTCTGAATGCGCTCGTAAACGTCGCGCGTGATCTCGACATAGCGACCCTGTTCGGGGTCGTCGAAATAGAGCTTTTGCTCGGTCTTTGCCGGGTCGAAGCCGTCGCGCACGAGATCGACTTTGCGATATTTGAAAGTGCCGGTGGTTTCGATCGCCGGCTGAATGCGTATGAAGATCGGGCGCGCATAGCCGGGTAGTTCGCGCGCGAGATAATCGCGGAGGTTCTCGAGTTGAAAATCCGCGCCCGGCGTGATCGCCGCCATACCCGCGCGGCCGTCGAGCTTGTCGATCTTCACACCGTAGACGTTGACTTCATCGACGCCTGGAAAATGCCCGAGCGCCTCGGCGACTTCGGTCGTTGATACGTTTTCGCCTTTCCACCGGAAGGTGTCGCCGATGCGATCGACGAAATAGAAATAGCCGGCTTCATCCTGGCGCATCAGATCGCCGGTACGGAACCACGCGTCGCCATGCTCGAACACATCGCGCAACACCTTGCGCTCTGACGCGGCCTTGTCCGCGTAGCCCGTATAATTGTGGCGCGCGTCGTTCTTGATGAGGCCGATGGCTTCACCCGGTTCGCCCGCGGGTGCCTCCATGCAGAGCCCGTCTTCGCCGCGCACCGGCAGCTCCGCCTCGATGTCGAATTTCACCAGCCGCACCGAGAAATTGCCGCGCAGATAGGGCGGCACCCGCCCGATCGCGCCGGGCTGGCCGTCGAAGTTGAACATCGACACGTTGCCTTCAGTCGAGCCGTAGAACTCGAGCACTTCGCCAACGCCGAAGCGCTCCTGGAATTCCGTCCACACGTCCGGGCGCAAGCCATTGCCAAACGCCAAGCGCAAACGATGCGAGCGCTCTTTTTGGTGCCATGGCTGATTGACCAGATAGCGGCAGAGCTCGCCAATATAGACGAAGATCGTGCAATCATGTTCAGCGACATCATCCCAGAAATGAGTCGCCGAGAACTTGCGTCGCAGAACGAGCGTGGCGCCATTCAGAAAGGCGGCGCCGACGCCGCAGAGCCCACCTGTCGAGTGATAAAGCGGCAGCGTGTTGTAAAGCCGGTCCTCCGGGGTCGCCGCTGTCGCGCCGGCGAAGGCGCGCATATAGAGCTGCGCACGCATGTGCGTGATCTTCGCGGCCTTCGGCATGCCAGTTGTGCCGGACGTGTAGATGTACATCGCAACATCGGACGCTTTCAGTCCGGCGCGACGGTCACGGCTCGGGCGCTCGGGCGCCAGTTTTGGCTCCTTGAGGTCAAGCGCACGCCGCTCTTCACTCAGATCTTGCTGTGCATCGATCACCCAATACGTAAGCGGCCGCGCCAGCCCGGCGCGAATTGTGTCGATTGCGGTAATCGTCTCGCGATCGGTGATGACATGTGTGGCGCCTGAAATGGAGAGGCAGTGCGCGAGTGCGGCGCCCGTGAGATTGTTGTTGATCAGCGCAGCGCTAGCGCCAATTTTCGCAAGCCCAGCCCAAGCCGGCACGTACTCAGCCCGGTTGGGCAATAGGATCGCGACAGTATCGCCGCGCTGCACGCCTTGCGCATCAGCCCATGCGGCGAAGCGATTGGCTAGCGTATCGAGCTGGCGATAGGTGTAACGCTCGCCCTCAAAGATCAGCGCGGTGTGATCCGAGAAGCGATCGACGGCAGTCTCGAAATCGTCGCAGATGAGAACGTCGGAGTCGGGCTTGATCTCGCGGACGGCCCAGAGCGTGCGCCCTAATCCCCGCAGAAATCTAAACTCTCGCGCCAGTCGCGCGGCCACGCCCATCTCATACTCCTTGGCGCCAGTTAGGCGCGCTTCGCGTAAAGCAAAGGCTAAACGGCGTCCGGCATTTGCGAAATGCGTCGCTTTGTTACGCCGCGAGCACGTCACGCACGGCTTCGATGAGCTCGCGCTCGTCGAACGGCTTGCGCAGGAGCCTGGCTTCCGAGGCGGAGGCCTCGATGGCGCCGGCGTCGGCATAGCCCGAAACGATCAGGACCTTGAGGGCGCTATCGCGCCGCCGCGCGTGCTCGGCAAGTTCAAGTCCAGTCATCCCCGGCATCGAGAAATCGGTGAGCAGCAAATCCGGGGATCCGTTTTCCAGTAAGCGCAAAGCGGCGCCCGGGTCTTCGGCCTCCACGGCTTGGTAGCCGGCGTCGCGGAGTGTTTCGGCCATGAAGAGGCGCACGCCGGGTTCATCGTCGACGACGAGCACGCGTTGCCCCGCGCCCTGAGGCAGCGCTTCGGCTGGCGTCTGCACATCTGCCACGGTCGCCGCTGGCGCCTCCGTGCGCGGCAAGCTCAGCCGAATGGTTGTGCCGCGGCCTGGCGCGCTATCGATCTCGACATTGCCGCCAGACTGGCGCACCGCGCCGAACACTTGCGCCAGACCGAGGCCAGTGCCTTTGCCGGCGGGCTTAGTCGTGAAGAATGGCTCCATCGCGCGATCGGCGACGTCCTTCGGCATGCCGATGCCATTGTCGCGAACTTCGACGTCGATGAAGCCTTCGCGTTGTGAAGGCTTGGCGATGATGTCGATCTTGCCGCCATCGGGCATCGCGTCGCGGGCATTGATGACCAGATTGAGGATGCCGAGTTCGAGTTGGTTGGCGTCCGTCTTTATCCAGCGCGCATCAGGGTGGAGATCGAATGTCAGCGTCGTGCCGGCTTCGACCGAGCGCCGGAGCAGTTCTTCCATGCCGGGCACGAGTTCGTGCAGATCGACAGGCGCCAGCTCCATCTGTTTGCCGCGCGAGAAGGCGAGCAATTGCTTGGTGAGCCGATCGCCGCGTTGCGCGGTCTCCAGCATGTGTTCAGCGATTTGGCGTTGTTTCGGGTCCTCGATGCGCTTCAACAGCATGTTGAGGCCGCCGATGACGACGGTCAGCAGATTGTTGAAATCGTGTGCTACGCCGCCGGTGAGTTGGCCGATGGCTTCGAGCTTCTGCGTTTGCGCCAGGCGCGCTTCAGCGGCGCGGCGTTCGGCTAGATCACGGAGCGCCCAGACGATTAAGGCCGCCGCGAGCGCTAGAGCGAGGAGGGCGCCGATGACGACGGAGATAAAGGAATAGGTTCGTGGGCCTTCGATGAGCTGCGCTGCAATGGCGATGTGGGCTGACCAACCCGTGGCAGAAGAGCGGACGAAGGCGGTGTTGTTGCGGAAGCCTTCCCAGGTGACGCCTTCATAAATGCCGCTCTCCTCGCCGCTGGCGATAGCGCGGCGCACATATTCCGTCGATTGCGTACCGACGCGTTGGGTAAAGTCCTGGCTTCTGGCGACGAAGGCGCCATCGCGATCGACGAGGGCGGTGATCGCATCAGCCGGCGCCTGGCTCTGCACGATCTCCTGAAACACCGAAGGGTCGAGCGCGACTGTCAGGCGATAGCGGCCGTCATCGCCGATCGGTGCGTTGAGATACACGCACGGACATCCGGGCCCCTCGCGCAGCACACGGCCGACGGGCTGGGGATCGTCGGAGACGGCGGCGTTCAGGGCGCCGGCGTTGACGTCCTGGCGGAGGCTGAAGACTTGCCGCTCCGTTTCCAGATCCGAGACGATGACATCGCGCCAGTGCGGATTGAGTGCTGCGATTTCGCCGGCGCGTTCGTAAGCGGCGCGCCATTGCCCGCCCTCTACGACGTCAGCGCTCGCCAGCACTTCCATCAGCACCAGATCGCTTTGCAGCCGCGCATCGACCAGCGCCATGATCTCGCCAGCCTGCGCCAAGGTGCGGGCTTCGACTTCGGCGCGCTCGCGCGAGAAGGCGAAGGTGAGCTGGATCACGACCAACAGCACGATGGGCAGCGCCAGGGCGGCGCCGATCAGGACGAACGACCGGTTAGACGTCAGGCCTTGAAACAAATGGATCCTCGCGCGCGCCCTTCAGTGTAGGGCGCCGCGCGGCGCTGCGTCCATCCGGGAACCTCAAGCGTTGAAAGCTGGAATCCCGGCAAAAATCGGCAGGATCGCGATCATCAGCGTGATCAGGGCGGAGGCTCGGCGTGACATCGGGTTTCGTCCTTGGTTTCGATGCGCCTTTCTAGGTGCTGCTCTTTGCACGTTTCGGGTTCGTTGCACGCCTGAGGCGTTTTCGGGGCAGGTGATCGGGCCGGAACAGGCGCGCGTATTTCCAGCCAAGAGACGGGGGATGCGATGCGGTTTGTGGCTTTGATTGTGATCGCGGCGCTTGGCGCGTGTGCGACGGCGGCGGCGCAGGATGCTTCGCCATCGCTGGACGGCGCCTGGATCGTCGATCTCAGCACCGATCCGAACACGCCCTACACCCAACCCATGCAGCTCACGCTCAACGCGGACCGCACGGTCTCCGGCTCGTTCTATCAAAGCGAGATCGAAGCCGGCCGCTGGCGCACCGATCGCGGCCGCACCTGCTTGAGCTTCCGCACCACCGATGGCGTCGGCCCCTATCACACCGCCGCGTGCCTGGTTGGCGATCGCGTCGAGGGCCAGACCTGGGCCGAGCACCGCAACTTCCTGTTCGTCTGGAACGCTGCGCGCGCGCCATAAGGCGGGCGCGCGGAAGCGCCGCCGGAAGGCGGTTAGGTAGGCGCAGGTTTCGTGCGGAGACTCATCCGTCGAACACAAGCGGCGCATCGCGCGCCGCGTCGCACACAGCAGCGAAGCCGACAGCGCCGACGAGCGGCGGCAGATCGGGCGTGTAACGCAGCACGTCGCGCGCGCGATGCGGCACAGCATAGAGGCGGCGCGCGAGACGCTGCGCGTAGGGCAGCGGATCGTTGAACACGCGCAGCAGCGCCTCGGCGCGCTCGGCCAGCGGCCAGGCTGATTTGAAGCGTGCGGCGTCCCACGGATCGCTCTTGTTTGGATCACCGGCGGCGCTTCGCCGGCGGGGACGCCGGCGGTCCGAGAGGAGCACGCGAAAGCTGACGCGCCAATCGTCCGGTTTGTCGGGCCAGAATTCCATCATGCGTTTGGCGCGCGCGCGTTTCTCGCGCAGCAGCGGCATGCGCGTGTTCGGCTTCGGCAGCGCCGCCGCTTCGATCATGAGCAGCATGCGCATCAAAGCCTCGCCCGCGCGCAGCCATTGGCCGATGAGCCGCCATTCGGGGCGCAGGATTGTGTGCCGCGCCGCGATCTCTTCGGAGCGGCCGAAGAGCGAAGCGAGGACATTGATAAAGTCCTGCGCGATGAGCCACAGCGGGCGACGGGTTTGGCGGATGTCAGTCATGTGCGTCGCGCGCAGTTTATGCGCGGCGGGAGCCCGGTCGGATAGATTTTGTGCGCGGTGTTGATTGCGCTCGGAAAATGGGTGCGCGGCTGTGGGATAGAGGCGTCCCTTCTACTTAACCAGGAGAAAGGACGCCCGCGCCGCGATCTCGTCCGGCTGGCCCAAGATCGAGAAGAGGACGTTCAAGACGTCCTGCGCGACGGCCCAGAGATGGCCCAGAGATGACGAACCGGTTTGGCGGATGCCAGTCATATGCGTCGCGCGGAGTTTAACGCGGACGCGGGGTCGGTCGGATTGAGGGCGGGGTTATCCTCGGACTGGCGACATCCCAACGGATGAATATTTGAAGGCATCCGCGCGCCCTGATACACGTTTCGATTGAGGGGGCGCATGACGATTTCATTTTCTCTGCCGGATGGAGTTGACTCTCGGGCTTATTATTCGCCAGCGCCATCTGGCGATCTGATTGTATTCGTCCATGGCTTTCAGGGAAGAAGCCTGTCTACTTGGTCAAGCCTTGTTCAACGCTTTGATTCAAGCGCTGACATCAAGGGGGCAGACCTCTGTTTCTTCGGCTACGACAGCCTAAACGAGCAAGTATCTATCAGCGCCTCGGCCTTCTGGTCCTGTCTGTCTGCGGTCGTCGATGGCAGCGCGCGGGGTGAGTGCCGTGGATTGAGTGGATCTCGAAGGATCCATCGCGGAGCACTAGCGTACAAACGAATATTTGTTGTTGGGTATTCTCTCGGTGCCGCAGTGGTTCGACGAGGACTGTTGCTTGGTAGTCGACGGACACCACCAGAGTGGCTCGCGCGGATTCGTTTGATCTTCATCGCGCCCGCTCACCACGGAGCTCGGGTAGAGAGACTTCTGGCCTCCGTCTCCGCGTTAGCACAAGGTTTATCAGTAGTCGGGGCTGCATTTGAAGCAGCGCGACACTATCTGATGCACTCAACACCGTCGCTTGAAGACATTACCCCCGAGTCTGCCCTTTCTGAAATTGTTGTACGAAGACTCCAAGCAGTTACAGGCTCAGGCGTCCGAAACTTCTCGTCGGCAAGCAGCAGCGATCATCGAATCCCGAAGAATTGGATTTCCCGCGGACGAGAAGGTCGTAGTTGTAGAGGGGATGTTCAACGCGCCACCGCAGTCCATTTATAGGAATGCGACGCACACAAACGTTTTGCGCGGCGAGAACAGCGAAGGAGTGTACGCAGATTTGCTCCGGGTCATGGATGAAGCGTGATGCCTGAATACGCTACGATTACGCAGACGCTACTTGAGGCTTACCGCAAGCTGGTTGCGTATCTGAGGGTTACGCAACCCGAACCGCCCGCCGCCTCATACTTGCGTCAGCTTGAAGGATTTGGCGGACGCACAAGCGAGGAGTCGAGAGTTTATTTCGCGGACGACGCTAGCATTCGGCGTGTTGATCAAGAAACGGAGCGCGAACTCGCTGCTCGTATTCTGCATGGAATCCAAAGCACCGCTAAGGGCCTTCCCGGAATGCGAGAGGTGATCCTTTGTGATGCGTGGAATGAGACTCGGTTGAGGCTGTTGAAGGACGAGACGATAAGGTCGCTTTTGAACGCTTTCTATTCATCCGAGACCGACCCTCTTCAATACATACAAAATTCGAACCTCAACGACCTAATCTCGTTCTCGATCGAGCCCGATAATGGAGAGAGCCATCGGCGTAGAGCTAAGGGCTTCGAGGGGTTCTTGTCGTGCGTTAGAGAATTTGACGAATTGGCGATATCCGCTGATCTGAAGGATTTGACTAATCGGTATCTGGACCATGTCTTGGGTGAAAAGGCAGTGGGAATTAAGGTTGCGATTTCGACAGCGCTTGGATCATTGCAAGCGGCGGCCGTTGAGACTTATCTGGAGCGCGATCGCGCAGAGCGTCCTGATTGGCGTCGGCCCGCACAAATGAGTCAGCTGTATCTCAACATCGGGACGATAGGCTTGAGTGGGTCTCTCGCGCAAGAGTGGCCAGATTATCTCCGAACGTCGCTACGCCTTGCTCCCCCTTCTCGAGGCGATGAAGAGTAGCGCTAGCCCTTCACCGCCACATCAATCTCTCCGCCACCATCGCGAAACTTTTCGCTCATCTCCGCCATGCCGCGCTCGGCTTCTTCCTTCGCCGCAGCATAATCCCGCACGTCCTGCGTGATTTTCATCGAGCAGAATTTCGGCCCGCACATGCTGCAGAAGTGCGCGGTTTTGTGCGCTTCTTTGGGCAGCGTTTCGTCGTGGTAGGCGCGGGCGGTTTCGGGGTCGACGCCTAGATTGAACTGGTCTTCCCAGCGGAATTCGAAGCGCGCGCGGGAGAGCGCGTCGTCGCGCGTGCGCGCGTAGGGATGGCCTTTGGCGAGGTCGGCGGCGTGGGCGGCGAGTTTGTAGGTGATGACGCCGACTTTGACGTCGTCGCGATCGGGCAGGCCCAAATGCTCTTTCGGCGTGACGTAGCAGAGCATGGCGCAGCCGAACCAGCCGATCATGGCCGCGCCAATCGCTGAGGTGATGTGATCGTAGCCGGGCGCGATGTCGGTGGTGAGCGGGCCCAACGTGTAGAAGGGCGCCTCGCCGCAGACTTCTAGCTGCTTTTCCATATTCTCCTTGATCTTGTGCATCGGCACGTGGCCGGGGCCTTCGATCATGGTTTGCACGCCGTGCTTCCAGGCGATCTTGGTGAGCTCGCCGAGCGTCTCGAGTTCGGCGAATTGCGCGGCGTCATTGGCGTCGGCGATGGAGCCGGGGCGCAGGCCGTCGCCGAGTGAGAAGCTCACGTCGTAGGCGCGCATGATTTCGCAGATCTCTTCGAAGTGCGTGTAGAGAAAGCTCTCCTTGTGATGCGAGAGGCACCACTTGGCCATGATCGAGCCGCCGCGCGAGACGATGCCGGTGACGCGCTTGGCGGTGAGATGGATGAACGGCAGGCGCACGCCGGCGTGGACGGTGAAATAGTCGACGCCTTGTTCGGCCTGCTCGATCAGCGTGTCGCGATAGACTTCCCAGGTCAGATCTTCGGCGACGCCGTCGACTTTTTCGAGCGCCTGATAGATCGGCACGGTGCCGATCGGCACGGGACTGTTGCGGATGATCCAGTCGCGGATGTTGTGAATGTTGCGGCCGGTGGAGAGGTCCATCACCGTGTCGGCGCCGTGGCGGATTGACCAGACGAGCTTGTCGACTTCTTCCGCCATGGATGAGGTGACGGCGGAGTTGCCGATGTTGGCGTTTATTTTCGTGAGAAAGTTGCGGCCGATGATCATCGGCTCGAGCTCGGCATGATTGATGTTGGCCGGAATAATGGCGCGCCCGCGCGCGATCTCGGAGCGGACGAATTCCGGCGTGACGAAATCGGGGATCGATGCGCCGAAGTCTTCGCCGTCGCGGATGAACGGCTCGGTCGCTTGCCGGCGCATGTTTTCGCGGATGGCGACGTATTCCATCTCGGGCGTGATCAAGCCACGGCGCGCGTATTCAAGCTGCGTGACGCACGCGCCGCCCTTGGCGCGCAGGACGCGCGGTTGCTTCGGGAAGGGCGGCGTCAGCTTTTCGGGCGAGACGTTGCCGTTGTCCTCGGGCTTCACGGCGCGGCCGTCGATCTCCTCGACATCGCCGCGCGCTTTCACCCACGCCGCGCGCGGGCGGGCGAGGCCTTCATTGATGTCGATCTTTGCATCGGGATCGGTGTAAGGCCCGCTCGGATCGTAGATCGTGACGGGCGGTTCGTTGGCGGTCGGATGCACCGCGACTTCGCGGAACGGCACGCGGATGTCCGGATGCGCGCAACCGGATGCATAGACTTTGCGCGACCCGGGAATGGCGCCGGTGGTGACGGTTGGAGCAAACGCGCTGGCGGGTTCGGGCTTGTTCATGGTGTCAGACTTTCTTCGCGACCCAGCCGACGAAGCTGAGCCAGGCGCCGAGGAGGAAGGTGAGGCCGGTGACGGCGTACATAATGGGTGGTGCGTTGACGAAGCCGCCGGCGACGGTGATCAGAGCTTCCGGCTGCAGCAGCAGCAACGCGCCGCGCAGAACGAGCAGAAGCGCCAGCACGCTGATCGTAGCGGCGGCGGGTGAGTTGAAGTGATGGTGCGCGGCGAAGACGATGAGGCCGAGCAAAGCCGTCCAAACGCCCGCGACCATCACGAGTGCTGCGTTCTGTTGCAGCGACGGCAGCAGCATTTCCAGCGTGTCGTAACGCGTGAACACCATCAGCGCGATGAGCAGCAGAAACGGCCCGGCGACGCGGGCGCAAAAGCGCGTGGTTGTTGCTTGAGCTTCAGTCAAACGCGCCTCCCTCCGCCGGTGTTAGCCGGATCAGGTTCTACGGGTCGCGAGGAAAGCCTCGCCTCTCAGCCGCCTAAGCGCGGCCCCCCGGGACTATCAGCGTGCTCTACGCGCCTCGGTGTGCGAGTGCAACGGGTTGTGGGCCTCCGGGGTCGGGCGCTATAGCGGGCGCGCGAGTACACAGGACAGGGGACATGTCATGGAACAAGCTGCACCAAGCAAAGTGAGCGCGGGCCTCGTTTGGGGCAGCGTGTTGGGCGTGCTCATCGGAGCGAGCGGGCTCACGATCCTGGCCGGACCGGCGGTGCAAAGCATGGCGGGCCTTGCCGGCTGGGTTATTGCGATCGGTACGATTGCTGCCGCGCAATTGCTCTATCGCGGCAAGGCGCACAGCCTGAGCTATGGTGGCGCTTTTCTGATTGCATTTTTTGTCGCGCTGTTCGGCGCGATTGTGGCTGCGGTGGTGACGTTCCTGGTGATGAGCTTCGTGCCAGGCGTAGGCGATGCCATTCGCGCACAGGTCGATACGGCGCTGGCGACCAGTCCGAGCGCAGGCGATCCCGCCACGGCGGAAATGGTGGCCAATATGATGACGTCGCCCATCGCGCTGTCGATCTTCACGGCAATCGGCCTCATCTTCCAAGGCCTGATCATCGGCCTCATCACCTCGATCTTCATGCGCAAGGATGCGAAGCCGGAGGCGGCGTAAATCACGCCTTCTCATCCACGCGTCGAATAAGGCAAAGCCGGGGCATTTGCAGGCGACGGCGCGCATCCGATTGCGGGCGGCTGAACGTTGTGCTTGCTGTGCCGGCGAAGGAGGCGCGGACGCATGGGAACGCCGGCGGATTACACCATTATCGTGCTTCTGGTGGCGGTCGCCGTCGGCCTCTGGACGATGTTCGATCGCATCGCGCAGCTGCAGCGGGATGTCGATGCCTTGAAGCGCAAGGCTGGCATTGCCGATACCCCGCCGCAGGAAACGGCGACATCTCTGCCGCCAGCGGAGTAACACGCTCACGGGGAGGCGTTACGTGCGAGCTTTGTTTTTGGCGCTAGCTTTGGCCGGGTGCGGGGCATCGACACAAGCGCCGGCCGCGCCGTCAACTGATGGCCTCGATTGGATGAGCGGCTATTGGCTCGCTTGCGAGGACGACGAGACGGCGGAGAATTGGATCGGCGCTGGGCGTGGCGTGTTGCTCGGGACCAATCTGAGCGGCGGTGGCTATGAGTTCTTGCGCATCGCGCCGAACGAGGCTGGCGTGTTCGTCTACTACTCGATGCCCGGCGGACGCTCTCCGCCGACAGAGTTTACGCTTGTCAGCAACGAAAATCAGCGCGCCGTGTTTGAAAACCTCGCGCACGATTTCCCGCAGCGCATTATCTACGAGCGCGCCGGAGATTTCATGAGCGCGCGCATCGAGGGGCCGATCGAGGGCCGTACCATGGAATGGGATTTCACCCGCGCTTCCCCGGATGGTCGCTGTCCGTCCTAGCGCGGCGGCTGATCCGGCATCACAAGCACGGTGGTCTTCGTCGGCACGTCGATGCCGGCCTCGTCGAAGGCGAGTTTGATGCGGCGCAGATACTCGCGCTGAATCATCCATTGCTTGCCCGGCGCTGTCTTGATCCGCGCTTTCAGCATGACGCCTGTGTCCGTCACTGCATCGACGCCGACAACTTCGATCGGCGATTCGATGAACGGTGCGAACGCCTCTTCGGCCCTGAGCGTATCGCCGGTGCTCTTCATCAAATCGAGCGCTTCAGTGACACTGGCGGTGTGCGCGACTTGCAGACTGAAGACCGCGAAGCTGAAGTTTTTGGTGCGGTTATGGATCACCTGCGCTTCGCTGTAGGGGAAGATGTGTAGCGTGCCGTCGAAGTCGCGCAGCTTGATGGTGCGGATCGACATTTCTTCCACCACGCCGCCAAAATCCGCGATCATGACGACATCGCCGATGGAGACCGCGTCCTCGATGATGAGGAAGATGCCGGTCAGGAAGTCTTTGACGATCGTTTGCGCGCCGAAGCCGATGGCGAGGCCGATAATGCCAGCCCCGGCAAGCAGTGGCCCGATTTCGACGCCGACCTCCGAGAGCGTCATCATCGTCGCGACGATGATAAGCGTTGTTGTCGACACGCCGGCAAGAACCGGCGCCAGAGTACGCACCTGCGCTGCGCGGCGGAAATTCTTTGAACGCGCCGCGACGCGCGCGAACAGGTGCTTGATCGCAAGTTGCGAAATCTCGATCGCGGCAAGCGAGAGCACGATGATGAGCGCGATGCGCCAGAGGTGGTTGAGGATGGCCCCGACGGGCCCCTCGTTGAGGCTCGCAAAGTCGAAGCCCCAGACCCGCAAAATGACCAGAATGGCGGTCACAAAAATAGCGACGCGCGCGATACGCAGCGTCCACTTGCCGATCTGATCGCGTCGGCGCGGTGCGCCCTCGACGGGCGGCGCGAAGCGTTCGGTCGCGGTCGTGAACAGGAGGCGTAAGCCCCACATCAAAAGCATTGCGCCGACCAGAACGAGCACCGACAGGCCGCCGCGCAGAGCGGCCTGTTGGGGATCGAGCGAGATTGCTTCCGTGATGAAGGTCTGAACTTGTTCGATGAGGCCGGTGAACTCGATCGAGGGCGTTTCGGCGGGCGTGGGAGCGGGTTGGGTCGTCATTGCGCGCGATATTAGTGCGTCGCGCGCCGATTTCGACCCTCGCCGTCGCGGCCTATTGCTTCAGGTTCCGGAACTCCTCTCCACTAACCAGCGTCTGCGTCAGCGCGCTGACGCGGCCGCGCGAGTCGCGTTCGAAGCGAACGCGCTGGAGGGGAGCGGCGTAATCCACAGCGAACAGATCGTTGCCAAGAGGCGTCAGTGTGAGGCCTGGGCGCCGGTCGCGATAGAGGACAAGGCGCCCGTTCTCTAGCGCGATCCGGCGTGCGCCATAATCGCCCGCGTATTGCTGCAACGTGCGCGCCGGCAGCGCAGCGCCTTCGGCGTTGACGGCGTCGAGCGCCCATTGCGCTTCGCGTGCGGCGGCTTCGCTGGGCGAGCCCGCAAGGATCGCTTCAAGTGCGAGCACGCGCGCGCGACGCAATGCATCGGCGCTCGCCACTTCAACATCGACAGGCACGCCGTCGCCTTCCCAATTGCGGCCAGTGATCGGGTTCACGGGCGAGCCGCCACTGATGAACATCGTGAAGCCGTCGCGCAACGGACCCATGCCGCCCGGATTGGCGGCGCCGCCGGAGCGTTGGCCGACAATGGTTGCGCGATCAGCGGCGCCTAGCGTGTACGCAAACGCTTCGCACGCGGAGCCAGTGCGGCCGCTAGTGATGATGAAGAGTGGCGTATCGAGGCGGCGCTCGCCGCGCGGATCAACGAAATTGCGTTCGCTGCTTTCGCCGCGGCGCGAGCGGAAGGTGTTGAAGATATCGGCGCCGGGCGGCGTAAAGTACGCGCTGAGATAACCGACCATAGCAGGCGAACCGCCTGGGCAATCGCTTTCATCGATAATGATCGCGCTTGCGCCGGCGAGCAGGCTCATCGCCGCGTCGGCAGCGCGTCGCGCGGGGGAGGTCTCGGCATCGCCCGGTGAGAAGTTTGAGAAGCCGCGGAGATCGATGTAGCCGACGCCGCCCGGCAGCATTTCTACGCGCGCAAAGCCATAGGCGCCGCGCGCTGCTGCTGCTTCCGCTTCGGCGCGGTTTGGCGGACCGGGAGGCGGGCCGCCTGGCGTTGCCGCCTCCGCGGACCATTGGACTCTGAAGTGCGCGTCGCGCGGCTGCAAGCGTGCGGTCAGCGCGGCGGCCAGATCGCGCGGATAGGTGTAGCGGTCGAACTCACCGGCCTCGTTGGCCCGGCGCAAGTCGGCGGCAATGTTGGCGCCGATCTCTTCACTCCAGTAATGGTCTGAGACCGCTTGAGCGGCGTCCTCAACGACTGGCCGCGGTGAAACGGTTTGTGCAGATGCCGGCGCGCTGGCCATAAGGCAAAGCATGGCTGCGGCGGCATAGAAATTCGACTTCATACGAATGGGCTCCCTCAATCGTCCGTATGAGTGTGGGGATGCAACGTTGCGGGCGTGTTGCAGCGCTTCCGCGCCGATCTGCGACCAACGCGCAGGACAATACGACAAGCGGTCAGCGCGGTTTGGCGAACGCCAGAACGACCCAGCCCAAGATGAGCGTAACGCCGCCGACAGGCGCGAGCATGACCAGCGCCGTCGAGCCCGTCAGCGAAAGCGTGTAGAGCACCGCCGCGAAAAGACCCGCGCCAACGAGGTTCATCGCCCCGCCGATGGCGTTGAGCCGTCCCGTTCGGTTCACGATCGCGAGCCCCGCTGCGGCGCTGATGAGCTGAATGAAGGCGCCGAGCTTAATGCGCTCAAGCGCCTCCGGCGCGAGCGTATCGCGCAGCGCGTGCGCTGCCGCCACCAGCATGCACAGGGCAATCACGCCCGAGAGGGCGGCGAGCACATTCATCCAACGCATGGCTTCGCTTAACCCGTCATATGCGGCGCGCCAAGGGCGCTTTGCTGGCGCGCGCACGTGACAATTTGGGGTAATCGGCTTAAAGGCGCTCGCCTATGAGCGCCGATGCCGAAAATGAGTCCGGCAAGACGAAACGCTACGCCCAGACGCGCGAGCGGATCGTGGAGGCCGCGTCGGTTTCGATCAATGAACTCGGCGTCAAAGGCATGACGTTCGCCGATGTCGGCCAGCGCGTCGATCTCAACACCACCAGCATAACCTATTACTTCAAGCGCAAGGAGCTGCTCGCGGAAGCGGCGCTGGCGCGGTCGATCGATCTGTTCGAAGCGGCGGTTCAAGAAGCGGCGCGCGAAGCTGATCCGCGCGCCCGTGTATCGGCCTATCTGCGGATCAATCTGGAGGAGTGGGCGCGAGTCCGCCGGCGCGAGGAGAAGCCCAGAGCGCGTCTCTCAGATATTCGCGCCATGACTGATCCGATGCGCGCGCGTCTGATCGAGCGCTGGACCGATGTCTTCCGCGCCTTGCGCGAAACTTTGTTTGGCCCAGCGCATACGCCTGACGAGAAAGCGCTGCGAACGACGCGCGCGGCTGTGTTGGCGGAGGCGATCTTCTGGTTGCCGGCTTGGCTCAACGCTTATTCCGTCAGCGACTTTCCGCGCGTGCATCGGCGTCTCTTCGAAATCTTCGAGAACGGGCTGGCGCTGCACGAATGGCGTCCGCGGGCTTTGCTGGTTAGCGATGGCGAGGCCGATGGCGGCGCGGAGGCGTTTCTGCGCGCGGCAACGCGGCTGATCAACACGCACGGCTATCGCGGCGCCTCGGTGGAGCGCATCGCGGCTGAACTCGATGTGACCAAGGGCAGCTTCTACCATCACCTCGAAACCAAGGACGATCTTGTCATCGAGTGTTTCGAGCGCTCCTACGATCGTGTCTCGCGCGTGCAGGCGGCTGCGATCGCCAGCGGCGCGAATGCCTGTGAGATGCTCGCGGGCGCCACCGCATCCTTGGTGGATCTGCAATTCTTCAGCGATTTTCCGCTGCTGCGCACGACAGCGTTGCAAGCTCTGCCAGCCGATGTGCGCCGCCACCGCGTGATTGAACGATCCGACCGCATGGCGCGGCGTTTTGCCGGCATGATCGCCGATGGCGTCAGCGAGGGCAGCGTGCGGGCTGTCGACCCGATGATTGCCAGTCAAGTGTTGATGGCTTCGATCAACAACGCCTACGAACTGCGCAGCTGGGCCTCACGGCTGACCCGCGAGAAAGCTGTGGCCTTTTATGCCTCGACTTTGATGACGGGCCTTTTCGCCGATCCACCAGTTTGATCGAACGCCTGGCAATGTCAGGGGCGCGCCCTATGTTCGGGGTAGAGGTGCTTCGTGGAAAAACGTGAGATCGGGAAGAGCGGCATTGCGATCACGCCGCTGATGCTGGGCGGCAATGTGTTTGGCTGGACGGCGGATGAGGCGGCGTCCTTTGCGGTGCTGGACGCGTTCGTCGATCAAGGTGGCGATGCGATCGACACGGCGGATGTGTACTCGGCTTGGGCGCCGGGTCACGAAGGCGGCGAGAGCGAGCGCGTCATCGGCAAATGGCTGAAGCAGAGCGGCAAGCGCAACCGCGTCGTCATCGGAACGAAAGTCGGGATGTGGCCGAAGCAGCTCGGCATAAAGCGCGATAACATTGTCGCCGCGTGCGAGGGCTCGTTGCAACGCCTCGGCATTGAAACCATCGATCTCTATTGGCTCCACCGCGACGATGAAGCGACGCACGCAGAAGAATACATCTCCGCGCTCGATGAATTGGTGAAGGCAGGCAAGGTGCGCGCCATCGGCGCCTCAAACTTCAAACCGGACCGCTTCAGCGAAGCGCTCGCCGAAAGCGCCAAGAGCGGCAAGGCGCGGTTTGACGCGCAGCAGCCGGAATATCATTTGCTCAACCGCGAGATCGAAGCGGACCTGATGCCGCTATGCGCCAAGCAGGGCGTATCGTTACTGCCGTATTACGGGCTCGCGAGCGGTTATCTCACCGGCAAGTATCGTAGCGAGGCCGATAAAGCGAAGAGCCAGCGCGGCGGACGGATGGATAAGTACATGGCCGGCAAGGGGCCGGCCGTGCTGTTGGCGCTCGACGCGGTGGCGGCGCATCGTGGCGCGACGCCGGCTCAGATCGCGCTGGCTTGGATCATGTCCAAGCCTGCCATCGCCGCGCCGATCGCCAGTGCGACGCGCGTTGAGCAACTCACGGAGCTGATGGGCGCACTGCGTGTCACGCTTGATCGCGATGATATCGGCGCGCTGGACGCCGCAAGCGTCTGATGTTGGTCAATGCACGTTAGCGATGCTTGCTAATTGGTTCGCAACCGCGGTCAAGCACACTGATCGCGGGTAACGCGAACGGGTGGGTCGTGCGCACGTATGCTTTGAACGCCGGAGCCAAGAAGGCGCGTCTCCGCGTACGCGCGCGCCGTCGCGCGGCGCCGGGCGCGGAAGTGGCCAATGAAACGGCGTTAACAGAGCCGAATTTGCTCGATGACGAAGCTGAGCTTGAGTTCGTCACGCCTGCCAGCGCGACGCCGCCGTTGATGCAGCTCAACGAGCTGCATGATGAGCCTGCAAACGATGCGCTAAGCATAAATGAAGACGAAGAGATGCCGTTCGACCCGCCGGACGAGGAGGACATTCTCGGTCTAACGGAGGAATTTGAGGACGAAGTTCTCGAAAGCGACGCGCCATTCGACGCACCTGACGATATCGAGGAAAGCTTCGGCGTAGCGCCGGTCACGCAGGCGCGCGAATTGCCGACGATCGAGCTTGTTGAGGTCGTCTCGCCGGCAAAGCCGCAACCGATCACGCCGCCGCGTGTGATGGGTCCTAAGCTGGACACCGGGCCAAAGCGCGACGTGCCGGTTCCGCCGATCGTTATTCAAACCAATTGGGACCGGCCGGAGAGTGGTGCGGCGTTGGCCGCTTTCGCAGCCGATAAGCGCCTTGCGCGCGCGGAGATCGCGATAGAGCGCGGCGGCGCCGATGGCGCGATGGCCGCGATCGAGAGCGGCGTGCAGCCGGACCTTCTCATCATCGATAGCGATCTCGCTGGCGCGCAATTGGTTGAAAGCGTCGATCGCTTGCGTGGACGTTTGGGCAGCGGCGCAAAAATAATCATCGCCGGCGCGGTGAACGACATCGCTTTCATGCGGGCGCTCAATGCGCGTGGCGTCACCTATCTGATGTGTCCGCTGCGCGCCGACGAACTGACGCAGACGGTGTGTGGGCTTTACGCGGATGTCGATTGCGCGCGTGTGATCGCTGTGGTGGGTGCGCGCGGCGGCGTCGGCGCTTCGACGATTGCGCACAATCTGGCTTGGACCATCGCCGAGCGACTCGATGCGCCGACGGCCTTGGTCGACCTCGATATCGGCTTTGGGTCCGCCGCGGTGAGCTTCAAACTCGAACCCCAGGGTCACGTCACCGATTTGTTCGTTGCCGAACCAGCAGAAGATGTTCTCGATCGCGCTCTGACGCGCGCGCATGACAGGTTGCACATCGCTGCGGCGCCGGGCGCGCCCAATATGGGTGTGGCGCTGGAGAGCGCGGCGGTGAACGCGATGATCGCCCGCGTGCGCCGCACGAGCGCGTTTGTCATCCTTGATGTGCCGCATGTGTGGACATCTTGGGTGCGCGAAGTGCTGATTGCTGCGGACGAAGTGCTGCTGGTTGCAAGCCCCGATCTCGCCAGTCTGCGCAACACCGACAATCTGATGAAGCTCCTGCGTGTCCAGCGCGAAGCGCGGGCAGAGCCGGCGATAGCACTGACGATGACCGGCGTGCCGAAGCGGCCCGAGATTTCGCTGAAGGATTTCACCGAAGCGGTGTGCGCGGGGCCTGCGGTGACGTTCGCGTTTGAGCCGGATCTTTACGGTGATGCCGAGCAGAGCGGGCAGCTTGTATGCGTGACGTCGCCAAAATCGAAGGCGGCGCAAGCGATCGAAGTTCTAGCCTGCGGGTTCACCGGACGTAGCGTCGTTGAGCGCAAGACGAAGGCAAAGCGCGATGTGGTGGAGACGCCAGCGCCGCCGCCGCAAGAGGCGCCGCTTGAGCTCGAAGCAAAAGATGCTTTGCCAGCGCCGGAAACTCCCCGCGAACCTGAAGTGATCGCCCCGGCGGTCGAAGTGGCTCGCCAGGTGGAAGATGCGCGCGCGCAGCCCCCACAAGCACAGACGCCGGCGCCAAACGTTGAAGAGGATGGTCTCTCCGAGTTCGAGCGTGCTTACGTCGAAAAGGCGCGACGCAAGGCGTTGGCGGCGCTGGAATCGAAGCGCAGAACCAAACGCCGCGTTCGCCGCTCACGCACGATGGTCCGCTTCTTCGGCGTGGCCGCGGCAGCGAGCGCGCTCGGCGCAGTGACGCTGTGGTCCTCCGAGCAACGCACACAGCAAGCGCAGGCAGCGCCGCCACCGCAGGCGGAGAGTGTTGCACTGCCGGCGCCGCCGCCAGCCGACCCGTTCGCGGCGATGGAAGCCGACTACACGCAAGCGATGGCGATGCTGGCGCAGAACGATGCGCGCGGCCTTGCGTTGTTGACACGTACGGCGGAGGCGGGTCTGCCGCTCGCGCAGTATCGCTTGGCGAAGCTTTATGAGAGCGGCGACGGTGTCGAACTCGACCCGATGCGCGCGTTACAATGGACTGAGCGCGCGGCCGCGAGCGGCAATGTCCGCGCCATGCATGATCTCGGCTTCTACTACGCGCGCGGCGATGCTGCGACGTTGGATGAGACGGCGGCGTTCCGATGGTTCCGGCAGGCGGCGGAGTTTGGGTTGGCCGATAGCCAATACAATCTCGGCATTCTTTATCAGCAGGGCCGCGGCGTGAGCGCCGACATGGCCGAGGCGCTCTTCTGGTTCACGCTCGCCGCCGATCAGGGCGATGGCGCAGCGCAGCAGCGCTTGATTGATCTGGGCGCTGATCTCTCTGCGATCCACATCGAGCAAGCGCGAGCGCGGGCGGATGGCTTTACGCCGCGTGCGCCGAACACGCGCGCGAATGGTGATTGGACGCCGCGCAGCGCGACGTCGCCGGCGACGCCTCCAGAGGCGAGCGAGCCGGACGCTGCGACCGCTGATTAATCAGCGCCAGACAACGCGCAAATATTCGCGCAATTGCTTGAATGCGGAGCGGCCCATGCGGCGGCGCTGGCGGCTGACATGCAGCCGGCCGAGATCGGCGATGAGCGTTTGCGCATCACCGCCACTGAGGTCGCGGATACGCGCAGCCACCTGGGGACGCGACAGCACGGACGCGCAGAGGTCGAGCCGGCCGTACACGAATGAGAGCAGCGCGTGATTGATGGCGCGGTCTTGGCCCGCTTGCGTATCGACTTCGAGCAAGTCGGGGCGGCGAAAATAGAGCGCGTCGCCGTGAATGACTTCCGGCTCAGACAGCGGTGTTGAGCCGCCGCTCCAACGGTCCGGCTTTGCCTCGGAGCCGCGCCGCCAGGAATGCAGCTCCGGGAAACCGACAAGCATGAAGCCTTTGCCGCGCAATTCTGCGTCGATGTCGGCAAAGAGCGGCTGATCGATGTAGAGCGGGGCGAACTCCACTTCGCTGCGGATGCAGAGCAGAGACTCGCCGACGAGCTTCGGCGCCGATTGCATCGCTTCCAGTTCAGCGCCCTGAATGTCGATCTTCATGAACGCGGCGTCGGTGAACGCGAAGCGGGTGGCCGCGTCGTCCAAGCGCTCAGTCGTCAGCGGGATTTGCTCATCCAAGATGAACCAATGATCGCGGGCGAATTGTTTTGCAAACTCGGTGTTGCCCTCAAGCAGGGAAGAGCAACCGCGCTTGCGATAGAGGTTGAGTGTACGCTGCTCGGCGGCGCGGCCAACGGCGGTCGGCACATAGCGTAGCGCGCGATAGCCGAGCGTATCGGTCTTGGCGCTTTCATTGAGGCGCGCGCATTCGGTTTGATCCGGCTCGAAGCCAATGGCTTCGACGGCCGCGCCGACTGGCGCGAGATCATCGGAGAACCCGCCGCGCGCGCCGATATCGATGCCGACAAGGCGGCTGGCGGCGAGAAGGCGATCGAGTTGAGGACTGGACATGCGCACCCGGATAGTAAGGCGCGCTCAATAGCAAGACGGCGGCGCCCTGGATAGCGCCGCCGCTTGAGCCGATTGCCGCGTTTGCTTAGCCGCGGGCGCGCCAGATCATCTCATTGACCTCGGCGGTGGCATTTTCTTGCGCGTCGCGGACGCATTCGCTGGTGCGCGTCGTGACGATGCCCCGGCTTTGGTACTCCAGGTCGTTGCAGGCTTCGAGCGCCGTGGCGCGGATGCGCGCGCGGAGCTCTTCGACGTCGTCGTCGTGACGGAGATCGAGCCCGGCGAGCGAAACTGAGCGCGACGCGCGGATGGTCTCGATGCGCGCCCCGCTGGCGCTGCGTTCGGGGCTCACGGACGGCGCGATGACGATGACTTCGTCATCATAGGTTCCGTTGGCGTCGTAGTGATAGACGGCGTCGGGCTTGTCTTTGAGCTGGGCGAGGGCCGGGGTGGCGATGGCGGCGCTGGCGACGAGCAGGCAGGTTACGAATTTCACGGGCGTGGACTCCAGGAAAAGAACGATCTTCCTGGCAAAACGTGAGTCTCGGGATGCAGTTCCGGGAACTCAGCCGCCGCGATTTGCGACGAGATCGTCCACCACGCTTGGATCCGCCAGCGTGCTCGTGTCACCCAGATTGCTGAGATCGTTCTCAGCGATCCTGCGCAGGATGCGGCGCATGATCTTACCGCTCCGCGTCTTCGGCAGGCCGGGCGCGAACTGGATGATGTCGGGCGTGGCTGTCGGGCCGATTTCGTGGCGGACGAAGTGTTTGAGTTCGTCTTTCAGCGCATCGCTCGCCTCGATGCCTTGCTTCAACGTGACGAAGCAATAGATGCCTTGGCCCTTGATGTCGTGCGGATAGCCGACGACGGCGGCTTCGGCGACTTTGGTGTCGGCGACCAACGCGCTTTCGATTTCCGCCGTGCCGATGCGGTGGCCGCTGACGTTCAGCACGTCATCGACGCGGCCAGTGATCCAATAATAATTGTCCTCATCGCGGCGGCAGCCGTCGCCGGTAAAGTACATGCCGGGATAGGTGCGGAAGTAGGTGTCGAAGAAGCGCTGGTGATCGCCGTAAACGGTGCGCATCTGGCCAGGCCAGGAATCGAGCAACACAAGATTGCCGCTGGCAGCGCCTTCAAGGAACGCGCCTTTGTCATCGACGAGTGCGGGCTTGATGCCGAAGAAGGGTCGCGTCGCGGAGCCGGGCTTCATCGCCGTGGCGCCGGGGAGATTGGTGATGAGCGCGGCGCCCGTTTCAGTTTGCCACCACGTATCGACCACTGGGCAGCGCGAGTCGCCGACTGTGCGATAATACCAAAGCCAGGCTTCCGGATTGATCGGCTCACCAACCGTGCCGATGAGGCGCAAGCTTGCGCGCGATGTACGCTTCACCGGCTCTTCGCCGTCGCGCATCAAAGCGCGGATGGCGGTGGGTGCGGTGTAGAAGATGTTAACCTGGTGTTTGTCGATGACTTCCCAGAAGCGCGAGACGTTTGGATAGTTCGGCACGCCTTCGAAAATGAGCGTCGTCGCGCCATTCGCGAGCGGGCCGTAGACGATGTAGGAGTGGCCCGTGACCCAACCCACGTCAGCGGTGCACCAATAGATGTCGCCCGGATGATAATCGAAGACGTATTGATGCGTCATCGAGGCGTAGACGAGGTAGCCGCCGGTTGTGTGCAGCACACCCTTCGGTTTGCCGGTCGAGCCTGAAGTGTAGAGGATGAACAGCGGGTCTTCCGCGCTCATCGGCTCAGGTTCGCATTCAGCAGAGACGGTCGCCGCTTCATCTTCATAGACGAAGTCGCGGCCTTCTTTCATCGGCACGCCGGCGCCAGTGCGCGTGATGACGAGAACGGTGCGCACATCTGTGGTGACGTGCGCATGCTCTAGCGCATCGTCGACGTTTTGCTTCAGCGGAATGATCTTGCCGCCGCGCACGCCTTCGTCGGCCGTAATTACGACTTGCGAGTCGCAGTCCTTGATGCGGCTGGCGAGACTCTCGGGCGAGAAGCCGCCGAATACGACCGAATGCACAGCGCCGATGCGCGAGCACGCAAGCATCGCGTACGCCGCTTCCGGGATCATCGGCATGTAAATGGTGACGCGATCGCCCTTCTTCACGTTGTGCTTCTTCAGCACGTTGGCGAAGCGGCAGACTTCGGCGTGGAGCTGATTGTATGTGATGCGCGCATCGTGCGCGGGATCGTCGCCCTCCCAGATGATCGCGACTTGGTCGCCGCGTTCGGCGAGGTGGCGATCGATGCAATTGGCGGAGACGTTCAAAACGCCGTCTTCGTACCAGCGGATGCGGAAATCGGCTTCGTTGAAGCTCGTGTCCTTCACCTTGGTGTAAGGCTTGATCCAATCGAGCCGCTGGCCATGCACGCCCCAGAACGCTTCCGGATCGGCGAGGGCGCTTGCGTGCATCGCGTGATATTTCACGTCATCGACATAGGCCTTCTTCGCCCATTCTTCGGGGACAGGGATGACGACGGGATCGGACATTGGCGCTTCCTCTTCGGCGGCAATTGTCGCCATGCCGTCGCGGAGCGCAAGCGCTGACGCTCGGACTGCATTCATTTCTCTGGCGGCGCGCCGGCTGAGTTTCTACACTCGGGCGAAAGAGGGCAGATCATGATTGAAAACCTATTCTCGCTTAAGGGCCGCGTCGCTTTGGTGACGGGCGGGTCGCGCGGCATCGGCAAGATGATTGCGCGCGGCTATTTGGAGTCCGGCGCCAAGGTTTACATCTCGTCGCGGAAAGCTGACGCGTGCGATGAAGCGGCGGGCGAACTCTCGGCCTATGGGCCATGCATTCCGCTGCCGCAGGATGTTTCCACTGTCGCGGGCTGTCAGGCGCTGGCGGGTAAGATCAACGATCTCGAAAACGGCAAGCTCGACATTCTCGTCAACAACGCGGGCGCGGCGTGGGCGGCCGCGTTCGAGGAGTTTCCGGAGAACGGCTGGGACAAGGTGATGGACTTGAACGTCAAGTCGCCCTTCTTCCTGACGCAAGCTTTGCATGGTGCACTGAAGAGTGCGGCCAGCGCTGAGCGCCCTGCGAAAGTCATCAACATCGCCTCCATCGACGGCATCCGCCTCAATCCGTGGGAGACGTATTCGTACGCCGCGTCGAAGTCGGGGCTGCTCTATCTCACCAAGCGCATGGCCGCGCGGCTGATCAAGGACAATATCGTCATGACCGCGATCGCGCCGGGGCCGTTTGCATCGGAGATGAACAAGGTCGCGCGCGATCACGCTGAAGCGGTCGCCGCGCGGACGCCAGCTGGGCGGATCGGGCGCGATGAGGATATGGCGGGCGCGGCGATTTTCTTGGCGTCGCGCGCGGGGGATTATGTTGTTGGGGATTCGATCGCGGTCGATGGCGGGATCGCGTATGCGAGTTTGCCGGAGATGTGAGCAAGGTTAGCTGTGCGTTAAGCGCGCGGATTAACGCGGTGTTGCTCTACCGGTGGTAGATTAGGGACATGGCTGACAAGTTGTGCCCGGGCGACGCCGCGACACCATCGCAGCTGCAGGTGCTTGCGGATGAATATCGGGCTGCAGCTAAGGTGCTCCTTGAGCACCGTCGTCGCGGTGCGCCGCTATCCGACCAGCCGTTTCGCCTGACTGCAATTCATGCCGTCGAGCTTTATCTCAATGCATTCTTGCTCAGGTGCGGGCATTCGCCATCGCAAGTGCGGAAGCTGCAACACAATCTGTTCGCTCGCGCCGACCTTGCGCGCAAGGACGGCTTGACGCTTCGAAAGCGCACGATCGAACATCTGGAGAGTTTGAGTACCGCGCGAGAATATTTAGTTTCGCGCTATGCGCCCGAGCTCGCGAAGACGATGTCACAGCTCAATCGCCTGGAAGCAACGTTGGACGAGGTCGCAGGCAAAGTCAGCAAGGCCGCCGTGATCGCGCGTTAAAGCGCGTTGGCAATCAATGCGCCACGCTCGCCGCGCGCCTGAACACCGTGCGGATCGTAAAATTGCTCACCAGCCTCCGCACACCCGGCAAACGCGAGAGCGTGTCTTGGTGGATGCGTTCGTATCTATCGTCGTCGGCGATGACGATGCGGAGGAGGTAGTCGCTCTCGCCGGTCATTAAGTGGCAGTCCTGCACTTCGCGGCAGAGTGCGACGGCGCGTTCGAACTTGGCCATCGTCTCGCGCCGTTGATCTTCGAGTGTCACTGCGACGAACACGGTGGCGCTGCGGCCGAGCGCTTTCTCCGAGAGGATCGCCGCATAGCCCTCGATTACGCCAGCGGCCTCTAGTGCTTTGACGCGACGGTGGCAGGCGGACGCGGAAAGCCCGATGCGCTCTGCGAGTGCGGCGGCGGTGAGCACGCCGTCGCGCTCGAGCTCGATCAGGATCTTCTGGTCGAAATCGTCGAGCTGAGCGGGAGTTTCTTGCGCCATTAGGTCTCATACGCCGAAAAATAGGCGATTTAAACGCTATTGGCTCCGAAATATCCAAGAAAAAGCGTCCCAAACGGGATATTTCCCCGCTCAATAGGAGGAATTCCCATGCGCGTCGGTTGCCCGAAGGAAATCAAGGTCCACGAATATCGCGTCGGTCTGACGCCGGAGAGCGCCGCCGAATTGGTGCGCGCGGGCCATGAAGTGTTTCTCGAGACCAAAGCGGGCGAGGGCATCGGCGCGCCAGACAGCGTCTACGAAAAAGTCGGCGTGAAAATTCTGCCGAACGCCGACGCGGTGTTCGAGCAGGCCGAGATGATTGTGAAGGTGAAGGAGCCGCAACCAATCGAGATCGCGCGGCTCAAAGCCCACCATGTGCTCTTCACCTATCTCCACCTCGCGCCGGATCCCGAGCAAGCCGAGGGCCTGATGAAATCAGGCGCGACCTGTATCGCGTATGAGACCGTCACGGATCGCGATGGCCGCTTGCCGTTGCTGAAGCCGATGTCGGAAGTCGCGGGCCGCATGTCGATCCAAGTTGGCGCGTACTTCTTGGAGAAGGCGCATGGCGGACGCGGCGTGCTGATGGGCGGCGTGCCGGGCGTGCAGCCGGCGAGCGTCGTGATCCTCGGCGCCGGTGTCTCTGGTTACAATGCAGCGCAGATCGCGGTCGGTATGCGCGCGCGCGTCCAAGTGTTCGATAAGAATCCGGGCCGTCTCGAAGAACTCGATCGCGAATTCAATGGCCGTCTTGAAACAGTCTACTCAACCAGCGCCGCGATCGCCGAAGCGATCAAGGAAGCGGACGTAGTGGTCGGCGCGGTTCTCGTCGCCGGCGCTGCCGCGCCGAAGCTGATCACGCGCGACATGCTGAAAACCATGCGTCCGGGCTCGGTGCTGGTCGACATTTCGATCGATCAAGGCGGTTGCTTCGAAACGTCGAAAGCCACCACGCACTCAGAGCCAACCTTCGTGGTCGACGGCATCGTCCACTATTGCGTCGCCAACATGCCGGGCGCGGTGTCGCGCACGTCAGCGTTCGCGCTCAACAATGCGACGCTGCCGTTCACGATGGCGCTTGCGAACAAGGGCTACAAAAAAGCCCTGCAAGACGATCCGCACTTGGCGAACGGCCTCAACGTCTATGAAGGCGCGATCACGCACGAGGCGGTCGCGAAGGATTTGGGCAAGCCGTTCAAGCGCCCGGCTTGGTTGAGCTAGAGGCATTCACAGCAGCCGCGCCATATTGGGTGGCGGCGGCGTTTTCCGCCGTTCACCTTTATGGCGCGTACGTCTGTGCACGCGTACTGGCTGCGATCGAGGGCACGCCGCACGAGGCGCATGTGCGTGAACTCATGCCCGCAATGCGTGAGGACATTTTCATCATAGAGCTGCCGGTGTTGCCTCGCTATTGGCGGGCGGCTACTCACGGCGCTCGTTTGGAAAGCGCCACCTGAGAGCGCCATCACACTACTTGTGCGTGTTCGTTAGTTGTGGCTGATTGCTCCGCAGGGGATCAGCATGACGTTTTTCAAATCATCCGTTGTCGCGTTGTTGTTCTCAACCGCGTTTGTGACAGTTGCCGCGGCGCAGCCTGAACCACTGCAGCTCGCGACGATGTCCGACGGTCACACTTACTTCAACCGTCCCGGCGCCGACATCGACTTTCATGATGCGGAGCTGACCGCGTGTCTGACGGAAGCCGCGCGAGTGGTGTCGGTCGACGAAGCAATAAACGGCAATTCAGGCATTGTCGGCGGACTGATGGTCAGCGCGCTTTCGCATGGCGTGCGGCCGGCGGCGATCGAGAATTGCATGGTCGTGCGCGGATGGCGCGTCGTCCGCGTGCCCGAGGCTGAGGGTGAAGCGCTGAGTGGACTGGCGCCGGCGGAGATACAGGCGCGTTTAGCCGAGTGGATCGGACTCGAAACGCCGCACGGTGAGATCGTGCGCGTATGGACCAATGCCGCAGCGGATTCGGCGACAGATCGCTTTCAGATGCGTCCGCGCGCCAGGGGAAGACTGTCGCTCAGCGTCGCTTCGCTCGGGGAGCGCGAGATTGTGCGAAGCGTCACAGAGCAGCCTCGCATTCGCGATGCGCGCAGGCTCAGACAAAATCGCCTAACGGCACCCGGTCCCGATCAAGCGCTGATCGTCGTGATGACAGGAAGGCTGTCCTTCCGCGATGGCATCGGCATGTCCTTCTTGCGGATCGATCCTGAGGCAGGCTTGCTCGCCAGCGCGGAGTCGCGTGACGACGCGAACCACATCAATGCGCGCGTAGGTTTGATTGCGGCGCGAGAGGAAGGAAACTGGCTCGCTTTTCTCGTTCCCGCCGGCACATGGCGCCTTCACAACATGGGCATATTGGACGCAATCACGTTTTGCCTCGGCGCACCGGCCTTTGAAGCGCGTGGCGGCGAGGTGATTTTCGCCGGCGCGTTCGATCTGGGCGGCATCCTGGGGCCAGATCTGCAGCTTGAGCCGGCGCGCCAATGGCTTTCGGAGTCGCCGGAATTGGCGCAGGCGGTTCAGGCCGCGCAGTACACAAATGGTTGGACGAGCGAGTGTGGCGGCAGCGCCATCTATGCTCTCGAGGTCGAGAACGCGCCCTTCCGCGATGGCTATCAGTGGGGAAGCAGAGCGCCAGCTTCTGTCGCCGCCCCTGTCCCAGACGCGGCTGCAAGCGAGGCTGAGCCCGTCGAAACGCCAGAAGTAGCCACGGAACAGGGGGCTCAGCCTTAAACGCGCTTGCCCACGCGGCGCCGCTAGCTTGCCTCCGCCGGCGTCACCGTAACTGTCTCTGGCGCGGCGCCATCTGCGCCTGGCGTCCACGTCACGATGGCGTAGCTCACGCGCTCGCGGATCACGTCGTCGGCGCCCATAGTGTGATCGAAGATTTCGAGGTTCACGCGGCCCGGCTCGTCAGAGATAATTCGGTACTCCAGAAAATCACCGAGGCGGAAGACACGCCAGCCGTCGCCTTGGCTCTGGAAGAAGGCGATGTGGGTGTAGAGGCCGTTCATGGCTGGATCGCCGCCGGCGAGGCCGAACAGCTTCACGCCGGCGCTGCCGCCTTGGTTCTGCAGGAAGTCCACCCGCACGACGGACGCCGCCCATTGCATCGGCTCATCATTCGCCTCCGCCTGAACAGCGCGCGCTTCGCCGGAGGCGGTGAGCGTCGTTGACGCCGGCGGCGGCAGCTGCGCGTCGCTCGGCGCGGCGGCGAAAGTGCAGGCCGAAAGCGCAAGGCTTGCGGCCATCAACATCAAAACGCGCATGTGTGATCCTCCCCGAGCGTTGAGTATGGCGTCGCCGCGCCAAGTCCGCCAGTATCAAGCCGATGGCCGTGACGAAAGCGCAGGTCCGCAAGTTGGCGCTGGCGCTGGAAGGCGCGAGCGAGGTCGTTCACGTCGATCGCCCCGCGTTCCGCACCGTGCGCAAAATCTTCGCGACGCTGCCGCCGAAAGAAGAGCACGTGAACCTGATGTTCGATCCAGCAACGCAGGACTTTTTCTGCGAGCAAGCGCCCGGCGTGATCGCGCCGATTCCCGGCGGCTGGGGCCGCATGGGCATGGCGTACTGCGATCTGAAGCGCGCCGATGAGGCTCTGGTTCATTCCGCCCTCAAGGCTGCGCACGCCCTGGCGCTGCCAAAACCGAAGGCGGCGCGAAAGAAGGCTGTGAAACGTAAGGGTTAGTTTTCGCCGATCTGATCGACGATCGCTTTGGCGGCTCGACGCTCCGCGTCGGTGTCGGCGTGTTTTGCTGCCTGACGAACCAACGCCCGAACGCCCGGTTCGTCTGCGATAGCCGCTGCAGCCAGCCCTGCAATCGCGACCGCGCGGACTGGGCCGAGGGAGTCGCGCTGCGGCCCGGTTTGCGCAGCTTCCAGCAGCGCCAAGGTGCGGTCCGCTGATTGCGGCGCATCGACGATCAACCGCATCACGCTTGTACGCGCCTCCACCATGCGCACAGCGCCGTTGAGCGCGCGCCGCGCCTGATCGAGTTCAAAGACTTGCCGTTCTGGCCCGGCCCCGCGAATGGCCTGCACCACCTCCATAATTGCTTCGCGGTCGCGTCGTGTCGTCATTGCGCGGCGCAAAAGCTCGTCATGGAATTCCGCGCTCGTGGAGCCGCCTTGCTTCATGCGCAGTGCTTTCGCCACGACTTGGATCGCCTTGGGTTGCGAAGCATCCGAAAGTTCGCCGAGGCGTATGACGTCGTATTCGGGAAATGCGGCAACAGCGGAGTCGTCCGCCACCCAGGCGCCGTCGTCCCCACGCCGGACTAACTTTCTGAATTCTGCCTTCTCAATGAAAGGGTCGAGCCGATTCAGCGAGCCGCCGGTGAAGAGTTCGCGCTGCTTGGCATTGCGTGCGGATATGCCGAGCGCTTGCAGCAGCGCCGCGAGAAACACCAAATCGACGAGCACGCGCGTTGAGAACACAACATGCCGCGCCGACGGATTGTCGCCGATCTGGATTCCCGCTTCGCCCTCGAAATCGTAGATTTCGGCCCAGTCGACGAATGGTACGGCCTTGGCCAGCTCCGAACCGAAGAAGGCGATCCAATTACGCATATCGTGGGTATCGACACCGTTCGCGATCTCGAAAATTCCTAAAGCGCCTTCAACTTGCCGCAGCGCCAACGGCACCAGGAAAAACATCGACATGAAGCTGAGCATGGCTTCATCGCGTAGGTCCTGTTCAAAACCAATACGCAGATGCGGGCCGACGAAGCGTCCGTTGAGCATGGCGAGTTCGCGATCGTCTTCGATCCAAGCCCAGCGCCGAGAGATTGAGATGGCTATCACAAACCCGGCGGCGAGCGGGATCAGTCCCCATGGCGGGTCGAGCGAATAGCCGAGGATTGCGCATGGCAAAAGAAAACCAGCGAGCAAAAAATAGCGCATTTGCCAGCTGCCGCGTGACGCGCCTGCGGCCGTCGCCACGACGAAAACGAGCAAGCTGTCGATGATGCTCATCACAAGTCCGAACGGCGCCACGATCGGTCGAAGGAGTGCAAACATCCAGCCGGCGCGCTGTCCAAGGTTCCAGGATGGCGCCCACGCAGCGAAAGCGAAGATGATTGCTAGTCCCGCGGTAACGGCGATGCCCCAAGTCGCATTGATGGCGCGCTGCCCCGTGGGCACCGTCGCAGCCCATAGCGCCAGCAGCACAATGAAAGTGATCGGTAGAGCGAGCAGTAGGAAGCTCCAACCGCTAATGTGATTGAGTTTCGGGGTTGCACCGGGTCTAGCGGGCAAGCGGCCCGCCAAGATCGAGATAATCCATGACGTGATCACGGCCGGTGCGCATGCAGCGCCGAACGCAATGGCCCAATGCGCCGGCGCTGGGTCGAATGCGCCGAGATGGCCCTCATAGAGCGGGTATGCCGCCACAGCCGCGAGTAGCGCGACACTTGTGACGCACGCCGCTGCTTCCCAATCGATTGGACGAGCCGCCGCCGCGACTGTTTCTGCTTCACTTGTCATGGACGCCCCCGCGCCTATTGCCCTGGCAGTTCAGCGCGGTGATGACATGCGTGGCAAGCGAAATCCGATGCTGCCGTTGCGAACGCCACCGCGTTCGGCGCTGTCACAATTCGCCCGCGCAGAGTGAAGCGGCGATCACGATTGTGTGGGCGCGCGTCTCATGTGGACCTTGGCGGCATCTGGGTAGTTACATCAATGCTGAGTGCAGAAAGGTTCTGTTCAGCATTAATGCAGTAATGTGAAAGGCGTTGGAGCTGTGACCATGCTCGAGAAAAAAATCGGCGAGCCCTGTCCGACCTGCCAGACGCCGCTTCAGCGACGTGCTTCCACATTCCGCACCATTGTCGGCGACGTCGCGTTCTGCGCGCGGTGTTGCTCTTCGTTCGAAATCTCGGTTGAGGACGACAAGGCTATAGCGTTCGGACCAGAGTTCGCGCCGGGCTAACGCGGGGCGTTTCTTGAACCGACCCCTTCTTGAAGACACTTAGGGCGCTCGCACGCCTCATCATCAACATTGCCGTTTTTCGAGACGCGCGCCGGGCTTGCCCCGTTGCGCCTCCGGCATGTCCGTGAAACAGTGAGCGTGTGGCCAGAAACTGGCCGCGCATAAGCGAGAAGCGGCGCCAGCCGCTGGCGCCGCCCGGCCCCGATACGGGGACAACAAGGGAGGCAGCCTCATGCCTGAAAACAAAACAGCAAATGTGGTGAGGGCTATAGCCGTCGTCGGTCCGACCGGAGCGGGCAAGACGGCGTTGACGTTAAGCTTGGCTTCAGCCGCTTCGGGCGGATCGGGCGCAGTCCCGGCCGCGGCGGGCCAATCCACGGAAACCCAATTCACCGCCATCGATTTCATGGGCGATCACTACGCCCTGATCGACACACCCGGCGCGGTGGACTTCCAAGCCGACGCGGACTTCGCGTTGCCTGGCGCCGACATGGCGCTGATCGTCGCCGATCCTGATCCGGAAAAGGCCGTTCTGTTGCAGCCGTTTATGAAAGCGGTCGAAGAACTCGGCATTCCGCGCGCGATCTTCATCAACAAGATCGACAGCGCGCGCGGGCGCATCCGCGATTTGTTGGAGGCATTGCAGCCGTTGTCGAGCGTGCCCTTGGTGGCGCGCCAGATTCCGATTTGGAAGGACGAGAAAGTTATTGGCTATGTCGATTTAGCACTTGAGCGCGCCTACCAGTACGAGACGGGCAAGCCGTCGAAGATGATCGACATTCCGAAAGACGTGGCGGAACGGGAACACGAAGCCCGCTTCCACATGCTCGAACAGATTGCCGATTATGACGACGCGCTGATGGAGCAATTGCTCTCCGACGTGACGCCGGAGCGCGATGTGATCTTCGCCGATCTCGTGCGCGAAATGCGCGAGGGGCTCATCGCACCGGTCTTTTTCGGCTCAACCGCGCAGGGCTTCGGCATCCGCCGGCTCCTGAAAGCGTTTCGGCACGATACGCCGGCGCCAGAGTTTGCGGCCAAGCGCCTCGGCCTCGAAGGCGGCGGCGCTTACGTTATGAAGATTTCGCATGCCGGGCAGGCGGGTAAGCTTGCTTACGCGCGCATCTTTGGCGGCAAGGTTGCCGATTCCGACACGTTGACGCTCAGCGACAACTCGAGCGCACGCCCAGCCGCGCTGTTCTCGGTGCACGGATCGCAAACGAAGAAAGTGGCGAGCGCGCCGGAAGGTGATGTTGTCGCCATCGGCAAACTCGATCCGGTCGCGGCAGGTGATCTGCTTGGGCGCAGCAAGGCGCTCAGGATCGAGCGCAAGAAGCGTTTCCCCGTCTATCAGCTCGCCATCGCCACCAAGGACCGCAAGGATGACGTGCGGCTCTCGGGCGCGTTGCAAAAACTGGTTGAGGAAGATGCAGGGCTCGTCGTCGTACACGATCAAGCGACGCACGAAATCCTGCTGCAAGGCCAAGGCGAGCCGCATCTGCGCTCAGTGCTGGATCGGCTGAAATCACGCTTCAATGTTGAGGTGGCGGCTGCCGCGCCGACGACACCGTACAAGGAGAGTTTGCGCAAGACTGCGGAAGTGCGTGGCCGTCACAAGAAGCAAACCGGCGGGCACGGCCAATTCGGCGATTGCGTGATCCAGGTCAAGCCTTTGCCGCGCGGCGAGGGTTTCCAGTTCGTCGATAAGATCACGGGCGGCGCCATCCCGCGTCAGTGGATTCCTGCGGTCGAAGCGGGTGTCAAAGATGCGCTGACCAAAGGCGCGATCGGCTATCCGGTTGTCGATGTCTCGGTCACGCTCATCGATGGCTCGTTCCACGCCGTGGATTCAAGCGAGCACTCGTTCCAGCAGGCCGGGCGTCTCGGCATGCAGGAGGCGATCGAGCAGTGCGGCACTGTGCTGCTGGAGCCGGTCGAGAAGCTGACGATCTACACGCCAAGCTCCGGCACGCCGAAAATCAACTCGGCGGTCTCTAGCCATAACGGCCAGATCCTCGGTTTCGAGCCGCGTGACGGATGGCCCGGCTGGGACAAGGTGGAAGTCTATCTGCCGCAATCGGAGCGGCAGAACTTCATCATCGAGCTGCGCTCACTGACACAAGGCTTGGCGACGTTCGAAGCGGAGTTCGATCACATGGTCGAAGTCAGCGGCCGGCGCGCGGACGACGTGGCGAAGCGTGCTCAAGTCAGCGCGGGTTAAAGTCATCCTGGGCACGCGGAGCGTGACCGGGACCCAGGGCCAACACACTGCGTGTTGCTCTGGGTCCCGGGACAATGCTCCGCATTGCCCCAGGATGACGAACTTAGAGGATGACGCGCACTAACGCGGCCAGAGGACCATTTGTGTTTGCGTGACCAGCGCGACGGGTTTGCCGTCGGCGGTCTCGACCTTGGTTTGCCAGACGCTTGTGTTGCGGCCGCGATGGGCCGGCGTGGTTTCGCCGCGGACGGTGACGCCCGCTTTCGCGCCGCCGAGAAAATTGGTCTTGCTCTCGATCGTCGTTGTGCCGATCGCGCCTTCCGGTAGCGCCATGAAACCGCCAATGGCGCCCAGTGAGTCCGCGAACGCCATGATGGCGCCGCCGTGCAGAATGCCGCCGGCGGTGCAGAGATCGTCGCGGACTAGGAGTTCGCCGACGATGCGCTCGGGCGTTGCTTCTGTGACGGTGACGCCCATCAATTTGGCGAACGGCATGGTGTCAGCGGCGTTGGTCATGGATGCGGCTCCGGTATCAGTTTCGCGGCGATGCGGCGCTCGTCCCACGCCGCCCACAAGCATGCAGCAACAATAAGCGCCGCGCCCATGTAGATTTCCACGCGCGGGACCTCCTGGAAAACCAAAAATCCGATCGCGGTCGCCCAAATCAGCTCTGTGTAGTGGATGGGCGCGAGCTGTTGGGCCTCCGCACGGGCGTAAGCGCGCGACATGAGGTACATGAACACAGCCGCGAGCGCCCCCATCAGCACAAAGTAGGGCCACGTCTCCAACGCCGGCGGCGTGGCGAACGCGATCGTTGGGATAAGGAGGAGGAGCCCGGGGAAGAGGCTCGTCATCAGGCCGACAATCGGCGCGCCATCTTTCTGTGAACGCTCGCGCAGAAGCACCATAGCGATCGAAAAGAAGAAGGCCGAGACGAGTACGGCGATGACGCCCAAATCATGCTGCGGCGATTCCGCTTCGCTCGGCGCGCCCTGCATCGCGACGAGGACGCCTGCGAAACCGAGAACGGCGCAAATCACGCTCGCGGGCCGGATGCGCTCTCTCAGAATTATCGCCGCCACGAACGGCGCGAGCAATGGATAGATGAACGAGAGCGTCACCGCTTCGGCGAGCGGCAACACCGAAAGCGCCCAGAAGAAAGTCACAGCGCATGTGGCGATAACGAAGCCGCGAAGCCCGTGCGCGCGCCACATCTCGGCGCTGATCGGCGGGCGCCCAGCGCGCCAATAGATCATCAATGAGAAAAGCGCGCCGAACAGATAGCGCCCGAACGCGACCAGCAGGACGTGATTGGTCTGCGTAAGGAACTTGATCGTCGCGTCCATCGACGCGCCGGCCATGATCGCCAGTGTGAGCACCAGCGCAGGCGGCAGCGCGCGGTCGAACATGAAAACTCCCCGCGCGCCTTCTGGCGCACGGGGAGTTTCACTTCAATGGCTGATCGCCGAACGCCTTACGGCGTGGTCGGGGCCGGCGTTTGCGTGGTGGTGCTGTCGCCTGGGATTGCGTCAGCGCCGTCCGCGGCTTCGTCGACAGCTTCGCCGGCTTCTTCCGCGGGGCCTTGGCCCATGTCGGTCGTGCCGGTGGTGGATTGTTCGTAGGTGGAGTCAGCCGCCTCTCCAGCTTCTTCAGCCGGGCCTTGGCTGCAAGCAGCGGCGCCCAAAGCCAGCGCGCTGGCGGCGATCAAAGCAATACGCATGTAAGTCTCTCCTCGTGTTGTCCCGTTACGGGTTGGTGTTGGGATTGCCGTCGGTCGCGTCTTCGACAGATTCCGCGGCATCCTCACCGGCTTCCTCGATTGTATTGCCGGCGTCTTGCGCGGCATCCTCGAGTTCGTCACCGGCATTTTCGATCGACTCCGCAGCAGAGTCGTCTTCAACGCGCGTTTCCTGCGTGCAGGCGCCGAGCGTTAGAAAGCTCACCGCGGCAAGCGCGATAAGAGCTGGCTTCAACATGACCTTCTCCTCCATTGGTGGTCGCCGGGGGAGAGAACGCGGCGCCGGCGACACGGTTCCGCAATGACGGCAGAACGGCGCCCAAGCGCCTGAAAATGCGTATCGGCAAAGCCGCTTTGCGGGTTCCCACACTGGTGCGCCGCGCCGAGCGGGCTATAAGGCGCCCAACGAGGGAACAAATGGCCGCCGAGCTCAACGAAGACCAGCAATTGATCGTCGATACCGCACGCGCATTCGCAATGGATCGCCTGCGCCCGAACGCGGCGCGCTGGGAAGAAGAGGGTCTAGATCGCGGCGTCCTGGAAGAGCTGGCGGGCCTCGGCTTTGCCGGCATCTATGTGAAGGAAGAGCACGGCGGCTCGGGCCTCACACGTCATGACGCGGCGCTGATTTTCGAAGAACTCTCACGCGGCTGCGTAGCGACCGCGGCGTTTCTCTCGATCCACAATATGTGCGCCTGGATGATCGATAGCTTCGGCAGCGAAGAGCAGCGCGCAAATTGGGTGCCGCAGCTGACGCAAATGCAGAAGGTTGCGTCCTATTGTTTGACCGAGCCTGGTTCGGGCTCGGACGCTGGCGCGTTGCGCACAACCGCGAAGCCTGACGGCAATTCGCAATACGTCATCAATGGTTCGAAGGCCTTCATCTCCGGCGCCGGCTTCTCCGATCTCTACGTTCTGATGTGCCGCACGGGCGAAGATGGGCCGAAGGGCGTCTCCACGGTGCTGGTCGAGAACGGCACAAGCGGGCTTTCGTTCGGCAAGATGGAAGACAAGATGGGCTGGCGCGCCCAACCCACCGCGATCGTGAACTTCGAAGACTGCCGCGTGCCAGCGGAGAACCGCCTCGGTCCCGAAGGCGAAGGCTTCAAGTACGCGATGAAGGGACTCGATGGCGGGCGTTTGAACATCGCCGCGTGCGCGCTCGGCGGCGCCCAGGACGCATTCGATCGCGCGTTGCAATACGTTCAAGAGCGCAAGCAATTCGGCAAACGCATCGCCGATTTCCAGAACACACAGTTTCAGTTGGCCGATATGGCCACCGATCTCGCCGCTTCGCGCGCGCTCTTGTACCAGGCCGCGCAAAAGCTCGACGCGAAAGCGCCGGACGCGACCAAGTTCTGCGCGATGGCCAAACGCTTCGTCACTGACACGGCGTTCGCGGTCGCCGATAAGGCGCTGCAGCTGCACGGTGGCTACGGCTATCTGGCCGATTACGAAGTCGAGCGCATCGTCCGCGATCTGCGCGTGCACCGCATTCTGGAGGGCACCAACGAGATTATGCGTGTCATCATCTCTCGCGAGCTGTTGAAGGCGTGACCGTCACCTTCCGCACCGTCCGCGAGATACTCTGGCGCGACTGGGATCCGATCGGGTGCGGCGTGCCGGAAGATGAGTACGACGATTATGTGCCGCCGGTCGTGGCGATGTTGACTCAAGGCAAAGGCCGCGACGACGTTGGCGAGTATCTTCGGACGACGACGGCGGAGACGATCGCATGCCCAGTCAGCGAGGAAAAACTGGCGCGTGTGCTAGACAAGCTCTTCGCGCTCAAGAGTTAGAGGATTCCGACATGATTGTGCGTGCGATAGGCCTTGGATTTCTCCTGTGGCTCGCCATCGTGGCTGTCTTCCGCTTTGCCGGTGAAATTGTTCTGCCGCCGGATGAAATGCCGCGCATGATCACGTTCGTCGTGACGCCGCCAATCTTGTGGTTCATCTCATTCGGCGCTGTGAAGCTGCTTAAAGGCGCGCGCGGTGATGAGGGCGAAGCGGCTGTGGGGCTTTCGCTGCCGGGGCTTTTCCTGGGCGGATTTGCGACGCACGAGTTTCCGCGTGTGTTTCCCAATATGTATCCAACGCTCGATGGTGCGTTTGGCGCATGGTTGATGTTCGCTTATGCGAGCGTGCTGTTCTTCGGGCTTTCGATGACGAAGCTTGCGCCGCAGGACGAGCGTCTGTGAAGCGGCGCGATGTGTTGATTGGCGGCGTGGCGTTAGCGGGGTGTGCGAGCATGGGTGAGAGCACGCAAACGCGACGGCCTATCGTCATCGCGCATCGCGGCGCCAGCGCTTATCGGCCCGAGCACACGCTTTCGGCTTATCGATTGGCGATCGAGCAGGGCGCGGATTTCATCGAGCCTGACCTCGTGATGACGCGCGACGGCGTGCTCGTCTGCCGGCACGAGAATGAGATTTCTGGCACGACCGATGTAGCGGAGCGGCCCGAGTTCGCGGATCGCCGCAAAGAAAAGACGGTCGATGGCGTCACCGCGACGGGCTGGTGGGTTGAGGATTTCGATCTTGGCGAACTACGCGACCTGCGCGCCAAGGAGCGGCTGCCGCAACTGCGTCCTGGCAACACCACATACGATGGCCAAGATTACATCCCGACCTTCCTCGACGCGCTCAACCTCGCGCAGCGCTCAGGCGTCGGCATCTATCCGGAGCTGAAGCACCCGAGTTTTTTGCAGGCCCAGGGGCTCGATCCGGTGGGCGCGCTTGTTAACGCCGTGCAGCAGATGGGCGGCCAGGCGGCTGCGGACATCATGCATGTGCAGTGTTTTGAAACAGGCGCGATTGAGCAGCTCGCGCGGATGTCTTCGCTGCGTTGGACGTGCGTGCAGCTGCTCTCGTCATCCGGCGGGCCGTGGGATCGGCGCGATACCAGTTACGCGTCGATGCTGACGGATGATGGCATGCGCGCCATGCGCGATCGCGGCGTGACGGGGCTCGGTGTCGAGAAGAACCTAATCATTCCGCGCGACTCATCCGGACGATCGCTGCCGCCGACTGATCTGGTTTCGCGCGCGCATGCGCTAGGTTTCGTGGTGCACCCTTGGACTATGCGCCCGGAAAATTACTTCCTGCCGGCGGAGCTGCGCCGCGGCGACGCAAGCGCGCCCGATTACATGCGCCAGCACGGCGATTTCGACGCGGAGCTGCGTGCGTTTTATGCCGCTGGCGTCGATGGCGTGTTCAGTGATGCGCCGGATGCGGCGGTGCGCGCGCGGGCTTAGGCCACGCGCTTCATCGTCTGACGGCGGTTGAGGATCGGGCGTTGCGCTTCAAGCACGTCCGCTTCAACACGCTCGCGCGCCGCCGGGTCCCTGACGACCAGAATGTGGATCTCTTTCGCGCCAAGATTTTCCGCTGCCGCCCACATGTCATGGCGGGCCAGCGTCTTGGCGAAATCGTCGGTCTTTGCCGCGAAGAGCGTGATCGGGCCGCCCCAATCGTGGGTCGGCTGATCGTGCGGTTTCACGAACATGTAGACGCCGCCAACCGGCTCCCAGGTGCGGGTCGCGCGGACGATCTCGAACTCGTACCAACGGCCGCTCGCGCCTTGCCAATTGTAGGTGTTCATAGATGCCCCTTCGAATGCCTGACCGAAGCAGAATCTAGAGTGAGTCGGCGTAAGGCAAAGTGATGCCACTCAGGGCGCGGGATCGATGTTCACAGAGCGGGCTTCGGCCGCGTCGAAGAATGCGGGCCAGAAACGATCCAGCGCTTGCGCCTGTAGGGTGGCGTGATCGGGGCGATCGATGGGAACGATGCGCAGATCGACCTCTGAAAAATCCGGTGCGGATGTGGGTGATGTCTGCACCCACATGGAATAATCCGCTTCCGGAACATAAAGCGAGAAGCTCTCGGGATCGTGTTCCAGCAGGTCCGACATCAGCACCAAACGCCGGCGCGGGATCTCGGCGCCGAAGTCCGGATCAGCCGCGACCGCGCGCAAGCCTGCGATGATCGGCGATGCGCGCGCAGGGCCGGCAGCGCCAGCGCTACGCAACGCGCGATCCAGCGCCGCGGCGAAATCTTCATCCCAGCGTTGTTGCGTCACGCGTGCGTTTTCAAAAAGCGGATTGGTTTGCTCCGGCGGTCGCGGCAGGCATTTCGAAAACAGGATCGCCGGTTCCTGAGGGCGGCGCACATTGATGCGCATGATCGTAAGGCGATCATATTGACCAAGCCGCGCGCGCTCTTGCGCCAACACGGCTTGAAGTTTGCGGCGATGGCGCGTCTCGAGGCGGTCAGTCGCATCGATCAAAATGATGGTGTGCGCGCCAATCGGCGCATCGGTGCGGCACAGCGTTTCCGCGTCGGTCGGCGGCGCCCGGAGCAGGAAGGACGCAGCACCCAGGCCGCCAAGCACAAGCGCGGCAACAACAATCAGCACGACGCCCAGCGCATTGCGCGCACCAGCGCCGCGCCTGCGGCTCATGCGCTCGGGCCTTGATCGAGCTGTCTTGTGGTTTGGTCGAGTTCGAGGAGCAAAGCTTCCAGGGCCTGCGCTGATTGCGCTTGCGCCTCGATCAGCCGGGCATGGGCTTCATCGATCATCGCCGCTGCCCCGCCGAGCGCGTCGAGTGTAGGGCCGGCGGCGGGCGGCGGCGCGCTGAAGTAACTGGGCGCGGGCGTCGTGCGGGCGCCAGCGTTTTCCTGTCGGTAGAGATGGATCGCATCGGCGGCGGCTTGATCGAGTGCGCGCGCTTGCGCGTCTAGAGTTTCGATTTTGTCGGCGGCGGCATCAAATGCGCGCTTCATTGCTTCGTACTCGGCGCGCATCTTTTCCATGCGTGCCGACAGCGCCTCGCGCGCTGCGGTGATAGGCTTTTCGAGTTCGAGCCGCGCTTCGGCGCGGAAGTCGGAAAGGCTATCGCTCACCTCGCGCGCGGCGCGGTCCATTTTGCCGTAATCGGGATAGGGATCGTCGAAGCCTGAATAGCCTTTGAGCGCCGCGAACACCCACACACCCGAGCCAAGCATCAAAAGAATGATGGATTGTGGCGAATCGAGCTGCAACAGCGACCACAAATGGAAGCTCGCATCCGAGCCCATATCGACTTGCCGCCCCGCCAGCGCCGCAAGCTGATCGCGCCAATCGGCGGCGAACAAATTGAGCATGAGCGCAAGCAACGTGAGCGCTGCGAAAACGACCGCGCCGACCGCTTTCATCGGCAGCTGCCGGTGTTGCAGATAGCGCAGGCCCAGGAAGCCTGCGAGATAGCCGAGCGTGACGTTGGCGCCGGATAAGCCGATCGCGGTGATTGCGCCGCCAAGCAGCCCGCGCGCGTCCTCCTCGGCAAAAAGCGCTGCGCTGAACAATGCTTCAAAGACCGCGGCGCAAAACAGCATGCCTGTCTGCAGCAGGGTGGATTTCGGATAGACCGCCGCGCGCCGCAATTCATGCGCACGCTTGAACGCATCGAGATCGGCGCGCCCTTGTGCTGCGCGCTCGGCGGCTTCGTTCCAATCGTGCGCGACGCGTCCGGCCGCTTGCTTCAGCGAGAGCCGCGCATCGAGTGCTGGACCGGCGAAGTCCTGTGGCTGCGGCGCAAGCGTGCGCAGGCGGCGCTCCGCATCCGCGCGCGCGTCATGGCGCTGCTGATCGACGCGCGCGCGTTCTGAGCCGACGGCGTCGATAATCGCGGACTCCGCGGCGGAGAGCTGGATGTCGTCCTGGCGGGGCAAGTTGCGGGCGGCGTCTTCGCGGGCGCGCTTCTTGATCTGGAGGCGTTTATCGAGCGCGCCAACACTCATGCCTGGCGGTGGTTTCACCGCAGGCGGCGCCTTCGCAGTCAGGGCAGACCCGCCGTCCATCGCCAGCTCCCGCGCTCTTAAAGCGCGGATAGCCAGCTTCTCCAAGTCCCAAGCCCGGGCTATCAGGGCTTGTGACCGAACTTTCCGACCTCCTGGCCCTCGCTGAAGCCGCCGCGGCAGAGGCGGGCGCAGCGTTGCTCGCCAATCGCGCCGGCTGGAGCGTCATCGAGGCCGAGGAAGGCCGCGAAGTGAAGATCGAGGCGGATAAGCACGCCGAGCGGCTGATCCTCGACGCCATTTCGGGCGCCTCGCCATATCCGATTATCTCGGAGGAGGCCGGATGGGTCCGGGCGCAGAAGGCAGGGGAGCGGTTCGTCTGGGCCATCGATCCGCTGGACGGCAGTGTGAATTATCTGCGCGGTTATCCGCACTGCGCCGTTTCGATCGCTTTGCTGGATCAGGGCGAGCCTGTGCTTGGGGTTGTGGATTGTTTCGTGCTGGCTGAGCGCTTTTGTGGTGCGGTAGGCCAAGGTGCGCGGCTCAACGGCCGCACGATCAGTGTCTCTAGGATCAGCGAACCGGGACAGGGAATCTTGCAAACCGGCGTCCCTTCGCGCGCGAGTTCGGAGTCCATGAAGCTGTTCGAAGAGCGGCTTTCGACTTGGCGCAAAGTGCGGATGATTGGGTCGGCGGCGACGGCTTTGGCCTATGTCGCGGCGGGCAGGGCCGAGGCCTATCGTGAATCTGGCTCCATGATCTGGGATGTCGCAGCCGGCTGCGCGCTCGTGAAGGCCGCCGGCGGCGTCATCCGTATCGAAGGCGAGGCGCTTGATAAGCCGCTTGAGGTCGCTGCTGGGAATGGGCTCGCGGCGCTGCCAGATTGATGGGCGCCGTTGCAACAGCGACGGAAGAAATCCGCTCCATCGTTAAACTCACGAAAAGGTTGTGTGGGAACATCACCCGGATGGTGGACGGGTGATTTGCCCCCGCCTAAGGTTGAGTACACAGGGACAGAGGGGCGCGGGGATGCCGCTCAAGGCAGTTATCGTCGGGAATGCGGAGGCGCTGCGCGCAGCGTCGGCGCAGTCGCGCGCCTGGCCCGGTATTGATCTCATTGGCGCGGTCGTGATCGGCGCCGGAGAGTGCGATCTACATGTGCTTGCGCGGGCCCCTGTCTGGGAAGCTGTCGATGTATCGGCGCTTGATGCGCAAGCTTTAGTCCTGGCTGAACCGCCGGCCGATGGCGCCACCGCGCGCGCCATCCTCGAACGTACTGCGCATGCGCGCATGAAGCTGATGCTTATCGAGGACGGCGCGCCGCGCCGCGTGCGCCTCGATGAATTGCTTGGCCGCCCGCTGGGCGCTGTTGATTGGGCGCGCATCCGCGCGATGATCGAAGGCAGGCGCGTTGTCGTCACTGGCGGCGGCGGTTCGATCGGCGGCGAACTCGCGCGACGGATCGCTGCGCTGGCGCCCGCCGAGCTCACGCTGATCGATAGCTCCGAGTTCAACCTTTATCGCATCCACCGCGACTTGCCCGATGCGCGGATCGCGCTCGCCGACGTGCGCGATGCGGCGTCGGTCCAGCGCTGGATTTCCGCGGCGCGGCCGGACATCGTCTTCCATACCGCAGCGCTGAAGCAGGTGCCGATCGTCGAGCGCTTTCCGAGCGAAGGCATTCTCACCAATGTGTGGGGTCTCCGGAACGTCGCTGAAGCGGCGCACGCCGCCGGCGCGGATTTGATTTTCGTTTCGACGGATAAAGCCGTCGATCCTTCAGGCGCGATGGGCGCGTCGAAGCGCCTGGGCGAGATCTATTGCCAAGCACTCGATCGCGCTGGCGGGCGCCGCGCCATCCCAGTGCGGCTCGGTAATGTTCTTGGCTCGACGGGCTCTGTTTCGCCGATCTTCGAAGAACAGCTCGCGGCCGGTGGCCCGCTTACCGTGACTGATCCGGAAGTGACGCGCTTCTTCCTCACGATCCCGCAAGCGGCTGATGCGCTCCTGCAAGCCGCGGCGGTTGGCCTTGTCAATCCGGATCAACGCGGCGCGGCGTTTGTGATCGAGATGGGTGAAGCGTTGTCGGTTGTTGAACTGGCGCGTGAAGTCATCCGCCTCGAAGGTTTGCGGCCTGAAGAGGATGTGGCGATCACCTTCACTGGGCTGCGTGCGGGCGAGAAGTTGCACGAAGCTTTGATCGCGTCGGGTGAGTGGCGCGAAGCTGATCTGGCGCCTGGCGCGATCACGGTTGCCTCCGCACCCCATGGTCTGGCGGACGTGCGCGAGCGCATCGAACGCCTCGCCATGCTGGCGCGTCAGGGGGCGGATGAAGCGGTGCGCGAAGCCTTGTTTGCCGCTGTTGCGACGCCGCCGAAGGCGAGCGATAGCGAAGAGCGCGCCGCCGGTTAGTCCAGCGTCTGCCTGAAGCGCATTAGCGCTAGCGATCCCAACGCCAACAGGATGACAGCAAGCGGCCAGAGGTCGTTCAAGATGTCGCCAAGCCCTGCGCCTTTCAGCACGACTTCGCGCACGATGCGCAGAAAGTGCGTGATCGGCAGCGCCTCGCCGATCGCCTGCGCCCAACCGGGCATGGCGCGGAACGGGAACATGAAGCCCGAGAGCAGGATCGAGGGCAGGAAGATGAAGAACGTCATCTGCATCGCCTGCATCTGCGTGCGCGCCGCAGTGGAGATGAGATAGCCCAGCATCAGATTGGCGAAGATAAAGAGCGTTACCGCGAGCAAGAACGCAAGGAATGATCCGGTAAACGGAATGCGGAAAAGCAGCATTGCGACGATCAGCACGATCGCGACTTGGATAGCGCCGACGCCGATGTAAGGCGTCGTCTTGCCGATCATCACTTCAAGCGGTCGCACTGGCGTCGCGAGAAGATTTTCCATCGTGCCGCGCTCGGTTTCGCGTGTGAGCGCAATCGAGGTGATCATTACCATCGTCATCGTCAGAATGACGCCAAGCAAAGCCGGCACGATGTTGAAGGCTGACACGCCCGCCGGATTGTAGCGGCGATGGACGACGATCTCGTATGGCGGCGGCGCTTGCTGCAGATAAGAGAGCGGCCCCTGAAACTCTGGTGCGAACGCCGATTGGGCTATGCGTTCGATCGCGCCGATCGCGCCCGAGGCTGCAACAGGATCGCTGGCATCGGCCGCGATCAGGATTTGCGGACGCTCGCCGCGCACCAGGCGGCGCTCAAAACCTTCGGGGATCGAGATGAGATAAGTCGCTCGACCTGAGCGGATCATTTGCTCCGCTTCATCGCTCGTACGCGCGACGGCGACGATGTCGATGAAGCTCGATGCATGCAGCGAGGCTAGAAACGCGCGCGCCATCGGCCCGTCTTCACGCATCTCGACGACGGCGGGGAGGTGGCGCGGATCGGTATTGATGGCAAAGCCGAACAGAACGAGCTGCATGATCGGCATCATGATCATGATCGCAAATGTCGGCCGGTCGCGCCGCATCTGCACCAGCTCTTTCAAGAACACAGCAAAGACGCGCGACCAGGAAAGATCGAGGAGGTTGGGCAATTTCATTGGAAATTGTCCATCGCGCCGGACATGAGGTAGATGAAGATCTCCTCGAACCCCGCCTCGATCGGCGCGATCTCGACATGCGGTTGCGCTTGCTTCACCGCGCGCACTGCGCTCTCAAGCGCTGCTGCGTCCTTGGCGCACGCGTGAATCTCGGCCCCAAAGCGCGCGACGAGATCGACGCCTGGCGAAGCTTCGAGCATCTCCTGCGCTTTCAACAGCGGCCGGCCGGCGATGCGCCAAGCGTGCAGGCCGATTTGCTTTGGGATGTTCGCTGTCGGCGCGTCGATGAGCTTTTTGCCGTAAGCGATGTAGGCGATGGAATCGCACTGGACGGCCTCGTCCATGTAGTGCGTTGAGACAAGCGTCGTGACGCCTTGCGCGGAGTAGCGGCGGATCGCGTCCCAGAAATCGCGCCGCGCCTTTGGATCGACACCGGCTGTCGGCTCATCGAGGAGCAGCACTTCCGGCTCATGAATCATGCACGCAGCGAGTGCGAGGCGTTGCTTCCATCCGCCGGAGAGTTTGCCAGCAAGCTGCGCTTGCCGTTCGCTCAGGCCCAAATCCTCGAGCGCGCGATCCACTCGGCCAGCGCGATCGTCCAGACCATAGAGCCGCGCGATGAATTCCAGATTTTCCCGGATCGAGAGGTCTTCGTAGAGCGAGAATTTCTGCGTCATGTAGCCGACGCGCTCTTTGATCTTCGGGCTCTCGTTTAATACGTCGAAGCCCAGCACTTCGCCCGAGCCGCTCTCCGGCTTCAGCAGTCCGCAGACCATGCGGATTGTCGTCGTCTTGCCGGAGCCGTTCGGACCCAAGAAGCCGTAGATCGCGCCGCGTGGCACAGAGAGGTCGAAATTGTCGACCACTTTGCGGCCGCCGTAGCTCTTGGTGAGCCCGCGCACATCGATGACGAGTTCGTCAGTCATCGGTGAGGCGCACATCCACCGGCATGCCGGGCCGGATCGGGCCGGCTGCGTCGAGCCGTGCTTCAACGAGAAACACAAGCTTGTCGCGCTGATCGAGCGAGTAGATGACAGGCGGCGTAAATTGCGGTTCGCGCGCGATGAAGCTGATCGTCGCCGCTTGCGGCGCCTCGCAACCATCGCAACTCACCTGCACGCGTGCGCCGACGCGCAGCTCAGCCAGCAAAGCCTGTGGCGCGAAGAAGCGCACCTTCATGTTTTCCGGCGCGAGCAATGCTGCGATCGGCTGGCCCGCCGTGACGATCTCGCCGGGGCGCAGATAGATTTGTTCGATCGTGCCGCCAGATGGCGCAGCGCCGCCGAGATCGCTGACGCGTGCGCGCGCCAACCCGCTCGATGCGCCGACGGCACTCGCTTCACGGCGCGCTTGTGCGAGTTGAGCCGTGGCGGTGTCGCGGGCGGCGCGGTCTGAGTCCAAGCGGGCGCGGGGGTAGAAGCCGCGATTGAAGAGTTCCAGCCCGCGCGCGTAGTTCGCTTGCGCTAAATTCGCTTGCGCCTGCGCGGTGCGGATCGCGGAGCTTGCAGCAGCGGCTTGCGCGTTGGCGCTCTGTGCGTTTAGCGACAGCCGTTCAGGATCGAGCGTGAATACACGCGCGCCGGCTTCAACCACATCGCCCTCGCGCACATAAAGCTCGCCAAGCACGCCTGATTCTTGGCTGGCGAGATAGATGTAGTCGGCTTCGCCATAGCCTTGCAGGACGTTGGACGGTTCGCGCGAACAGGCGGCGGCGAAGAGCGCGAGGGTGACGACAACAAAGCGCTTCATGCGCGGTTCTCCAGCCCGCTAAGCAGAATGTCGAACTGGGATTCAATCAGCTTTTGCGGGTCGTTGAGTGCGGTTTCTCCGCCCAGGACGTGTGTCCAGAGGCCCTCAAACAGGATCGGGCCGATGAAGGCGCGAGCGACGGCCTTGGTGTCGACGTTGCGGATGACGCCTTTGGCTTTGCCGGCGTCGATCAAAGCTTCCAGCGCGCCGCGCGCCTTTTCGACGACGTTGACGCGATAATATTCAGCGATCTCCGGGAAACGGCCCGAGATGCCAATCACCAGACGCGGCACTGCGAAGACGCGCGCATCGCCGATGCGGTGCGCCGCGGCCGTGGCCAGCATGCGGAGTGTCATGAGCGGATCGGTTTGGCCCGCGAGCGCCAAGCTCTGCACCTGGTTAGCGAGCGGACCGATCTTGGCCTCGATCAGCGCCTCAAGGAGCGCCGTCTTGGACGGGAAGTAGAGATAGATCGCCGCTTTCGAGATGCCGGCGGTCTTGGCGATGTCCTCCATCCGCGCGGCCTCAAAGCCGCGCGTCGTGAACTCGGCCAGGGCCGCCTCGAGAATTTCCTCCGGCCGCGCCTCAGCGCGCCGCCGCCAACGGGGGCCGGTGGGCTCGGGGACTGTTGGGGGACTCATTTCGCTTATATAACTGACTAGTCAGTTAGTTGCAAGCGGTGCCGACTAAAAAAATGGGGGCGGCTTTCGCCGCCCCCAGCCAGGAAGAGCTCTGAGAAATAGTCCGGTCGCGCTTAGTAGCGGGCCGTGAAGACGAGGCTCCAGGTTTGCGGCGCGCCATAATAGACGGTGCGGATGTTGCCGACCGACGAGAAGTCCTGACCTTCGGTCTTGTAGACTTCGTCGCCGAGGTTGCGGCCGATGAGGCCGATGCTCAGCGTGTCGTTCGGGCGATAGGTGATGCTGGCGTCGTAGAGCCAATACGAGTCTTGGAAGAGGCCAGGCACTTCCGTCGTCGTACCGACAGCGCCGATGATGAACGTGTTGTCCACCGCAAGCGCCATTTCCGAACGATAGCGGGCCGAGGCGCCGAGCACGACATCGCCGGCGCCGCCGAGATCCAGCGTATAGGCGCCGCCGAAGCGGGCGGTCCATTCCGGCGAGAAGGCCGGGGTTTGGAAGGCGCGCGAGCCGCCCGGGAAGCGGACGTCGTCGAAGTCGTTGTACTGCGCGTCGAGGTAGCCGATTTGCGCATCGAGCGAGAGCGCGCTGATCGGGTTGAAGTTCACCTCGAGTTCGGCGCCGTTCATTTCGAGCTCACCGGCATTGATGACGGTGAGTTCAGGGCTCGGCAGGCCGGTGCCCGGATCGATGACCGTGCCCGACACGCGCGCTTGGAAGTCTTCAAAGATGTTGTGGAAGACCGTGGCGTTGACGCGCAGACGGCCATCCATCCAATCGCTGCGGACGCCCGCTTCGTACGACGTCGCGACTTGCGGATCGTACGGCGCTTGTTCGCCGGGATTGTTGGCGCGGCCGTTGAAGCCGCCCGATTGGAAGCCGCGCGCTGCGCGGGCGTAGATCATGATGTCGTCGGTGAGTTCGTAGTCAGCCGAGATCATGGGCGAGAGATCGTCCCACGACTCGCTGATATCGAAGGCGAAGGTCGCGTTGAAGATCGGCGCGCCGTAGAAGGTCGACGTGGTGCGAGAGTAGTCCTTCTCTTCCTCGGTGTAGCGCAAGCCACCCGAAATGTTGAAGCGATCGGTGACGGCATAGGTCGCGTTGGCGAACGCGGCGAAGCTGCGGGTCTGCAGGCTGTCGTCAATCGTGCGCGTGAAGCTGACCAGCGGGATGCTGAACAGCGAAACGCCATTCACCAGATCGTCGGCATAGGCTTCCTGGTGCGAGCCAATGTCTTCAGCGAGATAGAACAGGCCGCCGACGAAGGTCAGGCGATCCGATTCATAGATGGCTTGCAGTTCCTGGCTGAGCTGGTTCTGGCGCACGCCAACGAAGACGTCGCCGATTTCAAGCGTCGTGGCGTCGATATCGATGTAATCGTCATAGTCGAGATCGCGGAAGGCGCTGATCGAACGCAGCGTCCATTCCGGCGTGACTTGCCAAGAGGCGCGCAGTGACACGCCGCTATGGCCCATTTCCGAAGAGTTCGGCAGGCCAGGCGTGGCTTCCGCTTCGAAATTGTATTCTGGCTCGCTCGGGATTGGCAGGATGACTGTGCCGAGCAAGTTGGTCAGCGGCGTTTGCGCTTGACCCATCGTCAGAGCGGTTTGCTCGGACGAGGTGTCAGCCGAGATGTCGATGGAGAAGTTGGGCGTAACGTCCCAAGCCGCTTGGACGCGCGCGCCCCAGACGTTGCGGTCGTTATATTCTTCGCCGGTCGTCGGGTTGGTGACGTAACCATCGCGCACTGCGCCGAAGAGAGCGCCGCCGATCGAGACGTTTTCGCTGAGCGGCGTCGAGCCGACGAGGCGGCCTTCCATCTGGTTGTAGTCGCCGACGGTGAACTGCGCCAAGCCGCGCGGCTCATCGCCCGGACGGCGGGTCACGATCTTCACCGCACCACCGACAGTGTTGCGGCCATAGAGCGTGCCTTGCGGGCCGCGCAGAACTTCAACGCGCTCGATGTCGAACATTTCCATCTGCGTGCCGCGGATGCGCGAATAATAGACGTCGTCGACGTAGAATCCGACGGCGGGGTCGAAGGTTTGCAGCGCGTCCGGCTGGCCGACGCCGCGAATGTAGATGTTGGTGGCGTTCGAAGAGCCGCGGCCTTGAACGATGTTCAGGTTCGGCACCGCGCCTTGCAGACCGGTGGAGTCCGTGGCGTTCAAGCGCTCAAGCGCTGCTTCCGAAAACGCCGAAACCGAGGCAGGGACGTCCTGCAGGCTTTCGGCCGTGCGACGCGCCGTAACGATGATTTCCTCTTCGCCGTCTTGCGCCATTGCTGGCGTGCACAACGCAAATGGCGCTGCGCAGACTGTTGCGAACAAAAGCGCTTGTCGCGCTGTATCCCCAAACCGCTTCATGTGACTACTCCTCCGCTCTTCAATTCGGGCTGCCGCTGTTGTTTGCGTGCGAAACCCTCGACCAAGTTCAAGAACTCTTCCGGCGCTTCGAGATGAGGCACGTGGCCCGTGCCGGAAATGACCGCGCGTTCCCCACGCGGCATCGTGTTGGCGACGAAAACCGTCGCGTCATCGGGATAGATTTGGCTGTCGCCGCCATGGATCACGAGCGTCGGCGCATCAATGCGCGCGAGGCGGGCGCGAAAATCTTGGCGCGCCATCGACGCCCAAAATGGCGCCATCGCTTCGGGATTTGCTTTCGACATCTCGCTCGACGCCCAGGCGATGAGCGCGGGATTTTTTTCGCGCGCGGCGGGTGCGAACATGCGCGGCGCAAAGCGTGCGACATAAGCCGGCCAATCGGCGTTGATTTCGTTCAGCGTCGCTGGGATGTCGGCTTCGGTGTAACCGGCGGCCAGACCGCTCTGCCAATCTGCATCATTGGTGATGCGCGCACCCATATCCTCGATTACGAGGCCGGCGAACTTCACGCGATCAGCCGCGCCCCAAAGCGCCATCGCGCCCATCGACCAACCGAGCGCCACAACATCCTTAAGTCCAAGCATCTGAACGAAATGCACGATATCGTCGGCGAGCGTTTCGATGGTCAGCGGCGCTTTGCCGTTTCCGGTGCCAGGATGGCCGCGCAGCGTAGGAGTGAGGACACGATGCTTCTGGGAAAGGCGGGACTTCAGATCGTCGAAAAAACCGCCGTGGGCGGCCCAGCCGTGCACCAGAAGTATGGGCGCTCCCACGCCGTCATCGGCGTAGGCCATAGCGGCCCCATCTGGCAAAACGCACACCGGCAAACCGGCATCCCCCTATTCGGACCCGTTCTCGGGCCGATTTTTTCGTTGTCTTGCCCGGCCTTATATCGGAGACTTGAAACATGAGTCAACATTCAGGTTCCGAGGCCGAGGCAGACAAGGCGACCGGTCCGAAGACGGAACGGGGCAGGCGGACGTTACGGAAGCTGCTGGATGCGGCGGGCGAGGAGTTCGGCGCGCGCGGCTACCACGAGACCGCGATCTCAAACATTACTGGCCGCGCCGGCGTCGGCTTGGGCACCTTCTACGTCTACTTCAAAAGCAAAGAGGAAGTGTTCCGGGCGCTGGTCGCCGACATGGGCGCGCGCACCCGGCATGCGCTGAGCGAGAGCACTAAGGGTGCGCAGGACCGGCTCGAAGCCGAGCGTCTTGGCATTCAGGCTTATCTCGATTTCGTGCGCACACACCAAGCGCTCTATCGCGTCGTCATGGAGGCGCAGTTCGTGGCGCCGGAGGCTTATCGCGATTACTACCGCACCTTCGCCGCCGCTTATCGTCAGCAGCTTGCACACGCCGCTGACCGTGGCGAGATCAGCCCCGGGCAAGATGATGAAGTCCGCGTCTGGGCGCTCATGGGCGCATCGAGCTTCTTGGGCATTCGCTACGGCGTGTGGGACGTGGAGACGGATTCCGCGACCATCGCCGCCGCGGCTTCGGATTTGATGATCAATGGCCTTGCGCCAAGGCCGAAGAAGAACGGCGACGCGTCTTAAGAGCGCGCGCGATTGGGAGGAGTGGTTATGGGTGTCGGCCTGGTCGACATCACTGCGAAGCGGGCGGCGCTAACGCCGAACCGCATCGCCTTCGAACACGCGCTGACCGGCGCGACTTTGACCTATGCCCAACTTGAAGATCGTGCAGCGCGCGGCGCCGCAGTGCTCGCGGCGCACGGCGTCGAGCGCGAAGATCGCGTCGCGATCCTCTGCCGTAACCGTGTCGAGTTCTTCGAACTGATGTTCGCGTGCGCCAAGATTGGCGCGATCTATGTGCCGCTGAACTGGCGCGCGCCTGCCGGCGAGCTTCAGCCGGTCATGGCCGATTGTACGCCGAAAGTGCTGATTTACGGGGCCGAGGACGCGGAGCCCGCGCTGACGATTGGCGACGGTGTTCGCAGCATTGCGCTTGATGGCGAGTACGAGACGCTGCTCGCGGCGCATGCGCCCCTGGTTACGGACGCACAATGGCGCGACGATGCGATTTGGACGCTGATCTATACATCAGGCACGACCGGCACGCCGAAGGGCGTGATTCAGACGATGCAAATGTCGGCGGTGAACGCTTTCCACGTCGCGCACGCGTTTGGGCTCGTCGGCGGCGATACAACGCTCAACTTTCTGCCGCTCTTTCACACTGCCGGTATCCAGCTCGTCACGCTGCCGACTTTAATCGCGGGCGGCACTGTGATCTTGATGCCTGCGTTCGACGAAGCGCGCGCGCTCGAGTTGATGCCGCGCCTCGATGTCTTCTTTGGCGTGCCGGCTGTCTACCAGCAGCTCGCGCTGCATCCCGCATTCAATGGCGCCGATCTCGCGCGCGTGCGTGCATGGGGTTGTGGCGGCGCGCCGTTGGCGGATGTGCTGGTCGAGCGCTATGCTGCGAAGGGCGTGCGCGTTTGCAATGGCTACGGCATGACGGAGACCGGGCCGACAGCGTTCATCGCAGCGCCCGAAGACGCGCTCTTGAAGATCGGCTCAGTCGGCAAACCACAAATGCTGCTCGAAGTGCGCATCGTCGATGCGAGTGACGTTGAAGTCGCCACTGGCGAGACCGGTGAGATCTGGATGCGCGGGCCGGGGCTGACACCGGGCTATTGGAAGCGACCCGACGAAACCGCGAAGGCGATCACCAAGGATGGCTGGCTGAAGAGCGGCGATATCGGCCGCGTCGATGCGGACGGCTGCTACTACGTCGCTGGGCGTATCAAGGAGATGTATATTTCCGGGGCCGAGAACGTCTATCCGGCCGAGATCGAGAACGTGCTCGCGCGTCACCCGAGCGTGCTGGAAGCGGCGATCGTGGGCGTTCCGGACGAAAAATGGGGCGAGGTGGGTCACGCTTTCATTCTGTTGCGCCCGGATGCAGCGCCGCTGGCCGCTGCCGAGGTGATTCAGTTTTGCCGCGCCAATCTCGCTGGCTATAAAGCGCCCAAGCACGTGACGTTCGTGGATGAGTTTCCGCGTACGCCCGCAGGCAAAATCAAGAAGCACTTGCTCGCGCCGGAGCCGAACGCACCGTCGCGCTGACAAGCCAGGGAGACGCGAGAGATCATGTCCAACGTGTGCAACACGTCGCGCCGCGCATTGCTCGCGGGCGTCTCGGCTTCTGTTTTCACGAGCGCTTGCGCGTCGTCCGCCGCGCCTTTTTTTCAGCACGCAGATGACACCGGTAACAGTGAGCTGCGCCGCGAAACGCTGCGCACAATGAAGCGCGCAGCGCGCTTCATGCGCGAGCGCGTGGCGTATCGCGGCGGTTATGTGTGGAGCTATCTGCCGGACTTCTCGCGCCGCTGGGGCGAGATGGAAGCGTATCCGACGATGATCTGGATGCAACCGCCGGGCACGGCGACTGTCGGCCATCTCTATCTCGATTGCTTCCACGCGACGCGCGACGAGTTCTACTACCAAGCCGCGATGGAAGTGGCGGAGGGCTTGATCGCTGCGCAGCATCCGGCGGGCGGCTGGAACTACTTGCACGATTTCGCGGGCGAAGAGAGCACGCGCCGCTGGTACGACACGATCGGCAAATGCGGCTGGCGGCTCGAAGAATTCCATCATTACTACGGTAACGCGACGTTCGATGACGCGGGCACGTCCGAAGCATCGCAATTCCTGCTGCGTCTCTATTTGGAGCGCCGCTCCTCCCGCTTACGCGAGCCGCTCGAACGCGCCGTGCGCTTTGTGCTGGATAGCCAATACGAAAATGGCGGCTGGCCGCAGCGTTTTCCGCGCGTTGCAGGCGAAGTGGAGTACGCGCCGTACATCACGTTCAACGACGCAGTCGCCGACGAGAATATCAAGTTCTTGCTGATGGTTTATCACACGCTCGGCGATGAACGCGCGCTCGCCGCGATCCGCCGTGCGATGGAGATTTTCCCCGCAACGCAACAGCCCGCGCCGCAAGCGGGTTGGAGCTTGCAGCATCATCACGAAACGCTCGCACCGATGGGTGCGCGCACATATGAGCCGCTCAGCCTCGCCACGCACACGACGGCCGGCAACATCGCGCAGATGCTCGATTTCTATGAATGGACCGGCGACCGCCGTTTCATCGCGCGTATTCCCGAAGCGCTGGCGTGGCTCGATTCTGTGCGCTTGCGCGACGATCAGGTCCAAGTGCAGGGCCGCCACTATCCGACCTTCATCGAGATCGGCAGCAATCGCGCGCGTATCAATCATCGCCGCGGATCGAATTCGGGCAGCGGCGAATATTATTGGGACTACGACGTCCGACGCCCGATCACGCACTATGGTCAATGGCGTCCGCTCAATGTCGACGCGCTTCGACAGCGTTACGATCGTCTGGCGAGCGAAAATCGCGATGCGCTGCTGGCGCGCTCGCCGCTGAATGCGCAGCGCGACTTCCGTCTGCCGCGCTTCTTCACAACCGAGACGATCGACGTCTCGGATCTGAACGCGACAGCCGGCGCGGGCACAACCGAGCGCCCAACGACAGAACGGCTGATGGAGATCAACGCCGGTCTGAACGCTGAGGGCTATTGGCCGACGCCGCTCACCGCGACCAGCAATCCCTATGCAGGCGAACCGCCCGCCGCCGCTTCGGAGGGCGATTTCGCGCAAACGCTGGTCGGCGACCGGTTCGACACGTCGCCTTACGTCACACAAACGCCCGTAACCGGCATTTCGACCGCGGCGTTCATCCAGAACATGAGTTTGCTTCTCCTCAGCGTCGATTCAGGCGAGTAGGAGGAGGGTGGATAAGTCCCCGGGCGGGGATTATCCTCGCGGGGACGTGGGGAACTGAGCTGTGACAGACCAAGGCGAAGAGCGCGCCATACGGTTGGCGTCGATTGTGTCACTCGACATCGTCGGCTTCTCAAAAATGTCGGAGCGCGATCAGCGCAACGCTGCGCGCAAAGTTGAAGCGCTAAGGGCGCGCATCGAGCGCGTAGCCGCCGCCAACGGCGGGCGCTTGTTCAATACTGCCGGCGACGGCTTCATGCTGGAATTCGCCTCCGCTGGTGCGGCGCTCGGAGCGATCCAGGAATTGCTCGATAAGCGCCCTCGTGGCGAGCCGCCGATCCGCGTTGGCGCACACGTCGGCGATGTCGTCGTCACCGCGACGGAAGATTTGCTCGGGCACGGCGTCAACGTCGCCGCGCGCTTGCAAGAATTGGCTGAGCCGGGAAGCGCGCTCGTGTCGGCGGAATTCCGTTCGATGGCGCGCACGAGCCCAACTGCTGCGTTCCAATCGAAGGGGCAAAAGCCGCTCGATAATATGGAGCAGCGGGTCCAGACTTTCGAAATTCTTTCGCGCCGGCAGAAGTTCGTGCGCGCCTCCCGCAGGTACGGCAGTCTCGCAATGGTTGGCGCCGCACTGGTCGCGCTCGCCTACTTCAGCCCCACCATCTACCGCTTTGCTCAGCCCTATATTCAGCAACAGCCCGTCGCTGATGCAGCTTCGCCGGCGTCGCCTGACGAAGACGTGCTGCGCCAAGCCGGCGCAATTCCTGAAGAAACGGCCGTTACGCGCATCGCGCCCGGCGAGACGATCCGCGATTGCGACAATTGCCCGGAAATGATCGTGATGGCCGGCGGCCTCTACACGATGGGCTCGCCTGCAACCGAAACAGGGCGCGCGCGCGATGAAGGCCCGCAGCGTGAAGTCTCCATCGCGCCGTTCGCGATGGGCAAATACGAAATCACGTTTGCCCAGTGGGACGCCTGTCTCGCAGGCGGCGGCTGCAATGGCTATTCGCCGCCAGATTATGGCTGGGGGCGCGGTAATCGGCCGGTGACGAATGTGTCGTGGGAAGACGCCCAAGCCTATCTCGATTGGCTCAACAGCGAAGTTGGCGCGCAGCGTTATCGCTTGGCGACAGAAGCCGAGTGGGAATACGCCGCGCGCGCTGGCGAAGCCGGCGCCTATGCATACGGCCCGCGCGTAACCCTGACGCAAGCAACATATCGCGCCCGTCAAACGACACTTGCCGGCGCGCATGAAGCAAACGCGTTTGGTTTGTTCGACGTGCACGGCAACGTCTCGGAGTGGGTCGAGGATTGCTATGCGCCGACCTATGATCTCGCCCCGATCGACGGCGCTGCTGTGCGCGCGGACGATTGCCAGCGGCGTGTCTATCGCGGCGGCGGCTACGCCGATCAGGCGCCGGTTCTGCGGGCGGCAGCGCGCCGCTCCGCCGCGGAGGATGCCCGCCTGCAGGGCGTCGGCTTCCGCGTAGCGCGGGCGCTAGACTGAGATTGCTGCATCGAGTGTGACCGCGGGCACAGACAAGGATCGCACACCGTTCGACGCTCCGCGCTAGAGGCGGGAAACAACGCCGGGCTAGGGTGGAGCATGGGCAGCAAAACGCGATTCACGCTCGCGCAGATTTCCGACACGCATGTGCGCGCCGATGACGGCGGCGTTGCTGCGCGCCAGGTGAAGAAGGCGCTCGCGCAGGCGCGCGACTACCAGGCTGACGTGATACTTCTGACCGGCGATCTCGCGAATGACGAGCGCGCGGATGAGTATGCAGTGTTCGCGGAAGCGATCGCCGATCCTTCGGCGCCGCTCTATCTCATGCCTGGCAATCACGACGATCGCGCGCTGATCCGGTCAACCTTCCCCACGCACACATATCTGCCGCGCGATGGTTTCCTGTCGTACGCCATCGAGGACCAGCCTGTGCGCATCGTCTGCGTCGATCAGATTGTGCCGGGCGAGACACACGGTTTGCTGACGAAACCGCAAGCGGAATGGCTGGATCGCACCCTGGCGGCTGAGCCCAACAAGCCAACGATTGTGGCGCTGCACCACCCGCCATTTCCCACGCACGACCTGCTCTTCGACAAGATCGGGCTGTGGGACGGCGATCTATTCGCTTCTGTGATCGCAGAACATAAGCAGGTGCAGCGCGTCATCTGCGGGCACCATCATCGGGTCAGTTTCGGCCAATCAGCCCATGCGCCGGTGATTGTCGCGCCCTCGACGTCGTGGGTTTACGGGCTCGCTGCTCTTGAGGGGCAGCCAATTGCTCCGAAGACGGATGAACAGCCCGGCTGGATGCTCCACATCTGGAACCAGGGCCAATTCGCCTCACATTTCATGGGTTTGTGAGTTCCCCGGACAGCATTCGGGCCGGATCGGTGGCGATCCGGCCCTATGCTGCGGTTGGCGCCTGGGCGGGGGGAGTAGGTCGGCGCCGGGCAATCAACGTGCGCCCGCCGGTGTCGTTCCCATCTCAGATGCGCAATTTCGCGACGCAGGCGGCAGACGCCGGGGGAGAGAAGCGCCTGCCGCCTTTGGCCTCGTGCTAGGGTAGTACGTGCGCCGGCCCCACCCGGCGGGACCGGCGCACGCTCCCTCAGCCCGATCCCCAGTCCGCCCGCACCTTCCACGCTTGCCCCCGCGCGCGCAAGCATGTTTGCGTTCTTGTACAAGACGACCGCGCCGTTAATGGTTTGAACGACACACCCAAATCTGGGCGTGTGTGCGGTAGTGCACAAAGAACACAGCGTCGATTGCGTGGCTTGAACGGTGCGGTCGATTATGGTTGCTGTCTCGGCGCTCGTCCCCCGGCGACCAGAGCGGCCCTGAAACAAAATGAAATCTGGCGTGAGCCAGAGACATGAGGCGCGCATGACTTTCAGAAGGGACCACAATTTATATCAGCTGAAGCTCTCCGGTCCGCAGAGCACCAACCTGTTCAACGGAGTTGAGAAGACCATCGAAAATCTGGATCAGCGAAATATTTGGGCGCTGTGCGTGAATGAACTCAATCCCGGCTTGCCGGACATCCTCAAGGTCGAACGCTGCACGCAATTCGTGTTCACGCGGTTTAAGCGCGATCTGATGCTGAAGCGTGATGATGAAGAAGGCTTGTGGGTGCTGGCCAAGCGCGATCAGCCGAAGAAGCCGGAAGACGGCGGTGACGGCGGCGCGCCGCCTCCGCCCGACGATGATGGCGGCGCCGGCGGCGGCGTGGGGCAAGGCGGCGCTTCGCAAGCAAAGCCGCTGCCTACACAGCCTGTACGTGTGCCCGATGCGGGCGATGAGTACCGCCCGATAAGTGCTGCGCCGCGGCGCAGGCGCGCCCACGGTGCGTCATCGCGCGCAGCGTTTTTGTGGACAGCCTTGGAAGCGCTCCGTGATGGCCCCACTTTCTGTCACATGCGCCGCGTATTGGTTGAGACGATGCTGCGGTCGAAGAGCGCAGCACGGCGTTTCGCCAAGCAAGCGCAGAACGCGCTGCTTCTCGCCCTCGGTTGGGATTGCGGCGTTAACTTTGCGGTCACGTACGCCGACGATCTTGTACAGGACCGGCGATTCGGCGCGGTGCTCGAACCGCGTACTGTAGAGCGCGCGGGCACAAAGCTCACCGTATGGACGTTTAGTCCGTACGATAAACCCAAATGGGAGCAATGGCTGTTCGGCCGGCTCCTTGAGGACGAACAAGTAGCGGCATGAAGTCAGTCAAGAGCCTCAGACGCAAAGCCGCTTCGCGAAAGGCCAAGACCGCCCCGGTCTATTCGACCTCCGAAGCGCGCGCGAATTTCGCTGAGACTCTTGAGACCGTTCAAGCTGAGAGCGCGGTGATCGGGTTCGATCGTTATGGTCGAACGGTCGCCGCGCTTGTTCCTATCGAGGCTGTCTACATACTTGCAGGCATGGGCGCCGCGGTGGCGCCCGATATGCGCAATCGCATTCATGGCGCCGCCAGTGATTTTGTCGACCAAGTGCCGAACCGCGTCGGCAAGAGCATCGAGCGCAAGCGCGCCACGAAAGCAGCGCCGAAAAAGAAGCGCGCGACGACCAGCCGGGCCAAGGCCAAAGCTCGCCGCCGCTAGCATCGGCGCCGCGTCGCGCTATAAGCGCCTCCAACGGAGGCGTATTCATGAAAACCAGAGCGGCAGTCGCGTTTGAGGCCAAGAAGCCGTTGGAGATCGTTGAACTCGATCTTGAAGGCCCAAAGGCAGGCGAGGTTCTGGTCGAGATTAAAGCCACCGGCATCTGCCACACCGACGCCTACACGCTCGACGGCCTCGATAGCGAAGGCATCTTCCCGAGCATTTTGGGTCACGAAGGCGCAGGCATCGTGCGCGAAGTTGGCGCTGGCGTTACGAGTGTCGCGCCCGGCGATCACGTCATTCCGCTCTACACCCCCGAATGCCGCCAGTGCAAAAGCTGCCTCTCGCGCAAAACCAATCTCTGCACCGCCATCCGCGCGACGCAAGGCAAGGGCATGATGCCCGATGGCACGTCGCGGTTTTCGTACAAGGGCAAACCAGTCGCGCATTACATGGGCTGTTCGACGTTCTCGAATTTCACCGTGCTGCCGGAAATCGCTCTGGCCAAGATCCGCAAGGACGCGCCGTTTGAGAGCGCTTGCTACATTGGCTGCGGCGTGACCACGGGCGTCGGCGCTGTCGTTAACACGGCGAAAGTTGAGCCGGGTGCGAACGTGATCGTCTTTGGCCTCGGCGGCATTGGTTTGAACGTGATTCAGGGCGCCAAGCTCGTAGGCGCCAACATGATTATCGGCGTCGATATCAATCCTGCGCGCGAAGAGTGGGGCAAGAAATTCGGCATGACGCACTTCGTCAATCCGAAGACGATCAGCGGCGATATCGTTCCGCACTTGGTCGAACTCACCGGCGGCGGCGCCGATTACACGTTCGATTGTACCGGCAACACGACAGTGATGCGCCAAGCCTTGGAAGCGTGCCATCGCGGCTGGGGTGAGAGCATCATCATTGGCGTCGCGGAAGCCGGCAAAGAAATCGCCACGCGCCCGTTTCAGCTGGTGACAGGCCGCGTCTGGAAAGGCACTGCCTTCGGCGGCGCGCGCGGGCGTACCGATGTGCCGACGATCGTCGATTGGTACATGGACAAGAAGATCGCGATCGACCCGATGATCACACACAAACTTCCGCTGGAGCGCATCAACGAAGCGTTTGATCTGATGCACAAGGGCGAGAGCATCCGCAGTGTCGTCGTGTATTGAGGAGGCCAAGATGACCGAACAGAATGAGCCGCAGGCCGAGCGCAAGCTTACGATTCTGGAGCAAGTCATCTGCGCCGCGCCGATAGCGCTTGTGGCTGTTGGCGGCGCTCTGGGCGGTTTATGCGGTGGCCTTGCTTGGGCGGCGAACCAGAAGATCATGCGAAGCAGTCAATCAGCGGGAGTCCGCTACGGGCTCGCGGCGCTTACGTTCGTCGGCGCTGTTGCGCTCTATTTTGCGATGGTGACAGCGATCGCGCTGGCGTTCCCTGATTTGTTTGCTCGGTGAGCGGGTTGCGCGCCTTGGCGCTCGCACTTGCGGCGGGCCTGGTGTTGTCCGGCGCAGCCGCATCGGCGCAAACCGCGCCCCTCGGCGCGCTCTACGTCAACAACAGCTACGATGCTCGCGCCAATCCGTATCGCGATCTGGAGCGGGCGCTTGATCGCGCGCGTGCGGAGAACAAGCGCGTTCTGATCGTCGTCGGCGGCGATTGGTGTGGATGGTGCGAGATCCTCGATACTTTCCTCACCCGCAACGCTGATGTGCGCGCGGCGTTCGAGGCGTCCTTTGTAATGCTCAAGGTGAACTACAGCCCCGCAAACGAGAACGCCGCGTTCCTGACCGGCTTCCCGGCGTCACGCGGCTATCCGGATTTCTTTATTCTGGATAATAACGGGACGTTCCTGAGACAGCAGGATACAGGTCTGCTTGAGCACGAGAACGATTATGATCGTGCGCGCATGCTCGCGTTTGCACAAAGGTGGCGGCAATGACCGATTGGAAGCTTCCTTGGAACGCGTCATGTCTGTGCGGGCGCGTGACTATGCGCATCAGTGCGGCGCCGATGATCGCAATGGCGTGTCATTGTCGTGGTTGCCAGAAGCTAACGAGCGGGCCGTATTCGCTCTCGTTGATGTTTCCTGCTGCTGCGCTCGATGTGCAGGGCGAAACCGAGATCGGTGGCTTACATCGCGACGAGAGCGTCCATCACTTCTGCGCCCATTGTAAGAACTGGCTCTATACCTGCGGCATCGCTGGCGGCCAGTTCGTAAATTTCAGGGCGACCATGCTCGACGATGCGAGCTGGGTGATTCCGTACGTTGAATCTTATGTGTCGGAGAAACTGCCCGGCGTCGTCAGTGGTGCGCGCATCAGCTTCGATGAATTTCCGACCGCGGACCGATATCCCGAGCTGATGGCCGGCTTCGCAACAGCGGGTGCGAAGCCGCAATGAGCATCGAAATCCGCGCACAACACCGCGTCCACGGCGGCACGCTCACTTACGCGCAGCATCAAAGCGCCGCCACCGGCACGCCGATGCGCTTCTCCGTCTTCACGCCGCCGGGCGAGGGGCCGTTTGCTTATTTGATTTGGCTTTCGGGGCTTACCTGCACGGAAGACAACTTCACCACCAAAGCCGGCGCCTATGGCGCGGCCGCGCTGCACAAGCTTGCCATCGTCGCGCCCGACACATCGCCGCGCGGCGAGGGCGTCGCCGATGATCCAGCTTATGATCTCGGCCAAGGCGCGGGCTTCTATATCGACGCAACGCAAGCGCCATGGGCGCCGCACTTCAAGATGCAGAGTTATGTCACGCGCGATTTGATCGCAGCAGTGGAAGGCGCGTTTCCTCTGCAAGCGAAGCGTTCGATCTTCGGCCACTCGATGGGCGGACATGGCGCGCTGACACTGGCGATGAAGCACCCGGCGCTGTTCAAAAGCGTTTCCGCTTTCGCGCCGATCGCATCGCCGACGCGCTGCCCGTGGGGCGAAAAGGCGTTCAGCGCTTATCTCGGAAGCGATCGCGAAACGTGGACGGCGCACGATGCGGCGCTGCTCATCGAAGCCGGCAGAGCAAAGCCGTTCGATGATATCCTCATGGATCAAGGCCTCGGCGATCAGTTCCTAGAGAACCAGCTGAAGCCTGGGCTGCTTGAAGCCGCCGCCGCGAAGGCGGGGCAAAAGCTGACGCTTCGCCGTCATGAAGGCTACGATCACTCGTACTTCTTCATGGCGACCTTTGTCGCCGACCACGTCGCCTTCCACGCCGCGCGCTTGGCGTGATGCTGAGCAAATCGCCACCGTCCGGCTTCGGGCGATAAGTGCGCGCAAGCCAAGCTACGCCCATCAACACGACGGCGAGGCCGAGCATCGAGCCGAATTGAGCGATGCCGGTGAGGCGCGTGAGCGTGAGGTAAAACACGAACACCGTGGTGCCGAGCAGGATTGCAAGCCCGATCCATCGCAACAGTGCGTCGTTGCGTTGCATGCCGAGGCCGAACACCAAAGCGCCCAGCAGCGCCCAGGTCGCGGAGTATGACCACATCTCGGTGTCGATTGCAGGCGCCAAGCTCGTGTTGGCGCCGTGGAAGAGCCAGCGCACGAGGATGGTGGCGCCAATCAGCACGTGGCCGATCGCGACGATGATGGCGGTGCGCTCTAACCATTCTTGCGCGCGCGCGCGAGGTACGCGCATTGCGCCAAGGCTGAGCAACGCCGCGGCTGCGAATGATGCGAATGCTCCGATCGTTGGCGCTGTCGTGGCGAGCGCCGTGGGTTCCACGCCCCACCAAGGATTGAAGTAAAGCCAAAGCCCGAACGCCGTGTAGAGCAGCGCCGGCCAAACTGCCGTCGCCCAGATCGCTTGTAGATCATTGAGATATGCGCGCACGCTATCGCGACCAGGCGCGCGTGCTGTCAGCGCAGCGCCGGCCAAGACGAGCGCAAGCGGCCAAAGTGCGTGTCCAAAGCCTTCGAGGTCGACTGTCGGCAGTGATTCATCCATGCCGCCCGCTTGTGCGATCCAGCGAATAGCGGCGTGACCGAAGCTCCACGCGAGAAGGGCGGCGAGCGAAGCCGCGGCGAAGCGCGCAGGGATGAGCTCGCGGGAGATCGAGAGCATGCGCCCCAAGAGAAGAGCGCCGCTCACGCCGATTGCTTGCGTAAGCGTCGCTAACGCCGTTTCCAGCGCATCTGTTGAACCCGTATCGTGGATCCCCCAGATCGGATGGCGGGTGAGCAGCAAGATAACTCCGGCCATGATGACGCCGATCCACGCCGCAATCCGCATCACGCGGGAGAGATCGAGCGCCAGTGGGCCGTCGCCGTTCTTTGCTGCACGCCAGCGAGCGGCCGCGGCAATCGCAAGTGCAGCGCCAAGCCAAAGCAAACCGTAGCATTGCCCTTCGAGCAAGCCGACCGGCGCATCATGCATCTGCGCGCCATGGAAGCCGCGCCGGATCTGCATGGCCGCCCACAGGAACGCCATCAGCGCACCAGCGCCCACATAGAGGCGCGCCATCATGCGGTCGCGCGCGTAGAGGCGGTAGGATGCGGCGAACGCGAGCGCAGCGGGCGCGGCGAAGGCGAGAGTGAGCGTATCAAGAAGCGGCGGTCCGCTGACCGTGGCGTGCTGCAAACCCCACCACGGATTGCTCACCAGGCCGGCGGCGATCAGCGCGTAGAGAAAACCTGCGCCCATGAATGCATGACCACGCCAGCGGCTGATCAAGCCGAGTGTTTGCCCCGCGCGCGGCAACAGCACGTGCCCTGCCGCCATCAAGGCGAGCGCGCGCAACGCAGTCTCGCTGAGTTCGTCTAGCCCCGCGCCCGCGCCGCCTGCCGCAAACCACCGCAACAACAGGAAAGCCGCAACAACAAGGGCAATAACCGCGGCTGATGTCAGCGCCTCGCTCCACGGCGAGCGCTCTTCGTCGTCGGCGAGAAAATATCCAGCGGCGAACAGCAATGCGGCGGCAGCGGCGATGATGACGAGCGCGCCCCAGATCGGGATCGTTCCACTCAACGCTGCGCCTGCCAACGCCGGCGACAACGTATGACCAACGCTGATCGCGGCGGCGGTCAACGCAGCCGGCCGCAGAACGCGCCAGCCACGCCATGAATGGCCGACGGCGAGCATCAAGGCCGCGCCCGCATGTGCGGCGGTGCGCGCGGCTGCGGGGACGGCGGATTCTATGCCCAGAAGAAGCAGCGCCACGCCCGCGCCCGCCCAAACGTCAATCGCGACATCGTTGCTGCTTTCGTCTGCTTCATCCTCCATGCGCCAAGCGGCGGCGAAGAGGAGAGCTGCGCCGGTGAGTAGCGCTGCCCAAGCGGCGAGCCCATGCCAATCGTCGCGTGTCGTGGCCGCGAGTGCTGTCAGCATTGCCGCGCCTATAGCGCCGCTTAGCGCAACGGGCGCGCGCCCACTACGCGAGGGCCGCGCAGTGAGCGTGCAGAGTACGATGGCGAAAGAGACCGCGAGGATGGTCGGATAAAGATCGGCGCCGAACGGTCCGAAGTGCGTACGAGCTTGCAGATAAAAGATGAACCCAAGCACGGCGCAGGCCACGGCAGCGACGAGCGCCCAGTAATGCGCGAGCCTTGCACGCACAGCATAGGAGGCGAGCGCGACGTGGAAGGCAGCGATCAGTGCGGGGCCGGCGACGCGTCCCGAGGGTAGCGGCACAGCGGCAAGCCAAACCCAGAGCAACAGTACGCTCGACACCGCAATTGCAGCACTTGGGCCGTACGCGCGCAGCTGGTCCCAGCCGAAGGGCTGATCTGGCGAGCGCGGAAGCGGCGGGCGCAGAGCAACAATCACAGCGCCAAAGCTTGCAGTGCTGAGTAGTGCGAGGGCGCGCTGAATATCATCCTCGCCGATGGCGTAGGCAAACCAGAAATACAATCCGAGCAGCGTCACCGCGCTGACCCAGGGCCAGCGTCGCAGATACGACAAGCCGTAGCCCGTCAAAGCCATAACGCAGACGAACGACGTCAACGCAGGCGGCGGCCACGTCACGCCGCTTGCCAGAGCAGGCGCGAGCAGAGCCATGATGATCGCGAGAATGCCGAGCGCTCGGCCGTGCAAGAACGAGAGGCCGATGAGGATCGCCGCGCAGAGCGCCAGCAGCAGCAAAGCAAGCGTCGCGTCGGCGTAGCCATAAAGCCCCTGCGCAGCCCATGAGGTTGCGTAGAGCGCGACCACGCCCGCGCCCGCGAGCATGGCAGCGACGAGCGGATGCCCAGGAGGCTTTGCGATCGAAACACGCCGCGCCCATTCGCTCGCGGCAATCAGCGCAAGGCCCAGCGCAACCGCGCAGACGAGCTGAACTTGCGGCGTGAACCAGGCCTGTTGCGCGGCGAACGACACCAAGAAGATCGCGCCGAGTGCAAAAGCTCCACCGGCGAGCCAAGCGAGACCGTTCTCCGCTAGCCATTGTTCGAAGCGCCGATCCGGTTGTGCTTTGACGCGCGGCGGCGGCGCTGGACGCGCGGCTTCTGGAATGGGCGGCAGCGGCCGAGCGGCTTCGTCTTGATCATTCGATACGTCGGGCAGTGGCGTCTCGAGCAGGAGCGGTTCGCGCTCGTCTGGCGGAAGCGGTTGATCGAGAAGCAGCGGCTCAAGCTCAGGCGCGGGCGGCGCTGGTTCTGGCGGCGCACGCTCGGTGAGCAACAATTCCGGCAGCGGCGCAGGCGGTGGTTTCGGCGCAGCCGTCGCGATCGGCGCGAGCGCGTTCAGACGCAGCTCAAGCGTCGCAAGTCTGCGCTTCAGGGTTTCGATCGCCTGCGATTGCAATACGACCCAAACACCGAGGCCGACAATCAGCAGCCATTCCATATTCGCGTCCGCCCCTCGCGGAAGGGCGGCAAAGGTCGTCGCTCGCGCACGCGGGCGCAAGAGCTTGCGTCGACCGGGGCGACGCGTTCCCCAACCAAGAGAGTTTACAGGCGCTCCAATCGCGTGCTCAAAGCGGCGCTATGACTTTTGTTTTTGAACCGCCGCCGCCTGCCTCTGTCGCCATTGCAGGCAGCGATGCGCGTTTCCCGGTGCGGCGCATTTTCTGTGTCGGGCGAAACTACGCCGAGCACATCCGCGAAATGGGGAATGACCCGAACGAGCAACCGCTCTTCTTCACCAAGCCTGCGGATGCTGTTGTCGAGAATGGCGCTGCGATCCCGTATCCGCCGAATACCGCCGATTGGCATCACGAAGTCGAATTGGTCATCGCCATTGGCAAGGGTGGTGCGAGCATCGAAGAGACGGCCGCTCTCGATCACATTTGGGGCTATGGCGTCGGCGTCGATCTCACGCTGCGTGACCGGCAGGCCGAAGCGAAAAAGGGCGGCAAGCCCTGGGATGTCGCCAAGGCGGCGGACAATGGCGCGCCGATCAGCGCGCTGACGCCTGTGCAGGTCTGCGGTCATTTGAGCGACGCGCGCATTTGGCTGAGCGTCAACGGCGAAACGCGGCAGGATGCGAACCTCAATCAAATGATCTGGCGAACGCCCGCCATCATCGCGTCGCTCTCGCGAAACTGGGCGTTGAAGCCGGGCGATCTGATCTTCACCGGTTCACCGGCCGGAGTCGGCCCGATACAGCGGGGCGATGCGATTACTTGCGGGGTCGAAGGCTTGAACGAACTCAGGTTTTCGGTGCTGCCCGCCTGAAAGGGTGCCTGAAAATCTCGCCAAGACTGCTATCGCAGCGCCGCAATCTGCGGCTATAGCGGCTATCACAAAGGCCGGCGAAGGATTCGCATCGGCCCGTTTTGCGGGGGAATACGTGCGTTCAGCTCTTTTCGCGGTAGCGCTTTTGGCTGTCTCCATGACGGCGTCGGCGCAGACCACCGGCGCCCAGAATTACACAGGTGAAGTCACGGCGGCCCAGCCGCGCGCAGTTTTTGAATTAGAGCTCCGCGCCGGCGAGCCGGTGACGCTGACGACGGCGTCGGCACGCACGACGTTCGACACAATTCTCACCCTGAACGGTCCGGATGGCCGCACGGTGGCGGAGAACGATGACACCGCAACAGCGCTGACCTCGCAGATCATCCACGTTCCCACCCGGACGGGACGTCACAGAGCGATCGTCACCGGTTTCGGCGGCGCCACCGGCGCGTTCGAACTCATCGTCTCCAACGAAGTGGAGTTCGGCCTCTCGCACGCAGCGCGTGTTATCCGCCAGGAGCGTGTGACGCTCACGCGCCAGCGCCGTGAGCAAAGCTTCACGGTTGATCTGGCAGAGGACGAAATTTTCGTCGGCTCGACCTTCGCACTCGCCGCCAACGTTGACCCGACTCTCTCGCTCGCGGATTCGAGCGGTGAGATTGTCGCTGCAAACGATGATCGTGGCGACGGCACACTCAATTCGCAGGTCATCTTTCAAGCGCCGCGCGCCGGCCGCTACCAGCTGACGGTGGGCACGTACGACAACACCGGCGGCGAGATGATTGTATCGCTGGCGATCGATCCGGAAGCGGACGCACCGTTCAATTTCTCCGCCATCGAAGGCACGCCGCTGGCGCGTCATGAAGGGTCGCTCAATGCCGAACAGCCATCGCGCGATTACCCGCTGCGTCTGACGGCAGGGCAGACGATCCTTGTGCTCGCCGACACGACGGGTGGCGATCTCGATCCAGTCATTCGCTTGAGCGATGTGAACGGCGATCCGGTAGCCGCCAATGACGACCGCGGCGATGGCTCGCTCAACTCTGCTTTCGCTTACACTGCCGCGGCTACCGCGACATACACGCTGAACATCGAGCGCTATCGCCGCTCCGAGACGAGCGGCAATTATCTCTTGGTGATCACCAACGTTGATCGCTCGGTTGTCGATACGATCCAGGCGCTGGCCGAGGATGCGGTTTCGCTCAGCGGGCCGGAACTGACCCTCGAAACGCGCGACTTCCGCGTGCATTACACGCTGGAAGGCGTCGATGCGACGACGACGGAGTACGCACAAGCAACTGCAGACACGCTGCAAGAAATGTTCGAAGTCCAAGTCCGCCAAATCGGTTGGGCTGAACCAATCCGCGATCCAGACGGACGCTATCGCGCCTACGTCGCCGATGCGTTGGGCTCGATGGGCTACACCAAGGGCGTGCAGATGGTGTTCGACAATCCGAACACGTCAGGCGTCCGCGAACGCGCGGCCGTGCGCACGGTGTTTGTCGTCGATAACGGCTTTGTCGGCATGAACCGCACGGAATCGCCGATAAGCTTGATGCGCGCGACCGCGACGCACGAGTTCAACCACGTCATCCAATTCGGTTATGACGGCGAAGAGCCGCTGAACTGGCTCTATGAGGCCACTGCGTCATGGACGGAAACGACGACCGTCGGTTCGGATCAAGACGCGACCAATTACACCGAGACTGATTTCGCATCGCCGCAGCGCTGCTGGACAACGCTTGAGTCCGGCTTCGACTACTCTCAGTGGACGCTGCTGCAGTCGATCGCCGATGTGCACGGTGACGGCATTGTGGTGCGCATGTGGGAAAATGCCGTCCGCTACGATGGCTTCGAAGTGATGTCGCGCACTCTATCGGGCGTTGGCACGGACATCCCGTCGGCGCTGTCGCGCTGGCGCGCGCAGAACTACGCGCGCGACTATGACCTGGCGCCGGTTTTCCCGCGTGCTGTGCGCGAGCAAGCCATACTTTCGCGCCAGGGCGAGTGGTCGACGAAGGACGGCCCTGAGCAACTGGGCGCTCATTATCTGGGCTTCGGTCAGAACCTGCGTGGCACGTACACGATTTCGCTGTCGGGTGACGACGATCTCGAACTCTTGGGTTTGGGCGTGCGCAATGGCGAAGTTCAGGTCTTCCGGCTTGGCCGTGGCGGCGCCTTCAATGTTGGCGCCTTCGAGCACGCGGCTCTGATGGTGTTCAACCGCGCGGTGCCGAGCGAGCCGGGCGCGTGCAGCGCCTCTGGCCGCTATCGCATCAATGTGTCGGAAACGACCGACGCGATGGCCGCGCCGCAGACGCGCTTCAGCGCGCGTCACTTCCAGGCGCTGCGCCGCGAACCGTCGCAGCGCAACTAAGCTTCGAGCGCAAGCAGCGCGAACGTCGCCAACCAATGCTCGCCCATGTAGTCACCGGCTACATGGGCGAGACTTGCGTTGATGTGTGCATCCGCCGCCGTGCGGCCGCGTAGCGCGACGGGATCGCGTTCGTCCAATGCACGCGCGATCGAGCGCCAGCACCAGGCGCGCGAAAAGTTCAGCCCATCGAGATGCGCGATCTTGCCATCGGTGCGGTCACTGACACGTGCCGGCGTGAAGAGCGAGGCAGGCGCGGCGTCGTGCGCGTTGGGCAAGAAGTCTGCGAACCACGCACGAAACGCCGCCGGCGCCATGAAGCGGCGCATGCATTCGGCCTCCATGAGCGTTGGCGAGAGAAAGTCGTCCTGGCTCGGCTCCCAAGCCTGCGCGCCGCGATCTTCGCCGAACCACGCGAACACCTTGTCACGCATGAGCGCGAAAAGTTCGCCATCGTTCGGCTCGGCGTAATCCGCGCTAAGGCGGAGCGCGAACGCCATCGATGAGTGTACGCCGGTGCGAATGGGATAGTCGCAAAGGGGCAGAAACGCGCGAAAGCGCGCTGCGAACATCTCAGCGAGCGGGCGTAGTGTTTCCGCGGCGCGCGCGCCGGCGCCGTCCGTGTGCTGCTCAAGCTCAGCCTGCAGCGCGAGCAGCCAGCCCCAGCCGTACGGCCGCTCGAACCCACGCGAGGCCGGGCGCTCAAGGTAAGCGCATTCCGCCGCGACATTCGCCGCATTGATCCGTTCGTCGAACAGCGCCGCGATCTCGCGCGCTTGTTCTAAGTCCGGATAGCGCCGCATCACGCGCGCCAGCAGCCAGTAGCCATGAACACACGAGTGCCAATCGTAACTACCAAAAAAGATCGGATGCAAAGCGCGAGGCCCTTGCACCTCGGTCGCATCCGCCATGACGTGATCGAGTTTGTTCGGATACTCGCGGCCGACATGCGCGAGGGCGAGTGCTGCAAACTTTTCTGCGATGTCTTTGGTGAGCGTGGTCATGGGAAAGCCAGTAAGCGCATGAGGACGATGTTGGCGACCAGCAGCGGAAGCGCCGTTGGAATTTGCGCGCGGATGACGCCGTTGAGTGCTGCTTTGCGATCCGGCAGCTCGAGCAGGTTTGCCGGCACAACGTTGAAGTTTGCCGCCATCGGCGTCATCAGCGTGCCGCAGAAACCCGCAAGCATGCCGATCGCACACACCCGCGCCGGATCGCCGCCGCACGCAATGATGACGAACGGGAGTCCAACCGCCGCCGTCATCACCGGGAACGCTGCAAACGCATTGCCCATAATGATGGTGAAGAGCGCCATGCCGATGCAATAGGCGGAGACCGCGACCGTTCGCGTGTCGAGCATCGGAATGTATTCGGCGAAGATGCGCCCAACTTGATCACCGACGCCCGCGGCGAGAAACACGGCGCCGAGCGAGGCCAGCATTTGCGGAAGCAACGCCGCCCAACCAACGGAATCCATCAAGCGCCGGCCTTCCTGTAGAGGCGCTAGCAATGGCGGCCGGAGCCAAAGCATCAACACGGTGACTGCGATCAACACGCCGATTACGAGTGACACCAGCGTCTTGTGTTGCTCCTGAATGATCACCGGACCCCAATCGGTGTACTGCACAGCCAACGTGCCGCCGAGTGCGACGGCAGGGATGATCAGCGCCGGCAGGAACAGAAGATTGCCGCGCCGCTCCGCACTTTCGCGGCGTTGCTCCGGTGTGGTGGTTGGTGGTTTGCCTTGGCCTAGGCCGATCGCGGCGAGCGCAACCAACGCCAGCGCGAGTAGGCCATTGCCCAGATCGCCGAGATATTGTCCGGCCCAGAAACTCGTCGCCAGAAGCGCCCAAAACAGTGCGGTGCGAAAACGGCGCGGGTTGGCGCGATCGAGCAAAGTCAGGATTGAGATCGACGCGAAGAAGAAGCCGACGATGATGTAAGCGTAAGCAAGCGTGATCATTGCGCCGCCTCCGCTGCCGAGGCTTTTGTGAGCGTGCGTTTCAAGTGCCGGTCGAGCAGCCATAGGCGCAAGCTATGAATGGCAAGCGCCGCGATGGCTGTGGGGATTGCCCAGATTGAAAGCTCGAACGGTTCGACGATGATGTCGTAACCTTCGAGGAAACCCTTGATTAGCAGAATCGAAGCAATGGCGATGAAGATGTCTTCGCCGAAGAAGAGTCCGATATTGTCGGTTGCCGCTGCGTGAGAGCGAATGAGGTAGCGCTCACGATCGGGCAATGCGCCGAACTTCGCTTCAGCCGCGCCCTCCGCCATTGGCGCCACGAGCGGCCGCACCATTTGCGGATGCCCACCGAGCGAGGTGAGACCGAGCGCAGACGTGCCCTGGCGGATGACGAGATAGACCCAAAGCAAGCGCCCGACAGTCGCGGCTTTCACATTGGCGATGGTGATGCGCGCACGTTCTTGAAGGCCGGCGCGCTCAAGCAAGCCGATGGCGACGAGCAGCACCCAGGTGAGGCTGATGTAGCGTGAATCGTTGAACGCCTTGCCGAAGGTCGCGAGCGTGTCGCGCGCGGCGTTGGTCATCACGGCGATGTCGGCCGAGGGCGTCCACGCCGCTGCGAGCCCCGTCGTGAGCGCCGCCGCCATCACCACAAGCAACGGATTGGCGCGGACGATGAAGCCGAACACGACAACGCCGATGCCCAGTAATACCAGCATGCTTCCCCCCATCGCGCGTTTTAGCGCGCGCCAAATCCGCCGCCGCCCGGCGTTTCGATCACGAACACGTCGCCCGCCTGCATTTGCGTTTTGCCACGCGCCGGCAATTCCTCGATGCGCCCATCAACGCGCTCGACGCGATTGATCCCGGCTTTGCCTTCGGCGCCGCCGTTTAGGCCATGCGGGCGCGTCGCGCGCCGATTCGATAGGATCGCCGCCGTCATCGCTTCGCGGAAGCGCACGCGCCGCGTGGCGCCGTCGCCGCCCTTGTGTGCGCCTTCGCCGCCGGAGCCGCGCCGTACGCGGAACTCTTCGACCAGAACGGGGAAGCGTGTCTCCAGCACCTCCGGATCGGTGAGGCGCGAATTGGTCATGTGCGTTTGCACTGCCGCCGCGCCGTCGAAGCTGGGGCCTGCGCCTGAGCCGCCGCAGATCGTTTCATAATACTGGCGCTTCTCATCGCCGAAGGTGAAGTTGTTCATCGTGCCTTGGCTTGCGGCGAGCGCACCGAGTGCGCCGTAGAGCGCATCGACCACGACTTGGCTCGTCTCAACATTGCCTGCGACAACCGCCGCGCCGCGTTTCGGATTGAGCAATGAGCCATCGGGCACGATGATCTCGATCGGTTTCAGGCAGCCTTCGTTGAGCGGAATGCTGTCGTTCACGAGCGTGCGGAAGACGTAGAGTGTCGCCGCGCGCGTGATTGCGAGCGGCGCGTTGAAGTTTCCGCTGTCCTGCGGGCTTGTCCCCGTGAAATCGACTTTCACTGTGCGCTTTGCGTGATCCGGCGTGACCGCAACGCGGATGTGCGCGCCGATATCTAGCGGGATCTCTATCGCGCCAGGCTGGAGCGTATCGATCACACGCTTGATCTGCTCCTCAGCATTGTCCTGCACGTGGCGCATGTAAGCCGCGACGCCTTCGCGACCGTAATGCGCGACGAGCCGCTTCAATTCTTCCGCGCCGCGCACGCAGGCCGCGATTTGCGCACGGAGGTCGGCGATGTTGCGATCGATCGCGCGTGCGGGGTGCGGGCCGCTGGCGAAGAGCGCACGCGTCTCCGTTTCCAGCAACGCTCCGTCGCGAACAAGCAGGAAGTTCTCGATCAGCACGCCTTCGTCTTCGATTGTGCGGCTGTCGGGCGGCATCGATCCGGGCGTGATGCCGCCAATGTCGGCATGGTGGCCGCGCGCGGCGGTGAAGAAGGCGGGCGCTGTGTCGCCATCCAGGATGATCGGTGCGATGACGGTGATGTCGGGTAAGTGCGTGCCGCCGGCGTGCGGAGCATTGAGCATGTAGATGTCGCCTGCACGCATCGTTGCGCCGCGCTGGCGGATGATTTCACGCACGCTGTCGCTCATCGAGCCCAAATGAACCGGGATGTGTGGGGCGTTGGCGACGAGCCCGCCGGTTTCATCAAAGACGGCGCACGAGAAATCGAGGCGCTCTTTGATGTTCACGGAGGAGGCCGTCGTTTGCAGCGCCAAGCCCATCTCTTCGGCAACGCCCATGAAGCGGTTGTTGAACACCTCCAGCAGAATCGGATCGGCGCGCGTGCCGATAGCGGTGCGTTCTGCGCGCGGCCGCGCGCGTGTGAGGATGAGATCGCCGTGTCCACTCATTGCGGCGCGCCAATCGGGCGCGACGTAGGTGGTCGCGCCGTTTTCGATGATGAGAGCGGGGCCGGTGATAGTGTCGCCGCTGGCGAGCGAGGTGCGCGCGAAAGCCGGCATCGCGTCTACACTTCCGGAGAAGATTTGCACGGCAGTCTTGCGCGGGGGCGAGGGCGTCGGCGGTTCAGCGCTGGTTTCTGCCGATTGCGCCACGGCTTCGGCTGATACGGAGGCGATCATGATCCGCCTCGTGGGATCGATGAAGCCAAAGCGCTTTTTGTGTTCGGTCTCGAACGCGGCGTTCAGTACGCGGACGTCATCCGCTGGGACGGCGATGGTGGAGTCCGCGCCGTCGTATTTCATGTGCGCGGTGACGTGGACGATGAGGTTGTCCGCGCCTTGCGCCTGAAGCGCCGTGCGTACGCGCGTGCTCAATTCTGCCGCAACCGGCTGCCAATCATCTGCGCCTTCTACCGTCGCTTCCGCGACAGCGCGCACATCGGCTAGTCCCATACCCCACGCGCTCAGCACGCCCGCGAGCGGGTGGAGCAGGATCGTGTCGATGCCCACTGCGTCCGCGACAGCGCACGCATGCTGCCCGCCGGCGCCGCCGAAGCCGACCAGCGCGTACTCTGCGGGATTATAGCCGCGCTGGATCGAGATCTTCTTGATCGCTTCGGCCATGTTGAGATTGGCGATGGTGAGGAAGCCTTCCGCGGCTTCCTCCGGCGAAAGCCTACGCCCCGAGCGCGCTTCAATCTCGGCGCAGAGCGCGTCGAATTTTTCCGTGACAATGTCGCGGTCGAGCGGCTGATCGCCGTTCGGGCCAAAGATTGCCGGAAAGAACTCGGGCCGCACGCGGCCGAGCAGAACGTTGCAATCTGTAACGGTGAGTGGCCCGCCGCGCCGATAGCAGGCGGGGCCAGGGACGGCGCCTGCGCTTTCGGGGCCGATACGCAAGCGCGCGCCATCAAACGAGCAGATCGAGCCGCCGCCCGCCGCCACCGTATGCACGTGCAGCATCGGCGCGGAAAGGCGCACGCCCGCGACCATCGTTTCGTTCGTGCGCTCGAATGCGCCCGCGAAGTGGGAAACGTCGGTAGAGGTGCCGCCCATGTCGAAGCCGAGTGCATGGTCGAAGCCGGCGCGTTTGGCTGCCGCCGCCATACCGACAACGCCGCCAGCGGGGCCGGAGAGCACGGCGTCGCGGCCGCGAAAGGCGCTGGCGCCGGTCAGGCCGCCGTTCGATTGCATGAAGAGCAGGTTCGGGTCGCTCTCGCCGCTAAAGCCGCTCGCGAACGAGTCGACATATTTACGGAGCACCGGCGAAAGATAAGCGTCCGCCACCGTCGTATCGGCGCGCGGAACGAACTTGATCAGGCCGCTAATCTCTGAGCTAACCGAAATCTGTGTGAACCCAATCTCGCGTGCGATCGCGGCCAGCTGCTGCTCGTGCGCCGGATAGGCCCAGCCGTGCAGGCAGGCGATAGCGGCGGCGCGGAAGCCGTCCGCGTACGCCGTTTCCAACGCGGCTCGCGCATGCGCCTCATCCAGCAGGGTCAGCACGTCGCCCTCCGCCGTCAGCCGCTCGCGGACTTCGATCACGCGCTTGTGCAGCAAATCCGGCTTCACGATGTGCAGCGCGAAGATGTCCGGCCGCGCTTGCACGCCGATTTCGAGCGCATCGCCGAAACCTTCGGTGACGACGAGCACAACATCGGCGCCTTTGCGCTCCAGAAGCGCGTTGGTGGCGACCGTGGTGCCAAGGCGGACCTCGGCCACCGCATCAAGGCCGGCGCCGTGCTCCTCGAGGATCAGCCGGATGGCCTCAAAGGCTGCATCCTCATAGCGGCCGGGGTTGACCGAGAGCAGCTTGCGAACCGTTTGCACGCCGTCCGGCGCGCGCGCGACCACGTCGGTGAACGTGCCGCCGCGGTCGATCCAGAAGCGCCATCCGTCAGTCATTGGCGGGGGACCATGCCACTCGCCGTCCCGTACGCAAGGGTTAAGAGATTGAATGCTTTGCAGCAATCGCGCGGACGGCTAGAGTCGCGGCAAAACTAGAGGAGGCGGCGCTTGAAGCCGACCGATATTCGCGACCCGAACTACTTCCACAAAGTCGTCGACTGCCAGTGGGCGTGTCCAGCGCATACGCCGGTGCCTGAGTACATCCGGCTGATCGCCGATCAGCGTTACGCCGACGCGTACATGATCAATTGGAAGTCGAACGTCTTCCCGGGGATTTTGGGCCGCACCTGCGATCGCCCTTGCGAGCCGGCGTGCCGGCGCGGACGCGTTGAAGAGGCGCAGCAGGAAAAGCCGGAGCCAGTCGCGATCTGTCGCTTGAAGCGCGTCGCTGCCGACAACAAAGGCGAGATCGAAAATCTGTTGCCGCCGCTGGCGGTGAAGAAGAACGGCAAGCGCGTTGCGTGCATCGGCGCTGGTCCCGCTTCGCTCACCGTCGCGCGCGATCTGCTGCCGCTTGGCTATGAGGTCCACATCTTCGACGCCGAGAAGAAAGCCGGCGGCATGATCCGCACGCAGATTCCGCGATTCCGTTTGCCGGAAAGCGTGATCGACGAAGAGGTCGGCTACATCTTGCGCTACGAGCCGGTGACGCATTTCGGCACGCGGATCGACTCGCTGAAAAAGTTTCTCGCCGAAGGCTGGGACGCCGTCTTTGTCGGCACAGGTGCGCCGCGTGGACGCGACCTTGATCTGCCGGGCCAGAAGGAAGCTTCAAAGAACGTCCATATCGGCATCGACTGGCTCTCCAGCGTGTCGTTCGAGCACATCGATAAAATCGGCAAGCGCGTCATCGTGCTGGGTGGCGGCAATACTGCGATGGATTGCTGCCGCACCTCGCGCCGTCTCGGCGGTGAGGACGTAAAGGTCATCGTGCGCTCAGGCTTCGACGAGATGAAAGCCAGCGCTTGGGAGAAGGAAGACGCCCAGCACGAAGGCATTCCGATCATCAATTTCCTGAACCCGCGCGAGTTCACGCACGAGAACGGCAAGCTCACCGGCGTTTGGTTCACTAAAATGCACTGGGCCGACGAAGGCGGGAAGCGCAAGCTCGTGCCAACAGGTGAACCGGACGTGCATTTTGAGTGCGACGACGTGCTGATGGCTGTCGGGCAGGAGAACGCGTTCCCTTGGATCGAGCGCGATATCGGCATGAAGTTCGACAAATGGGACATGCCGGTCGTCGATCCGGTTACGATGCAGTCCGATATCAAGAATGTTTTCTTCGGCGGCGATGCAGCGTTCGGGCCGAAGAACATTATCTGGGCTGTCGCACACGGCCACGATGCGGCGGTCTCGATTGATCTCTTCTGCAACGGCCAGGACGCCAGGGTGCGTCCGCCGCCAGGTGTTTCGATGATGTCCACCAAGATGGGCATCCATGAGTGGGCGTACGACAACGATGTGTCGCTCGACATTCGTTACAAAGTCCCGATGGTCGAGCCGGAGATCGCGCTGCGCAACGTCAAGGTGGAGGTCGAGAAGGGGTTCGATCCGCTCCTCGGCTACAAGGAAGCGCAACGCTGCCTGAATTGCGATGTGCAAACTGTGTTTAGCGCAGGCGCGTGCATCGAGTGCGACGCGTGCGTCGATATCTGTCCGATGGACTGCATCACCTTCACCGAAAACGGCGAAGAAGCAGAGTTGCGTACGCGGCTAAACGCTCCCGCAAACGATCTTACCCAAGACCTTTACATCCAGGATGGCCTGAAGACCGGCCGCATCATGGCGAAAGACGAAGATGTCTGTCTGCACTGCGGCCTCTGCGCCGAGCGTTGTCCAACTGGGGCATGGGATATGCAGCAATTTTATCTTGAGGTGACGCAAGCAGGTTGCAAGCCGCAAGCGGCAATCGCCAAGCGTTCGCCGCAACTCGCGAGCGCCAAATGAAGCCGATCACCGCCATCAACGACTTTGTCGTGAAGTTCGCGAACGTGAACGGCTCCGGCTCGGCGAGCGCCAACGGGCTCTTCGCCAAGGTCATTCTGCGCATGGGCGTGGCAGTCGGCGCGCGCAACATCTTCCCGTCGAACATACAGGGTTTGCCGACATGGTATGAAGTGCGCATCTCTGAGGCAGGCTGGCTCGGCCGCCGCGGTGGCGTCGATCTTATGGTCGCGATGAATCCGCAGACTTGGGAAGCGGATGTAAAGAGCATCGAGACGGGCGGCTATCTTTTGTACGATTCATCGAAGCCGCTGCCAGCTTCAAAGTTTCGCGATGACATCACCATCATCGGTGCGCCACTCACTGAGCTGATCGCCGCCGAGTTCGCTGATCCACGCCAGCGGCAATTGTTCAAGAACATCTGCTATGTCGGCGTGCTTGCGTACTTGCTGGGGCTTGAGTCCGAGACGGTGAAGCAATTGCTGACCGAGGAGTTCAAGGGCAAGGACAAGCTGATCGCGCCGAATTTCAAAGCTTTCGAAATCGGCCGCAAGTTCGCGGAAGAGCATCTGGCGCCAATCGGGCTGACGGTTACGCGCGCTGATAAGGTCGGCGACCGTATTTTTGTCGAAGGCAATGAAGCCGCCGCGCTCGGCGCGGTGTTTGGCGGTGCTACGTTCTGCGCCTGGTATCCGATCACGCCGTCCACCTCGCTCGCCGAAGGCTTTGAGAAGCATTGCAGCAAGTTGCGCGTCGATCCGGACGGCAAGAAGCGCTATGCGATCGTTCAGGCCGAAGATGAGATCGCTTCGATCGGTATGGTGATGGGCGCAGGCTGGGCAGGCTCGCGTGCGTTCACCTGCACGTCTGGCCCCGGCATTTCGCTGATGAACGAGTTCGTCGGCTTTTCTTATTATGCCGAGATCCCCGCCGTGATCTTCGACGTCCAGCGCGGCGGGCCGTCAACCGGCATGCCGACGCGCACGCAGCAATCCGATTTGCTTCTCGCGGCATACGCCAGCCACGGCGACACCAAGCATCCGATGCTGTTCCCGGCGAATCCGACCGAATGTTTCGAGTTTGCCGCGCAAGCGTTCGATCTGGCCGACTTCTTCCAGACCACGATCTTCGTCATGCTCGATCTCGATATCGGCATGCAGGAATGGCTGACCGAGCCATTTAAGTGGGACGCGACGCGCAAGCTCAATCGCGGCAAGGTGCTGACCTATCAGCATTTGGAGCAGGGCGTGCCGTTCGGCCGTTATCGCGATGTCGATGGCGACGCTGTGCCGTACCGCACCTATCCCGGCACGCACCCAACCAAAGGCGCCTATTTCACGCGCGGTTCAAGCCACGACAAAGACGCGCGCTATAGCGAGCGTGGCGAGGATTACACCGAAGGCATGCAGCGTCTCCTGCGCAAATGGGAGACGATGAAGAAGTACATGCCGGCGCCGATCATCCGCAAAGCGCCGCGACGCACGCCGGACGGCATTCTCTATATCGGCTCGACTGGTCCGGCGATGAAGGAAGCCCATCACGCGCTTGAAGAGATGGGCGTGCATCTCGATTCGATGCGCATCCGCGGCTTCCCATTCCAGGATGAGGTGTTCGATTTCATTCGTGATCACGAGCAGGTTTTCGTGGTCGAGCAAAACCGCGATGGGCAGTTGAAATCGTTGCTGGTCAACGAAGGCGGCGTGCATCCTGCGCGCCTCGTTTCCATTCTCCACTATGACGGCACGCCGATCACGGCGCGCTTTATCGTCAAAGCCATCGCCGACAAGATGAAAGCGGTGCCGGATGCGGCGCTGCGGGAAAACGTGCAATGACCTACATCGCCAAACCAAAGCTGCATCACCCGTCGCTCGAGAAGAACGCGCACGGCTATACGCGCCGCGATTATGAAGGCCGCATCTCCACGCTCTGCGCCGGCTGCGGCCACGACTCGATCAGCGCCTCGATCATTCAAGCTTGCTTCGAGATCGATCTTGAGCCGCATCGCTTGGCCAAGTTCTCCGGCATCGGCTGTTCATCGAAGACGCCGGACTATTTCGTGAGCCCCGCGCACGGCTTCAACGCCGTTCACGGCCGGATGCCGTCGGTGCTCACTGGCGCGAACATCGCGGCGAAGGATTTGATCTATCTCGGCGTCAGCGGCGATGGCGACACGGCATCTATCGGTCTCGGCCAATTCGCGCACGCGGTGCGGCGTGGCGTGAACATGACGTACATTGTCGAGAACAATGGCGTCTACGGACTCACCAAGGGCCAGTTCTCCGCCACGTCAGACAAAGGCTCGAAAGCCAAGAAGGGCGCGGAGAATAAGGATAGTGCCATCGATCTCGTCATGCTCGCGCTGCAGCTTGGTGCGACGTATGTCGGCCGCTCATTCTCGGGCGATAAGCATCAGCTCGTGCCGCTGATCAAGGGCGCGCTCTCGCACAAGGGCACGGCGATCCTCGATGTGATCAGCCCGTGCGTGGCGTTCAACAATCACGTCGGCTCGACCAAGAGCTTCGATTATGTGCGCGAGCACAACGAAGCCGTGAACCGCATGGACGTCATCACCCCGCGCGCGCCGATCACGGCGGAGTATGCGCCAGGTGAACTCAAAGAAGTGCGCCAGCACGACGGCTCAATCCTGCGCCTGCGCAAGCTGGAAGATGATTACGACAGCACTGATCGTTATGCAGCGCTCAGCTATCTCGCGCACAAATCAGCCCAGGGCGAGATCGTAACGGGCTTGCTGTTCGTTGAGCCGGACGCGAGCGATCTGCACGACTCGCTCAACACCGTCGATTGCGCGCTGAATAAGCTGGAAGACGCGGAGCTGGTGCCGCCGCCGAGCGCGCTGGCGAAGATCAATGATGGGTTTCGGTAAAGGTTTAGCCTGAGCCTTCAACGACCTCGAACGTCGTAGATTCCTCGCAATTGCGACCTGTGAAGGAGTTCCGCTCTCGCCTCGTCTCCCAGCGCAGCATGGAAGACGGGAGGACAGTTACTGGCTCTCCGGCCAAGTCCGGTCGTGTAAGACGAGCCCTAGCAAAATCTGAGCGCACAATATTTTCGGCGACGGGCGCTCTGGGAGGGTCCCCAATGTCGTCGATACGCATTAATGAGATAGTTCCGGCGCGAAGCGTGTAAATCGGACCAGAATCCAAACACCATTCAAGCCATGAATAAGTCATCGGCGATAGCTGGTACGACTGCCATACCTCTACTCGGACGTAGTCGCCCGGAGGCAACTCGGTGACACTAAGGATGACGCTTCTCTGGTCGTCATTTAGGTTTAGCTGGCGATGAGTGGCCAGCAATTCGGGCGGATTTCGAGTGCTAATCCTCACCGGATCGCCGATGAACGAGTTGGTGGCTCTATCGATGCGTCTCAGCGTGTGTGTGAATGCACCCAGGTCCTGCCGGGAAGCGGTCACAAGAAGCGCGCTTGAACTCTGCGAATCATAGCGTGCAGGGACAACGGAAACGCATGATACAAGTGCGAGTGCGACGGATAAGAGCAATAGTCTTTGAAGCATTTACGACCTTCACCCAAACCGCTCAACCCTGAACGGCGCAAGATCAAACGCTGGCGCTTTGTCCGTCGCCAGCGCACACATTAGTTCGCTGGTAATCGGCGCTTCCGTCAACCCCAAGTGCGCATGCCCGAACGCGTAGAGCACGTTCGGCGCGCGTTCCAAGCGCCCGATCGCGGGCAGGAAATCCGGCAGCGACGGGCGCGAGCCGACCCAGCGCTCCGGCGTCGGCGAAAACTGTAGCCCAAGCTCATCGATGCGCTGGCGCAAACGCCGCCATTTGCGTTCGTCGCCCGGCGCGTCCGGTGAGCCGAACTCCACGAAACTCGTGCAGCGCAGGCCGGTGGTGAAGCGCGAGACGGCGATGAAGTTCTCGTCGAACACCGTCGTCGGCAAATCGCGCGGCCAGTTTGTCTCCGTGCTCTGCAGATGATAGCCGCGCTCGCCGATCACCGGCGCACGCACGCCGAGCATCGCCATCACGCGCCCCGACCACGCACCCGCCGACACCAACAACGCATCCGCCTCACGCACTCCGCCCGACGCCAACGTCGCGCGCGCAGGCGTCGCACTTAGGCCCACTACACTATCCGCAACGATCACGCCGCCGCGCTCCGTGAACGACGCCAGCATCGCATCGCGTGCGCCCTGCGGATCGCTAACCTGCCCAGTGCCGCTGAACACCGCGCCCGCCTGCGGCAAACGACTGAGCACGCCGCTATAACGCGCCAACTCGCCCGCATTCATCTCGCGCCACGTCGCCTTGCCCCACTGCGCTTTCGCAAACGCGGCAAGGCCACGCTCGGCGCCCTCACGCGTCATCCATGCGGTCACATGCCCGTGCGGGATCACCATGTCCGGCCTGCCGGCGAGATCGGCGATGCGCTGCCAGGCGGGGAGCGCATCTTCCAGCAGCGCCGAGAGCGCCTCGCGTCCGCGCGCGAACCGCGCCGGATCGCACGCCGCCAAAAAGCGCATCGACCACGGCGTCCAGAGCGCTACATCGGTCCAGCGAAAATCGAGAGGCCCGCCCACGCCGAAGCTCGACCGCGGCGCGCGCAGAACATTCTCCCACGCCGACCACGGGGACACCTGCTCCGAGCCGATATGCCCCGCATTGCCGTACGAAGCGCCGCGTTTCTTATCGCCCGGATCGATCAGTGTGACAGCCAAGCCCGCCGCCTGCAGCCGCAGCGCACACGATACGCCGACAAGGCCGCCGCCAATGATCAGAATGGATTTCATGCGCTCTCTTGTTAGCTGCTATAGCGTAGCTTGTGTTTCGAAAAGTAGCCGTCATCCCGGGATCGCGAAGCGAGACCCGGGACCCAGGGGGTGACAAAGCTGTGTGGTTGCCCCTGGGTTCCGGGCTCAATGCTTGCGCATTGCCCCGGAATGACCGGTGATATGTGAGCGAGAGAAAATCAATGCAGGTAAACTGGGCAGGCGTCTTTCCGGCGGCGACGACGCAATTTGCGCCGGACCTCTCGCTCGATCTCGGCGCGACGCAAAAGGTGCAGGACGCATTGGTGCGCGACGGCGTCCACGGCCTCATTATCATGGGCACGGTCGGCGAGAACAACTCGCTTGAGCCCGACGAAAAGCGCGCTGTTTTGAAGGCCGCCGTCGAAGCTGTCAGCGGCCGCGTACCCGTGATCGCCGGCGTTTCCGAGTTCGACACCAAACGCGCCATCGCCTTCGCGCGCGATGCGGAGAAGGCGGGCGCCGACGGGCTGATGCTCTTGCCGGCGATGGTCTATGTGCCGGCGGAGGCGGAGCTTGTCGCGCACTTCCGCGCCGTGTCGGCAGCGACCAGCCTGCCGATCATGCTCTACAATAATCCGCCCGCCTATCGCGTGAGCGTCAGCGTCGAGGCGATGAAGCGCCTCGCGGATCGACCCAACATCGTGTGCTTGAAGGAAAGCGCGCCCGATACGCGCCGCTTCACCGATCTCTACAACGCGCTCGGCGACCGTTTCATTTTGTTCGCCGGCCTTGATGATGTCGCGCTCGAAGGTCTGCTGCTGGGCGCGAAGGGGTGGGTCTCCGGCCTCACCAACGCCTTCCCGAAAGAGTCGCTCGCGCTCTACGAAGCAGCACTAGCGAGCGATCTCGAAACCGCGCGCGCGATCTATCGCTGGTTCATGCCGCTGCTGCACTTGGATTCCGAGCACGATCTCGTCCAATCGATCAAGCTCGCCGAACAAATCATGGGCCGTGGCAGCGAACGCGTTCGCCCGCCGCGCTATGTGCTCACAGGCGCGCGCCGCGCTGAGGTCAGCGCGCTGGTTGAACAGGCCGCCGCGACACGCCCAAAACTCAAGAGCGTCGCGTGAGGCATACGTTTCATTGCATTGACGGCCACACCGCTGGCAATCCGGTGCGCCTCGTCATCGAAGGCGTGCCGGAGCTGCGCGGCGCAACGATGAGCGAGCGCCGGCAGGATTTTCTTGAGCGCTACGATTGGATCCGCACCGGCCTCTGTTTCGAGCCGCGCGGCCACGACATGATGAGCGGCGGCTTCCTCTATCCGCCGACGAGCGCCGAAGCCGATGTCGGCATTCTCTTCATCGAGACCAGCGGCTGCCTGCCCATGTGCGGTCACGGCACGATCGGGATCGTGACGTTTGGACTGGAGAATGGTCTCATCAAGCCACGCACGCCGGGCCGCTTCGTCGCTGATGTTCCTGCCGGTGCGATCGTGCTTGAGTACGAGCTAGACGGCGCCAAGGTGCGCAGCGTCCGCATCCGCAACGTGCCGAGCTATCTCGCGGCTGAAGACGTGCGCATTGATGTGCCAGGCTTCGGCCCGTTCAGCATCGATGTCGCCTATGGCGGCAACTTCTACGCCATCATCGAACCGCAAGGCGCCTATCGCGGTCTCGACGCACTCGGCGCGGCGCGCATCCTGCAACTCTCGCCAATCATCCGCCAACTGGTGCGCGAGAAGATCGAGCCGGTGCATCCGCTCGATCCGACTATTCGCGGTGTGAGCCACGTGCTCTGGGCCGATGCGCCGAAGGGCGCGGGTGCGCATGGGCGAAACGCTGTGTTCTACGGTGACAAAGCCATCGACCGCTCACCGTGTGGCACCGGTACATCCGCGCGCCTCGCGCATCTCCACGCCAAGGGCCGTCTCAAAGTCGGCGAAGCCTTCGTGCACGAGAGCTATATTCAGAGCCGCTTCATTGGCCGCGTCGAAGCGGAGACTGAAATCGCCGGCCAGCGCGCGATCATTCCGTCAATCGAAGGCAGCGCCTACGCGACAGGCCGCAACGAAATCTGGATCGATGATGACGAGCCGTTCCCGCATGGTTTTCAGGTCGTCTAACGCCGCTTGCGCGCCCGAAACGTGCGTGATGAACTGAACGCGTAGAGCAGGGGGCGATCATCGTGCGTGCGGTTTTCTTCGCGATTGGAGCCATGATCATGCTGGCTGGCGCAGCTCAGGCGCAGACGCCGTCGCAGCGGCTCTCGGCATTGTTCGACGCGCAATACCAGTTCGATCTGCGCGAAGACCCAATCGGCGCAACGTCCGCTGGCGTGCGCATATACGATGACCGGCTTTCATCCGAAACCGCTGAAGCGCGAGCCGAAGCGGACGCTGCCTACCGTGGTTTCCTCGCGGAACTAGAACGCATTGATCGTAGTGCACTCTCGCATCAAGAGCAGATCAGCTACGATCTCTTCTCGTTCTCGCTCAGCCAACGCGTGCGACTGTCGCGTTATGGCGGCTGGCGCATGCCGCTGAACAGCGACAGCGGTTTCTATTCCGGCATCTTGATGATGCATCGCGCACACGATCCGCAGAATGTACTCGACTACGAAACTTACATTGCGCGCCTCAACGATGTGCCGCGTTACTTCCGCGAACAGATCGCCAACATGCGCGAAGGTATCCGAGATGGCTTCACCATGCCGTCCGAGATCGTGCCTGGCGTGAGCCAGGTCATTGGCGGTTTCCGCTGGGCGCGTCCGGAAGACATGGGCCTCTACACGCCGTTCGCGGATTTTCCGGATAGCGTGCCGGAAGCCGATCGGGTGCGTCTGCGTGAGGCGGGCCGTGCGGCGATCGCGAACTCTGTCATTCCGGCGTTCGATGAATTCCGCAACTTCTGGGAAACCGAGTATGCGCCGCGTGCGCGCCGCACCATCGCCGCGAGCGCACTGCCGAATGGACGCGCTTACTACGCGGATCTCGTGCGCTTCTACACAACACTGCCCGACGCGACGCCGCGCCAAGTGCATGACATCGGTCTGCGAGAAGTCGCACGCATCCGCACTGAGATGGAAGCGATCATTCGCGAAGTCGGCTTCGAAGGTACGTTCGACGAATTCCTCACGTTCCTGCGCACCGATCCGCAATTTTACGCAACCACGCCCGAACAATTGCTGCGCGAAGCGGCGTGGATTACGCGCGAGATCGATGCGCGCATGCCGGATTATTTCGGCCGCATCCCGCGCACGCCCTACACGGTGCGTCCGGTGCCTGCCGAGATCGCACCGAACTACACCACGGGCCGCTACAGTGCTGGCCGCTTCGGAGCCGCTGGCGAGTACTGGGTCAACACCTACGCGCTCGATGTTCGCCCGCTCTATGTGCTGCCGTCCCTCACCGCGCACGAGGCAGCGCCCGGTCATCACACGCAGATCGCACTCGCGCGCGAGCTCGAAGGCCTGCCGACGTTCCGCGGCTATTTCTATCCGCACGCCTTCGGCGAAGGGTGGGGGCTGTACGCTGAGCGTCTCGCTGGCGAGATGGGCATCTATCACACGCCGTATCAACGCTTCGGTCGTTTGACGTATGAGATGTGGCGGGCGTGCCGCTTGGTTGTCGATACCGGTATGCACTCGATGGGTTGGTCGCGCCAACGCGCGCTCGATTACCTTGAAGAGAATACTGCGCTGTCCACGCATGAGATCCGCACCGAGGTGGATCGCTACATTGGCTGGCCGGGGCAGGCGCTCGCGTACAAGATGGGCGAGCTGCACATCATCATGTTGCGCGAACGCGCCGAAGAAGCGTTGGGCGATCGTTTCGATATCCGCGCGTTTCACGACGCTGTGCTCGCAAACGGCGGCGTCACGCTGCCGGTGCTTGAAGCGGAGATCGATGCGTACATCGAACGCGCGCGGACGGCGCCTTAGGCCTTGAGCAAATCCAGCATCGCCATCGCCGCTGCCGGATTGCGCTCCTTTGCGCCGCTGATGAAGTAGAGATAGGCGTCGCCCGATTTCTCCCAATCGCGCGCGGTCTTCAGCCATTTCTTCAGCGCGGCCTTGGGATAGCCTGTCGGCTCATCCGCTTGCGTGAGCTCAAGCCGCGCATACGCGAAATCAGCAGTCGGTTCGACGATCAGCGGATGCTTCTCGCTCTCCACCGTCACCACAGCGATGTTCCGCTCGCGCGCAATCTTCAGGAACGCTTCGTCGGCGAAACTCGCGTGCCGTACTTCTATCGCGTGCTGAAGCTTCAGCTTGCCAAGCTTCGCCGGCAGCATGTCGAAATAGGCGTTCATCTCCGCCGCATCGAACTTCTTGTACGGCGCCATCTGCCAAAAGATCGGGCCCAGCTTCGAGCCAAGTTCGCCGACGCCACTATTGAAGAACCATTCAATCGATTGCGCCGCCTCGCGCAAATCCTTGCGCTGTACGGCGGCGCGCGGCGCTTTTACCGAGAACTTAAAATCGTCCGGCGTGGCCTTCGCCCATTTCTGGAACGATGTGGCGCTTTGCGTGCGGTAGAAGGTGGCGTTGATTTCGATCGCGGTGACTTTGCTGGCCGCATACTCAAGCTGCTTCGCCGCCGCGAGCTTCGGCGGGTAGAAAGTTTCTTCCCATGGCTCGTAGCTCCAGCCGCCAATGCCAACGCGGATTGTCATGTCATTCGCCCGTGAACTTCGGCGTGCGCTTTTCGGTGAATGCGTCCACGGCTTCCTTGTGATCGCGTGTCTCGTGCGCCAGCGCCTGGAACGCCGCAGAGAGTTCAAGCACATCGCTTAAGCGGCCATGCTGAGCTTCACGCAGCAAGCGTTTCGCTAGGCGCACCGTGCGCGGCGGGTTCACTGCAACACGTTCCGCCAGCTTCCGCGCTTCATCCATCAGCGCTTCATCCGCCACAACGCGCGACACTAAGCCGATCCGTGCTGCTTCGTCTGCGTCGATCGTATCACCGGTCAACACCAATTCCGCAGCGCGCGATGCTCCGATTGCGTTGGTCAAAATCCACGCGCCGCCGTCGCCCGGAATGATGCCGACTTTCACAAAGCTCGACGCCATCTTTGCCGACGCGCCGGCAAGGCGCATGTCGCAGAGAATGCCAATATCGAGGCCAAGGCCGATCGCGTGACCGTTGATTGCGGCAATCGTGGCCACTTCAATTTCCGCCAACGCCTTGATCACCGAATGCACGCCGCGGCGATAGTTCGCGCGCGTACCATCCGGCGTTGCGCGCGGGCCGATGCCGGAGCGTTCCCGGATCGCTTTCAGATCGCCGCCGGCGCAGAACGATTTTCCGGCGCCGGTGAGGATGATTGCGTTGACCTCTTCATCGTCGTTCGCTTTCCACAGCGCGCCGGCGAGATCGTCGCAATCTTGCTGCGTCGCGATGGCGTTTCGGCTTTCGGGACGGTTCAGCGTTATGGTCGCAACGCGGCCGGATTTTTCATAAGTGGCGAACGTCATGGGTGCTCCGTTGTTAGGGCGGACTTAGACGTTTTGCGCCGACGCGACAATTCATTACTCCGCCCCGGCGCCGCCCTGGATGTAGGCGATCAGCTCTTCGGTTTGCACGGGCTCTGGCCCATGACGCCGAACCTCAATGGACGCGGCGCCAGTGCGCGGCGCGGTCACAACGATCTGGGTCTCGGTGTCCGCTTGGAACGTGTAACGCGCGCCGTTGGCGTCGGTCGTCTCCGCGCCGTCGCGCGCTTCGAGTGAGAACGTGGTGGTCTCGCCGTTTTCGGACAGATCGATGCGTTGTGCATCCGCGGCGCTCGCGAAGTCATAGGAATGATAGAGCAGGTCGCCGTCGACATCTTCACTCACAACAATTGTGCGGCGGCCAGTGAAGCCAATCAGCCGCGTGCGCGGTATCCAACGGCACGCGACATCGCGGTCGCCGATGCGCACCGAGCTATAACGCGGCGTGTAGGCGGACGCCGGCGTTTCCAACAAGCCGGAATTTGTCATCCGCACCGCACCTGCTTCAACGCCGTTTTGCAGCAACGTTGTGATGACGCTGCCGGCGGCGCCTTCCTGATCTCCGACGGTGTACGTCGTTGTTTGTACCGTCGCCCCGCTTGGCTTTTCGTATTGAGTCACTGTCGCAACGCCGTTTGCGCTTTCAAAGCGCAGGAGCACTGGTGCGTTGAGCGCATCGCAGATGAACCAAGTGGGAGGTGCAGACGCTGCGGGCGCCTCTGGCAGAGGCGGCGGCGCTTCGGGCTGGCCGCAGGCGGCGAGCGTGAGCGTGAGGGCGACGGCGAACAAAGCGCGCATTGGATACTCCAGCGACCGTGATAGTCCGAACCAATCGCGGCGCAAGTTTGATCCGGTCAAAGTCCGAGCTTGGCGCGCGTCGCTTTCGTGATCTGCACGGCGTTCTTCCCGTAGTCGGCCCACGGATCAGGCTCGGCGAGACGGGCGCGCATGTCTTTCAGTTTGAACACTGAGGCGGACGGGATCGTCTTCAGCTCGCGCCAGGTCACAGGCACAGCTACTGGCGCCATGCCGCGCGCGCGCGGAGAGTAGGGCGCGATCGCTGTGGCGCCGCGTCCGTTGCGGAGATAGTCGACGAAGATGCGGCCCCTGCGGCGCGCCTTGGCCATGTTAGCGACGAAGCGCTTGGGATCGAGCCGCTCGATTTGTTCGGCGACATCGCCGGAGAAGCCTTTGATCTCTTCGAACGTGTGCTTCCGTTTCAGATTGAGCACGATGTGAATGCCCTTGCCGCCAGTGATCATGGCGTAAGAGGGCAGGTCGGCGCTTTCGAGCAGCGCTTTGATGTCGAACGCGGCGCGTTTGACGAACTCGAAGTCTAATTCTTCATCCGGATCGAGGTCGAAGACCATGCGATCTGGGTGCTCGAGGTCATCGTTGCGCGAGGCCCACAAGTGAAACTCAAGCGCGCTGATCTGCGCGGCCGATACGATCGCTGCGGCATCCGGCAGTGTGAGATAATCTTCGGCTTTGCCGTCGCTCTCAGTGATGGCAACGAGTTTGATCTCTTTCGGCATGCCTTTCATGGCGTGCTTTTGAAAAAACGTCTGCTTGCCCACGCCATCTGGTGCGCGCACCAGGCTTATGGGGCGGCCATAAATGTGCGGCCCCATCCGATCGGCGGCCATGTCGAGATAGGCCGCAAGCTCGGCTTTGGTCACGCCAGCATCGGGGAAGAGCACTTTGTCAGGGTGGGTTAGGCGTACACGCGTGCGCATTGCGGGCGCGGCTTGCTCGGCGTGCACGTCTTTCGGAAGCTTATCGCCGCGCAATCCCAAAAACACACCGTGCCGCACGGCCCCTTCGCTGGTGAATTCCGCGAAGCGCACCTGCGCGACGAGTTCAGGCTCAACCCATTTCGCGCCTCTGGCCGCTTCGCGCGGCACAGTCAGCGCAGGCTTCGCGCGCTCGATCTTTGCGAGCTTCGCATGCAGCGAAGCGAGCGTCTTATCGTTGAAGCCAGTGCCGACATTGCCGCGATAGCGCAGTTTTCCGTCCTCATTGTCGGCCAGCATCAGCGACGCGAACGCGCGGCCTTTCAGTGACGGCTGATAGCCGATGATTACGAACTCCTGTTCGTTCACCAGCTTGATCTTCAGCCAAGCATTGGTGCGTCCGCTCTGGTAGGTCGACGACGCCTTCTTCGAGACGACGCCTTCTAGGCCTTGTTCGCGGAACGCATCCAACACCGCTGGCCCATTGCCTTCGAAATAGGGGCTGAGCCGAATCGGTGCTTTGGCCTTGCTGAGCACCTTATCCAAACGTGCTTTGCGCTCGATCAGCGGCGTCTTGCGCAGATCGTTTGCGCCTTCAGCCAGAAGATCGAACACGAAGTACGAAACGCCTTTCGCGATGCCGTTTTCCAGCGACGCTTGCAGCGCCGAGAAATCCGTCTTGCCGCTCGCTTGTGCGACGGCAGCCTCGCCATCGAGCAGAACGTCTTTGAGATTGAGTGCGGCGAGCGCGTCAGCGATCGGCTGAAACTTGCCGGTCCAATCGAGACCGGTGCGGGTGAAGAGCTTTACGCTATCGCCGCTCACTGCCGCTTGAATGCGGTAGCCGTCGTACTTGATCTCGTGAATCCACGCATCGCCCTTGGGCGCGATCTCAGCGCGCGTTGCTAGCGCCGGTTCAACAAATGTCCATTTCGGTGGCTTTGCGGCTTTCGGTGCGCGTTCGCTGCCCTTGCTCCACACGCGCGCGCCGCCGGAGCGGACGTCTTCGATGGTGCGGCCGGAGACGATGCTGGTGACGCTGCGCGCCACCGGATCTTCTTGACCAGCAAATGCGTCTTTCGACTTGAACAGGAGCCAAGGATTGCCACGCTCGCCTTCGCGCGGCTTGATCTTGACCATGTGAAACTCGCCCTTCAGCCGCTCGCCGGCCAGGATGAATTTCAACTCGCCTTTGCTCATGCCCTCATCGGGATCGAGCAACCACTTCACTGCGCCTGTATCCCAGATGATCACGGCGCCCGCGCCGTACTCACCCTTCGGGATCACGCCTTCGAACGAACCGTATTCAAGCGGATGGTTCTCCGTGCGCATGGCGAGACGCTTAACAGTGGGATCGAGCGAGGGGCCTTGCGGCACCGCCCAGCTCATCAGCACGCCGTCATGCTCTAGCCGGAAATCATAGTGCAGCCGCGTCGCCGCGTGCTTTTGCACGACGAACATGCCGCCGGCTTCTTTGATTGTGCCGCCGGCGGGTTCGCTGGTTTTCTTGAAGTCGCGCTTGCGATTGTACTCGGCGAGATCGCCGACCGTGTCCGCCTTGGCCGCGCTCTTCTTCGTCCCGCTTTTGGCGGGCCGTTTCACTTCTTGGCGCGTTTCTTCGCGGCCGGCGCCTTAGCCGGCGCTTTTGCGCGCGGCGTTTTGGTGCGTTCGGCAGCGGCACGGCGCTTCGGCGCCGGCGCTTCCTCTTCGTCGGCAGAAGCCTTCGGCGACTTGCTCGCGAGTGACTTTTTCAGCGCATCGACCAGCGACACGACGTTATCGCCATAATCGCGCGACGGCTCTTCTTGATCATCGAGAACCAGCTCGCCGTGGCGCTCGATCTTCTTCTTCACCAGGCGCTCAAGCGCGATCGCGTATTCGTCCTCGAACTTGGCTGGATCGAACTTGGCTTTCTTGCGGTTGATCAGCTCTTCAGCGAGATCGATCAGATCGGCGTCGAGTTTGCCGCTGGGAATTTCATCGAAGAAGTTCTTCGCCGCGCGCACCTCTTCGCCATAGTGCACAGTCTCAACGACGAGGCCGCCTTCATAGGGCTTCACTGCTGCAATGTACGAGCGCCCGCGCATGGTGATCTGGCCGAGGCCAACGGTCTTCGTCTTCTTCAACGCTTCGCAGACGACGCGATACGGCTCATCGGCCATCTTGCCGTCGGGCAGGGCGTAATACGGTTTATCGAAATAGATCGGGTCGATCGTGTCGGCCGGTGCGAACTGCACCATGTCGAGCGTCTTTTTGGAGTCGACTTTCAGCGCGTCGAACTCTTCGTCGCTAAAGAGCACATAGCGGCCCTTTTGGTATTCGTAGCCTTTGACGATCTCGTCCTTGTCCACCGCGCCAATGCCAGGCGCGACCTTCTCATAGCGGATGCGCTGCTTGGACGGTTCGTGAATCTGGTTGAAGGAGATCTTCTCCTTCGAATCCAGAGCCGAATAGAGCTTCACCGGCAGAGCGACGAGCGCAAGCCGGATTTGCCCGGTCCATATGGGACGAGCTGGAGGTGCCATGAAACTTCAACGCCCTTGAGAGACCCGACGTTCCAGGAGGGTAACATTACTGGCAGTTCCCCACAACGCGCGTGGTTAGCGTTTACCTTGTTTTGCGATGGGCGGTTTCGCGGCCGTTGCGTACGTCGCGCGCGCCGCATCAACGAAGGCGCCCGAACGCTCGCGCACGCGATCAGAAAACACCAGGCCCACATCGCGCGAGAGCGTGAAGCCCTCAAGTTTCACTGCCGCCAAGCCAGCGCTTTTGAAGCTCTCCGGCGCAACCGTCACGCCAAGCCCCGCCGCCACCATGCTCATCGCGCGATCGTCGCTGAGGGTGCGCAAGCTGAACGACGGGCGCACGGCGCGGTTGGTGAAGTAGCGGCTGATGTCGGCCAAGCCTTCGCACTGGCGGCGCACGATCATTGTCTCGCCCGCCAGATCGGCGCCGTCGACGCTCTCCACCCCCGACAGTTTGTGGTTAGCGGCGACGAACAACACATAAGCTTCGCTCCGCAGTCTCTCGCGCGCGAAGCTGTCGAGGCTGGGTCGGAGGATGGTGAGCGCCACGTCGAGGCGCCCATCGGAGAGCCGGTTGGCAATGTCGCGCTCGGTGGAGTCGAGCATCTCCAGCGCTTCGCCGCCGCCGTGCTTGGCGTGATGCGCGACCACCCGTTCCAGATCGCTCGCGGGAATGGTGGAGAGGATGCCGGCGCGAACGCGCTTCAGCTGCGGCGCTTCGGCGACTTCGCGGAGCGCTGCTTCGTATTCCTGCGTGATCCGCCGGGCATGAACGAGGAAGCGGCTGCCGGCCGGCGTCAGTGAGACGCGCCGTGTCGTGCGTTCGAAGAGGCGCGCACCGACTTCCGTCTCCAGCTTGGCGATGCCGACCGAGAGCGTTGGCTGGGTGACGCTCACCCGCGCCGCCGCTTTCGAGAACGAGCCCAGTTCGGCAACGGCCAGGAAGTAGCGGAGCAGATAGCGATCCATAGACCATATCTATCAGTCTTGTTCGCAACGTTCAATTTCAATTGGCGAGGCAAATCAATTACTCAAGGCTTCCTGGCCGTAGCGGCGCAGCCGCGAAGAGCCGGGATCCATGCGTGATGCAGCCTGCGTGCGCGCCCATGGGTCCCGGCTCTCCGCTGCGCTTCGGCCGGGAAGCGCGTTTGTGCGATTGGAGCGGTTGATGTCTGACTCTCACATGCTCGATTTCCAACTCGGCGAGACCGCCGACGCGATCCGCGAAACGACGCGCCGCTACGCCGCCGATCGTATCGCGCCGATGGCAGCCGCGATCGACGCCGACAACAAATTCCCGCGCGAGCTTTGGCCCGAGATGGGCGAGCTTGGTTTGCACGGCATCACCGTCGCCGAAGAAGATGGCGGCTTGGGCCTTGGCTATCTCGAACACGTCGTCGCGATGGAAGAGGTGAGCCGCGCCAGCGCTTCGGTCGGCCTCTCGTACGGCGCACACTCGAACCTCTGCATCAATCAGCTGCGCCGCTGGGCGACGCCCGAGCAGAAGCAGAAATATCTGCCGAAGCTGATTAGCGGCGAACATGTCGGTTCGCTCGCCATGAGCGAAGCGGGGGCGGGCTCTGATGTCGTCGGCATGAAATTGCGGGCGGAGAAGAAGGGCGATCGCTTCGTGCTCAACGGCACGAAGTTCTGGATCACCAACGCGCCGGAAGCCAACACGCTGGTTGTGTACGCCAAGACCGATCC
>JAIELJ010000011.1 GCA_019753105.1 Hyphomonadaceae bacterium
CGCTGAGCGAAACGCGCAGTATCTCTCATAGAATTTCGGCGCCTTAGCGCGTCAGCTCAGCGTCTCGCCCTTCGGCTTCTGATGAAGCGCGATGTTGCAGACGCGCGCCCGTCATCCTGGATCATTCGCTGGAGCAACGCGTAAGCGGATGAGCCGGGATCCAGGGCTTCAAGCTGCGTGTGGGCCCTGGATCCCGGTCCGCGCTGCGCGCAACCCAGGATGACGGTAGCCACGTTCCAAGCTCAGAACTGCCCCTTCAGCGCCGCCGCCGTTTCACGCGCGATTTTGCGGATGGCCTGCTCCGCAGCCGGCGTAGCGCCCGGGAACGCGACAAAGCCGTGCGGCAGGTACTCGAAGCAATGATATTGCGCCTTCACGCCCGCATCGCTCAGGCGCTCCGCATAAGCCGCGCCCTGATCTTGCAGCATGTCGAAGCCCGCCGTGTAGATCAGCGCCGGCGCCAAGCCGCGCAAATCTTGCGTGCGGATCGGCGAGATGCGCGGATCGCTCGGATCGGCATTATCCGGCAGATATTGCTTCACGAAAAAGTCGATCGTCTCTGCCGTCAGCGGCCATGCATCGGCGAAATCGTGCATCGATGGCGTTTCGCTCAAAAAGTCGACCGCCGGATAGATCAGCAGCTGCAAGACAGGCGCCTTCGCGCGGCGAAACTCCTGCGCGATGATCGCGGAAAAATGCCCGCCCATGCTGTCGCCGCCGACAGCCGCCTTGCCGACCGGCGCACCATAGCGCGCTGCATTATCGACGGCCCAGCTATAAGCGTGAATGCAATCTTCCAGACCAGCCGGAAACTTGTGCTCCGGCGCCAAGCGATAATCGACCGAAAGCACCGGCGCGCCCGCCTCCTTCGCGATCAGCGCGCACAGACGGTTGCAGCTTTCGAGCGAGCCGATAACGCCGCCACCGAAGTGAAAATAGACGAGCAACGCAGCTGCGTTGTTGCGCACTGTCGGCAAATAGAGCCGCGCCGGCACCGAATGACTGCGGCCGGTGATGTAAATCTTCTCGATGCGCACGCCGCCGACCTTGCCGCCGCCGAACAGCTCCGCCCCGGCATCGGTCTGCGCACGCAGCGCAGCAACGGACATCGAATCCCAGGGAATCGCGCGCTGACGCGCTTGCGCTTCCAGAAATTGCATGCGCGGATCGAGCGTCATGCCGCGCACGGTGCGGGGCTCGCCGCCAGACGCCTTGATCAGCGCTTCATCCGAACGCGACAAAGCCAAATGCACGAGCGCCTTGCGCAGCCAGGACACGCTATTCCACTCCTTAAATCAGGACTTCTTCGCAGCACCGGGCAAGCCGTTCAGCAGCAAGCCGGTTACGAAACGCGCAGCCGCATCAACATCGCGCGGATTGCGGCGCAGCATTTCACCGCCCACTTCTTGGGCCATGCCGATACAGGCGCAAGCGAGATAATCAGCATCGACGTGCGGTGCATCGCCCCGCGCGATCGCCTCCTCCAGACTCTGGCGCACTTCTTGGTAGACCGCGACCATTTCGGGCGTGTCCATGCGCAGCACGTGCGGGCGCCGTTCATCGATCGGACGGCCTTCGGCGCTATTGTCGGCGAGGATGAACTGGAAGTACGCGACGAACGCCGAGTGCAGATAGTCCTCGAAGCTCCTGGCGTTCTCGCGCGACAAACGCAGGATCGGCCGGAAGCGCCGCGCGCCGTCATCGGCCAGCGCCTCGTACACTTCCTCCTTCGACTTGAAGTAATTGTAGAACGTGCCCGACGCGAGATCGGTGCCGCGAATGATGTCGCGCACGGTCGCTGCCTCGTAGCCGAGTTGCGCAAAGACGGCGCGGGCGGCGTCGAGGATGGCTTGGCGGTTTGCCGCCTTGGTCTTCTCGCGCTTGCCGACCGGCTCCAGCGTTGCAGCGTCGCTCATACCCGCTCCCGATTCCCTGGACGCTATAGCGGCACAAAAGTGACGTTTCGTCAATTTTCAACGCCTTGGCGCGGCGCGGGCAGCGCTGCTAGCACCGGGGCATGAGCGGCGAAACCCATTACGGCGAAGGCGGCGACGTCTTCGAGCGCGTCAAAACCATGATGGAGTGGACGCCGCAGGGCCGCGCCCTCGGGTTCGAGCTGACCAAGCTCGACGGGGCCAAGGTCGTGGCGCGCGTGCCCTACAGGCCCGAACATGTCGGCGATCCCGAGACCGGCGTGATCGCCGGCGGCGTTATCACAACCTTCCTTGATCAGATCTCCGGCATGGCGACAGTGCTGGCGATGAAAGAGCCGGCAATGGTCGCCACCATCGACATACGCATCGATTACATGCGCGCCGCAACGCCAGGCCGCGACGTGTTCGCCGAAGCGCATTGCTACAAGATCGGCCGCAACGTCGCGTTCGTCCGCGCCATCGCGTTCGAAGACAGCGTCGACAACCCGATCGCACACGCGACCTCGACCTTCATGGTCAACGCGACGCGGAAGTTCGGCGCGAACCTGCGGGAGAAAAAGAAGTGAGCCCGCAGGAACGCCTCGCCGCCGCCCTTGCGCGCATCCCGTACGCCACCTTCCTCGGCGTGCGCGCTGAGTTGAAGGGCGACGAACTCACGCTCGTTCTCCCCTACGCCGATCACCTCGTCGGCAATCCCTTGCTGCCTGCGCTGCACGGCGGCGTGGTGGCGGCGCTGATGGAGCTGACAGCGATCACGCAACTCGCCATCGCTTCGAAGAGCGAGAAGTTCCCGAAGACCATCGATGTCGGCTTTGACTATCTGCGTTCAGGCAAGCCCGTCGACACCTACGCCCGCGCCCGCGTCGTAAAAATCGGCCGCCGCATCGCCAATGTGCAAGCCGAAGCCTGGCAAGGCCAACGCCACGAACCGATCGCGGCGATGCATGGTCATTTTCTTTTGGGCGATGAAGAGACTAAGTCGCCCTAGTTCAGCACTCCAAACAAGAAGAGCAGGATGATTATCGGCAGTGGAATGCCGATGGCCCAGAGGATGCAACCTTTGCCGAGTTCTTCCACGATGCATGCTCCTCAAACGCGCGGCGTTGATTGATACGGCAGGCTGTCATCGAGACGCGGACGGCCCTCCCATTTCGGGTGATGCGATCCAAGCCAGCCGCCGGCGATCGAGCCGGCGAGGCCCAGCGAGAGCGCACCAACGGTCCACCACGAGATCGCAGCGAGCGCATCGGCGGTGTCTTCTGCGGTGGCCAGATCCGACGCGTTGGCGCCTTGGCCATCCGTCGCGTCACTCAATTCGCCGATCGTCTCAGCGACGCCGGACGGCAGCGCATCGCCGCTCACGGCTTGGCCAGCTGCGAAGGTTGCAAGCGAAACCGCGATGAACACGGCAAGCGCCCAGACCAGAAAACCCGTGAGCAAACCGCCAAAATGATCGGGATAACGTGAGCCGCGGGACGCGATATAGGCGCCGATCTGAAATGCGACGAGCTGCGCGAAGATCACATAGAGCCCGCCGCCGATCGAGATCGTCTCGTCCTGCGCGTTGATCTCGTACGGATTGAACGCCGACGCGCCGATGGCGAGTCCGAGCATGTTCAGCAGGAAGCCGATCGCGATCGCAGCGACTGTTCCCGCTGCAATCGTGGACCATTGAATGAGCGGGTGCGCGTAATGGCGCCCTGCAATCGTGTAGTCGGGATCAAGCCTGTAGGCGACCATGAGTGCGCGCTCCGCAAATACCTGCCCGGTAACGCGGCGCCGTCCATGTTCGTTCCAAGCTTGGGCCACGCCGGTCACGCGACGCGTGCCCACGATGGCAATGGACTGGGTTCCACAGAACGCGAGGCGCTAGTCCGCGAACGCCACCGCGACAGCGCGCGCCACCAGAGCGTCCGTGGAGTTTATGAGCGGCGCTCGCGCGGTCTGCTCGGTCAGAACGAGCGGTACTTCTGTGCACGCAGCAACGATGGCTTGCGCGCCTGCCTCACGCAGTGTCTGCGCAAACGCCGCCATGCGCTCGCGCGCCCCCGGCCCCACATCGCCTGCCTTGATGGCGTAGACCAGGTCCATGAACGCAGCTTGAGCGTCATCGCTGAGAAAAATCGCATCGGCGCCGCGTTGTGCGAACGCGCGCTGATAAAGCCCGGCATTGCGGCAGCCATCCGCAGCGAGCACGCCGATGCGCGCGCCCGTTATCGCCGTAGCAGCATCCGCTGTTGCTTCAATCATGCTGAGCAACGGAATGGTCACCGCTGCTTCGATGTCCGGTTGGAACGCGTGCGCCGTATTGCAGGCGATCACCAGAAAGTCCGCGCCCGCCTGCTCCAGCCCGCGCGCCGCAGCTGCAAGATGCGGTCCGGGCGAAGGTCCAACGCCAGCGATGGCGTCGTTGCGATTGGGGATGCGCGGATTGTTGTCGATGAGGATGCGTAAATGGTCTTGGTCATGCTGCGCCGGCGTCGCCGCAACGAGTTTAGCGAAGAGATCGACGCACGCAGCTGGCCCCATGCCGCCGATGATCCCGACAACCTTGGGCACGATCAGCTTAAGACCTGCTGGTACGCAAAGAGCGCGGGCGATCCGCCGGTGTGAACGAAGAGCACGCGCTCGCCCTTTTTGAACGCGCCGCGCCGCGCGAGACCGATCAAGCCAGCCATCGCCTTGCCGCTATAGACCGGATCGAGCAGCACGCCCTCGAGACGCGCCAGCATGTGCACGGCTTCGATCATCTCGTCGGTCGGCACCGAATAACCGCCGCCGACCCATTCATCGAGGGCGGTCACGTCCTTCGCCTGAGGCGGCTCGATCTCAAGCAACGCTGCGGTCTCGCGCGCAAGCTTCAGCAGATTGCCCTCCTGCTCGGCGCGTGGGCGGCGCACGTTAATGCCGGTGATCGGTGCATCGAAGTTCACGCTTCTCGCGCCGACGAGCAAACCCGAATGCGTGCCGCATGAACCGCTGGCGACGACGATCGCGTCAAAGCTCACGCCTTGCTCGAACGACTGTGCTGCAATCTCGTGGGCGCATGAAACATAACCCAGCGCGCCTAGCGCGTTGGAGCCGCCGCCGGGAATAATGTAAGCGCGCCGGCCGTCCGCCTCGATCGCCGCCGCGCTCCGTTGCATAGCGGCGTTCAGATCGTCGCCAGCATTGACCACATCAATCGCCTCGGCGCCGAGCAGACCGAAGAGGAAATTGTTGCCGGTAGCGTCGGCGTTGTAGCTGCCGGGGATACGCTGCTCGAGCACGAGCCGGCACTTCAGCCCCTCTTTAGCAGCGGCCGCGAGTGTCAGCCGGCAATGGTTCGATTGCGGCGCGCCGACCGTGATCAGCGTATCAGCGCCCTGCGCCAACGCGTCAGCGACAAGAAATTCGAGCTTGCGCGTTTTGTTGCCGCCAGCGGCGAGACCAAGCAGATCATCGCGCTTGATCCATATCTCCGGACCGCCAAGCGCCTCGGAAAGACGCGGCAGCGGTTCGAGCGGTGTGAAATGCGGCGTGTAGCGCCGCCGCGGAAAACGGGCGAGTTGCATCGGTTACGTATATGGACGAACCCAGCGCGCGCGGCAAACTCAGGCGTTGGCGCGGCGGGTCAGCGCCGAGAAGTCGGCCATAAGTTGCTCAGTCATCGTCGATGGCTTGAACATCTGACCAGCGATCTCGCGCACCGGCGTAATCTCAGCCGCCGACCCGGTGAGAAAACATTCGCTGAACGAGGCCAACTCGTTCGGCCACATCGCCCGCTCGCGCACTTCGATGCCGCGCTTCTCGGCCAGCTTGATGATCGTCTGGCGCGTCAGGCCGTTCAAAAAGCAATCCGGCGTCGGCGTGTGCAGCACGCCGTCGCGCACGAAGAAGATGTTGGCGCCCGTGCCTTCGGCGATCTGGCCGCGCCAATCGAACATCATCGCATCGTCGAAGCCGGCATCGTTAGCGGCGTGGCGCGAGAGCGTGCAGATCATGTAGAGGCCCGCCGCCTTCGAGTTCGCAGGCGCTGTGTCGGGCGCGGGCCGGCGCCATGGCGCGATCATCAGGCGCACGCCCTTCATCTTGTCGGCGAAGTAATCGCCCCACTCCCAGGCAGCGACAGCCACGTGAACGTCATCGCGCTTGGCGGCGACGCCCATCTGCTCGGAACCGCGCCAAGCAAGCGCGCGGATGTAGCAATTCTCGAAGCCCTGCTTCTTGACCAGCTCTGCCTTGGCGCGGTCGATTTCTTCGGCGCTGAACGGCAGCTTGAAGCCGAGTATGTTCGCCGAAGTGTGCAACCGCTCGCTGTGCTCGCGGCTTTTGAAGATGACGCCGCCATAGGCGCGCTCGCCTTCGAAAACGCAGGAGGCGTAGTGCATGGCGTGGGTCAGCACGTGCACCTTGGCGTCGCGGTGGGGCACGAACGCCCCGTCCATCCACACCCAGCCGTCGCGATCGTCGAAAGACTTTGCGGCCATCCGCGGCTCCTCCTGCTAGTTCTATCTTGCCGAGCCCAACCCGTAGGGGGCATGGTTCGGGACTGGTTTTGTGCATATCTTCGGGTCGGCGACATGGTTGTCAATGAAGCCAGTAAAAGCGCGGAATATCTTGCCTCTCGCTTGGGCATTTCATCAATTTCTTGCCTCGGCACTGCCCTATGAGCCTCAGCCCCGCATTCGACGCCCTGGATCGCCAGCCGCACCTGCTGTTGGTGGATGACGACGATCGCATCCGCGACCTGCTCAAGCGCTTTCTCACGCAATCGGGCGCCCGCGTCTCAGCGGCGCCGGACGCGGCAGGCGCGCGCAAATTGCTCGAGTCGATGGATTTCGACCTCCTGATCCTGGACGTCATGATGCCTGTCGAAGACGGCTTCTCCTTGGCGGAAAGCGTACGGCGCACATCGAAAGTGCCGATCGTGCTGCTGACCGCGCGCGGCATGCCCGAAGATCGCATCCGCGGCCTGACCATCGGCGCCGATGACTACGTGCCTAAACCCTTCGAACCCGCAGAGCTTGCGCTTCGCATCAACGCTATTCTCCGCCGCACCATCGCAACACGCGGCGAGACGCCCGAGACCGTGACGTTCGGCCCCTTCGCCTTCAATGGGGCGCGCGGCGAACTCTCGCGCGAGGGCGCCCTTGTGCGATTGACGGAGGCAGAAGTGGCCTTGCTGCGCATACTCGCAGCGCGCCCGGGCGAAGTTGTGAGCCGCGAAGAACTCGCCAAACGCACGAGCGCCGGCTTGGAGCGCTCCGTCGACGTGCAAGTCACGCGTCTGCGGCGCAAAGTTGAAGTCGATGCGCGCGCGCCGATCTATCTGCAGACCGTGCGCGGCGTCGGCTATCGCTTGGCGGCGGATTAGCGGCTAAAGATCGCCCGCGAAGCGGGGGAAGGACGTTCGACATGACAGGTGAGCGCAAACCAGCGCGGTGGCAGCCGTTCGCCATCAGCCTGCTCTTCTTCCTGCCCGTCATTTCAGGCGTCGTGAACCGTCTGGCCGAACCGTCGCGCTGGTTTCGCGATTACAATGCGATGGCCTGCGGCGCGGAGAAATGGCAGCAAGGCGCGCCGATCTATGATCGCGAACTCTCCTGCGAGGGCATCGATGCGATGCCCTTCGTTTATCACCCTTGGGTCGCGCAGGCGTTCGCTTGGCCGCTCGACATTCTGGGCCAGCAAAACTTGGTGCTCGCCTATGCGGGCGTCTATTTCGCCGCAATCGCCGCCATTCTCTGGCTGATCGTGGGCCGCTCGGCGCCAACGCCGCGTACGCGCCGCGCTTGGTTTGCGGGCTTTATGACCGGCAGCACGGTTGTGTGGGGCAACATCGCGATCATCGTGCACGCGCTGATCGGCGTCATCGCCATCGCGCTGAACAAGCGCCCGTCGCTGCTTGTCCTTGCAATCGCCTTCGCGGCGATCTTCAAGCCTGTGTTCCTGACTTTCGCTGCGATCTTCCTGGTCGCGCAGCTGCCGCTCTGGCGACGCCTCGGCTACGGGCTTGCGGCGATCGCGCTTGGCGCTGCGCCTACTGCGTATTTCGCACTCACTGGCGGCGAGATGGTCGAGCAATGGCGCGAGCTGCTGGCTTACTGGGTCTATGTCGGCAAGCCGGGCGATTCTTATCTCGGCTGGCTCAACATGGTTGGCGTCTCGGGTGAAAGTGCTGCGGCAACGCTTGGCTATCTGGCGTTTGCCGGTGTCGCTGTGCTTGCAGCGATCATAATCGCCGAAGGGCTGAACATGCCCGCGGACGAACGCGCAGCACTTGGCGTCAGCATCGGCGTGCTGACCATTCCGCGCCTTATGTCTCACGACATGATGCTCTTGGGCCTGGGCTTTGCCGCAACGCTGACGGCAATCAGCGCAGCCAGCGAAGGCGCCGGCAAATGGTTCGGCCGCGCACTGCTTACAATCTGCGTTGTGGCGCTCGTCGGCAACATGGCCGATCTGGCGGACTGGACGACGCGCATCTGCACGTTCCTGCTTGCAATCTATCTGGTCGCGGCGGCGGGCTGGGTGATGACGTCGCAGAAATTCGGCGCAGCCGCATTATTGCGCGCGCTCTGGAGTGGGCGCACAGCAGCGACGGCATGAAGAAGCGCTTCTTTCCCTTCCGCTTCCGGCTCCGCGATTACCTTCCGCGTGGCCTTTATTGGCGCACGGCCCTCATCGTCATTGTGCCGGCAGCCCTGCTGCAGCTCATCATCACGCTCGTCTTCCTCGATGACCACTGGCGCTTCACATCAAAGCGCCTGAGCCAAGCGGTGGCGGCCGACATCACCTTGCTGGTGCAGATGTATGAGTCCGAGCCGACGCCGGACACGCTGGCGTTCGTGCAGCACATCGCCCGCACGCCGCTCAGGCTTGAAGTAGCCTTTGAACCGAACGCGCCGCTCGAGCGCCAAACCTGCGACCGCTCCAGCACTGATATCATCGACCAATACATCACCGAGCCGCTGAGATCCGAATTCCGCCGCGAGATCTGGTACGATCCGAGTTGCCCCGGCGAGTTCGTCTATATGCGCGTACCGACGGAAGGCGGGGTATTTGCCATCCGCGCTGAACGTGACCGTGCGCAAGCGCGCTCCGGCCCGCTCTTCGTCATGTGGATTCTGACAGCGACAGTGTTCTTCTGCCTGGTCTCCATCCTCTTCATCCGCAGCCAAGTGCGCCCGATCGAGAAACTTGCCGACGCGATGGAGCAGTTCGGGCGCGGCGACGACAGTGGCGGCCAGTTCCGCATCCGCGGCGCGCGCGAAGTACGCGGCGCCACGCGCGCCTTCTTCGACATGCGCGACCGCGTGAAGCGTCTCATTGATCAGCGCGCGCAATTGCTGGCGGGCGTCAGCCACGATCTGCGCACGCCGCTCACCCGCTTGAAGCTGCAACTGGCGCTGATGACGCCATCCAGCGAAATCGAGGACGCCAAGCGCGACCTGGCCGACATGGAAGAGACGCTCGATGAATATCTGACATTTGCGAAAGGTTTGGGCGAGGAAGCGCCGCAGACCGTAGATATCGCCTCGATTGCATCGGAAGTTGTGGAAAACGTCGCCCGCTCAGGCGCTGACATAGCGCTCGACCAATCGGGCGATGCGACGACGCCAGCGCGTCCGCGCGCCATCAAAAGATGTCTAGCTAACCTCATCGATAACGCCGCCGCGCATGGGGATAAGGTGCGCGTCACGGTACGGGGCGAAGAGAGCGCGGTTGTCATTGCGGTCGATGACAATGGCCCTGGAATCCCAGAGGAATTGTACGAAGACGCCTTCCGGCCCTTCTCCCGCCTCGATGCGACTCGGTCGCGAAACCAAAAAGGCGTGGGCCTCGGCCTTGCGATTGCGCGTGACGTGGCGCGCAGTCACGGCGGCGATATCGCTCTGAGCCAGAGTCCGCTTGGCGGCCTCCGTGCGTCGCTGCGCTTACCCCGTCCGGCATAAGTCAAGCCGCTTCCAAAGTGACAAAACTGGAATATGGTCCGGCACGAACGGGCGGACCTGCATGGCGGACAGCGGCGACATCTCACCTCGCGCACGGATTTGTATCGACTTCGGTACGGCATTGTCGAAGGCGTCGATCTGCCTCGACCCGATGCTGCCACTCGAAGTCGGCGTAAAGCCGTTGCCGATTGGCGCAATCTCCGGTGCGGAGCATCCGTTGCTCACGCCGTCAGTGCTCTATGTCGATCAAGGCCGATTGTTCTTCGGGCCGACAGCGTTCGAACATGCACGCCGCGGCGTTGAAGATGCGCGCGATCCGCTGCTCTCGTTCAAGACGGTTCTCGGCGCGCGCAATCTCGAAGAGGCGCTGCAATCGAAGCTGCGCCCTTCCGTCGATCCGACGGGCACATTCTCGCAGCGCGATGCGCTGGCGCTTTATCTCGCTTACCTCGATCAGCTGATCCGCGAGGCGATCGATCTGGCGCCGAATATTCCGAACGCTGCGATCTATGCGCGCCGCCGCTACACGAGCCCAGTCTGGCGGCCAGGCAGCGGCGTTGAGCGCATCTTCGAAGGCATCTTCAATGAAGGTGCGGCGATCTCACAAAAGCTTGGCACGCTGCTGCTTGGACCTGCTGGCATCTCGATCGCACAATGCCGCGATGCGCTGGATAAAGCGCGCGCCAATCCCGGCGACGGCATGCTGGAGACCGGCGTGTTCGAACCGCACGCAGCGGCTGCCTGCGCACTGGCGTTCTCGAACGAGCCGACGAATTTCGTCATGGTCTTCGACATGGGCGCCGGCACGACCGACATCGCCGCGTTCGAGTTCGACGATCGCATCGATCCGCCCACGCTCTCGGAAATCAACGACGCGCGCCAATGCAGCGCGCTCGCCGGCGACGAGATCGATCGCATCCTGATCGACCTTCTGCTGCGCAAGTCGGGCCTCGAAAAAGGCAAGGACGAAGAAGTCCGCACCGCGCGCATCGCACGCCTTGTCGGCCGTGAGCTGAAGCGCGACCTGCTGCGCGAAGGCAAATGCCAGCTCAAAACCGGCTGGCGCACGATTTCCGTGCGCGCCAGCGACATGATGGAAGATGAGCGCTTCCGCGCCTATCTCGGCGCGCTCGCAGGCGGCATCGCCAAGAGCTTGCAGGCGGTGGTCGTCCGCGCCGAAGCCCGCAATGAGCGGCTGATCGATGTCGTGCTCGCCGGTGGCGGCGCGCACCTCTCCTTCATACCGGCGCTGGTGCAGCGCGCGGCGTCGACGCTGAACACCAATGTGCAATTGCGCATCGGCCAGCTCTCGCCGCTCAACCCGCTCTACATGGGCATCGACGCCTCGCTCGCGCCCGTCTTCCCACAGATCGCCATGTCTGTCGGCGGCGCTCTGGTCGAGATGATGCCGGCGCGGGCCTAACCCACGTCGCGCGCGAGTTCAGGAAACACCTTCGAGACTTTGCCGATGAGGTAGTCGCCGTACGTGCCACTCCATGCGTGCACGTTGGCGCGATCCCATCGCTGGGCGCTGTCGTCGCTGGCGCTGACGTTCGGCAGCGGCACAATCTCAGCGTCGAACGCTGGATCGAAAAAGAACGGAAACGAGAGCCGGCTCTTGCCGCTGACATTCTTCACGCGATGCGGCGTCGATTTGTAGAAACCGCCTGTCAGCCGATCGAGCATGTCGCCGATGTTGCAGACGAGAGCGCCCGGAATCGGCGGCGCGTCGATCCAGCCGCGCGGCGTGCGTACGGCCAAGCCGCCGTTCTCATCTTGTGCGAGCAAGGTGAGCAAGCCGTAGTCGGTATGCTCGCCAACGCCCCAACTCTCATCGCGCACCGGCGCTGCGGGATATTCGAAGATGCGGAAGAGCAAAGTTGGGTTCGCGGTGTAGGTACGGCGGAAGTATTGCGCATCGAGCCCTAAGCTCAGCGCCACGCCTTCCATGATCGCGTGCGCGCTGCGCGTCGCTTCATCCATGAAGCGCAACACGAGCGGCCTCAGCTCCGGCGTAGCATCAGGAAAGAGATTGCGCCCATGCAGCGGCCAACCTGCGCGCACGCGCGCGTCATCGTCGCTGAGTTCTTCGCCGAAGTAGAGTCCCTGCTTCAGATCCGGCTTGCCCGACGTGAGTTCGCCACCAACGGGAAAGAAGCCGCGCCACGCGCGTCCGCCCTTCTCCATCGCAATGCGCATCTTCTCATCTTCCGGCAACGCAAAGAAGCGACGGCTCGCGGCATCAAGATCGCGCAGCGTGTCGGCGCCAATGGCGTGTCCAGTCACATAGAAGAAACCGAGTTCCCTGCACGCAGCGCCGATCTCGGCCGCGACTTCATCAGGTGCACGCTCGTCATCGCCGAGGAGCGGCGCGACATTGATGATCGGCAATCTTTCGTCACGCATCTGTCTTGCTTCGCTCCAGGCGCCCGCATCGCCGCCGAAGCTATCCGTATGCGGTTAGCCTCAAGGCTTGGCGCTGTGGAAATCATCCTACATGATTTTGAAGAGCCAACGAGAGGGACGGCAATGGACGGAGCGGTTGCACAGACTCTCACTGATGGGGATGCGCTACTCAGCATCGCGCCCAACGGGCCGTTGCTGGGCGCAGAGGTTTCCGGCGTTGATCTACGCCAGCCGCTGGATGACGCGACGGTCGCTGCAATCCGGGCGGCTCTGCTGAAGTATAAGGTCTTGTTCTTCCGCGATCAGGACGTGAGCTACGAAGATCACGTTCGCTTCGGACGCTATTTTGGCCAACTCGAAGGCCATCCGGTCACCAAGCACGTGCCTGGCTTCCCGGAAATCCTCTTCATCGAAGCCGCCGACGGCATGAAGGTGACGAAGGAAGTTCTGCCGATCGCAAGGCCAGCCAACAAATGGCACACCGATGTCACCTTCCGCGAAATCCCTTCAATGGGTGGGATTTTGCGCATGCGGACCATGCCGCCCTTCGGCGGCGACACTATTTTCGCCGATACTGCGGCGATCTATTCCGATCTACCGCCGGACGTGAAAGCCAAGATCGATCCGCTCGACGCAGAGCACGACATCATCCAGTCCTATGGCTGGCGCGTTTCGCCGGAAAAGGCCGCACAGTTGCGCGCCGATTTTCCGCTGATGGTCCACCCAGTGGTGCGCCGCCACCCTGAGACCGGTGAAAAGCATCTCTTCGTCAATCACGTCTTCACGTCGCGCATTCTTGGTTTGCCGGACGCCGAGGCGAAAGATCTGCTCGCTTATCTCCTCGATCGTGTGAAGGCGCCCGAGTACCAGGTGCGCTTCCGCTGGAGCGAAAACGCCATCGCCTTCTGGGACAATCGCGCGACGCAGCATTACGGCGTCCTCGATTGCTTTCCGCATGAACGTGTCGTTGAACGCGTGACTGTGATGGATGTGTCACGACCGAGCCGTTGACCGGTTGCGCGCGAGAACGCGCGCGCGGGCCGGGCTTAAAGCGTGTGGCTACCTATCCCTCGCCGTAATCACGCAGAGCCCGGCCCGCCTCACTTTGAACGCGGTGAGGAACCACATTGATCACGCCTGCGTTACCGTCCGAATGCCCGGTGGGAGCCTGACATGCGTTGCTGGCTGTTCTTCAATCGTGATGTCGCCGAAGGCGTGCCCGAGGCGCACGAAGTTATACGCTTCGCCGAAGCCGCCAAGGCGCTCGATATAGAGTTGCATGTGCTCAAGCCGAGCGAGTTCGATCTTGTCGTTGATTCCGCTCACGGCTGGTCTGCGATTTATCAGGGCAAAGAGCTCAAGAAGCCTGACCTGATCATTCCCCGCTGCGGCAGTGAGACGACATATTTCACGCTCGCGGTTCTGCGTCACTTCGAGCGCCAGGGCGTTGCGATCGCCAACAGCCCAGCGGCGATCGAGTCCGTCGCCGACAAGCTCCATACGCTTCAGGTTCTCGCTGGCGCGAAACTGCCAGTGCCGAAAACCATTCTCGGCAAATTTCCGATCGACGTCGATCTGGTTGAGCGCGAACTTGGCTTTCCTGTCGTCGTGAAGAAGCTGCGCGGTACGCGCGGCGCAGGCGTCGTGCTCGCGGAGAACCGCAACCAGTTCGACGATCTCGCCAACCTGCTCGATGGCACAACATCTGGCTCGGACTTCCTCTTCCAGCAATACATCAAAGCCAGCCACGGCCGCGACGTGCGCGTACTGGTGATCGACGGGCGCGCCGTCGCTGCGATGGAGCGCCAAGCCACGGATGGCGGGTTCAAGTCGAACATCTCGCTCGGCGGCAGCGCCAAACCATTCAAACTGACGAAGCCGATGGCCGATCTCGCCATCAATGTCGCGCGCGAACTCAATCTTGAAATCGCCGGTATCGACATCCTGTTCGACAAGGACGGCTACCGTATCTGCGAAGCCAACTCGGCGCCTGGCTTCCAAGGCCTGGAGCGCGCGTGCGCGATCAACGTTCCGGAGTTGGTCTTCCTGGCGATGGGCAAGAAATTTGGCATTCCCGTGCGCCATTCGGATCGCTGGGAACAAGCGATCGAGAAGGCTGCGAAAGCGGTGCTGAAGCCGGTGCGGCCGCCGAAGCTCGAAGTGCTCGTCGAGTCCTTGCCGCTAACGCCTAGTCAAGCGCGGCGACCGCGCCGGAAGCCGGCCTAAACGCGCGCAATCTTTTTGGCGGCGAGTTCGGCAATATCCTGCAAGTCGTGGACGGCAGGACGCTCGCGGGCGGGCATGCGATTGAACGCGTCGAGCGCCGCAATCTTGTAAGCTTCGGCGAGCGTTGGATAGTTGAACGTGTTCTCGACGAAATAGTCCAACCCGCCGCCGAGATTGAGCACGGCTTGGCCAATGTGGATCAGCTCCGTTGCGCCCTCGCCAACGATGTGGACGCCCAGCAGGCGGCGCGTATCGAGCGCAAAGATCATTTTCATGAAGCCTGAGTTCAGCCCCATAATGTGACCGCGCGAGGTTTCGCGGAAACGCGCAATGCCCGTCTCGTATGGAATGCGCTTCTCGCGGACCTGCTCTTCCGTCATCCCGATCGTGGAGATTTCCGGCACGGAATAGATGCCGTACGGAAAAAACTCGGGCGGCGCGTGCGCGGTCTCACCGAAAGCGTGGCACGCTGCGATGCGCCCTTGCTCCATCGAGGTTGAAGCCAAACTCGGAAAGCCGATCACATCGCCGACCGCGTAAATGTTCGGCACGCTGGTGCGGAAGCTGCCCTTATCGACATTGATGCGCCCGCGCTCATCAGCAGCGAGTCCCGCCGCAGCGAGATTGAGCGACGCCGTCGCGCCGCCGCGGCCCGCCGCGAACAGCACCATTTCGGCGACAACCTGACGCTGATCTTCCAGCTGCACCAAACAACGATCCGCCGCGAGCTTCTCTACGCTCACGGCCTTGCTTCTAAAGCGAAGGCTGACGCCGCGATCGCGTAGATCGTGAACGAACTCGTCCACCAATTCGCGATCGACAAAGCCCAGCAAGCTATCGCCCGGCTCGATCACCGTGACCTTCACGTCCAAAGCCGAGAAAATCGTGGCGTACTCAATGCCGATAACGCTCGCGCCGATCACGACAAGCGAGCGCGGCAGCCGCTTCAGATCCAATATCTCGTCGGCGTCGACGATGCTCTCGCCGTCGAACGGAATGTGCGCCGGACGGTGCGGATGCGTGCCGACCGCGAGGATGATGCGGTCGCCGTGATAGTGCCGCACCTCGCCCGTCTCGCTCGTGACTTCGATCGCGTTCGCGCCCAAGAAACGCGCCGCACCGGCGGCGCACGTCACGTTGTTGCGCGCGAACTGATGCTCCAGCACCTCGACCTCGTGATCGAGCGTGATGTGCAAACGGCGGCGCAAGTCTTCCGCGGTGATGTTTTCCTTGTTGCGGTGCGCGCGTCCGTAGAAGCCGCGTTCGCGCCAACCGGAAAGATTGAGCACGGTCTCGCGCAGAGTCTTGGATGGGATCGTTCCGGTGTGCACACAAACGCCGCCAACGCGCCGCCCGCGCTCGATCACGAGCACGCTGCGGCGCAACTTCGCCGCTTGCACCGCCGCACGCCGGCCGGCGGGGCCTGAACCAATGACGATCAGGTCGTAATGCTGCGCCATGGTGGCGAGGCTTGGCGTGCATCGGTTAAGAAAACGAACAAGGATTGTCGGGAGCGGACGGCGTGGCTCGTCCTTGGATCAGCTAAGGAGAACACCATGCGGAAAGTCATCGTCGCCGCCTTTCAATCGCTCGACGGCGTCATCCAGGCCCCCGGCGGCCCGAGCGAAGACCCGACCAAAGGCTTCCGGTTCGGCGGCTGGATCGTGCCGCTCATGGATGAAAGCGTCGGCGCCGAGATCGGCGCGCTGTTCGGCGAACCCTACGATCTACTGCTTGGGCGCAAAACCTACGAGATTTTCGCCGCTCACTGGCCGTTCTATCCCGAGGGCGACGCCGACGACGGCCTAATCGCCAAACAGTTCAACCAGATCACCAAGTACGTTTGCACCCGATCGGGCGACGTCGACACAAGCTGGAGGGACTCCGTCGTGCTGCGCGACGCCGCCAAGGATGTGGCGAAGCTGAAGCAAAGCGACGGGCCGAACCTTGTCACCCAAGGCAGCAGCGATCTGATCCAGACGCTCTTCGCCGCAGACCTCGTCGATGAGATCCGAACGTTCACTTTTCCGGTGGTGCTCGGCAACGGCAAACGGCTCATCCAGGCCGGCGCACAGCCCAACACGTTTAAGCTGGTGAAGCACAACGTCGGCAGCTCGGGCTCAATTTCGGCGACCTATGAACGCGCCGGGCCGGTGCAATCGGGCGATTACGGATTGGTCGATCCCTCGCCGGCCGAAGCCAAGCGTCAGGAGCGGATGAAGCGCGAAGGCTAGAGCGTGAAGCTGGAGAGGCGGCGACCGACATCGGTCGCCGTCACCGACCAAGCATTCGAGACGCGCTCGACATTCGGTGCGACATGCTCGTCGTACTGGATCGACGCCATCGCCAGAACGACAAACGCGCCGCCTGCGAAGAACCGATACATGAGGTCCCAGCGATCGTTCACGTGTTGCTTCATCTCGGTCAAAGCAAATCCGAACATGATGCGCGCCTTCTTAGCTAAAGCGCGTTCATATTTGCGCTCTAAACGTAAACAAGCGCTCACCAAGCGGTTAACAGCAAGCACGCACTGCAGACGAATTGCAGTTCAATCGTAGCGGATGAAGAAGCGCTTCTTCATGGGCGCGAGAACGCGCCAAATGCCTTTGAAACCGGGCTCAATCACAAAACTGTCGCCAGCTTTGTAACGCTGCGCGTCGCCGTGATCGGGAACAAGCTCGCACATGCCTTCGAGCACATGGCAAAACTCATACTCTTCATATTCGACACGCCAGGCACCGATGTCCGCCGACCACTCGCCCGCATAGCTCTTGCAATCGCGCTCATAATCAAGCCGCGTCGTCGCCACCGGCGCGCCCTCAACGAGCCGATCTGCGGCAATCGGCGCCGTCTCCGTTGCGCCCTCACCACGCACGGCATGCAGTTTGGTCACGATACGCTGCTCGCCTCGTCGGATTTCGGCCTCGCTTCGAAACCAGCCCAGCGGCCGAACATTTCTTCGGCGCGGCGCAGGTTCTTATCGAGCGACGCCATCGTCTTGTTAAAGTCGCCAGCGTCGTCACCACGCCAAGCCATCCGCGCTTGCCCGATAATGACGCCCAAGCCCTGAGCGCGCGCCTGGCCGGTCATGCCATCCGCTTCCAGGCCAGAGAGCGCCAGCACCCAGCGGGCGCAGCGAACATGGCGCTGGTGCGCCGCGGCCATCAAGGTCGGATCGCGGTCGGCGCCGACTTCCATCGCCACGACGGCCGCCCGGTGCGGCTCCATCGCTTCGAAGCGGCGCATGATCAGCTCGAACAGCCGGTCTCGAACGCTTTGCGCCGGATCGAGCGCTTCAAGATTGTCGCCGATGGCGCGGTCGAATGCCTCCTCGACGCAATCGACCGCCTCGCCGAGCGAGGCGCCATAGAAATCTGAGATCGGCCGCGCCGCCGTATCGGCGAGCTTCAGCAGCGTCACTTCGCGCCAAGGCATCGATGACGCCAGGGTGAGTGCGGCGCGCGCCAAATCGCGGCGAACCGCGGAGTCCAAAGTCGTGCTCATGAAAAGAGATCAAGCCCCGGCCAGCGGGGGCGTCAAGCGCTCAACGCTTGCCGAGATCGCGCGAGCGCTGCGCGGCGGCGGAAACCGCCCGCCGGAGCAAGGGCGCAAGCCCATCGGCGCTGGTCAATACGTCCAGCGCGGCCTCGGTGGTTCCGCCTGGCGAGGTCACCTGCTTGCGCAGCGCGCCGGGTGTTTCGCCGGTCTCGAGCATCAGCGCACCCGCCCCCGCCACAGTCTGGCTTGCGAGACGCATGGCTGTCTCTTTATCCAAGCCTTCCTGCTCCGCCGCCGCGGCCAGCACTTCGGCCAGCAGAAAAACATAGGCAGGGCCAGAGCCGGAAACGGCGGTGACCACGTCCATCAGCCGCTCAGCGCTGAGCGCCTCTACTGTTCCCAATGGCTCCAGCAATTGCTCGATGAGCGCGCGGTCTTCGGCTGTGCATGCCGGCGATGCGACATAGGCCGTCACGCCTCTTCCGATCCGCGCCGGCGTGTTCGGCATGCTGCGAATTACACGCTGGGCGCCAAGCGCGTTTGAGAGCGCTTCCATTGGAATGCCGGCCATCACCGAAAGCACGCGCGTATCGGGGCCGACAAAGCCGCGCGCCGTTTCCGCCGCCTGCAAAAACGCCTGCGGCTTCACCGCAAGCACAAGCACATCCACGGGGCCGGGATCGGGCGGGTTGAGAATGGCGCCGGCGCTTTCCAACTCTTGCGCCAGCACGGGATCGAAGTTTGGTTCGACGACGGTCAGCGTCAGTCCGCCGCCTTTACGCACTGCCCCAATCCAGCCGCGCACAAGCGCACCGCCAAGTGCGCCCGCGCCGACCAGAGCTATCGAGGGTGCATCAAGGCCGCTCACGCTTCTCCGCAGGTTTCAAACATCGCCACTTGTGAGGCGCTTTCGGCGTCCATGCCGCCGAGAATAAGGAAGTGGAAGGCTGGCTGGAAGCGCTCAGCTGCATCCATGCCCGCCGCCAACATCGCCTGCACTTCGCCGACTGAAATGTCGTCGCGGCCAATCATCGGCATGGCGTGGCGGAAAATGATGGTGCCGTCGTCGGACCAGACATCGAAATGGCCGAGCCAGAGATTTTCGTTGATCAGGCTGGCAAGCTTCACCGCCTGCTCGCGGCGCGAGACCGGCGCCTGGATGTCGAAGCCCAGCGTGAAGAGAAGTGCGGGGAGTTCTTCGCGGTAACTGAAATAGCCTACCGTCTCGCCGGTCGAGCATTTGAAGCTGAAGTGCAGGTCGCCGTCCTCGGCGCGCTCACACTTGAAGCGATCGTCGGACTCGATCACGGACTCCACAGTGTCGAGCGGGTCAGCGACAGTTTCGACTTCATCGTCGAGATAGAGATCCATGAGCATCCCCTTCAGCTCAAAGCAGGCCGAAGCCCAGCCATTCGATCTCTTCGCCTTGGGCGCTTCTAAGTAGAGCGCTCGAATCAAGCCCCGGCGACTAGAAGAGCGCCCGGCTCCTTGCCTGAATCTTAACGCGCGCACGAACATGGCCTCACGGCCGGTAACTTCACGCGGCTGTCACGGGGGTTGGGCCCTCAGGCCCGATCTTTGAGCAACGCTTCCAGGGCCGCGACCCGCTCTTTCAGGGCCTCCGCCTCGGCGCGGGCGTCGGTGGCGACCTGCTTCATGGCCTCAAATTCATCCCGGCCCACGAGGTCCATTTCGGCCACGAAGCGATCCGCTTGGGCGCGCATGAAGCTCTTGGCCTCGGCGTTCGCGCCCTGGGCCATGCCCATCGCGCCAGTCATGAGTTTCGCCAGATCGTCGAAGACGGAGCTTTGCGTTTGCATGTAGATCGTTCCTCATCCGGTGTTTATGAAGCGCCCGGACGCCGCGCAATGCGGCTTATCAGCTACTTAGGCAGGCCGGCGTGATCCTAGAAGCCATCCAATTCCCCAATATCGACCCGGCGGCGCTGACCATTCCCGCCATCGCCGGCATCGGGCCGTTCTATCTGCGCTGGTATGCGCTCGCCTATATTGCCGGCCTAGTCCTCGGCTGGCGCTTTATGGTGTGGCTTGTGCGCCGCGATCAGCTCTGGGCGCCGGGCAAGCCTTCGATGTCGGCCCCGCAAGTCGACGACTTTCTATTCTGGGCGACGCTTGGCGTCATCCTCGGCGGCCGCCTCGGCTACGTGCTCTTCTATAAACCGGATATGATCTGGAACGCGCCGCTTGAGATCCTGCAGATATGGCAGGGCGGCATGAGCTTCCACGGCGGCTTGATCGGCGTTGCGGTAGCGGCCTGGTGGTTCAGCCGTCAGACGCACGTCAACGAAGAACAATTCGCAGCACTCGCTAAGAAACATGTCGTCGCCGAACCGCCAGCGGCGCAGCGCAATGAATACATGCGCGTCAGCGGCCTTGGCTGGATGAAGAAGAAAGACGCCGAAGACGCGCGCACGAAAGCCAAGACCGATAAAGTCGATCTTCTGCGCCTCGGCGATCTCGCGGCAGCGGCTGCGCCGATCGGGCTTTTCTTTGGGCGAATCGCCAACTTCATCAATGGCGAACTCTGGGGGCGCGTCACCGATGGTCCGTTCGGCGTGGTGTTTTGCAACGAGCGCTTGCTCATGCAAGGCGGCGGCATTTGCGCGGCAGGCTTAAGCCCGCGTCATCCGAGCCAACTCTATGAGGCCGCGCTCGAGGGCCTCGTGCTGTTCGTGATTATCACAGTGGCGACGCTACGCTTTGACAGCTTGCGCCGGCCTGGCCTCAACACCGGGCTTTTCTTGGTGTTCTACGGCCTCTTCCGCGCGATCCTCGAAACCGTGCGCGAGCCTGATCTGCACATGCCGGAAGCGCTGCGCGGCGTCGTCACGATGGGCATGCTGCTCTCGATTCCGATGATCATCGCCGGCGCCTGGCTCATCAACCGCGCGCTGAAGCAACCGAAGCTGGCTGTGGCGTGAGCCTCAAAGCGCGCTTGATCGAGCACATCAAAGAGAACGGCCCGATGACGGTGGCCGAATATATGGGCGCGTGTCTCTACGATCCGCAGGAGGGATACTACGCCACGCGCCCAAGCATCGGCGGAGCGAGCGCGGACTTCCTCACCGCGCCCGAAGCCAGCCAGATGTTCGGCGAACTCATCGGACTTTGGTGCGCGCATGAGTGGGATGTGCTGGGCCAGCCTGCGTTCAATCTGATTGAACTCGGCCCCGGACGCGGCGTGCTGATGCAAGACATGCTGCGCGCAACGCAACGGATCGAAGGCTTCCGCGACGCCGCGAGCGTGATCTTCATCGAAACCAGCGCCCCGCTACGCGAAGAACAAGCAGAGCGCGTTGCGGATGCTGAATGGGGCATGCGGTTGGAAGACGCGCCGCCAGGCCCTTCGCTCATCGTCGCCAACGAGTTTCTGGATTGCTTTCCGATCCGGCAGTTCTTCCGCGGCGAAGACGGCTGGCACGAAAAACTCGTCGGCATCGACGAAGCTGATCAGCTGATGTTTGGCCTAAGCGCTGCACTCCCCGCGCCCGAAAGCGACGACGAAATCGGCGTTGTCCGCGAGATCGCGCCAGCGCTTGAGAGTTTCATGTACGAGATCGAACGCCGCCTGCATGAATCGCCCGGGCGGGCGCTTTTCATAGATTACGGCTACATTCGCCCCGAGGGCGCCGACACGCTGCAGGCATTGCAGAACCACACCAAAGTCGATGCGATCGAGTCTCCCGGCGAGGCTGATCTCACCGCGCACGTCGATTTCGCACGCGTCGCGCAGCTGGCGGACGCAGCGGGCCTTCAGGTGCACGGACCGATGACACAAGGCGATTTTCTGCGGACACTCGGCCTTGAGATGCGCGCCGAGGCACTCGCCAACGCCAACCCGGAACACGCTGAACGCCTTGCGCGCGAAGTGAAACGCTTGAGCGATGCGAGCGAGATGGGCGCCCTTTTCAAAGTGATCTGCATTTCGAGCCCCGGTCTTCCGGCGCCGGCTGGCTTTGAGTGAGCCGCCCGCCCCAGCGTTTGTCGCGTCCAATCTGGGCGGCGCGCGTCACGGCTTCTTCGGCCGCCAAGGCGGGGTCTCGACCGGCATCTACGCCACGCTCAATGCAGGCACGGGCTCGAACGACGACGCGGACGCCGTTCTCGAGAACCGGGCGCGGATTGCTACGGCGATGAAAGTTGCGCCGACGCACTTGATCGGCGTCCACCAAGTCCACTCGCCAACCGCGGTGTTCGTGGACGCACCTTGGAGCGGCGAGCGCCCGCAGGCCGATGCGCTAGTGACGAAAACACCCGGCCTCGCCATCTCCATTCTCATTGCGGACTGCGCGCCAGTTCTACTCATCGACCGCGACGCGGGCGTCATCGGCGCGGCGCATGCAGGTTGGAAAGGCGCTATCGGCGGCGTGCTGGAGAGCACCGTAGCGCTCATGCGCGAGCATGGCGCCACTGACATTCGCGCCGCCATCGGCCCGTGCATCCATCAGCGCTCTTACGAAGTCGGCCCGGAATTCCATGAACGGTTCGTCAGCGAAAGCGCCGATTACGACCGCTTCTTCGCCAACGGCGCATCTGGCAAGTTTCATTTCGACCTGCCCGGCTTTTGCGCATCGCGGCTCGCGCATGCGGGTGTAAGCAACATCGAAATCGCACCGCTCGACACGTATGCCGAAGAAGTGTTGCTGTTCAGTCATCGCCGCAGCGTCCATCGAAGCGAAGATGGTTATGGCCGGAATTGCGCCGCCATTGCGTTGTAGAGCGCGAGCATGACTGTCTTCGGTGCTCTCCAAGCTCTTCGCGACAAGCCCATCCCATCGCCACGGCCCAAGAGCGGCTATCGGGACGTACCGATCGCGTTCGGCGGTATCGCCAACGCAGAGGCGCTTGTACGCGCGAGCGACTACGGACTCGCCGGCGAGAATTTTTACGCGAGCGAACGTAACCCGCCCTATTATCATCGCATCCCTGGCAGCATTGACGCGATCGTCATGCGCGAAGGTGCGGCGCGACGCCTGCGCGACGTGAACGCACAGCTCGCGGAAGCCAATCTCGAACTCTTCATCTTCGATGCGTGGCGCCCGCAAGCGGTGCAGATTTACTTTCACGACAAATGGCTGCCGGCCGAATTGAAGCGCCGAGATCCGAGCCTGAGTGGCGAAGCATTGCTGACGGAAGTCGAAACCTATTGGGCCGCACCTAGCGACGGCGCTGACGCGCCCTCGCCGCACTCGACCGGCGGTGCGATTGATCTGACCATACGCTGGCGCGGGGCCGAGCATCTCTGGATGGGCTCGCTCTTCGATGACGCATCCACGCTCGCCCACACCGCCCATTTCGAAGACGCCGCCACGGACGCCGCGTTCAGCTTCTCCAACGAGGAAGCGCGCGCCAATCGGCGGTTACTTTACTGGCTTATGCGCGAGGCCGGTTTCGCCTCCAATCCGACCGAATGGTGGCACTTCAGCTATGGCGACCAGATGTGGGCGCAAGCGACCGGCGCCCCTGCCGCGCTCTATGCCGGCGCGGAATTCACCGATTAGACCGTGTCGCAACCGCGACAAACCAGACACAGCCGCGATCTCAGCCGTCATAAAAGTGCAGCAGAGCCTTCCGCGCGCGCCGAGTCGCTCCTAGACACGGAGCGCGTTAAGAGGATCGCGACGGGGCCCGCCTTCCATGAAATTGTTGTCCGCCAATTCGAACCAAGCGCTTTCGAAAGAAATCGCTGACCATTTGAACACACCGCTCGCGAAGGCGGAGTTTCAGCGCTTCAAGGACAACGAGATTTTCGTCGAGATACAGGAGAACGTCCGCGGTGAGGACGTGTTCTTCATCCAGTCAACGTCCTATCCCGCCAACGACCATTTGATGGAATTGCTGATCGGAATCGATGCTCTCCGCCGCGCTTCCGCGCGCCGCATCACGGCAGTCATCCCCTATTACGGCTACGGTCGTCAGGATCGCAAAGTTGGCGGCCGCACGCCGATCTCGGCGAAGCTCGTGGCGAACCTCATAACAACTGCCGGCGCCGATCGCGTGCTCACGCTCGAACTGCACGCTGGCCAGATCCAGGGCTTCTTCGACATCCCAACCGACAACCTTTTTTCGACGCCCGTGTTGGAGCGCGACATCCGCGCTCACTACAAAGACGCGACGAAGCTGATGATCGTCTCGCCGGACGTCGGCGGTGTTGTCCGCGCACGCGCTCTGGCGAACCGCCTCGGCGCCGATCTTGCCATCGTCGATAAGCGCCGCGAGAAGGCCGGCGTCAGCGAGGTCATGCACATTATCGGCGATGTCGCCGGACGCGATTGCATCATGATCGACGACATTGTCGATAGCGGCGGCACGCTCTGCAACGCCGCCGACGCCTTGGTTGCAGAAGGCGCGACATCCGTTTCAGCCTACATCACCCACGGCGTGCTTTCCGATGGCGCAGCGGCGCGCATCGAGAAAAGCAAGCTGAAGGAAATGGTCGTCACCAACTCGATCGACCCCAATCACCACAAGGCGCCCTGCAAGAAAGTGCGCGTCGTCTCGATCGCCGAACTGATGGGTGACGCGATCTGGCGCATCGCCAACGAACAGAGCGTTTCCAGCCTGTTCGAATAAGCTAGCCGCAGGTCTGCGCCTGCCGCTCCAGCACCATGCGCAAAGCGCTTGCGCGGTCTTGCTCCGAAAGAACGCCGCGCGACGCGAGGTTTTCGAAAAGCGCGCGTGATTGGGCGTATAGCGGACACGCTTCGTGGCTCCGGCGATTGTCCGCGTAGAGATCGGCCAGCATGGCGAGGCTGATCGCGTAAGCGCGTGCATAGTCGGCGACTTGCGGCGAGCCGCGATGCAACGCTTCGCGGCTTGCGATCTGTGTCCGCAACAGTCGTACGCCCTCCTCCAGATTGCCGGACATCGCCAGCGCCTGCGCCCGCGCCGTAAGCACGATGCGATCAAGACGTCTCGACGCTTCGTCGGCGGGCTCGAACGCCAAGAGCCTCGGGATAGGTTCAGCGGCGACGTTGAGTTCAGCCAGGGCCTCACGCGCACGCCCGCGCTGCAGCAACGTCGTCGCCAGCGCCCAACGGGCGCGGACGGCGTAGCGCAACGCGCTCATGTCGCCCGCATCGGCAGCGGCTAACGCCGCTGCATCACGCGCGGCGATCCGATACTCGGTCTCAGCGCGCGCCAGATCATTCTGATAATAATAGGCCTCGGCCAACGCATCACGCGCGCGCAAGGCCAACACCTGGCGCGCACGCGTAGCGCCTTCACCTGCCTCCACCGCGCTTTGCGCCGCGACGATCGCGTCTGGATATCGGCCCTGCCAATTGGCGAGCGCCGCATCCTCCACGGCCAGCGCGGCGAGAAGATCACTCTCTGGCTGCGCCTCAACAGAAAGCGCCCGCGCCTGCGCAAGCAACGCCGCGGCGCGCGCTAGATCTTGATCGACATCCATCGCGATGCCGGCCTGCGCTATCGCGATGCGCACCCGAAGCGTCGTCACGTCCGCGCGCGCCGGCAGCGCGGCAGCGAGTTCTGAGGCGCGCAGAAGGCTCGCCTTCGCTTGTTCGAACTCTCCCAGATTAGAGCGCGTCGCCCCGCCCTGAAGCTCTGCCACGCGCAACAAACCTTCAATCGTCTCGATGCGCACATCGAGCGGCGCATTTGGCGCGCGTGACAGCTCTTCAAGATAGATTTGCGCCTCACGCGCCACATCCCGGCGCATCTGCAACGAACGCGGCGAACGCTCGAGGCGCTCATACACATCGAACAGGAGGTAACGCGAAAGACCGCGCACATCAGCAAAACGCTGCTCAGCCAAAACGCGCGCGCGATCGGTCTCTACGTAGAGATACGTCGTCACGGCGAGCGCGCCGAGAATGGCGAATAGTGCGGCGACAGCCGCGCTTGCTGCCCATTTGCGCCGCTCGACAAACTTTCGCAGCACATACCCGCGCTCACGCGACCGCGCCGCGATCGGTCGCGTCTCCAGCCAAGCGATGATATCCTGCCGCAACGCCGCCACCGCGGCGTAGCGTGTCTCGGGCTCTACTGCGGTCGCGCGATCAACGATGGCGACGATATCTCCGGTGAGCGCATCTCCCGCCAAAGCGCGCAGCAGCGCGCCAAGCGCATAGACATCGTCCGCCGGCGTCGGCGCTGCGCCGCATTGACGCTCTGGGCTTGCGTAATCGACGGTGAACGGATGCGCCGTCTCGCTTTCGCCTTCGCCGAGCAGACGGGCGACGCCGAAATCGATCACCTTCACATCGCCCGCTTCGTTCACCAACACGTTCGAGGGTTTGAGATCAGCGTGAACGATCAGGTTTTGGTGCGCGTACTGAACGGCGTCACATACATCGGCTATGAGCCGCGCGATGGTGCGCACGTCAGAACCCTGGGCGAACTCGTCGATTGGCGCGCCGCGCACATATTCCATCACAAGATAAGGCGCGCCGTTGTCGGCCACGCCGCCATCGAACAATTGCGCGATGTGACGGTGGCTGAGCTTCGCCAGCGCGCGCCGTTCGCGATCGAACAAAGCGCGCGCGGTCGCTGCCATACGGCTCGGGCGCATGAACTTGATCGCCACTTCGTGGTCGAAGAGCCCGTCGTCGCGCGCTGCGAGAAAGGTCTCGCCCATGCCGCCGCTGCCCAGACTGCGCACAATTCTGTAGTGGCCCACACGCTCGGGCGGCGCGATTGGCGCAGCCGCGAGTGCGCCGCCCGTGGGCATCAAGCTGTCGCCGCGCTGATCGGCAGCGATCAGGCTTTCGACCTTGGCGCGCAGCGCGGGATCGTTGGCGGTCGCACGTGTCAGCCAATCGGCGCGCGTTTCCTCGGGCTCCGCCAGAGCCTCCTCGAACAGTTCGAGCGCACGCTGTGAAAGCTCTGGCCCCGCTAATGCCGTCCCCCCAAGGAGGATTCCTCCCGCGCTCGCCGCACAAAATCAATTGCTTGCCGCGAACAGGGTGACGGCGGGAGCGCCGTCGCCTACCTCTGGCGCATGCGCCTTACCTTGCGATCTTTCGCCGCCCCGTTCGCCGCCCTTGCCCTCTCGGCCTGCGCCATCGGCACGACCGAAGACGAAAACGACCGCTTCCCCACATCTTCGAGTTACCCGCCGGGGACGATGGAGCGCATCGATTTCACCGCTGGCGTCGCCGAGCGCTGGCGCATTTCGGCGCTGCAAACGCCGGCGCGGCCCGAAGCGGATTGGAAAATCGTCATCATCACCGGCACGCCATCCTGGAGCGAGTATTGGGCGCCGACCCTTGCCGGGCTCCCGGCCAGCCGGGAGATGATCATTGCCGACCGCCCCGGCTTCCGGACCTCCGAACCCGAGGACGCCGTCCGCGACATCGCCAAGCAGGCCGAAGCGCTCTCTCCCATGCTTCAGGCGCGCCCGGGGCAACGGGTTCTGCTGGTTGGCCAGAGCTTTGGCGCGCCCGTCGCCACGCTGATGGCCAGCCGCTACGCCGATCAGGTCGACGCGGTTGTTCTGGTGTCAGCCTATTTCGGTGACCGCGGGCCCACCGCCCAGCGCATGTTCGGCGTCGGCCGGGTCGTCCAGGGGGTGCTGCCGCGGGATCTGCGAAACTCCATTGCGGAGGTATCGTCGCAAGCGCCGCAGCTCCCGGCGGTCTGGACAGCGTTCCGAGGCCTCCAGCAGCCGGTCGTCTTTATTCATGGCGATAACGACACGTTCGTCCCCTTGGAGGCAGACCAGCGGATCGCCGCCGAGTACGGCCGCACGCTGATTACCGTCCCGGGCGGAGACCACTTCCTCAACGCCTGCTGCGTGCCCGACCTCTTGGCCGCCTTTGAGCAGGCCATCGCCGAGGCCGAAGGCAGGGATCAGGCCGCCCCGCCAGAGGCGCCGCCGACCGATCCGGACCCGGCTGGCGGCCCTGCGCTTTGAGGCCCGCGCCCGCCTTGCCCCCGGGCGGGCCTTCCTGTAGACACCCCGCTTCAATTTTCCCGTCTGACGGAATTTAAAGGGGCCCGGGTCCTATGGCCGGCATTGTTCTGAACGTTGAAAAGCGCGAGCGCACTGGCACGGGCGGCGCGCGCGCGACCCGTAATTCGGGCCTGATCCCGGGCGTTCTCTATGGTGGCGCGCGCGGCGCGATCCCGATCGAGATCAACGCCAAGGACGTCAGCATGGCGATCCGCTCAGGCAAGTTCCTCTCGCACATGGTTGAACTCAACCACCAAGGCGAAAAGCAACCGGTCATTCCGCGCGCCATTCAGTTTCACCCGGTGACCGACGAAGTCATCCACGTCGATCTTTATCGCGTTGAAGAAAACGCCGAGATCGCGATCGACGTCGTCGTCCACTTCAAGAATCATGAAGCATCGCCCGGCCTGAAGCGCGGCGGCGCGCTCAACGTCGTGCGCCACACGATCAAGCTGAAGTGCAAAGCCAACAAGATTCCGGAAGAGATCGTGATCGACCTCACCGGCCGCGACATTGGCGACTCGATCCACATTTCTTCGATCACGCTGCCTGAAGGCGCCCGTCCGGTGATCCGTGACCGTGACTTCACGATCGCGACGATCGTCGGCCGCAAGGTCGAAGAAGAAGCCGCGGCCCCGGCTGCTGAAGCAGCACCGGCCGCTGGCGCTGCTGCGGACAAGAAGGAAGGCTAATCCGCCTTCTCTTCCCGCGAACGGGAAGCTTAGAAGGTTGGAATGCTGCTCCTTGTCGGCCTCGGCAATCCGGGCGCGAAATACGCGAACAACCGGCACAATATCGGCTTCATGGCCGTTGACGCGATCGCGCGCGCGCATGGTTTCGGTCCGTGGAAGAAGAAGTTTCAGGGTGAACTCGCCGAAGGCCACATTGATGGCGTGCGCACGCTCATCCTGAAGCCGCAGACCTACATGAACGAAAGCGGCCGCGCCGCGGGCGAGGCGGCCAACTTTCACAAGCTCTCTGCGCACGACGTTGTCGTGTTCTACGATGAGATTGATCTCGCGCCCGGCCGCTTCCGCATGAAAACCGGCGGCGGCGCTGCGGGCCATAACGGCATCCGCTCGATGATCGCCTCACCGATCGGGGAAGGCTTCCGCCGCGCGCGGCTGGGTGTTGGGCATCCCGGGCAAAAGGACCTCGTTCATCACTATGTGTTGAGCGATTTCTATAAAGCGGAAGAAGATTGGGTGCGCGCCTTGCTCGACGCATGTGCGCGCGCCGCGCCCATGCTGGCGAAGGGCGAAGACGAGAAGTATCAAGGCGAAGTCATGCGCCTCGCGCCGGCCGCGAAAGCCGATCCGCGCAAGGGAGCGCTTGGGGAGGACGACGCGTCATGATCGTCATTCTGCACTACCTGCCCGCGCTCCTTTGCGGCATCCACGCCGTGCGAACGGGTCGGCAGCAGCCTTGGCTTTGGATCCTCATCATTGGCGGCAGCTTGGGCGCGGCCGTCTATTTCTTCGCGGTCATCCTCCCGGAGATGATGGGTGGACGAACCGGCCGCGCTGTCGGCAAAGCAGCAGTTCAAACGCTCGATCCTGAACGCGATTATCGCAACGCCATGCGTGCGCTCGACGATACGCCGTCCATCGCCAACCGCATGAAAGTCGCACAAGCCGCGAGCGCGCTTGGCCGTTGGGAAGACGCTGAAGCACAATGGGCGCTCTGCGCAGGCGGACATGGCGGCGACGATCCGGCGGTTTTGCTCGGCCACGCGCATGTCTTGCTTGAGCTCAACCGTAGCGAAGAAGCACTGAAGAACCTCGAGCACTTGCGCGGTCTCGGTGGCCCGGAAGGCAAAGCGCCGGTCGCAGCTCTCGCTTTCGCGCGCGCATACGAAGCGCTCGGTCGCAATCAGGAAGCCGACGAGGCCTATCGCTTTGCCGCGGACCGTGTGCCTGGCCTGGAAGCCGGCTCGCGCTATGTCGCGTTCATGGCGAAGACTGGCCGTCGCGAAGACGCCGAGATCGGCTTCACCGAAATCGAGCGCCGCCTAAGCAAGATCGCCCCACCTCTCCGCCCTGAAGCACGCATCTGGCGCGACATGGCCGCCAAGGCACTCGGGCGCACCTAACGAACGAAGGACAAGTTATGGGTTTCAAATGCGGCATCGTCGGCTTGCCGAACGTGGGCAAGTCGACGCTCTTCAATGCGCTGACCAAGACCGCTGCTGCGCAAGCGGCAAACTATCCGTTTTGCACGATTGAACCGAATGTCGGCGAAGTCGCGATGCCTGAGCCGCGTCTTGCAAAGCTCGCGGCGATCGCTGGCTCAAAGGAGCTGATCCCAACACGCATGAACTTCGTCGACATCGCCGGACTTGTTCGCGGCGCCTCGAAGGGCGAAGGCTTGGGCAACCAGTTCCTCGCCAACATCCGCGAGTGTGATGCCGTCGCCTACGTTCTGCGCTGCTTCGAAAACGACGACATCACGCACGTCGAAGGCCGTATCGATCCGATCGCGGATCTGGAAACGGTCGAAACCGAACTCATGCTCGCCGATCTCGAAAGCCTCGATAAGCGCCTCACCAATCTCGAGAAGAAAGCCAAGGGCGGCGATAAGGAAGCCAAGCTCACGCTTGACCTTGTTCTGCGCGCCAAGGCGTTGCTGGAAGATGGCAAGCCCGCGCGCCACACCAAGCGTGCGCCGGAAGAGCAAAAGGCATTCGAGATGCTTCAACTCTTGACCGCGCTGCCTGTGCTTTATGTCTGCAACGTCAACGAAGCGGATGCCGCCGGCGGCAATGAACACACTGCGCGCGTGCAAGAACGCGCCAAGATCGAGAACGCCGCGTGCGTCATCATCTGCGCGCAGATCGAAGCCGAGATCGCAGCACTTTCCGATGAAGAGCAGATCGAGTTTCTCGAGACCGTCGGCCTGCAAGAGCCTGGCCTCACCAAGCTCATCCACGCGGGCTACGATTTGCTTGGCCTGCAAACCTATTTCACCGTCGGCCCCAAGGAAGCGCGCGCCTGGACAATCCAAAAGGGTTGGACCGCGCCACAAGCCGCGGGCGTCATCCACGGCGACTTCGAAAAAGGCTTCATTCGCGCTGAGACGATTTCGTACGACGACTACGTCACCTTCAAAGGTGAGAACGGCGCCAAGGAAGCCGGCAAGATGCGGCTTGAGGGCAAAGAATACGTCGTCAAGGAAGGCGATGTGATGCATTTCCGCTTCAATGCCTGACGCGTCCGCTCCTCCCCGGGCGGCGCTCTCGACGTTTGAACTGGTTGCGATGGTGGCGTCGCTTTCGGCGCTGAACGCGCTTGCGATCGATGTCATGCTGCCGGCGCTGCCGGATATCGGCCGCGCCTATCAGCTGACTAGCGATAACGACCGCCAATTGGTGATCACGTCCTACGTCGCGCTCTTCGGCGTAGCGCAGCTTGTGTATGGACCGCTGGCGGATGCCTTCGGCCGACGCAGCGTGCTGTTGTGGGCGCTGGCGATTTTCATGCTGGGCTCGGTGCTTTGCGTGTTTGCGCCGACATTCGAGCTGCTGCTTGCCGCGCGCGCACTACAGGGCGTCGGCGCCGCCGCCACGCGCGTTATCGCAGTCGCCGTCGTCCGCGACCTCACCGAAGGCCGGCGCATGGCGCAAGTGATGTCGATGGCGATGACGGTTTTCATGGTCGTGCCGATCATCGCGCCGGGCTTAGGCCAACTTCTGCTCTTTGTTGCGCCGTGGCGCTGGATCTTCGCGGCGCTGTTCATCTATGCCGTGATCGTTGCGATCTGGGCGTTTGTGCGCCTGCCTGAAACACTTGCGCCGGAGAACCGACGCGCCTTCGCGCCTGGGGCAATCGTGAGCGGCTACGCCATGGTGCTGCGCGATCGCTTGATGCTCGGTTACATGGCCGCGAGCACGTTCCTAACTGCTTGTCTGTTCGGCTACATCACATGCTCCGAACAGATCTTCGTCGATGTCTTCGAGCTCGGCCCCGCCTTTCCGCTGGCGTTCGCGGCGATCGCCATTGCGATCTCGATCGGCACGTTCTCCAACTCACGCATCGTCATGCGCTTTGGCATGCGGCGTATCTCCAATGTGGCGATGCTTTGGTTCTGCGGCGTGGCCGTCATCCACGCGCTCATCGCCTGGGCGTTCGGCGACGGCTTCTGGCAGTTCATGGCTCTGATGGCGCTCGGCTTTCTGGTCTTCGGCTTGATGACCAGCAATTTCAGCGCACTCGCGATGACGAACATGGGTCACATCGCGGGCTCAGCATCGGCGCTGTTCGGGGCTGTTACGGCGACGTTCGGCGCCATCCTCGGCGCGCTCATCGCACGCGCCTTCGACGGCACGACGACGCCATTCCTGATCGGCCTGACGATAGCGGCGATCGGCATTATCGCATCGGTGCTCTGGACCGAACGCGGAAAGCTCGCGCTTACCGGCGGCCGCTGATGCGGAAATGGACGGTGGCGCGCCCGTAATCGATCGCCATCGCATCCGCGACTGAGATCACGTCCATGCCAAGCAGGATAGTCGGCTGGTCGAGCAGGTCCCACACCGCGAAGATGTGATAATCGCCTACAAAGGCCACCACGTTCTGCGCTTCCAATTCGCCGATGCTGAGCTGATCGAGAATGACCGCGCGTTCAAGCGTAATGGTTTCGTTAGCAGTCGCCGCACGCTCAACGCCGTTGCGCCGGTCGCGACGCGCTTCGATTGCTTCAAAAAGCGCGTTGTTCACGAGCGATGTGTCGGAGCCGGTATCGATCAGCACGTTTACATCAATGCCCGCAACGCGCCCGCGCACGACAACCAGATGCCCAAAGCGCAATTCGCCGCGCGCCGTCGTCCAGTTGCGGCTACCCAGCCGCGGCGCACCAGCGGAGGGAATGATCTCGATGCAATCGCGCCGGAAATCGAGCATCAGCCTGCGTCCCGCCATGCCATCGACGCCAAGCAAACCCTGTGCGCCCGCGAGCACAGGCCCGGACAAGATCGGCATGCGTCCGCCCGGCAATTCAAGCGCGCCGTAAGCGAGCGCGTCCACTTCGGCAAAAGGCGCGGGCGCGACGCCGTAAACGGAATGCACAAGTCCCTCGCCGCTCGGCGCCAGCTCCAATCGCTCTGCCAAGCGATCGGAGATCGCGGAACGATTAGCGCCCGTGTCCACGATAAAGCGGAACGGCCCTTGGCCATTCACGCTCACAGGCGCAACAACACGACCCGACCGATCATCATCTGTCGGCCCCGCTGCTTGTGCATCTGCGAACACATCTGCGATCGGCGCCGTGCGGCATTGTCCCCACGCCGAGCCGGCGCAGAGCCACGTCAACACCGCAATGAAACCTAGTCTGAACACCACGCAATGAGCATGGCCGCGCCCGTTCGCTAGCGCTACACACAAACGCGAAAACTCGACGGACGGCGCACATCATGTCAGGGAGTGCGCATGATCGAGCTCATCTCCCCTCACGACGGCGCCCGGTTTTCCGCGCACCGCGTTGATCCATCAACGAAACCGATCGGCAGCGTTGTGGTGCTGCAGGAGATTTTCGGTGTCACCGACCACATCAAGGATATGTGCGCGCGCTTTGCAGCGGCCGGTTACGCCGCCATCGCGCCCAGCCTGTTCGATCGCGTCGAACCGGGCTTCCAGGCCGGTCACGATCCGGACGGCGTCAAAAAAGGCATTGGCGGCGTGATGGCCTCGCCCTGGCAGCAGGTCGTCTCGGATATTCAAGCCTGCATCGATGCGCTGCCGCAGCCGGTTTACGTGACGGGCTTTTGCTACGGAGGCGCAGCGGCTTGGTTGGCCGCATCGCACTGCACGGGTTTGAAGGCCGCGTCTTGCTTCTACGGGCGCCTCATCGCGGACTTGCTCGACAAGAACAAGCCCGCGATCCCCGTCATGCTGCATTACGGCGTACACGACGCATCAATCCCGGCGGAGAATTACGAGAAGGTGCGTCTAGCGGCGCCGCACGCGCCTCTCTATCTCTACGACGCGGGACACGGTTTCTGCCGCGAAGCCAGCAGCGATTTCCACAGCGCCTCGCGCGATTTGGCGATGACGCGCACATTGGATTGGTTCGCGCGCTGGCGTTGAAGGGACAAGCATATGGCACTCGATCACGTCTCCATCGGCGTAACCAATGTGAAACGTTCAAAGGCGTTCTACGACGCGGTGCTGGCACCGCTCGGCATGGCGCCGGTGATGCCGGTTGAGATCAATGGGCAATTGGTTGGTGTTGGCTATGGCAAGCCGGGAAAGCCGAGCTTCTGGATCCAGCTGCCGATCAACGGGCAGCCCGCGAGCATGGGCAATGGCGTCCACATCGCCTTCCGCGCCGATGCGCGCGAAGCGGTTGATGCGTTCTATCTCGCCGCACTCGAACAAGGCGGCATAGACGACGGCAAGCCAGGTCTGCGCAGCGAGTACCATCCGGATTATTACGGCGCTTTTGTCCGCGACCCGGACGGCAACAAGATCGAAGCGTGCAGTCACTTGCATGAGTGACGCCACGCCGATCGCCATTATTGGCGCCGGCCCAGCCGGCTTGATTGCAGCGGACGTGTTGAGCGCGGCAGGCCGGCGCGTCGTGGTTTGCGAACGCATGCCGAGTGTCGCACGCAAATTTCTGATGGCGGGCCGTGGCGGCCTGAACCTCACGCACTCCGAACCATTCGAGCACTTTCTCACGCGCTACGGAGAAACCGCACCGCGGCTGAAGCCGATCCTCGAAGCCTTCACGCAAGATGATCTCATCGCCTGGGCCAATGCACTCGGCGCGCAGACGTTCATCGGCTCAAGCGGCCGAGTGTTTCCGAAAGCGATGAAGGCATCGCCTCTGCTGCGCGCGTGGCTTCAAAGGCTGAATAAGCAAGGCGTCGAGATCGTCACGCGCGCTGCCTGGACTGGCTGGACGGAAGATGGCGCGCTTCAGTTCGCCAACCGCACACCCATCTACGCGTCGCAAACACTTCTAGCACTTGGCGGCGCAAGCTGGCCGCGTCTCGGCAGCGACGGATCGTGGCGCGATATCCTCGTGGCGCGCGGCGTGGGCGTTGCGCCGTTCCGGCCATCGAATGTCGGCTTCAACGTCGCTTGGAGCGAATACATCCGGCGCTTCGCCGGCGAGCCGCTGAAATCCATCGCCATCCAACACGGCGAGCGCGTCGTTCGCGGCGAAGCGATGATCACTGAGTACGGCATCGAAGGCGGCGCGATCTATGCGCTCTCCGCCGAATTGCGCGAACAAGCGCCCGTCACGATCCACGTCGATCTGCGCCCGGCGCTGAGCGTCACTGAGATCGCGGCCAAACTAGAGTGCACCAGGGCCAGTGACAGCCTCAGCACGCGCCTGCGCAAAGCGCTCGGCCTCACACCTTTGGCGCTGGCACTTGTCTACGAGGGCGGCCCGCCGCCACGCGAGCCGGCAGCGCTCGCTGCCCGCGTAAAGGCAATTCCTGTGCGACTCGAAGGCCCTCGCGGCTTGGACCGCGCGATATCCAGCGCTGGCGGGATCGAGTGGAAGAGCCTCACCGAGAACCTGGAGTTGGAGGCCATTCCAGGCACTTTCGCGGCTGGCGAGATGCTCGACTGGGAAGCGCCGACCGGCGGCTATTTGCTGCAAGCGAGCTTCGCAACAGGCGTTTATGCAGCCCGCGCCATGCTCGGCAGGGCGCCCGCCCTTGCCGCCTCCCCCCTGCACTGATAGCACGCCGCCTCCATGCCCCAGACCTCCGCGCTCCTGAACGTCATGATCGCCGCTGCGCGTAAAGCCGGCCGGGCGCTGGCGCGCGATTTCGGCGAGGTCGAGAACCTCCAAGTCTCGCGCAAAGGCCCGAGCGACTTCGTCTCGTCGGCCGACATCAAGGCCGAGAAGACGCTGTTCGAAGAACTCTCCAAGGCGCGCCCTGGCTATGGCTTCGTCATGGAAGAGCGCGGCGTTGTCGAAGGCACAGACAAGACCAATCGCTGGCTCGTCGATCCGCTCGACGGCACCACGAACTTCCTCCACGCCATCCCGCACTTCGCCGTCTCGATCGGCCTTGAGCGCGAAGGCGTGCTCGTCGCTGGCGTTATCTACAATGTCGTGCGCGACGAACTCTTCTGGGCCGAGAAAGGCGCCGGCGCTTACCTGAATGATCGCCGCCTGCGCGTCGCCGCGCGCGCCGACATGCGCGACGCGCTCTTCGCCACCGGCACGCCCTTCCTCGGCAAGCCCGGACATGACAAAGCGTTGAAAGAGATCGGCAACGTCATCGCCAAGTCCGCAGGCATTCGCCGCTTCGGATCGGCTGCCCTCGATCTCGCTTACGTGGCGGCCGGCCGCTTCGATGGCTATTGGGAACGCAACCTCAATGTCTGGGACATCGCCGCAGGCACCGTCATCGTGCGCGAAGCCGGCGGTACGGTGATCGAAGTCGATGGCGGCGACTTCATGCAGACCGGGTCTATCCTTGCGTCAAATGCATCGCTGACGCCATTGCTCGCAAAAGCGGTGCGCGAAGGTTGATTGCCTGCCTGCGCTCATAGACACTGACTTCCAAACGGCTCGCCTGCGCGCGCAGGACAAGAGACGCGCGGAGGAACAGTGACCCAAACACATGCGACGGAGCGCAAAGTCTCCGCCCTCGACTTGGCCGCATTCGCCGCGCCTGCCGCGCCGCTACTCGCTCTTGGCCTGCCCACAATCCTGTTCCTGCCGCAGTATTTCATCCGCGATCTCGGCATTGAAGCAGGCGCTGCTATCTTCGTCATTGCGCGCATCCTTGACGTCTTCATCGATCCCGCAATCGGCGGCATGCAGGATCGCACCGAGAGCAAATGGGGGCGCCGCCGGTTCTGGCTCGCCGTTTCCTGTCCGGTGCTGATGTTCTTCGTGTGGTGGGCCTTTATGGGGCTGAACTCCGCCTCCGGCCTGATCGCAGCGACCATCGTCGTGCTTCTGCTCTTCTCTTCCTTTGCGTCTATGATGATCGCGCACCTCGGCTGGGCCGGCGAACTGATCCCGACCTATCACGGGCGCACGCGCACACTGGGCATCGTGCAACTGGTCAGCCTTATCGGCCAAGTCGGCGTGCTGGCGCTTGCTGCCTACGTACAGACGCGCCCCGGCGCGACCGAAGCCGATGTGGTGGCGGCGATGGGCTGGTTCATCCTCATCGGTTTACCGATCACGACGGCGATCGCCATTTTCGTCGTGCCGGAGCGTCAAACACCGCCGCAGGCACATTTGGGTGTCGTTGAATCGCTTCGCGCCGTGTGGCGCAACACGTTCGCGCGCCGCGTTTTGCTGGTCGATCTGCTGTTCGGCTTCGCGCAAGGCATCGCTGGAACGCTTTTCGTTTTCTATTTTCAGTTCGTGCTCGGGTTCCAGACGACGTCGAACGCGCTTCTCTTCGTCTATTTCGTCTCAGGCCTTCTCGGCGTGCCGCTCTGGATTTGGGTTGGCCGCCGCTGGGGTAAGCATCGCGCCTTGCAGGCGGCGTTTGTGTACACGGCAATCACGACGGCGATGATTGTGCTCATGCCCGCAGGCAATTTCGCGCTCGTCGCAGTAGGCATGGCGATCGCGGGGCTAGCGCAGGGCGGCGGCATTCTGCTCACGCGCGCACTGATGGCCGACGTGGTCGATGCCGACGAGTTGCAGACCGGCGCGCGCCGTTCCGGACTCTATTTCGGCCTGATGCTCACCACATCGAAAATCGCCATCGTGTCAGGGCCGCTGGCTTTGGTCGTGCTGCAATTGATCGGCTTTGATGCGGGGCTCGGCGGCGCCAATTCATCCACGATGTTGTTTGCGCTTGGCGCCGTGTTCATCGGCGGGCCAGCCCTCTTCTCACTCGCAGCGGCGTGGTTGCTACGAGACTATCCGTTGGACGAAAAAGCTCAGGAAGAACTTCAAGCCGCCATCGAAGCGCGCCACGCGGCGAACAGCGAGAACACTTTGGGGCCGGTGACCAAATAGCGCTTCCACAAACGGCCCGGCTCGCTGGCAAGACGATAGAACCACTCCAGGCCAGCCTTGCGCATCCACACCGGCGCGCGTTGGGTTCGGCCTGAGAGAAACTCTAACGCAGCGCCAACGCAAAGGCCCACGCCCATCGCATCGCCGCGTTGCGCAATCGCGTACGCGATCAATTCTTGCTGCGGTGCGCCGACGCAAATGAATGTAAAGCGCGAAGGCTGCGCTGCGGCAAACGCGGCCGCTTTCACGATCGCTTCTGGCTTTTGCTTCAAGCCCATCGGCGCGCGATGCCAGCGCACGTCAGTCAGGGCGTAGCGGCGCTTTAGTTCTTCGATCATGGCCTTATCGCCGCCGATGATGGTGACCGGCTCGCGGCGATCAATAACGCCATCGAACAAACGCTCCGCCAGGTCCGCCCCCGTCGCCACCGGCAGCGAGAGACCAGCGCGCTTGCCAAGACGCTTCAGGATGTTGCTGTCGTTCAGCGTCATCCACGCGCTTTCGTAGAGCGGGCGACGCGCGGGCTCCGACGACAAGCCAACAACGTGATCGACGTTCGGCGTCACAACGTACGCAAACGCGCAATCGATGCTGGCGCGTGCGGTGACGGCATCGACCGCTTGATCGAGATCGAGACCGCTGAACTCGAGGCCGAGAAAGTTAATCCGCGCGCGTGAGCGCGACGCGCCATCGTAAGGCATAGTGCTTAACCCAAATGCGTTGTTAACGCCGTTTGAGCGCCCGATGCAGGAAACGGGCCGGATGTATTGCGTCGAGAGAATTTTTCGGCAGAGGCATGATATCGCCGCACATTTCCGCAGCGATGCGTTCGCCCAAGAGCGGCGCCAAGGTTAAGCCACGCGCACCGAAACCGCCGAGAACGTAAATGCCCGCATGCGCTGGCGGCGGCGCGTTAGCGTTAATCGCGCGTCCGTGCGCGAGGCCCTCATAGTGCGCGAGCCAAGCCGGCGCGTCCGGCAGCAAACCCGCGATCGGCGCGCGATCGGGGGTCGTCGCGCGATAGCTGACCCGCGAGCGCAAAGTGGTGGCGTCGATACTCGCCGCGATCTCCGGCGCGATGTGCGCGAGCGCGGCCAAATTGCGGGCGCGCGCTTCTTCGGTTGGCGCCTCGCCGAAATCAGCGCCGTCAGGTAAATTGTCGAACGTTGCGCCGAACAAGACGCCATTTTCATAGGGCGCGACGTAGCTGCCACTCGTGACCGCGTATTCAGGCGCGCGCCCGGCGCCCCACTCGATCTGCCCGCGCGATAATGTGATCGGCAGAAAAGAAGCGGACTCGAATTGCTTCAGCGCGGCGCCGCAGGCAAGCACAACTGCATCCGCGCGCAATATGGCGCGTTTGCCCTCGCCGCGAACCAACCACCCGCCGCCCTCTGCTGCATCAAGCGAGTGCACCGGCGTCTCGTACAAGACTTTCGCGCCCTCAAGCATCGCCTCGATCGCCAGCAGTGGGCGCACCAGCCCCGCACGCGCGTGCAAGGCGCCTCCACGCAACGCCGAGAACCACTCGTCGGGCAGCGGCGGATCAGCAAGCAGGTCCGCGAGCGCAGCGGCATCCCGCTCGTTCTGCGGTCGCTGCTCGACGCCGCATGCTTCGAACACGCCAAGCGCCTCATACGTCGCGATCGCTTCAAGGTATGCCGCGAGAAACATCGTCGCGAGCGGCCCGCCGCCGCGATCGAGGCGCGGCATCACCAAGCCTGCTGGATTGCCGCTCGCGCCTGCGCCCAAATCGACTGCAGCCTCGACAGCAACCGCCTCAACGCCGCGTCGCGTCAGCGCCTGAGCGCAGGCTGCGCCCGCAATCCCTGCGCCAATGATGGCGACGCGTTTCGGTTTGCATGCCTCGTAGGGATAAAGGCCCGAGGTCGGCGTCTCTTGACCCGCCTGCGCGGCGTCCTCGCGAAAAACGGCCTCCAAGCGCTCTCGTTTGGCCCCAAATCCCGGCCTTTTCTCCACAGCGAAGCCAGCCGATTCGAGCCCGCGGCGCACGTGCCCAGCCACCGTGAACGTGGCGGCGCGCGCGCCGGGCGCACTGAGCCTGGCCATCTCGGCAAAGACCGCCTCGCTCCACATGTCTGCGTTTCGCGCCGGCGCGAAGCCATCAAGGAACCAAGCGTCGAACGCGCCTTCGAGCTCCGGCAGCACAGCTTCGGCGGCGCCGGTAAACACAGTCAGCGAAAACCTGTCCTCGGGAAACCACAGGCGCTGAGGCGCGTAGGCCCGCACCGGCCAGCGCGCCAAGAGCTGGGCTGAAAGCGCCGAAATCTCTGGAAAGTGCGCTAACGCACGGGCCGCGTCCGCCCTTGCTAGAGGGAATGCCTCGATGGTTGAGATATGCAATTGCGCATGGGGTAATCGTGTCTTTTTCCAGGCATTCCAAAGGGCCAAGACGTTCAAACCAGTGCCGAATCCCAATTCGCAGACGGCGAAACGATCCTTGCGTTTCCAGGCATCTGGCAAGCCGCAACCGGCAAGAAACACCGCCTCGGACTCTGCGAGCCCGCCTGCTTTCGAGAAATAGACGTCCCCGAAGGCAGCGGCTTCAGGCAACCCTTCAGCGCTCCAATCGAGCGCGGGGTGCGGGGGCAAACGGCGCGGCGTCATTCGAACCCCCAATAGCAAACGAGCCGCCCTTTCGGGCGGCTCGTCGCTAGCTTTTGGCTACTTCCGTAAGAAATATTACGGGGTGGCCGGAGCCGGAGCGGCGCCTTCAGCCGGCGCAGCAGCCGGGTCAGCCGGAGCAGCAGCCGGATCGGCCGGAACTTCAGCCGGAGCAGCTTCCGGAGCAGCTTCTTCAGTGGTGGCGGCCGGCTCTTCGACGGTCGTCGTTTGGCCACAGGCCGCGACGCCGAAGGCGAGAACGGCAGCGGCAGCAGCGGCCACGCCCATTTGGATCTTCGTCATAGGTTCTACCCCTCGTCTCAGCGCCGGGGTCTGCCCCCAACGCAGGATGCGACTCCAATGCCAAGGATTAAGCATAATGACAAGCGAGCCCGTGCCGACTAGACTATGCAAAACTGCATAGCGCCGAGTCATAGCATCAAGCCTCGACTGCTACTGCCAGCGCCTCTTCGAGTTGCGCAAACGTCGGCTGCATCGAAGACGGCACGGAGCCGCGACCAATTTCGACTGAAACCTGAGCCGCATTGCCGTGCAAGTGCGCCACGAGCACATCACGGATGATTTTATAGAATTGCGCGTCGTGCTCGATCACTGAGTTCAAACGTGACGCCATCGGGCCAACGATGCCGTAGGCGAGGAACACGCCCAAGAAAGTTCCGACGAGCGCCTTACCGATCATGAGGCCGAGAATTTCCGGCGGCTCGTTGATCGCGCCCATCGTTTTCACAATGCCAAGCACGGCCGCCACGATGCCCAGCGCCGGCAGGCCGTCGGCCATGCCTTGCAATGCGTGCGCGGGGTGCAGCGCTTCGTGGTGATGCTTTTCCAGCTGCTTTTCCATCGCGTCCTCGACCTGGTGCGGATCGTCGAGGTTCATGGTCATCATGCGCAGCGTGTCGCAGATGAAATCGACCACGAAGTGGTCTTTGCAGAGCTTGGGATACTTTTGAAAGATCGGGCTTTCGTTCGGCTTTTCGATATGCGCTTCGAGCGCCACGACGCCCTTCGTCTTCATCAGCTTGGTCAGCTGGAAGAGCAGTGCGAGCAGATCGCCGTAATCCTTCTTGCCCCATTTGGGGCCCTTCATCACAGAGCCGAAGCCGCCAATCACGCCTTTTAGGCCGTGCATGTCATTCGAGATGATCAGCGCGCCGACAGCGGCGCCGAAGATCATCATGAACTCCATTGGCGCGGCTTCGATGATGACTTCGAAATGGCCGCCGGCGAGCGCGAAGCCGCCGAACACCATGCCGAACACAACAAGGAGGCCGATAATGGGAAACATGGATAACGCGCGTTTACCTGAGGCGTTCTGCCGAGAGCGCGTTATGCCTGACGGCGCTTAAGGAGCCGTTTCGGTTAGCGGAGATTTGCCCCTGCAATGCGCAAGTTTCCTCATCGTCAACCACTTGGAGCGCCCGCAGCTTACGCGTACTAACGCGCGTTAAGGCTCATGCCAGATTCCCAAGCTCCCCTGCCCGAGCACGCGCCTGTCGAACCGCGTTCGCCGATCGGGCGCAATCGGCAGTTCATGCTGTTGTTTGTGTGCTTGCTGGTCATCGGCGCTGGCAACTCGATGCTGCTCGCTGTGGCGCCGCCGCTTGTGCGCCAACTGGGGCTGTCTGACTCAAGCGTCGGCTGGATCTTTTCACTCTCGGCTTTGCTCTGGGTGTTCTGCAGCCCGCATTGGGGACGCGCTTCGGATAGTGCGGGCCGCAAACCTATCATCGCGCTCGGTCTGGGCGCTTACGCCGTCTCGATGGGGTCGTTCGGCGCGGTTGTGATGCTGGGCTTAAACGGCATCCTCTCTGGTATCTGGCTCTTTGCCCTGCTGATGTTGGCGCGCTCGATTTTCGGCGCCTTTGGCTCGGCCTCATCGCCAGCAGCGCAAGCCTACATCGCCGATCGCACCACGCGCATGGAGCGCACCGAACAACTCGCCGGCTTGAGTGCGGCATTCGCGTTCGGCCAAGCGTTTGGCCCCGCCATCTGCGCCGCGCTCGCGGCGAGACTTGGTCTTGTCTTTCCGATCGTGCTGGTCGCCGTGCTCGCGGCGCTTACGTCATTTCTGATCTGGCGTTATCTGCCGGAGAACACGCCGCCGAAAGCCGAACAGCGGCGTTCAAACGATTGGCGCGAGTCACTGAAGCTCGCAAATGATCGGCGCCTTTCGGGCTTTCTAATCTACGGCTTCGGTCTTTCGCTTATCGCCGGCATTACAGTGCAAGTGTTCGGCCTGTTCACGATGGACCGGCTGAACGTCAGTGGTGAGCAAGGGGCCGAATACGCAGCAGCCGGCTTTATGGTCAACGCTTTGGCGTTTCTCGCTACACAGCTCGGCATTCTGCCGCGTTTGAAGCTGTCCCCGCGCTTGCTGATGGCGTGGGGCGCAGGATTGTTAGCATTGGGTGTTGTGATCCAGATCGCCGCGCCCAGCCTAGGCGCGCTGATGGTGGCGCTTGCGGTGCAAGGCTTGGGCGCCGGGCTAGCACGCGCAGGATTTGCTGGCGGATCCTCAATCGCCGTGCGCCCGGACGAACAAGGCGCCGCGGCTGGCCTCGTCGTGGCAATTAATGGCGCGGGCTTCGTGTTCTCACCACTGCTTGGCGGCGTCGTCTACGAAAACCTCGGCATGAACGCGCCGCTCTACATCACGGTAGTCATTCTGCTGGGCATGCTCGCCTTCGCGCTGCGCAGCCGCCGCTTGCGCCAGAGCATTGCCGTCGAAGCGCCGCCATCGGAGCCGACACCGCCCGCTTGACTCCATTGCGCGGGCAACGCCAACTCCCGCCATTGGGAGAGCACACATGCGTTCAGTTTTAATCGCGGCGGCGACGTTGCTTGTATTTGGCGGCGCGTCTGCGTTTGCGCAGTCTGATCGCAATGGGGCGTCACAAACCTTTACGCGCGCCTGCATGGCGAGCCCGCAAATGCAGAGCTATTCCACGCCGGAGCCAGCGTGCGCGTGCGCATCCGGCGTTCTCTCGGGCCGTACGACTGATCGCCAATTCTACATCGCCGGCCGCCTCACGCCGTTCGGCAACGACCAGGCCGGCATGCGCGCCGAGATCGGCCGCATGATCGCGGAAGGTTATACCGCCGAGGAAGTGATCGAGGTCGGCACGATCATGACCAATTCAGCCGAATTGGTCACGCGCACCTGCTCTGTGTTCGAGCGCTAACCCGCAGCGGCGCGCGCCGCTTCCAGCACCACATCCGTCGCGCGCCCACGCACAGGCAAGCCGCGCGCGCGCTCGAAGGAGCGGATCGCTTCGCGTGTCCGTTCGCCGATGCGGCCGTCGGCCGAGCCCGCGTTGTAACCCAAGCGGTTGAGCAGACGCTGTAGTTCGCGAATGCCGTTACGTTGCAAACCGCGCGGTGTGCGCGCCGGTTCGACGGCAACGCCCGAACGCGCGCGCACTTCGTTCAGCAAGTCCGCTGTCGGGAAACCATCAGCCGGCAAATTGTTCGCGGATTGGAAACCGCGCACCGCGCGGCGGGTGCCCGATCCGAACAAACCGTCCGGCGTGCCGGAGTCAAAGCCCAAGCCATTGAGTAGCGTTTGCAGCTCAAGCACCTGCTCGCGATTGAGCGAGCCGATCTGCGTCGGCCACGGCGTTTCCAGACGCTGCGAACCGCCATCGAACGAGCGCGCCAAGAGCGCGACCACAAGCGCGTAGCGATCTGAATTGTTGTAACGGCGGATCACACCGAAATTGTGGTGCAGCAAAAGCGCCGGCCCCTGCGCCCCCGCTGGCAGGAAGAGCTGCGCTTGCAGCACGCGCTCGGACGTCGCCCAGTTTCCACCGATGCGCTGAACGCCAAGCTGCTCCCACTCGTTCACGCCGCGCATGGTGCCGTCAGCGAGCGCGTAGTCGAAGTTCGACGGCAAACGCACCTCATCGAACACCGGCTCACCACGGCGCCAACCGCGATCGGCGAGATAGTTTGCAATCGAGGCTGCGACATCGCCGCGGTTCGTCCAGATGTCGCGATGGCCGTCATTGTCCCAATCCACCGCCGTTGTGAGATAAACGTCCGGCATGAATTGCGGTTGGCCCAATGCGCCGGCCCATGACGAGCGCAGCTGCTGCTGATCGGCGAGGCCACGCTCAACCATTTCGGTCAGCGCCAAGAGATACGTCTCGAACTGCGCGCGGCGGCGGCCTTCATAAGCGAGCGTCGCGAGCGCGGCTTGCGCATCCCAGTTGAGCGCCGCCTCGCCGTAATTGCTCTCAAGGCCCCAGATGCCGAGAATAATCCCGCTCGGCACGCCGTAGCGGTTCGACACGGCGTCGAGCGTGGGCTGGATCGCATTGCGCAACGTGCGTCCGTCATTCAGACGCCGATCGGTGACGCGATTGTTCACATAGTCCCAAACCGGGCTGACAAACTCAGGCTGGCGCTGATCCAATTCGATCACTCGCCCATCGGGGGTGAGGCCACTCAACAGCCGGCCAAGCACGGCCGGATCGCGCCCCTGGCGCACCGCACGGCGGGTGAAATCGTCGCGCCAAGCGTCGAAATCAGCGTTGCCGGAGCTGGTAAACGTCGGTGGTTCGGGCGTTTGCGCGCCGACCATGGACGGGCCACAGGCCACGGCCAAAGCGATCGTTGCCGCCAGAATCAAAGCCCGCGCCATCCAAAATCCTCTCTTCATGCCTGCCCAACGCCTCTAGGGTGCGTCGGGGCGCCGCCGCAACGCATCCAAGTCCCGGGCCACGTTGATTTCGCGCACGTTGACTTCCTCAGGGCGGCCCTATATCCACCCCGCTTCCTTTTCGACCCCGGAATCTCGGCCATGAAAGTCAAGTCGTCGCTCAAGTCGCTCAAAGCCCGTCACCGGGCTTGCCGGGTCGTGCGCCGCAAGGGCCGGGTTTACATCATCAACAAGGTCGATCCCCGGTATAAGGCCAAGCAGGGCTGAATTTAGGCCCGCTTGATCGTTATCCAGGCGCCCCGCGCTCTCGCAGACGTTGTGAATTTCGGGTAGGGTGAAGCCTCTCCCCCGATTCAGGTCGATATGCGCCGTTTTCTGATTGCCATCGCTGCCGTCGTGACGCTTGCCGCCTGCGGCCAAGGCGCGACGACCCCTGTCCGCAACGATGCGGAACTCGACGAGCTCTTCCAGCAACTCGAGGCCGCTGAGGACGCGTCGCTGGCCGCCTCCGTGGAACAGGCCATCTGGACCCGCTGGGCCGATAGCGGCTCACCCACTGTGAACATCCTGCTTGAGCGCGCCACCGCCGCCGAAGCCGCCGGCGATCGCGACCTGGCCAGCTCCTACCTCGACCAGGCCAGCGATCTTGCGCCCGACTTCGCCGAGCCCTGGAACCGCCGCGCCAACCTCGCCTATCGCGCTGAAGATTATCGCGGCGCCATTGCTGCGATCCAAGAAACGCTCCGCCGCGAGCCACGCCATTTCGCGGCCTACGCAGCGCTTGGCCTAATCTACGAAGAACTCGGCCAAAACAGCGCCGCACTCGAAGCCTTTCGCGCCGCGCTCACCATTCATCCCCACTACGAGACCGCCATCCAAGGTGTGCAGCGTCTCGAACCACGCGTCGACGGCCGCGAGGCATGATGCTCTGGCTAGCGGCCGCCGCGCTGGCGGTTGTGCTCGCAGGGATCGCGCTGGCCCGCCACGCCAGCGACTACACACGCCGCACGGAAGCAGCGTTCCCACCAACCGGCCGCTTCATCGATGCTGACGGCACGCGCATCCATGCGCGCGAAGCAGGCCAAGACGGCGCGCCGCGCATTCTGTTGATCCACGGCGCGAGCTCCAACTTGCTCGAACTCTGGGGGCCGCTGGCGGATGAGTTTTCGCCGCTCCATCGCGTCATTGCGTATGACCGCCCCGGCATGGGCTATTCCACGCGCATCAAGCGCAACGGGCATGCAATGGCGTATCAAGCCAGGTGCGCGGCAGGCGTGCTTGAGCAAACGGGCAGCGGTCCTGCGATTATCGTCGCGCATTCGCTCGGTTCATCCGTGGCGCTACGCGTAGCGCTCGATTATCCGCATCTCGTGCGCGGACTCGTGCTGGTCGCGCCGGCCGCCAACCCCTTCCCGCAGTTCAAACCAGCGTGGTGGGCGCGGCTTTCTGCGACGCCAATCCTCGGCGGCATATTCTGCAATCTGATCGTGCCATTTTTCGGCCCCGCCATGAGCGGCAAGAGTGTCGCGAACAATTTCTGGCCCGCGCCTGTGCCTGTAAATTACCAAGAGCAAGCTGGCGTACCGCTCATCTTTCGACCCGTCGCGTTTCGCGCGTCGGCGCTCGATGTCTGCGCCGCCAACACGGAGTTCGGACTGCAATCGCCGCGCTACGGCGACTTACTCACACCCACAGTGATCATCACGGCCGAGAAAGACCGCATCGTCTCCCCCAAGCGCCACGCCCGCGCCTTGGCTGTCACCTTACCCGCCGGCGAGCTCGTCATCGCGCCCGACACCGGGCACATGCCGCACCGCCTGAGGACAGATCTGGTGATCGCCGCGATTCGGCGTGTCAACGAGCTGACGAGCGCGCCCGCCGAGCGCTAGCCTCTCCGAAACGATTCGATTCTCGAAACGATAAGGATGGGGCGGGCGATGCCGGATTTTGGTGGGACGGATACGGTCACTGCGGTGCAATCGCTGACGCAGACGACGCAAGAGAAGCTGCGCCAGATCGTGGCGCGCATTGAGAAGCTTGAAGAAGAAAAGAAGTCGATCGCCGACGACGTGAAAGAGACTTACGCGGAAGCGAAGAGCTTCGGCCTCGATCCGAAGGTGCTTCGCCAAGTCATCCGCATCCGCAAGCTCGACCGCCAGGAGCGCGAAGAGCAAGAGCAAGTGCGCGACTTGTACCTGCACGCGCTTGGCGAGATCTGATTGGGGATTGGGTTTTGGGGATTAGGGATTAGGGTCGCTGGCATGCGGCCAATCCCCAGTCCCTAATCCCCAATCCCGAAATGCCCCGTGACGTCGACAGCAAGAAGACGCGCAAGGCGCTGCGGATCATCCGCAAGCTCGCCGCTAAGGGCGCGTCGCCGGAGACGGTCGATCCCGAGACGGGCGAAGTGAAACCGGGCGAAGGCGCGGTCGAGTATTCCGGCTGGGAGACGGAGTTTCTCACCGAGGTCGACAAGCGCCTGGAGAAATACGGCTCAGCGTTCAACGACCTCAGCAAAGGCCGCAAAGACGAAGCGCTCTCAAACCTGCAGACTGTGAAACTCAAAGAGATCGCCGCCAAAGCGCGCGGCAAAAAGCGCAAAGGCATGACGACGAAGAAGCCGCTGGGTTGGAAGAATAGACCGCCGCCGCGTGAAGACCGCGACTAGCCGAATATCCAGCCCATCACTTGCGCCCGCACTTCCGGCGAGAGCAGCCACACCGCCACGACGATGTTCACCAGTAGCGCGCCGATGAGCAGCGTGCGGAACGGTTGCTTGCGCGTCTTGTGGCGGAAGAATTGCTGGCCTGCGACGGCGCCGACCGCGCCGCCGCACAGAGCAAGCAACAGCAAATGGTTTTCCGGCAGGCGCTGACGCTCACGCTCAGCGCGATCCTTGTCGATACCGAACGCGACGAAGGCTGCGATGTTGATGGCGGCCAAAGCGATAAGCGCGACCACCATCAACATGAGCGATCTTACCCTTCAGCGGCGGCCCGCTCTTCAAGCCCGTATTCGCGGAGCTTGCGGTAGAGCGTCGAACGGCCGATTCCCAAACGACGCGCCACTTCAGACATATGCCCGGCATAATGGTCAATCGCGAGTTCGATCAGATCGCGTTCGATCTGTTCGAGTTGGCGCAGATGGCCTTCGCCGTCGAACACCGGCACTGGCGGCGGCACAACATCCGCTGCCGCCTGCACGGCCGCGCTGAACACAGCGTGCGAGGCACTGACGTGATGATCATTCGCCGGGACCGGCACGCCTTCCGGCATTGAATCGTTCGCGGCCATCAGTGGCTTCAGACCGGAAATCTGCGGGAAGTCTTCCGGCTGCAAGAGATCACCTTCGCAGAGGATGACCGCGCGGAAAACCGAGTTCTCAAGCTGGCGCACATTGCCCGGCCAATCGAAGGCCATGAGCATGTTCATCGTCGCTTCCGAAGCGCCACGGACATTGCGGCCCTCTTCAGCGTTGAAGCGGGCAATGAAACGAGAAACCAAAGTCGGTACGTCTTCGCGGCGATCGCGGAGCGGCGGCGCTTCGATGGGGAACACGTTCAAGCGATAGTACAAGTCTTCGCGGAAGCGGCCGTCGGCGACGAGCTTGGCCAAATCCTTGTTGGTCGCGCTGACGATGCGGACATCGACCTTCACCGGGCGCTTCGAACCGACCGGATCGACTTCGCCTTCTTGCAGCACGCGCAGCAGTTTCACTTGCATGTCGAGCGGCAGTTCGCCGACTTCATCGAGGAAGAGCGTGCCGCCGTGCGCTTCAACGAACTTACCGGCGTGGTTGTCGGTAGCGCCCGTGAACGAGCCTTTGGTGTGGCCGAACAGAATCGACTCAACCAGGTTCTCCGGAATGGCGCCGCAGTTCACCGTAACGAACGGACGGCCCGCGCGCTCCGAAGCGCCCTGAATGCAGCGCGCGAGAACTTCTTTACCGACGCCACTCTCACCAGTGATCAGCACCGGAATGTTGGACGCAGCCGCGCGGCGGCCCATGCGAACCACTGGGCCCATCACGGCAGCGTTCGCAACCATGTCATCGAACGAGAGCTGACCGGTGGCGCGCTTCTTCATGCGGCCGACTTCGGTTTTCAGGTTCGACATTTCGAGCGCGTTGCGGATCGAAACCAGAATGCGTTCGGGGCTAGCTGGCTTCACGAAGAAGTCGCAAGCGCCCGCTTGCATGGCCTGCACAACAGTGTCGATGCCGCCCGAGGCGGTCAGCACGATGCACGGCAGATCGCCGCGGCGCATGCGAATTTCTTTGAGCGCCTCTTGGCCGCTCATGCCCGGCATGACGAGGTCGAGCAGAACCGCATCGATGTCGGCGTGCGTATCGACAGCCGCAACTGCTTGCTGGCCGTTCTCGGCCGCGCGTGTCAGGAAACCGTTGCGCTCTACGGCCGCCTGCAAAAGGCGGCGCTGCGCCGGATCGTCATCGACGATCAGGATCGTCTTGCCCATGTAAAACCCACCATGTTTCGCCGCATTTCTCTGACGGAAACGCTGGTCGATGACGGGACCATACGGACGAGACGTTCAGGTCGCGTTAAAATGGCACAGTGAAACGCGATTTTCGTAAGCGCTTATAGGCACTAGATAAACACCGTGTTCACCACATCCCTCCCCGCATGAGCGTTCCGCCCGATCCAGAACGCAACCGCATCACCGCCCGCATTGGGCGTGTGGCGCAGGTTGGCGCAAATATCTCCGGCGCTGTCGGCGCGCGCGTCATGGGCGCCGACGATGCAAAACTCGCGAAAGCCGTGCGCATGGCGTTGGGCCGTTCAAAAGGCCCGCTGATGAAAGTAGCGCAGCTGCTTTCAACTATCCCTGATCTGCTGCCCGAAGCATACGCGAAAGAGTTCCGCGAATTGCAATCGCAGGCGCCCGCGATGGGTTGGCCGTTCGTACAGCGCCGCATGCGCGCCGAGCTGGGTGAGGATTGGCTAACCAACTTTGCGGGCTTTGAGCGTGAAGCCGCTGCTGCCGCCTCTCTCGGACAAGTGCATCGCGCCACTGCGCAAGATGGCCGAAAGCTCGCCTGCAAGCTTCAATATCCAGATATGGCGAGCGCGGTGGAAGCCGATCTCGGCCAGCTCCGCACCCTGCTCGGCCTGTTCAAGAACATGGATGGCTCGATCGACTCTTCGGAAGCGGTGATCGAAGTCGGCGAGCGCCTACGCGAGGAACTCGATTACGAGCGTGAGCTAAAGCAAATGCGCCTCTTTGCGCTCATGCTCGCCGACCAGCCCAACATCAACACACCCGAGCCGCTTCCGGAGCTGTCCACCAAGCGCCTGCTCACCATGACCTGGCTCGACGGCAAAGGCCTGATGCATTGGCTCGATGAAAGCCAAGAAACCCGCAACCATATCGCCCAGCTCCTCTTCCACGCGTGGTGGGGGCCGATGACGCATTACGGCGTCATCCACGGCGATCCGCACCTCGGCAATTACGCGCTCACCGAAAACGCCGAGCGGCTGCAGCTCCTCGACTTCGGCTGCGTCCGCATCTTCCCGGCGCGGTTCCTCGAAGGCGTCGTCGGCCTGTGGCGTGGCCTAAAAGCAAATGATATGGCCCAGGTCGCGCACTCCTACGAAATCTGGGGCTTTAAGAACCTCAACGCCGAGCTGATCGACGCGCTGACCATGTGGGCGCGCTTCATCTATGGCCCGATGCTCGACGATCGCGTCCGCACCATCGCCGATGACGTGCCGCCCGCCGAATACGGCCGGCGCGAAGCTTTCGAAGTGCGCAAGCGGCTTAAGACGCTCGGGCCTGTGCTCATCCCGCGCGAATTCGTCTTTATGGATCGCGCCGCGATTGGTCTTGGCGCCGCGTTCCTGCACCTGCGCGCGGAGCTGAACTTCAGCGAGATGTTCGCCAAAAGCGTCGAGGGCTTCTCGCCGGAAGCCCTCGCACAACGTCAAACTCAACTGGTGGCGGAAGTCGGCCTCTAGGTAAGCGCCGACACGATGCCGATGTAAGCCGCGCCCGCGCCCACGATCGCGGCCTGTCCGCTCAATCGATAGATCGCGTTCGAAGCGCCGCTCCAGCACGAGGCGAGCAAAACCATCGCGCCCATTGCGGCGACCGGGCCAATCCAAATCGGAAATGAGCCGGCAAACGCCATGCTGACCGGCCAAGCGATCAGCGAAATCGTCACACCCGCCGCGGCAATCGCGCAACCCGTTGCGCGCCGCTGCATCGCATCGCGCAGTGTGGCGACGCTCATATAAAGCGCAACGGCCAGCAGAGGCACGGCCGCCACCAGCGGCCACATGCCGACGCGTCCAAGCGAGAGCGCGGCCACAACGCCAGCGGCAAGCCCAACGGCAGCGCCGCCAGCGAGCACAACAATTCGTTCGTCACGGCGAAATGATCGGTCGCCAGCGGCTTCGATAGTAGCAATTGCTTCGTACGTCATGATCAGCCTCGGTTCCCCCGTTGGTTCTTCTGGGAGCCGAGCGTGAAACAGCGGCGAGCCAAACTTTGTTCCAAAAGTGGCGCGCTCGTCTTGTGCCGCCGCCGCGCATCTGCACTAATGGTTGCAGAAAGGAGACAGCGTTCAGAATGGCAGATCACGGCTTGGTCTCGACCCTCGTGGCCGCGATCGTCTTGGCCTTCGTTTTCGGCTTCATCGCGCAGCGTCTCCGCCTCTCACCTATAGTTGGCTACCTCGTCGCCGGAATCGCCGTCGGCCCCTACACGCCCGGCTTTGTCGCCGAGACCGACTTCGCGCTCCAGCTCTCCGAGATCGGCGTCATCCTTTTGATGTTCGGCGTGGGCCTCAAAATCTCGATCGAGGATATGTGGTCTGTCCGCTGGGTCGCTGTGCCTGGCTCGGTTCTGCAGATGGTCGCAGCGACTTTAATGGGCACGGGCGCCGGGATGGCGCTCGGCATGCCGCTCGCGGAGGCCGTCATCCTTGGCGTCGCACTTTCGATCGCCAGCACCATCGTGTTCATGCGTATCCTGGAAGAGCGCCGACTGATGAAGACTGAGGAAGGCCGCATCGGCATTTCCTGGCTGCTCGTTGAGGACTTGGTGATTGTTCTGGCGATCGTCGTGCTGCCGGCGTTAACGGCAGCGATGGCGACAGGTGGCGCGATTTCGCCCACAGCGCTGCTTTCGGCGCTCGGTGTCACGTTCCTGAAGATCGCGGTGTTCATTGCGCTCATGCTCGTGATCGGCGCGCGCTTCTTCCCCTGGCTGATCGTGCGCATCGCGCATGCGAAGTCGCGCGAACTGCTCTCGCTCGGCACCTTGGCGTTGGCGCTCGGCGTCGCTTGGGCGGCTTATTATTGGTTCGACGCCAGCTTCGCGCTCGGGGCGTTCCTCGCAGGACTTGCGCTTAATGGCTCGAAGTTTAGCCATCGCGTCGCTGAAGAATCGCTGCCTCTGCGCGACACGTTTGCGGTTATCTTCTTCGTCGCCGTCGGCATGTTGTTCAATCCGACGGTGCTGATCGAGGCGCCGCTGACGGTTGCGGCCATCGTGTTTGTCATCATCGCGGGCAAGGCCATCCTCGGCTACATCCCGATGCGCATGCTGGGCCAATCACACGAAGCCAGCCTCCTGATCGCCATCGGCACGGCCCAGATCGGCGAGTTTTCGTTCGTGCTCGCGGGCCTCGGCGTGCAGCTCAACGTGATGAGCATGGAGACTTACAGTCTCATCCTGGCAGGTTCGATCATCTCGATTGCGCTCAACCCGATCCTGATGCGCCTTGTGCCGCACATTACGCCGCATCCCGAAGTGAAGCCCGAGCCCGTGCGCGCTTCAGCGTAGCGCTTTGCGGATCACCAACTTCAGGCCCGACCACGTCTCATCCACAGCGCAGACCTTCACGTCGACAAACCCCATCGGCAGCGCCACGGCGCGGATGACGTCCTCGGTGATGTCGGTTTCGACTTTCGCTGCCTTCTTCGGCCACGAGACCCAAACCATCCCGTCCGGCGCGAGCTTGGCCCGGAGCCCCTCCAGCTCAGCCGTGAGCTTTGCCGCCCTGGTGTGGAAAATGTGCGCCGCCGCCAGCGCCTTGGTCGGCCGGGCCAGGTAACGCGGCCCCGCCTCACGATCCAAAACAGCCTTCACGGAAGCCGGCATTCCCGACGCCCAAAGCGGCTCACCCGGCTTGAACCCCAGCTTTTTTGCCAACGGCGTCCCTGAATACCCGGCTGGCATCCGGCCTCCTTGCGGTTCTGGCGGCTTTCCTGTATCAGCCCGCCTTCGATTTTCCCCAGACCTTCCAGGAATCCCGGTCATGAAGTCCGACGGCCATCCCGCTTACCACATGATCACGGTCCAGATGACCGACGGCACGACCTTTAAGACCCGCTCGACCTACGGCGAAGAAGGCGCGACTTTGGCGCTCGATATCGACCCGAAGTCGCACCCGGCCTGGACCGGCGGCAACCAGCAGCTGCTCGATCGCGGCGGCCGCGTCTCGCGCTTCAACGACAAGTTCGGCGGCTTCATGAAGAAGAAGGAAGGCTAAGCCCTTCTCATCGCTGCAAAGTTCAAAGGGCGTCGGAGCAATCCGGCGCCCTTTCTTTTTGGCTCAATCTTCGACCGGGCCGAGATAAGTGATGTACTCGCGGTTCAGGGCGTTCTCGACGCTCCATAAACCCTTCGCCTCAGCGATCTCGCGTGACGGCCAGACGCGGCGCGACACATGGCGACCGGGACCATCCTCGATGGTCCCGTCCGGCGTGACAAACTTCAGACGCTTCGCCAGCCAGTAAGTGTTGCGCCAGCGCTTGGAGGGAGGCGAAGCGTTCGTCTCCTGCGCATTCTCAACTGCAATATCCGACATGGCCGGACGTATAGCACAAACGCGCTTAACGCGCGAACGCCTGCTGCAAGAGCGCCAGCTGATCGTTCACCGGGTTCAACCCGGCATCAGTCTCGCCGCCGCCGTCATACATCGTGACATCGAGGCGCCGCACGCGTTCATAGATCGCGCCGCCCTTAATGATCAGCGCCTTCAAAGCTTGCGGCAATTCATCGGCGGCGGTGAAGTTCGGCGATGGCTGCGGCTCGCGCGAGATTAGGCGATACTTTTCGCTGGCGGCTTCCGTCAGCTGGATCTCGCCGTCGCGAACGGCGCGCTGGACCAGTAACCAAGAGGCCACCTGCATCAGCCGTGTCGTTAAGCGCATGCTCTCGCCCGCATAAGCGAGAGCCGCGCCGCGTGAGAGACGCTTGGACGCAGCCCGGCCTGGGCCATCGAGATAGGCGGCGGTTTCCTCAACCAGCGCCATGCCTTCCTTGAAGGTGCGATCGAACACCTCCGAACGCGCGAATTCCATCGCACGCTTGGGGTCAAAACCCGCCTTCATTGGGGAAACTTGGTTCGTGTCGGTCATGATCTCGAATTGTTCGCAAAGCCCGGGCCGTCCTTGCCTGTCTTGGGCCCGTCGCGTTTACGATGGTTTCCCGAACACGCTGTCCGCCGCTGCCCGCTGCGCGCGCTTGGCGGCGATGGCCTGCTCGCACTGTGCGATCTCAGTCTTGAGCTTTTCGATGCGCACAAGGAGTTCATCGACAGAGGCGTTCTCAAGCTGCTGCTCAAGCGGTACAGCTTTCTTGACCGGTGGGGCGAACGGATCGTCGTCAAGCATGGGCCAAGCCTCCTGCCGGCAGCATATCTCAAAACAGCGCCGCGTTTAAGCGGCGGCGCCGGAGAGACTTGATGCGCAAGATCATCCACGGAACCGACCAGCCCCTCACACTCGCCGTCGTCGCGCGCCCGGAGCCCGGGCCCGGTGAGGTTCTAATACGAGTAGCGGCGGCGGGGGTTAACAGGCCCGACCTCACCCAACGCGCCGGTTTCTATCCGCCCCCACCCGGCGCGCCGGAGACGCTTGGCCTTGAAGTGTCGGGCGTGATCGAGAGCGTCGGCTCCGGTGTCACACGCTGGCATGAAGGCGATGAAGTCTGCGCGCTGCTGCCCGGCGGCGGCTACGCCACCTACGCCATCGCGCACGAAGGCTCGGTGTTGCCTGTGCCGAAGGGCGTTTCGCTGATCGAGGCAGCGGGATTGCCGGAAACCGTGTTCACCGTCTGGGCCAACGTGTTCGAGAGCGGCGCGCTGAAGCCCGGCGAAACCTTCCTCGTCCATGGCGGCGCTTCGGGCATTGGGACCACCGCGATCCAGATGGCTAAGGCTCACGGTGCGCGTGTCTTCGCTACGGCCGGTGACGCGGAGAAAGTGAAGCTCTGTGAAAAACTCGGCGCCACACGCGGCATCAACTATCGCACCGAAGACTTCGAAACCGTGCTGCGCGACGAAGGCGGCGCAGATGTCGTGCTCGACATGGTCGGCGGGCCGTACGTCGAGAAGAACCTCAACCTACTCAAGGATCACGGCCGCTGCGTGATGATCGCCTTCCTCAAAGGCCCGCAAGCCGAACTCAACCTGATGCGGCTCATGCTGAAGCGGCTCACCCTCACCGGCTCCACGCTGCGCTCGCGCTCGAACCAAGAGAAAGCCCGCATTGCGCGCGAAGTCGAACGCGTCGTTTGGCCGTGGATCGAAGCGGGCAAAGTGAAGCCTGTCATCGACAGCACCTTTCCCCTCGCCGACGCGGAAGCCGCGCACGCGCGTATGCAGAGCGGGGAGCACGCAGGGAAGGTTTTGCTGGTGGCCTAAGCGCTAACCCGCTTCTCGACGCCAGAACCCGATGCGCCCGCCGCGCGATTGCCAGCCAGTGTCTCCGCTGGGAAACCAGGTGATGTTGTAGAGCGCTTCATCCGTGCCGCGCGTGTAGCAATCGATACGCTCATGCGGAGCTCCCGTCATGTTCAGAGCCGGCCGATGTGCGGTGCATGTCGGCGCGCTCGTCAGCACGCCGCCCATCGAGGTAAAGTCTGAGAAGCCAAACGACGTACCGCCCACAGCAGAGCCACGTGTACCGACGGTGCGGTACATCGCATTGTCAGTACCGCGCACAAAACAATCTATCCGCGTGTTGGTGTAGGACACGCACGAGACGTCGCTAGTAAGCACGCCAGTCCCGCGACGCCATGCTTCGCCGCCATAGGGATCAGCCTTCTTCCACCAGAACCGATCGTCCGGGCCGCGCACAAAGCAATAGACCTCGCCGATATCCGCGGCGACACAGCTCGGATACGACCGGATATCGCCGCCCAAATTCACCCAACGCGCCGGCGTCGTCGGGCTCGGCAAGCGCGGCACAGTGGCCATCCAAAGCTCGTTGCGCGGCCCACGCGCGAAGCACCAAATCGGCGTACCGACTGTAACGGTGGACAGCGAGCCATCATCGACGAGGAGGCAATGCGGAGAGTCAGTCATGATGAGGCCTGGCAAACGCTCCCACTCAAACCAGCGACCCCGATGATAAGTGCGCCGCGCCAGCATATTCGTGCGATCGCGGATGAAGCAGTCGATCTGCTCAGCGGCGATCGAGACGCAACTTGCACGGCTGCTCGCCATTCCGTTGCCGCCCATGCTCGTCCAGCCTGCGCCAGATGTGCGCGACCAGAGGGAGCCATCTCCGGCCACGCTGAAGCAATCGAACTGCCCCGCTGCACGAGAGATGCACGATGGCGCCCCAAGGGCGGAGGGACTGCGCCCCAAGCCGGCAAAACCGGACCACGCCGCACGGTCGCGCGAAATCCGAAAGACCTCAGCTAAGCTGCCGGACACAAAGCAATCAGCGCGATCCGCACCACTGGCGATGCAGCTTGTGGCCGATCTATCCGTGAACTGAGCACGCGCTGCAGGCGCGATGGCCAGCCCAGAAAAAACCAAAGCTGCGAGCACGAGTATGCGCATGAGCACCTCCCCCGTATGGCGGACGCCCATTCAACTCTAGATTTTCGCTACCCGCTACAACGCAGGCGCTCGTTTAAGGCTTCGCGTTCGACGAACTCACAGGTTCGCCCTTATGCGTGCGCTCGGCACCGCCAAACACATCCTCCTCATCGACCGGCCGATCAGGCGTGCGCGTCTTGTCCGTGCTCGGCGTCTCACCCGGCGTTACCCCGGACTTCGCATCGGGTTCGCGGGGTGGTTGCTGTGGCGTCGCCATGATTTTCTCCTTTGGGAGCAAACGAGCACCGGAACTTCCCGGTTCCGGGCCAAGTCGAATGCAAAGACGCGCGCAGCACGCGAGCGAGGCACGTCCCGTTCTCGCGGCAGAAGAGCCGGGGTTCGAGGCGCGGGACGACCGTTTACCGTAACGCTGCGCGGCTTATCGCGCGGGATGGGGAATTACTATGCGCAAGCACATTGCCGTGCTGGCGTTTGCGGCCCTGATGGCAGGCGTATCAACAAGCGCACACGCGCAACGCAGTTGGTACGTCCGCGCTGATGTCGGCTACAGCGTCGATGGCGAACTCGATACGAGCTTTGAAGTTGAGGACGAGGACGTCTCCGAAGCGCGCATCGCGCCTCCGGGACCGCAGGCCTTGACGATCAATCAAGCCTTCAACTTCGACGATGACGCGCTGTTCAGCGGCGCGATCGGCTACAATTACGACAACGGCTTCCGCGTCGAAGCGGAAGTCGCGCGTCGTGAAAACGACCTCGAAAACACCTCGACCGAAGCTGTTGCCAAGAGCTTGATGCTCAACGTCTTCTACGACTTCAACCGTGGCGGCCGCTTCCAACCGTATATCGGCGCGGGCGTTGGCTATGCCGACGTCGATGTTGGCGATGCCGATAACAGCAACTTCGCTTGGCAAGCCATCGCCGGCGTGGCGGCGCCGATCGGCGATCGTCTGACCGTGGACCTAGCTTATCGCTACTTCAACGTCGACGATCTCTCTTTCGAGAACGGCCTCGACGCTGACTACAATCAGCAAGCGGTCACGCTTGGTCTGCGGTATCGCCTCGGCGCCGACGCGCCGGTAGCGCCGCCGCTGCCGCCGCAACAACCGGCTGAACCGCCGGTCACAACGGCGCCGGTTGCGTGCCCGGCTTCGGAGTTCGTCGTGTACTTCGAATGGGACCGCTCGAACCTGAACCAAGCGGCGCTCGACGTGATCGATCAAGCCATCGCCCGCGCACGTGAATGCAACGTGCAAGGTGCGACGGTTGTCGGCCACACCGACACCTCCGGCTCGGCAGCCTACAATGTGGGCTTGTCGGAACGCCGCGCGGGCGTCGTTCGTGACGCGCTCATCGCACGCGGCATGAATGCCGGCGCGATCAACACGCAAGCACGCGGCGAAACGGAACTCGCACGCGCAACGCCGAACGGCGTGCGCGAGCCGCTGAACCGTCGCACCGCAGTGACGATTAGCTTCCGTTAATCGAAGCGACACACTGCAACGGGCCCGGCCGCGAGGCTGGGCCCGTCCTGTTTCCATCATGTAATGCGTTAGATAAGCTGCGGCGAAATCGACGCGCGCTGATCTGTACAACACTTCGACCCGTAATTCCCGCATTCGCAGCAGGCGAGCAGCGTTCTGCACTCGCCAGAATGAGGGACGACAACCATGCTTCGCTCAACTCTCGGCGCAGCGGCGCTGATGCTCGCCTTAGGCGCGTCACCCGCTGTCGCACAAGACTATTACGGCTCGGTCAGCCTCGGCGCATCTTGGCTCGACGATTCAGACAATAGCGGCGCACTCACCAGTGATTTCACGACCGGCGCAGGCACGACGATCCCCGCCGGAACGGTTTTGCCATCGGGCACCGGCCTCGGCTGGACCACTGAGTTCGACGAAGGATATGCGCTGAGCGCAGCTATCGGACGCCGCTTCGGCCCATTCCGCGGCGAACTTGAACTCGCTTACCAGGACAACGATGTCGACACGCACAATGGCGTCACAGTCGGCGGCGGCAACATCGATGCGGAAGACGCAGGCGTGCTGATAACCGGCTCGCCCAATCTCGGCGTCACTGTCGGCGAACTCGTCGATGACGGCCAAGGTTCGGTCGACACGACCTTCCTGTTCGCCAACGGCTATTACGATTTCACGCCGGTCGGCCCAGTCACGCCCTACATCGGCGCCGGCGTTGGCGTTGGTTTCGTCAATGTCGACTACTCGCCGTCCGGCGTCACGATCGTCGATGATGACGCCACCGTTTTCGCCTACCAACTGATCGGCGGCGCTTCCTTCGACATCTCGGAGCGCACGGCGCTGTTCGCCCAATATCGCTATCGCGCCACCGAAGATGTCGAGACCGATGTGTCGCTCTTCGACGCGAACCTCGACATCGAAAACCGCGCATCGATCATTGAAGCCGGCGTACGCTTCCGCTTCTAAACATTGAGAAGAGTGGAACTGTAACGGGCCCGGTCGCAACGCCGGGCCCGTTTTTCATTCCCGAGGTGAGCGGCGCGGCCCTCCCACCAGGCTCGGCGGACGCGCAACGCTGCGGATTTTGGCGTTTCTCACCCCAATCCCGCCTTCCCTTCCGCCACCCCCGGCGCTATATCCCGCCGCAACTGACCTCGTCCGCGCCCGGATGCGTCAGCCCGTTGCACCAGATGGCTAGCGCCTGGCGACGACGCCGGGCGCTTTTGCGTATCTGGAGCCCTTCCATGTCCTCGAACGTGCTGATGCCGAAGGCTACTGCCGTCTGGCTGATCGAAAACACTTCGCTCACCTTCAAGCAGGTCGCTGATTTCACCGGCCTGCACCCGCTCGAAGTGCAAGGCATCGCCAATGAAGATGTCGCCAAGGGCATTCGCGGCGTCGATCCGATCGCCGGCGGCTTCCTCTCGCGCGAAGAGATCGCCAAGGGCGAGGCGGACGAGACCTACACACTGAAGGTCATCGAGCAAAAGCGCGTCGATCTTCCGCAAGTGAAGAAGAAGGGCGCCCGCTACACCCCGATCGCGCGCCGCCAAGATCGCCCAGACGCGATCGCCTGGTTCCTGAAGAACCACCCGGAAGTGCCGGATTCCAAAATCGTGAAGCTCATCGGCACGACGAAGGCGACGATCGAGCAAGTTCGCTCGCGCGCGCACTGGAATAGCGCCCAGATCAAGCCGGTCGACCCCGTCACCATCGGCCTCTGCAGCCAGATCGAACTCGACGCCGTCGTCGCCGACGCTGCGGCCGCAAAAGCCCGGGCCGACAAGCGCACCTCAAAGACCGAAGCGAAGACGCTGAAAGCGGCGCAAGAAACGGCGCCGGACGAGAGCTACGACGCCCAGGGCGACGACGCGTAATCAACAGGCGAGAGATCGCCCAGCCCCCTGCGCCAAACTGGCCCTTGCTCTAGGGCCAACTTCTTGCGATTAAAACTGCGAAGCGGTTGCAACAAGAAGTGGGTCGGCGGGGAATGAAGTCCAAGGCATTGATGCTGGCCGGGGCCGCGATCGCGCTCGGCGCCTGGAGCGGCGAAGCGCGTGCCGACGAAGCCGGCGAGCAGACCGCGGAAGTGGTGGTCGTCGGCCAGCGCGGCAACTTGCTGCGCATCCCGGGCTCCGGCGACACGATCGAGGCTGAGGACCTCGAACGCTCGCGCGTGCTCACCGTCAACGAAGCGCTGCGCCAGGTGGCGGGCGTCTACCCGCGCGACGAAGAAGGCTTGGGGCTGCGCCCGAACATCGGTGTGCGCGGCCTCTCGCCCACGCGCTCCAGCGAAGTCTTGTTGCTCGAAGATGGGCTGCCGCTGACCTACGGCCCCTATGGCGACAACGCCACTTATTCGCACCCGCCGCTGCGCCGTTTCGCACGCATCGAAGTCTTGCGCGGCGCGAGCCAAATCCGCTTCGGGCCGCACACAGTCGGCGGCGTCGTCAATTACATCTCGCCGCGCGCGCCGGATGAGTTCGGCGGCAGCCTGTTTCTCGCCGGCGGCGACCTTGGCTACGCCGAGGCCGCGCTCTCGCTCGGCGGCCCAATTGCGGGCTTCCGCGTGCTCGGCCATGTCAACTCAACCGGCTTTGATGGCATACGCGAGAACCACGATCTCGAGTTCAACGATTACAGCCTGCGCATCGAACGCTCGCTTGCGCCGAACCACGAACTGACGGCGCGCTTTTCCGTCAACGAAGAAAACAGCCAAGTTTCTTACTCGGGCCTCACCACAGCGGAATTCAACGCCAACCCATTCGGCAATCCGTTCCCGAACGATCGCTTCGACACGCAACGTTACACCGGCGCGATCACGCACGGCTGGCAGATCACACCCTCGATCGATCTGACGACGTCGGTCTACGCGCTTTATTTCAACCGCGATTGGTGGCGCCAGTCGTCGAACTCCGGCCAGCGCCCGAGCGATTCATCCGATCTCGCGTGCGGCGGCATGGCCAATCTCAACACCACGTGCGGCACGGAAGGCCGTCTGCGCGAATATCACCAATATGGCATCGAGAGCCGTCTGCGTTGGGAAGGATCTCTGCTCGGCGCCGATACTGATCTCGAAGCGGGGCTCCGCTATCACCGCGAACGCCAAAGCCGCTTGCAGGTGAACGCGGACACGCCGACGGGGCGCACGCCGGGCGTCACCGCCAATGGCGGCACGCCGGAAAACAATCTGCGCTACGCCGATGCCTGGTCCGGCTTTGCGCTGGCGACATTTGACTACGGCCGATTCGCCATCAGCCCCGGCGTGCGCGTTGAAGCGATCGAGTACGAACGCACCAACCGCCTGAACGGCCTCACCGCATCAACCGATCTCACCGAGATCATCCCAGGACTCGGCGTTACGTACGACATCAACGATAATCTCGTCGTTTACGGCGGCGTTCATCGCGGCTTCTCCCCGCCGCGCATCGAAGACATCGTCACCAATGCAGGCGGCACAGTCGATCTCGACGCTGAAGAAAGCACCAATTGGGAACTCGGCCTGCGCGGCACGCCGGCGCGGGGCTTCGATATCGACGTCAGCTATTTCGTGATGGAGTTCGACAATCAAATCGTGCCCGCTTCGGTCGCCGGCGGCGCAGGCGCCACTCTCACCAGCGCGGGTGAAACGCGTCACGCCGGCCTTGAGGCCACCGCGCGCTATTCGCTGCGCGACGCCGGCGTCATGCAGCGCGACGATCTTTATCTGCGCACCGCCATAACGTGGGTTAGCGAAGCGGAGTATGTCGGCGATCGCTTCTCCAACGTTTCAGGATTTGGCGCCGTGTCCGTCACCGGCAATCGCCTGCCTTACGCGCCCGAGTGGATCGTCTCGGCGGCTGTCGGCTACGAATGGGGCGACTGGCTGAACCTGCAAGCCGAGCTGCAATACACCGGCGAGATGTTCACCGACGATCTCAACACGGTTGCGCCCACCGCCAACGGGCAACGCGGCCTCATTGAAGACGCAGCCATCGTCAATCTCGCGGCGAATTACACGCCAGGCGGCGATGACGTGACCTACTTCGTCACGATGAAGAACGTGTTCGACGAACTCTACATCGTCGACCGCGCCCGCGGCATCCTCCCCGGCGCACCACGCATGGTGCAGGCGGGATTGAGCCTGCGGTTCTAACGCCGCCAAACCTGGCGCAGCACGCGATCGCGGCCGCAGCCGGCGCGGTACGCGGCGTATTGCATCGGATTACGCCGCGCGTAGTCGCGGTGATATTCTTCCGCCGGCCAGAACGTCGCTGCGTCGAGCACCGGCGTCAGCACGCGGCCATTGACGCGGCCTGACGCGATGATCTCGCGCTTGCTTGCTTCTGCAATCGGGCGCTGCGCGGCGGTTGCAAAAATCGCCGTGCGATAGCTTGAGCCGCGATCGCAGAACTGGCCGCCATCGTCGGTCGGATCGACTAACGGCCAATAGCGCGCGAGCAATTGCTCGTATGAGATGCGGCCGGAATCGTAACGCACGCGCACAGCCTCGTAGTGGCCGGGGTGGTTCTCATAAGTCGGGTTCTCGTTGCGCCCGCCGGTATAGCCGCTCTCGACCGAGATCACGCCCGGGATCGCGCCCATGTCGTGCTCCATGCACCAGAAGCACCCACCCGCGAAGATCGCCTCCTCCACCGCGCCAGTCGGCGGCGTTTGCGGCTGCGCGGTCGCGGGCGCCGGTGGCGAGCATGCGGCGGCGGCGAGGAACAAGAGGCTGGCAAGGAGCGTGCGACGGATCATGCTGGTGATACGTGCGAAGTCTGCGTTCGGTTGCTGATTGCGCAACCGAACCGCAGTTTCACGATTGAGTGAGAGCGTTCGCGCCGACGCGGCCACGCGTCAGGCATTGGCGCGAGCGCCACACTCACGCGCTTAAGCGCGCTTGTTCGCCGTTGAGAATTGCAGCCGCGTTATGCGGCTAATGATGATCCAAACCCTGTCGGATCGTTTCGATTTGTTCTTTGAGCTTAAGCTTCTGGCGCTTCATTGCCGTGAGCCGCGCGGGGTCCACGGAAGGCCTTTGGGCCTCGTTCTTGATGATAATGTCCAGATCCCGATGCCGGGCGTCGAGTTCGCGTAAACGCTGCTCGATAGCCATCGTAGGCGCCTCCTTTAAGCCAGGGCGGTACGAAGCATGCGCTCGTTTTTTCGCGTTGTCTCCCGGCAACAGTGATTAAGTTTGCATTAATTTCGCTTGCCCTTGTTCCAGCGCGAAAATTTCGCGGGCCGGGATGCTTTACAGCGCCTTTCTGGCGTGGCTTAGCTCGTCAAAAGACCGGCGCAAATGCGGGTTCCAACGGCGGAAATTGGGCTTCATGGACGCCGACGATCCTCCTGAGTTCGACATCAATGACACGCCCGAGAAGCGGGCGCTGCGCGCGCGGCTCTCTGAGCTGCGCGAAGAGCATCGCGCGCTCGACGCGGCCATCGCTGCGCTGCAAGAGAAAACCAGCGGCGACATGCTGCAGATCGCGCGCTTGAAGCGCGGCAAATTGGTGCTGAAGGACCAAATCCAATGGATCGAAGACAGGCTGACGCCGGACATCATCGCCTGAAGCGTCTGCTGACGGGCGCGGCGTTGATGGCCGCCCTTCCCGGCATCGCTTACGCTGATCGTCCCGCCGACGAGAAAGGCGTGCTCTCCATCGCCGTGGAGAATGACAGCCTCTCTTCCGGCGCGGATCGCAACTACACGTCCGGCATCAAGATCGCTTACGTCTCGCCATCGGAAGGCGTGCCTGACTGGCTGCAACCCGCCGGCGCCTTCACGCGCGCGCTCTCGGGTGAGAATCCCGACTTCTGGGGCGTCGCCATCGGCCAATCGATCTTCACGCCCGAAGACATCACCGCCGTGCCCGCCCCTGCCGATCAGCATCCTTACGCGGGCTGGCTCTACATGCAGCTCATGGTCGGCGCCGAGACTCGCAACGATGCGGGCCGGCCGCTTTATCTCGACACCTACGAACTCGAACTCGGCATCGTTGGTCCGTCAGCGATGGGCGAAGAGGCGCAGCGTGGCATCCACGAATTCCTCGGCGCCCCCGATCCGCAAGGCTGGGACAGCCAGCTGGAAGACGAAATCGCCTTCGCCGTCTCGTTCGACCGCCGCTGGCGCGCACTGCGGGGCTCTACTGATCTCGGCAATCTCGAGTTCGATCTGACGCCCAATGCCGGCGTCACCCTCGGCACGCTGCGCACCGAAGCGCGCTTGGGCGTGATCGCCCGCGTCGGCTGGCGGATCGACAATGATTACGGCCCGCCCCGCGTGCGCCCATCGCTCTCCGGCGTCGAACACTTCGAAGGCGGCCGTCTCTCGTGGTCCTTGTTCGCAGGCGTGCAAGGCCGCGCCGTCGCACGCAATCTCTTCCTCGATGGCAACACCTGGGAAGATGACGGCCCCTCCGTCGATCGCAACCCCTACGTCGCCGATTTCCAAACCGGCTTTTCCGTCAGCGCGGGCGATTGGCGCTTGGCCTACACTTACGTGTGGCGCACCGAAGAGTTCGAGACGCAACCGACACGGCAAGATTTTGGCGCGCTGGCGTTGAGTTGGCGGCTATAAAAAAACCGCCTCGGGGCGCTTGCTCCGAGGCGGCATTCTCTCGTCATTCGTTGGCGATCAGCGCGAGCTGTTCAAGATCACCTGAGCGATCAGGCCGCCCGCGATAGCGGCGAGCAGAAAGTCGCCGCTGTCATTGCGGACCCAATGATAGCCGCGCGGTGGCTGGCGCAGACTGCGATTGGTGCGGTAGTCAACTTGCTGGTAGCGGCCTTGGTAATAGCCCAGCCGCTGACCGCGTTGCCACGGCTGATAGCCATAGACGATGTCGTCACGGCCATAGCGGCCTTCCGGAGGCGGCCCATAGGTCCACTGATTGTTGCGATAATAGCCGTTGTGACGGCTCTCATCCCAACGCGCATCGCTGCGCGCATCGCGCCATGATTGGCGGCGATCGCGCGGCTCATAGCCACTAATCACAACGCGCATGACCCGGCCCTGGCGATTGATCAGCAGATAGTCGCCGCGATCGTCGCGGACCCAACTTTGGCCGCGGGTTGGCGCGGGCAATTGCTCGCGGCGATAATCGACTTGCTGAAAGCTGGAACGATAAGACCCAATCCGTTGGCCGATGCTCCAAGGCTGATAGCCAAGCGCAAAGCCCGGACGTCCGTAGCGGTCCGCTGCCGGCTCGCCATAGGTCCAGCGCGTGTTTTCGTAATAGCCGTTGTGACGATTGCGATTCCAACGGGCGTTGCGATTGCCGTCACGCCAGACTTCGCGGCGATCACGCGCGTCGCCACGTTGTGCGCCGTCTCGGTCGTCGCGGTCGCCACGATCGGCGCGATCGTCACGTCCGTTGCGCGTATCGCGATCATCGCGATCCTCTTGCTGCGGACGTTGGTACTGCACGTTTTGAAGCGGCTGGTCGTTGCGCAATAAGTCTTGTTGTGCCGACGCGGATGCGATCGCGAGCGGGCTGACGAGCGCCAGCGCCGCCACGGCGGTGAAAAGTGTGCTGCGTTTCATGGGGGGATTGTTCTTTCTACCCTCACTAAACGCGTGACAGCGCTTTAGGGGGCCGAGACGGAGCGCACCTATGCTCTCGCTTGCTCACAACACCGCGTGATCATCATCACGGCGAGACTATCGGCATCGAGCCGCTTGATCAGCGATCCGACAAATCCTTCCGCCAACAAAGCATTGGCGACCTTGTGCCAATGCTTGTAGCGCCCGCTTTCGGCCAATTCGTAAGCGCGCCGCCGCATAGAAAAATAGAGCGTATCGTCTGTCATGACGCGACCATGCTGAAGCAGAGATAGGTGCATAAGTGGCGATTGCTAAATCGTCCGTACGATATCGCACAGACTACATCCGCGAAGCTCCTTAACGCAGTAATTGGAGCCGGGGGGCTTCTCGGCTTGGTCAGAACGGTTCTGGCACAGCGCGAAACGGCCTCTTTCGGGAGGCCGTTTCGTTCCTCTTGGAGATTTGCCGATGAAGCTAGAACAGCGTGCACAAAATTGCGCGCCGTCCGTTGACGGCGATCAGCACAAGATCTGCAGTGTCTGCGGCCAAGCGTACGACGCCTTCGACTTCACGCAGCATTCTCATCACGCGAGCGCCGAACACGCGCCAATGAAGCACGCCGAGGAGTCGAAAACGTCATCGTCGACTTAAAAAACGAGCGACCCCTCCGGTGGCGAAGGGGCCGCTCTACGCCGGCGGCGGTCGGGGGGACTGGTGTCATCGGCGTAGCGTTTGTTTCGCACACAACGCAGCCGCGATCTGTCCGACATCGTGCACGAGCAACACAAATCGTGCTGACGGCTGTCCCGTTGCAGCGGGACTCGCCGATTGCGTGCTGAGAAACGCGCAGCCTGTGATAAGGTCCGCTCTTCAGCAACAAAACGACGTGCTTTGCGCCGCCCGATCGGGCGGCCGAACGCGCGTGGAGCATTTAGAATGGCGCATTTCGATCGGGTTGGAACTCAGCCTGGGAACGCAGCCCCGGCAACAACGCTCCAAATCACACTGAAGCGTCGCATCTGGCGCATCACGCTCGATGGCGTGTTCTACGGCGATTATCGTACGCAAAGCCACGCGGACGCCAGCGCCACAGCAGCCGCCGCCGCGTTGCGCAAACAAGGCCGCACCATCAACATTGTCGCGCCGAGGACCATCACATGATGAAGCCGATGCTGCTCGCACTCGCCTTGTCGCTTGCGACAGCAATCCCAGCGAGCGCACAGACTGATGCGCCCCCTGCCAACTCTCACGCGAGTGCTTACGGCGACGGCTGGGCCTGCGACTATGGCTATGAAAGCACCGGCGCCGCTTGTCTCGCCATTGCGCTCCCCGCCAACGCGCGCCTGCGCGCCCGCGGTGATGGCTGGGAGTGCGTGCGCGGGTTTCGCAGCGATGGCCAAGCGTGCCGCGCGATTATCCTCCCAGAACACGCATTCCTGGCGGAGTATTCCGGCGGTAACGGTTGGGAATGCGAGCGGGGCTATGTCTCACGTTTGGATCGATGCATGGAGGTCGCGATCCCAGCCAACGCGTTCTTGAACGATCGCGGCGACGATTGGGAATGCGAGCGCGGCTTCAGCCGCGAAGGCAATGGCTGCAATGTATTGGTGCTGCCCGAAGGCGCGTATTTGAATCGCTACGCGACGCGCGGTTGGGAGTGCGGCAGACGCTACATGGTCTCTGGATCTGCATGCGCTGCGGTGATCATTCCTGAGAACGCATTCCTCAACCGGCGCGGTGACGGCTGGGTTTGCGAACACGGTTTTGCACGTGTCGCGGAAGCATGCGCTGCTGTTATTCTGCCGGAGAATGCGCACATCAATGCCGCCGGAAGCGGATGGGATTGCAACCCGCCTTACAGACGGCGTGACGACGTATGCGTGGCAGCTTGACGTGTTAGCGCATCAAGCTTGCTCAAATGGCAATGCGCGCAATCCTTGCAATCGCGCAAGCGTATAGCCAGCTTGGTGGAGTCAGAGTCTTCTGACGCTTCCGAAAGTTTCCAACATGTCGAACGACCCCAAGGTCGCGCAAGCGCCTGCGCCGAATGCCGCCAATCAAACCGATAAGAGCAACGCTGCTCCGACCGAGAAGAGCGGCATCGATCAGAGCGGAAAAGTCGATGCCAAGTCGGCAACTACGCCGCCAGCCGACGCGAAGAAAATCTAATCTGATCGCCGGGAGAGTCTGAGGCGGCTCTCCCGATGACAGCACGATGCGAAGGCTAAGAGTTTCTCGCCGCTACCGATCACGCAAATTCCGGGCGCCGCCGCTCGCTAGAACGCCGCAAACGCCTGCGCTTGTTCAGCACGGCGCGCGTACTTCTCCGCGTACATCGCCTCATCAGCGCGCGCGATCGCGGTTTCAGGATCTTCGGTCAGCGCGATAACATGCAAGCCGACACTGGCTTGAATACGGTGGCGCTGCCCCGCAAAGATAAGAACGCCCGCATTGATCTGGTCGCTCAAAGACGCCGCCTTAGCGCGCGCCTCTTCGGCGCCGACGCGATTGAGGATCACGCCAAACTCATCGCCGCCCAAACGGCCAACCACATCAGACTCGCGCACGCTCTCCGCCAGCAGCGTGCCGACATGCGTCAGAATGGCGTCGCCTGCAGCGTGCCCGTAGGCGTCGTTGACGGCTTTGAAATTGTCCAAGTCGATGTAGAGCACAGCGGCCGGCGTTTTGTAGCGCTCAACCTCCGACATCGTGCGGTGCAGTTCGCGCAAGAAGCCGCGGCGGTTGAAGACTGGCGCCAGCATATCGCGGTCCGCCAACGCTTCAGCCGCAGCCAAGCGCTCGGCCATCGCCGCAGCCTCGTCCCTGAGTCGCGCCAAAACCGCCAGAGCATCGTCCGAAACGTCGCGGCGCGTCAGCCCAAGCTCTTGCAGGAGCTGGCTCGTTTCGGAACCGGACTTCGAAAGGCCAAAGGCCATTGGGGACGCCTCTTATCCCCAGGCATGCCCTGTGGAGGTAAAGGCCGCCTTAACTCTAGACGGCACGCCCGGCTTCCATTACTGGGCCGTTTTTTAGGAGCAGCCGAAACATGGCTACCCCCGCCCCATTGGTCGGCCTGATCATGGGCTCGAAGTCCGACTGGGACACCCTCACCCTCGCCGCCGAGACACTGAAAGCGCTTGGCGTGCCTTTCGAGGCGAAGGTCGTCTCCGCGCACCGCACGCCCCAGCGTCTCTACGAGTACGCGACTAGCGCCAAGTCGCGCGGGCTCAAAGTCATCATCGCCGGCGCCGGCGGTGCGGCGCATTTGCCGGGCATGGCCGCCTCGATGACGCCGCTCCCCGTGCTGGGCGTGCCGATCAAGAGCCGCGAACTCAAAGGCCTCGATAGCCTGCTCTCAATCGTGCAGATGCCGCGCGGCGTGCCGGTCGGCACGCTGGCGATCGGCGAAGCAGGCGCGGTGAACGCGGCCCTGATGGCGACGTCGATCTTGGCGCTCAGCGATGAAACCCTGGCCAAGCGCCTCGACGCTTACCGCCAAGCGCAAACCGACGCCGTGAGCGAAAGCCCGACATGAAGCCGCTCGCGCCGGGTTCGACCATCGGCATTCTCGGCGGCGGCCAACTCGGCCGCATGCTCGCGATCGCCGCCGCTCAACTCGGCTTCGACGTCTGCATCTTCACCGACGAACCCGACAGCCCCGCCTCACGCGTGGCCGCGAAAACCATTGTCGGCAATTATCTCGACACCGCCGCACTCGCCGATTTTGCGCGCCGCGTAGCCGTCGTCACCACCGAGTTCGAGAACGTCCCTGCACAAACCGCGGAAGCCTTGATCGCCGCCGGCGCCCGCGTGGCGCCTTGCCCGAACGCACTCGCCATCGCGCAGGATCGCTTCGACGAGAAGAGCTTTCTTCAAGCGCTTGGCATCGCGACGCCGCCCTTCGCGGCGATCAATTCGCAAGCCGATCTCGAAACCGCAGTCGAGCGCATCGGCCTCCCGGCGATCTTGAAGACGCGCCGCCTAGGCTATGACGGCCGCGGCCAAATCCGCTTGAAGAGCGAAGCGGACGTCGCCGGCGCGTATGCGAAACTCGGCGCGCCGGGCATTCTCGAGGGCTTCTGCGCATTTGAGCGCGAAGTCTCAATCATCGCCGCGCGCGGCTGGGACGGCGCCATCGTTCACTACGATCTCTGCGAGAACGAGCACGAAGGCGGCATACTCTCGCGCACCACGCTGCCCGCCAAAGTCAACGCCGCCGTGCAAGGCGCAGCGCTAGAGGCGGCAGAGAAAGTGCTCCACGCCTTCGATTATGTCGGCGTGCTGACCATCGAACTTTTCGTGATGGCAGACGGCTCGCTCATCGCCAACGAAATGGCGCCGCGCGTTCACAATAGCGGTCACTGGACGATTGAGGGCGCGCTCACCTCGCAGTTCGAACAACACATCCGCGCTGTCGCCGCATGGCCGCTAGGGCCCGCGACACGCTTGGCGCAAATCGAAATGCTGAACCTCATCGGCGAAGACGCCGACGCCTGGCTCGCGCTCGCCGCCGACCCGAACGCGCGGCTCCATCTCTACGGCAAGCGCGACACGCGCGCCGGCCGCAAGATGGGGCATGTAACGAAGCTCATCGTCTAACTTGCTACGCCGCGAATAGCGCCAGCGCCCCAAAAGCAACCAAGGCAACCGCGATACCGGCGATCAAATGAAACACGCATAGAGCAACCGCGGGGCCCGCGCCCCGCGCGTCAGCTTCAACACGGGCAGCGCTACAAGCGGGATGATTCATGGCGGCTCTCCTGAAGCGCCAGATGCGCTACAAGAGAGTTCGTCTCACACCGGGCGCGGGTTACGACGCTAACCCGGAACGCCTCGTCGCGGGCAGCGTAGAGCCAAAGCCCGATCACATAGAGCGCCGGGAGGAAGAACCAGAGCACACCTGACACACTCTCAATCCAGCGCGGGATCAAGCGCGCTTGTATCGTCATGCCGTCACCATCTTCGATGGAGACCAGAGAGCCGGTCTGCATCAGCGTGTACGCCAAGAGCCCGACACAAATCCAAAAACCAACGGCGGTTGCGATCAGCGGAAACGTCCGCTCCGCGTAGTCGTCAGCGGGATGTTTATCCATATTGAAGATGCTTGGCCAAACGGCCAGCGGCCAAAGCGCGGCGCTGACCAGCCGCTGCGGAGATGCTTGCATGCGCTTGCCTCCTCACGGGGTCCGTGATGGCGCACTCTAGCGCGGATTTCGCGGATTGGCGCGCGTATCGAAAATTTCACCTGCCTCGCTGCGATGGCGCATGCGCCGCTTGGCAAGCGCGTTTTGCCCTCTAGGATGGCTTACAACCAGGGGGAGAGACGGTGCTGGCGCGTCTTATCGCAAGTTTGGTGTTCGCTACCGCATGCGCGTTCGCAGGCACAGCGACGGCGCAAGACGGCCGCTGGTATCGCGCCGAGAGCGCCAACTTCATCGTCTATGGCGACATGAGCGATCAGCAGGTCCGCAACGCTGCGCAATCGCTCGAAGATTTCGACCTCGTCTTGCGGGCGCTCATGCGCCAAGCCGAACGGCCGACTGAGACAAAACTTGAAGTCTATCTGGTGCGCAATATCCGCGGCCTTCGCGTCGTAGCGCCTGGCATGAGCGATGACGTTGGGGGGTTCTACACCGCCGGCAATGACATGATCGCCGCCTTCTCACGCTACGATCGCGACATGGGCCTCGATCGCCGCACCATCCTTTTTCACGAATACGCCCACCACTTCATGCTGCACTATTTTCCGGCAGCGTATCCCGGCTGGTATGTCGAAGGCTTCGCGGAGTATGTCTCAACCGTCGAGATTGTTCGCCGTCGCGCAACCATCGGACGCCCGTCCGACAACCGCTTCGCTTGGCTCGACGTGCCCGGCTACGAAGATTTCGAGATCGAGCACTTGATCGCGCCGGAACGCGTCACGCGGCCGACCAACCTCTTCATGCAGCAATACTATGCATACTCCTGGTTTGCTGCGAGCTATCTCTCGAACACGACCGAACGCCTGCGCGGGCTTGAGCGCTATGTCGCCCTACTCGGCGAAGGCGGCGATCCGGTGGAATCGTTCGAGCCGGCGTTTGGCATTACCGTCGAACAATTTGGCGAAGAGCTTGATGAATATCGCCGAGGCGGTGGCCGCTCGCGTTTGCTGCACATCGACATGCCCACCGAAATGGCGCCGATAACTGTGACCCGCCTGCCGCGCTCGGCGAACGATCTCCTGCTGCCGCTCGCGCGCCTGCGCACCAGCAGCGCCGACATTAGCGACGAAGACGCCGCGGAAATTACACAAGCGGCGCAAGCGTTCATAAACGAGCCGATGGCCCGTCTTGTGCTCGCCCGCCTCGCCATTCGCCGCGGCGACAATGCCGGCGCGCGCGGCCATCTCGATGCGCTCTTTTCCACGCAGGAAAACGATCCTGAAGGCCGTTACCTGCTTGCGAAAATGATCCTCGACGAAACTGAAGAGCTTTCACCCGATGAAGCGCGCGCTGGTCTCGTCGAAGCGCGCCGCCATCTAGTGCGTTCGTTCCGCGAGGATCCGAACTACTACCCGACGCTCTATCTCTATTCGCTGACCTTCGCCGGCGAGTATGAACCGATGAGCGACGATCAACTCGAAGTGCTGGCGCGCGCGCTCGAGCTCGCGCCGCAGGCCGATCATATCCGCATGCTGCTGGCGCGCGAATTGATCCGTTCTGAAGAGTACGATTTGGCGGTCGCCACCCTACGTCCGGTGATCTACGCGCCGCACGGCGGCGATTCAGCGATGTACGCGCGCTGGCTCTTCGATGCGGCGCGAGCGCAAGAACAGCCGCAAGGTCACTGGCGCGACCGCGATACGCCAGCGGCGGTCAACGACGGCGCGGACTAGCGGCTCGGATAGCGAAAGCGCGCGGCGACGCCGATGGCGGTTTGCACGCCTTCGGAGAGCGGCTTCAGCTGCGCCTTGAACTTCTCGAACTGCATCACGTTTCCGATGCGCGCGTCGAGGAACACCCAGGTCGCTTCGTGATCGGGGCTGTTATCTGCAAACCAGCGCGAATAGGTGCTGGCGATCACGCCGGAGAGGATCGCGCGCTTCGAATAATAGTTGCCGTCCGTCGACGTATCGCTGAGTGCGCGCCAGATCCGGTCCGCCGTGCGCCACACCAAGCGCGCCGCGAGCGGCCCACGATCGGGACGGCTGAGCGCCCGCGTCATCGCCCGCGCGGCTTCCTTGTAGGGCGCTTGCGCTTCTAGCCGGACCTGGACACAGGCCTTCACCCGCTGGCTGTAGCGCATGGCCTGGAGATCGAGCCCGTCGAGCGCTTCCAGCATGGCCTGGTCGGCCCGGTCGGCGAAGGCGTCCATCAGGTCCTCTGCCCCGTTGGGGCAGGCAAGCGCAGCCTCGCCTTCCGAGAGCTGGACTTCCTCGCAGGCGGCCTTCAAGGCCGCGTCCGTCCACCCCAAACGGGCGGCATGGGCTGGAAAAGCCTCAAGAATTCGGGCGCGGAACCGGGCTGAAGGGGCTTCGGACATGGTGCAAAGCTACGCCTGACCTGCCCCGCCGTCGACCCGCTCTGGCATGGACAGGGGCGCGGCCTTTTGCTATGGCCCCGCCTTCGCTTCAGAACGGGGCTCGCTGGCGGCAAGCACAGCGGCCGATTTGGTATTGGTTTCGGGTTACGGGAGACGGTCCTGGTACAGATTTTCGTACGCGACAACAACGTCGATCAGGCGTTGAAAGCGCTCAAAAAGAAGATGCAGCGGGAAGGCACTTTCCGCGAAATGAAGCGCCGTAACCATTACGAGAAGCCTTCGGAAAAGCGTGCGCGTGAACGCGCCGAAGCTGTGCGCCGCGCCCGTAAGCTGGCCCGCAAGCGCGCGCAGCGTGAAGGCCTTCTGCCGAAGCCGCCGCCACGTCCGCGGTAAGCTGACCAGCGTCACAGAGTTTTGAAAGCGCCGTCCGGTTCGGGCGGCGCTTTTGTTTTAGCCGCGCGCAAGCTCAAGCATCAGCCCTGCCGCATCCGCCAACAGCGCGCGCTGTTCGCGCGGCAGCTTAGCGATCCGCGCCTGCAGCAGCTTTAAGCGCCGCTTGCGCCCCGCTTCCAGAACCGCACGCCCCTTCGCCGTCGCCTCGACGCTTACACCACGGCGATCGTTGGGATCGGCGCGCTTCAGCGCTAGCCCCTCGCCTTCCAGATCAGCGACCAGCTTCGACATCGTCGCCGCCGTCACCTGCTCGGCGCGCGCGAGGCCGGTGAGACTTTGTGGCCCGGCAAACACCAGCACCGAAAGCGCCGAGAGCTTCGGCGCGCTGACGCCCGTTTCGTCGTCCGCCACTCGAACGGCCCGCAGCAAGCGGATCGCGCCGCTGTGCAAGCGATCGGCGGTGTGAAGCGCATCCTGTCTGGCCATGCGCGAATTGTGCGTTGACTTATTTAGTTAGTCAAACTAATTACATGGATAATTGGAGGTGGAAATGTCCGAGGCCGCTTTGCTCAATGGCGTATGCCAAATCGGCATCGCCACGACCCAGCCCGATGCCATCGTTGCTTTTTACCGCGATATCCTGGGCGCGCCGGTGCTGTTCGAGGCGAGCGGGATGACCTTCATGCGCATCGGCGCCACGTCCGTCATGATCGGCGGCGTGCCGGATGCGAAACCGCCGAGCGGCGACGTCATCATCTATTTCGAACCCGCCGATTGGGACGCGACCAACGCCCGGCTTGAAGCCGCCGGCGTCGCGTTCATCCGCGACGCCATGGTCGTGCAGCGCGACGGTTCGCGCGAGCACATGTTGCGCCCGTTTTCAGATCCAGAAGGCCGGCCGATCTATCTGCACGGCTGGCGCAGCGTTTAGCCGCCGCGGCCGGTGTAGAAGACGGCGAACTTGTTGCCGTCGAGATCGCGGAAATAGCCGAACTCGCCAAACGCACCGCGCGCGCCGGGCTTGCCCTCGCACGTCGCACCAAGCGAAATCGCTTTGTCGTAGACGGCGGCGACCTGCTCTTTACTATCGACCTCGATCGCGATCATTCCGCCATTGCTGACAGTGGCGCCTTGGCCGTCATAGGGCCGTGTGACCATGATCATCGCGCCCTTGCCGAGCCGATAGAGCAGTCCGTGCGGCGTCGGGAACAGACGCTTGCCGTCGAGATCGGCGAGCAGCGCATCATAAAACGCTGTCGCGCGATCGAAGTCATTGGTGCCAACGCAAACATAGCCAACACGAGCCATATCGCTCCTCCCTGTCATTATTGCGCGGGACAGTGACGCTACGCGCAGACGCGTCAAGATGACGTTGCGGCGGGTCTCTAGCCCTTCGCGTCCTTGCGCCCACGCCAGCTGGACATGGAGACCTGATCCACGACACCGGCTTTGAACACGCGCGCGGCGAGCGCGAGGATGATCGCCGCACTCGCGGCCATTATGACGGCCATGCCGGCGATCTCGATCCAATCGAGCCCCGATGGCGCGCGGATGAGCAGCAGGAACGGCGTAAAGAGCGGTATCCAACTTGCCGTCTCGACGATCGGCGCATTCGGATTATCGAGTGCCGGCGTCAGCAGCATCATCGGAATGGCGAGCACAAGCGCCACCGGCCCGAGCAAGGTCTGCGCTTCCTGCTGAGACTCACAGAGCGAGCCGAGCGCCAGGAAAATCGCGCCGTACATAATGTAACCGAACACAAACCCGAACAGGAACGCCGCAATCAAACGCGGCTCCAGGAACGCCGCTGCGACTTGGCCAAAGATGCTATCGCTCGCCCGATCCGCCGCGAGACTCAGCAATCCTCCACCCAGCGCGCCCCAGAAGAGAAAGAGCGTCAAGCTCACCATCGCGACGCCGATGAGCTTGCCGGTGAGGATTTGCAGCGGCGAGACGCTCGTCAGCAGTGTGTCGAGAATCTTATTGGATTTCTCTTCAATCACGCTGGAAAGCAGCATGTTCGCAACCGAGAACACCACGCTCCACAGAATGAACGAAAGCGCCAGCGCCGCGTAGGATGGCGCGCGTTCCCGCAGAGTGACTTGCCCGTCGCCTGTCGTGGCGCGTGGGTCGAACTGCGCCACTTGCGGGTCGAAAGCATCGAGACGATCGGCCTCCGTCGGCGCCAGGCCTTGTGCAGCGAGCGCTTCGCGCTGCATCTCCAGGCGCATGGCGCGGCGTGCGATATTGATGGGCTCGCTATGGCTTAGCCCCGTGCTCCAGTATTCGATCACCGGCGCGCCATCGGCGCGGCGTATGTTGAGCGCGCCAAATAAAGTGCGCCCATCCGCCAGCATTTGCGTGCCGTCGAGATAAGGCCGCATCGCCTGCACATCCGGCGCGGGCGCTTGGATGATTTGGTAACGCTGCGTCGGCGACGGGAACGCCGCCAAAGCGCGCGGCGCGCTGCGGGAAACAACAACGCGCGCCGCCTCGATACCGGCCGCGCGGTTGGGCGCGGCATCGAACGCGGCAGTTGCCTCAAGCGCGATCGCGGGCGCGGTCGCATCGAGATAGGCGCGTATCTCCGCACGCGCCTCACGCCGGGCGTTATCGGCGAAGGCCTGCCGCACGGCAGTCAGATCTTCCGTGCGCTCCGCGACGATCGCCAGCACGCGCGGCGGCTCCGCCCGCGCCAGCAGAACGGGGCCGAACAATAGCAGCGCGATAATGATCGGCGCCGTCAACAGCGAAAGCCAAAAGCCCCACGCGCCCACATAAGCCAAGTATTCACGCCGCGCGACGAGGAAGACAGGAGACATCAGCCCTACTCCGCCGCGTTCGGCTGCGCTTTATCGCCGACCAGGGCGACAAACGCTTCATGCAAACTCGCCCGCGCCGGCTCGAACAAGGAAAGCGGCGCGCCCGCCTCCACGCACGCTTGCAACAATTGCCGCGAGCCGTGACCGTTCTCCAAGCGCACGCGCCAACGGCGGTTTCCGTGTTCGCCGAGTTCTTCGCTGATGGTGAACCCACGGCCGGCCAGCGCGGCACCGAGGTCGTATTCGCCACCATCAGTTTCCAGCACGGCGACGCTGGGTGCGAGCGCAAGCGCGTCGCGCACCGTGCCTTCGAACGCCGCGCGACCGTGCGCGATCAGCAGGATGCGATCACACAACCGTTCTGCATGCTCCATGACATGCGTGGAGAATAAGATCGTGCGCCCCGCCTTCGCTTCGGCGCGGATGGTTTCTTCCAGCACGCGCTGATTAACGGGATCGAGCCCTGAGAACGGCTCGTCAAAAATGATCAAGTCCGGCTCGTGCGCGATCGCGGCGAGCACCTGGACTTTCTGGGCCATGCCTTTCGAAAGCGTCTTGATCTTTTTGCGCCGGTGCTTGCCCAAGCCATGCGCTTCGAGCAGCTGATCGGCGCGTTTGAACGCTTTGCCTGCGGGCACGCCTTTCAGCCGCGCGAGATAGGCGATCGCGCCGCGCGCCGTCATCGAACGATAGAGGCCGCGCTCCTCCGGCAAATAGCCGACGCGCTTCATCGTCTCGCGATCAGCGGGCCCTCCGAGCACCGTGATCGCGCCCGAGGTCGGCCGCAGCACGCCGACAAGCATGCGTAGTGTCGATGACTTGCCCGCGCCGTTCGGCCCAAGCACGCCATAGATCGATCCCTGGGGGACCTTGAAGCTCAGGTCTTGCACCGCCGTGCGCGCGCCGTAGCGCTTGACCAGCCCTTCTGCTTCCAGCGCGGCATTCATGCGTAGCCACGTTTACGGGGCTTTCGCCCCAGATCAAGCGCGCGCGATTGACGCGCGAAGATAAAGCGCAGCATGGTTGATGCGCCGCAACGGGGGTTGTCACAATGGCAGTGCTGCGCGTCGTACTGGGCGTCCTAATCGGTATCGCCGCGGGAGTAGGCGTCGTCATGCTTGGCGACATGCTGAATCACCTCTTCTTTCCCCCGCCCCCAGAAGTGCAGGTCACCAATCCCGAGGCGATCCGGGATTACATGCAAACCGCCCCGATGCTCTCGCTTCTTGGCCTCCCGGTGACATGGACGGTCGCGGCTTTTGTCGGTGCGTTCGCAGCTGCGAAGATCGCCGCACGCCGTTGGGCGGGATGGATTGCCGGCTGCGCCCTCTTCGCGGCGACCGGTCTAAACCTCGTCCTGATCCCGCATCCTTCTTGGATGCTGATAGCGGCAATCATCTTCGTGCCGGCGGGCGCGTGGTTCGGCGCGCAACTCGGCGCGCCACGGACGCAGACCTAAAATTTTTGCTTCCCGCTTGTCGCACGGAACAACTGGGAGTTAGCTGAGCCTCCGATCTGGAGGCTCTCATGAAGAAGCCCGACCCTGAAAAGTTGAACGCCTTTCTCGGCAAGCTGGTGGGCGATCTTGGCGCCTGCACCGGCGCGGCGTTGGTCCTGCTGGGAGACCGGCTAGGCATCTACAAAGCGATGGCCGACGGCAAGGCGGTGACTCCGGATGACCTCGCGGCGAAGACCAAGCTCAATGCGCGCTATCTCCGCGAGTGGCTCTCGGCACAGGCCGCTGCGGGCTATGTCGACTACAATCCGAAGAGCAAAAAATTCAAACTCAACCCCGAACAAATTTGCGCCTTCGCCGACGAAGGCGGGCCGGCGTTTTTCGCCGGTGCGTTCGAACTCGTACAATCCATGTGGCTCGACGAGCACAAGGTCGCTGAAGCGTTCAAGAGCGGCAAAGGCGTAGGCTGGCATGAGCATTCGCAATGCCTCTTCCGCGGCACCGAACGCTTCTTCCGCCCAGGCTATAACGCGCACTTGGTTTCAAGCTGGATTCCTTCGCTTAAAGGCGTGGAGGATAAGCTCAAGAAAGGCGCGAAAGTGGCCGACGTCGGCTGCGGTCACGGCGCATCGACGATCCTCATGGCGCTCGCCTACCCGAAGTCAAAATTCTACGGCTACGATTATCACGCGCCTTCAATCGCGCGCGCCAAGGAATTGGCGAAGGAAGCCGGCGTCGCCAAGCGCATCACCTTCGCGCAAGCCAGCGCCAAGGATTATCCCGCGCTCGACTACGACCTCGTCGCCTTTTTCGATTGCCTGCACGACATGGGAGATCCCATCGGCGCCGGCAAACATGTGAGCGAAGCGCTTGCCGACGATGGAACATGGATGATCGTCGAGCCCTTCGCGCACGACGATTTGAAGGACAACCTGAACCCCGTCGGCCGCGTCTATTACGCAGCGTCGACGATGATCTGCACGCCAGCGTCGCTCAGCCAGGAGGTCGGCCTAGGGCTTGGCGCACAAGCGGGTGAAGCGCGGCTGAAAAAGGTAGCCAAGGACGCGGGCTTCTCTAAATTCAGACGCGCCGCCGAGACGCCGTTCAACCTGGTGTTCGAGGCGCGCGCCTAGGACAGCCGATTGTTCGGTTTGGGGGACTTTAAATGCGATCTCTGATTTTCGCCGCCGTTGCCTTCTTCGCGGCCGGCGCCGCCCACGCTGAGCCTGTAACTTACGCTTTGGACCCCGCACACACGCAAGTCGCCTTCTCGATCGACCGCTTCGGCTTCAACCGCGTTTTGGGTCAGTTCGACACCGTCGAAGGTCAGCTCATTCTTGATGAAGCAAATCCGGCGAATTCGTCGGTGCGCGCCACGGTCCAGATCGCGAGCGTCAGCTCTGGCAACGCCACGCGCGACGAACATCTCCGCGGCGCGCGCTGGTTCAATGCCGAGCAATTCGCGACGATGAGCTTTGAGTCCACATCTGTACGCCTTATCAGCGACACGCGCGCCGAAGTGACGGGCAATCTGACGCTGCTCGGCCAGACACATCCGTTGGTGCTCGATGTCACGCTGAACCGCATCGCCGACTCGCCAAACAATAACCGCCGCACCGCCGGCTTCTCCGCCACCGGCACGCTCGACCGCACGCAATGGGGCTTGGCCACCGCAGCGGGCATGATCGGCAACAACGTTACCATCAGCATCGAAGCGCTCGCTCAAGTCCCGGCGGCCGCCAACTGATGAAGTACTGGCTGATCAAGAGCGAACCCGACACGTGGTCGTGGACGCAGCACGTCAAAAAGGGCGCCGATTCGTGGACTGGCGTGCGCAATCACCAAGCCAAGGCGCATCTGCAAGCGATGAAGAGGGGCGACCTCGCCTTCTTCTATCACTCGAACGAAGGCAAGGAGATTGTCGGCGTCAGCGAAGTGGTGAAGGAGGCGTATCCGGATGCAACCGACGCGACCGGCAAGTTCTATTGCGTCGACTTCAAAGCCGTTGAGCCGTTGAAAGAGCCCGTGTCGCTGGCGACCATCAAGACCGAGAAGAAGCTCGCTGACATGGTGCTCGTAAACAATTCGCGCCTCTCCGTGCAGCCGGTGACGGCTGACGAATGGAAACTGATCCGGAAGATGGGTGGACTGAAATAGATGACCAAACTCGATCCTGCCCTCTTCTCGGATGCCGCCATCCCGCCGGAGACGCGCTCCTGCAATGACGCGATCGTCGCTGCTATGACGGGCATGGCCGAGTGGTGGGACGTTGGCGCGCAGAAGGTGCGCGACGCGCGTGCGCGTGGCGAAGGCGCGTTTCCGCCGGCGGCGAAGTCGGAGCGCGCGAAGTGGATCGAGATCGATGGGCCGGCAGGCAAGCTGGAGCTGCGGGCCGTAGCGCCAGCCAAATCGCGCGGCGTTTATCTGCACATCCACGGCGGCGGCCACGTGCTGGGCGCGGCGGACCAGCAGGATCGCCTTCTTGAGATCATCGCCGATACAACGAACCTCACCGCGCTCAGCGTCGAGTATCGCTTGGCGCCCGAAAATCCCTATCCCGCCGGCCCAGACGATTGCGAAGCGGCAGCACTCTGGGTCAGCGATCATCTCTCCGATTTCGGCGGTTCAAAGCTGGCCATCGGCGGCGAGAGCGCGGGCGCGCATCTTGCGGCGATGACGCTCCTTCGTCTGCGCGACAAGCACGGCCGCACGCCGTTCAACGCCGCCAACCTCGTCTTCGGCGTCTTCGATCTCGGCCTCACGCCAAGCGCACGTACATTCGGCGACAACGAGCGCCTCATCCTGCGCACCATCGACATAATCAAATTCGGCGAAGCATTTCTGCCCAGCCTCACGCCAGAGCAGAAGCGCGCGCCGGAGCTTTCGCCGCTCTACGCCGATCTCAGCGGCCTTTGCCCCGCGCTCTTCACAATCGGCACGCGCGATGCGCTGTTGGATGACAGCCTCTTCATGCACGCGCGCTGGATCGCATCCGGCAATCGCGGCGAACTCGAAATCTATCCGGGCGCCTGCCACGGATTCCTCGCGTTTCCGATTCCGCAGACATTTGCATCATTGCAACGTCAGACCGCGTTTTTGAACGAAGCGCTCGCCTGATTTGTCATTCGTCTGCGACGAACGCCAGTCGCAGCGTTTTGCGTGCGCGTTGTCTCAACTGCATTGAAGCGCACGCGGAAGTGCGGTGTTGTGATCTCCAACGCCTCCACCCTCCGCCAGCAGGACGAGGCGGAGAGCGCCGGCGGCGGCATCCCTCCGAGAATGCACGTCGCCGGTGTTCTCAAGACGCGGCGTTGGCGGACGTAAGGTGCGGCTCCCCCGCCGCAGGACCCACCCTTCCCTTGCGCTCCGCCCAACGCTGCGGCGCTTACCGCTCCAGCTCCGCCATCAACGCTTGCATGCCGTAGACGTCCGACAGCGCGACGCGGATCGCGGACGCGGAAACGCTGACGCTGCGATTGAGGCGTGCGTCGTAGAAGTACTCGCCGCCAAGGGCGTGCATGTTGTTATCGAAGATGATGCCGACAACGCGCGCGTCGCGATTGAGCAATGGGCTGCCCGAAGCGCCGCCGATCACATCGTTCGAGCTTGCGATGTTGAACACCACATTGGGATCAAGCCGCGGACGCGCGTCGAGCCAGGCTTGCGGCAGCTGGAATGGCGGCGCGCCTGTTGCGCGTTCGTAGAGGCCGCTCAGCTGCGTGAATGGCCCGATCTCTTCGCCGCTGGGCTCGGTCCAGCCCTGCACCGTGCCGTAGGAGACGCGCGGGCTGAATGTTGCGTCGGGATAAGTTTCCGTGCCGAAGCTGCGGAAGCGCGCGCGTGCGATGCGCTCCTGCGCCCGTGCCACCGGGGCCTCGATTTCGCTTACGAATTGCGCGCGCACGGCGCGCGCGTCGGCGTCCCAGGCGCGCACGAACACGATCATCGGATCGTCAGACGCGGCAACCGCATCGGCGCCGCCCTCCCAGAGCGCTTGCCGCACCGCTGGATCAGCGAGGCGCGACTGCGCAAGGCGCGCGGCCAGCGTTTGCGGCGTCTCGCCGTTGAACACGCGCTGCAGCTGCGCCGGATCGCTGGCGAGATCGCGCTGCAGGCGTTCGAGCCAGAAGCGCAGATGCACTTCCTCGAACGCGGCCGTCACCGGCGTTTGCGCGCGCATCGAGCCAGCGAGCGCCGGCAAACGCGCATCCGCGTAGCGAGGCAAGCGTTCGCCGTTCGGCAAAGCGCGCTCGGCCGCGCCCCGCACCAGATCGCGCGCCCAGGTGAACAATGCGGAGCGCTCCCCCGCACGCATTTCTAGGTTCTGATAGCGATGAAACATCGCGCGATATGTACGCTGCGCGCGCGCCACTTCGCCCCAGGCATCGCCCATATCGCGCGCGGCGGCGCGATTGCGCGCCACGCGCGCCTGCAAGTCCGCCTCGCGCGCGATGACTTGCGCAAAGCCCGTCGCATCAAGCAGCGCGTTGCGACGGCCAGTCAGGCCCTTCAGCGAATTCTCGACACTCTGCAGCGCGCTTGATGCGATGCGTGCCTGGTCCGGCCCAAGTGCTGCGAACGCACTGATACGCGCGCGCTGCTCGGTCAGCCCCTCGATCTGCCAAGGCATGTTCACGTCGCGCTCGAACTCAAGCTCCGCCACGCTGCGCAGCCGCGACGTGCGCCCCGGGTTGCCGGCGACGAGCACGATGTCGCCCTCTTCCGGCGGATCGAAATCGAGCGTCAGATGGTTCGGTGTCGAGGCGGGCGCGCCATTTTCGTAGAGACGCAGGAACGCGAAATCGAGGCAGTAGCGCGGGAATTCGAAGTTATCGGCATCGCCGCCGAAAGCCGCAACGCGATGCTCGGGCGCGAACACGAGGCGCACATCGGTGTAACGGCGATAGGTGTAACGGGCGTAGCGGCCGCCTTGATAGAGCGTGACGATCTCGCAGCGTTGCCCCGCTTGTTGGCATTCGCGCTCCTGGCGCGCGAACTCCGCATCGCGCAAGGCGGCGAAGGTTTCGGGCGGGCCATCAGCGGTGGCGCGATTGATCTCGTCGGTAATATCGACGACGCCGGTCAGCACGTCGATATTCATGTTGGGGCAGCGCAGTTCCTCTTCGTGGATGCGTGCTTGGAAGCCGTCCTGGATGAAGTTTGCTTCCGTGGTCGAGAGCGCGGTGACGCAGGCGATGACGCAGTGATGGTTGGTCAGCATCAAGCCATCGCCGCTGACGTTTGACGTCGAGCACCCAGGCATCCGCGCGGTCGCAGCCATGACGCGATCGAGCCAGGCTTGATCCGGCGCCCAGCCATGATCTTCCTGCATGCGTTCGCGGGGGAAGTTATCGAACGTCCACATGCCTTCGTCGGCGCGCGCGGGCGATGCGGTGACGAGGCTCAAGAGTGGAAGCGCGGCGACGGCCGCATGCAGCATTCTGCGCATTATTGTCCCCGAATCAGATCGAGGACAGGAAAGCGCAAGCAGACGCGCGCGGGCAAGCGCGCGCCTGCGCATGTGTATTATTCGAAGCCGAGTTCCGTCAGCATTTGCGCTTGAACGGCGGGCGAGAGTTCGTCCGCTTCGGCAATGAACTCACGCACGGCGTTCTCATCCATGCCGGTAATGCGAACATAAGCGCGATCGTCCGCTTCGCCCGGGCCGCCCTCGTCGGCGTGGACTGTGATGTTCTGACGGCCGCCGCCAATGTTCATGCGCACCTGGCCGTTATCGCCGTTGGCGTCATCCTCGTTGCCGGCAACGCTCATTTCGAAGCCCGGCACGCGCATCGAGAATACTTCCGGCGCCGTCTCTTCGTTGCGCGGCGGCGCTTCGGCCGCGAGCGCTTGGGCGCGCGTGGAATCCATGAGCGCCGATGCGCCTTCGGCTGAGCGGGCGCCGACCGTGCGCCCGTCGGGCGTCAGGATCAGGTACGTTTGTTCGATGTCGCTGGCGCGGATCTCGACCGTGTAGCCGCCGGGCTCACCGACTTCGACGCCATTGACCTCAACGTTCGAGCCATCGCACGCCGCCACCAATCCGAGCGCCGCCAGGGCCGCCAACCAACGCATGAATGCCTCCTCTTTGCCCCATCATCCGCACAAGCGGACGCGCCCGCAAGCGCGGGGGCTACTGGGGAGATGCGGCGGGCAGCCCGCTTGGATGCAGGCTCAGCAGTCCAGATGGGCCCGGCGCGGTACGGTGTTCTTCCTCGCACTGCTGCTGGGCGCGCTCATCGACCATTGCGCTCAGCGTCGAGGCGCAGCCCGAGAGCACCGCTGCCAGCAGGATTAGCACTTTGCGCATGGGCGGAAGCTCCTGAACGGAGCTTAGCGCGTCCGCTCGAACCGGACCACCTTCTGCTCGCGGTCGAGATAAGCGACGCGATAGCCGGCGCGCATCCAGGCGCGGGCGTGCGAATGGTGATCCTGGTTATCGTTGGCCCAGAACGAGCGATGCTTATGCGCGCTCTGCGGCAACTCTCTGCCGATGATCTGCTCGATGTCTTCGAAGGTAAGCATTTCGGCGCGACCGGCCCGACGATTGAGATGCTCGTGAAGCGCTGCGTACTTGCGCATGACCTCTCTCCCCGCTCGCGTTGATGCGCACCCGCAACAACGCCGACGGAAGCAGAGGATGAACTGATTTGCCGCTTATGCACAGTGGCGCCGGAATGAGTCTTACAGTCTAAATACATAGAGCTGATTGCGCGATCGGAACGACATGCCCGTGTGTGCTGCGGATCGCTTGAACGTTAGCGGTCAAGCACTTGGCACGTAGTCGGCGTGGCGCCGACGACGAACCGGTATTCGGTGTTTGGCGGCACGTGCACGTAGTGCTTTGCGCCATCGGGCAGCGTGTATTCGATGACGAAGTCGTTCGGCCGCTGACATGGGCGGATGTTGCTGCGGTAGGTCGCGCAATGGACGACGCCCGGCCCAGTGGTCATTTCCGTCATCCCGCCCGGGTGCATGCGCGCGACCGCGGAGGCGGCGCCGCTTTCGCGGAATGTCCGATACTGCACTTCGCTGATGCTGGCGCATGGAAGCGTCGGTGCGTTGAGCGGCGCGAAGCTTGGCCCGCACGCTGCCAGAATCATCAATGCCAATCCTGCCCAAGCTTTGCGCATGACGCCTCCCATCAGAGGGTGCATCATGGCCGCTTTACGCAGCACGCGGAAGCGCAAAGCTTGATCCGGCGCGCAATCCAGGGATGATGCCGGCCCATGGTGGATGTAGACACGTTGCGCGCAAGCCCGTGGGACTTCGGACGCGGCCGCGCCGGCTATGTCTGGCGTGCGCCGAATGCGCGCGCCAATATTTTGCTGACGCACGGCTTTGCCGAATACGCCGAGCGATACGTCAATCATTATAACGGCCTCATCCCGCGTCTGACGGCGCTCGGTTTCGACGTGCACGCATGGGACATGAGCGGCCATGGCCGTTCCGCTGGCGAGCGCGGCGTGACTGACATGCGCGAGGCTGTCGCCGATCATCGCGCCGCGCGGCGCACGCTGCGCGACGATGACAAGCCGCTCTTTCTCTTCGGCCACTCGCTCGGCGGCTTGGTCACAGCCGTTAGCGTCGCCGAGGATGCGAGCGATGTGACCGGCGTCGTATTGAGCGCGCCTGCACTCATGCTTGCCGCGCCCAGACATTTGCAAGCGATCGCCACGATCGTCGCGGCGTTCGCGCCAAGCGCACGGCTCGTCCCGCCGCTTGATGCTGATGGCCTCTCGCGCATTCCCGAGGAAGTCCGCGCGTATCGCAATGATCCGATGGTGAGCGATACCCGCGTGCCCGCGCGCACCGGCGTTACTGCGATTGCGGTGTCTGAGTCCGGCTGGCGGCGCTACGAGGGATGGAGGACTCCTGTACTCCTGCTGCACGGCGAGCAGGATCGCGCCACCGATCCGCGAGGCAGCAAGCGCTTCTTCGAGATGATTGCAGCCGACGATAAGCAGCTAGAACTTTATCCCGATGGCATGCACGAATTGCTCAATGACCTTGAGCGCGACGCCGTCTTGGGCGTCATTTCCAGCTGGCTCGGCGAGCGGGCGCCCCGGCGCTAGCTGACGGAATTGTCAGCTCACTTCTGATCTCGCCGTTCAAGCACCGCTCAGCTAGCGCACGTCATGTTCACATCACTCAGACGCCGGTCGAGGGGCGCTCTGAACCAGATGTGGAGCAATTAGTCATGAAACGCCTTCTCACCACTGCCGCCGCCATGGCCATGATCGTGGGTCTCACGGTCGCCCCTGCTTCGGCTCAGAACCGCACCGTCGTCACCCAATCGGGCTACGCTAACGCCACCGCCTCCGCGCAGAACGGCCGCGACAATGGCAGCGTCGCCAACCAGAACGGCCGCCGCCAGTATTCACGTGGCATTCAGGACGGCTACAACAACTTCCTGCGCATGGATCAGTACGGCACGCGCAACAATGCCGAGACTGTCCAAGTCGGCCGCGATAACTTCGCTGTCACCGGTCAAGAAGGCCGCCGCCTGAGCTCGACCACGATCCAGACGGGTCGCGGCAACGTTGCAGGCACCGCGCAGATCGGCACTGACAACCGCGCCGTGACTGACCAAGACGGCACGAACAACACGTCCGGCATCATTCAGGTCGGTAACGGCCAAGATGTCGAAGTCCGCCAACGCGGCAGCGGCAACATCTCTGTCGTCGTGCAGAGCGGCTACAACTAACCAATAGGCGGCGGGGAAGGCTCCGGCCATCCCCGCCTCCGCACTCGGGAGCACCGATCATGTTCAAGTCGTATCTCGCCTCCGCGGTAGCCATGCTGGCTTTGATCGGCTGCTCCGCGTCTGCTCTCCCTGCTGAGAGCGCAGTGCCTGCTGCTGTCGCCATCGCTGTCGAAGCGGACGCCAACATTGCGCCCGCAGATCTGAGTTTAGCAGCGCCCCCCGCCGTGATGGCGCAGGACGCAGCACCCGCCCAGATCCAGCGCGTTCAATACCAGGCCGCGTCCGCCGTGTGCGACATCGTCATTCGCCGCACATCGAACGGCGCGCTGATTGAAGCCTTGGTCGAGAGCGATACCTGGCTCGACGCCGAATACAGCTTCGATCTCGACGTTTCCGGCAGCGCCGGCTCGTCGACGATCAGCCAAGGCGGCGAAGTCACGCTCGATGCCGGCGATACAGCCGTCGTCGCGCAGAACGAAATCAGCTTCAACCGCAACAGCCGCGGCCGCGCTGAACTCACAGTGTTCGATGCAGACGGCGAAGTCTGCAGCCGTACGCTAAGACTATAACGGAGCACGACCAATGAAACGCAAGTTTGCAATGATGGCCGCGGCCCTGGTGATGGCGAGCGTCGTCGCGCAACCGGCTTCGGCGCAATCCTTTCGCGACATAATGCGCGCGCGCTCCGCCAACACGGCGACTGTCGAGCAGAGCGGCACGGCCAACGGCGCCGGCGTCGCGCAGACCGGACGCGGCAACAACGCCACGCTGCTGCAAGGCGGGCGCAACAACACCGGCACGATCCAGCAGGACGGCAACAACAATGACGCCTGCTTGGTCCAGTACGGCCGCAACAATACTGGAGGCATCGTACAATCGGGCAACCGCAACAATGTCGGCGTTATTCAGGGCACGTTCGGCACGCAAGTGATGTCAGCCGAAGAATGCGCGCGGCGCGCGGCTCACCCGGCCAACCGGCTAGCCATGCGCCTCTTCTAATGACGCGAACGGCCGTCGCAGCCATGCTGTGACGGCCGCACGCGCATTCGCGCGGCGGGTGGGAGAGCAAGGACGCGCTTCGACTGAAGCTTCAAAGATTGGTAGCGAGGGGTTTGCCGAAGCGCGCCCTTGCGCGATTTATTCTGCAACCGGCGGAGCTACGCGGCGTTCGTACGAGCCTCCGGGGGCCATGCGTGTGAGGGCAGACGCGTTGTTGAGCGGGGTGCACCTCCGCTCAACATGAAGATCAACGCGGACTTCTCCCGCCACAGCCGATGTTACTCGAATTGATCACGCGCGACGCTGGGTATCCGGCGAGCCTTAGCGCCATGTCTCCGTTCCCGGCTGACGTGCACAGCGAGCGCCAAATCGCCCGCAAGGTTGTCCGCTTTCCTTCATCTTGCGGAGCAGTGACGGGCCTTCTCGCGAACTTCCATCACATCACGTTCAAACCGCATCTCTAACGCTTCAGGCTTTGGTACCGGAGCCTCCCGTGTTGGAGATGCGTGCATCTTCGCGCGAGCTGAAGTCGGTCGGATTGATTTTGGCGCGAGAGTTTTCCGTCATCCTGGATCGCGCGGAGCGCGGTCCGGGATCCAGAGCAACATCAGTGCTCTATGACCTCTGGATGCCGGGCTCTCGGCGACGCCAAGAACCAGGATGACGGCGCAGGTGTGGGATAAGGCGCCTCGCTATCCACCCATTCCCGTAGTTTCAACGGCTTGCGCAAACCGCCCTAACAATCTTTAGGATTTCGCCGGATCGCGCGGAACCGCGCCTTGGCCTATCACGTTCCGGGCTTTGCGGGTTCCAACGGACATTTCATGGAGTCGAATGTGAGCGACGATCCTCATCACGGACCAACTGTGATCAAAGCATCCAGCGGCGGCAGTGGCGGCAAATGGTTGCTTGGCGCGCTTGCGGCAGTCGTCATTGCCGGTGGCGGCTATGCGGCGTGGAACGCCACGCAACCGTCGAACACGCAAGATCAATACGCCATCAACAACGAATATGCCGACGAGTACCCAAGCGATGACGGCCTGCGCGCCTCCCCGCTCGGCGAAGCAGACTCCGCAGACGCATCCGATAGCGCCATAGCCGAGCCAGCCTCGGAAGACGCAGCGCCCACCCCGCGCGCACGGGCACGCGCCGCCAGCACGCCAGCACGCTCCGAACCCGTCCCGGAAACGACGATCGGCGTCACGCCGATCAGTGCATCGAGCGATGAGACCGTCGATGAAAGCGAAACCGTGATCGTAACGCCGCCGCGTGGGCCTGTGTGGGCGCGCGTGCCGACGGCGCGCCGCTTGGCTGCACTCTATCCGGCGCGCGCGCTGGAGCGTGAGCGTGAAGGCGAAGCGCGCCTTGCCTGCATCGTGGGCGAAACCGGCCGCTTGGCATGTGAGAATGTCGAGCAAACGCCGGGCTTCGGCGGCGCAGCGCTGCGTGTCGCGAGCACGCTGCAACACGAGCGGTATTTGGCTGACGGCTCGAGCGCCGCTGGCACGCCGGTGAACCTGCGCGTCGTCTTCCGCATGGAAGATGAAGCGCCGCGCCAGCGCTACGCCTCGCGCTAACGCATAAACATTTGAATTAGAGCGGCTGCGTGGCGAAGGCTGCGCGGCCGTTTTCTTTGGCGATCGCGTTAACCATACTTGCGCCCCGTCCGCTCTGGTTGTTAGCTGGGTCCGGGTGGATTGGTCGGGGAGCAAGTGCAATGGCGCTGACAGACGCGCAACGCGAAGCGAGGCGTTGCGAGCGTTCAAGGCGGCGGTGGCGGCCAAGAGAGCTACTTGGCTTGGTCGGAGAACGTCGACTGCCGCGAAATCGGCAAGGATACCGATACGCCGTTGCGCTAGGCGTCAGACTCGGTGGCGGCGGCGCTGCCGACATGCAAGCCAATGCCGAGCCACGCGCCGATAATCGGGCTGAGACCGATGCCAACCCACGGCACCGGGTATGCGCCGAACAATGTTGTCGCGATCCAGCCTAGAAAACAGAGACTGAGCGCCCAACCAGCGACCCGCGGCGTTAGGGGTTGGGAGCGCGCGGCGAGTCCGGGGCCGATCACGGTCAACGCTAGCGCCACAAGCGCCGCGACTGCGAGCATCGGCGCTGTCGCGAAGGCAAGTTCGATGACGTCTTCGACCTCCGGCACAGGCTGCAGCGGATCGCGCTGAAACCAAGCGACGACCGCAAGTAAAGAGGCCCCGGCAAAGGTCCCCATCCGCAGCAAACGGCGCGCTGGACTGATCACAGACGCAACAACCAGTATCGCTGCGAGCGTGGTTGCTTGCGACGCGTCTGGTTGCAACACAAGCAACAGCAGCGACGCAAACAGCGCGCCCCAAGGCAAAACCCGATCACGCGCCAACATCGCAAATGCCACCACGGACGCCGGCATAGTCAGCATGGCGGCGTTGATATGCAGCGGGCCCGCATCAATCCAACGATGCACGCCTTCTTGCGGAGGACTTAGAAATGTCGCGAGCAGCGCAAGCGGCATTGCCCAGAGAGCGACATGCAACATTTCTCTGCGCCGCACGAATGAAAGGCCGAACGCGAACAACGCGCCGACGCCCCAGGCTGCGAGGTTGCGCAGCCATAGAGCTGACGGAACGCCGTTTCGCGCGCAGATGTAAGCACCGATGATGACCGCGCAGAGCGAGAATGCGCCAAAGATGGCGATCAGCGCATAACGGTGCGCTAGCGCCGCCCTGACACCGTGACGATCGCCCACTAACGCCCAAACTTCTGGAACTTGATCCGGCTTGGGATGATTTCGGTCACGCCCAATCTCCGCATCTTGTCGGCTTCGTAGCTGTCGAAATCGCCTTCGAACCATTCGACGTGGCTGTCGCCTTCAAAGGCCAGGATGTGCGTGGCCAAGCGGTTCAAGAACCAGCGATCGTGGCTGATGACGACGGCGCAGCCGGCGAAATCTTCGAGGGCTGCTTCGAGCGATTGCAGCGTTTCGACGTCGAGGTCGTTGGTCGGTTCGTCGAGCAGCAGCACGTTGGCGCCGGTGAGCAGCGTCTTGGCGAGGTGCACACGATTGCGTTCACCGCCAGAGAGCTGGCCGACTTTCTTCTGCTGATCGCTGCCTTTGAAGTTGAAGCTCGAAACGTAAGCGCGCGACGGGATTTCGCGGTTGCCGACGACGAGAATGTCGAGGCCGCCGGAGATTTCTTCCCAGATCGATTTCTTGTCATCGAGCGCATCGCGCGATTGATCGACGAAGCCGAGCTTCACGCTGTCGCCGATCGCGATGCTTCCCTCGTCCGGCTTTTCTTGGCCGGTAATCATGCGGAAGAGCGTCGACTTACCGGCGCCGTTCGGGCCGATAATGCCGACAATGCCGCCGGGCGGCAGTTTGAACGTCAGTCCATCGATCAGAAGCTTCTCGCCGAAGGCCTTCTTCAGGCCGTTGAACTCGATGACGTTCTGACCCAAACGCGGGCCTGGCGGAATCTGAATGGTGGCGAACGTCTGCTTTTCGCGCTCAGCCTCCGCCGCCATTTCCTCGTAGCGTGCCAGACGCGCTTTCGACTTGGCTTGGCGCGCTTTGGGAGACTGACGCACCCATTCCAGTTCGCGCGACATGACCTTCGAGCGGCCTTCCGACTCGCGCTCTTCCTGGCTCATGCGCTTGGCCTTGGCTTCGAGCCAAGCCGAGTAATTGCCTTCGTACGGAATGCCCTTGCCGCGATCGAGTTCGAGCGTCCACTTCGTCACTTGATCGAGGAAGTAGCGATCGTGGGTGACGAGGATCACGCAGCCGGGGAAGTTTTCGAGGTGATGCTGCAGCCAGGCGACGCTTTCGGCGTCGAGGTGGTTGGTCGGTTCGTCGAGCAGCAGCATGTCTGGCTTGGAGAGCAGTAGCCGGCAGAGCGCGACACGGCGGCGCTCACCGCCGGAGAGCTTTTCAACGCCCGAGTCATCCGGCGGGCAACGCAAAGCGTCCATCGCCATGTCGATCTTTGAATCGACATCCCAAGCTTCGGCTGCGTCGATCTTTTCCTGGAGCTTGGTCATCTCCTCCATGAGCTCCTCGGTGTAGTTCTCACCGAGTTCCATGCTCACTTCGTTGAAGCGGGTGACGAGCTTCTTTTCTTCGCACCAGGACTCGACATTCTCGCGCACCGTCATCGACGCATCGAGCTGCGGCTCTTGTTCGAGATAGCCCATCTTGGTGCCGGCCATGGCAAAGGCTTCGCCGGTGAAATCCTTGTCCATGCCGGCCATGATTTTCATCAAGGTCGACTTACCCGAGCCGTTGACGCCGACGACGCCAATCTTGGCGTCCGGGAAGAACGACAGCCAGATGTTCTCGAACACCTTCTTGCCGCCCGGATAGGCCTTGGTCAGGCCCTGCATCGTGAAAATGTATTGCGCCGGTTGGGCAGCCATGAGTGATGTCCGTTCTCTCGGGAAAAGCGAAGCGCGGATATAGCGGCGCTCGCCCCCAGCGCCAAGCGATCCGGACCAAGCTTGGGGCCGTAAACACTGCAAAATCCGGACGGAGAGCGGGGATGTGGTCACGGCGAGCGGTTTTAGCGGGCGCCGCTGGCGCGTGTCTGGCGCCTAGCGCTTGGGCGCAGGAGTTGGGTGATCTCTCTGGCGACATCGCGATTTTGCGCGATGCGTACGAGACGCTGCATCCGGGGCTCTATCGTTATGCGACGCCGACGCAGGTTGGCGCGCGATTTGATGCGCTGGCGCGCGCTTGGACCCGGCCGCAGACCAAGGCTGAAGCCTATCTCTCGCTTTCGCGTTTTCTGGCGACGGTGCGCTGCGGGCACAGCTATGCGAACTTCTACAATCAGTCCCGCGCGGTGCGCGCTGAACTGTTCGATGCGCAACGCCTGCTGCCATTTCACTTTGCCTGGATCGACGGGCGCATGGTGGTGCTCGCCAACCAGTCCGGCGATGCGCGGCTGGCGCGCGGCGCGGAAGTGCTGAGCGTCAACGGGCGTTCGACACAGCGCATTCTGCGCGACCTTCTCCCCTACACCCGCGCCGACGGCGGCAATGACGACAAGCGCCGGGCGTTGCTGGAGGTAAGCGGGTTCGATCGCTACGAGACGTTCGATATCTTCTACGGCCTAACCAACCCATTGGGCGCGAGCGTGCGGCTGCGCGTTCGGCCGCCCGGCTCGCAACGCTCCGAAACTATCGAGGCCGCGACCATCGATCTGGCGACACGGCGCCAATTGCTGCGCAGCGATGCGGACAACAACGCTCCAGCCTGGACGGTGAGCTATCCGCAACCGCAAGCCGCGCTGCTGACGATGCCAAACTGGGCGCTTTACAACTCAGATTGGGATTGGCGCGCGTTCCTCGATCAAACCTTCGCAGAGATTGAAACGCGCGGCGTGACGAAACTCATAGTCGACGTGCGCGGCAACGAAGGCGGGCTCGATTGCGGCGACGAGATCATCGCCCGGTTGATCGATGCGCCATTGCAGCGTGAGCCCTACGTGCGGCGCGTGCGTTACCGCGAGACGCCAGAGCGGCTGAACCAATATCTCGACACGTGGGACAATTCATTCCGCAATTGGGGCGATGACGCGACGCCCGCGGGAGAAGGCTTCTACGATCTGCGTGGTGAAAGCGGCGTCGATGCAATTGCGCCGAAGGGACCGCGCTTCCGCGGCGAGCTTGTGGTGCTGATCGACGCGCAAAACTCGTCGGCGACATTTCAGTTCGCCAACGCCATCAAAACGCATCGCCTCGGCCGCCTCATCGGCATGCCGACAGGCGGCAATCGGCGCGGGATCAATGGCGGCGCTTTCTTTTTCCTGCGTCTCCCCGCTTCGGGCTTGGAGGCGGACCTGCCGTTGATCGCGCGCTTCCCCGCCACGCCTCAGCCGGACGCAGGCATTGAGCCGGATCTACGCGTGCCGCTCACGCGCACGGACATCACGGCGGGCCGTGACGCAGCCCTTGAAGCAGCGCTGCGCTGATTACTGGCTGAGATGCTCCGCCAAGAAGGCTTCCATCTCGCGCAGCGTCTGAATGCGTGTCGTAGAGTCCGAGAGGAAGTGATCGTCGCCTTCGAGTTCAACGAAGCGGACAGTTTTTCCAGCTTGCACCAGCGCCCGGTTCATACGGCGCGACTGATCGATGCGCACGACGGTGTCGTCGGTGCTGCCGAGCAGGAGAATGGGCGCCTGCACCCGATCAGCCAAAAATGCCGGTGACACGGCGCGGATTGCGTCGCGATCTTCGCGGCCATCGCCGATAATGCCGCGCCAATAGTCCGAGGTGATGCTGTCCCTACCGGTCTCCAAGCGCTCGACGCGTAGCATCTCGCCAAGGTCAGAGACGCCGTTGATGCTAATGGCGCAGCGATACCGATCCGGCGTGAGCGTGGCGCCGGCGAGCGCGGCATAGCCGCCGTAAGACGCGCCGACGATGCACACGCGTGCGCCATCGATGCGTCCCGAGCGTGCGAGTGCTGCGACCCCGTCTTCGACATCGGTTTGCATGAGCCCGCCCCATTGGCGCCAGCCCGCGCGCTCCCATGTCGCGCCATATCCGCTAGAACCGCGGAAGTTCGGTTGCAGAACCGCGTAGCCGCGCGATGCCAGGAAAGCTGCGCGATAATCGAAGTCGAGCGTATCACGCGAAGCCGGGCCGCCGTGCACGAGCACAACAAGCGGCAGGCCGCGCGCCTGCTCTTGGCCCGGGGCGGCAGCGTGAGGTAGGCGGGAATAGCTTGGCCGTCGCGCGCGCGATAGCTGATCGCCATGCGCTCACCGCCGGTGACGCCCTGAATGTCAGGATACAGCATAGCGAGGCGGCGCATGGTGTTGTTGGCAGGCTCGAAGAGATGATAACCGCCGCCATCGAGGCCACGTTCGCCATAGACGGTGACCCGCGATCGATCGCGCGACCACGAGATCAGCAACGCCATGCCGTTAGAGAAAACGCCGCGCGCCTGCTCATAGATTGCCTGCATGGCGGGGTCGAAAAAGGCTTGCGTCTGTTCGTTTTCGATCCAGTTCACGCCGACGATTTCGCGCGTCCACGGATCGGTGACAACGCCGCTGAGTTCGTAGCCTTCGCGCGCGAACAGGAGTTCAAGCGCGCCGCTCTGACGGTCGAGGGTGTAGAGATTGTAGAACTCTCCCGCCTCGTCTTCGTCGAACACGGCGATGCGCTGATCGGGCAGCATGCCCGCGAGCGAGATGGGTTGGCCGAAAGTCGATACATCTTCACTGACCAGACGCGGCGTTTCGCCATCATAGAGGAAGAGCCGCCAGCGATTGGTGGCGTCGTCCGAGTCGGTGCGCGCGACCACGGCGCCGCGCCGATCAAGCAGATAGCGATGCGTGTCCGGACCGGCGCCGCCCGGCGATTGCATGCGGCTCGCGCCAGTGGACAGATTGATACGGTAGATTGTCGGGTAATAGCTCGACGCCGTTCGCGAGGCGCCGATGATGCGACCGAAGCCTGGATCGCCCTCAATGGGCGCGACAAGCCTCGAGCCTTGATCCGCCCATTGCATGTTGTCGTTGGTGGTGAGCAAGCGAATGTCGCGACTCGGCAGATGGAAGATGCCATAGCGGTAATAATCGACACGGCGCGGCGCGCCACGGAAGCGCATGTACTCCGGCAGCACGTCGTTCGGGTGGAAGGTCCGGCTGACAAGAAACGTAACGCGCTCGTCGTCGCTCCAGCCAACGCCGCGCAAACGCATGCCCTCTTCAACGCCTGCCGCTGCGACTTGCTCGTTCGCATCGACGCTGACCACCTGAATGCCGGACGCTCCCTCGCTGTTACGCGCGAGCACGATGTGGCGGCCGTCGGGAGAGATCGCGACATCACTAATTGCCGGCAAGCGGCCATACGCCTCAATGGGCGGCGGCGACTGCGCCAAGGCGCTTTGAGCAAACGCCAGCGCTAGGGTCGCGCCAATCGCCTGCTTCAGCATCACATCCTCCGCTCACACGCTCCGCGAGCATAGCCTGCCCATGCCCGCGGACAAGCGCCCCATAACAAGGCGGCGCGACGGAATGCGCGTGGAGCGGCGTTTGTATCTGCGAGGGAGCGACGGACCTAAGGAGTTTACGATGAAGATGATGTTGGCGCTGTGCGCTGTTGTGGCGGTCACTGCGTTTGCGGCGCCGGCTGCGTACGCGCAGAATTGGGATCGCATCGAAAATCGTTTTGATCGCGCCGAGAACCGCTTGGATCGCCGCGAAAACCGCTACGATCGGCGCGAAGACGTGCGCGATGCGCGCGAGGACGTGCGTGATGCGCAGCACCAAGGCGGCTGGCGCGACCAGCGCGAGGATGTGCGCGACGCGCGTGAAGATGTTCGCGATGCGCGCGAAGACGTCTGGGACCGGCGCGAAAACCGCTGGGATCGCCGCGAGAACCGCTGGGACCGCCGGCACTGAGCTCGTAAGGCGGCGCGAAAGCGCCGCCTTACGCCGCCGTCGTCGTCACTTCAGCGTCGAGCGAATAGCCGGCGCTGCGCACGGTGCGGATCGGATCGCTCTCATTGTCGACGATCAGCGCTTTGCGCAGGCGGCCGATGTGAACATCGACGGTGCGGGCTTCGACGTAAACGTCGGAGCCCCAAACCGCGTCCAGCAATTGCTCGCGGCTGAAGACGCGGCCGGGATGCTGCATCAGATGGTCGAGGATGCGGAACTCTGTCGGTCCTAGGTGAACATCGCGCTGGCCGCGCTTTACGCGATGCGAGACGCGGTCCATGACGATATCGCCGCAGGTGATCTTATCGTCAGCCAGACCCGGGCGGATGCGGCGCATGACGGCGCGCAAACGCGCGAGCAGCTCACCCATCGAAAACGGCTTGGTGATGTAATCGTCAGCGCCGGTATCGAGGCCGCGCACGCGGTCGGTCTCTTCACTGCGGGCGGTGAGCATGACGATCGGCGTGTTACGCGTTTCTTGTCGCGCACGCAGACGGCGGCAGACTTCAACGCCCGGCGCCTTCGGCAGCATCCAGTCGAGCACGACGAGATCGGGCTGCGCTTCCTGCGCGATAACCAGCGCCTCTTCGCCATCCATGGCGACGGAAACGCGATAGCCCTCTTTCTCGAGATTGTATTTCAGAAGCTGCGACAGCGCTTCCTCATCCTCGACCACCAGAACATGCGGGGCCTTGGCCATGACAATCAGCCTCTATCTTCAATCCGCGTCGGCGCGCGGCCGTTGCGTGGCGATTTCTTCGCCAGTGATCAGGAAATGAATATATTCGGCGATGTTGGTGCCGTGATCGCCGATGCGTTCTAGATTCTTGGCGATGAAGAGCAGGTGCGCGCACGAGCTGATCATGCGCGGGTCTTCGATCATGTAGGTCAGCAATTCGCGGAAGAGCGAATTGTAGTGCGCGTCGATATTGTCGTCGCCGTGCCAGACCGCGGTCGCGGCTTGCAGATCCTTGTTCGCATACGCGTCAAGCACTTGCTTCAAGTGCTGGGCTGCGATCTTGCCCATGCGCTCGGCTGAGCGCGTGAGCTGAATCGGCTCGGCTTGGTTCAAGATCAGCGCACGCTTGGCGATGTTCTTGGCCAGATCGCCGACGCGCTCGAGTTCACCAGCGATACGCCAGGCGGTGAGCACGACGCGCAGATCCGACGCCATCGGCTGGCGGAGTGCAAACAGCTTGATAGCGCGGCGCTCGATCTCGCGCTGGGCGGCGTCGATCTTGGCGTCACGCTGCATGACTTGCTGCGCGAGTTCGGTGTCGCGGCGGGCGACGGCGCTCAGCGCGTCGTTGACCGCGGCTTCCGCCAAACCACCCATACGCGCCACTTCTTGGGTGATCGCGTCCAGTTCCTCGGAGAAGGCTTTGACTGTGTGTTCGGCCATACTTGCTTTCACCCGGCGGGCAAGCGCCGGAGCGCTGGTTGTACGTTTCGGCGCAGCCACGACAGCTTAGCCAAACCTACCCGTAATATAGTCTTGCGTGCGCGAGTCGCGCGGGTTGGTGAAGATTTCTTCGGTCGGGCCGGTCTCAACCAGCTTGCCCATGTGGAAGAACGCGGTCTTTTGCGACACGCGCGCAGCTTGCGCCATCGAGTGCGTAACGATGATGATCGTGTAATTGCCGCGCAATTCGTCGATCAGTTCTTCGATCTTGGCAGTGGCGATCGGATCGAGCGCCGAGCACGGCTCGTCCATCAGGATGATGTCAGGGTTCACGGCCACGGTGCGGGCGATGACCAAACGCTGTTGCTGACCGCCCGAGAGGCCGGTGCCGGGCTGCAGCAGGCGATCCTTCACCTCTTCCCAGAGGCCGGCGCGCTTCAGCGACTTTTCGACCACGACATCCATATCGGCCTTCGACTTGGCCATGCCGTGGATGCGCGGGCCGTAGGCGACGTTTTCGTAGATCGACTTCGGAAACGGGTTCGGCTTTTGGAAGACCATGCCGACGCGGGTGCGGAGCACGACCGGATCGACATTCTTGCCGTAAGCGTCCTTGCCTTCGATCTGCAGCGTGCCGGTGACTTTGCAGCCGTCGATGGTGTCGTTCATGCGGTTGATGCAGCGCAGGAACGTGGTCTTGCCGCAGCCCGAGGGGCCGATGAAGGCTGTGACGGCGCGGTCCGGAATGTCGATCGAGACATCAAACAGCGCCTGCTTGTCGCCATAGAAGACGTTCACGTCGCGGGCGGAAACCTTGGTCGCCGCGCCAGCAATCGAGCCGGCGGCGGTCTTCACGGTAGGGGCAGTCATGGCCAGGGCCGGCGGGACTTGCGAACGATCCGCACCAGTCGCTGAAAAATCTTCCATTTTCAACCCTTTATACCCTGGCGTACCGACACGCGAGTCGCGCCGCTTTTGCCCACATGCGCTTCTTACGGACGTTTTGTGACAGCGCCGTGAAATGAGCCCATCCGAAGCCTCAATCCTCCTCCGCCAATTGCACATAGGCGGCGAAGGCTGAGCCCTTGCCCTGCTGGCTTTCGACCAGCAGGCCGCCGCGGTGGCGGTTGACGATGTGCTTAACGATCGCGAGCCCAAGGCCCGTGCCGCCGCGTTCGTTGCCCAATTCCCGCTCGACCCGGAAGAAGCGCTCGCCGAGGCGCGGCAGGAAGTGGCGATCGACGCCCGGGCCGCAATCCTCGACGCGGACATAGGCATAGGAGCGGTTGGCGACGGCGGCCGGCGTGAGCAAGGCCGCGCGGCCGGCTTCGTCCCATCGGCGGCCCGCGGCTTGCGCGGTTTCCTCGCGGTCGCCGCCGCGCGCGATCTCGACGCGGACCACGCCCTCCTTCGGCGTGTATTTGATCGCGTTATCGATCAAATTCTGCACCACCTGCGCGAGTTGGAAACGCTCGCCGACAACGCCTAGACCATCCGCTGGCGCGACAAGCTCGATCCGCACCCCGCGCTCGGCGGCAACCGGGTTGAGCGCGTCCACCACCTCACGCGCAACGGCCACGAGATCGGCGCGATCGGATGGTGGCACGTGTTCATCGAGTTCGATGCGCGAAAGCGATAAAAGGTCGGCGATAAGCCGGCGCATGCGATCGGCCTGCACCTGCATCATGCCAAGAAAACGGTCGCGTTCCTCAGCATTATCGCGCGCTGGGCCCGCGATGGTTTCGATCAGCAATGTGAGCGACGCGAGCGGCGTGCGCAGTTCGTGGCTCGCATTTGCGAGGAAGTCGGCGCGCATGCGTTCGGTGCTGATTCTTGCGGTTTGATCGTGAAAAACCAGCATTGCGGCGCGGTCGGCGCCCCAGGTGACCGGCGCAACATAACAGCGTGTGTGGCGCGCGCCTTGGGTGGAGCTTTCGTATTCGACAGCACGCGTGCCGCCTTCATGCACAGCGGCTTGCACCGCTTCGAGCACATCCGGGTGACGCAGAACGGAGGTCAGAAACTGGCCACGCGCTTCGAACTGCATTTGCCGGCGGGCGGCGGCGTTTGAGCCGACAATACGGCTTTGTGCATCAACGAGCAGCGCCGGATCGGGCAACGCCTCCAGCAACGGCGTAAGCTCGCCCAAGCCGACGAGTTCGATCTCGTCATTGGTCGGCGCAATGGTGAAGCGGCGCGCTTCCTTGATCGTCCAATAGGCGGCGGCGATCGCGAGCACCATGAGCACGGCGGCCGCGCCGTCGGTGGCGAACGCGAACAAAAGCGCCAAAGCCGCCAGCGCGCCGGTCGCCCAGGCGAGCGCGGGGATGCGTTCTAGCCGCCAGCGCGCTGAAGGGAGTCTGTCCATCGCCATGAAGAGCCGGGCTTAGGCCGCGCGTCCGCCGGCTGCAATGTCGGGACTAATCCGATTAGAACGTCTTGACCGTATCGGCTGACTAAATGCTGGAGCCGGACCCCAGGGACGCATCCAAAAGGCCATTTGCCGGCATCCCAGGTCTGAACGGGGAGAAATAGCCGGACTGTCGATCTCGGGTAACATTATCGAAATTCAATATTCTTTTATTGACTTTCGATGGGGTTCCGATAGGCCGTCGGGTGTGAGGGACGATGAAAAACGGGGTGCGTTTTTGGATCGGCATGAGCCTGCTGGCTGCGGCGGGATCATGCGCGAGCGGGCGCGGGCTTCCACCCGAGCCGGACACTTATGTCGCCGCCGATGCAATCGGCGCGGAGCGCGCGGCTGAACTGGCCGCTTCGCCTGCATCGACATGGCTCGACGATCTAAACGCACCCGAAATGTCTGCGCTCGCGCGTGAGGCGCTCGCGGGCAGTCCCGATCTGCAAATCGTGGAAGCAAATTATCGCGCGGCGCGCTGGCGCGCGCGCGGCGCCATCGGCGGCAATCTGCTGCCGAGCTTGAACGTGGGACTCGATGCGTCGCGCTCAGAGACGCCAACACTAACCGATGCGCGCATCCGCGAGGATTTGTTGACATCGAGCGTTGTCGCCAGTTGGGAGATCGATCTTTGGGGCCGGCTCACGGCGAACACGCTCGCCACCAACCTCAACGCCAACGCCTTGCGTGAAGATCTGAACGGCGCACGCATTTCGATCGCCGGTCAAGCAGCGCGCGGCTGGGTGTCGCTTCTCGAAGCGCAGCAATTGATGGCGCTTGCGGAAGAAGATTTGCAGACCCGCGAGCGCGCGCTCGATCTGACACAGCGCCGCTATGATGCGGGCATCGCCACATCGCTGGCGCTGCGCACGGCGCGCAGCCAAGTCGCGTCAGCGCGGGCGTTCCGTGCGCAAGCGCAGGACTCGTTGCTCATCGCCTCGCGGCGTTTGCAAGAATTGCTGGGCCGCTATCCCGACGGCTCGCTGCGTGCTGAGGGCGATTTGCCAACCTTGGAAGCAATCGCGGCTGCCGGCGCACCAGCCGATCTGCTCGAGCGTCGCCCAGACGTGCTCGCCTCTGAAGATCGCCTGCGCGCGGCTGGTTTCCGCGTGCACGCAGCCCGCACAGCTTTGCTGCCCCGCCTCACGCTGCGCGGCAGCGCCGGCGCCACCGACTTCGGACCCGATCACTCGTTCGACAATATCGACGATAGCGCCAACATGATCACCAACATTGTGGGCGGCCTCACCATGCCGATCTTCAATGGCGGCGCCCTGTTGGCGGAATCGCGCGCCAGCGTGAACGATCGCCGCGCCGCCGCTTCCGATTACGTGCGCACCACGCTCGCCGCCTGGCGCGAAGTCGAAGCTTCAATCAGTGCTGATCAGAGCCTCGAAGTGCGCGAACGCGAGTTCGGCGTCGCCGCCGACGAAGCGCGCGAAGCGCAAGCGCTCGCCGAACGCGAGTATGCGCGCGGCGTCGCCACTTTGTTTGAACTGATTGACGCATACACCCGCCGCATCGACGCAGAGCGCGGCCTGATTTCGGCACGCGCAGATCGCGTCGCCAACCGCATATCCTACCACGTCGCCCTTGGCGGCGGCGCGCGGACGGGCGGCATCGACGAAGAACGGGAAGCCGTCCAATGAACAAGATGGACCTCAACATGACGTCGCAAGCTGCTGAAGAAGAGAACAAGCCCGCGGGCTTTCTCGGCACGGTGAAGCGCATTCTTATTTTTGCGCTGCCGCTGGTGGTCATCGCCGGCTTCATCGCGCTTTTCGTGCTCGTGCTGGCGACAGGGCCGCGTCCGAAGGAAAAGGACAACACCGCCCATCCGCCGGCGGTGCAATTCGCGACCGCGCAAGCGCGGCCGACGACGATCGGCATTACGGTGCAAGGCGAAGCAAGCCCGCGCAACGAAGCAACGCTCGCCGCGCAAGTGGCGGGACGTGTTGTTTGGGTGAGCCCGAACTTCTCGGCCGGCGGCGCCTTCCGCGAAGGCGAAGTCATCCTCCGCATCGACGCAGCCGATTATCAATTGGCTGCAGTGCGCGCGCGTGCGCAGGTGGCGCAAGCCGAGGAAGCGCTGGCGCGCGAAGAAGCTGAATCCGAACTCGCACGCCAAGACTGGCAAGCGCTGGGCCGTGGCGAGCCAACGCCGCTGGCGGTGCGCGAGCCGCAATTGGCGCAAGCGCGTGCGCAACTCGCATCGGCGCAAGCAGCTTTGCGCTCGGCTGAACTCGATCTTTCACGCGCGTCAATTCGTGCGCCGTTCACCGGCCGTATCCGCGAGCGCCGCGCCAATGTCGGCGACTATGTCGGCCCCTCGTCGCCGGTCGCCGTCATGTTCGACACCAGCTCGATGGAAATTCGTGTGCCGCTGACGGATTCTGATCTGACGGCGATGCGCTTGCCTGTCGGCTTCACGGCGACCGCCGCGAATGCTGGCCCGCGCGCTGAAGTCAGCAGCGTGATGGGCGGGCGCATCCAGACGTGGGAAGGCCGGCTCGTTCGCACCGAGGCTTCGATCGATGCGCGTACGCGCCTCGTCTATGGCGTCGTCGAAGTCCGGGACCCGTTTGCTACGACTCACGCCGCCCCGCTCGCGCCCGGCATGTTCGTGACCGCGCGCCTGCAGGGCTCGGGCAGCGAAAATCTCGTGGCCGCGCCGCGCAACGCCCTGAAGCGCAACGAGTACGTCTACGTCATCACCGCCGACAACACGATCCAAGTGCGCCAAGTGCGCCCGGCGCAAACGACGGCGGACGAAGTGCTGTTCCGCGACGGCGTCGCCGACGGCGAGCGGCTTGTTGTGTCGGTGTTGTCGCAACCGCGCGAAGGCATGGCGGTGACGCCGATCGCCAGCGCAGCGCAGGAAGCCGAAGCAGCCGCTGCCGCTGAGGCCGCACCTGCTGCGCAACCACAAGAACAGTTGGACATCCGTCAATAGCGCCGGACGAGCGCTAGGAGCGAAGACATGAAGGGCTTGGTCGATTGGTGGGGTCGTAACCCCGTCGCCGGCAATCTGCTGATGATCGCGTGCGCGATCGCCGGCCTCCTCTCTTTCTTCAACATGGAGAAAGAGTTCTGGCCGCCGGGACGCGGCAACAGCGTCTACATCCAGGCTGCATGGCCGGGGGCGAGCCCCGAGGACATGGAGAGCCAGGTCACCGTCCGTATCGAAGAGGCAGTGGCTACGCTCGACGGCGTGAATTGGGTGCGTTCGCGTTCCAGCGAAGGCTTCGCCTGGGTCAATCTCAGCGTCTCTTCCAGCGTCGATATCGACGCCATGACTGCCGAAGCGCGCTCGCTGGTCGATGCAATTTCCGGCTTGCCGCCGGGCATGGAGCCGATCCGCGTGCAGCGCCAAGTGGGGCGCAATTGGTCAATCATTCTGGGCCTGCATGGCGAGGTCGACGAGCGCACCCTGCGCGATACAGCCGAGACGCTGCGCGACCGCATTGCCTTGCTGCCGGGCGCCTCGAACACGATTGTCGTCGGCACGCGCTCGCCGGAAGTTTCGATCGAAATTTCTGAAGCTTCCTTGCAAGCGTACGGGCTGACCTTCGACGATGTTGCGCGTGCAGTGCGCACGACATCGCTCAACGCCTCTGCGGGCGCGGTGCGTACGCCGGACGGCAATTTCACGCTCAGCGCACGCAATCTCGCCGACACCCAACTCGATTTCGAAACCATCATCGTGCGTCAGACGCCTGATGGCGGCGTGGTTCGGTTGAGCGACGTCGCGCGCGTCATCGACGGCTTCCAGGACGTGAACACGTGGTCGCGCATGAACGGCGAGCCGTCCGTGCTGATCGCCGTGCAGACCGCCGACCAGTTCAACATCTGGGAAACCGATGAGGCTGTGCGGGAATTCCTGACCGAAGCGCGCACCGAATTGCCGGCCGGGATGCAGATCACGACCGTCTATAACGAAGCCGAAGACTTCAACGCGCTCCTCGACATCCTGCTCTCGAACGCGATCCAGGGCTTCATCCTGATCTTCGTTCTGCTGATGCTGACGCTGCACCCGAAGGTCGCCTTCTGGGCGACGATGGGCGTTGTCGTGGCGTTCACCGGCGCGTTCTTCATTCTGCCCTATGTCGACGTGTCGCTGAACTTCCTCACCGTGTTCGGCTTCCTGTTGGTGCTCGGCATCATGATCGACGACGCCATCATCGTCGGTGAGGCCGTCTATGAACGCGCCGAACGAGGACAGACCGGCGTCGACGCCTCGATCCTGGCGACACAATTGGTGCTGAAGCCGGTTATGGCCTCGGTCATCACCACGATGCTGGCGTTCAGCCCGCTCATGCTGATCGAAGGCGACGTGCGCCAGTTTACGCGCGCGATCTCGATCGTGGTCATGTCGACGCTGTTCTTCTCGCTGGTGGAGTCGCTCCTGATTCTGCCGGCGCACTTGGCGCACATCCACCCGATCGACCCCAACGGCAGAGGCTTTTGGGGCCGCTTGATGCGTCTGCAGCTTCGCAGCGCCAGTGTCATCGTTTGGGTCGCACGCAATCTGCACAAGCCGCTGGCTACAGCGGCGGTGAAGTTGCGCTACCTGACGCTCGCGATTTTTATCGGCATCTTCTTGCTGGCCATCGGCCTAGTGGCGTCTGGGCGGATCAAACAGACATTCATGCCCGAAGTCGAAGGCGACTTCATGCAAGTGTCGATCGAACTGCCGCAGACGACGCCGTTCTCTCGCATGGAGCAGATCGCCGAGCAGCTCGATGCCGCGCGTCTGGCGCTAGAAGCGGAAACGACCGACATCGCCTACGAGGATCCCAATACCGGGCAGATGTCGCGCGGCGTCATTCGCTCGTGGAACCAGTCGATCGACGACACCAGTGTGCAAGCGTGGGTGGGCCTGACACCGCCGCAAACGCGCGAGATGCGCTCCAGCGACGTTACACAGCGGCTCGAAGAGCTGATGGGCGAAGTGCCCGACGCTGATCGCGTGAGCTTCTCGCTCGGCGGCGGCAACGAAGGCAACACCATCGATCTCGCGATCATGGGCGAGAATCCGGAAGATCTGCGCGCCGCTGTCGATGAAGTGAAAGAACGCCTGCTCCGCTTCGACCAAGTGTCCAGCGTCCGCGATAGCGAAGAAGCAGCGCAGGAAGAACTCTCCTTCTCGCTGCTGCCGGGCGCTGAGCAATTGGGACTGACGTTGCAGGATGTCACCCGCCAAGTGCGCCAAGCTTATTACGGCGAAGAAGTGCAGCGACTGCCGCGTGAAGGCGACGAAGTGCGCGTCTATGTCCGCTATCCGCGTGACGATCGCCGCACGCTGGAGAGCCTCGCGTCCTTCCGCGTACGCACAGCCGATGGCGCCGAAGTGCCGCTGGCCGCGGTTGCCACGTGGGAGTTCCGCCCGGGCGTGACCGGCATCGACCGCCGCCAACGCATGAGCTCGATCATGGTGACGGCAGAACTCACCGAGGGCGAAGCGCGCGCCAATATCATGCGCACGCTGGAAGACGAGTTCTTCGCCGATCTGGAAGCGCGCTACCCGTCGGTTACGCGCCGCGCGATCGGCCAAGCGGAAAGCCAAGCCGAGTTCATGAATCAGCTGCAGACGTTCGGTCTGATGGCGCTGTTCGGAATGTACTTCCTGCTGGCCGTGGTCTTCCGCTCGTACTCACAGCCGGCGCTGATCATGTCGGTGATCCCGTTCGCGTTCGTCGGCGCCGTCGTCGGCCACTTCACGCTCGGCATCAGCTTCGCGCTCTTCTCCTATTTCGGCATGATCGCGGCGATGGGTGTGGTGGTGAACGACAACGTCGTGCTCCTAAACCGCGCCAACCAAATCCGCGGCTATTTCATGCTCCGGCGCCGCGGCGCTGGCGGCGCATTGCCGGAAGGCGAGACCGCACTCGAGCATGCTGGGCCGAATGGAGAGGCGTTCGAGGTCATCAGCCTCGATGAAGAGTTGGAAATCGAGGAAGACGATCTGCGCGCCGCCATCGGGGGCAATTTCGCCAAGAGCACACCGATGGAGCTGCGCTCCAGCCACCATCACATGGTCTGGGAAAAGAGCGACCTGCGCGAGCGCACCGAAGCGCTTGAGGCGGCGGGGTTCCAATTGGTGCGCGTGCGCGCCGAATACGGGATCATCGGCGCCTCGGTGTCACGCTTCCGTCAGATCTTCCTGACTTCGATCACTGAGTTTACCGCCCTCCTCCCGATGCTGCTGGAAAACGCGGCCATCGTGCAGTTCCTGAAGCCGATGGCTCTGGCGCTGGCGTTCGGCGTGCTTCTCTGCATGCCGGTCACATTGCTCTTGACTCCCGCCCTCTACATGATCGGCGTGGATATCAAGCGGGGTGTTTCTGGGGTGGTGGGCTTCTACGGTCGGCTTTATGGTGGCCGCCGAGACAAGCTCGCGGCTGCTGAATAAGCCCTGCCGCAAGGTCATTCGGAGGACTACATGGTTACGCTTACACGTCGCGCGATGGGCGCGTCGTCGCTGGCTCTTTTGGCCGGCTGCGCTACGGGAACAAGCTCATCTTCTGGCGGCGCTACGCGTGGCGCTGCGGCGATCGGTTCGTTCGGCGTCGATCTCGCCGGCCGCGATCTTAGCGTCCGCCCAGGCGACGATTTCTTCCAGTACGCAAACGGCACGTGGGCGCGCGACACGCAGATCCCGGCCGACCGCACACGCTGGGGCACGTTCGATATCCTGCGCGAAATGGCTGACAACAATCAGCGCGTGATCATTGAAGAAGTCGCCCTCGCCGGCGGCTCGCCAGGTTCGAACCAGCAAAAGATCGCCGACTATTACAACGCCTATCTTGATCAAGCCGCGATCGACGCGCGTGGCTTGGCGCCGATCCAGCCAGAACTCGACCAGATCAATGCGATCACCAATCACGAGCAAGCGATCCGCGTAATCGCGTCGCCGGGCATTGCGGTCACCTCGCCGATCGCGATGTATGTCGGCCTCGATGAGCGCAATCCCAACCGCTACATCGTGAACATGTCGCACAGCGGCCTCGGCCTGCCGGAGCGCGAGTATTATCGCCGCACCGACGGCGTCTTCCCGGGCCTGCGTGACTCGTACGTCGCCCATATCGGCCGCACGCTCGGCCTCGTTGGCCAAAGCGACACGGCGGCGAAGGCGCAAGCGATCATGGCGTTTGAAACGCAGATCGCTGAACGCCACTGGCTCCGCGCCGATCGCCGCGACCGTTCGCGCACCTACAATCTGCTGACGCGCGCGCAAGTCCAAGCGCTGGCGCCGAGATTCCCGTGGAACGCGGCATTCGAAGCGTCTGGCCTCAACGCTGCGCAAGAAGTGGTCGTGGCCGAACTCTCGGCCATGGGGCCGCTGGCCGAACTCTTCATGGCGACGCCGATCAACACGATCAAAGCCTACCTCACCTATCACGTGGTGCGTAACAACGCTTCGGTACTGCCGACGAACATTGACAACGAAGTGTTCGAATTCCACGGCCGCACGCTGCAGGGCCAACCGCAACAGCGCGAGCGCTGGAAGCGCGCGGTTTCGGCCGTGAACGGTTCACTCGGCGAAGCTGTCGGCCAGATCTACGTGCAGCGTCACTTCCCGCCCGCGGCGAAGGCGCAAATGCTCGAACTGGTCGAGAACATGCGCATCGCGTACGGCCAGCGCATCGATCAATCGCCGTGGATGTCGGCGGAAACCAAAGTGCTGGCGCGCGAAAAGCTCGCCACCTTCCGTCCGAAGATCGGCTATCCGGATCGTTGGCGCGATTATTCGGGCCTCGAAGTCCGCGCCGGCGACGCGTATGGCAATTCCAAGCGCGCGCAGATCTTCGATTGGAACGAGAGCGTCTCGCGTCTTGCCCGCCCGACCGATAAGGACGAGTGGTTCATGACGCCGCAAACGGTGAACGCCTATTACAATCCGGTGTTCAACGAGATCGTCTTCCCGGCTGCGATCCTGCAACCGCCCTTCTTCGATCCGAATGCTGATCCGGCCGTGAACTATGGCGGCATTGGCGGCGTTATCGGCCACGAAATGGGCCACGGCTTCGACGACCAGGGCGCCAAGTCCGACGCGCAAGGCGTGTTGCGCGATTGGTGGAACGCCGAAGACGTTCGCCGCTTCGAAGAAGTGACGACCCGTCTTGCTGCGCAATACGAGCAGTTCGAGCCGCTGCCAGGCCTGCGCCTCAATGGCCGCCTGACGCTCGGCGAGAACATCGGTGACAATGGTGGTCTGCAAGTCGCCTATCACGCCTACACGATCTCGCGCGGCGGCCAGGAAGCCGAAGTGCTCGACGGCGTCACCGGCGATCAGCGCTTCTTCCTCGGCTGGGCGCAAGTCTGGCGTTCGCTGATGCGCGAAGAAGCGATGCGCAACCAAGTCCTGAACGGTCCGCACTCGCCCGGTATCTACCGCGCCAACGGCCCGGTGCGGAACATGGATGCCTGGTACACGGCGTTCGACGTGACGCCGGAAGACGATCTCTATCTCGCGCCAGCGGACCGCGTCACGGTCTGGTAAACGCGCGTTAGCGTTGGAATGACGAAGGGGAGCGGTGCGAGCCGCTCCCCTTTTTTATTCCGGATACTTTTTCGCCATCGCCTTCCAGCTTTTCACAGCAAGCTGGCGCAACACATCACCATCAACGTCAGCAAGCTTGTTGATGTAGAGGCAACTCCGCCCGGTCTTATGCTTGCCGAGCTTTTTCATCAGCGGTTCGCCTTCGTAGCCATCCATCATGTAGAGCACGAGATTGGCTTTGCGCGGGCTAAAGCCGATGCGCGGCCACTTGCCTGTCGGCCCCTCATACTCGCCATAGCCAATGATCGTCGGCCCCCACATGGCCGGCTTCTCGCCGCTAATCTCGCGCATCATCTTGTCGACGGCTTTCGCATCCTTGCGGCGCGTTTCGTCTTCGACGGCGGCGATGAATTGCGTGACGGACGCTTTGGTCTTTTGGGTTTTTGGCTCGGCCATGTCATTTCCTGATCGCATCGAGGGCGCGGCAAAACATGCCGGGCGCATTTCCCTGATCGCACGCCATACCGCCCATTGCGAAGATGAAAATGATGATCGCGACCAGCGGAAAAATCACGCCGATCGCGCGCGTGACGAGCATCGAAAGCGAAACGGAGGAGCGTTCACGCGCCGCCGGCGCCGCACCGCGCGCTTCGATGTCCTTATCACCGGCGTCGTCATCTTCATCGCGCCCACGCGTCCCGACGTGGATGTTGACGTTCTCCATCGTGACGCCCTGCAATTTGATGCCGGGCGCCTCGAAGTGCGTCGGGCGCGGCGCCATGGGTATCGGCTCGCTGCGGACGATCGCCTGCACGATCCCGAGAAAGTGCTGAAAGCGCGGGTCTGACGCTTCGCCGCTCCAAGCGGCAAGGTCGGCGTATTGTGTTTCGCCAAAGCCAAGCGGGGGCGAAACAAGATCGAGCCGCACGGGCGCGAGAATTTTCCGCGCCTGGCCGTGCGTCGCCTCCTCCATCACCCATGAGCCTTGCTCGTGGTCCACGCTATCGTTCGTCCACACTGCGACCACGCATTTGGCAGCGGCGAGTTGTTTGGCGATCTCGGCGCGCCACGATGTCGAAGGCTGAATGCCCTCGTCCCACCACACATCCAGCCCCACTGCGCGCAGGTTCTCTACCAAAGGGCGCACGCGATCAGCGTCGGACTTTTTGTAAGAGATGAAAACATCGGCCATGGCGCTTCCCCACAAACTGATGTGTTCTAACGCGCAGCTGCTGCCGATGGCAGCTGAAATGCCCGTTAGCCGGAGCGCGCCCGCTCGGCCGAATGCAGCGCAAGAAACGCCCAGATGTGCGGATACATGCCGTCACGAACGAGCGTGGCGTGATCGCTACCGGCCATGGCGACGAATTGCTTTGGTTCGTTGGCAAGCGCGTAAAGCCGCTCGCCTTGCGCATACGGCACGACGCTATCGCGATCGCCATGCACGATCAGCACCGGCATGCGCACATCGCCGATCCAATCGCGCGAGCGGAAGCTGTCGCGGATCAGCACGCGCGCGAACGGTGAGAAATGCGATGCCGCAACATCGTCTACGCCGGTGAAAGGCGCCTCAAGGATCAGCGCCTGCGCAGGCACATCGCGCGCGAGATGTGTGGCGACGCCGGAGCCGAGCGAAAAGCCGTGAATGACGATGTCGTCCGGCGCGTAACCCTGCGCGATCAGCCAATCATAACCGGCGCGCGCATCGAGATGGAGACCGCTTTCGCTTGGGCGCCCTGACGATCCGGAATAGCCGCGATAATAGACGGCGAGAAATCCCGCCCCGCTCTCTGTGATGCGGCCCCACCGCCCTTCCCAGATTTGCGGACGCCCGCCATTGCCGTCGAAGAAGAGAAAGATCGGCTGACCCGCCTGCGGCGCGCGATACCAAGCGACGATGGATTCGTTGTCGCTCGTGGTGAGGCGAATCGCTTGCGTCTCCGGAAAGTTCGGCGCGACCTCTTCGGCGTGCGGATGATAGATGAGCGAGTTGGCGTGGCAGGAGAGCAGCGCGAAGGCGGCTGCGACGAGCGCGATGGTTATGAGGGCGATGCGTCTCCGATGTTTCATCGTCACCGCTATGGTCTCACCTCCGGGACATCCCAAAAGCCAAACGTCCAATTCGTTCGTAGCGCAACATCTCGCGCCCAATCGACTAGGGCTTTCACCGTCGCGGGATCGACTTTGAGAAGCGCCTCGACAACAACTTCCCCTTCGTCTTCTACATAAGACGACAGGATTCTCTCCTGGAATGGTGTCGTCGCAACGACTTCGTCGAACACGCTCCAATCAATCCGGTCGTGATGACCCCAATGGAAGTACAGCTCAAACTTCTGCGGTTGGCTTAAGTCAACACCACGAGCAACAAGCAAATCAACGCCGCTGTTGAGGAGCGTGTGTGCGGCGTCTTGGCGATCTTCGCCCGCCACTCAAAGCCCCTTAACGATCTCGTCCGTCATTTTCTTCGCGTCCCCAAACAGCATCATGGTGTTGTCGCGGAAGAAGAGTTCGTTTTCGACGCCGGCATAGCCGCTGCCCATGCCGCGTTTGATGAAGAGCACGGTCTTGGCCTTCTCAACGTCCAGGATCGGCATGCCGTAGATCGGGCTTTTTGGATCGGTTTTGGCGCTTGGGTTGGTCACGTCGTTCGCGCCGATCACGTACGCCACGTCGGCTTGTGAGAATTCGTTGTTGATGTCTTCGAGTTCGAAGACCTCGTCGTATGGCACGTTGGCTTCGGCCAAGAGCACGTTCATGTGGCCGGGCATGCGGCCAGCGACCGGGTGGATGGCATATCTCACTTCGACGCCTTCCTTCTTCAGCATGTCGGCCATTTCGCGCACGCTGTGCTGTGCTTGCGCGACGGCCATGCCGTAGCCCGGCACGATGATCACCTTCGACGCGTTCTTCATGATAAAAGCCGCGTCCTCGGCGCTGCCCTTCTTCACCGGACGCGTCTCGACATGTCCGGTCGCTGCACCGCCATCCGCCGTGCCGAAGCCGCCGAGGATGACGCTGATGAAGCTGCGGTTCATGCCCTTGCACATGATGTAGCTGAGGATCGCGCCCGATGAGCCGACAAGCGCGCCGGTAATGATGAGCGCTACATTCTCAAGCGTGAAGCCGAGTGCAGCGGCCGCCCAGCCCGAATACGAGTTCAGCATTGAGACGACGACAGGCATGTCGGCGCCGCCGATCGGGATGATGAGCAGAACGCCGATCAGGAGCGAAAGGCCAGCGAGCGCCCAGAAGTGCCATTCGATGGTGCCGTGCGCGCGCACCATCATCACGATGAGCACAACGATAGCGAGCGCGATGGCGATGTTAATGACATGGCGCGCGGGCAACATGATTGGCGCGCCCGACATGTTGCCGTTGAGCTTCGCGAACGCGATGACCGAGCCAGTGAACGTGATCGCCCCGATCGCCGCGCCGAGCGAAAGCTCGATCAGCGACTGTATATGAAGCGGCGTGCGCAGCAGGTAAGCGCCGACATCTTCTTCCGCCGCGATACCAAAGCTCTCCGGCGCATAGAACGCCGCCGCCGCGACCGCCACGGCCGCGAGGCCAACGAGCGAGTGAAACGCCGCGACGAGTTGCGGCATGTCCGTCATCTTAATCGAACGCGCGATGAAAGCGCCGGCGCCGCCGCCGATCACGAGCGCCGCCACGATGATCAGCCACGTCGTTGTATCGGGCGAGACGAGCCAGAGCGTCGTGCCGATGGCGATCGCCATGCCGAGCATGCCGAAATTGTTGCCCTGCCGGCTCGTCTCGGGGCTGGAGAGCCCACGCAGCGCCAGGATGAAGAGCACCCCGGAGACGAGATACAAAATTGCGGCGAGATCAGCGCTCATGTCAGCCCCTTGGTCCCTGCTGGCGCATACGCGTCCAGCCGGTGATGAGTGTCGCCGCCGGAGCAGCGAAGAAAATGATGGCAGCCAGCCACGTCGGCCAGCCTTCTTGCGTCGCGCCCAGGAAGGCGAGCACGTTGCCGATGATCGGCACGAAAGCGAGAATGAAACCGATAACGGCGGACGGCCATGCGCCCCACTCGAACTCGGCCTGGATCCACTCGCTCACGAAGTAGATTTGCAGAATGCAGAGCGCGACCCAGATCAGCGCGACGATGCAACCAACGCCGACGCAGCCTGACATCTGAACTTGAAAGCGGCGCACGTCTTCGCGGGCGCGCGTGCGGTCAAACGTATGCGCCGCGACGGTGGGAGCGTCGTCTTCGCTGAGCATCGAGAGCGCACGTTGCGCGACCTGGCGGAGTTCATCATCGTTGACGACCCCGTCTTCGCGCGCGTCCGTGACATCCGCCTCGAAAGCTTCCACGTGCGACTGCAGGCTGGCGATTGCGCCCGGCACGCGCCCGCCGCTCAGGCGCCAAGCCTCGACAAAGCGGCGCATAAAGGCTTCGGCCGACAAGCGGCCGTCTAAGTACGCTTCGATCAGTGCACGCCAGTCAGCGGAAGTCATCGTTCAATCCTGAACGAGATCCCGGCTCGCGCAGTGCGCGGCCTGGATGACTTTCGATTGAGATCGAAAGTCACTTCTTCTCTTTCTTCTTGTACATCGCCAGCATGCGCTGGGTGACAAGGAAGCCGCCGAAGATGTTGACGGCCGCGAGCGCAACAGCAATGCCGCCCGCGCCTTTGGCGACCCAGCCGCCATCAGCCATTGCGCTCGCCGCCGCTGCGATCAGCGCGCCGACAATGATGACCGATGAGATCGCGTTGGTGACGGCCATCAGCGGCGTGTGCAAAGCCGGCGTCACCGACCAGACGACGTAATAGCCAACGAAAATCGCCAACACGAAGATGGCGAGATAAAATACGAACGGATCAACCGCTTCCATAATAGCCCTCGCGGATACGTTGCGTGGGATAAAGAAGCGGAACGGGCGCCGGGTCAACTATGAGCGCGTTGGAAACGCGAAACGATTAGCCCGCGTAACGCTCGCGACAGGCGTTCGCGGCGGCTTGCCGTTCCGACGCCGGCTGTTCGCGCCAATAGCCCTTGGCGGCATCGGCGGCGTAGCGGCCGGTCATGCCTTCGAGGCCTTCTTCGCGGTTGAGCTGCTCAAGGATGCGGCCTAGCAAAGCCGCCCACTCGCCATTGGCGCCGCGCGGATAGTTGATCACGTCGAGATTGCCGATAGCGGCGACTGCGCCGGCGCAAAGGCTGAGATCCTGCGCTTGGCTAGCGTCGGGCGATTGTTGCGCAGCGGCGGGCGACGCGACGAGCGCGCAAGCGCATGCTGCGGCGGCAAAGTGCTTGAACATTTGTTTCCTCCTCCGGGGACCGATCAGGAGGGTTCGTACGTCGCCTCTGCGCGCACAATAAGGCTGCCCAGTGCGTCCATCTCGTGATGTTCCGCTGTGCGCTCGCCGCGATGATTACGATAGATCAAGGTATGGCCGCGAGCGCCGACGAAGATCGCTTCCGCCGTGAAGGTCAGATCCGGAGCGCGTTCGAGCGCGCGCTGGAAATAAAGCTTCAGCATGTCGCGGCCGTGGATCACGCCATCCGGCGCAAAGCCGAGTGCTGCGATGTATGGCGACGAGAACTCGATGTCCTCGTGATAGAGCGCGATGATCTGATCGAGATTGCGCGCGTTCCACGCGTCGTAATAGCGCTTGGCGAATTCGAGATCGTTCATGCGGCCGATTTCGGTGCGAAGTGCGGATGCACCAGCGCGCCGCCTTTGGAAAGCATCGCGCCTTGGATGATTTCGTCGTCCCACGCCGGCGCGAACGCCTTGGTCTCTTTGTCCGCCAGCAGCGGCAGCAGGGCCAGGAAGTTCTTCGCGTAGAGGGAGGATGCATCGGCCGGCAGGCGCGCCGGCAGATTGGTGAAGCCCATGATTTTGACGCCGCCGACTTCGACCACTTCGTCCGGTTTCGAGAGCGGGCAATTGCCGCCCTGCGCCACCGCGAGATCGATGATCACCGAACCCGGGCGCATCGACTTGGCTTGCGCTTCTGTGACCAGCACAGGCGCGGGGCGGCCCGGAATGAGCGCGGTGGTGATGACGATGTCTTGCTTTGCGATGTGGTCGGTGACGAGTGCGGCTTGCTTGGCCTGATATTCGGCACTCATCGGCTTTGCGTAACCGGCGGTAGTTTCGGCCTGCTTGAACTCTTCGTCCTCGACCGCGACGAACTTGCCGCCGAGTGAGGCGACCTGCTCTTTCGTTGCCGGACGTACATCGGTTGCGCTCACGACGGCGCCCAAGCGGCGCGCGGTGGCGATGGCTTGCAGGCCGGCGACGCCGACGCCCATGATGAAGCACTTGGCGGCAGCGATTGTGCCGGCGGCGGTCATCATCATTGGAAAGGCGCGGCCGTAGAGTTCGGCTGCTTCGATCACAGCGCGATAGCCAGCGAGATTGGCTTGGCTTGAAAGCGCGTCCATCGATTGGGCGCGGCTGATGCGCGGAATGAATTCCATCGCCAGCGCGTCGATCTTCGCTTTCGCCAAAGCTTCGACCGTGCCGCGATCGCCGTACGGCTCCAGCAATGAGACGAAGCCTGAACCCGGCTTGATTGCAGCGATTTCGCCGTCATTGGGACGGCGGACTTTGACGATGAGATCGGAGCTGCCGATCGCGCCATCCGCGGCGATTTCGGCGCCGGCGGTTTTGTACAACTCGTCCGGATACGATGCGGCAGCGCCTGCCCCGGTTTGCACCGTGATGGTGTGGCCCAGCGCGACGATCTTCTTCACCGTCTCCGGTGTAGCAGCGACGCGGGTTTCGCCCGCAGCGGATTCCTTGAGGACCGCGATCCGCACCGGGTCAGCCCATCAGGCCGGAGACGGCGGGGACAATCATGCCGCCGATCCCCATGAGCACCCAGAGCACGATCTGCGTCGCCCAAAACACGCCAGGCAATTTGAACGCGAAGCCGATGGCGATCCCGATCACGGCGAACGCCGCCAAGCCGGCCCACCAGCCGAGGCCAATGGCGAAGGCCAGCGTCAGCAACGCGACGGATTGGATCACAAAGCAGCTGGTCCAGACCGTGGCCGAAAGGAAGCCCCCGAAGGTCTCCTTCTGGTCGCGGATATCCATGTTGCCACGCGCGTCGCTGTGCGACCCCATCGCCTTGCTCCTCAGAAACTGGTCGCCGGGGTGTAAACCGCGCCGCGCGAGCGAACAAGCCGGGCCAATTGGCGCGGGGGCGCGTCAGCCCGCCCGAAAGTTCGGGCGGTTGGTGACGGAGACGAAACTGACCTCCTCGCCCTCGAACCGAGCCGCCGTCAGGGTGCCCGAAGCATAGGCGCCGGTATCCACAGCGATGCGGCGCTCGTCGGCGTAGGGTTTGTCCACCGGCGTATGGCCATGGACGATCCGGTGCGAGAATGGCCGCTTGCTGGCCAGGAAGCGCTCGCGCACCCAATAGAGATCCTGATCCGTTTGCTGTTCCAATGATCGCCCGGCATCGACGCCGGCATGCACGAAGGCGTAGTCGCCAAGCGTGACGTAGCGTTCCAGGCTGTCGAGGAAGGCGACGTGCGTAGGCGGAACAGCGGCGCGCAGCGCTTCGGCTGCGGCTTGCCATTCGTTCTCGTTGGCGGTCATCGCGGCGGGCGGCGTTACGCCATAAGCCAGGAAGGTCTCGGCTCCGCCCTGCAACACCCAAGCGCGGGCGCTCATCGGATCGGTCATGAAGGCCTGCATGATCTGTTCGTGATTGCCACGCAGGAACCGGCGCTCGAATCCGTTGGGCCGGCCTGAAAGCAACAGATCGATGACCTTATCGCTCTCGGGGCCGCGATCGACGTAGTCACCGAGAAAGATGACGATGGGCGGTCCGGCGGCGCGAGCGTCGACCTCGGCGCGATCCTCGAGGCGCTCCAGCATCAAAGCGAGCAAATCGGCCCGGCCGTGGATGTCGCCCACGGCGTAGCCCACGCGGCCATCCTCGAATTTGGCGGGGCGCGTCTGAGGGCGATCGAACATCCTCAGCAGGTTCATGAGCCATCCGTTATGTGTGACCCAGGCGCTGCGCAAGCCGGTTCCCCAGTATGCCGAGCGCCGCGAGGTTAAGCCTGAATAGCACAGTTTTGCGCACTTTGCCGCGCGTGCCGCGATGGCCCCTTCTTTGCTTCGATTGGAGCTTCGCGTACAAGATCGCCCCAGAGGGACGCCCATTCATGACTTCGCCGATTTGGCACACGCGCCGCACGCTTCTGCGCACACTGGCTTTTGGCGCGGGCGCGAGCGCTTTAGGCGCGTGCGCAACGGGCCCTGCGGCCTCGACCGGCGATTGGCAACCGGTTGAATACCGGCTTGGCCCGGCCGATCAGCTGCGCATCACCGTATTTAACGAGCCTGGCCTGACCGGGCCGTTCGTTGTCGGCGCGCAGGGCAATATCGCTTATCCGCTGGTGGGCGATGTCCGCGCCGCGGGCCTCACTGTTCCGGAATTCACTGAGTCCCTGCGCACAGCGTTGCAGGAATATGTGCGCACGCCGAATGTGAGCGTCGAAGTCACCAATTACCGGCCGTTTTTCATACTGGGCGAAGTCCAGCGTCCGGGTTCCTATCCGTACGTGATCGATCTCACGGTTATGAACGCTGTCGCGACCGCGGGCGGATTCACCTATCGGGCGAATCGCGGCCGCGTGTTCATCCGTCACGCCAACGCCGCCGAAGAGCGCTCATACGATCTGACCGCGACAACACCGGTGATGCCGGGCGACACGGTTCGCATTGGTGAACGCATTTTCTAAGTGCGTTAGCCATTTCCCTGCGCGGCGCGGAGCGTGCATGGGACAAGCGTTCGAATGCACGATGGCCGCTCAATGAACGTGATGAACTCCACCGCAGACGCCTCAGCCAGCGCCCCGCGCGGGTTGGCGGACGTACTGGGCATCAGCGCCGCCATGCGCGTCATCCGCCGCAGGCTCGTTTTGATCCTCGGGATCGGCGTCACAGCGGCTGTTCTTGCATTCACCATTTTGATGCTGCAGCCGGCGACATACACCGCCTCCTCGCTGCTTCTTATCTCACCGCGGACGCCAGAGAACGCGGCGGGCACGATCAATCCGCTGGCGCCGCAAGCGCCGCTGGTTTCACCGGTTGATTCCGAAATCGAATTGCTGCGCTCGCCGGCGCTGATGGACGATCTCGCACAGCGTTTGGGTCTGCAAAGCAGCAACACCACCAATGCAGCTGAACTCGATCTCGCCAGCGTCATTGATGTCGAGCGCCGCGCCGGCACCAACGTCATCGAAATCCGCGCCCGCTCCGGCGATCCAGCCCGCGCGCAGCTGATCGCCAACACCTATGCCGATATTTACCTGACCGGCCAGTTGAACGCAGCACTCGGCGGCAATGCGCAAGAGAGCGCGGTCGCGTCGGAGCGCTTGGCGCAATTGCGTCAAGACGCGCAAGCCGCCGAAAGCGCTGCCGAAAACGCGCGCGTGGAAGCCGGCGTCGGCTCTTCCGGCAACGATGGCGGCGATCTGGCAGCACAAGTTCAGCAAGCGCAGAGCGATCTTGCAGCAGCGCAAGCGCGGCAGCGCCGCGTGCAGGAGCTGCGCAACGCCGGCGGCTCTACCGATAGCGTCGCCAACGCGCTTGGCTCATCACAACTCAACGCGCTTATGCAGCGCTCGGCTGAACTCAATCGCCGTATCGACGATCTGAACCAGCGCTATCTGCCTTCGCATCCCGATCTCGTCGCGGCCAACGCCGAGCGCGAAGATCTCGATCGCCGCATACAGCGCGAGGTTCAGCGCGCAGCCGTCGACGCCGCCGATCAGGTCGCGGCAGCGCGCGCCCGTTTAGAGTCGCTTCAAACCGCGATGCGCACCGCGGGCGACAATCTGCGCGGGACCACTGCCTCAAGCGAGAGCTTGCAGGATCTTGAGCGCCAAGCCGCCGAAGCGCGCCGCATCTATGAGAGCTTCCTTGAGCGCCAGCAGGCGATCATGGGGCAAGCCGGGAGCGGCGCGGTTGATGCGCGCCTGCTCTCTTACGCTTCACTGCCAGCCGCGCCGACCTCGCCGCAGCTTCGGCTTGTGCTCGCGATCGCACTGGCGCTCGGTATCTTCCTCGGCTTTGGCGCAGCCGCCCTCGTCGAACTCTTCGACCAATCGGTGAAGAACGCCGACGACATCGAGGCCAAGACCGGCGCCAAGGCGATCGCCTCGATCCCCGTCATCTCCAAGCGCATGCTGCGGCAGATGCCGCCGGCGGAGCGCCATCCTTCGGGCTATCTCGTTGGGCGGCCGATGTCGGCGTTTACCGAAGCACTGCGCGTGCTGCGCACGGTGATCGTTTATTCCAAGCTCGATTTCTCGGTGAAGGTTGTAGCCGTCACGTCGGCGGTGCCGAACGAAGGCAAAACGACGGTCTCCATGTGCTTGGCGCGCGTGGCGGCAATGTCAGGCCAGAAAGTCTGCGTCGTCGATTGCGATCTGCGCATGCAATCGATCAACGATGTCATCGATATCGAGACCGATGTCGGCATTCTGCAAGTGCTGGCGGGCGAAGCGCCTTGGCGCTCGGCGATCGTACGCGATCCGAACTCCGACGCGCACGTCCTGCCGGTGGCGACATCCGGCTTCACGCCGCGCGACGTGTTCGGCTCGGAGGCCATGAACACGCTGATCAAGGATTTGCGCGAAGCTTATGACCTTGTGATCCTCGATTGCGCGCCGATCCTGGCGGTGGCGGAAACCCGCATTCTGGTGGCGCAAGCCGATACGACGGTGATCGTGGCGCGTCTGGGCAAAACCCCGGTCGGCGCAATGCGGGCCGCGGTGCATCAGACGAACACGGCCGGCGGCAACGTTTTGGGCATTGCGCTGAATTGCGTGCTGCCAAACTGGCAGACGTTCTCGGACTCGCTCTATTTCGATCAGAGCAAGTCGTACTACAGCGTCTCGTAACTTAGTTGCTTGAACGCTTGCGCACGACGACTGCGCGCTGGGCGTCTGCTTTGGCGCGCACCAGGGCCGGGCTCCAGAGTTCGCCGCGATTGAGCAGCGACTTCAGCGCGTCCCAGAAAATCAAAGCGTCCGTCAGGAATGACCAGGACATCGCGTAGGCTTTGTATTGCGCCAGCGTGTCCTCGTGGCCGTCAAGGATGACTTCGACGCCGACGACACCGGGCCGGGCGCTGAGATAGTGGCGCTTAGCCGACTTCATCGGCTCAAGCTCATCTCGCGTGAGCGGCGCGGGGCCGACGATCGACATCTCGCCGCGCAGCACGTTCAAGAGCTGCGGCAAGCGCTCAAGCGCGCGCACCCACTTGGCGCGGCGATCTTCAGCGCGGGTTTCGATCACGCGCCAGGCGCGGGTCTGTTCGCTATCGTCACCGGCGACAATTTCTTCGACTTTCGACGTCGGCGGTTCGATGCGCAGTGAGAAGCGCTGGAAGGCGAAGCCGCCATAGCCGATGCGTTCATCGCTGATGAAAACCGGCGCGTTGTGGCGGAGCTTTGAAATACCGGCAGCAATGCCAAGCAGCGGCGCCCAGAGCGGCGTCGTCAGCAGCACGATGGCGATATCGGCGGCGCGTTTGCCCCAACCGCCGAGCACAGCGTCATACGAGACAACGGGCGCGCTTGCGAGATCACGACGCAACGCCGCTTCAAAGGCATTACGCGCTTCTGCGCTGTTGGGACCCGGTTGATCCGACGGTCCGCGTGGCATCTGAATGAGCATTGAACGACCCTAGCGCCCTCTCCGCCCAGTAATTAAGTCGGAGGCCGCAAAGAGCAACACGCGCGGCCTGCTTTCTTAAGGTTATTTGCCGATTCTCTGCGTTTACTAGGCATCGCTCGCGTTGCGAGAAATGGCGCCTCAAAACACGCCAAGTCTGTGGATAAGTTCGCAGCTGCACGATGCCTTTGGGGATTGCGCGGCATGTGCAAGCAGAGCAGAAAAAGAGTGCTGCGCAATGGTCCCAGGGCTGGGGAAGCGAAGAGGGCTGCTTTGACGTCACACATGACAGGCGACCGGAGCCGATTTGAGCCCGGGACGCTTGGCGCTGCAACCTTGCGTTCAAGACGGCCCGCAGGCCGTTCGCTCGCGCTCGGCCGCGCGCAACGTGCCGTGGGCCGTCAAATCTGGCTCTTCGCCGCAATCGCAATTCTGGTGACGGGCGGTGGCGTTGCTTACGACTTGGCGGGCGGTGTCCGGATACTTTCATCCTTGGCGTTCTGGGCGCCGATCGGTCTGGGGCTCGGCCTTCTCGCTGGGCTCGTGCGCGAGCTGAACCGCAACACCGTCACGGTGCTGTCCAATCTGGGCAAGCATCGTGGCTACACCGTTTTGGGCGCCGCCCCCCAGCTCACCGAACGCGCCCTTCGCGAATTGGCGCCCGACAAGCGCTCGCCCTTCGGCTGCGTCGCGTTCCAGCCCGCCTCGCCCTTCGCCACCGCCTTCCGCGATCTCCAGGGCGTGCTGCGCGAAGATCAGCTGGTAGCGTTCATTGCGTCTTCCCCTGCCGAGGGCGCGACTACGGCGGCGCTCTGCACGGCGGTCGCGGCTGCCCAGCAAGGCCGGCGCGTGATCGTGGTGGACTGCGACACCCGACGCCGCTCGCTGACCAAAGAATTGGGCTCCAACCCGACCGCCGGCATTCTCGAATGCTGCGAAGAGCCGCACAATTGGCGTTCCTACATCGAGGAAGAACCGGAAACCGGCATCCACTTGCTGCCCGCCGCGCGGATGACCAATCCGTGGAAGACGCTGGTGGCGTCGAACAATCTGGCCGTGCTGCTTGGGTTCTTGCGCGAGCACTATGATCTCGTCGTGCTGGATTGCCCGCCGGCGTTGCGCAGCGGCGAAGGCTCGATCCTTGCCAGCTACGCCGATAAGGCCGTCGCCGTCGCGGCTTGGGATCAAACGCAGATCAATGCGATCCGCCAAACCGTAAGAACGTTGCAGAACAGGGCCGGCGTGCGCACGGCGGTTTACGTCAATCGCGTACTGCCTGGCTTCCGCTTCGGACGTCTGCGACCGGACTGAACGTCCCCTTCGCCGCCAGCATGCCATCCGGCGCGAGCGCGCCGCCTATAGCGATGGCCAATTGCGGAAACACCGGTGCGAGGTTGCCGCGAAACTCCGGCGCGTGCGCCCACTTCGGCGTCGCCGGACGCGGCGTAACATGCGGGCGCGATCCCCGCGTGTTCTTCGAGGCGATCAGCGCTTGAATGAATGGCGCACTCGCACCGCCGCCGACTGCAACAGCCTCAACGCTGGTGCGCCCGCGCGCAGCGGCGTCATCGCGCACAACAGCGACGCAGTGTTCGTAGGCGGCCTTTAGCTCTTTGGCGAAAGCCTTGAAATCGCTGTCCTTCTCAACGTCGCGCGCGGACATCATGAACATCTTGTCGCGATAGCGGACACTGACTTGGCCTTCGGCGAACAAAGTCTCTTTGGTCTCGCGCATATCGCGCATCAGGTGCGCCCAAAGATCTGCTTTCTGTTCGGTGGTCTTGGCCCATTTGGCGGCGTCGAGCGCGCGGTTGGCGATGACGCGGTCGATGAAGTCACCGGCTTGCTTCAGCGTTGAGCGCGCTTCGGGCAATTCGAACATGCGCGTGCCGATACGCGCAAGCGCTGCAATATCGGTGGTGCCCGCACCCATATCGACGACGAGCAGGTGCGAAGCGTTATCGTCCAAGCCGATGGACGTATAGGCGGCCGCGGCCGTCGCTTCGTAGATCAGGCCCATGTCGAGCGGCTGCGCGCGCTCGAGCGCGCCCGGAAGCTCTCTTGTCACTGTGTTGATGTCGAGCCCGGCTTCGGAGAGCAGCGCGTCGCCCATACGCGCGCGCATCGCCTCGGCTTCACCGAAGAGCTTGACCACCGTGCCGTGCAAGCCCGCGCTATCGCCGCCGCGCCAGGCGGGCGCAGCGTAACGGCGGGCGATGCGGCCGGTGATGGCGCTATCGAGCGACCGCGCCTTCTCGATCGCGGCCAGCAGATAGGCGAGATAAAGCACGATCAGATCGCGCATCTGAAAAATGCGATGCGGATCGATGCTGAGCGGCGCGTTTGTGTTGAGCGCGCGGTCCAAATCCGAGACCGAGAGCAGCGTCTTGAATGATTTCAGCGCCGCGCGCTTGCTGCCCAGCGCATCGGCGCGCGCGATGGCGGAGCGGCCAAAAAGGATGCGGTCCGCATCGACGAAAACAGCGCTATCCAACAGGAAGGCGTTGCCGCGGCCATCATGGGCGCCAAGCCGCAACGGGCGAACGCGCGCCGGGTCAAAGCGCGACCACGCTCCCGTGGGCACGACCACCGCCTTCGAGAAGGCGGTGCCGAAATCGATGCAGAGCGTCCAGTCGCTCATCACCCGCTCTTCTTTCGCGCCTTCCGCACCACCGGAGCGGCGCGCGATTTGGCCAAAACGTCCATGCCGCGCACTACCCCCCGCGCTGCAATACGCACGTTCCTTGGCATTTTCGCGACGGGCCCGGCAAGCTCGTGACGCTGCGGATCGTACTTTTCGGAGGCGTCCAGCTCACTGATGCGGCTCAAGCCCCGTTTGCGGGCAGCGCGGGAGAGCGCCTGCGTCAGCAGGGTCATGGCATTGTCGCGCTGTTTCTTGGTTGTGGCGGCGGAGAGCGCGTCGCATTCGACCAGAGCCTCCGCTAAGGCCCGATCGGCCTCCTCCCAAGCTGCCTCGGCGAGCGCGTCCGCAAGCGAAGGCGCCGCGCTTTTGGGCGCGGCGCTCCGTTTGCTGGACGCCCTGGTCGCCTTCTTGGGCGTTGGGCGCTTGGTCGCTTTCTTCTTCGCGGGCATGGGTCCTTCAGAGCCTTACCGGCGCCCGCCCGCGGCCTCTCCTCAGAGGCGCAGGCTGATGCCGACCGAGACCGCTTCCACTTCGAAGTTGCGGACCGCCACGGTCGAGTCAACGTCATCAACGGAATAGCGCGCGCGCAGGGCGACACGGCGATTGAGGATGTAGTCAGCGCCAACGTCGTAACGCAGGAACTCGTCGGTGCGATCGGTGCCTTCGTATTCACGCTCGCCGCTACGGACGCCGGCGGTGAGGATGATGTTGCGGCGGAGCTCGTGGTCGACGCGCGCGCCGTACTCGGTGTTGATGTAGGGCGTGCCCGAAGCCAAGCCGATTTCGTTGTCGGCGGTGCGTGAACCATCGACCGTCACGGTCGTCAATGGCGTCACATACCACTCGACGCGGCCAGCGACAGCGAGGCCATCGAGCGCGCCGAAGGCCGGGCTCTCATACTCGCGTTCGAACTGACCAACCGAAACTTCGCCGCGGAAAAGATCGCCATTATAGGCGACGCCGGCAAGCAGCGAGCGGCCTTCCGAGCTGGAGCCCGGATTGTTGTCATAGTTTCGCTCATCGACCGTGGCCGTAGCGAACAGCCCAACACGCGGCGTGATTTCGTAGTTCAAGCGACCGCGCAGGCCCGACTGGTCAGAGTCACGGACCGAGGCTGCGCCGTCATACTCGCGCTCGCTCGTGTATGCGTCGAGGCGCACGCCCAAACGCGCGAACCGGTGCGACACGCCGATGGAAGCCTCCGTACGATCAAACTCCACCGGCGCAGCGATGAGCAGAATGTCGGAATCGGTGCGAGCGATGTATTCGTGCGAAACGCCTGCCGAGCCATGAAGCGCGGTATCGGCGCTCACGTCCCAACGGCCACCGAGGCGCGCATAGTGCGTGTCCACATCTTCGCTTGAGAAGTCTTCGTGGCTGCGGAGAGCGGCACCGCCTTCGAGCGTCAGCTCATTGCGCGACCAATTGGACGAGAGCCGTGCACGGGGGGCGAGCGTGGTGACAATGTCGTCGTTCTCGAAGCCTGACGGCGCAGCGAACAAATTGTCCGTGCTCGTCACGTCGAGATCGACATTGGCGTTGAGCGTAAAGCCGCCGAGGCGCACGCCGAGCGGATCGGTTTCAGGACGCGGACGCTCGCGCACTGAGACAACGTCCTGACGTCCTTCGACTTCCTGCGCCAGCGCATGCACCGGGAGCATCGTGATCAAGGTCGCTGCGAACAGCGAAGCAAATGGATTGAGCCGCACTTCTGTGTCCCCGCCAAAAGGCCCCCCTTCTGGGGGCGCCTGGGTGTCTAGCAGCAAAATCCCGCGTTCGTGGTCTGAAATGCAACGGATTGCGCGTCCTGCGAGAATGTCGCGGGTGGTATTTCTGTCTGCGCGCGGTGAAGTAACCATGCCCGTCGGCTCCCAAGCGATTTCAGCGTTTGGCGAACCATGCGGCGAACATGGTTAACGGGTTTGAAACCTCGCCGTGTGGCCGCGATTTCGTGAGTTTTTCGAACTTGTCTCAAGTCATTTCAGACGGCCGAAGGCCGATCTGGACTCCAGGGCAACAAGCTGTGCGGTAGCCCTGGAGTCCAGATCACGCTGGAATGACTCAAGGTTTGTTGTACGTCCGATAGACGGGCTCTGACGGACGGCCCACGAGGAAGCGGTCAGTGCTGCCCGCGTCGAGCGCTTGTTTATACACAGCCATCGCGCCGCTGATCGCTTCGACGGTTTGGTCGATGTCGGCGTCCGAGTGCGAATAGCAAACGACGAGCGACGGCATGATCAGGCCCCGCTTGATCGTTTCCTGCAGGAAGAGCGTACGGAAGGCCTGGCTCGGTTTTCCGTCATTGTCAGTTGTGCCGTAGAGCAGATTGCACGAGCGGCCCATGATCGTGATGTGATCCTGTACGCCGTTCGCGGCGGCTGCTTCCGCGAAGCCTTTGCGCAGGCGATCGCCCGCGGCGTGAAGCCGCTCGATCACCGGTTCGCTTTGATAAACTTTTATCGTCGCGATCGCAGCAGCAAGGCCGTGGGTTTCGCCGCCGTGCGTTGTCGACATCAGGAAGACGCGCTTGTGATCGATTTGCGTGAGATCGCCGAGGCGCATAAACTCGCGCTTGCCGGCAAGCGCGGAGACGGAAAAACCGTTGCCGAGGCCTTTGCCCCAGGTCGAGAGATCGGGATCGACGCCGTAGACGTGCTGAGCGCCCTTCTCGTGCCAGCGGAAGCCGGTGATCATTTCATCGAGGATGAAAAGCGCGCCATCGGCGCGGGCGAGACGCTGCAATTCGTGCAGAAAGTTGTTGGCCGGCGGATCGATGCGCTCGGCTTCAAGGATGAAACCGGCGATGCGGCCGGGATACTGCGCCAACAGCGCTTTGACGCTTTCGATATCGTTGTAGCGAAATTTCACCGTGAGCTCGCGCACGGCGTCCGGGATGCCGCCATACATGGCGGTTGAGCCGATGAACCAATCATCGACCGAAAAGAAAGGATGATCGCCGCAGATCGCGATGAGATCGCGGCCGGTGTAAGCGCGCGCGAGTTTCACGGCGCCTGAAGTGGCGTCGGAGCCATCCTTGGAGAACTTCACCATCTCGGCATTGTCGACGATGGAGAGGAATTGCTCGGCCGCTTCGACTTCGATCGCCGCGGGCCGCGTGTAGCTCACGCCTTTATCGAGCTCGCGCTTGGCGGCTTCGACGACAGCGGGAAACGCGTGGCCCAACGTGACCGCGCGGTTGCCGTTGCCGTACTCGATGTATTCGTTGCCATCGGCATCCCACACGCGACAGCCCTGACCGCGCACGACGTGGCTGAGCGAGAGGATCGGATATTGATCGTCACCCTTGGCGTAGGTGTGGCTGCCGCCAGGGATCAGCGCATGCGCTTTCTTGCGAAGGCGCTCGGATTCATCGAACTTGTCGATCATTTCAGCAGCACCTTGCGCGCATAAAACGCCTCGGCGTAGCGCGCGCGGCATTCGACGCCGCGCAAACGCGCAAGGCCGCGGAAGGTCTCATCATCGAACCAGGCTTTCGAGCGCTGGGTGCCGAAGTGCTTCATGAGAAGCTCGATTTTGCGCGCCAGCGCCTGCTCGCTGATTTCGACGTAGGTGTTCGGCTGGCCAAGATCGCCATCCCATTTGGGAATCTCGTACTCGAGAACGAGATGATCGCGGAATGTATTCCAGGTTAGCTCATTGATGAGCCGGTGATCCTGGTGCGCGTCGTTGCGCTGGTGCGTGAGGATGACGTCGGGCTTCAGGCTCTTCAGGCTTTCGACCCAGTCCTTCACCGCACTCCGCTCCGCCGGCATGTAGCCGTCACGGAAGTCAGCGAGATGCATGTTCACACGCGCCGCGCCATTTAGAAAATCGCCCGCACTCGCCCGCGCTTCATCGGCGCGCTCACCCGGCGCGCTTGCAACACACCAATCAATCTCGACCTTCGCGCCGGAAGCAATCCACGTGAGGATCGTTCCGCCCGCACCGATTTCGATGTCGTCGGAGTGAGCGCCGATGGCGAGGACTGAAAGCGTCTTGCCCGGCTGCGCAAGAGCGAGCGGAAACATTAGCCCGGCTTCTTAAGGTGATTGCCGTTGCGCCGCCAGGGCATGTCGCCCTTCTCGATCATGTCCTCGAGCACTTGGCGATCGCGTAGCGTATCCATCGAACGCCAGAAGCCTTCGTGCTTATAGGCCATGAGCTTGTTCTCGGCGATGAGACGCGCGAACGGCGCTTCGACGAGTTCTTCGCCGTCGCTCATATAATCGAAGATCGCCGGCTTCAGCAGGAAGAAGCCGCCATTGATCCAGATGGTCGAATTGTCCGACGTCAGGAACGCCTGCACATTGCCGTCATCGGCGATATTGGCGATGTGATAAGTCACCGGCGGGTGCACGGCGAGAAAGCACGCGACCGCGTTGCTGGCTTTGAACTTCGCGATCATATCGTCGAGGTTCACGTTCGAGAGACCGTCGCTGTAATTCGCGAGGAACATCTCTTCGTTCTGCACATGCTCGCGCACGCACCAGAGGCGGCTGCCGATATTACGCCAGACACCCGTATCGATCATCGCCACGCGCCAATCTTCCTCGCGCGCGCCGAGCATCTCGACCTTCGAGCCTTCAACAATCACGTCAGCGTAGGATTGCTGTTTGTTGTTGAGGAAGAAGTCTTTGACCGTGTTGGCCTTGTAGCCGAGGCAGAGCACGAAATCCTTGTGCCCGTACTCGCTATAATAGTTCATCACGTGCCACAGGATCGGCTGGTGGCCGATCGGGATCATCGGCTTCGGCACCGCTTCGGAATACTCGCGAATGCGCGTGCCCATGCCGCCGCAGAACAGAACAACTTTCATTGCGCGCTCTCCGGATCGAAGATTGTCGCTTCCGGGATCGGCACGACGAATTTGCCGCCCCACTGGCCGATGTGGCTCATCTGTGCCGCGATCTCCTTGCGCAGATTCCACGGCAGGATGAGCACATAGTCCGGACGCGCCGCATCGAGCGCCTCGACCGGCAGCACCGGAATATGCGTGCCCGGCGTAAAGCGGCCGTGCTTGTGCGGGTTGCGATCGACGGTGAAGTCGATGAAGTCCGTGCCGATGCCGCAATAGTTCAAGAGCGTATTGCCCTTGCCCGGCGCGCCATAACCCACGACGTGTTTGCCGGCGTTTTTGGCTTCGATGAGGAACGCCAAGAGCTTGCGCTTGGTGGCTTTCACTTGCTCTTCGTAAGCGGCGTAGAGTTCGAGCGATTTGTAACCCAGCCGCTCTTCGCGCGCGATCAGATCGCGGACAGCTTGGCTGATTTGCTCATCACCTTCGTGCGCGAGATAGACGCGCAGTGAGCCGCCATGCGTCGGGATTTCTTCGACATCGAAGAACACGAGGCCGTGCTTCTTGGCGATGGCTTCGATGGCGATGGCCGAGAAGTAGCAGAAGTGCTCGTGATAGATGGTGTCGAACTGGTTCTGTTCGATCAGGTTCTGCAGGTGCGGGAATTCGAAAGTTATGACCCCGCCCTGCTTCAGCAGCGCCTTGGCGCCGCCGACGAAATCGTTGAGGTCCGGCACGTGCGCGAGCACGTTGTTGCCGAGGATGAGATCGGCCTTGCCGTGCGCGGCTTCGAGTTTCTTGGCGAGCGATACGCCAAAGAAATCGACCGTGACCGGGATGCCTTTGCTCTTGGCGACTTCCGCCGTGTTGGCCGTCGGCTCGACGCCCATAATGTTGATGACGCCCAGCGGCGCGAAGTGCTGGAGCAGATAGCCGTCATTGCACGCAATCTCGACCACGAAGCTCTTGTCGTTAAGCCCACGGCGCTTGGTGATCATCTCGCAATAGCGGCGCGCGTGCTCGACCCATGAGGTCGAGTAGGACGAGAAATACGGATAGTGCTCGGTGAAGATGCCGTCAGCGGCGACGTATTCTTTCAGCTGCACCAGCCAGCACGCATCGCAGACCAAAACATGGAGCGGAAAGAACGGCTCCATCATGTCGATTTGTGCCGCGTCGAGGAACGTCTCGCACAGTGGCGACTTGCCGAGATCGACCAAGCTGTGCTTCAGCCCTGCCCCGCACAAGCGGCACGAGCCCGACGCCTTATGCGCGGCGCTGAATTCGGTGGCGGATTGGGCAGTCATTCTCGGTGGCGCCTTTCGGAGCGATCTTAAGCAAGGTTCAAGCCGGGCGGAGCTGGTTAATCGGCCTTCGCCAAGCGGTCACCAAAGTATAGGACTTTGTCGCCCTCGGCGCTCCCGTCATCGTAAAGGGCGATCAGCTCCTCGGGGAGTTTGGCGAGATCGGTAGCGCGCAGATAATCGCGCATGGTCGTGCCGGTTGATTTGCTATCGATGTTCGGCGCGCCGATTTTGCCGGCGACGTCATCGAGATGCACGGTGCGGAAATCGATGGAGTAGCGCGCGAGATCGGTCGTGTTGGCGACCGTTTCGTGGAGTTGCGCGCCGGAGAAGAGGATGATGCCGCCAGGCGGCGGAACGTAGCGCAGATTAACGCCATCGACCGGCTCTTGCGGCTTCGGCTGTTCGCGCGTGTCGCTCTTCACATGCTGCGCGGCGCTGGCGCGGTTCTTCGTATTCCACTCGTAGTAATTATAGATCTCGGAATTGTTGGCGACCGGATCGGTGAAGTTGCGCGGGTAAAAGCCCATGCCGTTATTGGGATCGACCGGATAGATCGGCAGCCACCAATTCAGCTGGCACATCGGCGCCGAATACCAGGTGTCGCGGTGCGGGTGGAACGCATAGGCGATGCCCGAGGAGAGAAAGTGCGACGGGTACGCGGAGCGCATGCGCGGCACGTCGAAATAAAGCTTCTCCAAATCGATGCCGCGCTCAGCCATGATTTGCGGCAGCAAGCGTTTGCACTCGGGATGGTGAATGAAGGCGGGCTTCAGCACCGAAAGAATGGCGGCGACCTCTTCGGCCGTCTTGTGATGGTGAATGGTACGCGGATCGAGCGGTGCGAACGCCTCTTCCAGCATCGTGCGGCCGAGGGCGACCAGTTCGCGCGTCGTATCTGTCGGCGTGAACAGGAAGATGTCGCCGGCATAAAGCCGCGCGCGGCGCTCGGCGTCGGACATGTCGGAATCGATGAATACGTTGGTCATTGGGGAGCGGCCCGCCTCACCTTCCAGCACCGGCGTTTTAATGCGAGAAGTCGGCTCCTACAAAGCAAATCCCGCGCTACGGGCGTGAGGCTTGCAGTGCTTCGCCAGGCTTACCCATGCTGTTTACCAAGACCGATCTGAACGGCGCCTGGCTCGTCGAGCCCGAGCCAAACCGCGACAGCCGCGGCTGGTTTGCGCGGACGTTCTGCGAACGTGAGTTCGGCGCGCAAGGGTTAGAGACGCGCTTCCCGCAGCACTCCACTTCACAAAACGTCGAGCGCGGCACGCTGCGCGGCATGCACTACCAGCGCGCGCCGCACGGCGAGGTGAAGCTGGTGCGCTGCCTCAAAGGCGCGATCTGGGACGTGATCATCGATCTCAACCCGGACTCGCCGACGTTTAAGCGCTGGCAGGGCTTCGAGCTCTCGGCCGAAAACATGCGCCAGCTCTACATCCCGAAGGGCTTCGCGCATGGCTTCCAGACGCTGAGCGACGATTGCCAGATCGGCTACCTGATCTCGGAATTCTACGCCCCGGACGCGGCGACCGGCGTGCGCTGGGACGATCCAGCGTTCGGGATTGACTGGCCGCTGCCGATTACGGTGATGAGCGACAAGGATCGCGGTTGGGCGGATTTTGTGGGCTAAACGCCGCACGATTCCGGCGCGCCATCCTTGTACTGCGGCGTTTGTGTGTTTCACTTGACGACTTACGTCACCGGACGCGGGCGTACCGATTTGCTCCCGTAGGTGCGCCGGATAGGTTGTGGCATATGAACCGTTCGCGACGCAGGTTTCTGAGGGTTACTAATGGCATTGCGCTTGGGATATTGTTCGCGGCGCAAGAAACTGCGCGCGCCATGACTAGCGCGCCGCCGATCGGCGAGAGCTTTGCTCGCATTCTCCGTTGGGCGGATTTCAACCTGCCCCTGCTCCGAGCTTCGCTACGCCCGCCAGCCAGCGAAAGCGAGATTGACGCGTTTGAAGCGCTGATCGGCCGGACGTTACCGGAGGATGTCCGCGACCTCTATCGCCTCGCCGACGGACAGATCCCATTCCAATTTGGTCGAACGCCCCTTTATCCTGGCATCTTCCTCAGCTTGCCATTCAACCCGCTTGGGGTGGTCACGAGAGATTGGCGCTTTGCCGTTGATGCAATCCAACACACCGAATCGATCACAGATGAATTCCTTTCTTCGTTTCCACCCGGTGCGGTGAGAGCGCTTCACTATAACACAGCTTGGGTTCCAATCTCCGACGACGCTGGCGGTAATCATCTCGCCATTGATCTTGATCCCGGTCCCGCAGGAAACGTTGGCCAACTCATCATCACGGGTACGGACGAGGAAGAGCGCGTTCGTGTCGCCCCGTCTCTTAGCGTCTTCCTTCATTGGGCCGCTGGTGAGATGGAGGCGGGAAACTTCGCGCCCGCAAGAAGTGAAGAACGACCCATGAGCGACGCCGACAGGGAACGGTTTAGTGCAGGACTCCCTGTCGTGGTTGCGGACGATCCTTCGGAGGACGATTGGCGCTGGCGCAATGAGGGGCACCTCCACGACGGCCTGCGCAATTACCTCAAATCAGGCGGTCAGATCGGTTAGTTGGCTCAGGGTGACTTACTTGCGCTTGATTTCAACGCTTCGCACAAAATCTATCCGACACCCCTGCGAGCAGCCGTATGATCACGCCGTCCGCATCATCGAAGGGGCTTTGGATCCAACCTGAAGCGAAGCGGATCGTGATGAGTGAGGTTAGGCGGCGGGGATTGAAACCGTCGCGGTCCGGGGATCAGCGTTGGTCTGACCCGCTCACCGTTGGCGCACAGGGCCCGGGGTGAATAGCCCCTCATCTCCTGCGCGCGCGTCAGCATCGCGGGGACGCTGAGCGAAACGCGCAGTTCCTACTCTATCTCTCGGCGCCTTAGCGCGTCAGCTCAGCGTCCCGCCCTTCGGCTCTCATGGAGCGCGGGGATGCAGACCTGTGCGCAGTGAGCAACGTCGGCTCGCACGCTTCCCGGACAAGGCGCGCATAGCGCGCCGCCGATCCGGGACCCATGGTCGCGTAAGACCGGAGCGAACGCATTGGCCGCTACGATGGGTCCCGGCTCTTCGCTTCGCTACGGCCGGGAAGCGTCAACACTAGAGCAGCCTCAGCAATCCAGCGTCTTCTAACAACACCGCCGTCGCCTCAATCACGCTCAGCTCCGCCCCCGCCCGCTCCGCAATATCTTCGAGCGAGTGATCGCCGTCGGAGAGGTTCAAAACCCAGAGCATCGCCATGCTTTTCGCGTAGCTATCCTTGTCGCCGCCGATCGCAGCATAGAGCCCGCGGCGGCCGAGTTGCGGCTCGCCGTGGGGGACGGTGTTGAGATAGCGGCGTTCGTTTTCGAGTGCGTCGATGGCGCTGATCACGGCGCGGTAGCTGCCGGCGAGCGCATCGGGGGTGATGAAATCGAGGTTGTCGCCGCTCGTGTGATATTCGGGGAAGGTCGCGAACTGCGTGCGCTGGAAAAGGCCGACGTCGAGATCGAAGCCGGGTGAGGCGTATTGGCGCTCGTCATAGCCATACGGGAAAAAGTCGATGATTTTGGCGTCGTTCAGAACGCGCGTCATGACCCGATCGATGCGGGCGTTGCCGCGGCGGGTGCGCTTGTAGGTGAAACCGCCGCGATCGCCGACGCAGGACATGACCAAGCCATGCTTGATGCGCTTTGCCGCCTCGCCATTGCGCGCAAGCCACGTGATCGCGCCGATCGTGCCGGGCGCAAAGAGAAAGCGATAGGTGTAGCGCGTTTTCACCTTCGCCATCGCGCCCGCAAGCAGCGCGAGCAACGCCATGCCGGAGCAATTATCGTTGGCGAGCGAGGGATGGCAGGTATGGACGGAGAAGAGCACTTCCTCATCGCTCGCGCCGCGATGAACGATTTCACCGTAGGTGAGCGAGCCATCCTTCAGTTCGGAATCGACGCACACTTCGTAATCGCCATCCGGCAACGCATCGAGCGCGTTCTGACTCATGCAGAAGCCCCAGCGCTCGTTGTAATACGACGTGCGGTACGGGATGAGATCGGGCTGCTCTGGCAGCGTGAAGATGTTCTTCTTCAGCTCCGCAAGCGGCAGCGTCGCGCGGATCGGCGTCGAATAATTGAGCACATGGAGATTGTGCTTTTGGAAATCGACGATGCGCGCGCCGGTGGCTTTCTTGATCCACGCATCGCGGATCACCCATTCCTTGGGCACGGTCCAATCGAGCACCGGCGTGCCGGTGGCGACTTCGTGCTGAACGATGGGCGCGTGTTTCGACAACGCCCGCAGCGTTTCGCGCACGCCCTCGCCCGTGATCGAACGGCAGATGGGATAGATTTCCGTCGCCAGCCTATAGATCGCGTCGCCGATGCCGGGGCTATCGAGCGCGGCTTTGAGGCTGGCGCCCGTTACGGATTGCGCCGCGCTATCGGCGCTCACGCAGTCTCCATCGAGCGCACGCGCAGATCACCATCGAGCGCTTGGTCAGCCAGGAGCTTACGAATATGAGCGATGCGATTGTAGCGGACGCCCTCGAACTCCTCGAGCGTGATGCCCGACTTCTTGTACGCGGCGTAGAGTTGCTCGGCGCCCTTGCGCGCGTCCCATTGCGGCTTGAACGCCGGCAGCGCCTTGGCGATCTTCTCGAAGCTCACCTTGTACGAACGCGTATCCGGGCCGGCGTCGGACGCCAGCTCGATCTTCGTGTTCGGCACCACTTCGCCAACGATCTCGGCGATGTCGCGGATGCGATAATTGTGCGCGGTTTGGCCGACATTGAACGCTTCGTTGTGAATGACGTCGCGTGGCGCTTCCATCGCGGCGATGAAGGCGCGCGAAATGTCTTCGATGTGAACGATCGGACGCAGCGGCGTGCCATCGGACTTCAAGAGAATGACGCCCTTAGTCATGCCCCAAGCGACCAAATTGTTGAGCACGATATCGAAGCGCAGACGCGGGCTTACGCCGTAAGCCGTGGCGGGGCGCAGGAAGGTTGGCGAGAAGCTATCGTCGGCGAGCTTCGCAACATCGCGCTCGACCCAGACTTTCGATTGGCCATAGGCGGTGACGGGGTTCAGTTCGCCCGTCTCGTCGATCATGTTGTCGCCGGACTTGCCGTAGTTCGAGCACGACGAGGCAAAGAGGAAACGCTCAACGCCCGCCTGCTTGGCGAGTTCGGCCAGCTTCACGCTGGCGCGGTGGTTGATAGCGTAGGTCAGATCCGGATTGAGATCGCTCAGCGGATCGTTCGAGAGCGCGGCCAAGTGGATGACGGCGTCGAAGCCCTCAAGGTCGCTGGGTTCGAGATCGCGGAGGTCCTTGATGATGGACGGGATTTCGATGATCTCGCCGCCCTCGGCGAAGGTGCAGCGGCGATAGAGGTTAGCGTCGATGCCGGTAACGTCATGGCCGGCCGCGCGCAGCATCGGCACCATCACCGTGCCGATATAGCCCAAATGACCGCTCAGCAGGACCTTCATCGCTCGCCTCATTGTTCCGCGCTGAACCGCTGGTCCAGCACGCCCTTGTACACCGGGTTAGTCTTGCAAGAAACGCCGCTGGCGCGCGCTTTAGAGCGCGTCGGCCTTGAACAACACCTTGATGGTGCGCAGGAAGATTTCGATGTCGCGCCGCCAGGACCACGCCTGGACGTATTCGATGTCGAAGCCGGTGCGGGTCTGGATTTTCTCTTCGGTCTCGGTCGGCCCACGGCTGCCGTTGACCTGGGCCAGGCCGGTCACGCCCGGACGGGCGTTGAAGCGGATCGGGTAGCGGCCATCAACTTTCTCGAACAGCACGTCGTGCTCAAGCGCGTGCGGGCGCGGGCCGATGATCGACATGTCGCCGAGCAACACGTTCACGAGCTGGGGCAACTCATCGATGCTGGAGCGGCGCAAGAAACCGCCGAGGCGGGTAAAGCGCACGTCGCCGGAGCGCGCCTGCAGGACGCCGCGGTTTTCCATCACCGTCATGGTGCGAAACTTCCAGATCCGGAACGTCTTGCCGCGATAGCCGCCACGCTCTTGCTTGAAGATCGCAGGACCATTGCTTTCCAGCTTTACGATCAAAGCGATAAGCAGAAGAAACGGCAGGAAAACCAGCAGCGCCGAGGCCGAAACGACCACGTCAAAGACGCGCTTAGAGAGCCCGCCAACGGGCTGCTCGTCGCCAGGGCGCACGTGCGCCCAGAAATGGATGATTTCGACCCGGCCGTTCATATCGTTCGCTGCTGCGGCACGGGTCGCAAAACGGGCGCCAGAGCCTGCGCGCTGCGGCGCTGCGTGCACGCGCGGGGTCGCGCTGCGTGGGCGCGCGCCGTCCGGCTTTGCATGGTCTCTCATGGCTATCCCCACCGCGCGCGACGGCCCCTTCTGAGCCTCGCAAGCGATGGCGCTCTTAAAGCGTGCGATGCAACATGATGCAAGCAAACACTGGGGTCGCAGATTGCGATTCGTGTGAGGTTCGCGCGTCTGGCGAAGCGGTGTCCGCCAAGCCACACCGCTTCACGCCGTTCATCTTAAGCTCAGAATGAAACCGCTATTTCACGCGGTTTTTGTACGCGCCGTGTCAGGTCTCGCGGAACTCGTACATCGGATACGAGTAGTAGCCTGGCATGCGGCGGTCGACGCTGTTGAGTGCGATACCGCGCACAGTCGCACCCGAAATATTCAGTTGCTGCAGCGCCGCACGAACAGCGCGGATCGGCGTCTTCTGCCAACGCGTGACCATCACCGCACAATCGGCCTTCGAGACAACGACGCGCGTGTCAGCGACTGCGAGCACAGGCGCGCAATCAAGGATGACGAGATCGAAAGCGCCGCGCAGTTCAGTCAGCAAGCGATCCATGTCTTCGCCGCCGAACACGTCCTTCGGCGTGAAGCCCGAGTCGCTGACCGGCAGCACATGCATGCCGCTCGCGTCATCGAGATAGGTCGCCTGGCGCCAGTTCACTTCGCCGGCCAGTACTTGGAGCAGGCCTGTCGGCGGTTCGAAGTCGAGCACGTCCTTCACCGAACGGCGGCGGAGGTCGCAATCGACCAGCAGCACACGTTGGCCCGACAGCGCCGCGACGCGCGCGAGACAGAGCGACATTGTCGTCTTGCCCTCGTTCGGCAGCGCCGAGGTGATGGCGACGACTTGCGTCTTCGGCTGACCAGCCGCGAACAGGATCGCTGTGCGGAGCACGCGGCAGGCTTCGGTGAACGCCGAGACCTGCCGTTCGAGCAGGTAGGCCGCCGGATGCTGTGACGCGACCGGTAGTTGTCGCAACTCGCCGCGGCGCAATTGCGGGACCATCGCAAGCGCCGGCAGGCCGATTTTGCGCTCTACCGTGTCGCTATCGTTGAAACCTTCATCGAGCGCTTCCGCAAGGAAGCCAGCGGCGAGGCCAAGGCCTAAGCCGAACGCCATGGCCAGCACGAAAGCCACCGAAAGACGCGGCGAAGATCGAACTTGCGGCGGGACCGCCGCGGAGATCAATTCCGCCGGCGCTGCGCGCATCGTGCCCTGATCGGCGATTTCGTGGAAGCGCTGAAGGAACGCTTCATAGACCGCGCGGGCAGCAGCGGCCTCGCGCTCGTATTCACGCAGCCTCACCAGCTGTTCGTTGTTGCCGGTGAGTTCGCCACGCATGGCGGTCATGTTGCCTTCGAGCGTACGCAGCCGCGCACGCGCCACTTCAACTTCGCTGCCGAGGCCGGAAATGCCGCGGCGAATTTCGGCGTTGATCTGCTGACGATTGTCAGCGCGCTCGGCGCGGACGTTGATCACCGTGGGATGCGAATCCGAATAGCGGCTTTCCGCATCGGCCAAGCGGCGGGCGATTTCGGATTCTTGCGCGCGTAAGGCGTCGAGGACGCCGGAGCGCAGCACGGCGGCGATTGCGTCCGTCGATTGCCCGCTCTGGACCATCGACTGCACTTGCATGTGGCGCGCTTCCCGTTCTGCGAGATCGGCGCGCGCGGTCAGCACTTGTGTCTGCACATCGGTCGTTTGGCGCTCGGTGAGCAACGAACCTTGTGTCGAGATAAGGCCTGTCTGCGCGCGATAACGCTCAGCGATGGCTTCTTTCTCCTGCACGTCGCCACGCAATTCTTCGACGCGCTGTGCGAGCCAGTCGTTGGCGCGCTCGGCCGTGCGCAGTCGCGCTTCCATCTGATAGACTTGGAAGAGCTCAACCAGGCGGTTGGCCATCTGCGCCGCGCGATCGGCGCTCGCCGCGGTGACGGAAACTTCCGCCGCGTAGGTAAGGCCACGACGGCGCACATCGATCGAGCCGACGACACCGTCGATGATCCCCTGGCGTACGAGGGCGCGCTCTTCAGCGGTGAGTGCGACCGGCGGCTGGCCGGTTTCCTGCGCTTCGCGCAGCACGCCGTTCCACTCGGGGTCATCGATGAGACGCAGATCGTCGGCGAGACGGCCTGCGAGCATGCTGGAGCGCAGCACTTCGAGTTGGCTATCGATCACTTGCGGGCTCGCGCCCGGATCGCCGCTGACCATCTGTTCGGGCGCAAGCACCCGTTCCTGGCCCCCCTGCAACATAATCAGTGCGGTGGCCGTGTAACGCGAAGGTTGCAGCGCGAAATAAGCAAAGGTTGCAATCGCGACCACGGCGCCGATCGCCCCGATCAGCATCCAGCGCCGCATCAGGAACGCGAAGATCCATTTCAGGCTGATGAGACCCAGTTCGCCATCGTCCTCTGGCGGCCGGTAGACCTCTTCTGTCCGCTGGCGAATGGCGATGACGTTCATTTCTTTATCCTAAACCGCGCGCTATTCGGGCGCGCAGTGACCGTTTTTCCTAGCAAAAGCACGGCCAAGCGCGCTTCCCTTAGCATGTCTCCTTTCGGCGCACAGGCGCTGTTTGATGCTTAATCGCAACAATCTCAGTGAATTCGCGCCGGAGAGCGCTGAGCGGGGCGCCGTGCGTAAACAGCCAGCAACCGATGATACCTGGGGATAAATCGGCGTTTCCGGTGGAGGAACCGGGACCTCGAGAGGGCGTTACCACAATGCACGTTGACCAAAATTAACTAGTCTGTGGCGATTATGTTGGCCGATCAAAGCCTTAGCGTTTGAGTCACAGAACACAGTCACAACTGTGCACAGGGATTAAAGAGGAAGCGTCTGGGCGCTATCGTACACTCCATGAGCCCCAAGCCGAGGGTCGTTAAGCCGGAGACAGACGTTGTCCGGCCCATCACTGCGGCGCCTCGACGGCGCAAGCGGCGGACACGCCGCTGGCCTTTGATATGGACGCTCGCTTTCGCGCTCGGCGCCAGCCTCGCTTTGTGGTGGGCGATCTTCAAACTCGGCGGCGCGGCGCTTTCGCTGTTCAGCTGATCCACAAGCGATGTCGACAATTCGCCCTTCAGGCGAAAATCTACTGTGCCGCATTGGGACGCCAAACCGTTAGCCGCATGCGGCCAGTTTCATCGCCCAGACGTTCCTCGCCCTCGCGGCTCGCAAGGGGTTCGACGATGGGCGTTGCATCATCCACGGTCCGCGCGATGACCCAGACCCGTTCATAGCGCCCGACAATCGCGGCGGCGTTCTGCGCAGTGAGTTCCGGGCCTTCATAGAACTGCCCGATCCCGCGCCTGCCGCGTTCCGAAGCCTGAGCCAGAATCTCAACGCCGCCGCACCCGTCCTCGCGGCAGTAATAGTCGAAATTGACTGCGCTGATTGCACTTGAGGTCAGCACCATGTCGCGCGGGCCGGCTTGCTCGCGCAGGATCTCGGCCACTTCGCGCCAAGGCTCGCGATAGGTGATCCGCAGCCAGTTGAATGAATCCGCCACCAGCACCAGCGCAATCGCGGCGGCAACCGCGACGCGCCAACGCGACCAGGGTAGCGTCGCCACGCCAACTGCAAGCATCGCCAGATAGATGAACTGCACCCAAAATAGCGTGCGCTCGAGGAAGATCGGCCGCACCAGGCTGATACCCAGCAACACCAGCGGAACACCTGCCCCGAAGACCAGAGCGAACACGCGCCGCTCAAGCGGCAGTTTCCACCAGCCCCACGCCATCACCGCGCCAAAGGCGCCAGCGATCAGCACATTGGCGATCTCGAAACTGCGCGTGGCGACGATGTGCGAAATAATGGCGACGGCGTCGACAATCGAAGGCTTCGGAATCCAAGAGACTGTTTCAGCGCCCGTCTGAATTTGCAGCACCGTGATCCAGGCCCACCATGCCCAGAGCGCGAGCACGACGAGATTGGCGCCAATCCAGCCGAGCGCATCGCTGAAACGGCGCGGCGTTGCGAACAACCAAAGCCAAACGATGAAGATGTTGGCGAGCAGAGGCAGGATGAAGAACGTCGTGTGGGTGTAGAGCGCGATCGTGGTGCTCGCCGCATAGATCGCGTAGGGTTGCCAGAGTTCTCGTACGCGATGCGCGCGCGCGCCCCATGCATCGGCAATGCGAATGAGCGCGTAGCCGGCGAGTGTCGCCGCGAGAAAACCAAGAATATATCCTCGCGCTTCCTGGCTTTGGCCAAGCTGCGCCGCAGACAGCGCGCAGAATATCGCGGCGCATAGGCCAGCGAGCGTGGAATGCAGTGCGCGCGTCAACACGAAGACAGCAGCGATCGCGGCAAGTCCAAACACAACAGACATGGCGCGGACGGCGAACTCGCCTTCACCGAAGACGTCCATCCAGCCGTTCAAAAGCGCGTAATAGAGCGGTGGGTTGGTCTCGTAGACCATCCAATCACTCCACAAGAGATCAGCAGGCACGCGGCCAAACGAGACCGACGCTATCTCATCAGCCCAGAGCGACGGCTCGCCCAAATTCCAGAAACGCAAAAGCGCGCCCAGTGCGATGATGGCTGCGAGCGAAAACCAGGGCCGCTGCTTGATAAAGGCGGAGGCGCGGGCCAGCATAGCCTGCTCTATTTACGCCACGTGTAGACAGCGCTGACGGCGTAGTTCCACACCGCGCCAAGCAGGATGCCGGCGAGCGCCGAGAACACCCAGAACGTCTGCTGCACGAAAAGATAGTTCGCGACACCCACATTGGCGGCCATGCCGACTGCGCAGATGGCGGCGAACGAGATCAGCCCTGTGATCCAGCGGAAGCCTTTGCGGCGGCGATCGCGGTAGGTCAGCATGTTGTTGAGCGTATAGTTGAAGACCATCGCGACCGACGCCGCGATCGCTTGGCTCCACGCGAAATTCTGCCCCATCACTTGGAACAGCATGGTCAACACCATGAAGTGAATGACGACGCCAAAGCCGCCAATGAGGCCGAACGACACGAACCGCGCCGGCACCAGCTTGCCGATGCGTTTGTCGATCAAGAGCAGAAAGAAATCCCACAGCGCTTGCGTATCGAGCTTGCTCTCACCGGCGACGCGGTTGCGGAATTGATAGGGCTGCTCATGAACGCGCAGCTTGCCTTTTCCGCTTGCCAGAATGTCGAGCAGGATCTTGAAGCCCAGGCCCGAGAGATCGCGGACGACGCCGTTGAAGGCTTCGCGGCGGAGCAGGAAGAAGCCGCTCATCGGGTCGGAAAGATTTACGCCGGTGACCTTGTGCGAAAGCCAGGTGGCGAGCGCGCTCATTTGGGCGCGCGACTGGTTCCACTCGCCGATCGAGCCGCCCTTGGCGTAGCGTGTGCCGACGGCGATGTCGGCGCTGCCGGAGCGCACGGCGGCCAGCATCTGCGGCAGCGCGGTTTCGTCATGCTGGAGGTCGGCGTCCATGACGGCGACGAACTCTGACGATGACGCAAGCGCGCCTTCGATGCAGGCAGTCGAAAGGCCGCGGCGGCCGATGCGGTGAAGCACACGCACACGCGGATCGGTCTGCGAAATGCCGCGCACGACATTGGCGGTGCCGTCCGGGCTATCATCGTCAACGAAGATGACTTCCCAGCGTATGCCCTGGAGCGCTGCGTCCAGCACTTCGACCATGCGCGGGACGTTAAGAGACTCGTTAAACGTCGGGATGACGAGCGTGAGCTCATAGCCGTCGACCGCCGGTGTGGCGGCCGGCGCAAGGCTCGGCGCTTCGCTCATGCTGACGTCTCCCAAAACGGGCCCTCTCCTGCTCGAAAAGCCGACATATGTCACGCGGCTTTGCCGGGAGGCAGCAGTTACGCGCGCGCGGTGAGGTTAAACGGCGCCGCATGCTTGGGGCGGCGCGAATTAACGCTATGCGCCTTCAAGAACCCGGATCGCGGTGATGATGTGATAAAAGGAACTGCCCGTGACCGGCTCGGCGACGAAGCTGTTGTCGGCGCGGAGCTGGTCGTACCAGAGGCCGGGTGCTGGGCCACTCAGATAGCGGGCGAGGATCCTGGCGGCGGCGAGTGCGTGATCTTCCTCGCCGAGGATAAGTGCTGCTTTCAGATATTCGGTCTGCGCCCAAAGGCGCGCGTTGTGTGAGATTGGCTGAAACGCTTCATCGACCGCTTCGATGGCTGCGCCGCGGCGCGGATCGAGGCCGCGGACGCCTGAGGCGAAGAGTTGTCGCGCGATCGCGGTTTCGCCGGCCCGCGCAAGCAGCCACGCCCACTCGAACTGATGCCCCGGTTCAAGGCGGCGTCCGTCTTCTCCGGGCGCGGGCGACCAATCGGCGGCGTAAAACTCGCGGATGAAACCGCCATCGCGATCGTAGAAACGCGTGCGCGCGAGTTCGAGCAATTCAGCGGCGAGCTTTTCCCACACCTCCCCGCCGCCCGCTTCGCGCCAGGCGAGTGCTGCTTCGAAGAGGTGCATGTGCGCATTGGCTTGGAACGGGTGCGCCGAAACTTCGCGGAAACCGGCGGCAGCGTGACGATAGGATTGCAGCGCCGCGATGATCGCTTCCGCCTTGCTGCGGTAGGCTTCGTTGCGAACATGCTCAAAGAGCGATGCGAACGCGAGCAAAGCGAAGGCTTGATCGTAAATCAGTGCGTCGTCTTTGAGGGCGTCGCCGTCCGGCGCGACGAGCGTGCGGTAGAGGCCGTCTGAGCGTAGATAGGCGGCATCGAGATAATCGAGCGCACGCTGCGCCGCTTGCTGCCACGGCCCCGGCCAACCCATCAAACCGGCTTGCGCGTACGTATAAGCCTGGCGCGCTTGCACGCGCATGCGGCGCGGAAGATCGACACCGGCGCCATCGGCGGAGAGCGCTTCGTGATAGCCGCCGCGCGCGTGATCGGCGCCGAGGCTCGCCCAAAGCGGCAACGCGCTCATGCGCAGCCAGCGGCCGAACCAGGCCTTCGCGCCGGCGATATCGTTGAACGGCGCGACTTCTGCTTCGGCGCCTTTTGCTTTCAAGCCATCGACCAGCGTCTTCACGCTTTGGCTCTGCGCCAGATCGGCGACCAGCACATGACCGCCATCCGCGACGATCGCGAGATTGCGCACGCCGACCGTCGCGACGTGCATGCCGGGCGCAGCATGGATAAGAGTGTTGTGGCTCCCCTGATGAGTGACAGCGCCATTGGCGGCGTTGCCGTCACCGTCCTTCGCGCTGGCGCTCCACACAGCATCCCAGGCGCCGAGATCGGACCACGCGAAGCTCAACGGGATGACGGCGGCGCGGTCGGTCTTTTCCATGACGGCGTAGTCGATCGAGATTTTCGGCGCCGCGCGGAAGCCGTCGCCAAGCGTTTGCACGCCTTCGCTCTCCGTGGCCTCCGCCACGCCCGCGCGCGCCGCGGCGGCGACGTCAGGCGCATAGCGCTCAAGTTCGCCGAGCATCACCGAAGCGCGGGCGACGAAATTGCCGCTGTTCCAGAGGTAGCCCTTTGCGATGTAGCTCTGCGCCGTATCGGCCTTGGGCTTTTCGACAAAAGCGTTGACCTTGCGCACTTCGCCTTGCGCTGCGCCAGGATCGACATAGCCGTAAGCCGTGTTCGGGCCCGTGGGCGTCACACCCATCGTGACGATAAAGCCCTCTTCCGCCGCTTGCGCCGCAGCAGCGGCGGCGGAGCGGAAGGCGCCGGCGTCCGGGACGTGATGATCGGAAGCAACGACGATGGCGACGCCGTCCTTGTCATGCGCTTCGATCCAGGCGCAGGCGGCTGCGATGGCGGCGGCGCTGTCGCGCGGTTCGGGTTCGAGAAGGATCTTGGCGCTGAGATTGATCGCAGCCAGTTGCTCTTTGAGCGCAGCAGCATGCGCAACGCCAGCGACGACGACCAATTCTGCGGCGCCTTCGATGCTGACGACACGCAGCGCGGTTTCCTGAAACAGTGAGCGCTCACCAATCAGCGGAATGAATTGCTTCGGACGCGCTGCGCGTGAGGCCGGCCACAACCGCACCCCCGCTCCACCGCACATAATGACAGGATAACGCGCCATGATCCGATTAAGCCCAGTTCGTCATGGCCGCTTCTGCGGCGTGGCTTCCGCCTTACGCGCTTCGCGCAAGATGAGCCAGCCGAGGCCGGCCCAGATCAGCAGCAAAGGGAGAAGCGTCACCAGGCCATCGAGCTTCAAGGCCTTGTAGATCATGGTCTGGTGCAGGACGCCCTGGAAGAAGAGCGGGAACACGCGATCGGTCAGCGGGCTCGCGAACTCTTCGGTCACCGTCATATCCACAGCGACGGACGCGAGATTGATGAAAACACCGACCGCGACGACGGCCAGGATCACGCGTCGCGCCAGCGGGCCAAGCGCCGGCCAGCTCATGCCGAGCGCGAGGCCGATGAATGCCAGCGCGGGCGTCAGATAGCGCGGGCCAGTCGAGCTGCCGCCGAGCCAGTAGGCGAAGCCGCCATTGATAAAGAGGAAGGCTGCGAGGATGAGGCCTGAGACGATCAGCGCCGGACGTGTCTCGGCTCGCCGCCACGCGATCACGCCGGCGACAATCGCGGCGACGGCGGCAGGCGCGTACCAGATGAGACCGCGCCGGGCGCCGGCGATGAGTTCGCCGATGATGGCGGCATCCGGCCAGGTCACGCCGAAGAGACCGGAGCGCGTCTCTTCATAGACGGCGGCAAAGCCGTAGCCTGTTGTGAACGGCGAGCCGAAGGCGGCGTTATGATAGATGAGTGTCGGGATAATCGCGACGACGGCGGCGCCTACGGCGATCAAAAACATCCGCACCAGGGGCACGAACGTCTCGCGCTTCAGATGGCTGAGCCCGATGACGGCGCCGATGATCAGTGCGGCAATCGCCGAGGTGTATTCCACCGAGACGGACGTCCCCAACGCCAGGCCGCCAGCAGCGGCCGGCCAGGCTACGCGTTTACCGGTCCCGATCCGGCGCGCGGCGGTATCGAGAGCGACAAAAGCCATGATCAAAAACGCCGCCGCGGCCGCATGACTGAAAAATGACGTGGCCCAGCCGAACACCGGGGTCGCCAAGCCATAGGCGAGCGCGCCAACGAGTGCTGCGCCGACATTTCCAGTACGGGCGTGAAGGTACGAGAAGAGCACGACGCCAGCAAAGGCCGACCAGAACACGGACGTCGTTAGAGTGAGCAGATCAAGGAAGAGCGGCCAGCGGCCGCCCTCTTCCGCCGTCGCGCCCTCAATCGGCAGCACGGCTGTAAACAAGAAGGCCGTCGGCGCGCCAAGGAAGCTCATGCCCGGCGCCTTATCGCAATAATAGACGCCGTCGCGGATCGAGAGATCCTGGGTCAAGTGGGCGTAGTCGTCGATATCCACACGCCCGTGCTGGACCATGTTGGCGCTTAAGCCAGCGCGGCAGACGACGTTGTAGCTGTACTCGTTCTGCAGGAAGTAACCATAAGAGGCGCCGAGCAGCGCAAAGACGAGCAACATCAGCGCCGCCAAAGGCGCAGGCGCGCCGATGCGCGCGAAGCCGCTCCGCCAACCGCTGTTCACTTTGTCCCGAGCCTCTCTACCGCGCAATTTATACAAGTTGTGGGCCGCCAACCAGCACACGCTCGTGTGACGATCAATCCATTGCGTGCGCGGGAAAGAGCGGGCAAGGCGTGCGGATTGCAGCGTGCTGACGGATGTGCCGGGCGAGATCGCCCGGCGCTTGAATTATGCGCGCAGCGCGCGTGGACTTGGGCAAGCGAAGGAGCGGGGGCCGTTAATGCCGTTCATTTCGACGCACTTTGCCTTGTTCTTCGCGATCGTAGCTGTGGTGAACTTTCTCATCCCGGTACGCTGGCGCTTGCATTGGCTCACGCTCGCCAGCCTCTACTTCGTCGCTGTCGGCGGCGTGGTTTACCTTGTTCAGGTGCTGCTTGCGGCGGCGCTCGCCTATTTCGTCGCACTCCGCATCGATCTGGCGGCGGATAAGCCGAAGAAACAACGCTGGTTGGCGCTGGGCGTTATTGCGCTGATCGCGAACCTCTTCTGGTTCAAATACGCCTCATTCTTCAACGAGAGCTTCCGCGCCGTCGCTGAGGCGCTGGGCTTTAGCTACACGGTCCCGGAACTGAACCTCATCCTGCCTCTCGGCATCTCGTTCTATACGTTCCTGCTGATCGGTTATCTGATCGACGTCCTGCGCGGTACGAAAGCCGAGCGCGACATCGGCGCGTTCACGATGTTCGTGACGTTCTTCCCGAAATTCGTCTCCGGCCCGATCGAGCGCAGCAAAAACCTGCTGCCGCAGCTGCACGTCGATCACGCCTTCGACGCCGCACGCATCGCGGCTGGCGCGCACCTCGCTCTGTGGGGCGTGTTCAAGAAGGTTGTCGTCGCTGACCGGATCGCGCCGTTCGTCAACGAAGTCTACGCCAACCCGCAAGCCTATGACGGCCCCACTTTGGCAATCACGACGTTTCTGTACGCGTTCCAAATCTATTGCGACTTCTCGGGTTACACGGACATCGCGCTCGGCTGCGCGCTCATCCTCGGCTACAAACTCGTGCCGAACTTCAATCGGCCCTACTTCGCCACCTCGATCCAGGATTTCTGGCGCCGCTGGCACATGTCACTGACGACGTGGCTGACCGATTACGTCTACACGCCGCTGACGCGTCAGAAATGGCTCAAGGTGAAGTTCTTCACCATGACGCTGATCGGGCTCTTCATCACCTTCCTGGTAAGCGGGCTTTGGCACGGCGCGGCGTGGACCTATGTCGCCTGGGGCGCGCTGCATGGCGCGTACATCGTTGTGTCGCTAATGCTGCAGAAGCCTTGGAACCAGTTCGCGCGCCAGATCAAACTCGATAAAGCGCCGAATCTCTATCGCGGCTTGAAGATCGGCGTGACGTTCCTGCTCGTCTGTATCGCCTACGTGCTCTTCCGCGCGGAGAGCATGAATGATGCGATGTACATTTACGCGAACGTGCTCTCAGGCTGGGGTGGTCTGGTCGAGGCGTTGCGGGAAATGTTTGCGCGCGGCGCCGATGAACTGACATTGGCGATCGCCGGCATCATCGTGATTTTCTTGGCCGATCTGCTGCAAGGGCGCGCAGCAAGCGCCAAGCGTCCGCACGTATTGCAGGCTGCGCCAGCGCGCTGGGCGCTCGTCAACGCCTGCGCGCTTTCAATCGTCCTCGTCGGCGCCTTCTACGGCGCGCAACAATTCATCTACTTCCGGTTCTGACGATGGCCGCCGACTCCTCCCCCGTCAAAACACACCCGGCGCGCGACGCGCTGCGCTTGGGCATCAAGGCGCTTTCGGTCGTGCTCGTGTGCGCGGCGGCAACATTCGCTGTCTTCTGGTTTGTACCCGAGGGCGGCACCTACGCGCGCGCGACCGTGATCAAGCATGAGCGCCTTGCTTCGATTGAAGGACCGAAAATCGTTCTCGTCGGCGGCTCCAACCTAGCCTTCGGCATCGACACGCGCTTGATCGAAAGCGCAACCCAATGCCCGGTCGTAAACATGGGCATGAACGGCTTTTTCGGTGTGCGCTTCATGCTGGAGGAAGTCCGCCCCGAACTCACCGCCGGCGATACGGTTGTGATCGCGCTTGAGTACGACAGCTTCTTCAAGTCCGTCGACGGCACGGCATCCAACCTTCTGCTTGTGGTCAAGGAACGCCCCGAAGCGTTCGACGCGCTGACATGGCGCCAACGCCTCGAACTCGCCGGCGCGATGCCTTATGTCGCGCAGCAGAAAATCCTCCGCCTCCTACGCGCCGCCGCATACGGCCTGCGCGATGCGGTGCTCGGCCCAGACGATGATGACAGCGCTCCGGTAGAATCCGATCTCACAAGCGAGGTCGAGACCGCAGAAGGCTTCAACGCCGAAGGCGATCTCGTTAGCCACCTCGGCATGGATTGGCCCCTGGAGATCAGCCAGGGCACCCCGGCAGATTCACCTGTAGACCCGGGGGTCATTCCGCTCCTGCGCCAGTTCCAAGATGACATGGCCGCCCGCGGTGTGCGGGTCATGGTTTCTTACACGCCGCTGGAAGCATATTTCTACGCGCGCTACCAGAGCGGTATTGATGGCATCGAACGGCGTATGCGCGAGGCGGGCTTGAACGTCATCTCCCCAGCGCGTGACTACGTTTACGACGAATCCTTTTTCTTCGACACCGTCTTTCACGTAAACGCTGACGGACGCGCGATGCGCTCTGAACGCCTCGCGCAAGACATTAACCAATTCATCGGCGCGGACGCGGGTTGCGCAGGCGCCTCTGGAGCAGAGCAATGACGGAAGAGCAAGTTCTCGGCGAGATCAGCAAAGCGGTCGCGCAGATCCTGAGCGACAAGGGCCTGCCCGCGCCGGCGCTGACGGCCGACACCGAATTGCTCGGCGGCGATCTGCAGATCGACTCGCTCGATCTCGCCATGCTGGTGCGCGAGATGGAAGAACGCATCGGCTTCGATCCGTTCCAGGACGGCTTCATCGATTTCCGCACCGCGGGCGAATTAGCGAAGCTCTACGTCAAATGAACGAACGCGGTCTGGCCCTCCATGTGAACGCCGACGCCGCTCTGGTGGCGCGCGGGGCTGACCGTTTCACGCGCGGCGCGGTGCACGCGCGCATCAACGAACTCGCCGCTGCGTTCAACGCACGCGGCGTACGGCGCGCTTTGGTTTGGAGCGACGATCCCGTTGATCTGCTGCGGGCAATCGGCGCGGCTGATGTCGCCGGCGCGGACCTCTTCATCGCTCACACGAATCTCCCGGCAGCGATCGTCGATGAGATTGCGGCCCAGCATGGCGTACAGGCGCGGATCGGCGAAACCGATACCTTCGTGAACGCGGAAGCGCCCCCGGCCTCGGGCCGCATCTACATGATGACGTCCGGCACCACTGGCAAACCGAAGATCGCCGCGCACACGCTCGACGCTTTGATGAGCCGCGCGCGCGCTGGTGCGAAATCGGCGCAAGCAGCGGACAGCAAGTGGCTACTCACTTATCAGCCGACGGGCTTTGCCGGCATCCAAGTCTTGCTGACCGCCGTCGCCACGCACGGCCTCATCGTAGCACCCGAACAACGCACGCCGGGCGGCTTTGCGGCGGCGGCGCGCGATCATGGCGTCACCCAAATCAGCGGCACGCCGACATTCTGGCGCGCCTTCATGATGGTCGCGCGCCCGAGTGAGCTGGCGCTGAAGCAAATCACGCTTGGCGGCGAAGCGGCGGATCAGGCGACGCTTGATCGTTTGAAAGCAGCGTTCCCGAACACGCGTGTCACACACATCTACGCTTCAACAGAAGCCGGCGTTGTGTTCGCCGTGCATGACGGCCGCGAGGGCTTTCCGAAAGCGTGGCTCGATGAGCCACCCACCGGCGTGGCGCTGCGCATCGTTGACGGCCTGCTGCAGATCAAGTCGGCAAACCTGATGGGCGGCTATCTCGGCCACGATGCTCAGCCCCTTCTTGATGACGGTTGGCTCTCAACGGCGGATCGCTGCGAGATTGCGGGCGATCGTGTGCGCATCCTCGGCCGCGACGATAGCACCATCAATGTCGGCGGCTCGAAAGTGTACCCGCTGATGGTCGAGCAATTTCTGTTGCAGCAAACGGGCGTGGTTGAAGCGCGGGTGTTTGCAGTGCCGAACCCGGTAAGCGGTTCGCTCGTCGGCGCCGAGATCGTGTTCGCCGAAGATCAGGACCATGCCGAAGCGCGCGCGCGTGTGCTGGCGGCGTGCCGTGAGAATCTTGCATCATATCAAGTGCCGCGCGTGGTGAAGATCGTGGATCAGATCAACGTGCGCGAGTCGGGCAAAAAGGGCGCGACATGAGCGAGCGTAAGCATATCATTGTAACCGGCGGCAGTCGCGGCCTTGGCGCCGCGATGATCGCAGGCTTGCTCGCCGATGGCCATCGCGTCTCGACATGCAGCCGCAAGAAATCCGCTGCGATCGAAAGCTTGCTTGCGAGCCACGCTGACAGTTTCTTCTGGCAAGAAGCGCAAGTCGGCGAAGGCGAGCAAGTCGATGCGTTCGTCAAAGCCGCCGGCGAATGGGCCGGTGATGATGGGATTTACGGCCTCGTCAACAATGCCGGCGTCGCTCAAACCGGCATTCTCGCGTCGTTCCCGAACGTCGAGAGCGAGCGCATGATCCAAATCAACCTGATTGGCGCGATCCAGATGGCGCGGGCTGTGTCGCCGTTTCTGATGAAGCGCGGCGAAGGCCGGATCATCAATATCAGTTCGATCATCGGCCAGCGCGGCTATAACGGCATGTCCGCCTACTCAGCGTCGAAAGCCGGCATGGATGGCCTGACGCGCGCGCTCGCACGCGAACTCGGGCCCCGTCAGATCACAGTGAACAGCGTCGCGCCCGGCTATGTCGCGACAGAGATGTCCTCCACGCTCACGCCGCCGCAGATGAAACAGATCGTCAACCGCACGCCGCTCGGCCGCTTGGCCAGCGAGCAAGACGTGTTCGAACTCGTGCGCTTTCTTTTGAGCGACAAAGCCTCATGCATCACCGGCCAAGTGATCCTGGTCGATGGCGGCATTTCCTGCTGACGCCATGGAGCTGCTTCAAACCCTTCGCGGCAGCGGCCTTCTGGCGAACCCGGTTTATTACGCCGCGCTTGTCTGCGGGCTGTTTGCGCTTTGGTTCTTATTCAAGCGCGGCGTAAGCGAGCGCGCGATCTGGACGGCGGCGATCGGGTTATCCGTGCTGATCGCCATTTTCGTGTTCATGTTCAGCGTGCCGCCGTCGCCGTTTCAGGATTTCACGCGCGCGTACTGGGGCGCGGGGCGCGGCGTACATTCGGGCTGGGAGGGTCTTTCCCAGCATTACGGGCGCGAAGTGTTCGGCTTCGTCAATCTGCCGATCCTGGCTTACCTCTTCGCACCATTCGCGCTGCTCGAGCCGCAACCGGCTGCTTACATTTTTACTGCGCTTGGCTTCGGCGCCGTCATCTTCGCGTGGTGGAAGATCTGCGCGCTTTACAATTTCGACCTGCGCACGCGCGTGTTCAGCCTCTTCCTGATCGCCGCGTTCGGGCCTCTAGTCTATTCGTTCCGTGAAGCGAACACGACCCATATCCTGCTCCTGCCACTCGTTCTCGCGGTTTCGGCCATGCGCAACAAGCAAGACCTGCGCGCGGGCGCTCTGATCGCGACCGCGGCGCTGATCAAGCCGTTCTTGCTGCTGATCGGCGTTGTTGCCTTTCTGCGCGGGCGGTTTCGTATCGCGATCGGCGGCGGCATCGTTGTCATCGCCACAACGTTGCTCTCGCTCGCCGTCTTCGGCTGGGACGCGCACGTGCATTGGTACGAAACCGCGATCGCGCCCTATTCCGGCGCACCGCTGCCGGCGTTCAACTCGCAGTCGATCGCCTCGATGCTCTCGCGCATGGAGCGTGGCCCTGGCGCGTACTGGAGCTTCGATGTCGCCCCTTTGGCTGATGTGTTCCGCATCGTGCTCTATGCCATCTACGCATTGTTGCTTGCCGCCTTCGTGTGGGCGGTGAAGCCGTGGCGCTCGCCGCGCGCCGATGATCGCGCATTCGAAGGCGAGATGATGATCGCGCTCACACTCTCGCTGATCGTCTCCACTCTGGCCTGGACGCACTATTTCGCGCTGACGCTGCTGCCTGTGGCGTGGCTCTGGACGCAGCTCACCTCACAGCGCGAGCGCTGGGCGTTGGCGGCAGCTTATGTGCTCGCCGCCCCGATTGTGTTCTACGGCGTGCGCATGGGCGAAGGCGATTTCGGCCCGGCCTTCTATGTACTCGGCTCCCACGTCACAGTCGCTGCGCTCATCTTCTACGCCCTGCTCATCAGAGCGCGCGCGAGGTTGACGCCATGACCAAGCCACTCGTCGCAATCTACACCCCCGTTTATAACGGGGCGAAATTCATCGAGACCGCGATCAAGACCGTGCTGGCGCAAACCTATCAGCCGATTGTCCATGTCATCGTCGATAATGCGAGCACGGACGGCACAGACGAGATCATTGCGCGCTATATCGCCCAAGGCGCTAACATCATCGTCAAGCGCAATCCGGAAACCGTGCCGCAGGTCGACAACTTCAATCTCGCCGTCGATATGGTGCCAGCGGAAGCCAAGTACATGCGCCTGATGTGCGCGGATGACGGCATCCCGCCGATGGCGATCGAGCGCATGGTGGCAGCGGCGGAGAGCGTCGATAACGTCATCATGGTCGGCGGCGTCGAGCGCGTGAACGGCGTCGAGATCCCGCATCACTTTCCGCGCGAAAGCACGGTGTTTGAGGCGAGCAATGCGATCGCGCGCTGGTTTGCCGATTATGCTCGCATTCCCATGATGCACATCCTGACGCGCACCGACACGCGCCGTCAGGGCGTCCCTTATTACAACACCGCGGTAAACAGCGCCGATACGGACATGATGCTCCGCGTGCTTTCTCAGGGCGGGCGCTACGTGCACCTGCACGAGCCGATCGGCGATACGACCAACCACCCAGGCACGCGCCGCGAAACGCTCGACGCGCGGATCATGACGATCATCTGGGAGCACACGTACTACGCCGAAATCTACGGCGCCGGAGCGCTTTCCAATTCAGAGCGCGAGCGCGTGCGGCGCTCACATCTGCGCGTGATGTATCGGCGCTTGTTGTTCTGGACCTTCTCGAAACCCGATCTGGCCAAGCGAGATTACGCGTTCCTGAAAGCGCGCGGCTTGCAGCCTAGCTTCGCAGACTATCTCGACGCGCTCCTCTTCTGGCCGGAGCACGTCTACATCAAGCGCTTCAGCGGGATGCACTTGCCTAAGCCGTGGCCGGACGATGCGGTTCGGCCCGGGAGCTGACGCCGGCGACTACGTCCAGCATTTGCGTCTGCACCTCAGTGACACGCGCTCTCATCGCAGAAACGCGCTGCGCGACGATGGCGCTGTAATGGGCAGGATTGGCCGCAATAATTTCGACGTGACGAGTCAGAAGGTCGAAATCGAAATAGTCTGCAGGTTGGCAGAACTCGCCAAGGCCAGCCTCGCTCATCAGCAGATCATGCTTGGGTCCATAGCTCAACGAAACGCAAGGGCGATTGAGCTTTAGGCCAGCGACGAGCACGTGAAAGCGCGAGCCGATGACGATGTCGCACTCGCGGATCGAGTTCATCACATCGTCCAACACCACCATATCGCCACCGCCACGATCTACATCATCGCCCAACAGCGTCTTCAACTTCGTCAGCGCCCGGGCGTCTGACGGCTCCGCGACTAGGAATCGGATGCGGTATTCGCGCGCCTCCGCCCAGCGGACGAAGCGCGCAAGCTTTTCGCGATAGTCGTCGCCAAGCGCCTCGTCGATGCGCCAACCACGATAGGACATAACGCCAAGGCAGATCGTAAGCGGCGGCGCGCTGCGCACGGGTGGCGGCTCATCAACCTGCTGCCCGATCACGATGTCAGGCATTACCGGGCTGCGCGTTTCGTCGACGCCAATGCTTGCCATGAACGCTTTCGAACCACTGTCGCGGTATGAGCGATGGTTCGCGCATCGGGCAGCAGTCTTGAGGAAGAAGCGGCTGAGCGGATTGACGATTGGGCCCGCCCCTACGCCATAGAAGATAAGCTTTTTGCCCATCAATCGCGCGACGACAGACCAGCGAAAGACTTGCGCCGGGAAACCCATCGGCCCCGTGCGATAATCATCAAACACACCCGTTCCGGGCCAGAGCATGACGTCAAACCGGCGTGCAATCCAAAATGCGCGCAGCCAGTTGAAGAGGCCACTCGGGATGCGCAACAACGCTGTGTCCAGAAGCTTCAGCATGCCGCTCGGCCGGAGCGCGAGCTTCATGCTCGGCAATCCCAGACGCGCTGCGACGATCACAGGGGCATCGCAGAGGCATTCAATCGCAGCGTCCGGAAACCCCGCCTGCAGCACAATGAGCGCTGCCTGCAACGAGGCGTCATTGCCGAAATTGCCGTTGCCGAAGCCTCCCGCGAGGGTGATGCGAAGCGTCATCGGATCGCATCTTCCAATACACGCCAGTAGCGCTCAGCGGCGATTTCGGGTCCGTACGCGCGAGCCCGCGTGGCAGCGCGAGCGCCGTACTCGGCGCGGCGCGCCACAGTCATCCCGCGCAAGGCGCTGGCCATTGCCGCTACGTCGTTCGGCGGGGTGAGCACGCCGTGCTGCGCGAAGGTCACCCCGCTAATGCTTTGGCGTGACGCTTCAGCCAGAATTTCCGATGGACCAGAGGCGCAATTCGTGGCCAGCACCGGCGTTCCGAGCGCCATGGCTTCAACCAAAGCGTTGGGGAAACCTTCATCATTCGAAGAGAGCACAAATAGCTTCGCTTTCCGCATTAGCGGATACGGGTTTGCCATAAAGCCAGGCAACGCCACCCGATCGCTCACGCCGCATTCTCGCGCAACCGCTTCAAGCGCGGCGCGCTCTCCGCCTTCGCCGAGAATGACGAGCGACTCTGCAATGCCGGCTTGAGCATAAGCGCGGATGAGCAGCTCGAAATTCTTCGACCTCACCAAGCGGCCAGCCGCGAGAATGTAGTCGCCAGCGGGTCGATAAGCCGCTTCGCCTGCCGCCTTCGCTTCGATCGCATCGACGTCAATCGGGTTGGCGATTGAAATCAGCTTATTGCGTGGGACGGCGAAGTTCTGCGCCAGATCATCGGCCACGCCCTCCGAAACGGCGATCACCTTGTCCGCGCGCGGGTACGTCCACTTTACCAGGCTACGGGCCGGAAGGTTGCGAACCCCTGGCAGATGCGCACTGGCGTTTGATCGTTCGCTAATCACACAGGCGCCTTTCGCGGCGAGCACATTGGCCACATTGGCGCGGTTCAAAAAGCTTAGCGCCACATCCGGCCGCAGTTCGGCGTGCAGCGCCTTAACCTTCTGAACGCTTTTCAGCATTGATCCGGCACAATCCAGCTCACGCACATCGACCCAATCGGGGGCCGCATAGGCTGCCGGTTCTCGGTCGAGCAGAGCCAAAATGATATCATAGCGCGCGCGCATTGGCTCGGAATGGCGCAACAACGTGCACATGACACGCTCCGCGCCTCCCCCGGCAAGCGAGTTGATCAAAAAGAGTGCGCGCCGGCGATGAATTTTCCGCCTCCGCTTTCCGTTCTTTGCGCCAAACGCGCGGGCGCAAGCGCCACGCCAGCGTGCGGATCAGCCTTTACCTAGCTTATGTCCATGCATTTTGTCAGCCACGCGACGCGCAAAGAACGGGCAGGAGATCGCATGCTCCTGTATAAGCCGTCCATGACGAGCGCTGCTCCTCGGGAAGGCCCACTGCTTGCAAGCAGAACGCAAGGCGGCGCGGCCGCGGATGCGACCGATTAACCATGCCAGGCGCCTTTTACGTCCCTGCTCTTCTGCCGATGCCGATCATCGCCGTGGTGGCGCTGCTGACGGCTGTGCTGACAGTGCTGGCGATGGCGCGCGTCAAGGCACGCGGCGCGATGTACGTGATCGGCATCAGTTGGCTGCGCTACGTGATGCAGGCCTTCCACACGATCACCTACCAGCCGCTGGCGGCGGGCGTATCGATCAACGCGGTTGGCACGATCGGGTTCTTCATCGCCGGCCTCGCCATCATCAACTGGCGCAATCTCGCGCTCAAAATGATGACGCCGTTCTACATCGTGATCGCGGTTGCCTTCATAAGCATCATGGTCAACGGCGGTGAACTTTCGACCATGATCGAGGCGCTGACGAAATACGGGTTCCTCATCGTCGTCACGCTCGCCACCTATTCTGGACTTCGCAACACCCAGGACGGCGCATTCATGCGCCTGCTGCTTTGGGCATTCGTTCCGGTCGTATTGCTGCAGATCGCCTCGATCGGGCTCAATATCGGCAAGACGGCTGAAACGGCGCCGGGATCGACCTCCTATATCGGCGGCTACAATCACGAATCCATCTTTTCAGTGATGCTGGCGACAGGTCTCGCCGTCACCTGCTTGGCGACGAAGCTGAACCGCACTGTCCAGTTCGGCCTCATAGTCGTCTTCGTCGCCGGCATTGTCTTCGCCAACTATCGCACGACCCTCCTCGCCATCGCACCACTTCTGGCGCTGTTCTTTGGCATGTCGACGCTGCAACAATTCCCAAAGCGCGACCGGCCGTTGATGATCTGTTTCGTGCTCGTCTTGGGCATGATGGCGCTCGGCTTTGCCAGTGTTGCGTTCACCCAGCGCTTCCAGGACTTCACCGTTCTGTTCAGCGGCGACGTCAATCTGATCAAGCCACCGGATCAATACACGATCGAGGAAACGCGCCTCTTCTCCGGCCGCGCCAAAATCTGGAGCATGTACATATATGGATGGTCGCTGGGCTCGCCCTTCCAGCACATGATCGGCCTTGGGCCCGAAGCATGGAAAGGCGTGTTCGCGCTTTACGCCCACAACACGCTCGTGAACCAGCTTTACGAGTACGGCATTGCCGGCGTGCTTGCGCTGCTGTTTCTGTGGGGCTCGATGCTCGCCGCAGCGCTTCGCGTACGCCACCCGCAACGCGCGACGCTTGTCGGCGCGCACCTGATGTTCCTGGTGCTCAACATGGCGACGATGCCGATGTGGATGATCGAGGGCAACATCCTCTACGGCATTATCTGCGGCTACACGCTCTATCTGCTTTCGCTCCAAGGGTCGCCGCAGCAAGCCACGCCGCACACGACAACCGCGCCGGCTCGACCGCGGCAAGGGGCGGCTTAAGTCATGGCGCTCCGACGCATCGCCTTCGGCGCGGCCGCGCTCTCGGCAGCGCGCGTGTTTCAACTCGGCGCGAGCTTTCTCACCGTGCCGTTCATGGCGCGCCTGCTCGAACCACACGAATTCGGTCTCGTCGCTATCGCCATGGCGATCGTGGCGCTGACTTTGGCGGTGAGCGATGCGGGACTAAGCCGGTCGTTGATCCGCACGGACAATATTGAGAGCGACGCTTGGTCTACCGCGCACTGGCTCATTGTTGCGGCTACGGCGCTGCTCTCGCTGCTGCTGGCGCTTGGCTCATGGCCGACAGCGCTCTTCTTCGAGACACCCGCACTGCTGCCAGTGATGCTCGCGCTTTCCATCATCCCGTTGATGCAAGGCTTCTTGGAACTCCCGATTGCTGCGCTGATCAAGCGAGAGAACTTCATGCCGCTCGCGATCGCAGATTTCGCGGCAGCGCTTGGCGGCGCGGCGGCCGCGATCGGGTTCGCTTTGGCCGGCTTTGGGGCGTGGGCGCTGGTGGCCCAAAACATCGTCAACGTCGCCATCCGCGCGCCAGTGATTATATTCGCGGCGAACTACAAGCCGCGCCGAGTGTTCAATCTGGCTGCACTCGGCGAACACGTGAAATTCGCGCGCGACACGATGGGCTACGCCATCATGCAAGCGGTCAGCCGCCAGGTTGATCCGTTCGTCATCGGTAAAGCTCTCGGCACCGCGCCGCTCGGGCTGTACTCCGTGGCCTTCCGCATCATGAACCTGCCGGCTGGAATCATCGCGACGCCGGTGCAGACGGCTCTTTATCCGCGCCTCGCCTACCTCCGTGACAAACCCGACGAGTTGCGCGCTCTGGTGCTCACAGCAACCATCGGACAAGCAGCGCTAGTTTTTCCGCCCATGGCGGCGGCGGCGGCGGCCAGCACCGCCGTGTTCGAGATCTTGCTCTCCTACCGTTGGGGAGAGGCCGGCTTCGTCTTCTCGGCGCTCGCAGTCGCCGGGATGGTGCAAGTGATCACCAATTTCAACAGCTCGCTGCTTCAAGCCATCGGACATACCGGCACGCGCCTGCGGCTCACATTCGAGTTCACCCTGCTCTGGGCGATCGCAGCGCTTTTGAGCGCCCAGTTCGGCCTCATCGCTGTTGCCGGCATGTTCAGCGTCGTCAGCGTGCTCTACCTGCCGCGATCGCTGACGCTGCTTCTGAGGCGCCTGCAATGCTCGTTTCTCGACTATCTGAAGGCGTTGTCAGGGCCGGTCCTCGTTTCGCTGGCGGTTGTTGCCTGCCACCTGCTCGTCACGCGCTTCGCGGAACTGAATAACTGGCAGGAAGTCGCTGTTGCAGTCGTCGAGACTCTCGCAGCTTACGCTGCGCTGCTCGTGTTCGGTCGGCGCGATATTGAGCAGCGTCTGCACCAGGTTCGTACGTTAATGGCGCAGACCAAGCCGGAAGGCGAGCCGGTATCGCCCGGTTAAGTATGCTGATGGCTGGACCTCACGCGTCCAGCGCGGCAAGAAATCTGCACGCGCGAAGCAGCGCAAGTTTTAACTGGGATCCCCCGTGACCGCCCCTCCCAACAGACCGCATGTTTCGGCGATCATCGCTTCATACAATCGCGCAGAGTCGCTGATGGTGGCGCTGGAGAGCGTCTTTGCGCAAACGCTGGCGCCGACTGAGATTTTCGTCGTCGATGATTGCTCGCCCAAGTTCGACATCTTCGAACTCATGCGGCCTTATGAAGGGCGCGTGCGGGTGTTGCGCAACGCGAAGAATTCAGCGGTCGGCCATTCTCGCAACCACGCCGTACGCCACGCCACCGGCGATTACGTCGCGTTCCTGGACGATGACGACACATGGAAGCCCGAGAAGCTCGAGCGCCAACTCGCGGCTATGGGCGATGCGGAAATGTCATTATGCGGCTTCGAACGTGTGCCTGACGGCACAACCAGCATTTGGCCGATCACGGAAGTCCGTCTCGACATGCTGAAACGCGGCAATCCGTTCTGCCCGCCAAGCGGCTTCGTCTGCAAGCGCTCGCTGTTCGAGAAAGAGCAGTTTGATGAGGCCCTGCGTTATGGCGAAGATTGGGATTTTCTCATCCGCGCCGCGAAATACGAACCATTACATTATTCGCCCGAGCCGCTCTTCAACTATCAGATGCCGCAGCAAGCAGGCACATCGATGGTGAACGAGATCAAGCAGCTTGAGCCGACGAAACTACAAGTGCGCTACGACGCTACCGACAAGCATCGCGCGTTCCTCGGTGAGTATCACTACAAGCTGCGCATCGCGACAAGCACGCTTGCGTTCATCGGTTCGCGGCAGAACCGTCTCCCGTTCATTGAACAAGCGATCCGCAAAGCCGGCTTTGTGCCGACCGCACATGCTCTGGCGAACGGCGTTGTGCGCATGGTGCGTCAGCGTTTAGGCGCCAATCCGCGAATGTAGTTAGCCGGCGATACGTACGAGTTCTCGGATGCGCTCGGCCTCGTCGCCCCAGTTTTCCGATGGTGCACGCAGTGTCAGCCCGCTGAGATCGACGCGCGCGTCATCATAATCGATTTCAAAGAGCTGCGTGCCGGCATCGGCATCCTCGATGGTCAAGCGCTCGATGCGAACGCGAGCGTTCTCATCGCCAATCCAGATGTGGGCAGGTGTAGTCTCTTCTTCGTTTTCGCCACGGAAGTTCGGCTCGCGGCTGATGCAATCCTGCATCAGCGCGTTCGCGCTCCAGATGCGAAAATTGCGCTTGTTATCTTCTGCTGTGCAGCGCCGCAGCACGACATTGCGGCTTTTGCAGTCAAAGCCGCCATCTGTTGAACCGCTCGCGATGCAATCCTCATAAACGATGCCGCGATTATCCGGCTCGCATGAAAAGCCATCGCCGTTCCAGTAGACGCCGGCGCGCAATTGCTGGAAGTTTCGCATCACGCAGCGGCGATAGGTTATGTCGCGGGCGCGATCGTCGAGCGCGCAGCCGGCGGGAAACACTTCGTCACCTTCAGCAGGAACGCCAACGGCGGAACAGTCCTCTATGACGCCGGCGCTCGAAGCATAGCGAACGCGCAGAAAGCCACGCTCGACGCCGCTTCCGCTGCAACGGCGCACGGCAAAGCCGCGAATATCGGCGACCCGCCCGTCATCAACGGTGTTTTCCAGAAACCGGTAGATATTCTCGAAGCTGCAATCCTCGATCACGAGATCGCGCAACGTTGCGGCGGCGCGGAAGCAGCCATTGCCAATGCGCGCGAAAGCGAAATGCGAGAAATGCAGGTGATCGGCGTGACGCGCGAGACGAAACGCGTCCGTGCCCACTTCTTCCTCGGTCCGGTCGCCGACGATCTGCGCCGCCATCGGCGCCCCGGTTTCGCTGTGCACGCCGCGCACACGCACGCGCGCGCCTGAGCGCCCGCCGGCGCCAATCCAGATCGGCTCTTCGATTGCGTAGGCGCCACGCTCGGCAGCGATGAGAATTTCGCCGCCCGCGCCCGCACGCGCGATAAGACCATCAAGGTCGCTTATGCTGGCGGCACTGTCCCAATCCCCGCCATCGCCATCACCATCTGGCGTCACGTACAACACGCGCGCACGCGCCGCGCCGGAGCACGCAGCGGCAAGCGGCAGCGCGGCAAGCAGGGTTCGACGGTTAAGGCGCATGGCGACCTTCTCCCCCGCTTTCCCGAACCCGTCCATCGCAGAACCGCGACAGGCTAACCCTGGAAAGCGCGCTCACCGGGGCGCGGGTCGCGCTTCTGGATGGGCTTGAAAACGCCCGAGCCGGTGATCAGCAAGCGATCACCCGTCCAAATCTTTCCGCGGACGACATAGAGTTCATCCTCGGTCGAAAGCACTTCGCTGGAGCCTTCAACCCAGTCCCCAATCTGAGCGCTCGCGAGGAAATCCAGGGTGAGCCGCACCGTGACCCAGTAGGACGATGTCTCGACCGAGACGACGTGTCCCCAGGCCATGTCGGCGAAGCTCATCATCATGCCGCCGTGGGCATTCTTCAGGCCGTTGGTGTGATGATCCTCGACGCGGAAGCCCATCGAGAAGTCGCCGGCGGCGCGGTATCGCCTATAGAGCGGGCCGATTTGGCGCACAAAACCGCGCCGCCAATCGAGCGCTACATAGCCATCAGGCACTTCGAATGTTGGGGCGGCGACGTCGTCTGACATGCCGCGCAACCTAATGGGCGGCCCGGAAAAGCAAAGGGCGCGGCTTTCGCCGCGCCCCCGCCCGAGCTAGAGCCCGCCCAGGCTCATTCAAATTCGATGTCGTCGCTTTCGACGTCGAAGTCTTCGACAAAGACTTCCTGCTGTTGCTTCGCCGCCGCCGTCCGACCCGCCCGGGGCATGCCGTTGATCAAATCGCTGCGCAGGTCAAAGCGCGCGGCGCGGATAGCTGGGTGAAAGCCGACATTGTGCAGCAGCACGGTGACGTGCTGGCCGCGCTCGGCCCAATAGGCCTCGATTTTGCGCTTTAGCTCGAGCGCGCCGTCGCGCGAGCAATAGTCGGGGCCTTCGCCACGGTCGGCGCCGAACGCTAGGCTCAAATGATCGAACCCGTTGTCAGCATTGGCCTTTTGCAAAGCAAACGGCTTCATCTTGGTCATCCTCGCATCCGGGGTAGAAGCTCCGAGGCGCTAAAGATGACAAAAATATTTGCTCGCGAATATTGCACCTAAGTCTTGCTCGAAGACCTACGACCCCATGACACGTTTAACGCGATTTCTGGGCTATGACTTAACTATACCCTTTGAACTATGCCTTGCATCCAACTGCCAGGCCGTCGCGCGCCGTGCTCTTATTGAGCGAGTTATGTCGGTGGCACGGCCCCTCGCACTCGTCATCGAAGATGATGTCCCCTCAGGCGAAGCCCTGAGCTTCATTCTTTCCGATTGGGGCGCAGAGGTCGTGCTTGGCCACGACGGCGCGGCGGCCGAGAGCGCCATTGCGGGGCGCCTGGGCGACGTCCGCTGGATCATCACCGATTTCCATTTGGGTGACGGCCTCGACGGCGTTAGCGTTGTCCGGCGACTCAGGCGTTCTGCGCCGCAGGCGCGCGTGCTCGTGCTTTCTGGGTCGTTTCATGGCCGCGCTCACCAGGCAGCCATGGAATGGGGCTATGGCGTGATGCAGAAACCCGCGCGCGCAGCATCTATCGTTGCGTGGCTGGAGGGCGGCTGAAGAGAGGGGCGCGGTGAGCGCAGACGGATATCCTGCCATGCCTCAGACCCCGCCCACCTTTTTCCGCGCCGACATCATCCTCATCGCGACCACAATATGCGTTTGCGTCTTGGTCGCGGCAGTTCTGCTCACACTCAACGCAGAAAGCGCGCTCAACCGAGAGAGCGCCCGCAACCTCGTTGAAACACGCGCAGCACGCGACGTCGCCATCACGCTGAACCACGCCGTGGAGAACGCGTACGCGGCGCGGCGCGCCCATTTGATCACCACCGATCAGGCGGCCGCGGTGCGCTACACTGATTCAGTCGAGGAGATCCGAACACTCACTCGCACGCTTTACGACATGGCCGCTGTATCGCCCGAGACAGCACAAGCCGCGGGGCATTTGCGCGACGCGACTGAACTCTATCTGCATGAACTCAACGCCGTGACGCTTTCGCAGTTGCGCACCGCGCCGCTGGAGCCAACAGCATCGGAGCGCGACGAGGTGGGTCACGCGGTCGATCGGTTACGCGCAACTTTCGGCGCTCGCTTCGACGCCGCGAGCGAACGCGAGGCCGCTGTTCGTGCGCGGGTCGATCTGATCGGTATTGCCCTCGCGATCCTGGCCTTCGCCGCACCGGCGCTTGCCATCCTCGCCGTACAACGCGAACGGCGCTTGTGGCGCAACGCTAACGCTCTTGCTGAAGCCGCGCGCGAACAGGCGATGGAGGCAGATTTGGCAAAGTCGCGCTTCCTTGCAGTGGCGAGCCACGACATGCGCCAACCGCTACACGCCCTCTCGCTTTACATCAGCGCGCTTGAACGGCGTGTCGAGGCGCCGGAGGCGCGCGATATTCTCACCAAGATGGATCGCGCCACGCAATCCCTCGTCGGTATGTTCTCTAAACTGCTTGATCTGGCGCGCGTCCAGGCTGGCGCCGTGAAACTCGATATCGCCGCGACGCCGTTGCAAGATGTCATCGACCGCGTCGCCGCCGAACATCCGGAAAGCACGGTCACGTTTGCGCCCTCCGCAGCGATCGTGAAGACGGACGCGATCCTGTTCGAGCGACTGCTCGGCAATCTCGTCGTGAATGCGCTGAAGCACGGCGGCGGCAAAGCTCGCATCGAAGTCTCCGAGCACGCCGACACCATCGACGTCTCCGTCGCCGACGATGGTCCTGGAATCCCGCAAGAAGACCAAGAGCGCGTCTTCGGCGAATTCGTGCGGCTGGGGCGTAAAACGGACGGGCTGGGTCTTGGTCTCTCAATTGTGCGACGTATCGCCGATCTGCTCGATTTGCCGCTCCGGCTTCAGTCGCAACCGGGGCGTGGCGCGCGCTTCACTGTTAGCCTGCCGCGTGCATTCGCCGGCGACATGAAATTGCGCGACGCCAGTGATGGGGATGCCTTGGCCGGTCGGCCTGTGTTGGTTGTCGATGACGATCAGGCAGCGCTTGATGCGATGTGCAGAGTGATGACAGACCTCGGCGCGGACGTGCGCGGCGCGGCGCGTGAGGCGGACGCGCAGACCTTCCTTGCCGCCGGCTTCGCGCCGCGGCTGATCATCATGGATCTACGTATCGATGGCGAGCTTGCCGGCGTTGAGATCGCCCGGCGGCTGCGTCAGCAATCGAGTCACGCGCCGCCCGTGATCATCGTCACGGGCGACACCGCACCGGAGACACTGGCGGTGCTGCAGCTCTCGGGCTTTGTCTGGCTCATTAAGCCCGTCAATCCGGGCGATGTTGAAGAGGCAGCGACAGCGCTGCTCAGCTCGACTTGAGCTTGGCGATGGCTTCCGCGCGCGTGCGGACGCCGAGCGCGCGATAGATCGCTGCCAGGTGAATCTTCACCGTGCCTTCGGCGATATCAAGCGAACGCGCGATCTCTTTACTAGCCTGACCCTTCAGCAGCTCCGTCAGCACTTCGCGCTGACGCGTCGTGAGTTTGTCGCCGCCAGGCAGCGCCGGCGACGCGGGCGCCACAGCACCCGGCTCACGGCGCCCAAGGATGGCGGGCACATAGATCTGACCATCAAGCACTTGCCGGATCGCGGCGGCGATCTCGTTTGCAGACAGCGATTTGGGGATATAGCCGTGCACGCCTACACTCAGCGCCTGGATAATCTCGCTGCGCTCCTCCCAAGCAGAGACGACGGCAACCTTGGCGTCCGGAAAGCCGTCGCGCAGCGCTGACAACGCTTCGGCGCCCGACATCCCCGGCATGCGCAGATCGACGAGCACCAAATCGCCTGCGCCCTCATTGGTCAGAATTTCGATGGCTTGATCCAGTGTCTCGGCTTCACGAACGTCGCTCGCGCCGAGCACGTCTTCGAGCAGCTGGCGCAGGCCGCTGCGGAAGAGTTCGTGATCATCAGCAATCAGTGCGCGCATCGTGTCGTTCGCCTGCCACCGCCAAGCCATCCAGGCCGTATGCGGCAACATGCGCCTGATTCAGATTGCCCTCAACCTGGAATCTAAGGTCTCGCCTAAGGCGAGCCGGCGGCGGCCGCGCCTTGCAGCGCGGCTTCCGTGGTCTCGCTGGCGCGAGCGCGGCGCAACGTATCGATGCGCATGCGCTCGATGTTGAAGAGTTCGAGCGCGCGGCCCTCAAGATTTCGGCCGTTGGCGACGCGCAAATTGATCGGGTTGATCTGTTGTCCGCGGCGCAACACTTCGTAGTGCAAGTGCGGCCCAGTAGAACGGCCAGTATTGCCGACATAACCAATCACCTGGCCCTGACGTACGCGTGTGCCGGAACGCATGCCACGGGCGAAACGAGACATGTGTGCGTAGGCGGTTTCGTAGCCATTAGCATGACGAATGCGGATATAGTTGCCGAATGCGCCGAACGGCCCAGCGCGCACGACGGTTCCGTCCCCTGCAGCCAAGATCGGCGTACCGATCGGCGCGGCGAAGTCGGTGCCGCGGTGCATGCGCGAATAACCGAGGATCGGATGACGGCGCATGCCGAACCCTGACGAAAGACGGGCGCCATTGATAGGCGTTCGCATCAAGAAGCGGCGCGCGCTCTTGCCATCGGAATCGTACCAATCGACTTGGCTATCGCCCGGCGCGAGGAACGCATAAAAATTGCGCGGGCCTTGGCGGGTTTCGAGCGAGATGAAAAGCAGATCGCCGGTGCGGACCGTGTTGCCTTCGTCGTCGTAGTAGCGCTCGAACACGAGTTCGAAACGGTCGCCGGTTTGGACATCGCGCTGAAAGTCGACGTCATACGAGAAGGCGCTCGCGAGTGCAGCAATCTCGCGATCGGTGGCGCCGAGTGACAGCGCCGTCGAATAGAGGCTGGTTTCGACCTCAGCCGAGATGTGCGCGTTCTCGAAGGTGAGCGGCATCAGCACCTCGCGCGCGGCGAAGGCGCCGGCGGTGGTGCGATTTGCGGTAACCGAAGCGCCTGGCTCTGAACGGAAGGCGACGCCCGTGAGTTGCGCGTCGGAGAAGAATAGGCTGACAGATTGGCCCGGACGAATACGGCGCGGATCATAAACGCCGTTCAGCGACGCAAGCGCAGCATTGGCTTCAGCACGCGATGCGCCAGCCCGCGTAAGCACGCCGACCAGAGTCTCGCCATTGCCAACGCGCATCTCGCGCGCGGTGTGATCAAGGTAAGCTTCTGTAAACGCCAAATGCTCCGCGCGGCGTGCAGCTTCTTCGCGCACAGCCGCTGTCTCGGCCGCCTCCGCTGCAGAGCCGCCGCCGAAGAGTCCGGCATTCCATGCGAGCGCGAGGCCGAGCACCAGCGAGGCCGCCATGAGGCCAAACGCCGTCAAACCTTTCCGGGCTTTCATGAGCCGCTGGGTGAATTCTGCACTCAACGATGTGCTCCAACCGCTGAATTCAGCGGAAAACATACAAAGGACAAGACCTTTCGCCCTTTGGTTATCTCACCAGAAACCGAATTTGGGGCATTCCCTAAGCTACTCAAACGCTGCGAAACACGCTTAACGACCGAGCAAGGACCGCGCCAAGCGCAGAAGTATGGCACATAGGTCTAACCAGGCCGTTGCGAGTCAAGAACAAGCGGCGCCGCAGCCGCCTGATGACCCGCCGCCGGCCCGCCGAGTTCTGCTCGGCTGGACGACCGCCCTGGCGGCGCTCGGACTGAGCACGGCTGGGGTGTTCGGCGCGCTTTGGCTTTTGCGGGTGCCGATCGCGAGCTTCTTTATAGGGGCAGCGCTTGCGGATCGAGGCGCAGAAGCGGATTTCGAGATTGTTAACCTCGATCTCTCGCACCTGGTCATCGCCGACCTTCGGGTCGGCTCCGAAACATCCCCTGACGTGTCCGTCCCTAGCATTGAAGCGCGGTGGGCTTGGAATGGGCTAACGCCGCGCCTGCAGGCGTTGCTGATCACTGATCCCCGGGTGCGGTTACGCGTTGGCGAAGACGGACGCGTCAGCGCCGGTTCCCTCGATCGGCTAAGTGAAGGAACACCGGGGCGCAGACGCGCTTCGATCCCGGCGATCGAACTTGAGATCGTCAACGGCGTCGCGGAAATCAACGCCCCTTTTGGCGCGCTCACCGCCACCTTCAACGCCTCCGGCCGCATCGGCGAAGACTTCCAGGCCCGTGGCCGCATCGAAGAGACAAGCCAGGCAGCGGGCGAGCACGCGCTCAACGGCGGCCGCGCAGATTTCGTCATCGCGTCGCGCGAGGGCGCGCTTGCAGCGCAGCTTAATGCCAACGCCGTCTCGCTACGCTGGGGCGATACGACATTCGAGCAAGCCTCGCTGCGCGTGAGCGCGCGTGCGCCGCTTGATCTTGCAAGCTACGAGGCGGAAGCGGCCTGGCGCATTGCATCGCTTGAGAGCCCCAATGTGTCAGCCCGCCAGCTCAGCGGCGGCGTTGGCGGCGAAGCGGTGGCAAACGAAACCAATTTGCAGCCACAGGAATGGCAAGGCCAAGCACGCGTCAACGCTGGCGAAACGGTGCTAAGCGGCAACGCCATGCGCAGCGTCCGCTTCGATGCGCGCCTGGAAGGCGACGCGTCCAATGGCGGGGCGCGCTGGAGCCTCGGCGCAGAGAACTTCGAAGGCCTCGCCATGCAAGCGCCTCGCCTCACCGCGAACGGCGATCTCACATTCGGATTGACGGGCGCGACGCGCGCGGAGGGCTCAGCGCGCGCAACCCTTTCGCAAGCGCGTCTGAATGCGGAAGCGCAAGCCACGCTTGCCGACGCGTTCCCAAACATCGCGGAAGCGCCAATCGGCCCGACATTCGCATCAGCTGAACGCGCTCTGCTCAACGCCGCACGACGCTTTGACATCACCGCGCCACTGGCGCTCTCGATTGACAGCAGCGCAACGCGCATTCGCGTCTCAGCCCCAGTTGAAGCACGCGCCGCGAGCGGAACGGTGCTGCGGCTGGCGCCGCTGCGCGGTGATGCGCCCGCTCTGGTCATGCACTGGCCGGGCGCAGCTTTGCACGGCGCGGTCGAACTCACACTCTCCGGCGGCGGCGCGCCGCGGGCGACGTTACTGCTCGATACCGTCGATTGGTCACCCGGATCGCCGTTCGAAGCCGATGGCACGCTGACGCTCGCCGATTGGCGTGCCGAAAATGCAAGCATCGCGACGAGCGAACTCGCTGTCGGCCTCGCGATTGCGCCGGATGGATCGGGCCGTCTTGATTTACGTGGACCCGCCACGATCACAGGCCCCGTTGGCGACGGCGAAGTGCGCGACATGGTGGCTGCGCTCGATCTCGGTGTACTCTGGTCACAGGGCTGGCGCGTCGTACCCAATGGCTGCGTGCCGATCCGCATGAGCGGCCTCGACGCGGCCGGTCTCTCCTTCAGCAACGGCGCGTTCTCGCTCTGCGCAGCTGGCGACGCCTTGATCGCAGCCGACGCAAACCGCAACCTCTCCGGCGGTTTCTCGATCCGGACGCTCGCGCTAAACGGACGCATGGCAGGGCCGGAAGCGCAGCCGGCTCAACTCGCAGCGGATGTGCTGAGCGGCCAGTTCCGCGGCGTAACCGACGACATCACGCTGGCGCTGCAGGCCGCGCGGCCACGGCTGAACATTGTCATGGGCGACGAGCGTACACTCGCGCTGGCGCTCCAGAGCGCCACGGCGAACGCGCGCATCGGCAATGGTACGTGGAGCGTTGAGGGCGCATTCGAACAAGGCACGCTCGACGATCAATCGCTTCCAGGCATCGTCAGCACGATCGCCGGCCAATGGCGCGCAGCGCCCCGCAACGGCCAAGGGCCGGTGATTGAAGTGACATCAGGGGAAGCGTTGCTGACAGCGCATGAACCCGAGAGCGATGACGAACGCCCCCTCTTCAATCCGATGCGGCTAGTCAACGTCAATGCAGTGCTGAGCGATGGCGAAGTCAACGCCAATGGCGCGATTGTGCTCGACGAAAGTGGCCAGCAGCTGGCTGCGTTCACCGCATTGCATGACATTGGCGACGGCGCAGGAACTACACGCATCAGCGCGGCGTCGGTTACATTCGACGAGACGCTGCAGCCTTACAACATCACTGAGCGCGCGCGCGGCATGGTCGAAAACGTGCGAGGCTCGGCCTCGGTTGTCGCCGATGTGGCATGGTCGCGCGAGGCTACTACCGCCACCGGCACAATCAGCACAACGGGCGTCTCGTTTGCGACGGCAACGATGCCGGTCGTGCAGGATGTGCGCGGCGCCATCTATTTCGACGATCTCTTCAATCTCACCACACCGCCTGGCCAGAGCGCCACGATCGGTCTGATCAATCCCGGCCTCGCCGCACGCAACGGCCGCATACGCTTTCAGCTTTTGCCAGAGCAACGCGTCGGCATCGAGCAGGCCGAGTTCGAGTTCGCCAGCGGCGTCCTGGCGATGTCGCCAACTGTGGTGCGCCTCGGCGAAGACGAAACGCGCATCGAACTCACTTTGCGCGACGTTGATGCCGCCGATCTCATCGCCAACCTGAACGTCCCCGACCTTGCCGCAACCGGCCGCGTCGAAGGCACCTTCCCGCTGCGCCTCACGCGCCAGACCGCGTTCATCGAAGGCGGCGTGCTACGCTCGCAAGGTGATGGCGGCATTCTTTCGTACACCGGCAGTGCTGGTGATAGTGTCGAGGGCTTCAGCCGCGTCGCCTTCGATGCACTGCGCCGCTTCAGCTACGATAGCCTCACGCTCACGCTGGACGGCGATCTGAACGGCGAAGTTTTGTCCTCGATCGAGTTCAGCGGCCGCAATTCCGGAGAGCCGGTAGAGCTGAGCGACATGACGGCCATCCCCGGCATCGGTAGCGTTCGCGTCCGAGGCGTGCCGTTCGATTTCAACGTCCGCATCAGCGCGCCCTTCCGCAGCCTGGCGCGCACCGCCGCCACGATCACCGACCCAGGCTCGCTCATCGATCAAGCCCGCGGCGACGAAGGCGACACCGAGGTCGACATAGAAGCCACCCCGGCGCCGGAACCGGTTGACCCGGACGCACCCGGGACAAGATAAAGCCGTGCTTCAGGTCGCGTTCAGAGCGGCCTGGATAAAAGTTCATCCTTCGAGGAGCTCCAGACGATGCGAGCACACATACTGACCGGACTAGGTGCGGCAATCGCCGTCGCGGGCTGCATTCCGGTGCAGATCCAGGCGCCGGACGAGCCGATTGAGATCAATCTCAACGTCAACATCCGTCAGGAAGTGATCGTGCGCCTTGAGCGCGACGCTGAAGAGCTACTTGAGAACAATGAGGGGCTGTTTGGCCCCGGAGGCCGATAATCATGAAACGCAACATCGCCATCGCTTCGGCGCTTGCTGCTCTGGCTGCAGCCATCGCCTTCTCCATGCCCGCCGCGGCGCAAGACGCAGCGCTTAACCAAGCCCGCAGCCAGGGCCTGATCGGCGAGCAAGCCGACGGCTATCTCGGCTTCGTGCCCGGCGCTTCGATCAACGCCGATCTGCGCGGACGCGTCGAACAAAACAACATCCAGCGCCGCGCGCTCTACACGCGCCGCGCCGCTGAACGCGGTGTTTCTGTCAATGAAATGGCCGCGGCCGTCGCCTGCCAAGTGTTCGAGCGCCCGCAAATCGCGGTGGGCGAGCGCTATCGCAACGAAGGCGGCCAATGGCGCCAGCGTACCGCATCGGCGCCAGTGGAAGTACCCAGCTTCTGCGGCTAACCGACCATGATGTCGCGCGTCGCCTGCGGGGGTAGTAAAGCCCGCAGGCGCATCACACTTCTCAAGGTATGAAAGTCTTTCTGCTCACCATAACGCTGGGCGGCATCCTGGCGGCGGTCATGTTTGGCACGCTGACGGGCTGGGATAGCTCCGCCATGAGCATTCACGGCTGGATCGCGCTGGGCCTCGGGACTTTCTTTTCTCTGGCGGTCGGCGGCGGCCTGATGGCGCTCGTCTTCTACTCCGCCCGCAAGGGCTACGACGACCGGATCGGCGTCGACACGCCCGACCAGGACGCTTGAGCATTTATAGTCAGATTGAGCATTATTCTGCTAGGTGACTAGCACATTATGTGCTATTGACGATTGCCATGAGCATTGGCCCATACATTCGATCGAGCAGGGTAAACGCCGGACGCTCGCAGGCGTGGCTAGCCGAAGCAATCGGCGTCAAACAGAACACCATCTCAAGCTGGGAAAAGGGCCGGACAGAGCCCAGCCGCGCCGACACCCGAAAAATTGCGGCGGCTCTTTCAGTGGACATCTCCTCGCTTGAATTAGGCGCTGCCGACGCGGACCCGGGCGCCGCGCCAGGAGCAGCGCGCTTCAACACCATCTACAGCCACGGCTTCGTGCGCGTAGCTGCATGCGCTCCCGTTGTTGCGCCGGCAAACCCAGCGGAGAACGCCACGCGCATCCTGAAATTCTGGCGCGAAGCAGATGGCGAGAAAGCCGCCGTTCTGCTCACGCCCGAGCTTTCGCTCAGCGGTTACGCGATTGACGATCTCTTGTTGCAGGACGCGTTGCTCGACGGCGTCGAAGCTGCAATCGCGAAGCTCAAAATCGAGAGCGAGAAGCTATTCCCTATTCTCATCGTCGGTGCGCCAATCAGGCTCCAAGGCGCGCTCTACAATTGCGCTGTCTTGATCCATCGCGGTGAGATCGTCGGCATCGTGCCGAAGACTTATCTGCCGAACTATCGTGAGTATTACGAGAAGCGCTACTTTGGCGTCGCATCCGAATTTCACATGCGTACGATCGCATTTTGCGGCAGCACGGTGAATTTCGGCGCGACCATGATCTTCGCGCATGCCGATAGTCCGGATTTCACGTTCCATATCGAGATCTGCGAAGATTTCTGGGCGCCGCTGCCGCCCTCGACCAAGGGCGCGCTCGCCGGCGCGAACATCCTCTTCAATCTTTCCGCATCGAACATCCTCATCGGCAAAGCCGAGGATCGCGCGGTTCTGTGCGACAGCCAATCGCGACGCGCGATCGCAGCATACGTCTTCGCCGCCGCCGGATACGGCGAGAGCACGACAGACCTCGCATGGGACGGCCAAGTCATAGCCTACGAAATGGGCGAGAAGATTGCCGAGGGTGAGCGCTTCACGCGAGAGCCGAAGCTCGTCACCGCCGACATCGATGTCGAGCGCATCGCTCAAGAGCGCATCCGCAACGGCACGTTTCGCGATGCCGCGGCGCGTTTCAAGGACGAATTCCCGCTCTGGTCCCGTATTCGGTTCGATCAACCAGCGCCCGCTGGCGATGCACCGCTAAAACGCAAACTTGATCGGCTGCCCTTCGTGCCGGACGACCGTGCCCGCCGCGACCGTGACTGCTTCGAGGCTTACAATATCCAAGTTCAAGGCTTGGCGCGGCGCATGGAGGCGACTGGCGCGCAACGCGTCGTGATTGGCGTGTCAGGCGGCCTCGATTCCACGCACGCATTGATCGTCATCGCGCGCGCGTTCGATATGCTCGGCTTGCCGCGCAAGAACATTATCGGCGTCACCATGCCTGGATTTGCGACGAGCGAATCCACCAAGGCCAACGCCTGGGCGCTCATGAACGCGCTTGGCATTGACGGGCGCGAAGTCTCTATCGAGCCGCTGGCGCAGCGCATGCTGGAGGATCTCGATCATCCGGCTGCGCGCGGCGAACCTGTTTACGATATCGCTTACGAGAACGTGCAAGCCGGCCTGCGCACCGACTACCTCTTCCGCCTTGCAAATAAGGAAGGCGGCTTCGTCGTTGGCACAGGCGATCTCTCGGAACTTGCGCTCGGCTGGTGCACGTATGGCGTCGGCGATCATATGAGCCATTACAACGTCAATGGCGGCGCACCGAAGACGTTGATCCAGCACCTCATCCGCTGGGTCGCGGACTCCAATCTGTTCAACGCGAATACATCAAAGACGCTGCTCAGCGTTCTTTCCACCGAGATAAGCCCTGAACTCATCCCGGGCGCCGCACCACAGAGCACGCAAGCAATCGTCGGCCCCTACGAACTGCAAGACTTCAACCTCTATTGGTTCACGCGCTACGGCCTGAAGCCGAGCAAGATTCTTTTCCTTGCTTGGAGCGCATGGCGCGAGACGTACGACTACGCGACGCTCCGTAAGTGGCTCGAGGTTTTCCTCAAGCGCTTCTTCGCCAACCAATACAAACGCTCCGCCGTGCCGAACGGTCCGAAGATCGTGTCCGGCGGCGCGCTTTCGCCACGCGGCGATTGGCGCATGCCCAGCGATGCGGCAGCGACAGCGTGGCTCGACGAATTGCACGCCAACAGCCCCGAGACGCTGGACTAGCGCTGGCGCGCGTGGTTGATCCGCGAGCAATGGCTGATTTCGCACTCATTGATCTCATTGAACTCTCCCTAGCAGCGGGACGCGAGATCATGGATGTACGCGGCCGCGGCTTTGACGCGCAGCGCAAGCTCGATGGGTCCATCGTCACCATCGCTGATCAGCAAGCCGAAGCGATTATCGAGCGCGGCCTTGCAGCGCTCACGCCGGATATCCCGATGATCGGCGAAGAGGCCGTCGCCGATGGGCGCATACCGCACTGCGGCGATCGCTTCTGGCTTGTCGATCCGCTCGACGGGACGAGCGGATTCTCCAAGGGCGGCGATGAGTTTACGGTGAACATCGCGTTGATCGAACATGGCGTGCCGACCTGGGGCGTGGTTTATGCGCCGGCCACAGGCGAACTCTACGCCGCCGAACCTGGCGCAGCCTTCAGTGCGCACTGCGATGTTGCGACAGCACTGCCCCGAACGACGCCTCAGCCGATCCATACGAGCGCCGGCAAGCCCGATCGGTGGCGTATTGTGGCGTCGGCTCATTCAGGCCGTGACGCGCGCACGAGCGCGTTCGTGCAGGCGCTCAACGGCGTTGCGAAACATGCGAGTTCCTCGATCAAGTTTTGCTTGGTCGCCAGCGACGAGGCCGATCTCTACCCACGCTTCGGCGAAGTGAGCGAGTGGGACGCGGCGGCCGGGCACGCAATCTTGCGCGCGGCCGGCGGGGACATCATGAACTTGAACGGCGAGCCGCTGCGCTACGGTGATCGCGACGGAAAATTCCTGGTCCGCGGTTTCGTTGCTTACGCTAACGACGATGCGAAAGCGGCGGCGCTAGAGGCGCTGCGCTAAGCGCTCAAGCGTTGCACGAGGCGCCGCATGAATGCCGCGCCCTCTTCGATTTGGCTGCGCTCGATCCATTCATCAGGCTGATGCGCTTGCTCAATCGAACCCGGACCGCAGATCACAGCGGGCAATCCCGCTTGCTGAAAGAGCCCCGCCTCCGCCGCATAAGACACAACGCGCGTTTCGTTGTCGCCCGTCAGCGCGCGCGCGAGCGTCTCTGCTTCACTCTCGGGCGCAATCGCCAAGCCTGGTGTCTTTGAGCGGCGCGTGACGCTTACGCCGCCCTCCGGCACACGCGCTTTAATCTCCGCGTCCAGTGCATCAGCCGCAGCGCGGAAACGCGCCTCGATGGCGTCGCCCTGCTCCATCTCGGGGCAGCGCAGGTCCCAGACGAACGAGCATTGGCGCGCAATGATGTTTGCCGCCGTGCCGCCCTCGACGCGTCCGATTGTCATGGTGGCCGGTGTGAAGTGCGCGTGGCTGACGAGCTTCGCCTCGCGCCCCAACTCGACGACGAGATTCATCAACTTCAGCGCTTCCATCACAGCGGAGACGCCCTGCTCCGGCAAAGAGGAATGCGCTTCGCGCCCCGTAACCTCGACAACAAATGAGCGCACGCTCTTGTGCGCCGATACGACCTTCATCAGCGTCGGCTCACCGACGATAACAGCGGCGGGCCTCGGCAGATCGCGTACGATCTCCGCAATCATGGTCGGCGCGCCAAGGCAACCGACTTCCTCATCGTACGAAAACGCCAGGATCATCGGCCGCTTCAGGGGCGCGGCAAGCGCCTCGTCGACATGCGCGAGCGCCAGCGCGATGAAGCTCTTCATGTCCGCCGTGCCGCGGCCATAGAGCTTATCGCCGCGCTCACTCAAGACCCAAGGATCGCTCGACCAAGGTTGGCCATCGACCGGCACAACGTCGGTATGGCCTGAGAGCACAACGCCACCCGGCACGGCGGGTCCGACCACCGCATAGAGATTGGCCTTCGAACCATCCGCGTTAGCAACGCGCTGTGACGCCACTCCACGCGCGCGCAGAAACTCCTCCACCCACGCGATCAGCGCGAGGTTAGAATTGCGCGACGTCGTGTCGAACGCGATCAGGCGCGCGAGAATATCGACCGCGGAGGCGCTCACTCTTGCGCTTCGACAGCCTGGCCACCCGGCTCAATGTAGCCGAGCAGGACGATGCGGAAGCGCAGCGCTGCGTTCGGGGGGATCGAGCCACGCCCTTCGGGCCCGTAGCCGAGAGCGCCCGGGAACGTCGCAATCACTTCATCGCCAGGGCGCATCTGCTGGATCGCTTCGCTGAAGCCAGTGACCACGCCCTGCAGCGGAAACTCCGCTGGTTCACCGCGCGCGATCGAGGAATCGAACTCTTCCCCGCCATCAACAAATGATCCAGCGTAGTGCACCAGCACGGTGGCGGCTTGGGTCGGCTGGCCAAGAGACTGATCCTTGCCACGACGCACGAACTGCACTTCGAGACCGTTCGGGAACGTGATCGCATCTTCCGTCACCGGATTGCTGAGCGCGTTCATCTGATCTTCCAGCGACTGCTGGCGCTCGGATTCAGCATTCTGCATTTCATCCATGACGCTATTGCCGCATGCGCCCAACATGAAGAGCGCCGCTGCGGCGAGAACAAATCGTTTCATAGTCCGGTTTCTCCGTTGAGCGCCGCTAGCGATAGAGCGCTTCCGATTCCTCGATAACCCAGGTTTCCGCTTCCGCAGCGCGCTCCCAATCTTGGAACGCAGCGTCAGCAAAGATGGCAGCGCAATACGCTTGCGCGTGCTCGGGGGCGCTTACCTTGTAAGTGCGCAAGCGTGTCGCGACGGGTGCGAACATGGCGTCGGCGATCGAACGCTCGCCAAATAAGAACGGCCCGCCGAAACGCGCGCGCAGACCGCCCCACAGGGCAAACAAGCGCTCAAGATCCTGGCGCGTATCAGCGCCCCAGTGCGGCTCACGCTCCAAGCGGCGGCGCACATTCATCGACATGTCGCGCCGTACGGCTGCAAACCCTGCGTGCATTTCCGATGCGGCCGCGCGCGCTTCAGCGCGTGTCAACGCATCAGCCGGCCACAAGCCCGGCGTTTGTTCGGCGGCCCACTCACAGATCGCAAGACTCTCATAGATGACTATGTCGCCGACATGCAGCGCAGGCACGCGTCCGCTCGGCGATACTGCCCGCACTTCCTTGATCTGGGATTGCCCGTAACCCTCGCCGCCCAGCGCAATGATGTGTTCCGCGAACGGGATTCCGCCCCATTTCAGCGCCAACCATGGGCGCATCGACCAGGACGAGTAGTTCTTGTTGCCGATGTGGAGAACGGGCGCGGCCATGGCTCCGGCTTGTTTCAGAGGCCGCGCGCGAGATCAAGCGGCGTCGGCCGCTTCCCCCCTTCCCCGGCGCAGGCTAGGCTCGACCGTCGAGGGTGGGAGAGGTTTCTGATGCGGATTGCGGCAGTCGCGGCGACGATCGCTGCGTGCGTTCTGGTCAGCGTGGCAGTGGGCGGCGGCGATGACGCCAGCTTCACGCGGCTCTCGGCGATCTCAGGCGCAAGCACGCCGACGCAATTCGCCAATCTCGAAGCTGAAAAGCAAACCGGTGACGGCAAGCCCGGGGCAGGCCCCGCGCCCGCTCAGCAAGGCAATGATTCTTGCCGCTGGGCGAACGACAACGAGTGCGACGATCCCGATATCGGGACTGGCGCGTGCCCGATGGGTACGGACGCCTCAGACTGCCGCCGCATCCGCGCCGGCATCGAAGACGATTCCTGCCGCTGGGCGCGCGATAATGAGTGCGACGAACCCGGCTTCGGCACCGGCGCATGTGTGCAAGGCACCGACCGCACCGATTGCGGCGAAATCACCTGGATGCGCAACCAGACCGATCGCTGCGCCACATCCTTCAACGGCATCTGCGAAGAATCTGCCCGCGGCGGCAGCGGTTCGTGCGCGGCGCGCACCGATCGTTCCGATTGCTTCACGCGCGATCGTCCGATGCGGATCAACGATCACTTCTTTGGCCGTGACGACCGCGTGCGCGTCAACGCACAGCAAGCGCCCTGGCGCTTTATGGGCCGCTTCACCAATGCTGAGGGCGAGGCCTGCACGGCGACGCTCATTGCGCGCGACGTGATCATCACTGCCGCGCACTGCATCCACGGCGAAAACCGCGTAACCACCGGCGGCACATTCCGCCCGGAAGCTGGCGGGCCGGAAGCGCGTGCTGTCGCCTACCAGATCGATCGCCGCTTCAATTATCGGCTCTTCAACACCACTGATCAGATCGATGGTCTCGACTGGGCGCTCATTCGCCTGGATCAACCACTCGGCGATCGCCTGGGCTTTGCCGGCGTACGCAACATCACAGGCCAAGGCACGCGCGCAGCGGCGGGCTTCGAATTGCTGCAGGCGGGCTATTCTTGGGATACGGGCGATACGCTCTCAGCCAACATCAATTGCAACATCGTCGAGGCTTTCAGCGATGGCACATTCGCGCATGAATGCGATACGACGCGCGGCGATTCCGGCTCGGGCTTCATCGTCCGCAACGGCAATAGCTTTGACCTGATCGGCGTCGACTCGAACTTCCGCCAAAACCCGAACGGGCCGTTCATCTACATCGCCGTCAGCGCCATGTCGTTCCAACCCTACGTCGCTGACTTCGTCGCTGGACGCAGCGGCACGCCGTTCGGGGCGCAAGCCGGCGGCCAGGGGCGCAAGTAGGCCCACTCCTTGCCTCGCCTGCCGCGCGAAATTGCGGGGCAGGTTAAAGTGCGTCTCGAAACGATACATCCCAAGGAGTTGGGAGCGGCTGAACGCGACATGTGGCGCGCGCACCAACGCGCGCGTCCCGAATTGGCGAGCCCCTACCTGACGCCGGAATGGGCGCTCCTCATTGGCGAAGCCCGCGACGACGCCCGCGTCTGCATGATTGACGGCGGCGAGGGCTTCTTCGCCGCACAAAAGCTTTCGCCGTTCACCGCCATGGGCATGGGTGCGCCGATCGCGGACTATCAAGGCATCGTCGCGAGCGAACCGCTTGACGTTAACGCCGCTGCGCTTTGCCGCTCGCTGGGCGTTGGCCGCATCGACCTCTCCCACGTTCCCGCTGGCGCAGCCCCGATCGTGGCCGCTGGCGAGGAAGGCTCTTGGATCGCCGAGACCCATTCCTCACGCGAACTTTATGAAGCCGCGCTCAAGCAGCGCCGCGGCGAGTTCGTACGCCAAACCGATAAGAAGGCGCGCAAGCTGGCGCGCGAAAAGGGCGACCCGGTTTACCGGGTCCATACGGCGCCGTCGGCACAGTTCGAGACCTTGCTTGCCTGGAAAAACGCTCAGCTCGATCGCAGCGGCCAGCCGCGCATCTGGAGCGCTCCGTGGGTAGCCCAGGTGCTCGAGCGCTGCGCCGAGACGCAGACGCCTGAGTTTGCCGGGCTGACCTTCACGCTTGAGATCGATGATCAACTGGTCGCCGGTGCGTTTTGCCTGAAGAGCGCGCGTGTGCTGCACTTCTGGATCGTGGCGCACGACAACGCGTTCGACACTTACTCCCCCGGGGTGCAACTGGCGCGCTGGATCATTGGCTGGGCGGGTGACCGCGGTATTGCCGAGGTCGATTTCGGTCCCGGCGACTATCAATACAAACGCCAGCTTTCGACGGCACAGCGCATGCTGGGCTACGGCGTCGTCTCCGGCGCGTCATTCTCCGGCATTATGCGTCGCAGCACTTACGCCGTACGCGCCCGTCTTGAGCGTATGCCTAACGCGCGAGTCGCCGCACTTCCCGGAAAAGCCATGCGGCGCTTGGACTTAATGCGCGCGCTGGGCTGAGCCTGCGATTGCCGCCTTTCGCTGCCGCGTCTATGTAGGCCGCATGGCGAACGCAGCAGTCACGTACGCGGATATCCTCGAAGCGGCCAAACGCATCAGCGGCAGCATCGAACGCACGCCGACACACCATTCGCGCCCACTTTCGCGGGCGACCGGGATTGATATCTGGGTCAAGTACGAGAACCAACACGATACCGGCGCCTTCAAGGAGCGCGGCGCGCTCAATCGCGTGCTGCAGCTGAACGCTGAGGAGAAAGCCCGCGGCGTCATCGCCGCCTCGGCAGGCAATCACGCGCAAGCGTTGGCGCACCACGCGGCCACGCAAGGCGTGCCTTCTGTGATCGTGATGCCGAAGGCGACACCGAACATGAAGGTCGAGCAAACGCGCGCGCGCGGCGCTGAGATCGTGCTCGAAGGCGAAACCTTCGACGACGCTTACACCCACGCGATGAAACTACGCGAAGAGCGCAATCTCGTCTTCGTGCACCCGTTCAACGACGCGCAGATCATCGCCGGCCAAGGCACAGCGGCGATCGAAATGCTCGAAGATGCGCCGGAACTCGACACGCTCGTCATCCCTGTGGGCGGTGGCGGCCTAATTGCCGGCATGGCGATCGCGGCCAAGGCGATAAAGCCGTCGATCCGCATCATCGGCGTCGAAGCGGAGATGTATCCGTCCTTCCACGCGCGCGGTCGCGGCGAGACCGTGACTGCGCGCGGTCAGACCATCGCCGAAGGCATCGCCGTCAAGCAGATCGGCGAACTCACCTACGCGTTAGCGCACGAACTGGTGGAGGAGATCATCCTCGTCGATGAGCAGATGATCGAGCGCGCCATCGCGCTTTACATTGGCGCAGAAAAAACTGTCGCCGAAGGCGCCGGCGCCGCGGGCTTGGCTGCTGTTCTGGCGCAACCGGAGAAGTTCAAAGACTCGAAAGTCGGCCTCGTGCTCTCGGGCGGCAACATCGATACGCGTTTGCTTGCGTCGGTGCTTGAACGTTCGATGGTGCGCGAAGGCCGCATCGCCGTGCTGCGTTTCGTCGGCGACGATCAACCGGGCATTCTGGCGACTGTCTCGCGCATTATCGGCGATAAGGGCGGCAACATTCTTCAAGTCGCGCATCACCGCATGACGCTGCACGCACCTGTGAAAGGCGTGGAGTTCGATATCGAAATCGAAACGCGCGACTTTGCTCACACCAATGAAATCATGAGCGCCCTCCAAGACGCCGGATACGACGCGCGCATCGTCTAAGCCGGTTCCGTTTTGCGTGACCTCCTCGTAACGCTGTGGTAGCAGAAGGACGAGGGATAGGTGGGCCGCGCGCTCCGAACTTTGGCGCGGCCTGATGGAGGGTGAGAATGCGTCGAGTTTTCAATGCACTGGCCGTGGCCGTTGTGGCGGCGGCAGGCTTCGCCGTCACTGACGCGAGTGCGCAGCCGCGCGCGACGGCAAGCACCACGCCGCAAGTGCCGCGCTGCACGCAAAACCTTGGCACGATCTCCATTCAGAACGGCGACACCTACCAGGGTTGGCGCCAAATGAATCTGCAACCGCCGGCGGCTTTGCTGCGTGTCGTTGTGCAACAATCGGGTTGCTTCACTGTCGTTGAACGCGGCGCCGGTCTGGATGCGGCCATGCGCGAACGCGATCTCGCTGGCGGCGGCCAATTGCAACGCGGCTCGAATGTTGGCGGCGGCCAGATCCGTGCGGCCGATTACGTCCTGCTCGCCGACGTGGTGGCGCAGGACAACAATTCGAGCGGCGGCGGCCTCGGCGCAGCTGTCGGCGGCGTTGTCGGCGGTCGTCTCGGCGGCGTGATTGGCGGCATGGGCGTGCGTTCGCAAACCGCGCAAACGACGCTGACGCTCGCCAACGTGCGCACAACGGAATCGTTCGCGACCGAAGGCAACGCGCAGAACCGCAACTTCGCATGGGGTGGCGTCGGCTTTCTCGGCGGCGGCGGCGTTGGTCTCGGCGGCTACACGGACACGGAAATCGGCCGCGTCGTCACCGTCGCGTTCATCGACGCGTACACGCAATTGGTGATGCAGCTTGGCGTGCTCGACACGTCGCAATCGGCTGCTGCGGCTGCACCGCAGCGCACCTTCCGCACCACGCAAGCGACGCCCCTGCGCTCGCGCGCGGGCGGCGGCCAAACACTGCGCAACCTGCCGGCTGGCGCGACTGTCTATCCGACGGGCGAGCGCGACGGCATGTGGTGGCGCGTCGCCGACGAGAACGACAACGAAGGCTGGGTGAACAACGACTTCCTCGCGCCGGTCGAGTAAGCCACCCCACCTCATTGTGGAAACATCGGGGCCGCGCACCATCAGGTGCGCGGCCCTTTTGATTTGCCGCAAGAGCGGAACGGGTCGTTTGCGGCAGCGTTGGAAATCAATGGAGATTTCACATGCTTCTTGACGGTTCCGCCTGGTTTCTCGTCGCCGATGGCCGCCGCGCCCGCTTGCTCGTAGAACCGCGTCGCGGCGCAGACTTGCAGCAATCTTGGACTGAAGAGATTAGCGAGGAGGACACATACGATCCTCAAGATCGGCCACCGCGCAGCTTCGATCGCGTAGGCGCAGGCCGTCACGCCATGGATAAGGGCCGCAGTCTCCATGAACAGGAAGAGCACAATTTCCTGAAGCGCATCGCGAGCAAAATTACAGATGCTGAAAAGCACAATGGCTTCGAACACCTCGTGATCGCAGCACCGCCACGCGCGCTCGGCATGTTGCGCGAACTACTGCCAGAGAACGTCCGCAACCGCATTCGCGCCGAGGCATCCAAGGATGTCGTTGGCGAAAGCACGGCGCAGCTGCGCGAACGCCTGACCGACCTGCTCCGTAACTAACTACTCCGCCGCCACGGCTTCCGGCGGATCGAACTCGGCAACGTAGTGGCCGGGCCCGACTTCCATCCATTGCGGCCGATATTGGGTCGCGTCCGGATTGTCGATGATCTTGGACTTGAGGAAACGCAAGCTAGCGCGCGTATCAAGCGGGCTCGGCAAATCTCCGACGAGGCGTACGCGCGGCTTGTTACGCGCGATGTCCGGATCGGGCGTTGGCGCCGCAGCGAGCAGCGCCTTCGTATAGGGGTGGCGGGGATCGTTGAGGATCACCTCCGCCGGCCCGTATTCCACGGCGCGGCCGAGATAGAGCACCAGCACGTTGTGGCTGATCTCGCGGACGACGGCGAGGTCGTGACTGATGAAGAGCAGGCTCGTTTTGAACTCGCGCTGCAGATCCGCGAGCAATTTGAGAATCTGCGCCTGGATCGAAACGTCGAGCGCCGATACGGCCTCGTCACACACCACGAGCTTCGGCTTCATGATCATCGAGCGCGCCACGCCGACGCGCTGGTTCTGACCGCCGGAAAGCTCATGCGGGTAGCGATTGATGAGGTCCGGATCGAGACCGACTTGCAGCATGATCGCCTTCACACGCTCTTCGCGTTGCGCGCGGTTCAGCAGCGGCTCGAAAGCGAGCAAAGGCTCGGCAATTGATGCGCCGAGCGTCATGCGCGGATCGAGGCTGGCGAGCGGATCCTGGAAGACGATCTGTAAATCTTGGCGGGCTTTGCGGATTGCTTCCTTTTCGCTCGGGACGAGATTGCGACCCAGGAAGGTCACGCTCCCAGCGTTACGCGGCAGCAACTGCACAACGGCGCGCGCCAGCGTGGACTTGCCGCAACCGCTTTCACCGACGATGCCCAGCGTCTCGCCTGCACGCAGCTTGAAGCTCACGCCATCAACGGCGCGCAGCGGCTTCTTCTTGCCGAAGAGCGAGCCATCTTTGATCTGCACGGGGAAAACCACACGCACGTCGTCAACTTCGAGGATCGGCGGGCCCGCATCTGGCTGCGCAAGCGTCTGAGAGCGCTCGCCATCGATCCGCGGCACGGCTTTGAGTAGCATGCGCGTGTAATCGGCCTTGGGCGCGGAATAGATTTCATCGACCGTTCCGGTCTCAACCACCTCACCCCGACGCATCACAGCAACGCGCTGCGCCATGCGCGCGATGACGCCCATGTCGTGCGTGATCAGCGCGACCGCCGCGTTCGTGTCCTTGCGGAGATCCTCGATCAGATCGAGCACTTGCGCTTGCACGGTTGCATCGAGCGCGGTCGTCGGCTCGTCCGCCACCAGCAGCGCGGGCTCCGACATCATCGCCATGCCGATCATGACGCGCTGGCGCATGCCGCCGGAGAGTTCATGCGGAAACTGATCGAGCCGGCGCGCCGCTTCTGGAATGCGCACGCGTTCCAGCCATTCGATAGCACGCTCACGCGCAGCAGCGCCGGTGACTTGGAAATGGTGCTCAAGCACCTCGCCCATCTGCGCGCCGACCGTCATGTGCGGGGTCAGGGCCGTCAGCGGATCTTGGAAAACGAACGCGACATGGCGACCGCGCACCTTGTTCATTTCATCGCGCTTGAGACCGAGCACCTCGCGGCCCTGGAACTTCACCGATCCGGAGACGCGGGCGTTCTGCGCGGTTAAGCCAAAGGCGGCGAGAAAAGTCTGACTTTTGCCGGAACCACTCTCGCCGACAATGCCCAGGCACTCTCCCTTTGCGATTTGGAACGAGACGCCTTTTACCGCCTCCACTTCGCCGTCCGGCGTGTCGAAGGTAACGGCAAGATTGGAGATTTCGAGAACGGTTTCAGTCATGGGCGCGGAGACTACCCATGCTTCGTCCCAAGTCCACACCCGGATGCCGCAGCGGCAGCGGAACAAGCGGTTCGCATTGCCGCACCGACGCGCTATGCAAGGGCCGAACGGAGCGCGACGTACATGGCCCTGATGAATTACCTCACCCAATGCACCTTCGATCATGGCGCGTTGGAGCAGACGCCGAAAATTCTGGACCGGCTCGGCGTGAAGCGCCCGTTCGTGGTGACGGACCCAGGCCTCAAGGCGAATGGCTTGCTCGCGGCTCTGCTCGCCGCGCTGGGCAAGGAGCCGGCGGGCGTGTTCACGGATACGCCGCCGAACCCAACGGAATCAGCCTCCGAGATCGCGGCCGAGGCTTATCGCGCGGGCCAGTGTGACGGCATCGTCGCGTTCGGTGGTGGATCGTCCATGGATTTGGCCAAGGCCGTTGGCCTCATGGTCAATCACACCCGCCCATTCGAAGAACTCGGCGGCAGCGTCAAGGGCATGAAGCACATCGGCCCAATCCCGCCGCTGGTTGCAATTCCTACAACCGCAGGCACCGGCAGCGAAGTCTCGCCAGGCGCCGTGGTCATTCTGAAGAACGGCCGCAAAGAAACGTTCGTCTCGCCGCACCTCGTTCCGAAGGCCGCCATCTGCGACCCCGATCTCACGATCGGTCTGCCGCCCTCGCTCACCGCGGCGACCGGCATGGACGCGATGACTCACTGCATCGAAGCGGTGTTGACGCCGGTCGTACATCCGCCGGCCGAAGCGATCGGCGTCGACGGCGCGGAGCGCATCGGCATCTGGCTCGAACGCGCGGTGAAGAATGGCGAAGACAAGGACGCGCGCTGGCACATGATGATGGGCTCGTTCGAAGGCGCGCTAGCGTTTTCGAAAGGCCTCGGCGCCGTACACGGCCTCAGCCATGCGCTTGGCCGCATCGAGGCGCTGAAACTGCATCACGGCACGCTAAACGCAGTGATCCTGCCGCACTCGCTGGCCATGATCGGCAATCAGGCGGAAGCGAAGTTCGCGCGCCTGCGCCGCGCGCTGGGCCTCGGTCCCAACGGCGATCTGCCGCAATACATCGCCGATCTGAACGCCCGCATCGGCCTGCCGGCGAATCTACGCGCGATGGGCGTGAACGAAGAGCACGGCGCCGACGCCATCGACTACGCCGTGACTGACCTTGCAACCGCCAGCAACGCAATTCCGTTCGAAGCCGAGCAGTATCGCGACTTGTTCAAGCGGGCGCTCTGAGAGCGGCAACTGATTCAAGCAGCGCGTCGTAGTCCACGGGGATTGTCACGATCCGGTCAGCCCCGAGCGCCAGTGCGCGCGGCGCGAAATCGTACGATGTGCTTGTGAACAGGATCGTTCCAGCAAAGCCGCGATCGCGCAGCGTGCGGATGATCTCGAAGCCGGAGATATCCGGGAGGACGTCATCGACGATAATCACGTCGTAGTCGCACGCAGCCGCGCGCTCCAACGCCTCTTCGCCAAGATCGGTGAAATCAGCCACATGCCCCGCGCGCCGCAACGCCGCCTGCGTTGCCAGGGCAATCGGATAGAAGTCTTGAATGATGAGAATTCGCCTGCCGCTCATCGCCGCAGCAAAGCAGATTCGCCGCATACGGGGGTTAAGCGCGGGGTTCGCCGATCTTGGTCCACTCCATGATCCAGTCGTCGTCCCAGGTCGCGCCAGCGTCACGCGAATAGGCTTGCAGCCAGCGATGTGAAGAGTCGGTGATGCGATCCCAAAGGCCGCGGACCAGCACGGTCGCGCCATTGTCATCGTATTCCGAAATGAAGACGCCTTCGCCGTTGACGAAGCCGCCAGTCGTGCCGGGTGCGGTCACTACGCCGCTCTTGGCGTTGACCCAGTAATCGCTCCAAATGCGGTTCTCGACATCGAGCATGCGCAATCCGAGGCCACTAAAATCGCGCGCGGGAATACGCAGTTCCTCGACGCTGCCGATGCCGTTGAGGATCGTCCAACAGGTCGCTTCGCCCTCAAACACGTCCCAGGCGCCGTCGCGGCGCTTGCGATGATCGATGCGCCACTCGCCATGCAGAAAGTTGAACTCGCCCGGTGAGCCGTGGGGCACGGCGCGAGGAGATGGCGCCTCTTGCGCCTTGGCCTTTGCGGCAGCGCCCGCGAGTAGAAGTGTCGTCGTAGCGCCGACGATGGTGCGTCTATCCTTGTTCATGGCAGCTCCTATCGCGCCCACACCTAAATGGCTAAAGCTGACATCGGCTGTCATGTTTTGTGCTAGGCTGCAGAAATGCGTGCGAGCCGCCTCCTCTCCATCCTCATCATGCTCCAACTCCGCGGCCGGCTCAGCGCCGTGGCATTGGCGCAGGAATTCGAAGTCTCCATCCGCACGATCTATCGTGACATCGATCAGCTGAGCGCCGCGGGGGTGCCGGTCTATGCCGAACGCGGCCGCTCGGGAGGGTTTGCGTTGCACGACGGCTACCGCACCCGCCTCACCGGCTTCACGCCGGCCGAAGCCGAAGCGCTTTTGCTTGCAGGCGCCGGGCACGCCGCTGCCGATCTTGGAGTCGGCGCGGAAGCCGCTGCTGCACAACTGAAATTGCTGGCGAGCTTGCCACCGGATGCCGGCGCCAGTGCACAACGCATCGCCTCGCGCTTTCATCTTGATCCGGGTGATTGGTACGCGCGTGACGAGAAGCTCGACTTTCTGCCTGCTCTTGCAAACGCCGTTTGGCGTGAGCGCCGCGTGCGCATTCGTTATGAGAGCTGGAAAGAAGTCGTCACGCGCGATCTCGATCCGCTTGGCCTCGTCCTCAAAGCGGGCCGCTGGTATCTGGTCGCAGCAAGCAAAGGCAAGCCGCGCACGTATCGCGCCTCAAGCATACAATCGATCGAAACGCTGGAGGCGAAGGCCGAGCGGCCACCGCGTTTCGATCTCGCGCGCCATTGGACACAATCGGTCAAGGAGCTTGACCAACGTCTGATGCGCACTCGAGCGGTCGTGAAGCTGTCTGTTGAAGGGCGGCGTTTGCTGCGCGAGATCAATCCGGCCGGCGCCGAAGCGGCGGAGGCGGAGAACACACCCTGCCGACCTCCGGGTTGGATCAAAGCGTCGATCCCGTTTGAAGACAGCTCACACGGTTTGCGCCAAATGCTGCGCATGGGTCCGGAGATTGAAGTGCTCGAACCGGCGGAATTGCGCCAGAAAATGCGCTCCGAAACGCAAAGGCTCGCGGCGCTCTACACAAAACCCAAGCGTTAAACGCTCAGTCGACCTTCGCCAGAAAATCCAGCAACGCATCCCAGGCGTCGGGTTCATCGAGCGCGGGCGCGTGACCGATATTCTCGATAGCCGCGGTCTCCAGGTTCGGATTCACGTGCTTCATATGCGCGACGCCTTCCGGCGTCAGAATATCCGATAGCCCGCCCCGGATGGAGAGCACGGGCTTTGCCGACAGCACCTGAAAGAGCGGCGTTAGATCCGGGGGCGTAGCGTCCTCGTCGAAATCGGCGAACGCGAGCGCGATGTGCGGATCGTAGTCGGTTTCCAGTTGGCCATCGTCGCGCTGACGGAACGTACGTCGGGCGAAGGCATGCCAATAGGCGTCATCGTCGGCGCGCTCCGGATAGGCAGAGCCGTTGATCGAGCGCACTGCCTCCGCGGCCTCCGCCCATGACGCGACCGGTTGCGATCGGCCAACATAGGAGGCGATCCGTCCCAGACCCGCCGTTGATAGCTTCGGCCCAACATCGTTGAGCACGGACGCCGCAATGCGATCAGGTGCGATGGTGGCAAGCACCATCGTTATGAGGCCGCCCATGGAGGTGCCGACAAATACCGCGCGCGGAATCTCCAAGGCATCGAGCAGCTTCAGAACGTCTTGCGCGTAAACCGCCGGCACATAGTGCGCCGGGTCAGGATCATTGGCGCTCTGCCCGCGCCCGCGCATATCAGGCGCGATGACGCGACGACCGAGTGCTGCGATGCGCGGCGCGATCACCTCGAAATCGCGAGAATTGCGGGTGAGGCCGTGCAGGCAGATCACTGGCAGGCCAGTCTCAGGCAGAAGCGGCGGATAATCGCGCGCATAAAGCGCCAAGCCATCAATGGTGGCGATGATGCGTTCTTCGAAGCCGCCAATGGCGACCGGCGCTCCGGAATCCATGCTCATCTCCTAGCCCGCGCGTCCTTGCGTGGCTGTCGTGTTTGCGTCGGCATAAGCGACAGCGCGCATTGCCTGCAAGCGTTGAAGCCAACGCGCCTGCACAGCAACGCGCTCGCTCGCCGCGATGGCGTCACACGTGCGCAGGACGACTTCCGCAGCGCCCAAAGTGAAGCGATCGAAGCAGAGCCCAGCGAACGCGCTTTGGCGGCGCAATTGCACTTCGATCTCGCGCTGAGCCGCACCCGTCTGACCACGAGTCGCTTGCGCCTGCGAGCGCGCGATCGGCCCCTCTCCGCGGAAGCGGACAAGGAACGCCACGGGCTCGGCTTGCGCCTGCGCGACTTCGAAAGCGCCTTGCGGCTGCGCTTGCGCCTCTGGCGCTTGCTCCGCGGCAAACATCAACGCCACCGCGATCACCGCGCCGCTAACGCCAATGCCCCAGAGCCGATAGGCGTTGAAATCCACGCTATCCTCCTAACGCGCGCGTCAAATCGAGCGCGCCGAGGCCACTCGGCCTGCCACATGTCGCAGAGCCAGCGGAAATCGCGGTTGCGTTACGAGAGCGTGCGCATTCGATTTGGCCGAAGGCGTCGGGATGGGGCGCAATAGCGCGCGTGACCAGCAAGTTCTCAAGCGGCCTGCCGCGCAATCCGCTCTGCGATGCGAGCAACGCCAAGGCCGCCGAAACGTGCGGTGCGGCCATCGATGTGCCTTGCAGGAACGAGTAGTAGCAGCGCTCGGTCGAGTTCGAATTCACCGGATCGTAGCAGCCGGAGGCCGTCGTGCGCGTAGAGAGCACGCCATCAGGACGGCCATCGCCATCGCTATCGGCATAAATGTCACCGCCTGGCGCGAGCAAATCGAGTTCGGGCCCGAAGTTCGAGTAGAAGGCAAGCCCGCCGCGCGCATCCTCGGCGCCAACCACAAGCACGTTGTTGCAATTGGCCGGCGCGTAGAGCGCCGCTTGGTTCGACTTGTTGCCGGCAGCGACCACAACGACGACGTTGCGCGCCACTGCGGCGTCAATCGCCGCCTGCATCGACGCCGGGCACGGCGCTTGTAGGGAAAGGCTCATATTGATGATGTCAGCCGGGTTACGATTGACGATCTGTTGACCCGCCGAGTTCACGGCAGGCGCGATGCCAGCGGCCCAGCGTATGCCGGAGACGATGTCAGCAAGCTCGCCGCCGCAGCGGCCAAGGACGCGCACAGGAATGACGGTGACGTCCCAAGCGCCGCCGGCTACGCCAACGCGATCGTTCGTGGCCGCCGCACCGATCGTGCCGGCGACATGCGTGCCGTGATACGAGTGCTCTGTCGCCGCGCCACAGCGATCGCCGGCATCATTGGCGTCTGCGTCGACGCCGTCACCATCGCCGCCACGTTCGACATTGGTGATGAGATCAATGCCGGCAGCAATGTTTGCCGAACCGCGCATATCCGGGTGTGACGTGTCGATGCCAGTATCGATTACTGCAACGCGAATGGTGCGCGAGCCCACCTGAGAGGCTTCCCAAAAGGTCGTAAAGCCAGCGCCGCCGGGTGATTGTCCTTCGCCTGTCCCACGCGGACGATAATGCCATTGCAGCGCGTAGAGCGGATCGTTCGGCACACCGCCGCGCGGGGCCGTTGGCGTCGTCGGAGCGGGCGTTGTTGGAGTCGTTGTACCTGGATTTGTTGGCGCCGGTTGTTGGGGCGCAGGTTGTTGCGGGCGCGGCGCAGGGCGGCGCTCCCAACCGGCATCGGCGATGTAGTTCGGCTCAACATACTCAAACTGCCGCGCCGCCTGCAGACGCTGAATAGCGCAGCGTGTCGCGAGCGCGAGATCGTTTTCAAGCTGGCCGGTCGTGACGACACGCGGGCAGCGATCAGCCGCATTCCACTCGATCGCCGCAGGGATCGGCGCTTGCGTGGCGGCGTCACCGCCCTGCTGGGCCATACGCAACGCTGTCGGGCTCACGCCATTGGTCAGATCGATAGTAACAACACCGCCCGGGCGGACGACGACTTGGCCCTGTATGCCCAGACGCCCGAGCACGTCTTGCGCTGCGTCCTGCGCCGTCGCCGATGCTTCCGACTCAGCGCGCGAACGCACCTGCTGGATGACGTCATCCGGCAATTGCTCGATCGCGTCCAAACCTTGCGCGCGCAACGAGCGCACGAAATTGCTGGCCAGCCCCATCTCTGTTGCCGTCTCAGCAAGCTCGGCCTCAACCCGCGCGCCGACGAGGATTTGCCCCGGCGCGATCAGCACCGGCTCCGGCGCGAGCAAAGCCGCGATCTGGTCCTGCGGCTGCACCGAGCCCGCGAGCGCGCGTGCTTCTAGCGGCACGCTCTCCAACTGCGCGGGTCCTGGCCCCTGCTCCTCGCCGCCGCGGATGCGCTCCCAGATGCCGCCGAGCTGGTCGCACGCGCCCAACGCCAGAAGCGGCGCCAGCGCCAACGCCAACAATGACCAGCGGCGATGCGACATGCTTGGCTCCCCACACTTTTTCGCAGAAACTGACCCTAGCTTGGGCCCCCGCGATGACAAGGCGATGTCACGAAGGGGCCGTGGAGAAGGCGGCCCGTCCGGCGCGATGAGTATTTTCCCCCTTGCGGCGAATTTGGCAGCGGCCCGTCAGCCCGACGCGCCGCGCGCCCGCACGGAAGATCAGGCCACTAGCTTGGCCGGCGGGCCTGTGTTCCTCACGGTAGAGGAATTGCCGGACATCTACGAGACGCCGGAAGCCGCTGAGAAAGCGGTGCCGGAACTCTACGGCACGGGGATGTACGAATTGCTGTGGCGCGATGGCTGGCGCGTGACCATGCGGTATTGGCGTCCAGCACCGCCCGCGCCCGTCGCCCGCACCGGCGATGCAGCCATCAAGAAACCGCTCGGCCGCGCGCGCACGCCTGAAGAAGCGCGCGCGATTCTCGGCGCGCCTGCCGAGCTCGCGCAAGATGTCCTGCCGCGTCTCTATGCCGATCACAAATCGCTGCTGAAACGCTGGGGTGATCTGGTGCGCAACGGCTTGGCTGAGATCGTCGAGCGCGACGGCAAGTTCGCTGTGGCTGTCTCCTACTGGCGGCCGATGCACGCGCCCGGCATTGCCGCGCCGCTCGCGCCAGTCGAGCGCATCGAACTGGCTGAGCGTGTCGCCGCACCGTTGCGTAGCGAAGAGCCGCAGGCTGATCTCGATATCGGGCTATTCGAAAACCCTGCGCCGGAAAATCCAAACGTCGTCCTCGTCACCGAAGAAGGCGACGGGCGTTTCCGCGGCAGCGAGTAAAGCGACAACACATCAGCCAGGCAGCGTAACGCGAAGCAGGGCGCCCTTGTTTGCGTCAGCGATGACTACGTCGCCGCCATGAGCGCGCGCGATTGAGCGCGCCGCCGCAAGGCCGAGCCCCGCGCCGCGCGTGCCCTCTTCATTCAAGCGCACGAACGGCTCGAACACGCTCTCGCGTTGTTGCAAGGGAATGCCTGGCCCGTCGTCGGCGATTTCAACAATGACGCCGGCCTCATCGCGCGTGAGCGCGATGCGCGCCGTGGCGCCATACTTCAGCGCGTTTTCGACGAGGTTGGTGAAAAGCCGCTTCAGACCGAGCGATTGGCCGGTAATGACAATCCGCTCGCCCGCATCGAAGCTCACCTCCCGGCCGGCTTCAACATTATCGTCAGCGATGCTTTGCAGCAGCGCTGTCAGATCAAGCCGCACCCGCGCCTCTTCCGCCGGATCGTCGCGCGCAAAGGCGATGAAACTCGCGACCAAAGCCTCGACCTCCTCGATCTCCTTGGCCATTTTCTCGCGCTGAGCCGGTTCAGCGTGTTCTGCCGCAAGCCGCAAGCGCATGAGCGGCGTGCGCATGTCGTGCGCCACGGCGGCTAGTGTTTTCGTGCGGTCAGCGATCAATGCGCGCAGACGCGCCTGCATCGAGTTCACAGCGCGCGCCGCGCCACGCAATTCGCGCGGACCCTCTTCGCGCACAGGTTCACTGCCGGGATCGACGCCGACAGCTTGCACCGCCTCAGAGAAATTTCGGATCGGACGCGTGAGACGGCGCGCAAACAGTGCCGCGAGCAGCATAAGCACAAGCAATGCGCCGCCAACGATAAGCATGGCGCGCCCTATCCAGCCAATCTCCGCCCAGTTGCGGCCCTGCCGCATGACAAGCCAGCGGCCATCCGGCAGCTGGGCGCCGATCTCAAAGCCAGAAATCAGCACGACGCCAGGCGGCGCCGGCGCAAATGTCGGCACGGGCGCGACAGGCGCAACGGGCGGTGTCGGCGGCGCTGGCATCGGGCCGTCGCCGCGCCAGATGACGCGCGGCGCTGGCGGCGCTCGCGGTGCATCACCGGCGCCGGGTGCTGGCGGTGTCGGGATCTGGATCTCAACCGTGCGGTCGTCGCCGTGCTGCGTCTCGATCGTCACGGACCGGCGATCCTCCGTGATGATCTGGCCGGCGCGTGTCGTCACGTCGCCCTGCGGATCGCGAACGCGGAAGACGAACACATCGCTGCGCGTCACCCGCGCGGCGGCGATCCGCACCTGATCAGGTTCAAGCGTGAGAAGCTGCGCCAGTTGCGAACGCGTTGCGCGCATGCCGGGAATATCAACTGCGCGCGGCGCAGCGTCTTGCACCCGCCATTGCACCATGTGGTCATTCATCGGCCGGCCAAGCGCGCGCATGTGATCGTAACCCGCCTGAAACTGCGCAGCTACGACATCGGCGCGCATCACATCCGGCGGTCGCGGCGGCAGCCAAATGACGATCGCAGCGACGGCAACGAACGCCGCCGCCAAGGCCATCGCCATCAGCGCCACAAGATAAGCCGCAATCGGCCATCCTCGAAAGGAGCGAGCGAGCGCCACTATGCGACCGGCTTCACCGCGAAGAGATATCCCTCTCCGCGCACCGTGCGGATGATCTCGATGCTGCCAGGCCGCTCAAGCTTCTTACGCAAGCGGCTGATCTGCACATCGACCGCGCGATCAAACACATCGCCATCATTGTCGAACGCGTAGTCGAGCAATTGCTCGCGCGTCAGCACGCGCTGAGGGCGCTCAACCAAAGCGCGGAGCAATCGGAACTCACCCGCTGAGAGCGCGATAACAACATCATCGGGATCAACCAGCTCGCGGCGGGGAATATCGAGCCGAAAACCGGCGAAGCGAATCTGCTCGCCCGGCGACGTTGTTTCCGCATCCTTCTGACGGCGCAGCACCGCGCGCGCACGGGCAACCAATTCGCGTGGATTGCACGGCTTGGCCAGGTAATCGTCGGCGCCGATCTCCAAACCGACAATGCGGTCGGCATCATCGCCAAGCGCCGAAAGCATGATGATCGGCGGACGGCCCTTGCCGGAGAGACGCTTGCACGCAGACAAGCCATCCTCCCCCGGCATCATCAGATCGAGCACGATGAGATCTGCGCCTTGAGCCGCGAGCGCCTTTTCCATCGACGGCACATCGCCCGCGCTTGATGCGGCAAAGCCCGCGCGCTCAAACACTTCGACCAACCCCTGGCGGATCGCCGCATCATCATCGACGATCAGCACGCGCGGGGCCTGAACCGGCTCGGACATAAGCGCCATCCTCTTGTGCCCCCCTTCTATTGTGACCTGCGGCCAGCCAATAGCGGAAACACCGTTTGCGTCATGGCTTCGGCAGTCGGCGGCTCGCGGTTGGTGAGTACGATCCAGGTCCAGGCGCCATTGCCATTGAGCACGGCGTTCACGCCCGGCCCGCCGCCGGCGAAGCCGACGCGAATACCGGAGCGGCCCGTCGTCTGCGGCTCGCCGCGCATGATCTGCGCAGCGTGCGCAGCATTGACCAGCCGACCTTCCCGCAGTGCGTTGTCGAAGATCAGCAGATCACGCACCGTCGAATATGCGTTGCCTGCGGCGCTTCCAGCATAACCGTGAAAGCGCGATACATCGACGAGCGGGCCTTGCGGCCCCTGCGGACGGCCGATGAAGGTCGCGGTGTTCGCCGGCAGCGCATCACGGCGCAGAAATTCAGTGTTGCTCATCCCGGCGCGGGCGAAGACGTGCTCGGCCAGGTAGGCCTCGTAGGTCTGGCCGCTGACGCGCGCGATGATTTCGCCGAGTACGACATAACAGCCGTTGCAGTATTCCTCGCGTTCGCCCGGCGCAAACATTGGCGGCTGGGCTGAGACGAGGCGGTAGTAATCAGCGTTCGACGTCAATTGCTCCTTCGGCGCGTCGCGGAAGTGTGGGCCGAAGATATCGGCGACGCCGCCTTCATGGTTGATCAGTTGCGCAATCGTAGCGCTACGCGTGGCGGCCTGCGGATAGTCTGGAATGATGTCGCCGACCGTGGCGCCGAGCGAGAGCCGCCCTTGTTCGATCAACTGCATGATGGCGGTGTGGGTGAAGACTTTGCCGATCGAGGCGATCGGAAAACGCGTATCCGCATTAAGCGGACCACCGCCATCAAGCGCAGTCACGCCGCGCGCACCCGCGTAAATCTCGCGCCCATCGCGGGCGATCAGCACGACGCCATTGAACACGCCCTGCCCGTTCAGCTCGTCGAGCCAATCATTCATGCCGGAGGCAATCTCGGCATCGCTCATGGCTTGGCTGACGGCGGGCGCGGGCAGCGACGGCATCTCACGCTCCTGAGCCGCAGCCGGGGTTAGCGTCAGCGCCAAGCCCAGCGCGAAAACGGCGCGAAAATCCATGCGAAGCCCTCTCAATCCAGGGCTGGGACAAATACGGGCGCTCTGTTGCGCCAGTGTTTCAGCCGGTGACGTACGCCAGCAAAGAAGGGGCGCCATAACCCGTTCACCAAACGCCCGCCCGAGGGCGATGAGAGGGAGTTTTTCATGAGACTGGCGCTAACCCTAAGTGCGGCCATCATCGCCTTGAGCGCGGTGGGCGCTTCCGCCCAACAGAACGACGACCGCGTCGTCTTCCGCCACGTTGCGCACGGCGCCGGCGGCGGCGACACGAACGAGGACGGCTGGCTCTCGCGTGACGAAGCGAGCGCCGCCGCAGACGCGATGTTCGCGCGCCTGGACGGTAACAATGACGGTCGCCTCACCAGCGACGATCGCCCCCAGCACGACATCGAAGTTCACGTTGGCCGCGCTCCGCCCGCGCCAGGCACAGCAGGCGACTGCACCCGCGAGGAAAGCAATGAAGGCGGCGAGCGGCGCGTGACCGTGATTTGCCGCAGCCCCGACGGCGCAACCTCCACCGAAGATCGCACCGTGATCATTCGCCGGGGCGGCGGCGGCGAATGGACCAGCCAGGACGGTGTTACAGCGCCGGTTCCGCCGGTCGCGCCGGTCCCGCCCGCACCGCCAATCGGCGGCGGCCTCTTCTTCATCGAGATCGGCGAAGAGAGCGAAGCCGACACGAACGGCGATGACGCCCTCTCCCGTGAGGAATTCCGCGCCCAGCAGCTCCGCTTTTTCGATGCTCGCGACGTCAATGGCGACCGCCGTGTCCGCGCCCCGCGCCCGCCTGAGCCGCCGGTCGCCCCGGAAGCCCCGCGTCCGCCCGAACCCCGCCGCCGCTAAGGCGGACGGCGAGGGCCGGGACTGGCTGGTCCCCGATCCCGGCCCTCGCCGCCCCGCTGGTCATGTGACGAGAGTCACATCGGACCCTGCATCCAAACGCTACCTTCACTGCATCAAGAGTTCAGACAGCAACGCCAATAAGGGAGCCAAGCACATGTCCAAGTTTCTCTGCCTCGCCGCCGCTTTGGCTCTCTTCGCCCCGGTCGCGATGGCCACGCTCAACCAAGCTGCTTTGATCGTCGCCTGATCCCCCAAACCCGCCAGCGATGATCATGACGGAAGCCGCGAACCGAAAGGTTCGCGGCTTAACTTTTGTGCGCTGTGCACTTGGACCGCCGGCGTCTCGCCGGCGTTTGTGTTTCAACGTGCTACGGCGTCGCGAGCGTTAACACCGCATGCCGGCGAGACGCCGGCGATCCAAGAACGCCACCGCAAAATTGCAGACTTCTCATGCGCGGAAAAAGCGTGCGCGCGCATCCAAACGCGCCGGCGCCGGCATCTCATAGTCAAGACGACGTAAACACCGTCACGAAACACCGAAGGGAAACGAAATGTCGAGAATTGCTTACTTCGCCGCAGCCTTTGTTCTGTTCACACCGGTTGCTGTCGCCACGCTGATGCAGGCCGCAGCGATCGTCGCTTAACGCATAAAACTGCCAGATGAAGCGGCTGCCCCGCTTCTCACTCTTGATCCCGGCTTCCTCCCGAAGCCGGGATCTTTTTATGTGAGCTGACCGCAGAAGCGCTGAATGCGCGTGCATGCGTCTTCGAGGCACTCGTTCGATGTCGCGTACGAAATGCGGAAGCACGGCGCCAAGCCGAACGCCGTGCCGTGCACGACGGCGACTTGCTCGGCTTCCAGCAATTGAAGAGCGAAGGTCTCGTCCGTATCGATGATCTTGCCGCTCGGCGCCTTTTTGCCGATCAGTTTGGCGATCGACGGATAGACGTAAAACGCGCCTTCCGGCGTCGGGCAATTCACGCCGTTGGCTTGATTCAACATGGAAACCACAAGATCGCGGCGATCTTGGAAAAGCTTCTTGTTCTTCGGAATGAAGTCCTGCGGGCCGTTCAAGGCTTCAACTGCGGCCCATTGCGAAATCGAACACGGGTTCGAGGTCGTCTGCCCCATGACGTTCGCCATCGCCTTGATCAGCCATTCCGGACCGCCCGCATAGCCGATGCGCCAGCCGGTCATCGAATAGGCTTTCGAAACGCCATTCATGGTGAGCGTACGCTCGTACAAACGAGGCTCGACCTGCGCGATCGTCGTGAAAGCAAAATCGCCGTATGTGAGGTGCTCGTACATATCGTCGGTGAGCACGAGCACGTTCGGGAAGTCGAGCAGCACTGCCGCCAGCGCCTTGAGTTCATCCGCCGTATACGCCGCGCCTGACGGATTGGATGGCGAGTTCAGCATCACCCACTTCGTGTGCGGCGTGATTGCTTTCGCCAAAGCCTCGGGGCGCACCTTGAAGCCGTCTTCCAAAGTCGTATCGACGAACACGGGCGTCGCGCCGCAAAGCATCGCCATATCGGGGTAGCTCACCCAATACGGCGCCGGGATCACGACCTCGTCGCCCGGATTGAGCGTCGCCATGAAGGCGTTGAAGATCACCGGCTTGCCGCCTGGCGAGACGTTGATCTGCGTGCGCTTATACTCAAGCCCGTTCTCGCGCTTGAACTTACCGACGATGGCGTCCTTCAGTTCCGGAATGCCGTCGACATCGGTGTATTTGGTCTTGCCGTCTTGGATCGCGCGGATCGCGGCGTCTTTGATGTTGTCGGGCGTATCGAAATCCGGCTCGCCTTGGCTGAGCGAAATGCAATCACAGCCCGCCGCCTTCAGCGCGCGTGCTTTGGCGCTCATGGCCATTGTGGCGGAGGGCTTCACGCGCTTCAGCGCGTCAGATGTCGTCTGAGTCATGATGGGCGTCCGATTCGCACGATGTGGACCTTAGGACAACCCGTCGCGGGGCGCGTCACGTCTGCGGTTTTGACGTCCGGATTTTGGTCCCTATATCCGCTGGGAACGGAGAGCCCCCAATGCCGCTTTTGATGTGCCCGAACTGCAACGCCTCGATGACCGAGGTGAAGCGCAATGATGTCGCTTTCGATATGTGCCCAACTTGTCGCGGCGTCTGGCTGGATCGCGGAGAGCTCGAAAAAATCATTGCCGGCGCGCGCGATGAAGTGGCCGCGTTCGAGCAAGACCGCGCCCAATTCTACCAGGATCCGGACGCCTACCGCCGCTCACACCCGCAACCGCCGCCGCAGCAACCGCCGCCCCAGCAATACCAGCAGCGCCCGAGCCAACCGCCGCCGCAAGGCTACGGCGAGCGCGGCGAGGGTGGAGAACGCGGCGAGTATGGCGAGCGCGGTGAAGGCGGCTATACGCAAGACGGCCGTCGCCGCCGCCGTGGCGGTTTCGACCTGTTCGATATTTTCGACTGAGTCCCCGTTCGCCGCGTCCAGTGGTCATTTCGCAGAGCCGCGATTGTTCGCGGCCGCGAACTCATACACACGAGGCGCATGGGGATTTCGAACAAACTGACTTGGCTCGTTTCTGCTGCAATTCTGGCCGGAACGAGCGCCGCCGCGCACGCGCAAACTTCGCCGCCGCCGCCTCCTCCGCCCGCGCCGGCCGAAGCCGCGCCGGCTGATGAAGCCGCCGAAGAAGACTTCGGCAACGACGAAGAGATTGTCGTGCTGGCGCCCGCCGGCGATCAGGTGCGCATCGATCGGCGCACCTACACGCTGCGCGACGACGCCACCGCGCAAAGCACGAACATGTACGACGTGCTTGGCCGCATCCCGTCCGTCAGCGTTTCGCCCGACGGCGCTTCGGTGACGCTGCTTGGCGCTGGCGACGTCGTTATTCAGGTCAACGGCCAGCCGGTGCCGGGCGCCAACCTCGAACAAATCCTGCGCAGCATCCCCGGCAGCCAGGTCGAGCGCATCGAAGTCATCACCAACCCGTCAGCGCAATACTCGGCGCAAGCCTCCGGCGGCATCATCAACATCATCACGCGCCAGCGCTTCGAAGGCGGCTTCAACGGTTCGCTGCAACTCAATGCCGATTCACTTGGCGGCTATCACGTCGGCCTAGCGCCGAGCTGGTCGCGCGGGCCGTGGTCCTTGAGCGCCCAAGTCGGCACGTATTCAGGTGGCCAAGACCAAGCGCTGCTGCGCGAACGCCAGGACTTGCCCGCCGGCCCACCGCTCACCGAAGAAGGCGAGCGCGAGATCAACTGGCAAGGCTGGTACGCGAGCCGCCTGCAGGCAGGTTACCGCCCCAACGATCGCCGCCGCCTGACGGCAGCGGTCGATTTCGGCAATCACAATTCCGACTTCCGCCAGCAATCCGATTTCTTCAACACCGGCGTCCTCACCTCATCGCGTCTCTCGGACACCGAGAATTCCGGTGACAATAACGGCTTCACGTTCGAGTGGCAGGAAACCGGCGATCAGCCGCGCGAACTGTTCAAACTCAACCTCGCGCTCAACCGCTTCGAGAACATGTCGGAAAGCCTCTACGAGATCACGCCGGTGATCGGCGTGGCGAGCTTGTACGAGACGGTTTCAGAGCAGAGCACCGATAGCGCTGACATCAAGCTCGACTGGGAAAGCCCGCAGGCCAACGAAAACTTCATGACCTACGGTCTGAACTTCAACATTAGCGAGCAGCAGATCGACAATCTGCTCGATGTTGTCGCCGGCCCCGGCCCGCTGGAATACGACGCGACACTCGAAGGACGCCAGCAGACGATTGCGGGCTATGTAACCTATCAATTCGACACCGGCGATTGGACATGGCTGCCGGGCCTGCGCGGCGAAAGCTATCGCCGCGAGGTGGTTTCGGGTCTTGCCGAGACAGATGACACCGATGATCGGCTCTTCCCAAGCTTGCATATCCGGCGCGCGCTGACGTCGAACCTCAATCTCGACCTTAGCTATTCAGCCCGCATTCAACGCCCAGGCATCCAGCAGCTCGATCCGTCGCTCCGCTTTGTCGACGTGAACCGCGCCGTTTCCGGCAATCCGAACCTGGAGCCGACGACCACCGACGCGTTCGAAGCGAACCTCGTCTACCAGGCCAACGGCGCAAGCTTCAGCCTCACCTTCTTCGACCGCATCAGCGACGACATCGTCTCACAATTCATCGAAGTGAACGGCGATGGCGTCATCGTCTCCATGCCCGTGAATGCCGGCGAGAGCGAACAGCGCGGCGTGCAGGCATTGCTGCGCGGCCCGCTCGGCGAACGCTGGCGCTATTCGCTGAGCGGCAATGTGCTCAGCCGCGAGTTCGACTTTTTGACCAGCAGCGGTTCGCTGCAACGCCGCGAAGAGGTCGAGTATGACGGCATCTTCCAGCTCGATTATCGCGATCCGGATCAGAACGCCGTCGGCGCCGATCAGTTGCAGTTTGAGTTGCGCTTCCAAGGCCCGCGCTACGGTCTGCAAACTGAGATTGATCCGTTCTACATGGTGAACTTCACCTATCGCCGGAAACTCACGGACCGCATCTACGCGGTATTCAACGCCATCGATATTTTGGACAGCGTCGATCAGATCAACGAAGTGACGACCGCCGACTATATCGAGCGCACCGAATTCCAGAGCCCCGGCACGCGCTTCCGCATCGGCCTCACTTACCAGTTCGGCGATGGCCCGCAGCGTCCGCCACCGGATCAACAAGGACCAGGCGCGCCGCCTATTCCGCAATAGCGATCAAAACAAAACGGCCCGGGAGCAATCCCGGGCCGTTTCTCTTCTTGGACGTTTCTTCCCTAGTTTTATTCGGCAGCTTCCGGCTGAGCGATACGGGCGTCGTCGCCACGATCGATCGCCAACTGCTCGTCGCGTTCGGCCGCAAGCTTTTGGTAGCGGCGCAATTGGCCGCCCGTGCCCGCCGGGATCAGACGCCCGACGATCACGTTTTCCTTCAAGCCCTCGAGCGTGTCCGACTTGCCGTACGAAGCGGCTTCGGTGAGCACGCGCGTCGTTTCTTGGAACGACGCAGCCGAGATGAACGAACGCGTCTGCAGCGAAGCCTTGGTGATGCCGAGCAGCATCGGCTGAGCCGTTGCGCTCTTCAGACCAAGTTCCTTCACACGACGGTTCTCATCTTCGAGATCGAGCGCTTCGACCGCTTCCCCTTTCAGGAATTCGGTGTCGCCCGCATCCATGACTTCGACCTTCTGCAGCATCTGGCGAACGATCACTTCGATGTGCTTGTCGTTAATCGGCACGCCCTGCAGGCGGTACACCTTCTGAATTTCCTCAACGAGGTAATTCGCCAGCGCTTCGACGCCCATGATCGAGAGGATATCCTGCGGCGCGGGGTTGCCGTCGAGCAGGTAATCGCCCTTCTTCACGAAGTCGCCTTCTTGAACCGGAATGTGCTTGCCCTTCGGGATCATGTACTCGATCGCCTCGAGGCTCTCGTCTTCCGGCACAACGCGCAGGCGGCGCTTGTTCTTGTAGTCCTTGCCGAACTCCACGCGGCCGTCGCCTTCGGCGATGATGGCGTGATCCTTCGGACGGCGGGCTTCGAACAATTCCGCGACGCGCGGCAGACCGCCCGTGATGTCACGGGTCTTGGCGCCGCCCGTCGGCATACGCGCGAGGTCTTGGCCAGGCGTGACTTCATCACCGTCAGCGACCGAAAGAATGGCGCCGACCGGCAACGAGTACGTCTTCGTAACCGTGCCCTTAGCGTTGAGCACAGAAACCGAAGGCTTCAGCTCTGCGCCCTTTGTCGTTGAGCGCCAATCGATGATCACCTTCGAGGAGATGCCCGTCGCTTCGTCGAACTCGTCACGAACCGAGACGCCGTCGACCAAGTCTTCGAACTTCACCTTACCAGCCGACTCCGTGAGGATCGGCGTCGCGTAAGGATCCCACTCGGCGATGCGATCGCCGCGCTTGACCTTCGACTTTTCATCGACCTTGAGACGCGCGCCGAACGGCAGCTTGAAGCTCTGACGCTCCTTGCCCTCTTCATCGACAACAACGACCTGCATGCCGCGGCTCATGACGATCAGTTCGCCTTGAGCGTTCTTCACAGTGTTGCGATCCACGAAGCGAATGGCGCCTTCGTGCGCCGATTCCATCGCCGAGGTTTCCGCAACCTGTGCTGCGCCGCCAATGTGGAACGTACGCATAGTGAGCTGCGTGCCCGGTTCGCCGATCGATTGCGCCGCGATGACGCCGACAGCTTCGCCGATATTGACCGGCGTGTTGCGCGCCAGATCGCGACCGTAGCAAGAGCCGCAAACGCCCGTACGCGTTTCGCACGTCAACACCGAGCGCACTTTGACGTTCTGCACGCCAGCTTTTTCAATCGCGACGACCATGTCCTCATCGAGGAACGTGCCCGCCGGCGCCACCACCTTGCCCGTACCCGGCTCAACGATATCGACAGCCGCGGTGCGGCCGAGGATGCGCGTGCCGAGCGAGACGACGATGTCGGCGCCGTCGATGACAGCCGTCATCGCGATGCCGTCCTGCGTGCCGCAATCTTCTTCGGTGATGATGCAGTCTTGGGCGACGTCGACGAGACGGCGCGTCAGGTAGCCTGAGTTCGCGGTCTTCAACGCCGTGTCCGCGAGACCCTTACGGGCGCCGTGGGTGGAGTTGAAGTATTCGAGAACCGAGAGGCCTTCCTTAAAGTTCGAGATGATCGGCGTCTCGATGATTTCACCCGACGGCTTGGCCATCAGGCCGCGCATACCGGCGAGCTGCTTCATCTGGTTCTTCGAACCACGTGCGCCAGAGTGCGCCATCATGAAGACGGAGTTGAGTTCGCCCTGGCGGCCATCCTTGAGTTTGGCCGGCTTGGACGCCTCTTCCATCATCGCGTCAGCGACTTTGTCAGTGCACTTCGACCAAGCGTCGACGACCTTGTTGTACTTTTCGCCACGCGTGATGAGGCCATCCGCGTATTGCTTTTCGTACTCGGCCGCACGCTTGCGCGTTTCCTCGACCAAGGTTTCCTTGGCTTTCGGCACGACCATGTCGGCCATGCCGAACGAGATGCCGGCGCGGGCAGCTTCCTTGAAGCCGAGTTGCATGATGCGGTCGGCGAAGATCACCGTCGCCTTCTGACCACAGAAACGATAAACCTGATCGATCAGGTTACCGACTTCCTTCTTGGTCATCGTCTGCTCGAGCAGCTTGTGGCTGACCTTCGGGTGACGCGGCAGCAGTTCGGCGAGCTTCATGCGGCCCGGCGTGGTGTCGATCGTCAAGCGGATCGGCTTGTTATCAGCGTCCACAGTCTCGTAGCGCGCCTTGATCTTGGTGTGCAGCGTGACAACGCCCGCTTCGAGCGCTGACTCGATTTCACCGATCGAACCAAAAAGCTTGCCTTCGCCCGGCTCGCCATCCTTCACAGTGGAGAGATAGTAGAGGCCGAGAACGATATCCTGCGACGGCACGATGATCGCCTTGCCGTTAGCGGGCGAGAGGATGTTGTTGGTCGACATCATCAGCACGCGCGCTTCCAGCTGCGCTTCGAGCGACAGCGGAACGTGCACGGCCATTTGGTCGCCGTCGAAGTCAGCGTTGAACGCGGCGCAGACCAGCGGGTGCAGCTGGATCGCCTTGCCTTCGATGAGCTTCGGCTCGAACGCCTGGATGCCCAAGCGGTGAAGCGTCGGGGCGCGGTTCAGCAGAACCGGGTGCTCGCGAATGACTTCTTCGAGAACGTCCCAAACTTCCGGGCGCTCTTTTTCGACCATGCGGCGCGATTGCTTCACGGTGCCGGAGAGGCCCTTGATGTCGAGGCGCGCATAGATGAACGGCTTGAACAGTTCGAGCGCCATCTTCTTCGGCAAGCCGCATTGGTGCAGCTTCAGATCCGGACCGACGACGATGACCGAACGGCCAGAATAGTCGACACGCTTGCCGAGCAAGTTCTGACGGAAGCGGCCCTGCTTGCCCTTCAGCATGTCGGCGAGCGACTTCAGCGGACGCTTGTTGGCGCC
>JAIELJ010000010.1 GCA_019753105.1 Hyphomonadaceae bacterium
GTGGTGGCGGGTGGACTTGAACCACCTACCTTGGGGTTATGAATCCCACGCTCTAACCAGATGAGCTACGCCACCGAAGGGCCGGACACATACGCGCCGACAGTTCCGGGCGCAAGGCGTCAGGTGGCGAGCGCCGAGGTCACGAAGAACGTGATTAGCCCGATCGCCGCCAGGAAGCCGGCGACGGCCAGCACGGCAAGGACGTCCGCGCCCGCAAGGCCGTTTCGGGCCGCTTCCTCTTGGTCGTCCGCGTGGTGATCTAGGCGTTCGTCCGACATGGCTGTTTTCGAGGCTGCTCTGACTTTGAACGATACAGCTGCGATACAGTTCCGGTCGCGGCTGCGGGTATTTCGTTGCGCGGCAGGGCGATTTTTCTTGAGATGATCGGGTCGTGACGGCAGGGTGAAGAAAGGTTTTCCTGTACTGGCTGGCACCGGAGAAAAACTTGACCATTGAACTCGACGCCGTCGATCTCCGCATCCTTGATCTGCTGCAGCAGGACGCCAGCCTCTCGATCGCGGAGATCGCCGAGAAGGTGAACCTATCGTCCTCGCCGGCTTGGCGGCGGATCGAGCGGCTGAAGAAGGCCGGCGTCATCACCCGTCAAGTCACCCTGCTCGATAATGAGAAGCTGGGGCTCAGTTTTGAGGTGTTCGCCTCGGTGAAACTGCAGCTGCCGACGCGCGAAAACCTCGAGACATTCGAGCGCGCCGTGGCCGAGTGGCCGGAGGTGGTCGATTGCGCCACCGTCACCGGCGCCGTCGATTACATGCTCCGCATCGTGACGCGCGACATGCACGCCTACGACGACTTCCTGCGCGACAAGGTGCTGGCGCTTGGCCTCGTCAGCGACGTGCAATCGCGCATCGTGATCCGCGTGCCGAAGCGCACGACCGCGGCGCCGCTTTCGCTGATGCCGCCGCTCGCTCCTTAACGCGCGCTACGCTCGGCCTGGCGCAGCAACTCGCCGCCGCGCGTGCCGACATAACGCTGCGGGTTCGAGGGCGGCGTCAGGCTTTGTTCGCGCTCCCAGCGTTCAATCAGCACTTTGGCGCTATCGAACGCGGCAAGCAGTGATTCATCGCGATCGCGCACGCCATGCGCAAACAGCGCATCACCGAAGAATGTCCACTCACGCTGCGGCTGGCAGCCGAAGGATGTGCGGTCGTGCTGTGCGGCCGTGAGGATCACGGTGTTGTCGTCCACAAAGGGCCCAACCCACGCGCCTGAGAAGCAAGCCGATACGATCACCACGCGATTGCGGATGTTTGCGGCGTTCAGCATGTCGCGCAGATGCGTGGCGCGGATGGCGGAGTTGATGCGATTATTCTCGCGAATGCCGACAGAGCCGTCATTGGCGCCGTGTGAGGTGAGGAAGACGACGACGAGATCCTCGTTCGGATCGATGAGCGAGCCGATGTGTCCGATCGCGGCGGAGAGATTGCCGGGCGTCGCGGCGGGGAAGGTGCGTTGCGGATGGCCGCCCGCGGTGAGCGTGATGGTGCGGCCTTCGGCGCCCAGATGATCGCCCAGGATTTCGCCCGCTTGGCGCGCTTCGTTCTCGAACACCGCATCGCCCCAGAAGCCGATAGAGACGACGTAAGTGTCGAGGCGGCCGGGGCGTTGGGGCTGCAGGCCATCGAGTGCATCGCCCATCAAGCGCGCCAGGCGCGCGGCTTCGGCGGGCGGACGCACGATTTCGATTGAACCCAGCTGGCCGTTGAACGGATCGCGCGCCTGTTGCGGAACAGGCTGCGGTTGCGCGCCCGCCGGACCCACCGCGCACGCGAGCAGCGTCGCGACCACCACCCAAGCCCGCTTCATCGTCACCCCTTGCAACACATCCTGCCGCGAGAATTCCAGGCTCCGGTGCGCACCGCAACCCCCGTACGGCATAGCCTGACGCCGCATGCTGGGTTAGCACAGCCCCATGACTGAGGGGACAAACGCGCCGTCGGGGCGATCTGACGGTTACATCGCTGTGCGTAAGGCGGAATTGGTGCGCGCGATCGGCGAGGAGCCGGGCATGCCGGCCGGCGACGGCGCGGCGATGGCGCAGCTCTTCGATCTGTTCGCGGCCTTGTTGCATCACCATGCACACGCCGATCTCGAAGCGCTGAAGACGCTCTACGATCCGCTCGATCCCGATGCGCCGCCGTCGCGGCGTGACGTCAGCGTCGCGGCTTTCGAAGCGTTTGAGGCGGCTCTGACTGAAACGCTGACGACCGCAAACTTCACCGAGATCGATCCCGATACGGTGCAGACGCGCGAAGCGACGAAGCATTTGACGGGCTTGTCGATCAAGCCCTCGCTCGCCGGCATTCGGCGCGTGCGCTACTTCGCGCGTGGGCTCCGCGCTGAGCAGATGGAGCGCAAATCCTGGTTCGGCCTGCGCACGCGCCGCATCGATGCGCAAGTGATGAATGACGTTGTCGTGCTTGTCGGTTTCAAGGGCGAGGAAGAGATCGTCCGCAGCGATCGCAAAGCGTTTGCCAGCATGCGCCGGGGCGTGCGGCCGGGTGCGGCGATCGTGAAGCACTTCCGCAATGTTGCGAGCCCCGAATTGGTGACGCTGCATCCGGGCGCGCGGCCGAGCATGTTGCGGCGCGATCAGTTCTTTCTGGCAGCGCCTGCGGTGGCGACGGGTGTGCCGGTGCTGCTCAATCTTTGGCCTGCGCTTACTGTTTTGTTTGCGGTGCTCGCGGCTTATTTCGGCGCGAGCGGCGTGATCGAGGATAGCGAGCTGCGGCGTGCACTTGCGGCGATCTCTGGCTTGATCGCGGTGGTGGCGTTTGTGATGCGTCAGCGGCTGAAATACGAGACGCAGACGTTGCGCTATCAAAAGCAGCTCGCCGAAACCGTCTATTTCCGCAACCTCGCCAACAATGCCGGCGTGCTCGATCTGTTGGTTGGTGCGGGCGAAGAGCAGGATGTGAAGGAAGCGATCATCGCCTACGGCATGCTCCGTCGCGCGGGCCGCTCTTTGGCGAAGGGCGAGATCGATAATTTCGCGGAGGCCTTCCTGAAGGATCGCTTCGGGCTGGAGATCGATTTCGAGATTCACGATGCGATCGGCAAGCTTGAACGGATCGGCCTCGTCACGCGCGAAGGCGACGCGTATCTGCCAGTGGCGCCGAACGAGGCGCTGTTGAAGCTCGACGCGGCCTGGGACAACGTCTTCAGCTTTTCCGCGCGCCGCTGATTAAGCCTGCGCTTCTTCCGCCTCGTCCTTCGGCGCGAGCAGGAGGTACATGGACGGTGTCACGATCCGCGCGATCAGAGTCGAGCTGATCAGGCCGCCGATCAGAACCATTGCGATTGGTGAGAAGAGCGGCGAGTCTTCGAGCAAGAGCGGGATCATGCCGCCGATGGCGGTTGCGCTGGTCAAGAGCACGGGCAGGAAGCGCACTTCGCCGGCGCGTTCGATCGCTTCGCGCAAGGGCACGCCGCGTTCGCGGAGTTGGTTGGCAAACTCTACCAACAGGATCGAGTTTTTGATCTCGATGCCGATCAGCGCGATGAAGCCGATGATCGCCGTGAACGAGAGCGACTCGCCGCCAATGAAGAGCGCGATCAGACCGCCCATAATGCCGAACGGGATGACGAAAGCGACGACGCCTGTCACCGCGAAGGTGCGGAATTCCAAAAGCAGCACAGCCATGATGCCGAAGATCGCGATCATGATCGCGGGGCCAAGCCCGCTGAAGCTGCGTTCTTGCGCTTCGGCTTGGCCACCAAAAGCAAGCGTGTAGCCCGGCGGCAAGCGGATCGCTTGCAAGCGTTGCGCGACATCCGCCGTGACGCCGCTGATGAGATAATCCGGTTCAGTATAGGCGCGCACGGTGACCGTGCGCTCGCGTTGTAGGCGGTCGATGGAGGCGGGGCCGGCTTCGAGTTGCGGGTCGGCGATTTCGCCGAGCGGTACAGCCGCGCCTTGGTTGTTCCAGATGAAGAGCGTTTGCAGGCCAGAGACAGGGAATGCTTCTTCGCGCGGCGCACGCAGCGTGACGGGGAACGCGTCGCCCGCGGGATCGCGGAATTGCGCGACCGGCAGCCCGCCGACGGCGATGCGTAGACTTTGATCGATCGCGCCTGCGGGCACGCCACGCAGCGCTGCTTCGGCATCATCGATGTTGAGATCGAGATCGATCAGGCGTTCCGATGCGGGATTGGAAACGTCGCGCGTGCCGGGCGTGTCGAGAACGATGCGTTCGACTTCGCCGGCGATCTCGCCGATGGCGGCGAGGTCGGGTCCGGAGATGCGCACGGCAACAGGCGCTTCGATCGGCGGGCCATTGGTGAAGCGGCGCAGATTGATGCGCGCGCCGGGATATTGATCGAGCTCGGCGCGGATTTCCTCGATCTTGGCCATGCCTTCGGTGCGATGCCATTCATGGAAGCGCGCATAGACTTGGCCCTGATTAGAGAGCTGCTCGGGCGGAATCTCGTTGTAATAGATTTGCGGGTTGCCGCGGCCGCTATTGGCGAAACGCCACTCGATCTCGGGATGCGATGCGAGCACGCGATCGACGAACTGCACGGCGCGGTCCGTTTCGGCCACGGATGCACCTTGCGGCGTCTCGACGTCGACGAGGAAATACGGGCTGTCGTTCTCAGGAAAGAGGCTGAAGCCGAGCTGCGGTACGAGACCGAGCGAGAGGAAAAAGCCCATCAAAGCTGCGGCGACAGTCGCGCGTGGATGTTCGAGTGCGACGTGCAAGGCGGGGCGATAGATGTTGTGGATCGCGCCCATCACCGTGTCGAGCAGCGGGTTGGAGTGCCCCACCGCTGAGCGCGGCAGCATCCGGCTCGCCAAGAACGGAATGATGGTGAGCGCCACAAAAAGCGAAGCTGTGATGGTGGCGACGACGGCAAGCGGCAGCGAACGCACGAACGCGCCGGCGCCCTCCGGCAGCGCCATGATCGGTAAGAAAGCGAGTAGAAGCGTCGCGGTACAGCCGACGACGGCGACGTTGATCTCTTGCACGCCGGCAATCGCCGCTTCGCGCGGCTGCATGCCTTGTCGCAAATGGCGCGCGATGTTTTCGGTGACGACGATGCTGTCATCCACCAGCAAGCCTAGCGCCAGCACAAAGCCGGCGATGGAGAGCTGGTTCAGCGAATAGCCCATTGCGTGCAGCACGACGACGCCGATCGCCAGCGAGAGCGGGATCGACACCATGACGACGACGGACGCGCGGAAGCCGAGCGGCAGCAGCGTCAGTAGCACGAGCAGAATGGCGATGGCGAAGTCGCGGCCGAGTGTGCCGAGGCGATGGCTCACGGTTTCTGACTGGTCGAAGCCGCGATGCAGCGTGATGTTGTCGGGCAGCGTGGTCTCAAACGCGTCAATGCGCGAACGGACGCCGTCCAGGACGGGGAAGATATCTTCGCCCAACCTTGCGCGGGCGGAAACGAAGACGGCGCGTTCGCCGTTGAAGCGTGTGATGTGGGCGCGTTGATCGTTGGCCCAGTCTACATCGGCAATGTCGCCCACAGTGACGAGCGAACCGCCCTCGGCGCGCAGCGGCACGCCGCGGATTTCATCGAGGCTGTTATACGAGCCGGAGGCTTGCAAATTGAAGCGGCGGCTGTCGGATTCGACTGCGCCGATCGGCGTATCAACGCCCTCCCGCTGGAGGGCCTCAGCGACGCTGGTGATCGGCAGGCGATAAGCGGCAAGCCGGTCCAGATCGGCGGCAACGCGCACCTCCGACGGCGGCGCGCCCCAGACGGTGGCCTGTTGGATGCCGGGCGCGCGCTCGATCGAGTCACGCAAGGCGCGCGCGTACGATTCCATTTGCCGGAACGATGCGTCAGGGCTGGTGAGCGCGACTTGTACGACACTCGTCTCAGCCGGATTGAATCGGCGCGAGCGGATTTCGACGATGCCGCTCGGGAGGGAGGGCCGCACGAGATTGATCTCGCGGATCACCTCGCCGAACTTTTCCTGCGCATCGACGCCCCATTCGAACTCAACGCTAACGACCGAAAGTCCCGCGCGCGAGACGGATCGGATTTCGCGAATGTCTTCGATGCTGTTGATTGCGTTTTCGAGCGGGATGGCGACGAGTCGCTCCATCTGCTCGGCGTCGGCGCCGGGCAAAACGATAGCGGTGGCGACGCCGGGGAATTCGGTGATCGGATCTTCCGATTTCGGGATCGCCAGCACCGCGCCAACGCCAAGCGCGATCAGCAATAAGAAGAGCACGCCGGTGAACTGCCAGCGGTCGACGAAGAAGCGCGTGATAGCCTGCATGGCTCAGCTGGCCGGCGCAACGCGTACGGGTTCGCCGTCGCGGACGTAAGCAGCGCCGGCGGAGACCACGCGCTCTCCTGGCTCGAGGCCCTCAACGACCAGCACGCCGCTTTGCGTTATGCCAGCCGTGCGCACCGCGCGGCGACGCGCTACGCCCTCGGCGTCGATGACGAACACGACGCCTTGATCGGCGCGTGCATCGAGCAGCGAAAGACTCGGTACGAGCAGGGCGTTCTCCGCTGTCGAGGGCGTCCGCGCTGCGATCTCGACAGCAGCGACCATGCCGCTGCGCAGGCGGCTCGTGTCGGGGACCTCTACTTCAACTTCGAACGCGCCTGTGCCTGCGTCGCCTTGGCCGGCGATGCGCGCCACGCGACCAGGGCGGGCTTCGTTGCCGAGTTCATTGATGCGTACGATCACGGCGTCGCCAACTTGCAGGCGCGCGGCCGATGAAGAGGAAACCGGCGCGCGAACCACGAAGCCCGAGCCGGTTTCTCCGAATGAGAAGATCGGCGAGCCCGCGGCGACGGATTGTGAAATGTCGGCGCGGCGGCGCAGCACTAAGCCGTCAGCTGGCGCGGTGAGAACAGATGAGTCACGCGCGCGTTCGACGGCGAGGCGCGCATCTTCAAGTCTTGCTTCGCTCACGAAGCCGCGTTCGTAGAGTTCTTGCGTGCGCGCGAGATCGCGTTCGGCGTTGGCGCGCGCGAGCGCTGCTTCATCTGGATTGGAGCCGCCGCTGGTGCGGCGAAGCGTGGCTAGGCGTTGGCCGCGGCGGACAACATCGCCAGCGTCGACATGCAGCGCGGCGACGACGCCGGGCGCATTGAACGCCAGATCGCCTTCGCGCTTATAGCCGACGAGGCCGCTCGCCATCACCGCGCCGGGCGCGGAAAGCGGGAAGGCCTCCACAACCTGCACGACAGGGCCTTCGCTGGCCGCAGCCTCCTCGGCTGGCGCATCGCCGCCGCCACAGGCCGACAGCGCGAGTGCGGCGGCACTAAAAATCCCAATAAAAATAGCGTTCTGCCGCACGGGATGCCTCGTTTCTCTGAACGATATAGGATTTATTCAGGCATCACAATGCCGTCGCGGAACTTTTTTATTCCCTACGGACTACCAAACGACGCGGACCACGACCGTGTCTGAATATTCGCCCGGGCGCCCGGTCGTGGCGGGTTGGCGTCAGCGCTGGCGCGGGCGCATGACCAGACGGTAGTCTGCCGCATATGGCGCGCACACAGGCCACGGACTATGACGAGCGGAAGCAGGCGATCGTTGACGCCGCCGCGGCTCTGTTTGCGTCTGACGGATTCAATGGCGCGTCCGTGGCCGATATCGCCAAGCGCGGCGCGATCTCTAAATCGCTGGTTTATCACTATTACCAATCGAAAGAGGACATCCTCTACGACGTGATGATCAGCCACGTGCGTGCGCTGGAGATCGCGGCGGCGGAGGTGACGGGCGATGCGTCTGTGCCGCCAGCGAAGCGCCTGCGCGAGTTGGCGCATCGGTTCATGGCGCTCTATGTCGGCGCCGCTGATCGGCACAAAGTGCTGCTGAACGATCTCAACCGCTTGCCGAAGGCGAAGCGCGCCGAGATCGTGAAAGTGCAGCGGCGGCTGATTGAGACGGTGCAGAAGCTGCTGGTTGAGATTGAGCCTGGCCTAAAGCGGAAAGCCGGAGCGAGCTTTGCGGCGTCGATGCTGTTCTTCGGCACCATCAACTGGACGCACACCTGGTTCGATCCATCAGGCGCAGTCAGCGCCGGCGCGCTGGCGGAGATGGCGGTGGATTTGACTTTGGGTGGGCTGGCGAAAGCGGCGGATTGAGAGGCTAAAGGAGCGCGGGTCTTCAGACCCGCATTTTTCTCGCGTTGACGAAGAGCGGGTCTGAAGACCCGCGCTCGTTTACGTTACTTGCGGCTTCTTCCACTCCATCACCAAGAACCACGGCGCGCGGCGATAGCGCTCGGCTTTCGGCTCTGGCGCGCCCGGGATCGGCGCGGGTTCTTCGAAGTGTGTGAGCTGCAGTCCTTCGCCGATGAGCGCTTGCATGTAGGCTTGCAGCGGACGGTGGTGGTTGACGATGCGGATGCCGCGCCATTCGGTCCAGAAGCCGCGCTCGTCGAGATAATGGTCGACCGGATAGTATTGGAGTTTGCCGAACGCATTGCGGATCCAGCCGGTTTCGGCGCCGGCGGTGTTGAAGCCGTTGAGATTGGCGATGAGCAGCGCGCCGCCGGGTTTCAGAACGCGCGCCATTTCGGCGATGCCAGCGCGATAGTCGGTGATGTCGATGAGCGCGAGATAGGCGACGACGAGATCGAAGGACGCCTCGTCAAACGGCAGCTTCTCGGCTGGCGCCTCTAAGTATGTGCCGCCGTCGTGAGCTTGGCGTGCATGTGCGATGAGTGCGGCGGTTGGATCGATACCCGTCGTTTCGATCCCATGCGCTGCGAGCATCCGGCAAAAGCGGCCTTCGCCACAGCCGACATCGAGCGCGGTCTTCGGCTTCATCGCCAGCGCCCGCGGCAGCATCACCGGATCGAGCACAAAGCGCCGCCCGAAATCGCCGTGCTCGCCCATGTCCGCGATCCAAGCGGACGCGGAGGCTTCCCAACCATTATCTGTCATGACCTAGACGTCGTACGTCAGAGCCACGCCTTCGGTAAGGGGGGTGGCTTGGCAGGTGAGCACGAAGCCATCAGCGATTTCTTGCTCGGAGAGGCCGTAATTCACTTTCATGCTGACTTCGCCGGCCGTCACCTTGGCACGGCACGTGGCGCAAACGCCGCCTTTGCACGCGAATGGCGCGGGCAGGCCAGCGGCGCGGACATTGTCGAGGATCGAGTGCTGCGCCGGATCGAACGTGATGTTCATGCGGCGGCCATTGAGCGTGACGCTCATCTTGAGGCCGGCGGCTTTCTCTTCCAATGCGCGCGCCGCGGCGGCTTGCGCAGCGGAGAGCGGGCCAGTTGTGAAGCGCTCGATCAGGATGCGTTGCTTCTCTACGTTTTTCGCGAGCAGCGCTTCTTCGACGGCATCCATCATCGGGCCGGGGCCGCAGATGAAGAACGTGTCGATGTTCTCAGGTCTCACAAGTGAAGAGAGCAATGTCTCGGTTTTGGCGCGGTCGAGGCGGCCATTGAAGAGTTCGATCTCTTCTTCTTCGTCTTCGAGAAAGTGATAGACGCTGAGCCGATCGATGTAGCGATCTTTCAGCCCTGCGATCTCTTCCAGGAACATCACGCCCATCGAGTTGCGGTTGCCGTAGAAGAGGGTGAAGCGCGAGTGGGGCTCCATCGCGAGCGCGGTCTTCAGCAGCGACAGGATCGGCGTGATGCCCGAGCCACCCGCGAACGCGACATACTCGCGCCGCGCGCTGGAATCGAAACTCCAGCAGAACGCGCCGTGCGGGGCCATGACTTCGAGTTCGTCGCCGGCTTTTAGTTCGTCGTTCACCCAGCTCGAAAACGCGCCGCCAGCGATTTTCTTGACGCCGATCTTCAGCACGCCTTCGGACGGCGACACACAAACAGAGTAGTTGCGCCGCACCTCTTCGCCGTTGAACTCGCGGCGGAAGGTGAGGTGTTGGCCGGCTTTGAACGCGAAGCGCTCGCGCAGATTGTCCGGCAACTCAAAGCGCACCGACACCGCATCCGGCGTCTCGCGCTTCACTTCGGCGACGCGGAGCTTGTGAAAGCCGATGCTCATCAGTGGCACTTAAATCTGTCGAACGGCTCCAGGCACGCTTTGCAGCGCCAGAGCGCTTTGCAAGGCGTGGAGCCGAAGCGGGAAAGCTCTTCGGTGTTGGATGACCCGCATTGCGGGCATTCGGCGGCTTGGTTGTTCTTCAACGCCGATGCGCTCGCACCCTTCGGCGGCGGTGCGATTCCGTAAGCGCGCAGCTTTTCGCGGCCCGCGTCGCTGATCCAGTCGGTAGACCAGGGCGGCGAGAGTGTCGTTTCGATCGCGACGTTCGCGTAGCCGTTCGCATCGAGCGCTTGGCGGATGCTTTGCTCGATCGCGAGTGTTGCGGGGCAGCCAGTGTAAGTCGGCGTGATCAGCACGCGCGTTTCGCTGACATCGCGCACGATGCCGAGATCGAGCACGGAGACCGCCGGGATTTCCGGATCGGGGACATGTGCCAGCACGGCGCTGATGCGGTCGGTTGTAGTGATGACCGTCACGGCGCTCACCACGTTGCGTCCGGATAGGCGCGCTGCAGGAATTGCATGTCGCTGAGCAGGTGGCCGAGATGTTCGGAGTGATGCCCGGCGCGGCCACCCAGCACAGGACGGCGCGAAGCAGGGCGCGCAAGCGTCGCGTCCGCCAACACGGCATCAATACGCGCATCCCATTCCGCACGCAGCGCCGATTTATCGACGCCGGCGCCAGCGGCGATCGCCGCCGCATCGACGTCATCCATCACGAACAGTTCGTCCGCGAAGCGCCACATCCAGTCGAGACCGGCGACCATGCGCGCTTTGCTCTCTTCGGTGCCGTCGCCCAGACGCACAACCCAATCGCTGGCGAGGGTCGCGTGATACGAGACTTCCTTCAGCGCTTTCGCCGCGATCGCTGCAAAGCGCTCGTCCTTCACGCGCGCCATTTGTTCGAACAACAACGCTTGATAATGCGAAAACAGAAACTGCCGCGCGATCGTTTGCGCGAAATCACCGTTGGGCTGCTCGACCAGCAGACAATTTGTGAAATCCATCACGTCGCGACGGAAAGCTAAAGCATCGGCATCGCGGCCCGCGTTTTCGATAGCGCCTGCGAGGCCCAGAAAGTGCGTTGCTTGTCCGACTTGATCGAGTGCTACGTTCGTGAGCGAGAGATCGACCTCAAGCGCGGGCGCATGGCCGCACCATTCGCCAAGCCGCTGGCCGAGGATGAGCGAGTCATCGCCAAGGCGCAGTGCGTAGGTTGCGAGCGCGTCCATTAGATGTGCGTGATGCCGTCAGGGATTTTGTAGAAGGTCGGGTGGCGATAGACTTTGTCTTCCGCGGGCTCGAACAACGCCGCCGCGTCGCCCGGATCGGACGAGACGATCTGCGCCGACGGCAGCACCCACAAGCTCACGCCTTCCATGCGCCGCGTGTACGTATCGCGCGCGTGCTCAAGCGCCATCTTTGCGTCCGCCGCGTGCACGCTGCCGGCGTGACGGTGCGAAAGCCCGCCCTTGCCGCGGATGAACACTTCCCACAGCGGCCATTCCTTGCTCGGATCGCTCATCGTCTCACTCCGCCGCCAGCTTCGCCGCTGCGCGCTTTTCCGCATGCACGCGCGCCGCTTCACGCACCCAGGCGCCTTCGTCCCAAGCTTTCTGGCGCGCTTGCATGCGCTCTTTCGCAACCGGGCCTTCGCCTTTGACGACGGCGTAAAATTCTTCCCAGTCGACCTCGCCAAAATCGTAAGCGCCGCGCTCTTCGTTCCACTTCAGCGCCGCATCCGGCACAGTGAGGCCGATCGCTTCAGCTTGCGGCACGGTGATGTCGACGAACTTCTGGCGCAGCTCGTCATTGGTGTCGCGCTTGATACGCCAGCGCATGCTTTGCTCGGTGTTCGGCGATTTATCGTCCGGCGGGCCGAACATCATCAGCGACGGCCACCACCAACGGTTCAACGCATCTTGCGCCATGCGCTTCTGTGCGTCGGTGCCGGCGGCGAGATGCATCATGATCTCGTAGCCCTGGCGCTGGTGGAAGCTCTCTTCCTTGCAGATGCGCACCATCGCGCGCGCATAGGGGCCGTACGACGTGCGCTGCAACGGCACTTGGTTCATGATCGCGGCACCATCGACGAGCCAACCGATGGCGCCGATGTCAGCCCAGGTCAGCGTCGGGTAGTTGAAGATGGTGGAGTACTTGGCTTTGCCGGAGAGCAGGGCTTCCGTCATTTCATCGCGTGACGTGCCGAGCGTTTCCGCGGCCGAGTAGAGATAAAGCCCGTGACCAGCTTCATCTTGCACCTTGGCGAGCAAGATAGCCTTGCGGCGCAGGTTCGGCGCGCGCGTGATCCAATTGCCTTCGGGCAGCATGCCGACGATTTCGCTGTGCGCGTGTTGCGACATCTGCCGCACGAGCGTTTTGCGATACGCCTCCGGCATCCAATCCTTCGGCTCGATGAACTCGTCAGCTGCCACGCGCGCTTCGAACGCGGCGATCAAAGCGGGATCTTCGGCAACCCCCGCAACCGCTGCATTCTTGTCCTTGCCACTGAGATCGGTGGTGTACATGCGCTGGACCTTTTGGAACTTGACCGTTTATACCATTCGCTGACCGATCGGTCAATGAATGGCAAGAGCCACGTTTTCAGCCATTTGACCCTGTGCCGCTCGTATCATACGCCATGCGCACGCGCGAGGAGGATGCCGCCGTGACCTTCGAAACCATTCTGTTCAGCGTCGACGATGGCGTCGCGCGTCTGACGCTCAATCGCCCCGATCGGTTGAACTCGTTCACAGTGCAAATGCACAGCGAAGTCGCGCAAGCGTTGGAGCGAGCCGCAAGCGCGCGCGTGTTAGTGTTGACCGGCGCGGGGCGCGGCTTTTGCGCGGGGCAGGATTTGTCAGACCGCGCTGTTGCGCCGGGCGGCGATGGCGTTGATCTCGGTGAGTCACTTGAGAACCGCTATAATCCGCTGATCCGCAAGCTGACGTCGCTGCCAATGCCGGTGATTTGCGCGGTGAATGGCGTCGCGGCGGGCGCCGGCGCCAACATCGCGCTCGCCTGCGATGTTGTGATTGCAGCCAAGAGCGCGAAATTCATCCAGAGCTTCGCAAACATCGGCCTCATCCCCGACAGCGGCGGCACATCGACCTTGCCGCGCCTCGCTGGCCAAGCGCGCGCATTGGGCTTGGCGCTGACAGGCGAGCCGCTGACGGCTGAACGCGCTGAAGCGTGGGGCATGATCTGGAAATGCGTTGATGACGATAAACTGGGCGCCGAAGTCGATGCGCTAGCCGCGAAGTTCGCGTCAGCGCCGACGCGCGGCTTAGCACTGACGAAGCAGCTCATCCGCGAAAGCGGCGCACGCACGCTGGATGCGCAGCTCGATGTCGAACGCGATGCACAGCGTACTCTGGGACGTACGAGTGATTACAAGGAAGGCGTTGGCGCGTTCATGGAAAAGCGCCAGCCGAAGTTCACCGGAAACTGAATTGGGTGGGGGAAAGCATGCCGCCGAGATATACGAAACCTGAGCGGATATGGCTTAAGACGCACCCGGAGTTCTCAGAGAAATGGGTGCAGGCGCGTATTGCTGAGGACACCTCCATCCTTGGCCTCGGTGACTTAGTGCTTCGAGACCAAGAGAGAATGCAGCCGCGCACGGGGCGCCTGGACTTGCTACTTCAGGATCCCGAGTCGAAGCGACGATATGAGCTTGAGTTGCAGCTTGGCGCGACCGATGAATCTCACATCATCCGCGCCATTGAGTATTGGGACATCGAGAGAAAGCGCTACCCGCAGTACGATCACTGCGCAGTGCTGGTTGCAGAGGATATCACGAGCCGGTTCCTCAACGTAATTTCCTTGTTCAACGGGTCCATTCCGCTCGTAGCCATTCAATTGCAGGCGCTGAAGTTCGACGATCAGATCGGCCTTGTGTTTACAACCGTGTTCAATGAACTTCGCCGAGGCCTTGTTGATGAGGATGAAGACGCGGAGGCGACGCCAACGGATCGCGCCTACTGGGAAAATCGCGCCAGCAAGGCAACGCTGAGCCTAGCCGATGAAATGCTGAAAATTGCGCGCGAGTGCGAACCTGGCTTGGACCTCAAATACATAAATTCTACATTGGTCTGTCTCGCGACGGGCAGCCATTCAACTTTGTGACTTTCCGACCGCGCAAGAACCATATGATTCTTGATCTCAAGCTTCCGCAGTCTGAAGAGCTGACGCAGCGGATTGACGCGGCCGGTTTTGAAACACTCGAATACAACAAGCAGTGGCAGCTTTACCGTTTGTCCCTCACGAAGGCGGATATTGCTCAGAAGACTGAGACGCTTCGCGACTTGGTCAAGCTGGCCTACGAACAACGCACCAACTGACGGAACAGTATCCGATGAAACCAATCACGCTGCAGAACTACGCCGAAGACAACTGGGTCGCCGGGAGCGGCGGGCTTGCCGAACTGCGCTCCGCCGTGAACGGCGATGTGGTGGCGCTCACGTCATCGCAAGGCCTCGACTTCGGCGCGATGGCGCGCTTTGCGCGCGAGCATGGTGGGCCTGCGTTGCGCGCGCTGACGTTTCATCAACGCGCGCTGATGCTGAAGGCGCTCGCTGAAGCGCTGACGGCGAAGAAGGAAGAGCTCTACGAGTTGAGCTACAATACCGGCGCAACGAAAGCCGATAGCTGGATCGATATTGACGGCGGCATCGGCACGTTCGCGGTCTATCAAGGCAAAGGCCGCCGCGAACTGCCGAACGAGCGCATTCTGATAGACGGCAATCTCGAAGCGCTCTCGCGCAATGGCACGTTTCAGGGTCTGCACGTCTATACGTCGATGCAGGGCGTGGCGGTGCATATCAACGCCTTCAACTTCCCCGTCTGGGGCATGTTGGAAAAGCTCGCGCCGACCTTCCTCGCCGGCATGCCCGCGATCGTGAAGCCGGCGAGTGCTACGTCCTATCTCAGCGAAGCTGCCGTGCGCATTATGCTGGAAGCAAATGTGCTGCCGAAAGGCGCGCTGCAGCTGATCGTCGGGTCGACGGGTGATTTGTTCGAACATCTGACGATGCAGGATGTTGTCTCGTTCACCGGCTCGGCTGCGACGGCGGCGAAGCTCAAGACGCATCCAGTGATCACGCGCGAGAGCATCCGTTTCGTTGCGGAGCAGGATTCTCTCAACGCGTCAGTACTCGGCCCGGATGCGACGCCGGAGTCTCCTGAGTTCGATCTCTTCATCAAAGAGGTCGCCAAGGAAATGACGGCGAAGGCAGGCCAGAAGTGCACCGCCATCCGCCGTGCGCTCGTGCCGGCGGCGTTGCTCGACGCGGCGCAAGCAGCTTTGATTGCGCGTTTGGAGAAAACCACAATCGGCGATCCGCGCGATGAGGCGACGCGGATGGGCGCGCTCGTCAGCGTCAGCCAGCGCCAAGACGTGCGCGACAAGATCGCCGAGATCGCGCGTGATGGTGCGATTGTTTATGGCGATCCGAGTGCTGCGCCTGTGAACGAGAAGGGCGCGTTCATCTCGCCAGTGCTGATGCGCTGCGAAAAGCCGTGGGATGCGCGCGCGGTTCACGACGTCGAAGCGTTCGGCCCGGTGTCGACTTTGCTGCCCTACAAGGACGCCGCCGACGCCATCGCACTCGCCAATCGCGGCAGGGGCTCGTTGGTGATGAGTGCGTTTACTTACGACACCGAGTTCGCGCGAGAGCTTGTACTGGGCGCCGGCGCCTTCCACGGCCGCCTTGCGTTCATCGATCGCGACAGCGCCAAGGAGAGCACCGGCCACGGCTCACCGATGCCGCACATGATTCACGGTGGCCCCGGCCGCGCCGGCGGTGGCGAAGAGATGGGCGGCATTCGCGGCGTCACGCATTACATGCAGCGCAGCGCTCTGCAGGGTCATCCGCGTGTGCTCTCCGCAATCGTGAAGCGGTACGTCGTCGGCATGCCCGTCGAGAACGCGGAGCAGCATCCGTTCCGACGCAAGTTTCACGACTTGCCGATCGGCTATCAGCTTAAGACGAAAGCGCGCGAGATCACGCTCGATGACATCGAGCACTTCGCGCATTTCACCGGCGACACGTTCTACGCGCACATGGATGAGGAAGCCGCGAAAGCCAATCCGCTCTTCGGCGGGCGTGTCGCGCACGGTTATTTGATCCTCGCGTTCGCCGCGGGCTTGTTCGTTGATCCCGATCCGGGCCCAGTGCTCGCAAACTACGGCCTCGACAATCTGCGCTTCGTCAAGCCGGTGAAGCCCGGTGACGCAATCCAAGTCGCGCTCACCGTGAAGGACAAAACGCTACGCAAACCGGATCAGGGCGAGGTGCGTTGGGACGTCGTCGTCACCAATCGCGACGGCGACACAGTTGCGGCGTACGACCTGCTGACGATGAACGCGGCCTGATCCTATTCGTTGGGCAGCGACACGCGCCAAAGCGAATAGCGGTCATTCTCCGATCGATGATAATAGAGCGCGCGATTGTCCGGTGAGAATGTCGGCGCTTCGAAGAGGCCGCCGCTGATTGCGCTAATCAGAACGGGTTCGCCGAATGCGGCGTTTACGTCATCGCGGCGTGCGATCCAGATGCCGAACCGGATGAAAGGCAGTCGCCCTTCGGCACGCGTGAATGCGATCATCAGGCCATCAGACGAAAGTGCTGGCGCGAATTCCAATGCGGGGGTGTTGAGGGCCTGCAGTGTGGCGTCACGCTCCGGCGTGATCGCAAAGCCAAGATCGCCGAGCGCTCCCGAGCGCAAGTCCGCACGCGCCGGAAACGGATCGCCGGTAAACGTGCCGTCGGCGTAGATGATGGTGTCGCCGTCCGCCGCGATCTCCGCGTCGAACACGAGCCGGCCGAGTATGTTTTGGGTCAGTGCGGATTGCAGCGCGACGTTCTCGATATCGCCGTTGATCCAGTCGCCACAATAGATCGTGCTTAAGCTCTCGAAATACGAGCGCAACGAGACGAAGCACAGACGCCCATCTGCTGACATCGTCGCGACAGCGTCGAGATTGTCGCTGGTGTTGGCGCCCGCCACCAAGCCGCGATAGCGGAACGTGACATCATCGACGCGCTCGGCCCAATGCAGATCCGTCTGCTCGGCAGGCTGATTGCGATTGTTGAAGAACAGAATCTGGCCGTCTCTGCTCAGAAACGGCTCCATCACGTCGCCGCTATAGCCTGCAACAGTCACTGGCTGAGGATTCTCGAAAGCCGCCCAGCTTGGCGCTTCAACATATGCAGATTGTGCGCAGGCTGATGCAAACGCAGTGGTGGCTAGCGCCGTCAGCAAGGCTGGGATGTGTCTCAAGCTATAGCTCGCAAAGCTTCGACGAAACGCGGGATATCCGCCTCGCGCAAGCCTGCGACATTGATACGCGCGGCGTCTGTCATGTAAATACCGTGCGTTTCGCGGAGCGTGACGACTTGCGCCTCAGTCAGCGGCAACGTCGAGAACATGCCTTTCTGCGCGGCGATCAGATGCATGGGCAGTGAGTTGACGCGCTCGGCCGCCAATGCGGCGCGTGTGCGCTTGATGTGGCTGCGGATGGCGTCGAGTTCATCGCGCCAGGATTGGCGGAGCGCCTCGTTGCTTAACACTTCGCGCACGATCGCCGCGCCGTGGTCCGGCGGCATGGAATAATTGGCGCGGGCGATGGCGGCGAGATTACTCATCGTGGCGGCGCGCGATTGTTCTGACGTTTTCACAAAGAGTGCGCCGACGCGTTCGCGGTAGATGCCGAAGCTCTTGGCTTCCGACACGGCGATCACGGCCTCCGGCACGCGCTCGACCAATGCGCGCAGGCCGGCGACGTCTTCATCGATGCCATCGCCGAAGCCTTGGTATGCGAGATCGAGGAAGGGCACGATGCCGCGTGCATTGAGCGCTTCGGCCAGCGCGATCCATTGCGTCATCGAGAAATCGGCGCCGAGCGGGTTGTGGCAGCAGGCTTGTAGAATGACGCTATCGCCGCGTTGCACTGAATCGAACGCGCCAATCAGCGCGTCCATGTCGATGCGTTGCTCGGCGATGTTGAAGAACGGTGCGTCGACCGGCTCAAGCCGCGCGGCGCGCACAATCGAGGGATGGTTCGGCCAGCACGGTTGCGGCAGCACGATGCGCTTGGCGCCGCTCTCGCGCAGCAGATCGCAGCCGAGGCGCAGCGCGCCGGTGCCGCCAACAGCTTGGATCGAGGTGAACTCGCGCGCCATCTCGCCGAACACGAGTTGGCCGACCAGCCGCAGGAAATCGACGTCGCCCTGTTGACCGACATAAGTCTTCGTCTTCTGGCTCGCGAGCAATAGCGCTTCGGCGTCTTTCACCGCTTTCATCACGGGCGTGTTGCCGGTCGCGTCTTTGTAAACGCCGACGCCGAGATCAATCTTGTCGTTTCGCGGATCTTCGCGAAACATCTTGATGATCTTGAGCAGAGGATCGGGCGCCTTCGGCGCGAGGTCAGCGAGCATCGGTCAGTCTTCCAGTGGCCAGGTTTCGAGAATTTCGACAAAGCGCGTGAGCCAGGCATTGGTCTGATGCCCGTCGAGCACGCGGTGATCGATGGTGAGCGACACGTACGCCATCGGCTTAATCACCATGGCATCAGCACCGATCGAGCGCACGACGACGCGCTTTTCGAGCTTGCCGACGCCGAGGATCGCCGATTGCGGTTGGTTGATGATGATCGGCGTCGCGACAAGCGAGCCGGAGACGCCGTGATTGGAGATCGTGAACGTGCCGCCCTGCACGTCGGCCGGCTTCAACGCGTTTTTGCGTGCGCGCTCGGTGAGATCGGTAAGCGTGGCAGCGGTTTCCTTCAGCGTCAGCGCTTGCGCGCGCTTGATGACAGGAACGATGAGGCCCTTATCGCCGAGGGCGACGCCCATGCCGATGTTTACGTCTTCGAAGACTTCGAGGAAATCGTCATGCCAGCGTGCATTGACGTTCGGCGAAACTTTCATTGCTTCTGCCGCGGCGCGGACGATGTAGGCGGAGAAGGTGAGTTGGACGCCAGACTTGGCGAAAGCGTCCTTGTGTTTCGCGCGGTGCGCGATGATGGCAGAGAAATCCGCTTCGAACACGGCGGTGACGTGCGGTGCTACGGCGACGGAGCGCGACATGTGCTCGGCGATCGAGCGGCGCATCGCGTCATGCGGGATGCGGCCGCCTTTGACGGGCGCTGCGGGTGCGCTGGGTTTCGCAGCGGGCTTAGCGGTGGGGCCGCGCGCGATGTGATCTTCGACGTCTTTGTGCGTGATGCGGCCGTCGCGGCCCGTCCCGGTGACGGTGTTTGCGTCGACGCGATGTTCCGAGAGCAAGCGCTTCACGAGCGGTGAGAGGCGCATTTCTCTTCCGTCGTCATTCCGGGGCGCTGCTTTAGCAGCGAGCCCGGAACCTAGGGGCCGAGGATCCGTCGTTTGCCCCTGGGTTCCGGGTCGCGACTTTGTCGCGTCCGGAATGACGGTTAGGCCAAGTGATAGTACACCAAGCGTAGCACCCGGCGCAGCTTCATCACCTTCGTTCAACGCAATCGACGCAAGCACGCCATCAGCCGGCGCCGGCACTTCAACTGCAACCTTATCCGTCTCAAGCTCAACGATCGGCTCGTCCTGCTTCACGGCGTCGCCGACTTTTTTCAGCCACGCGCGCACAACGGACTTCGAGCCTTCCTGTTCGAGCGGCATCACGATGTTGGTGGTGTCGCTCATCAGAAGCCCACCAGTTCTTCGATTTTCGCCGCAATCTTTTCGACCGAGGGCAGCGCCCATTCCATCAGGTCGGGGTGATGTGGGCTCGGGATGTCGGGCATCGTCAGGCGCGCGACGGGTGCGTCGAGATCGAGGAAGGCTTGATCCGCGACGACCGCCGCGATCTCGGCGCCGAAGCCGGCAGTGCCGATGTCTTCGTGCACGATGAGGCAGCGATGCGTGCGCTTCACGGATGCGAGCACGGCTGCGCTGTCCCACGGCGCGAGCGTGCGGAGATCGAGAATGTCGGCGCTGGCGCCGAGTTTTTCCGCCGCCGCTTCGCAGCGTTCGACCATCGCGCCCCAGGCAACGATGGTGATGTCGGCGCCTTCGCGCACGCGCTTGGCGACGCCGAACGGCAGCGCGAAGTCATCGCCCGGATAGGGGCGGCGCGCGCTTGCCGCGTCGAGCATGTTGCGGTGTTCGAGGAACATGACCGGGTCGTTGCCGCGCAGTGCTGTGCGCAGAAGTCCGACGGCGTCTTCGGCGTTTGATGGGCACGCGACACGCCAGCCTGGGGAGTGCACGAACTGCACTTCGTTGGTCTGAGAGTGCCAAGGATCGCCGCACTTGAAGAAGCCAACGGGCATGCGCACGACCATCGGCGCAGCGAAACGGTTGGCGGTGCGCCAGCGCATCGTGCCGCAATCGTTGATCTGCTCGCAGGCTGGATCGGCGTATTTGCGGAATTGGATTTCCGGCACTGGCATCAGGCCTGCGATCGCCATGCCGACGGCGCGGCCGATTATGCCTTCCTCGGAGAGCGACGTGTCGAAGACGCGGCCTTCGCCGTATTTTTCTTGCAGGCCGAGCGTCACGCCGTGGACGCCGCCTTTGGGGCCGACGTCTTCGCCGAAGATCAGCACGCGCGGATTGACCGCGAGTTCGTGGTCGAGCACGCGGCGGATGGCCGTTATCATATTGACGCGCGCGCCTTCCGGCTTGGCGACATCGTTTACGCGTGGCGCGGCATAGCCGCTATTCCAAAGCCCGCCTTCGTCTTGCAGCGCGCCGGTTTCGCTGAACACGAAGCGCGTGACGGCTTCGGGCGCGCTGACCGGGCGTTGATCGGCGATTTGTGCGGCGCGGCGGACGCGCTCTTCGGCCTTGGTTTGCGCTGCTTCCCAATCCTTCTCGCTCATCAGAGAGGGAACGAGGTGGGCTTTCAGCTTGGGCAGCGGATCGCGCGCCCATTCGGCGTCGACGGTGTCCTTGCTCTTGTACGCTTGCGTGTCCTGGAAGGAGTGGCCTTGCAGGCGCGGCACGGTGAGGTGAACGAGTGCTGGGCCGTTGCCGGCGCGGACATGTGCGACTGCATCCGCAATCAACTCAGAAGCTTCGGCAGGATCGGTGCCGTCGCCGTCGCAGATTTTCAGGCCTTGGAAGCTGGCGAGATTGGCGGCGATGTTGCAGCCGGGCGTTTGCAGCCAGCTTGGCGTTGAGATGCCGTAGCCATTGTCTTCGATGTAGAAGAGCATCGGCAGCTTCAGGGTCGTCGCCATGGTGAGCGCGGCCCAGAAGCCGTTTGTCGCCACCGATGCATCGCCGCCGAGCACGACGGCGATGGCGCCATCGTACGCGCGGTCGCCGAGGACGTTTTTGTGATACTCGATCGCCTGCGCGTAGCCGGCGGTGGGCGTGTATTGCGCGCCGACGCCGCCGCACATAGGCAGAGCCGATGCGCCGTTGGCGTTCGGATAGTTGAAGACGACGCCAATATCGCGCCCATCGCTATAGCCGCCGGCGCGACCCATCGCAGAGCCGAGCGCGTCTTCGAGCGCTACGCCCAGCGAAAGCAGGATCGGGCGCGAGCGATAATAGCCGCAGACGGCGTCCTTAGGGTGCGTGAGGTGAAGGCCGAGCAGCACTTGCGCCATGTCGTGGCCGCGGGCGCTGAACTGGTAGAAAATCTTCTTCCCCGGAACGAGTTCCTTTTCCTCAATCGCGTCCATCGCGCGCGAGGTTTGGACGAGTTCGACGACGCGCTTCCAATCGGTGGCGGCGACGGCTTTCGGGGCAGGCTTTGGTTTGGCGCTCATGGAACGCGACAATACTGGCGTTTTGGCGAATAATCTGTGATATTTGAGGCGGGGGCGGCGCTATCGGCGCATGAACCATGCAGTTACAGGCTATATCGAGCATGAAACGTGACGAAATCGCCATCGACGAAGCCGACCGGCGGCTTTTGCGCGCGATTCAACGCGATGCATCGGCTTCGCAGGCTGAGTTGGCCGATGAGGCAGGCGTATCGCCAAGCTTGGTGTCGCGCCGCCTGAGCAGGCTGAAGGAAGCTGGCGTCCTCCGCGCCGTTGTCGGCCTCGTCGACCCGCAGAGCGCGGGGCTGACGTGCTCGGCGATTATCCGTGTGCGCTTGAAGGATCACACTGCCACGAGCGTGCGCGCGTTTCGCGAGATGGTGGCGCGGATGGAGGAGGCGACGCTCTGTGTGATGATCACCGGCGAGGCGGATTATCTGGTGAAGATCGTCGCACGTGATCTGCCGCACTTTCAGGAGATCGTGCAGTCGAAGCTGCTGCGCTGCGCATCGATTGCCCACATGGAAAGCTCAATCGTGTTGGAGACGCTGAAGGATACGACCGCGCTGCCGCTCGCCGACTAAGCGCGCTTCACTTCAGTGACTTGCGCAGGCGCTGCGGCGCCGCTTGCGGCTTGCTGATACGCGCGCATGCGGCGCTCGTCGCCGAGCAGAGCGACCAGTTCTTCGATCGTGGCGGGACGCGAGACGAGATAGCCTTGCGCCATGTCGCAGCCCATCGAGGCGAGCAGCGAGAACGCGGCTGGCGTCTCGACGCCTTCGGCGACGACTGCCATGCCGAGGCCGTGTGCAAGATCGATCGTGGAGCGCACCAGCAGTGCGTCGCGCTGATTGGTGTTGATGTTCTGGATGAAGACCTTGTCGATCTTCAGCTCATTCGCGGGCAGCTGCTTTAGATACGCAAGCGACGAAAGCCCAGAGCCGTAATCGTCGATCGAGATTTTGATGCCGTTGGCGGCGAAGAGTTCGATGTGTTCGAGCGCCAGTTTTGGATTGTCGATAACGGCGGTTTCGGTGATCTCGAACGCGATTGGGTGCGGCGCGTTGCGCACGGCAGCGACGGCGCTCTTTGCGAAGTCGGCGTCGCTCAACAGTCGCGCGGAGATGTTGATCGCCAGCGTAAGCGGCCAACCTGCCGCGCTGAGGCGCTTCTGCTCAGTGATCGCCGCGCGCAGCACCCACTCCGTGAGCGCACCGATATGACCCGTCTCTTCGGCCATCGGCACGAAGAGATCCGGCGGGATCATGCCGCGGTTTGGATGCTTCCAGCGCACCAGCACTTCGGCGCTCTCGATGCGGCCGGAGCGGAAGCTGTATTTCGGCTGCAGCAAAAGTGAAATGTGGCCCGCATCGAGCGCGCGGCGCATGTCGCCCATCAGCGAGAGATTGAGCGCCGGATCGCCGTAGGCGGTGTGATCGAACAGCGCCACCTTCTGGCCTGCGGCGCGGGCCTGATCGAGTGCGACGCTGGCGCGTTCGATCATGCGGGCGGCGGACTCATCTTTGCCGCGCGGTTGCGCGACGCCGATGCTGACATTGATGTCGACGTTCTGGCCCTCTAGCGAGAGCGTTTCTTCCAGGTTTGCAGCGAGTTTGTCCGCAAGGCGCTTGGCATCCGCTTCGCCATCGGCGAGGAAGGCGACGCACATCACATCGCTCGAAAGGCGCGCCACTGGTGCGTTCGGCACGATCTGCGCGAGGCGCGCGCCGAGCGTGCGCATCAGCACGCCGGTCAAACGATAACCGATCGCGCCGCGCACGTGGGCGAAGCGATCGACGCCAACCGCCGCGAGATAGAGGCGCTCCGGCTGATTGGTGGCGGTCAACCTGCGCTCAACCGCGACACGGTTCGGCAGACGCGTCTCAGCGTCGTAGTAGGCGAGCTGCGAGATGCGCTTCTCGCGCTCCTTGATTGCCTCGCTCATCGCGTTGAAGCTCTCGGCCAGACGCGAAAGCTCGTCGTTGGTGTTCACCGTTACCGTATCGTAGACGCCTTCGCGCAGATGCTTGGCGGCTTCTTCCAACGATGAGAGCGGCTGCGTGATGCCGCGCGCCAAGAACCAGGTGCCTGCAATCAAACCGGTGAGACCGACAAGGCCGATGGCGAGCAAGGTGCTAAACAGCGCGCCGTAAGGCGACAGCGCGCTTGAGAGCGAGTAGCGCAGCAACAGCACTGCGCGCGTGCCGTCGAGCGAAGCCAGCGGAAGCGCCAAGGCGATGGCGTCGCCGCTCGGGGCGTCAAGTTCGCTGGCTTGCGCGTCGTCTCGGGCGACGGCGGCGTCGATAAAGCCATCGAGTGAGGCGAAATCAGCGTCAGATGCGGCGCCCCAGGCTTGTCCTGAATGGGCGAGCACGCGCGCGCTGATGGGCAACGCGGAGATCGTCTCGATGGCCTGCATTTCGTCCGCATCGAGATTTGCGCCCAGGACGACCCAACCTGCGCCGCTTGCAAGTGTTGCGGTCGCGGTCTGTGCGAGTTCATCGCCCGAGCGCATGACGCCGCGGGGCGATTGCGCTTGCGTCAGCGCGCGCTGCAGTCCCGCCGGGATCGAAGCGCCTGCGCCCGGGAGATCGCCAACGAGCAGTCCCTCGCGGGTAATGAACACTGCGAAATCGGCGCCTGTGCCCCGGCGAAGTGTTTCGAGCTGCGTGCGCAGGGCGGCGTCGTCGCGCAGGACTGCGGCTTCACGAAAATTGGCGTCGCGCGCCGTGACTTGGGCGCCATCCGCGAGGTGATCGAGGCGCAGCGCCCAGGTGCGTTCAAACACGGCGCCGGCGCTCGCCAGTTGTTCGCGCGCGAGACGGTTCGTGTTGCTGGCGATAACCGCGTACGCCGTCGCGCCGATGAACAACAGCGCGGCGCAAAAGAGGCCCGCATACAGCACTGTCAGCTTAACGCGCAGATGCCGAAACATGAGCAGGCCTTAGCGCACCCCAACGCGCTCGGCAAAAGGCCGAGTCACCGTGCGGAATATCGATTACATTAACACGCTGAAGCGAGCGTTAAGCGGTGTCAGTGCGCGCCGTGCGAACTCTCGGTAGCTGGGCGTCGAACCGGAAGCGAAACATCGACCGCGCCGGCGCGCTCAAACGTCAATGTCACCGGCACATCCTCACCCTCTGCGAACGGGGCGGTGATCTCATAGAACATGAGATGCAGGCCACCTGGCGCCAGATCGACCTCTGCGCCGGCTGCGATCTCAAGCGATGCGGCTGGGCGCATCTGCATGACGTCGCCGGACATAACCATTTCATGGACTTCCACGCGTCCTGCGCGCGGGCTTGCAACGGAGACCAAGCGATCCGCTTCGCTCGCGGCGTTGACGATGGTGAGATAGCCCGCTGACACCGTGACGCCGCCTGGCGTGGGCGCGGCCCATGCGTCGCGGATTTCGAGACGGCCCGCGGGCGCTTCAGCTTCCGAGGACGGCGCTTCGGCGGCCGGGGTGCACGCGGCGGCGGCAAGTGCAAATGCCAGAACGGGGGCAAGAAAAAAGGCTCTCATGCCTGAGAGCCTTCGCGCGGCGGAAGCGGCTTGTCACCGTTCTCCATTGCCGCACCCGCGCGCCAACAGGGCGCGCGGGCGGCGATCGGGTTGGTTACGGCGTTTCAGGATTTCCGTCGTTCAGCTCTTCGGCGGTTTCTTCAACTTCTTCGCCGGCGATCTGAATATCTTCGCCTGCGCCTTCAACCGTGTTGCAGGCTGCAAGGCCAGTGGCGCCAACCAGAGCGGCGAGCGCGAATAGCGGCGCGGAAACTTTGCGGGACATATGTGCGACTCCTCATTCTTTGGCGCCGTCGCAAAAGAGAACGGCGCGGTGTTCATTTGAACGCCGCGCCGTTTATGCTGTTCCGCAGTTCACGACTGCGTGCTCGATTTAGTTGAGCGAGCCTGTGCTTTCGAAGAAGAGCGCTTGGCTGACGGCCGCACGCACCATGTCAGGCGAGTAAGGCTTGGTGATGAGGAAGGTCGGCTCCGGGCGCTCGCCGGTGAGCAAGCGATCGGGGAAGGCCGTGATGAAAATCACTGGGACATCGAAAGACGAAAGAATTTCCTTCACCGCGTCGATACCGGAAGAACCGTCGGCAAGCTGAATGTCAGCAAGCACAAGATCGGGCCGTTCGCGATTCGCCGCAGCAACGGCCTTGGAAGCGGTGTCTTCCACCGCGCACACGGAGTGGCCGGCGCCAGTGACGAGATCGCTCAGATCCATCGCGATGACAGCTTCATCCTCGATGATGAGAATGCGCGCTTTGGTTTGAGCATCGAGATCTTCGAGCGCTTCATCGATCAGCGCATTCACCTCTTCCGATGAACGTCCAAGAATTTCCCCCGTCTCCTGGACGGTGAAGTTCTCAAGCGTCGTCAGCAACAACGCCTGGCGCGTGAGCGGTGAGAGCGAGCGTAAGCGTTCTTGCGCCATGCGCGCGCCGCGCGCTGACTCGTCTGCCTCGACCTCGACATTGCCGCTCGACCAGATGCGATGGAACGTCAGGTAAAGGCCCGTGCGCGGGTCTAGATTGCGCGGAAAGTCTTCCGGACTGGCGACAATCGCCTCCAAGGTCGCGGCCACGAAGGCGTCGCCGCTTTCCTGAGCGCCGGTCAGCGCACGCGCATAACGTCGCAAAAGCGGCAGGTGAGGCGCAATTTCCCTGGCCAGAGACATGTAGTAACCCTTGTTTTCTGTAGATTTTTCCTGCCCGGCCGTATCGACGGTCATAGCATTCTCCCATCCCGGTGAGGTATAGGAAACGTCATCGGCTGAAAAAAGTTCCGCGTTTCCGGAACTGTTCCGAGCGACCTGCGTTTGACCCCCAGTGCTGTAGCTCGGTCTGTCCGGGCGCTACGGGGATCGGTTCAGGATGGCGCGGAAAGAAGAGATGGAGACCTTAGTGTCCAAGAAGCCCCCCGAGGGCCTCAAAACCGCAAAGGGTGCTTCGGCGGCCAGCAAGGCCCTGATCACGCGCAACTTGCGCCTGGCCTTTGGCGAAGTGGCAAGCGAGCCGATGCCGGATCGCTTCCTCGACCTGTTGGGCAAGATCGACGAGGCGGAGAAGAAGCAATGAGCCGCCTCTCCGCTTTCAAATCTGAGCTGATCGAGCTCTTGCCAAGCCTGCGCGCGTTCGCGCGCTCCTTGGCGCACAACCCCGCGCACGCGGATGATTTGGTGCAAGACACGCTTGTGAAAGCGCTGGCGAATGTCGAACGCTTCGAGCCTGGCACCAATTTGCGCGCGTGGCTCTTCACCATCCTGCGCAATCACTATTACTCGCAGTTGCGCAAGTCGAAGCGTGAAGTCGAAGACGCGGACGGCAAGTTCGCCGCGCGCTTAGCCTCGCGGCCAGAGCAAGATGGCTCTGTCGACTTGGAGGATTTCAAGGTCGCGTTCGCGCAGCTGGCGCCGGATCACCGTGAAGTGTTGACGCTCGTCGGCGCCTCGGGGTGCTCCTACGAAGAAGCAGCAAATATTTGCGGCTGCGCCGTCGGCACGATTAAGAGCCGCGTGAACCGCGCGCGCAAGCGTCTGGCGGATCTACTCGGTCTGGACGAAGAGAATACGCCTGTACCCCCTGGCGGCAGGACGATTGAGGACACGGCGAACGTGTGACACGCGGGGGCGAAAGACAGTTCGGATTCTGGCCGCGCGCGCTTTCTCTGAAATCGCTGCGCGGCCGGATGGCTTTATTGCTCGGTCTGGCGATGTTGCCGGCGGGCGCTATTGCCATGCAAGTCGGTCTGAACGCCGTCGCGGCGCGTCAGCAGGCAGCTCAGGAAGAGCTTGGCCGGCGCGCGCTACAATCGATAACGGAAGAACGGCAAACGATCGATCAGGTGCGCGAAATGCTGCGCGTCCTGGCGTCGAGCCCGGAGCTGCGCGATAGCGGCGCGCCGGATTGCCGTGCTTGGTTGGACGGTGTTGTGGCGAGGTATCGCACGCTGGCCGGCATCTCCGTGCTGGACCGGAACCGGGTCATCCGGTGCTCCGTGCCGGCGGTCGCGCCCGGTACACAAATCGCGCCGCTCGACATTATGGAAACAGCGCGTACGCGCGATAATTTCGCGATTGGCTATGTCTCGCATGGGGCGGTCTCGCGGCGCGAGGTGCTGGCTGGGTTCGAGCCGTTGCGCGACGCTAACGGTCGCTCGGTAGGTTTCATCGGTGCTTCAATCGCCGTTGAGGATTTGCGTGAGATTCTTGATCGTGGCCAGGTCTTGGACGGCGCGCGTTCAGCCATCATCGATCAGCGTGGCGGCATCGTCGCGCAGAGTTCGGTGGGTACATCCGGCAACGAGCCGGGCTTGCCGACGCCGGAGCAAATCCGCGGCATGCTGGGGTCCTCGCCACAATTCATAGAGGTGGAGAACGGCACGGCGGTGATCGTGCCGCTCTATGAGCCTGATCTTTATGCCGTGATGTCGTGGGGACAATCGCGCGCGCGTTGGCGCGATATCGTCGATATCAGCACATCAATTGCCGCACCTTTGCTGATCTGGCTCCTGGCTGTGGGCGCGGGTTGGTTTGCGATCGAGATTTTCGTGGCGCGACCTTTATCTCAGCTTGAGAGCGCCGCGCGCAGCTTTGCGCGCGGAGAAGATGTGGTTGAACCGCCCGCGCTCGCAAGCGCGCCCGAAGAGGTGCGGACATTGCGCCGCACGCTTGCCGCTATGGCCAAAACCTTGCGCGGGCGCGAACAAAAGTTGGTGGAAACGCTGGGCGAGGAGCGGGCGCTCCTGCGCGAAGTTCACCACCGCGTGAAGAACAATCTGCAAATGGTCGCGAGCTTGCTCAACATTCAGGCGCGCGCCGCGGCGGACGAATCTGAGGCGCGCGGTCTGGCCCGTGCGCATGACCGCGTGCAGCTGATGGCGTTGGTGCACCAGCGTATCTACGCGTCAGGCGAAGTCCGCGCGCTGCGGCTGGATGATCTGGCTGCGGAGATTGCCCGCCAGATGCAGCAATCGCGTGGGGCGGCGGCGAAGGACATCACGCTCAAACTCGAGCTGTCGGAAGCGCGTGTCGATGTAGACCACGCTGTCCCGGCGGCGTTTCTTATAGGCGAGGCGATTTCCAATGCGCTGGATTTGCTCGCCGATGAGACGGCCGAACTCACGCTTGGCCTTCGCCCGGATGCAGAAGGCGGCACAGAGATGTCGCTGGACGGTGAGGCGCAGGGCGTGTCTGCGGTTCAGAGCCCCAGTGTGCGCTTGATTGACGCCTTCGCACGGCAATTGGGCGCTGTGGTCCGGCGAGAACCACAGCGCCCTTATGCACTTTGGGTGCGCCTGCCGCCGCAGGCGCAGAAATAGCAACTAGCGGCGCGAGAGTAGCAGCCCGATCAAAAGGCCGGCGCCAAGCGAAATGCCGACGGCGGCACCCGGATGCGTGCGCACCTTGTCAGCGGCGTATTCCGCGCTTTCTGCCGCGCGATCGCGAATGTCCGTCACCGTCGCCGTTGCACGTTCGCGCACGGTGCCGGAGATTGAGTTTAAGCGCTTGCTCGCGTGCTTCGCTTCGGCGCGTGCGGCTTTCCCTGCTGCGTCTGCCAGACGGTTCACGTCCTTCCGCAGCTCAGCAAAATCATCCAGTACGTCGGAAGCGCGCGCCTTCAGCGCAGCGCGAGCAGCGCCGTTACGGCGTTCCGCATGAATGGCCTGTGCCATAGGTCAAATCTCCTTCAGTTGCAGCAAGCGGCGCAACACCGCCTCAAAGCCAAACAACAAACGGAACACTGGGCGGTTCCCAATTTTGTGCGCTGCGGAACGCGGCGGCGCCGAGGGACGTTTGAATCAGCGAATACTCGGATTTATGGGAGATCATTATGCTGGGCTGGGCCCTCATTTTTGTCGTGCTGGCGTTGATCGCAGGCGTGTTGGGCTTCGCCGTGCTCGCGGGCGTCGCCGCCAGCATCGCAAAAGTCTTGTTTCTCGTATTCATGGCGCTGCTCGTCATTCACTTTGTCATGCGCGCTATCCGCGGCGACTCCGTCACATGAGAGGCCTGAGATGAATCTGTTCACGTTTGTGTTCGGCGAGAAACCGCGACCGCGCTCCATAACAGAGCCGCCGCCGGGCGTTCGGTGGAGGGGCGTGCGAGCAAGGTCGGATGGCGAGCCCGTGCGTGCGCGCCGGGCTGAAGCCGACTGCGTCGTGGAGACCGCGCAAGGCGCTCTGTCGGCGCGTGGCGGCGAAGACTACATTATCTCCTATGGCCCCAACGATAGTGCGGTTATCAGCGCCAAAATTTTCGAAGCCACCTACGAACCGGCTGGCGATGGTCTATATCGGAAACGCACGGACGTCGTGTTTCGATACTTCACGCTGCCGTACGCTTGCATCGTCGAGACCAAGGAAGGCCCGCAGCGGGCCGAAGCTGGCGATTGGATTATGCAGGGCGTAGAGGGCGAGATCTGGCCGGTCCCGGTCGAGAAAGCGGAGGCGAAATACGATCCGGCGTGAAGACGCGGAGAGGATTTCGTATGTTTAAGCTTCCAGAATTGCCGTTCGCCATTGATGCGCTCGAGCCGCTCATGTCGCGGACGACTTTAGAAACGCACCACGGCAAGCACCACGCCGCCTACGTTAAAAACATGAACGCCATTTTGGCGGATATTCCCAACCCGCCGGGGACGTTGGAAGAGGTGGTCGCGCTCTCAGTGCGGGAGGGCAACAAGAAGCTCTTCAACAACGCCGCCCAAACTTGGAATCACGCTTTCTTCTGGGAGAGCCTTTCGCCTTCCCCTCAGAACCCGGAAGGTGATCTCAAGAGCGCCATTGAAGCCGCGTTCGGCTCCGTCGGCGATTTCCGTGAAAAGTTTGCCGCGACCGGCGTGGGCCACTTCGCGTCAGGCTGGGCCTGGCTCGTCGCCGATAGCGCCGGCGCTGTTAAAATCATCGATACGCACGATGCCGCAACCGCACTCACCGAAGCGGGCGTCACGCCGCTCCTCGTCTCCGACGTCTGGGAGCACGCCTACTATATCGACTTCAAGAACGATCGCGCCGCCTTCCTCAAAGGCTTCACCGAGAAGCTCGCGAACTGGCGCTTTGCCGAAAAGCAATACGCGGCCGCGAAGAATGGCGGCGAAGGCGCGTGGCGTTTCCCGTCTTGATTCGGAACAAGAGATGAGGGTCCGCGTTTTCTCCGCAGATCACTGATACGGAGAAACCTTATGCTCTCTTGGGCCCTTATCTTTTTTGTTGTGGCGATCATCGCCGCGGTCTTCGGCTTCGGCGGCATCGCTTCGGCGTCGGCCGGCATCGCGCAAGTCTTGTTCTTCCTCTTCCTCGTCCTGTTCGTGGTCTCGCTGATCATGGGCATGGCCCGAAGGGGCTAACTGGTCGCGGGCGGCGCGGCATTGTCCGGGGTCTGATTTAGCGCCATAAGGGCGAAAAATCCGGACCTTGGGAGGCCTCGCCGATGCGCGCGATTGAGAATTACATCAACGGCAAAAGCGCGTCCGCCAATGGCGGGCGCGCTGGTCGTATCTACAACCCAAACACCGGCGCACAGCAGGCAGAAGTTGCGTTCTCCACGGCGCGCGATGTTGACACCGCCGTGCAAGCCGCACTCGCCGCATTTCCCGGCTGGGCCGCGACGAACCCGCAGCGCCGCGCGCGGGTTATGTTCGCGTTCAAGGCGCTCGTCGAAAAGAACATGGACGAGCTGGCGCATCTCTTGTCGTCCGAGCACGGCAAGGTGATCGCTGACTCCAAGGGCGACATTCAGCGCGGCCTCGAAGTCATCGAGTTCGCTTGCGGCATCCCGCATGTGTTGAAGGGCGAATACACCGAAGGCGCCGGGCCCGGCATCGACGTCTATTCGATGCGCCAGCCGCTCGGCGTCGTCTCCGGCATAACGCCGTTCAACTTCCCGGCCATGATTCCGATGTGGATGTTCGGCGTCGCCATCGCCTGCGGCAACACGTTCGTGTTGAAGCCGTCGGAGAAAGACCCGAGCGTGCCGGTTCGGCTCGCTGAGCTGATGATGGAAGCCGGCGCGCCGGCGGGCGTCCTCAATGTCGTCCACGGCGACAAGGAAGCCGTCGACGCCATCATCGCGCATCCGGACATCAAAGCGATCAGCTTCGTCGGTTCGTCCGACATCGCGCATTACATTTATAGCCACGGCACCGCGAACAATAAGCGCGTGCAAGCCATGGGCGGCGCCAAGAACCACGGCATCATTCTGCCCGACGCCGACATGGACCAGGCCGTGAAAGATCTCGTCGGCGCCGCTTACGGCTCAGCCGGCGAACGCTGCATGGCGCTGCCGGTTGTCGTGCCGGTCGGCAAGAAAACGGCGGATGAGTTGCGCGAGCGGCTGTTGCCGGAAATCGAAAAGCTGAAAGTCGGCATCTCAACGGATGCCGAAGCGCAGTACGGCCCCGTGGTGTCGAGCGCGCATAAGCAGAAGGTCGAAGACTATATCGGCCTCGGCGCCAAAGAGGGCGCGGAGCTGGTGCGCGATGGTCGCGGCTTCAAGCTGCAAGGCTATGAAGAAGGCTTCTTCATCGGCCCGACTTTGTTCGACAACGTCAAAACCGACATGCGCACCTACCAAGAAGAAATCTTCGGCCCGGTGTTGCAGATCGTGCGCGCCGAGACGTTCGAGGAAGCGCTCGCGCTGCCGAGCGATCACCAATACGGCAACGGCGTCGCCATCTTCACCCGCAACGGCCGCGCCGCGCGCGAGTTCGCCGCGCGCGTCAATGTCGGCATGGTCGGCATCAACGTGCCCATCCCCGTGCCGGTCGCCTACCACACCTTCGGCGGCTGGAAGCGCTCCGCCTTCGGCGACACCAACCAGCACGGCATGGAAGGCGTAAAGTTTTTCACCAAGGTGAAGACTGTCACCGCGCGCTGGCCGGAAGGCGATACAGGGGATTCAAGCTTTATCATTCCGACGATGCGGTGATGGAGCTTCTGCTCCCACCGCTGATCATCGGTGGCGTGCTTGCGTTGCTGGTTATCGCGGTTCTGGTGGCGAATAAGCGCTATTGGCCCGCAATCGGTGTTGCAGTGGTTTGCATCGCGGCGCCCACGCTCTTGCCGATTGCGCTGCTTTTGCTTCTGCCGATCGGCAGTGATGCAATCGGTCTAGGTGTCGTTTTGGTAACGACATTTTCTGTGACAGTGATCGCCACGCCGGTGATCTGTGCGATCGTACTGGCCGCGGGTTATTTCTTTCGGGAGCGGCGACGTGAGGAACGCTCGATATCGCGACTGGACTAAGGGGCCCCTGGATTTAGGATCGCGCTGCGCGCGTCCGGCATGACGAAGGTGGCAAGCGTGACAATGGAGCAGGAAGGAAGGGCGTGGTTTCGGAGCGCGCTTTCTGAGAGCGAGTTGAGCGCCCTCGATAGCGCCTGCGAAATGGGAGATGTGCCTAGTAAACGCCTATTGCTCGAACCATCCGCGGCACTTAACACGCTCGCGGCGCAACTCCTGCCGAGCGCACGCCCTGTGCGCGTCATCGCGTTTAACAAGACCGAAGACAACAACTGGACCTTGCCCTGGCACCAAGATCGCGTCGTGGCCCTGCGCGAGCGCGTCGAGATGCCGGGCTTCAACAACTGGACCAACAAGGCTGGCACTTGGCACGCCGAGCCGCCGATCGAGCTCCTGGAGCGCATCATCTTCGCGCGTGTTCATCTCGATCCTGCCGATGAAGAGAACGGTTGCCTCCAACTCGCGCTCGGCACACACGCACGGGGCAAGATCACTGCGGCAAATGCAGAAGTCATCGCGACCGCCGCGCCGATAGAGAACTGCGTTGCGAAACGCGGCGACGTGCTGTTCGCCAAGGCGCTCATCCTGCATCGCTCGTCGCCGTCACGCGTCAGCGCCGGGCGGCGCGCGATCCGTGTCGATTATTGCGCGGAAGATCTGCCAGCGCCGCTCACATGGGCAGCTTGATCCACTGCTCTGACAAAGCAATAAAGCTCGTCATTCCGTGGCATCGCGTAGCGATGAGCCCGGAACCCAGGGGCAAATGACGAGCTCGCGGCCCCTAGGTTCCGGATCGCGCTTCGAGCGTCCGGAATGACGAAAGAGAGAAGGCGGGAAGAGTGTCTGATATTTTTACGAGCAGCGCCAACGGCCTCGCGCGCATCACGTTAAACCGCCCGGCAGCGCTGCACGCGCTCAACACGCACATGTGCGCGAACATGATTCAGGCGCTGTTGGCGTGGCGGGACGATGCGAGCGTCAATGCGGTGTTGCTCGATCATGCAGAGGGGACGCGCGGCTTTTGTGCGGGCGGCGATATTCGCATGATCGCGGAGAGCGGCGCGAAGGACGCCAAAGAGGCGAGCGAATTCTTCTTCACTGAATATCGCCTCAACCATCTCCTCTTTCACTATCCAAAGCCGGTCGTGGCGCTGATCGATGGCGTGACGATGGGGGGCGGTGTTGGCATTTCGATGCCAGCGCGTTTCCGCATCGCCACTGAGAACACGACTTACGCCATGCCGGAAACCGGCATTGGCTTGTTTCCCGATGTCGGCGGCGGCTGGTATCTGCCGCGCAAGGCTGGCGCGATCGGAATGTGGCTCGCGCTCACCGGCGCGCGGCTGAAAGCGGCGGACTGCCTGATCGCCGGCGTCGCCACGCATTTCATGCCGACGGAAATCCTCGCTGCCGCGCGCGCGCAGATCGCGGGCGCAGCGCAGACGCATGATGCGGGGCGTGCGCTGGAGAGTGGGCTCGATGCTTTGAGCGAAAGCGCGGGTCGTCCGAAAGAGCTGACGCCCGAAAACATCGAGCGCATCAACCGCATCTTTGCGCTGAGCAGCGTCGAAGAAATTTTTGGCGCTCTGGAAGCCGATGGTTCTGAATGGTCGAAGACGCAGCTCGCGACGCTACAAACGAAGTCGCCGCAGGCGATGAAGATCACCTTCCGTCAGATGCGCGAAGGCGCTGCGAAGGCGAGTTTCGCCGATGAGATGGTGAGCGAGTATCGGCTGGCGTCGCGTGTGTGCGCGCGCCACGATTTTCAAGAAGGCGTGCGGGCGCTGATCGTCGATAAGGACAACAAGCCGGTGTGGAACCCCGCGACGCTCGAAGGCGTCAGCGATGCGCTGCTCGATGAACTGTTCGCACCGTTGCCGTCTACCGATGAATGGACGCCGCTTTAGCGGAACCTTCGCGGCGCGCTTGCGCCGCGCGCACACAGTTCTAGAACGCCTCCAGACAGGAGAGCATTCCCATGACCCGTATCGCATTCATCGGCCTTGGCAATATGGGCTCGGGTATGGCGGCGAACCAGGCGAAGGCTGGGCGCCAGGTTGTGGCGTTCGATCTTTCGGCGGAAGCGCTCGCGCGCGCCAAGGAGCAAGCCATGACGCCCGTCTCAAGCGCAGCGGAAGCGGTGAAGGACGCAAACGTCGTCATCACCATGCTGCCCGCGGGCAGCCATGTGCGTGAAGTTTACATGGACGCGATTCTGCCGAACGCACCGAAAGATGCGGTGCTCATCGATTGCTCGACCATCGACGTGGATAGCGCCCGCACGGTGGCGCGCGACGCGTCGATGCAAGGATTTCGTGCGGCGGATGCGCCAGTCTCTGGCGGCACGGTGGCGGCGAACGGCGGCACGCTCACCTTTATGGTCGGCTGCCGCGAGCAGGACTTTGCCGACGTGGAAGAAGCGCTGAAGCCGATGGCGAAGGCGATCATTCACGCTGGCGACAATGGCGCAGGGCAAGCAGCGAAGATCTGCAACAACATGCTGCTCGGCATTTCGATGATCGCCACCAGCGAAGCGTTCGCGCTGGCGGAATCGCTTGGGCTTGATGCGCAGAAATTCTTCGACATCGCATCGAAAGCGTCAGGCCAGAATTGGTCGCTGACCTCGTACTGTCCTTGGCCGGGCCCAGTACCGGCAGCGCCTTCCAACCGCGATTATGAAGGCGGCTTTGCAGCGGCGATGATGCTGAAGGATCTGAAGCTCGCGCAGGACGCGGCGGACACAACGGGCGCGCCCACGCCGCTCGGCGGCGCTGCGGAAGCGATCTATACGGAGTTGGTCAATGCTGGCTTTGGCGGCAAGGACTTCTCTATCGTCCTGCAAATGCTGCGTGGGCGGCTCTAGGCGTAAAGCGCTTCGATCGCCGCCAGGAGGTCGCGCGGCGAGACTGGCTTTACCAGCATCGCGTCTGCGCCGGCTGCGAGCGCTTCGACGTGCGCGGCTTCGCTCCCCTGACCGGTGATAATGATGATGCGGCACGTCTCGCGGGGCAAACTGGCGCGTGCTCGTTGCGTGAAGGCGAGGCCGTCCATTTCAGGCATGCGCCGGTCGCAGAGAATGAGATTGGGTGTGTGTTCGGCGATGTGCGCCAAAGCGGCGGCGCCGCTTGCGGCGTCACGGACGCGTGTGACGCCTGCGCGCTCAAGCATTTTGTGGAAAAGCACGCGCATCGCTTCGTGATCGTCGACGATCAGCACATCGAGGGTCGCTAGCGCCATGCGAGCGCCCTTACGCCGGCGTCGCGTCAAAAGCAAACGGCCGGAGCTTTCGCTCCGGCCGCTGCAGTTTAGTTTGGTTTGCGTGGCGCTTAGTAGCGCGCGCGCACCGTGACGCCGTAGGTCTGGCCTTCGTTGGTGTAAGCGCCAACCGTGCCGCTTTGCAGCGGAGCGTTGAAGCCGCCCTGGATGAACTCGTCGGTCAGGTTGCGACCCCACAGTTCGATCGACCAGTTTTGCTGCGGGCTGCCGAGACCGATGCGGCCGTTCAGGACGAGCGTGTCGTCCATATCGGAGATCGGGTTACGGCCGAGCGCTTGGGTCTGGTACTCGGTGTCGTAGCGGGCATCGAGGTAGAAGCGCGCCATCAAGTTGTCGTTGATGGGCAATTCGTACGTGATCGCGCCCGTCAATGACCATTCCGGCGCTTGCACCAGCGGCGTCCCTTCGACGATCGTGTCCGCGGGCGAAGGAGAGAACGCGATGGTCGAGTCGTTATAGGCGTCGGTGTAGTTGATGCCGCCTTGGATCGTCAGGTTGCGGGTCAAACGCGACAGGATGTCGATTTCGACGCCCTGGCTGATCGCTTCCGGAACGTTCCGCGTGATGAAGGCCGTGCCGTTGAAGGCGTTCAGCTGATAGTCGTGCAGTTGCGAGAGGAATAGCGTGACGTTGAAGAACGTCGTGCCGTTCAGGATCGTCGAGCGCATGCCGAGTTCGTAGGAGTCTACGGTCTCTGGCTCGAAGCCGATGCTCGCCGGATCAATCGCAGTCAGACCCGTGCGCGCTTGCGTGGCGGTCATGCCTGGGAAAATGCCAAAGTAGCTGGAGCGATCCAGGTTGAAGCCGCCCGACTTATAGCCACGCGCGTAGCTGGCGTAGAACATCAGGTCGTCGTTCAGTTCGTGACGCAGCGAGAGCACGCCGGTGACGGCATCTTCTTCACGCGAAGAGGTCCAGGCGCCGTTCAGCGCTGGGTTGGCCTGTGGAGCGCACAGGATGGAAAGAGTGGTACGCGCGCTTTGTGCGCTCGCTTGCCCCGGCCCAGGCGTGTTTGCGGTGGTGTTCAGGCCCGAGAACAAGCCGAAGCCAGTTTCCAGCGTCTGCATTGAAGCGCAGAACGGGTTAACCGCGTTTAGATTCGCGTTGTACTCTTTTTCGGACTCGCCGTAGCGCAGGCCGACCGTGAGCGTCGTGGCGTCAGTCAAGCTGAACTCGTTGTGCGTGAAGATCGCGATGTCGCGCGCTTCCTGCGTGAACTGGTCCGCTTGCTGGCCGTCTCCGTTCGAGTTCGGCGTCAGGTAGGTGTTGTTAAAGAATGGATTGATCAGTCCAAGGAAAGATATGGCTGGCGCGGGGGTGTTAAACAACTCTCGGGTGCCGAAGGTCGCGCCCAAGACAGCGGTTTGCGCATATGCTGACGCCTGTGTCCCGTAACGGATGCGATCGACCGTATTCAGATCTTCGGCGGAGTAGAACGCGCCGATGAGCCAGTTCAGGCGGCCCGCTTCACCTTGCAGGCGGAACTCTTGGGTAAAGTTCTCGATGTCAGCGGTCAGACCATCGCGATAGAACAGGTCAGCGTTGTTGAAATCGATGTCTTGACCGCGCGTTGCGCCCCAGTTGCGATAGGCGGTGATCGACGTGAAGTTCAGGCCGCCGATGTCCCAATCGAGCTGAGCGGAAACGCCGCCGTCCTGGACTTGTTCGAGGTAATCGCGGCCCGGCGTCACGAGCACTTCACGCGCGTCCGGGGCGTTCACGATACTGGCCGTGTTCGGCAGGCTGGTGCCGCCGATCGCGAGGATAACCCCTTGGGTCGCGCCGTAGCGCAGGATCGTCGCCGCGCAGCAATCTTCGTCGGTTTCCGCCGCATCGGCGATGATGCGCAACGTTGCGTCCGGCGAGATATCCCAAACGACTTGGCCACGCATGCCCCAGCGGTTTTGGGTGTTGAAGTCTTCGCCGGTGTTGAAGTCGGTCATGAAGCCGTCGCGAGCGCGCAGCGAGCCGTCGAAGCGGAACGCGAAAGTGTCGCTGAGCGGCAAGTCGAAGCCGCCGCGCAGGGCACCGTAGTTCAGATCGCCGGCACCGGCTTCGAGCCACGCACCTGGCTCAAAGCCTGGTTGGGCGGTCGTGACCGAGATCGCGCCGGACGAGGTGTTGCGGCCGTAAAGCGTGCCCTGCGGGCCGCGCAGAACTTCGATGCGCTCAACTTCCGGAAGGTCGGAGATGGCGATACCAGCGCGGGCGCGGAAGACGCCGTCGATGAAGAAGCCGACGGCCGATTCAAAGCCTGGGTTGTCGCCGCCGGTGCCCAAGGCGCGGATGCGGACCGTGGTGCCGAGCGAGGTGGACTGGCCCGAGCCGATGCGAAGGCTGGGGGCGAGCTGTTGCAGGTCGAGCAGGTTTTCGACGCCTGCATCTTCCAGGGTTTCGCCGCCGATGGCGGTCACCGCGATCGGAACGTCCTGGATAGCCGTGGTACGGCCCGTCGCCGTGACGACGATTTCTTCGGACGGCTCATCCGCGTCTTGCGCGTAAGCTGCCGGCGCCATTGCGCCCATTGCCGCGAGCGAAGCGCTCGAAAGCAGAATCCAACCCAACTTCTTCTTGCTAGTCATAAGCCGTCCTCCCAGCGCCGTGGACGCCTTCTATGGGCGTCCGTGGCAAACCATCGGCATGTCGGGGCTGGCGAGCGGGTGCTCCCCCCGCGCCCTACCTGTCCAAGCGACCATAGCAGGCCGAAGCATGAGTGCTGTCAACGGGATGTGACCGTATAACCTGACGCTGGCGTCACAGCGGTTCCGGCCTGAGGCGCACGTGTCACACTATATGGCGTGCAATTAAGACGGAGGTCATATTGCCGTAACGGAAGGTCGTGTTGCGCCTGCGAAATGGCGCGTTAAGAGAATGCGCATGGCGTCTGCCGCTCTCGTTCTCTTCTCCGCCGGCCAAGATTCGGCGACCTGCCTAGCCTGGGCGCTCGACCGATTCGACCGGGTCGAGACCATAGGTTTCGACTATGGCCAGCGCCATGCCATCGAGCTCACCCAGCGCCCGATCCTCCGCAACACCATTGCCGGCCTGAGCCCGGCCTGGGCGGAGCGGCTGAGCGGGGACATCGTAGTCGACCTGAAGGGCTATGGCGCTCTGGCCGAGAGCGCGCTGACCTCGGACCGCGCGATCGAGATGGCCGAGAGCGGTCTGCCCAGCACGTTCGTGCCTGGCCGCAATCTGGTCTTCCTAACTGTCGCCGGCGCGCAAGCCTATCGGCGTGGCATCGACGTTCTCGTCGGCGGCATGTGCGAGACGGATTATTCCGGCTACCCCGATTGCCGCCAGGAAACGCTCGACGCGCAACTGCGCGCGTTGGCGCTGGGGCTCGCGCGTCCGATGCGCTTAGAGACGCCGCTCATGCATCTCAACAAAGCGCAGACTTGGTCGCTGGCGGACGCACTTGGCGGCCCAGCGTTGACCAACGCGATCATCGAACACAGCCACACGTGCTACGAGGGCGATCGTACGAATCGGCACGATTGGGGCTATGGCTGCGGCGTCTGCCCCGCATGCGACTTGCGCGAAAAAGGCTTCAAAACCTGGGAAAATAGCGCCGCATAAACACGAACAGCTCCCCTACGAGGCAGGGGAGCTGTGTGCTTTAGAGCGAGCGGGCGAGAACGGGGATTCGGGGCCTGATGCCGGCTCTAAGGCGTCCCGTTAGCCCGCGGCGTCGGCGTACGCGTCCGCGACCTTGCCGGCGAATTGGCGGATAGAGCGCTGTGCGCTGGTCCACGTGGTCGGCGGTACGAAGACGTCGGAGAGCGTTTCGTCATAGCGGCGATGATCGACTTCACCGACGACTTGGCCGCTGGCATTGCGCAGCACGGCGCGCAGTTCGGCGCCGCCTGTAGAGACCGAGCGCAAAGGATCGAGCCCCGGACGGCCTTGCGTTTGCCGCATGGTCGGACGGTTCGGATCCGCGTCGATGATCGAGATCTCGATGGTGATGTCGGCGCCTGCGCCGATGTTGGCGCCACGGCGCGTGAGCGCGTTGCTGACAGCTTCGGTGACGGCGGAGCGAAGATACTCGCCTTCGCGCGCGCCAAGCTCTTCATCAAGCTCGACCTGGAATTCTGGAGAGAATGAAATCTGCGAAAGCGTAACCGGCGCCGCGGCGGCGGAGGACGCGATCGCGAGTGCGGCCAAGCCGACAAAAGCAGGAACAAGACGCATCTGAAGCTCCCTTCGATTTGCACCACTATGTGTGCGAAAGCGCTTCGATGCCAGTCACGATCCCGTAACTGGCGCGCGTTCAGCTGCGACGATCGTCATCGTCGTCGTCGTCGTCATCGTCATCGCCATCCGGAATGACGGCATCGACCACCGCGCCAGTGGTTTTGACGGTTGTGCCGACGACCGCACCCGTGACGCCGACTGCCGCGCCAACTACGGCACCCGTCGTCCCGACCACCGCGCCGACCACGCAGCCGCCGAGAGAGGCCATCAGCACTAAAGCCGCAAGCATGCGCGCCATGATGTTGTTCCCGCATTGATTACGTTTTTCTGCGCTCGCGGACGCGAAGCCGCAAGCGGGGCCTGCAGTCAGGCGACGTCGTCCAGATCGATGGTGTCGAGCGAGGGGGCTGCCGCGCGCCCATCGCTCTCACGGCGGAATGGCCCGCTATGGGCGCTATTCTGACCGTGACGGCGATCGGGGCCAATAAAGTCTTCGGTGCGGATGATCATCCGCGCGTCGGTCAAAACGAAGGTCATGCGCTCAAACAGAACGCGCGCGCTGATTGGCTTCTTGACGAAACCGCTCACGCCCGCGTCGCGCGCGGCCGCAACACGCGAGGCTTCCGTGTGTGCGGTCAGCATCAGGATCGGAACGTAAGGGTTAGGAGACAAGCGATCCCAGCGCACGAGGCGCGTGAAGCTCAAGCCATCCATCGGCCGCATCATCCAATCGACGATGACGAGATCGACAGGGCGCGTGCGCATGAGATCTAACGCTTGCTCGGCGCTGTCGGCTTCGGTGACATCGTAGACGCCGCCGGCGCGCAAGAGACAGCGCAACAGAAAGCGCATCTGCCGATTGTCATCGACAACCAGCACATGAATATCGCTGACCGACGCCATTTGGCTCCCCCGAATTGGTCGAGAGAGCGCCCAGACCGGCAAACAGACAGTAAAGACGGCGGGGCGCAAACAATTCGCGGCGTCGTTTCTTTGCCGCCACCGGTAAGGCATTTCGCTACCGGCAGAGTGTCCAAACCTGACGCTAGGCTCAGGTTTTACGGCGCATCAACGAGCACGATTTCTGTGTCGGCACTGGCTTCAATGCGGATCTCGCCTTCATCCTTGATCGCCGCGCCATCGCGGGCGCCAAGTGTAACGCCGTTTACAGATGCCGCGCCTTGGGCCAGCGCCAAGTAAAGGTGGCGTCCTGCTTGCGGCGCGTAGGTGACGCTTTGGCCTTTCTGCAACGTCGCCGCGAGCACGCGCGCGTCTTGGCGGATCGGCAGCGCGCCTGCTTCTTGTTCGTCGCTGAACCCGGAGGCGAGCGTTACCAGAGAGCCGGCGCGATCGCCTTTGGGAAACTTGGCCGCGCCCCAATTGGGCTTGCCGCCGCGCTCCTTCGGGATGATCCAAATCTGATAGATCGTGGTGGCTTCGTCTTCGAGATTGTACTCAGCGTGCGTCACGCCGGCGCCCGCGCTCATCACCTGCACATCGCCCGCTTCGGTGCGGCCCTTATTGCCCAACGAATCCTGGTGCGTGATGGCGCCGGAGCGGACGTAGGTGATGATTTCCATGTCGCTGTGCGGATGCGGCGGAAAGCCGGTCTTGGGTTGGATGGTGTCGTCATTCCAGACGCGCAGCGCGCCCCAATTCAGGCGCGACGGGTCGTGATACCCCGAAAAGCTGAAATGGTAGCGGGCGGCGAGCCAGTCGGCGTCGTGGCGGCCCAGGCTGTCGAACGGACGTTTCTCAATCATCGGAACACCTCTTCGAGAGCCAATGTGGTTGGCCAGTTTTAGGCCCTCAAGGCACAGGTTTGAAACCGCCTCTGTCGCTCGGCGCTTGACGAAAGCGCTGCGGGCGAGTGCAACAGCGCCGAAAAGGGAGGGAGACTCACCCATGCGTACACTCTTGCTCGCCGCCGCGGCGGCTTTCGCGCTGACGGCCTGTGGCCAATCCAGCGCGCCGGCCGAGGAAGAGGCGCCGGCCGCGCCGCAAACGCTACTCGAAGAAGTGCAGGCGATGGAAGCCGCCAACCAGATGGTTTGGGCGGTCACCCAGCTGCAGACACAACAACAAGCCAATCCGGCGCTGACGCCGACATGCGCCAACGTACGCGCCACGGAATCGCGCGGCGTTATTCCGGCCGATACGTCGCCCGAAAGCCTCTATGCGGCGCACGTTGGGTCGCTCGTGTTCTCTGTGCAGTGTGGCAATCTCGTCAGCCGCGAGCGCTTCGATCCGAACGAGCATTGGCTGGTCGTCGTCGCGCCCGGAGCGACGGAAGTCGCGATCGTGAACTGCGCTAACGCGCGCGGCACCAGCGATTGCCCGCGCGACATCCCGCGCGTAGCGGCCGCACCTGCGCCGGCTACGCCGTAACACGCCAGTGCTGCGAAGTTGAAGCGCGCGCTTTCACGGCGCGCGCTTTTTCTCATTCGCTTTCGATTGGCGCGTCGCTTTCGAACCGTGCGACCTGCTCATCACGGGCGTTGAACAAAACCAGCGCGCTTTGATCATAGTGAGCGCGGCGCGTCGTGCGGATGACGGCCAGAAAGTTGCGCTCGGCTGCAACTTGGACGCCGGCGCCGTCGCACGCGCGTTCAGTCACATTGATGTTCACAAAGCGCAGGCCGTCGCCGCCGCTCTGAACCGTCTCGCTCGACCAGCGATTACAGCCCGTGTAGCCGGACGCGCGTCCGCGCTCGAAGGCGAGCAGCGCCCCATGCGGGTTGGCGTCGAGATCATCGACGCGCCGCCAAGATGTGCCGGCGAGATGATCTTCCTGCGGCAAGGTTGAAGTGGGCGATTGCGCGCATGCGGCGAGCGCCAGAGCGAGGAAGAGCGCGCGCATCAGACGGGATCCCACGGAAACACCGAAGCGCTCGCACCAACATCGGTGTAGTTCGCCTTCATCGCCGGCAGGCAATGCTCGATGATGCTCGACGGCGACCAGCCCTCAAGCCGCGCCATGCCGCGCGTTGGTCGCGGCTGGTTGAACAGAAACACTTCGTTGCCACGCACGGCGAAGATCTGGCCGGTCGTTTCCTTCGCGCCATCAGCGCAGAGCGCGACTGCCATTTGCGCCACTTGATCGGCGCGCATCGAACGCTGGAAGCGCTCAACGCGGGCAGCGCTTGCTTCGTCCTTGACCGGAATAGACGCGATCATGCGTGTCCAGGCGAAAGGCGCGATAATGTTGGAGCGTACATTCTTCGTCGCGTTCTCCATTGCGATGATGCGTGAGAGGCCCATGACGCCGAGTTTTGCGGCGGCGTAATTGGCCTGGCCGATATTGCCGATGAGGCCGGAGGTTGAGGTGAAGAGGACGTATGAGCCGTCCTGCTTCTCGCGGAAATACTCGATCGAGGCGCGCGTCACGTTGAAGGCGCCGTGCAAGTGCACGTCGATGACGGCCTTCCAATCCTCGGGCGGCATTTTGTGGAACATGCCGTCGCGCAAGATGCCGGCCGGATTGATGATGGCGTGTAAGCCGCCGAATTCCTTCTTGGCTCGCTCGATCATGGCGACGACGGCGTCATAGTCGGAGACACTGTCGCTGTTGGAGATTGCTTTGCCGCCGGCCGCGCGGATTTCAGCCGCGACCTGCTCTGCCGGGCCACTGGAGCCTGCGTCTTCGCCCTTCAAGCCGCCGCCGAGATCATTGACCAGCACGCTCGCGCCTTCGCGGCCCGCGAGCAGCGCGCACTCTTTGCCGATGCCATTGCCGCCGCCGGTGACGATGACGACTTTTCCGTCCAACACGCCCATTCGAATGTCCTCCGTTGCGTTTGAATTAGCCCGCGCCTTGCGCGCGCGCCAGCTTGACGTTGCGGCGCGGAGTGAGCGAGCTTCGATATGTGCGGGGCATTCTAGCATTCTTCGGCGCGTTATGGCGCAGCGCTATGTTCTGGCGCATCTCGCCGCTCGAGGGCGTGCGCACCGGCAGCTCGCTCGCGGGCTGCCTCATGTTCATGGTGATGATCTTCACCATCGTCGCTGTGGTCCTGGTCGCGCTCGGCTTCGATCTTGGCGAGGTCGATCTCTGGTTGGAGGCGCAGGGCGGTTGGCTTGATTTCGTTGGCCGCATCGCGTTCAGGATCGGCATTTGGCTCGTCTTCCTGTTCAGCGTGCTCTGTTGTGTCGTGATCGTGTGGGCGAGGTTCGCGGAAGCGAAAGCGGATCGCGGCTCGATCTGGGGCTCGATCGGCGGCTTTGTGCTGTTTGCGATTGTCGCATGGTTCTGCAGCGCATCGCTGTTTGCGCCGCTTTATTGACCGAGCGTTGAAGGGGGCGGATCGCGTCGCTCTGCGATGGGTTCGAACCCGTCCGCCTTCGCCAGCGCCGGGAAGAGCCGCATCCACCAGACTGACGCCGCAACGGCGCCCACGCCGCCGATAGTGACGGCGAGCACTGGCCCGAATATCCGCGCCATCAGCCCGGCTTCAAAGTCGCCCAGTTCGTTCGATGCGGAGATGAAGACATAACTCACTGCCGAAACGCGCCCGCGCATTGCGTCGGGCGTGTTGAGCTGGATGAGCGTCTGGCGGACGTAAACGGAGATCGCGTCGGCGCCATTGGCTATGCCGAGCGCGAGTGCGGAGAGCCAGATCGATTGCGATAGGCCAAAGGCGATCGTTGCCAGGCCGAACAAGATGGTCGCGCCGAACATCCAATAGCCGACGCGCGTGCGGATCGGCTTTAGCGCCAGCAAGACCGTAACCCCGGCAGCGCCAACGCCCATCGCAGCGCGCAATACGCCAAGCTCGCTGGGTCCCGCATGCAAGATGTCGCGCGCGAACACCGGCAACAACGCCACAGCGCCCGCGAGCAGCACCACGACAAGATCGAGCGAGATCGCGCCCAGCACGATTTTGTTGCTGCGCACATAGCGTAGCCCCTCGGCGATCATGTTCAGCGTGCGCGCGTCCTTCACCGGCTCCTGCGCCGGCGGCTTCAGAAGCACCAGCAAGACGAGCGCGATGACCAGAAGCGCAGCTGCAACGAGATAGGGAACGCTAGCGCCCGCATCATAGAGAACGCCACCGAGGATTGGGCCGATGATGAGCGAGGTTTGAAACGCAAGCGAGCTGAGCGCGATGCCTTGCGGCAGGTCTTCGCGTGGCAGCAGCATTGGCAGAAGCGCGCTCGCCGCAGGCGGCAGAAACGCGTTGGTCATGCCCGCGCCGATAGCGGCGATGAACACGGCCGGGATGATGATCTCGGGTCCTAGATTGGCGGCGAATGCAAGCCAGACCAGGATTGTGAGCTTGGCGATGAAGCAGACAATGAGGATCAGTCTGCGATTGTAGCGGTCCGCCGCTTGGCCGCCGAACAGTGACAGCACCAGCAGAGGCAAAAACTGCGCGAGGCCGACGAGACCCAGAATGAACGCGCCCTCGCCGATGCTTTGGCCGTGCGCGCGGGCGGAGTCGTAAACTTGCCAGCCCATCGCAGTGGCTTGGATCTGGATTGCCATGCTGGCGAACAGCCGCGCGACCCAGAACTGGGCAAACAGCCGGTGACGGAAGATGTCGAGCGAGGGGGTGTGAAGGCCGGGCAAGCGGCGCGGACCTTGGTCCCTCGCGTTCCGAGTCGCAACAGGCTGGCGGTGAAAGCATCTATGACAAGCGAACGATTGACGGGCCGCGCGCTCACGCTTAAGCGCGCGCCTCCATGCCGCACACGATTGTCGTCGAAACGCCCGCGCACGCCGCCCAGATCGAGGGCGTGCTCGACCGCGCCTTCGGCCCCGGCCGTTTTGCCAAAACCAGCGAGCGTGTGCGCGAACGCGGTGCGCGCCACGACTTGGCGCTTTCGCGCGTGGCGCTGAACGAAGCGGGTAATGTGATCGGCGTTTGCCGCATCTATGCCGCGCATGCGGGTGGCGCGCTGCTGTTTCTGGGGCCGCTCGCCGTCGATCCACGCGCGCAAGCGGCGGGTCTTGGCTTGGCGATGGTGCAAGCGTGTGTTGCCGCATGCCGGGCCGGTGGTGGTTCGGCGATCGTGCTTGTTGGCGCCGAGCGCTTCTTTCGTCCGGCAGGCTTTACGCTCGCCGACGCCAATCGGCTGACCTTGCCCGGACCTGTCGATGCGTCCCGCTTCTTGTGGCTTGAGCTTCGCCCAGGCGGGCTGGACAAACTGCACGGCGTGATTGGCGCGTCTGCGCGCTAGCGCGTCTCGCGACGCCAGCCCCACATCAGTAGAAGCACGCCGAGCATCGCCCATGCAACACCGGGCCCGAGCGGCGTCGCTTGCGCGGCGCGCACGACATAGGCGCCGTTGCGTTCGATGCCGATCCAGTCGCCGCCGCTCGCATTGGCGCCGCGATCGATGCGACGGATTTCAGGCAAACGGCGCCCGTCTTCGCCGGTCATAAACACGCTGCCGCCTGTCGCTTGCGCGAGCGGGCGCAGGATTTCGCCGGTCGCCGCGAGTGCGGCCGCCTCGCGCGGATTGAGCGGGCCCACAGCCGTGAATGCACGCAAGCCGCCATTGCGCGCTTCCCACAAGCCTTGCTCTTCGGCCGGCGCCTCGCCGCGATAGAGACCAGGTGCGGCTTCGCCGATCGAGGCTGTGCTGCGCGCGCCGGATGGCGCGATGAGTTCGACATCGCCTGTCGCGTCGCCAAGCGTGGAACGCTCGATTTCCAAGCCGCGCGGGCCTGCATCCAGGGTGAGGCGCTCATCTTCGAGTTCAGGCTCTTGCATCAGCCAGTGCGCGAGGCGGCGTAGCAATTCGCCGTGCGGGCCGCCGCCATCATAGCCGCGCGCCCAAAGCCAAGGCTGATCCGACCAAAGCTGCGCAACCCGGCCATCGCCTGCGCGATCAAGCACGAGCAAGGGGCGGTTGTTGTAGCCGCGCAGCACGGTTTGTCCGCTCGTTGCGTTGGCTTCGATCTGACGTGTCCAGCGTCCCCAACGCTCCGGTGTTGGAAGTCCGCGCACCACCGGATGGCGTTGCCCGAGCGCCGTCGGTGCAGGGCGATAAGGCTGCGTGGTGAATGCGCCCGTCGGCTGCGACGGCAGAATGCCTGCAAGCGACGTACGATAAAGCCCGTCGAGACCAGCTTCGGTTTCGCCAGCCGTGATCAGCAGCGCGCCGCCTTGTTCGATGCGCCGCGCGATCGAAGAGAAGTAGTACGCTTGCAGAATGCCGCGCCGTGGCGCGCGGTCGAAGATGATGAGATCGAACTCGTCGAGGCGGCGCTCGAACAGTTCTTCGGTCGGGAATGGGATCAGCGCCAATTCGTTTTGCGGCGTGAAATCTTGTTTGTCCGGCGGACGCAGGATCGAGAAGTGAACGACATCCACCGCCGGATCGGATTTCAACAAATTGCGCCACACCCGCGCGCCCGGGTGCGGCTCGCCGGTGATCAGCAGCACGCGCAAACGATCACGCACGCCATTGGCGGCGAACGCAGCGCGATTGTTCGAGAGCGTGATCTCCTGCGGGCCTTCGGCGGCTTCGACGATTACCATGTTACGCCCGCGCCGCGGCAAACGGACGTCGATGTTAAACTCGCGATTGGCGCGGACACTGGTTTGAATCACGCGCCGGCCATCAATGCTGACGTTCACGGTCACCGGCGCATCGCCGGTGCTGTCGATAACGCGCGCGGTGATGCGCATCGGTTCGTTGACGATGCCGAATGTCGGCGCCGAGACGAGTTCCAGCCGCCGATCGCCGCGATCGGGATCGCCGACGATGAGCATGTGCGCAGGGCCGAGGCCGCTTAAGCGGCGCGGCTCCGCCGGCGGATCGACGGCTTGGCCATCGGTGACGACAACAACGCCGCCAATGCGATCACGGGCGACATCGCTCAGTGCATCTTCGATGATCGCGGTGATGATGGTGCCGTCTGGTCCGCCGCGTGCTTCTCGCACGCGTACATCGAGGCCGGTCTCGCGGGAAAGCCGTTCCGCTATCGCGTCACCCGCGGCGCGCGCTGCATCGCGCCGGCCGGCGAGCGCAAGGCTCTCGCTTTGATCGACCACAACAAGCGCAACGTCATTCGCAGGCTCGCGCGTCTCGCGCACCCATTGCGGCTGCATCAAGCCGACAAACAAGAGCGCCAAACCGAGCAGTCGCGTCACCGGCGCGCCGCCGCCGCGCCAAACGTAGAATGCCAGCGCAAGTGCGGCGACCGCGCCAAGCCCGACCAGCACGCTCCACGGCAGCGCCGGATCGAAACCTATGCGCGAGCCAGCGATGAGGTCCCCGACGGGCGGCGTCATTCTTCGCCCATCCGCTCAAGCAGCGCGGGCACATGTACTTGGTCGTTCTTGTAGTTGCCTGTCAGCGCCACCATCACGAGGTTGACGCCGAAGCGCAGCGAAAGTTCACGCTGTCGTGCGCTCACGCCGCCATTGCCGGCCCACGCCGAGGCCCAATCGCCGTTGCCGACGAAGAGCGCAGCGACGCCATCGCGTGACGACGCAGCCGCTGCGCTCTCAGCCCAAAGCTGCGGCGCCGCCGCACGGCCGGGGAATGAGCGCATCAGATAGAATGCGCGCGTCAGCACGTGATCTGTCCCGACGACCTCAAGCGGCGGCACGTCGACGCCGGACAGCATCGTCGCTGCCGGCCTGCCGCTCGCGTCTCGCGTATCGACAAGCAGCATGCCGCCAATGGCGAGATAGCGGTCGAGATTGGCGAGCGCTTGATCGGAGAGACGGCGCGGACTGCTTGGCGCCGGCCAATAGAGGAACGGGTAGAGACTGAGATCGTCGCGCGCGAGATCGACGGCGACAGGCGCGCCGGGTTCGACGGAGGTACGCTCCGTCAAAATCGCGCTCAGCGCTTCGAGACCTTGCTGCGATGTGCGGTCGAGTTGCGCGTCGCCGGTGCGGACGTAAGCGAGGCGCAAGGTCTGCGTCGGGTCGTCGGCGTTTTGCGCGTGCGCTTGATCAGGCGCTGCGATCAGGGCGAGCGTGGCAAACGCAGCGGCGGCGCTTGCGCGTGCGAAGCGCGGCAAGCGGCCGGCGAGCATCAGCGCGATGAAAAGATCGAACGCCAGCAGCGCTGCAGCGGCGGCGAAGAGCCAACCGGCGAGCGGTCGTTCGGTGGTTGCGCCAAGGCCTGCCACCGCGATTCCGTTCGGCAGCGCGAGCGGCGTCAGCGTTTCATCCGGGCGCGCCGCGTCGATCGCGGCGGTGACGCCGGCGCGTTCGTAGAGGCCGGGCGGTGTCGCGGGCGATGCAACAGCAGTCGCAAATACTTCCGGCGCGATTGGTTGGGTTTCAGGCGGTGCGGGCGCGAGCACGCCGTAGCCATCGAGCAGGCGCGTCGCGGCGTATGGCCCGCCGGTGATTTCGCGTTCGCCAGCGCCATCGCTGCGGCCGGCGAAGGCAAGCGTGCGGCGGAGCATTTCCACGAAAAGCCCGGAGAGTGGCATGTCGGACCATTCCGGCCCTGCGCTCACATGATAGAGCACGATCAGCCCACGCCCGCGCGGCTGCGCGGTGACGAGCGGTGAGTTGTCCGAAAGCGTCGCCCACACGCGCGCTTCTTCGAGGGATGCCGGTTCGGCCAGAAGTTGGCGGCGGACCGCGACGTCTGCGGGCGGCGTCACGCCGGCATAGGGTGAGTCATCCGGGAAGGCGCCGATAGCGAGCGGCGTTTCCCATGCGAGCGCGGAGCCCAGCGTGCGCGTACCAGGGCGTAAGCGCACGGGGATGAACTCATCTGCATCATTGGCGAGGCGCGGGCCGGCGAAGCGAATGAGAAGCCCGCCATTGTCGAGCCAGCGCTCAAGCGCTGCGCGGTCTGTCGGTGCGATCCGGCTGGCGTCGGGCAGGATGAGCGCCTGGGCGCGTGCGTCGATGAGTTCGTTGATCGAGCCGCGGCGGAGGCTTGCATAGGGCTGCAGCGCGCGATCGACGTAGAAGAGTTCGGAAAGCAGTGGCTGGCCCGCGCCGCCTGGATCAACGAGGCCGACGAACGGTCGCCCGGCGCCAGCGGGCAACAAACGCACAGCGCCAGCGCCTTGTTCGCCAACCAAACGCACACGCGCGGCGCGCGCCGCGATTTCGGGCGGCAGGTCGATGCGCGCTGACGCAGTGAGTGCATCGCCGCTGAAGGTGACTTCGGCTGCGCCGAGTGAGCGCCCTTCCACTGTTTCAGCAGCGATGGCGGTCACGCCGCCACCGTTCGGCGCGCGACGGATTTCGGCGACGACTCCTTGCGGCGTCACCGATCCGTTGATGATCGTGCGCGCGGTTTGTGAGGGCAGGCGCGCTGTGACGGGGCCGCGGCGTTGCAGTTCCGCTGCGAGCGCTTCCGCGCCATCGTCGTTGAGGCCGTCGCTGATCCAGATGATGCGATCAAAATTGCCGCGCGTTTGCGCGAGGCGTTGCGCGGCTTGCGCGCGATCTGGGCGCCAGGGTTGCGGCTCGAAGCGGCCGATGCGCGCTTTTGCATCAGCGGCTGTGAGCGCTTCGGCTGGATCGCGCGGGCGCGCGGCGGGGGCGGTGAAGAGCATGAACACAGGCGCTTGCGCGCGCTCCGCTTCCGAAGCGGCAGCAATGGCGGCGGCGCGGACGTCGCTCCAGAATGGCGCCGAGGTCCAGCCATCGTCGATGACGATGAGCGTGCGGCCGCCTTGAGCGGCCTCCGCTGCGCTCGGTGCGAGGCTTGGCCGCGCGAACGCCAAGATGAGCAACGCCAAGGCGAGCATGCGGAAGAGCACCAGCCATAGCGGCGCGCGTTGGCGGCTTTGTTCTTCGGTGCGCAAGCCTTCGAGCAAGCGCGCCGGCGGAAACTGCGTGCGCGCGGGCGCGGGCGGCGTGGCGCGCATGATGAAAAAGAGGATCGGCAGCGTCAGCAGCGCGAACAGCGCACCGGGGGCCGCAAACAAGAATGGCCCAAAGCTCACGCGAAACGCTCCGAAATGAGCGAGATCAGCAAAGCAAGCGTGGGTGCTGCGCTATGATCGGTGCGGTGAAGCAAGGCCGGGAAGCCGTATTCGTTGCCGAGTGCGCGGATGGCGCGGCGTTGGGCCTCGAGGCGCTCAGCATACTCCTCGCGCGCAGTCTCGGCGCGGCCGAGCAACGTTTCGCGGCGGCCGCCTGGTTCGAGGAAGAGCGTGCGGCCACGGAATGGGAAGTCTTCCTCCGCCGGGTCGGCGATCATGATGAGCGCGCCGTGGGCGCCGGCGTCAGCGCAGGCGGCGAGGCGCGCGCGCCAGTCTTCGGCGGGAGCGTAGAAGTCGGAGAAGAAGAGGATGCAGCTGCGCTTCGGCGGCGGCGCTTTTGGCGCGGGCGCGATAAAGTCATGCGCGAGGCGATCGACGGCGCGCTGGCCAGCACGCGGCGCTACGCCATAGGCGCCGACACGTTCGCCGCCGCGTGAGAGCAAAGTGGCGAGTGCGAGTGCGATGGTTTGTGCGCGGCGGAGTTTAGTGGTGCGCGCGGGATCGGCGCTCCAAGCAAAGCCCGGTTCAGAGTCGAGCCAGAACCACGCCGTCTGCGCGGCTTCGCGTTCGCGTTCGCGCACGAAATAGCGCTCGCCGCGCGCGGAACGACGCCAATCGACCAAGCGCGCGCCATCTTCGGCGCGGTGATCGCGATACTGCCAGAAGGCTTCGCCTTGGCCGCTGCGGCGGCGGCCGTGCAGGCCGGGCGCGCTTGCCGCTAAGCGTCGCGCATCGAGCAGTACGCCCGGCAGATCGCCAGCAAGGGCGAGCGCGTCGAGGCGTGCTTGTTGGCTCAAGCGGCTTTCTCGGCCAGTTCGTCAACCAGCGAGTCGATGTCCAAACCTTCGGCGCGCGCGCCGAAGGAGAGTTGCATACGGTGCACGAGCGCGGGGCGCGCGAGTGCGACAACGTCATCAACCGCCGGCGCCAAGCGGCCGCGCAGCAGAGCGCGAGCGCGGACGGCGAGCATCAGCGCTTGTCCGGCGCGCGGGCCGGGGCCCCAGGCGACGTGCTGGTTCACGCGCGGATCGTGGCTTGAGCCAGGGCGCGCCGAGCGGACGAGTTCGAGGATCGCGGCGAGCACTTTTTCGCCGATAGGCATGGAGCGCACCAGCGTCTGCAAGCGGATGAGCGAATCCGGATTGAGCACGGCTTGTGGCGTCACGTTTTCCAAGCCCGTCGTTTCGATCAAAATTTTCCGTTCGATCTCCGCATCCGGATATGGCACGTCGACTTGCAACAAGAAGCGATCAAGCTGCGCTTCGGGCAGCGGATAGGCGCCTTCGTGTTCGATCGGGTTTTGCGTCGCGAGTACGTGGAACGGGCGCGGCACATCATAGGCGGCGCCAGCGACGGTGACGTGATGCTCTTGCATGGCTTGCAGCAGCGCCGACTGCGTGCGCGGTGAGGCGCGGTTGATTTCGTCGGCCATCAGGAGCTGCGTGAAGATCGGACCTTTGACGAAGCGGAAGTGGCGCCGGCCGGACTCATCTTGATCGAGCACTTCGGAGCCCAGAATATCCGCCGGCATCAAATCCGGCGTAAATTGCACGCGCGCCCAATCGAGGCCGAGCACCCGCGCCATCGCCTCGACCAAGCGCGTCTTGGCCAAGCCCGGCGCGCCGACGAGCAGGACGTGCCCGCCCGCGAGCACGGCGGAGAGCGCCAGTTCGATCACCCGCTCCTGGCCGAACACGGCTTTGCCGATTTCGGCGCGCACTTGCGCCAAAGCCTCGCCCGCCGCCTCGGCTTCCCCAACGAGGGCTGCCGCTAAATCTCTGTCCGAATTGCTCATGGGCGCGAAGCTCGCTTAGTTGGAGGCTAGAATTATGACCGATCCCGGAAACCCCTCGTCCCTGGAGCAATTGCTCGCAAGCCTCAAGGCCCAAGCCGGTGGGCGAGATAAAGGGCCGCCTCCCGTCGACAAGTGGAACCCCGCCCATTGCGGCGACATCGGCATGGAAATCCTCGCCGATGGCACGTGGAAACACGAGGGAACGCGCATCACGCGCGAGGCGCTGGTCAAGCTTTTCGCCTCGATCTTGCGCAAGGATGAAGATGGGCTGACCTATCTCGTCACGCCGGTCGAGAAGATCGTGGTTAAAGTCGAGGACGCGCCCTTCGTCGCGATCCGCGCGGACCGTGTAGGCAGCGGCGCCGATCAAGCGATCGTGTTCACCACGAATGTCGGCGACATCGTGCAAGCGGGGCCGGAGCATCCGCTGCGCGTAGATCGGCGCGGGGACGAGCCGCGGCCTTACGTGCATGTGCGCGGACGGCTGGAAGCGCGCGTGCTGCGCGCGCCGTTTTACGAACTGGTGGAATGGGCCGAGACGCGGGACGGGAAGCTGGGTGTTTGGAGTGGGGGTGTTTGGTTTGAGTTGGGCGCGGCGTGATGGCGATGAGTTACATCAGAGTCGCATGGCGCCACTCTTCGATAGACGAGCCAATCTTGCTGTATGGCGAACTCGATGACGACCGTTGGGAAGTGCGCAAGGTAGAAGTCTTTCGGGACGGGCGCATGGGCTATGCCGCGTCTAACAGCACTTTCGCGGGAACTGGTTTGAGGCTTGCGCCTGTGCCGCCGCTTTTGGTGATCGCACAGGAGCCCGAGTTCGATGCGCAAGAGATTTCCAGCGACGAGTTCGAGTTGGTTTGGATTGAGGCGATAAATCGCTAGCAATGGCGGCTTCGTGTCGGAGAACCTGAATGGAAATCTTGCGTGCGATTGTCGGGGACGACAGTGTCGCTACCACATTGGCGAACTTCGTCACCATTGTGGGCATTGTTACGCTGGTACCGGTGGCGTTCCGCATTAGCGGTTCGCTTCAGGCTTCATTTGCCTTCAACGCACAGCTTTTGCACCGAACATTCAAACTCGTTGACGGTGAGTTTCGACAACGCTCGGCTGACCTTCCACCCGGAGATGAAAGTCGCGTCTTCTATGAGGTCTATGCGATCTCAAGAAGTTGGCACCCGAAGCTATGGGAAGGAAATGTAGATGCCGCGTCGCTGAGCGCTAAGGAACGCGCAGCCTATCAGGAGCATGTTGCGAAGTCCCTATTTCTGCTCGACAGAGTTCTTCGATCAGCGCCAAGCGAGGCGGCTCGCGCCGCTTGGGTCGGCCAGATCAATAAGCATGTGTTTGCTCATGGTCGCATTCTGAGTGGGCTATTCTGGAGGCATATAAGAATCTGGCAATTCTCCGCGACGATGCGGAAACTTATCCGAAGGGCTCCAAATCCCCGCGCAGAGTCGCGAACTGTGGCGAGCTAGATTGCGAGTGGAGATTCATTGTCTTAGGTCGAGGACGTGACCACCACCCTAGAATCCCTTCTCCGCGCTCGCCTCGATCCGATCGGCGCGCCGCCTTCGTCGCGCACGCGTGGCGATGTCGATATCAGTGAGGATTGCCGGATAAGCTCACGTCTTTTCGTCCCGACGCAGTGCTCGCGCCGATCATGCGGCTGGTGACCGCGCACAATGGTGCGCCCCATAATTAAGGTGCTGGACGTCAACCCCCGCACCCGCGATCATGCGCGCATGTCAAAATGGAAACAGCACATAGTATTGGACGTAGAGTCCGATGGCCCATGTCCGGGCCTCTACAATATGATCTCGTTCGGCCTCGTATGCGTCGGTGATCCGGCACAGAGCTTTCTGGGCGAAGTCGCGCCGGTCATCGACAATCCTGGCATGGCCGCCGCGCGCGAGGTGAGCGGCGTCTCTTTCGAGACGCAGCAGACCTATCGGGCCGCCGAACTCGTTATGGCCGATGCCAAAGCCTGGCTTGGTGACATCGCAGGCGCCGGAAAGCGGCCGATCTTCTGGTCCGACAATCCTGCCTTTGATTGGCAATTCTGGAATTGGCATTGCCACAAGTTCTTGGGCGATAACCCTGCCGGGTTCAGCGCGCGGCGCATTGGCGACTTCGATGCCGGCAGGCGCGGCGAGCCCTTGAACACGAGCGCTTGGAAGAAGCGCCGCGAGACATCTCACACGCACAATCCTGTGGATGATGCGCGCGGCAACGCGGAGGCTCTGCGTTGGATACTCCAACAAATGGGCGAGAAGTTCGACTGACCGTGCCGCTCGATCCCACCGCCATAGAATCCCTTCTCCGCACTCGCCTCGATCCCATCGGCGCGCCGCCGTCGCTGCGGACACGTGGCGATGCTGACATCAGCGAGAACTGGCCGGATAAGCCGACTTCGTTTCGTCCCGCCGCAGTGCTCGCGCCGATCATCATGCGTCCCGAGGGGTGGACGATGTTGTTCACGCAGCGCGCCGAGGAGACGCCAGCGCATCCGGGGCAAATCTCGTTTCCCGGCGGGCGCGTGCACGAGAGCGATCGAGATGCGGTCCACACGGCGCTGCGCGAAACGCGCGAGGAAATCGGGCTCGATCTTTCGTTCATCGAACCGCTCGGCGCCTGGGATCAGTATGAGACCGGCACCGGCTATCGCATCACGCCGATCGTCGGCCTGGTGACACCGGGCTTTGAACTCACGCTCGATCCGCGCGAAGTGGCGAGCGTTTTCGAAGCGCCGCTCTCGTTCCTGTTCGACCCCGCCAACCACGAACGCCGCACCGGCGAATGGCGCGGCTTCCAGCGCACCTACTACGCCATGCCCTACGAAGGCCGCTTCATCTGGGGCGCGACCGCAGGCATGATCCGCGCGTTGTACGAACGATTACATGAGTGACGTTCCTTCACTGCACTCGTAGCATCTCGTTCGAATCTCGTGGGGGTAATGCATGACGATCCGGTTGGCGCTTGCAGCAACGCTGCTGCTTATCGCTGGCGCGTGCGCGCAGATTGGCGGCGCGCTTGGCGGTCAGGCGGAAGGCGAGCCCCAACAGGCGCAAGAGTTTCTGCCCGATGGCGGTCCGCCTGTGGTCAACGGATTTTACGAAGCGCAAGGCTCGTGCCCGTTCGAGGGGTGCGGGACGGGCGATCTATACACGACCGGGCCGGTTGAATTGCTTGAGCGTCCAGCGCTCGATGCGCGCATCGTCGCCACAGTGCCGGCGGGTGAATGGGTGAGCACAGCGAACAGCTTTTACCGCCATCGCCCAACGCGCGGCGTCGTTGTCGGCGAAGTTAGCTCTATCTACGACAATGACGCCAACGACGAAAACGGGCGGCCCACTCTTCAAGTCGGCGACGTCGTCTATGCGACCGATTTCGGCGGCGAAGGCCTGACAGAACTTTGGCGCCGCGGCGATCTCATGTGGTGGGATTCTGCCGGCGGCTAGCAAAATGGCGTCAATGACGGCATTCGCTGGGAATCGGCGGCGTCACAAGACTACGATGCGGATGTGGCCGCTGGCGGCGGTTGGTGGCTCGAACTCGTGCGCGCCAATGGTGAGCGTGGCTGGGTGCGCGATCCCGAAAACTTGGATTGCCTCGGCATGATCGACGCATCGCCGCGTTGCGAGGCGCGTTGGGCGGCAAGCAGGCAGTGATGCGTTCAGCACGCGGCCGCGCTGTGGGAGAGATTGTACCGCTAGCCTAGCCGCGCGATAAGCGGAGGGAGGAGGCGCGCCAATGCGGACGCTCATCTTGTTGGTGATGGCCGGAGCCTTTGGCTGGCTCGCCGTCATGATGGATGTTGGCATGGGCAGCGCCTACTTCACACAGCTGCGCGCGCTGGGCTTCGCGTCGGTCGAAGGTGTCGTCACCCGCAGCGGCATGAGCGAGGAGGTTATCGGCCAAGACACGTTCTTCAAAGTCGATATCGGCTATCGCTATGATGTCGATGGTCGCGCCTATGAAGCCAGTGGGTTTCGTGCGGCTACTTTCGTACCCGTCCTGGACCGCGCGCAGGCGGAGCAGCTGGCGCGTGCATGGCTAGAAGGCGCGCCGGTCACCGTCCGGTACGATAGCCGCCGCCCTGAGACAGCCGTGCTCCAGCCTAGTTTCAACGGGATGGACCTTCTCTCGCTGATGTTCGTCCTACTCCTGAACATGGCGGCGCTACTATTGAACGGGTGCGCTATTACGACATCTGCGAAGGCGCCTTCGATGCAGCGCAGTTCGAGAAATGGGTGAAGCAGTCGGTGAAGTTTCCAGGCGAGAAGGTGTAATGGTGACGAAGAAGAAGGCTGCGAAGAAAAGCACGGCGCCCGCGACCGATTGGCGGCGCGACGCGCTCGGGCGCATCCGTGCTCTTATCGAAGAGGCCGATCCGGAAGTCATCGAAGAGCGGAAATGGAAGAAGCCGTCAAAGCCATTGGGCGTGCCGACATGGTCGCGCGACGGCATCATCTGCACCGGCGAGACTTACAAAGACAAAGTGAAGCTCACCTTTGCCCGCGGCGCCGCGCTGAACGACCCCGCGCGCCTCTTCAACGCCAGCCTCGACGCCGGCACGCGCCGCGCCATCGATATCGCCGAGGGCGACGCGTTGAACGAGAAGGCTTTCAAGGCGCTGATCAAGGAAGCCGTGGCGCTGAACACCGGCAGGGCCAAGAAGAAAGCGTGAGGTCTGGCTATCTAGCTGCTGCGATCGTTCTGTTTGCGATCGAGGTGCTGATTGCGCTATTCGTGCGCGATGACTTTGTGCGGCCGTATGTCGGCGACGTGTTGGCCGTCGCGCTGGTTTACGCAGGTTTGCGGGCGATAACGCCGCTCGGCGTGAATGCGGCGCTCGCGGTCACGCTCGCCATCGCGTTTGCGATAGAGGTCGCCCAGGCGCTTGGGCTTCTCGCGGCGTCAGGTCTCGGCGATAACGCCGTCGCCCGTGTCGTTCTCGGCGGCACGTTCGATTGGGTCGATCTCGCCGCATACGCTATCGGCGCCGTTATCATCGCGCTCATTGAACGCGTGCGCGAAACGCGCGAAAGAGGGCGCGCATGATTAAGAGCATCGCTTTCGCCGATTGGTTCAAGGCCAAGGAGACACAAGCGCTCCTCGCGGCGCTCGAAGCGGCGCGGGCTGGCGGGTCGCGTTTTGTCGGCGGCTGCGTTCGCAACACGCTGATGGGGCGCGAGGTCGACGATATCGATATCGCCACGCAGCTGACGCCCGATCGCGTAACCGAAGTCGCGAAAGCCGCTGGCTTTGCCGCGCATCCGACCGGGATTGAGCACGGCACGGTGACGGTTGTCGTCAATCACAAGCCATTCGAGGTGACCACGCTTCGCCGCGACGTCAGCACTGACGGCCGCCGCGCGACTGTGGCGTTCACGGAAGCTTGGGAAGAAGACGCAGAGCGCCGCGACTTTCGCATGAATGCGCTCTACGCCGATGCATCGGGCGAAGTGCATGATCCGACAGGCGGCGGTCTCGATGATGCGCGGGCGGGCCGCGTGATCTTTATCGGCGATGCACACACGCGGCTGCGCGAAGACTATCTGCGTATCCTGCGCTTTTTCCGCTTCAATGCCTGGTACGCGAAAGGTCCGCTCGATCCGCAAGGCTTGCACGCCTGCGCTGACCTGGTTGCCGGGCTCGACACGCTTTCAGTTGAGCGCGTCTGGAAGGAAGTGAAGAAGCTTCTCGGCGCGCCCGATCCGCGCGCGGCCTGGGAAGCGATGAAGGCGATCGAAGTGCGAGCGCGCGCGTTGCCGGAAATGGCGAACGAAGCGCGGCTCGATATGCTCTGCACGCTCGAAGCCGATCTCATGCTGCCGGTCGATCCGATGACGCGGGTGGCGGCGTCGTTGGCGGATCAGGAGAGCGCGCGTGCATTGGCACAGCGGCTGAAGCTTTCGAATGAAGAGCGTGATCGGCTGGTTGCCGCACTTGGCGATGACGTGAAGATCACGTCCTACATGTCGCTGCGCGAAATGCGCCGCGCGATTTACAAGCTCGGCAACGAAGCCTTCCGCGATCGCGTGATGCTGGCCTGGGCGGCTTCGGGTAACGACAAAGCGCAAGCCTGGCGCGCGCTTGTCGCGCATGCGCAGATGTGGACGCCGCCGAAATTGCCGCTCACTGGCGATGAAGTGATGGCCGCAGGCGTAAGCGCGGGGCCGAAGGTTGGACTCGTCATGCGCGAAGTCGAAGATTGGTGGATCGACGCTGACTTCCCGGACGACAAGCTCTCAGTGATTGAACGGCTGAAAGCGGTCGCTCAGGGGATGAGTTAGGCTTTCGCGGTCCGCGCTTTGCGCCAGCGCGGCAGCTTGAACTCGAGCTTGCGAATCCAATTCCGCGCCGGCTCTTCGAGCGAGAGATAAGCGAAGATCGAAGCCACGATACACGCGACGAACACGCCAACCATCGCGCCGATGCGGACGATGAGGTCGGAGCTTTCGGTGACGCCAACGCGCTCAAGTGCGTGGAACCAGACGATATCGACCGGCAAGTGCAGCATGTAGAGCGCGTAGCTTGCAGCGCCCAAGAACACGAACACGCGGCCGCTCATCGGCGCATCGACGCCGTGACGTGCGGTTTCCGCCATGCCGTAGAGCAGGCCGGCGAGTCCAAACCAAGTGAGGCCTTCCCACCAGCCGAGCGTCGTCACAGCGACGATCCAGCCAGCCGAGACGAGCACTATCGGCCACGCCCAGCTCTTCGGTGCGGCGTGGTCGCGGGCGAAAGCGTAGAGCGCAACGCCGAGGAAGAAGGACGGCAGAATGCGCAGCGCGCCAATCTGCGCGGTCATCTGCGAAAAGTCGCGGCCGACCCATGGCAGGGCGTAATGCAAATTCGAAAGCGCCCAGAACGACCACACGCAAAGCGCCAGCGCGCCAGCGGCGACCCAGCCCGAATGCTGGCGGCCCTTGAGCACCGCGCCCGCGATCAATGGGAAGATGAGGTACGCCGCCCATTCCGCGCTGATCGACCAGGATGGGAAATTCCAGCCCACGGCTTCTGTCGCGCCCCAGGCGTGAACCATGAAGAGGTGCGCCGGCAGGTCGCTCCATTTGAACGCCGCAGCCGAGCCGACGCCCGCGCCCATCGCGGTGGCGCCAACGAAGAGCATGATCATCGCGGCGAGCGCAGCGAGGTGCATTGGGTAAACGCGGGCGATGCGGTTCTTCAGGAAGCCGCCATAGCCGAAGCGCTCTTCCTCGATGCTCTGCAGATAGACGTGCGCCAGGATGAAGCCCGAGAGCGTGAAAAAGAGGTCGACCCCCAAATAGCCGTCCGCCACCAGCCCGAATTGGCCCATGCCGAGGCCCAGATGGTCCTTGAAATGGTACAAAAGCACCCAAATCGCCGCGATAAAACGTAGCGAAGTCAGCGGTTTAAGGTCTTGGGGATAGGCGAGTGAGGTCATGGCCGCTCGCCTGACGCAAGAAAAGGGCCGGGTGGGGCGCTCGGGGCCGTGGTTTGCGACATGTGAACACGTCCGCAGCGGCAGCGTCGGGCGGCCGCATTTTCTTTGCGGCGAATGAGCAGAGCGTGGAGGCGGAGGCGCCTCATGACCCCGGATATCGCTCTCATCGCCGCCGGTGTGATCGGCGCCGTCGTCGCCGTGATCCACGGCGTGCTGACGGAGCGCTTCATGGTAAAGCCGGTCGCTGCCGCGTTCGGTGATAATCCACGCATCTCGCCCGCCATCCGGCGGCTAATCCCGATCCTGCTGCATCTCAGCACTGCTGCGTGGTTCGCCGGCGGCCTTGCGCTGATCGCGGCGGCGCTTTGGTTTGATGCGAGCGCGCGGCTAGCGACAGCGCTCTGCGTTGGCGCGCTTTATCTCTATGGCGCGCTTGGCAACCTCGCTGGCGTGCGCGGCTTTCATCCGGGATGGGTGCTCTACTCGATCGCCGTGGCGTTGATCGCTTACGGCGTGCTTTGACGCCGTGCGTTCCAAATGGAGCCTAGTTTTCCAATGTGATGACTTCCAGTTCTTCAAGCCAAAGCGGCGTCAATCCCCGGGCCGTCAGGTAATCATGTAAATTGGTAGTCGCGGGTGCCGTTAGCGAGGCGCCGGCCGGCCAAACCGACTCGCATTCCGGGCAAACGTGAATCTCTAAGGATGCGCGCTTTACTCGCGCTCGAACGATGTAGTCCTGCTGACAATGCGGACAAATTGTTCTCAAGGCCACTTCACCACCGGCGGCATGGAGCTCAAAATGCTCTCAACATTCCCGCCGGTCTTCAGCCCAAACGTGGTGCCGCGGTCGTAGAGGAGATTGTACTCCACATACCTTCCGCGCTGGATCAGTTGTTCTTCGCGATCCGCCTCGGACCAAGCCTGATGCATGCGCCCGCGCAGGATGGCCGGGTAGGCTTCCAGGAACGCGCGACCGACATCCTGCGTGAAGGCGAAATCCTTTTCCCAGCTGTCGGCGCCGCTCGCTTCGCCGCTATTGTGGTGATCGTAGAAAATGCCGCCGACGCCGCGCGGCTCGTTGCGATGCGGCAGCCAGAAATATTCGTCCGCCCATTTCTTGTAACGCGCGTAGAGATCGGCGCCGTGCTTGTCGCAAGTGCTGCGATAAGCATTGTGAAACGCGACGGCGTCTTCAAACGCTTCGCTGCGCTGATAGTGTTGCGTCGGATTGAGATCGCCGCCGCCGCCGAACCACCACTCCGTTGTGGTGATGTGGCGCGTGTTCATGTGGGCTGCGGGGCAGTGCGGATTGCGCAGGTGGGCGATCAGCGAAATGCCGCTGGCCCAGAAGCGCGGATCGTCGGCCGCGCCTTTGACGTTCTTGGCAAACTCCGGCGAGAACTCGCCATAGACCGTGCTCACATGCACGCCGACCTTCTCGAAGAAGCGTCCGCGCATCATGCCGGCGACGCCGCCGCCGTGATCGGCCGAGCCATCGCCGCGCCGCCAGGGCGTTTTCTCGAACCGGCCGGGCGCACCCGGATAGAGGTCTGCCGGCGCCTCGTCCTCAATCTGCTCGAAGGCTGCGCAAATCTGATCGCGCAGCGACTCGAACCAAGCCTTCGCCTGCGCTTTGCGTTCTTCGCTCACGTCAATTTCTCCCAAGCCCCGGTCTGGCGCATTGCCTCGGTCAATATCACCGTAGCCGCAGTCACCACATTGAGTGACCGCAAGCCAGCCGCCATGGGGACCCGGACGCTGGCCTGCGCCGCCTCGTAAAGTTCGCCCGGCGAGCCGGCGCTCTCGCGCCCGAGGATGAGGGTGTCGCCGATGGAAAACTGGAAGTCTTGAAACTTCACCGCGCCATCCGTCTCAACCAGCACTAGCCGCCCGCCTTGCCGTTCCGGCGCCGATCTGAACGCCGTGAAGCTGTCATGGCGCGCGATCCTGGCCTTGTCGCCGTAGTCCAGTGCCGCGCGCTTCAAAGACGCGTCGGTCAGCGGGAAGCCGCAGGGCTCGATCACGTCCAAGCCGAGTCCGAGACAGGCACAGAGGCGAATCGCCGCGCCGAGATTCTGGGGGATGTCTGGTTGATAGAGTGCGAGCCGCACGGTAAGGCCTCGGCGCCGGAGAATCTGGGCTGAATCGGGTGCTTGCAAGAGCGAGCGTGCGGCGACGCGCCACGCGATTAAAGCACCGGACTAGCCTAGCTTCGGCGCAGAACCAAGGCCGGGAGATCAAGTCGGTGGCTGAGCCAGCAGCGAATGCGCATCAGGGGGACGATACCACCCGGCGCGACTTCATTTTCATCGCCGCCGGTGCCGCGAGCGCGGTAGGCGTTGCGGCCACGGTGTGGCCGTTCATCGATCAAATGAACCCGGCCGCGGACACGCGCGCGCTTTCGACCACCGAGGTTGATCTGAGCGCTGTCGTTCTTGGTCAGCAAATCAAAGTCATGTGGCAGGGCAAGCCGGTGTTCGTGCGTCACCGCACGGCCGATGAAATCGGGCGCGCCCAGCGCGACGACTTCGCAACGTTGAAAGACCCGCAAAGCGACGCTGAGCGCTTGGTTCAAGAAGATGGCGCGGCTGGGCGTCCCGAGTGGATCGTGCTGCAAGCAAGCTGCACCCACCTGGGCTGCGTGCCGACGTTTGTTGAGGGCTCGTCCTTCGGTGGCTGGTTCTGCCCGTGCCACGGGTCTGACTATGACACGTCCGGCCGCATTCGCCGCGGCCCCGCGCCGGCGAACCTGCCGCCCGCGCCGTACGTCTATCTCAACGAAACATCCATCCGCATCGGCTGAGACATTGGCTGACTCTGGGAGCCCATAAGTGAGCGGACTTTCGACCTACGAGCCAAAATCCGGCCTGACCCGCTGGCTCGACAAGCGCCTCCCGATTATTCGGCTCGCGCATGACAGCTTCGTCGCTTATCCGACGCCGCGTAATCTGAACTATTTCTGGACCTTCGGAGCGATGTTGTCGCTCTGCCTCGTGGTTCAGATCGTGACCGGCATCGTGCTGGCGATGCACTACACGCCGCACGTCGATCACGCCTTCGCTTCGGTGCAGCGCATTGATCGCGACGTGCCGTTCGGCTGGCTGATCCAGAACATTCACTCGGTCGGCGCGTCGATGTTCTTCTTGGCCGTCTACATCCACATGTTCCGCGGCCTCTATTACGGCTCATACAAAGCGCCGCGCGAAGTCCTCTGGATTTTGGGCTGCATCATCTACCTGCTGATGGTTGTCACCGGCTTCCTCGGATACACGCTGCCGTGGGGCCAGATGTCATTCTGGGGCGCTACGGTCATCACCAATATTCTGGGCGCGGTGCCGTTCGTCGGCGAGAGCATCCAGGTCTGGATTCGTGGTGGCGGATCGATTGACCAGCCGACGCTGAGCCGCTTCTTTTCGCTACACTATCTGCTGCCGTTCGTGATCGCGGGTGTTGTCGCGCTGCACGTGTGGGCGCTGCACGAAGCTGGTCAGAACAATCCGGCTGGCGTCGATGTGAAGTCGAAGGCCGATACCGTGCCGTTCACGCCGTACGCGACGATCAAGGATCTGTTCGCGGTTATTCTGTTCGTGATCCTGTTCGCCACATTCGTGTTCTTCATGCCGAACGCGCTTGGCCACGCCGACAATTACATCCCGGCCAACCCGCTGCAGACGCCGCCGGAAATCGTGCCCGAATGGTATCTCTTGCCGTTCTACGCGATCCTGCGCGCGTTCGATTTCAATATCGGCCCGATCGATTCCAAGCTCGCCGGCGTTATCGGCATGTTTGCATCGATCGCCGTGCTGTTCGTTCTGCCGTGGATCGATACCTCACGTGTCCGCTCGATGCGGTATCGTCCGATCGCGCGTCAGTTCTTCCTGATTTTTGTCGTCGCCTGCCTGATCCTGGGCTGGTGCGGTGGCCAAAATCCCGGCCTCATTCTGGCAAAGCCCGCGGATTTCTCCGCGACGCTGACCTGGGTCTCCGGTGGCGAAGTGCGCAGTGAGCAATTCACCGCGCCAAGCGAGGGCGAGTACGAAGAATTTGCTCAGGCGCAACGTGATCGGCTCGCCGAGCAGGGCGCCACGATGACGTCGATCACGCGCGAGAACGCGCGCACGGCGACAATCACCGGCGTTTTCGGCGGCACGCAATCGACTGAAACCGTGACAGGCGCCACGCCGGACGCGATGGAAGAGGCTATCACGCACGCCAAGGAAGAAGTCGGCTCTGGTGCGGCATTCTTCAGTGTTGAGCGTCGTAGCCCATACACGTTCACGGTTACGACGCTCTCGCAGATCGCGACGTTCTACTACTTCTTCTTCTTCCTCGTGCTCCTGCCGCTCTTGGGTCTTCGTGAGAAGCCGGGCCGTGTGCCGGACACCATCGCCAAGCCGGTTCTGACCGAGCAGGGGGCCGCCTAATGTTGCGCGCGTTGACAGCTGCGGCCGCTGCCGCAATCGCCATCGTCGGCGTGGCGTTTGCCGCTGCCGAAGCTGAGCACCCTCAGGACTATCCGTTCAGCTTCGATAGCCCTGTCGGCAATTACGACATGGCCGCCGTGCAGCGGGGCTTCCAGGTTTACAACCAGGTCTGCGCCGCGTGCCACGCGATGGAGCATCTCTCCTATCGCCACCTCGGCGAGGAAGGCGGTCCATTCGCGCTCTACCGCGTGCGCGATCACGAGACCGGCGAGATGACGATGCAAATCGGCAAGCCGGAACACGGCGGCACGTTCGTCGACGTCGTCGATAACCCGTATGTCCGCGCCATCGCCGAAGAGGCGATCATCAGCGATATCGATCCGAACTCCGGTCAGCTGACTGACCGTCCGGGCCGCATCTCCGATCGCTTCCGCCAGCCGTTCCCGAACGAGATCGCTGCGCGCGCATCGAATGGCGGCGCCTATCCGGTCGACCTTTCAGTGATCACCGCAGCGCGTCACGGCGGCGCTGATTACATTCGCTCGTTGCTGATGGGCTATAGTGGCGAGGTCAATGGAACGCTCTATGAGAACCGCTACTTCCCGGGCGGTTGGCTAGCGATGCCAGCGCCGCTTGGGGAAGGCGTGGTCGCTTACAACGACCCCGAAGTGCCGCAGACGGTCGAGCAATACGCAACAGACGTGGCCTACTTCCTCCAATGGGCGTCTGACCCGCACATGGAAGAGCGCAAGCGCATGGGCATCGTCGTGCTGGCGTTCCTTGTCGTGCTCGCGGGCCTTATGTACCTCGCCTACAAGCAAGTCTGGCGCGGCGAGAGCCACTAAGTCTCATCGTCATAGCGATGAAATCGAAGGGCGTTCCGCAAGGAGCGCCCTTCTGCTTTTCAACCGGCCGCAAACAAAAAGACCGCCAGCGTAAGGCCGGCGGTCTCTAAGTCTTGTCGCGGAGCTTTGGTTTAGGGCGCGCTGGCGACGGCGGCGTCGACTGGCATTGCGCTGGCCGTCGTCACCGACTGAGCTACGCCATCGATCGTCGGCGTCGCGGCGGCGTTTAGATCGCTCACTGTTTCGCTCGGCAGTGACTGACGCGCGGCTTGCGGCGGTGCGTACTGGATGACGCCGTTGACGCGTCCAGCACGGGGCCCGCGCGCGCTGACCGGCGTCGCCGATTCAGCGCTACGGATAGAGTCGACCGGCATACGCAAAACTTGCGCGATGTCGATCGTGCGCGGCGTGCGGCGGATGCCCGGATCGGGCACGTCGGCGTAGAAGATGTGCTGGCCGATGGTTTGGCGGCCCACGCCGTGCGGCGCCCAACGCGGACGCACCGCGCGCGTGTGATAGAAAAGCGCGCCGCCCGTCGGATCGACGGACTGGCCCGAAAGCACTTCGCGCGCGATGACCTGAGCGCGTTCCCACGCAATAGCGTTTTCACCGGACGTGTAGGGCTCTGGGTTCGCGACGAGGCTTATCACCAGACGACGGTTCGGATCGCCGCGATTCCACACCGAGAACTGGCGCGGCGAGAGGATCACCGTCGACAGCGTTTCGCCGAAGCGCGGGCCGATGCGGTTGACCATGACGTGCGCGACGGCGCGCATGCCGTCTTCGCCTTCCGAACGCGCTTCGCCCCACATCGTCGCGGCGAGCAAACGCACTTCGGTTTCATCGACTTCAACGGGCGCAGCTTCGACTGGCGCAGCGATACCTGCGATCGACGCAAATTCCGTCGGAACGAAGCTCATGATCGACCGTTCACCGCTCATCACTTGGGCGAGCGCGTCAGGGTGCAGGGCGAAATTCATGCCTGCAGCCATGACGAGAACGCCCATCGCGCCAATGGCGTGACGGCACTCATGAAACGCGCCTTTCACGGTGTGCGCGGATTGACGAGTCTTATTTTTCTGGGAACGCGAAAGTCCCACCCAGCGAGCGGCCATTTAGGTCTCTCTCAAAGGTCGCGCGCGCGTCTGCACGGGCGAAAACCACAACAGGAAATCGAGCGCATCCACCGCAGTGCTGGCGGACACAGGGGCCGTTCTACTTTTCCACAGGGCGAGAATGCGGCGCGCGGGCGCCGATGACAGCGCTATGACGCCCGATTTCCCTTAGATTTTTGTCAGATTACGCGCGTGACACGTCCCGACAAGCGAAGTTCCGCAAAGCGTACAAACGAAAAGGGCGCCGCGATGGATCGCGACGCCCCTTGATTAGCGTTTCTGGCCCGAAGCCTCAGCTCAGGTCGCGCTGATGGTTCACGATGCGACCGACGAGGCCGTAGGTCTTGGCTTCTTCCGCCAGCATCCAGTAATCGCGATCGACGTCGCGCTTGATCTTGTCGATCGGCTGGCCTGTTGCTTCGGCGAAAATCTTGTTCAGACGCTCGCGCATGCGCAGGATTTCGCGCGCTTGGATTTCAACATCGCTCGCCATGCCGCCGACGCCGCCGCGCGGTTCGTGCAGCAGGAAGCGCGTATTCGGCAGGCAGAAGCGGCGCTCGCGCGGCACCGCGCAATAGATCAGTGCACCGGCTGAAGCGACCCAGCCCGTACCCAGCATCTGCACCGGGGCGTCAATGAAGCGGATCGCGTCATGGATCATGTCGCCCGATTCGACGTGGCCGCCCGGTGAGGAGATCACGAACGTGATCGGCTTTGAGCCATCGGACGCGAGCGCGAACATGCGTTCGGTGACGCGGCGCGCCTGGATGTCGTTGACCTCGCCCGTCAGCATCACGATGCGGGCCTGGAACAGCGCTTTCTCGATGACGTCCGGGGCGTTGCGACCGTCGGAGGGGTTCTTGTTGGGATCTTCGTCGTCGAGGCGGAACGATTGCGTCATATGCGGCAGGGCTCCAGGGGCCGGAATTGGAGGCCCTGACGTAGGCGCGTTCGCCCGGTTTCGCTAGCCCTGAGGCTTGCCCGCCAGCTGCTGAAACAGCGCGTTGAATGACGCCACGGCGGCCCGAGGCCCAGCGGGATGGGCCCAAACGCCGGCTGAAACCGCCAGAAAGTCAGCCCCCGCCAGCACAAGCGGCTCGGCGTTCTCGATTGTGATGCCGCCAATGGCGACGCAGGGCGTCTCCATCGTCTCTTGCCAAACCTCCAAGAGCTCCGGCTCGGCCCAATGCGACGGCTCCTTGGTGCCGGTCGGGTAGAAGGCGCCGAACGCGACATAGTCCGCGCCGGCTTCCGCCGCATCGTAAGCGAGATCGCGCGAGTTGTGGCAGGTGACGCCGACGATGCGATCTCTGCCCAGCGCCGCGCGCGCCTCTGCGTAGGATGCATCGCTCTGACCCACATGGACGCCGTCAGCATCAAGCTTCGCCGCGAGGTCGGGGCGGTCATTCAGGATGAACGCCGCGTCCGCGGCTTGCACGATCGGCTTAAGCGCCGCGCCGATGCGCAGAATTTCGGCGTCGCTCACATCCTTCAAACGCAACTGCACACAGGCAACGTCGCCGCCTGCGAGGGCGTCAGCGAGCGTATCGGCGAAAGCCGTAAGCTCCAACGCCGGCGGCGTGATGAGATAGAGGCGGCAAATGCGGTTCATGCCGCTTTCCTAGCGTCCGCGCGTTGGCGTGCAACTCAGCGCGCCTGACGGCGTCCGAATGAAGGCGCTGCGCCAGTGGCTGAAGCCGTCGCCATCGCAGGGCGCGTGGCCGTGGCCGTCGTGGGCGCGGCTTTGTGCTCGGTCCATCGCGCTTTGCGCGCCGGACAATGACGACATCGCATTTGCCGGCGCGGCGCCCGCCGGCGCCTGGGGTTGCGGCATGGTGGGGCGTGGTCCACCGCCGCCGAAACCTGGACCCGGCGGATTGCCGTATTGGTTCGCCTCGGCCTTGCCCGGCAAGCAACCGAGATCGATGAAGAAGAAGAGATTGATCGCCCAGAGCAGCAGCATCCAAAGATTGGCGCTGGCTGCGACCTGGAAAACATCCGCGCCTGTAGTTACGCCGCTAACGATGGTGACCATCACCATCGTCATCGGCAGCAGCGGCGCCATCGCGACCCAACCCGGCCGGCCGCGATCGTGGAAGCGCTTCCACTGAAGCGCCAGGCCAATCCAACTCGTCACCATCATGACGACGCAGAGGAAGAGCAGGAGGCCAATGCCGATGCCGGCGGCTGCTGTTTTCGCCTGCGGCGCGGTCGCGCCCAGGAGTGACGTAAAGACGACGGCAAAGACCAAAAACCCGGCCGCGAAGCCCGCGCCTAAAGTTCCGACCCAATACTGGGTTCGGTTGATGCGACCGCTGAAGCCGAACAGAAGATTGACCAAGCTCACGCCGCCCTCGCGCGCTGAAATCAACAGAAAGATAAAGCGCACGGTACGCGAACGCGCTTAAGCTCAACCTAAAAGCGCGTGGAATTTTGCGAATAATTTGCGTGCCAATTCGGCACAAAGCTGCTGATCATGGTGAGCGAAACGTTAGGGTGATGAGATGAGAAATGTGATCGCAGCGCTCGGCTTTGTTGCGCTCCTCACGCCTGCGATTGCCTGCGCGCAAACACTGCCGCCACTGGGCGATCCGATCGAAGTGCAAGGGCCGGCGGGTGTGCTGCGTGGTTCGCTGGTGACGCCCGCGTCCGGAGAAATGGCAGGCGTCGTGCTGATTATTCCGGGCTCCGGCCCGACTGATCGCGACGGCAACAACCCGATGGGCATCCGCGCCCAGACCTATCGCTTGCTCGCACAAGCGCTAGCGGAGCAAGACGTCGCCAGCGTGCGTATCGATAAGCGCGGCATGTTCGGTAGCGCAGCGCCCGGTCTCGATCCGAACGCCATCGTTATCAGCGATTACGCCGCCGACATCGCCGCATGGACTGCCGCGATCCGCGAACGCACCGGCGTGCGTTGCGTTTGGGTGGCGGGCCATAGCGAGGGCGCGCTCGTTGCGCTGGTTTCGGCCCAGACCAACCGCAACGATATTTGCGGCCTCATCCTCATCGCGGGCGGCGGGCGGCGCTTAGGTGACGTTCTGCGCGAGCAATTGCGCTCAAACCCAGCGAATGCATCGATCCTGGCAGAGGCGGAGAGCATCATCACAGAACTGGAAGCTGGCCGCCGCGTGCCCGCGTCGCAAATCTCGGCGCCACTGCAAGGGCTCTTCCGCGAGAACGTGCAGGGCTTCGTGATCAGCCTCTTTTCATACGATCCAGCCGAACTGCTCCGCGCATATCCGGGCCCTGTGATGGTGATGCAGGGCACGACCGATCTGCAGGTGACGATGCAAGACGCCGAGGTGCTGGCGTCAGCGCGATCAGTTGAGCTGGTGCGGCTCGAAGGCGTGAACCACGTGCTCAAAGAAGCGCCGATGGAGCGCGGCGCGAACCTCGCAACATACGCCACCCCAAACCTCCCGCTGGCGCCCGGCATCGCCGAGCGGATCGCGGCGTTCATGGCTGACCAGGGCGTGCCGGAGTAACTCCGTCATCCTGGATCGCGCGTAGCGCCTACCCTTAGGCCGCCTGCCTCTCCAACTCGGCGTTCCACTTGCCGAGGCTGGCCAGGCCGTTCATGCGCGCGCGGTGCAGGAACGCGCTCTGCGCGGCGGCGACGTTTTCGGCTTGGCCACGCCAGGCCATTTGCGGCGCGGCTTGCAGCGCGCGGCCGTAAGAGAACGTCATCTTCCACGGGAAGCCGCCGATCTGGTTCATGCGTGAGAGATGCGCTGTCGCCAGTTCGTCCGATTGACCGCCCGACAGATAAGCGATGCCCGGCACCGCGCTCGGCACGCAAGACTTGAGCACGCGGATGGTTTTCTCAGCGACTTCGTCAATAGAAGCCTGCTTTGCAGCCTTCTTGCCCGGCACGATCATGTTCGGCTTCAGCACGATGCCTTCGAGCGCGACGTTGAGATAATAAAGCTGCTGGAAGGTTTCCTTCAGCACCCATTCGGTGACGGCGTAGGTCGCGTCGATATCGTTATCGCCATCCATCAGCACTTCCGGCTCGACGATCGGCACGATGTCAAACTCTTGGCAGAGGTTGGCGTAGCGCGCGAGCGCGTGCGCGTTGGCGACGAGGCCGGCGTAAGATGGGCGGCCACCAGTCGGATCGATCACTGCGCGCCACTTCGCAAAGCGTGCGCCGCGCTCGTAATAGTTGGGCAGGCGCTCATGCAGCTTGTCCAGGCCGCGCGTCACTTCATCGCCGCGCGCGCCAGCGAGCTTGCGCACGCCTTCATCGACCTTGATGCCCGGGATGGAGCCGGCATCCTCGATCAGCTTCACCAGCGGCGTGCCGTCTTTAGCATCCTGCCAGATCGTCTCGTCATAAAGGATGACGCCGGAGATGAAGCTCATCGCTTCCTTGGCGCTGAACATCAGCTCGCGATAGTCGCGGCGGTTTTCGGCGGTGTTCTCAACATCGATGGCAGCCATCCGCTTGCCCATCGTGCTGGTGCTTTCGTCCGCCGCCAGGATGCCCTTGCCCGGCTCCACCATGCGATTGGCGATCTTGTTCAATGCGTCGAGATTCACGTCCGCTCCCCGCGTCTGAATGGTTTTTCGTTGGATGGCGGGGTGTCTAACCCAGACGGCCCAAAAACGCCACGCCGGGCAGGGCTATGGGGAAAACTTGCCGCAGCAATGCACCCATGCGGTAGCGTTTACCGTGAGTGGAGCGCTTCCACCCCCGGCAGCGGCTTGCCTTCCATCCATTCCAGGAACGCGCCGCCCGCTGTGGAGACGAACGTCATGTCGTCGGCTACGCCTGCGTGGTTCAGCGCAGCGACCGTGTCGCCGCCGCCGGCCACTGCGATCAGCTTGCCATTCTTGGCGCGCGCGGCGGCGTGACGGGCGGCAGCGACCGTGCCGTGGTCGAAGGGTGGGGTTTCGAACACGCCGAGCGGGCCGTTCCAGATCAAAGTATTGCTCTCGTCCATCGCTTTGGTGAGCCGCGCGATGGTTTCAGGGCCGGCGTCAAGAATGCGCTCGTCGTCGTCGATATCGCCCAGGCCGCGCACGAAGGCGGGCGCGCGCGCGTCGAGCTTTTCCGCCACGATCGTATCGATCGGCAGCAGCAATTCGCATTTGTGTTTGCCGGCGAGCTTCATGATCTCGCGCGCCGTCTCGGCCAAGTCCTTCTCGCAATAAGAGGCGCCCACGTCCCAGCCTTGCGCGTGCAGGAAAGTGTTCGCCATCGCCCCGCCGATAGCGAGCTTGTCGAGCTTGGTGACGAGGTTCTTCAGAAGATCGATCTTTGTCGAAACCTTCGAGCCGCCGACAATGCCGAGCACGGGGCGGCGCGGATTACCGAGCGCCGCATCGAGTGCATCGAGTTCCGCTTCCATCGCCTTGCCCGCATAAGCCGGCAGCGCGTGCGCCAAGCCTTCGGTGCTAGCATGGGCGCGGTGTGCGGCGGAGAAAGCGTCATTGACGTAGAAATCGCCAAGCTTCGCCAGCTCCGTCACCAAAGCCGCATCGTTAGCTTCTTCGCCGACGTGAAAGCGGGTGTTTTCGAGCAGTGCGACTCCGCCCGCAGGCAGCGCAGCAATCACGCTCGCGGCGGGCGCTCCAATGCAATCTTCCGCGAACGCGACCGGCGCACCGATTAGCGCCGCTAGCGGCGCCACGATCGGCTGAAGCGACATAGACGGCACCCGCTTGCCCTTCGGCCTGTCGAAGTGCGCCAGCAGTGCGACTTTGCAGCCTTTGGCGGTGAGCGCGTTGATCGTCGGCAGTGCGGCGCGCAGGCGCGTATCGTCGCTCACCGCGCCATCGGCCATCGGCACGTTGAAATCAACGCGCACCAGAGCGGTCTGGTTTGAAGGCGCATCTTCGATCCGGCGAAAGCTCACGTATGTCCTCCCAACATGAGGCCGATCCAATAGGCGAGCCCCAACACAACGGCAATCATCACCAACGCAATCGCGCCCTGCACAAAGCGTTGCGTCAGCGGCAGCGCGGCAAGCGAGTTCCGCCGCATCCAGGCCCAGGCGATCACCGCCGCGGCGAAAACGCCAAGCGCGTAAAGAAGGCTGGCGCCGAGCCAGCCTGCGATCAGCGCCAGCACGGCGAAGGCGAAGTCCCAGCCTGCGGAGGCGATGTTCGGACGGCGCTGCATCAGCTGATCAGGAAGTCGCGCTTGCCGAGTTCAACGCCGTTGGCGCGCAGGATGTCGTAGGCGGTGGTGAGGTGGAAATAGAAGTTCGGCATCGCCCATTGGTTCACATAGTCGAGGCCGGAGAACTTCAGTTCGGCGTTCGGGATCTTGATCGAAATCTCGCGCGTCTCCGAGCCTTCGTAGGCTTCGGGCTTGAAGCTCTCGACGATGGCGATGACCTTGGCGATGCGCGCTTGCAGTTCGCCAAACGTGGTTTCGTTATCTTCGATCGCTTCCGGCGTGTTGCCCGTGAGGCGGGCGACAGCGCCCTTGGCGTGATCGGTGGCGATCTGGATTTGGCGCGTCAGCGGAAACATGTCGGGCGCCAGGCGTGCGTTCAGCAGCACCGCCGGATCGTAGCCCTTGGTCTTCGCCTGGCTCTCCGCCTTGGCCAGGATTGCCGACATGTTGCGCAGCATGCGCGCGAAAACGCCCGCGCTGATCGCGTGCATTGAAAGCTTGGTCATAGACTAGATCGTTCCCCCGGAGGCGAGGCCCAACCAGTAGGCGCCGCCGATGATGGCGATGATGGCGATCGTGCCGACGGTCGAGACCGTTATCCACGTCGCGCCGCGCAGCCGGTTCAGCACCAGCCGCCGCGACCAGGTCCAATAGGCCAGCATGCCGACGCCCGCCACCCCTACGATCATCACGGGCGCGTCGAACAAGCCGCACGCATATGCTGCGAGCGCGAACGCAAGCTCGATGCTGGCGTTTTTCATGGCGTCTGGGCGGCGTCTCATGACGCCTAAAGCCTTGCAGAGGCGGCGCCATTTACGCTCTCGCTCTCACCCTGCGGGTGAGGCGTTTCGTGTTACGGGCGTAGCGCTTCGAACAATGCCGCAAAACCGACGCCGACCCACGGAAACACAAAGCCGCTGACAAGCGCGATAATCATCGCGTTGCGGTCGGACGTGCCGGTAATGCGCGCGCCGAAGAGCTTTTCGCCAAGCGCCCACGCGCCCGCCCAACCGACGAAGAAGAGGCCCCAGCTTAGGCCCGCGCGATTCACCACAAGCACCGCAAGCGAACCGCCGACGGCAAGGCCGAACAGCTGCGCTTTGGCGGTGGGAGAGAGGTAGAAGCGGGGGAGGCGCATGACTCAGTCGTGCGAACGAGCGCGTTGGTAGAGGCACGCGCCGGTCTCGACATCAATCAAGCGGACGATTTTCGACGTCTCAACAAGATGCGTGTCAACGCTGTCTACGCCCATGTTGGCGTAGATGTGCTCCCATTCTTCACCAACATCGCGGCCGAATGCCGTCATGACGGTTTCGATGGTCGATCCGTCGTCCAGTTCCAACAGTGTCGGCAAATGCCTGCGCTCGCTGAGGATCTCGCAAACCCGAGCTCCCCGGCCTGGCTTGAACTCGCCCCAACCTTGATGCTGGTAGGATCGCGCCAACCTCGTCTCCGCGCCTAAATCAGCTTCGCCATCGCGACAGTCGTATCGGCCATGCGGTTCGAGAAGCCCCACTCGTTGTCATACCACGACAGGATCGAGCAGAACTTGCCTTCCATGACCTTCGTCTGGTCGTTGTGGAACACCGACGAATGCGGATCGTGGTTGAAGTCCATCGAGACGTTCGGCGCGTTGGTGTAGCCGAGCACGCCTTTGAGCGGACCATCGGCGGCGGCTTTGATCGCCGCGTTGATCTCTTCTTTCGTCGTCGCTTTCTTGGCGACGAACTTGAAGTCGACCACGGAGACGTTCGGCGTCGGCACGCGGATCGAGATGCCGTCGAGCTTGCCTTTGAGATCCGGGATCACGAGGCCGATGGCTTTCGCTGCGCCCGTTGAAGTCGGGATCATGTTCAGCGCCGCAGCGCGGCCGCGATAGAGATCCTTGTGGAGCGTGTCGAGCGTCGGCTGGTCGCCAGTGTAAGAGTGGATCGTCGTCATCATGCCGTGATCGATGCCGATCGCATTGTGCAGGACGCTCACCACCGGCGCGAGGCAGTTCGTGGTGCACGAGGCGTTCGAGACCACGACGTGATCTTTAGTCAGGCCTTGATGGTTCACGCCATAGACGACCGTGTAGTCAGCGCCATCCGCCGGGGCCGAAACGATCACGCGCTTGGCGCCGCCTTCGAGGTGAAGTGCTGCCTTATCGCGTGCGGTGAAGATGCCGGTGCACTCGAGCGCGATGTCGACGCCCAAATCCTTGTGCGGCAGTTCGGCCGGGTTCTTGACGGCGGTGACCTTGATCTTGCCCTTGCCGATATCGATCCAATCCTCGCCCGATTTCACTTCGCCCGGGAAACGGCCGTGGACGCTGTCGAAGCGCAGCAGGTGCGCGTTGGTTTCGACGGGGCCGAGATCGTTGATCGCGACAACTTCGATGTCGGTGCGGCCGCTCTCATGGATCGCGCGCAAAACGTTACGGCCAATGCGTCCGAAACCATTAATCGCAACCTTCACGCCCATCGGCCGGCTCCCTTTAAAATCAAGCTGTTTTGGTAGCCCCCGCTTAACTGCAAAGGGCGCTTGCGTCGAGCGCCGGAACCGCATTCCAGCCTTTCATCGAATCGCATCTCGCCGTAACATTTCGTCACAATGGACGACTCGCTCGCCAAGACGATGGGCCTGCTGCCGTACTCGCTCGATGAGGGCGCCACGGAAGCGGAAGCCGCCCTGAACGCGCTGGAACCCGGCGCGGATGCTGACGTTTCGGTTAAGCAGCTTGAGAAGTCGTTCTATCGGCTTGGCAGCGCCGCGAGGGGGATTCTCCGCTGATGCGTATGACCATTCTTGGCCAGACGGTCGAACTTGAGTGCCAGCTGCATGAGCAGAAGCGGCTTGAGGACTTGGCGCGCGCCCTGGAAGCGCGTGCGGCCGGCGTGAAGGGCGATGCCGACGCCAGGCGTCGCCTCATCCTCACAGCGCTCGCATTGATAGACGAAGCGCAGGCTTCAAGCGCCGCACTCGTGCGGGCGCGAGGCGAAATCGAGCGGCTGACGGACATGCTGATCGAGGCGCGCTTGGAGGGCTGCGCCGAGCCCGACAACGCCGATCGCGGCCGCGTCGGCGCTTTGCGGCGCGTCGCGGAAGGCGCCGCTTGAGAACAGGCGCCGGAACGCCTAGATTCGGAGATGGGCGGTCACTGCGGCGTGCGAGAGGCGCATCATCCCTGGGACCGTATCATTTCTCTCGGGAGCTGGCTCTGTCGCGGACCCTGGTCTGCAGCACCTGGCGCCCACCTAGTACGCTAGGGTTCGAGAGGATGAGCAATGCCTTACGGCGACTGTGGTACCGCCCAACCTTTTTCTTGCTCGTGAGCGGGCAAGCATGAACGCGACCAACCTCGAAGCTGACAAGGCCGACGCGCGCATGATGATGCGCGCGGAGCGTAACGCGATCGAACCGCGCGATGCGCCGCTTAAGTTGATCGAGAACTTTCCGCTTGAATTGGCGAAGCTCTCGCCCGTCGCCGGTTACTGGCCGGTTGGCGGCGAAATCGATGGCAGGCCTTTGCTGGCGGCGCTGGCCAAAGCTGGCCGCGTCGTTGCGCTGCCGCGCATGGAGGGCCGCAATGGCCCCGCGCGCTTTCTTGCATGGAGAGGCAATGAGGCGCTGACTGCCGATGCGTTCGGCGTGCCGTCGCCGCCTAAGGGCGGCGCTGATCTTGCGCCGAAGCTGATCCTCACGCCGCTGCTCGCGTTCGATCGCGCGGGCCGACGTCTCGGCCAAGGCGGCGGGCATTATGATCGCATCATCTCGCTCTATCGCGCACATGGCGCGGTGGCGGTGGGCTTGGCTTACGCCGAGCAGGAGATGGGCCAAGTGCCGACTGGCCCGCATGACGCCTATCTCGATTGGGTAATCACGCCGAAAGAAGCGATCCGCTGCACGCGTGTCGAAGGCTTGCGTGGGCGCAGCTAGCGTCCCGCGGATGACAGCGCGTTAAGTCCGCGATTGATCAGCTGCTTCGCGACATCTGCAATCGCGCACTGCGTTTTTCACGCGCGCATGTGCTCTGCGCTTTTGCCGTGATGACAGTCATGTAGCCGACATCGAACGCTCCTAGCACCCGCCGCGTCGCGCCTCCCCGCGACGCAATTGGTCCGGAGTTATTGTCATGAATCGCATTCTTATCGCCGCTGCGGCTACGGTCGCGCTCACGCTCACCGCAACGCCGGCCAGCGCGCAGGATCGCTATGAAGTTCGCATCGTGTACGGTGATCTTGATCTCTCGACGCAAGCTGGCGCCGATCGCATGTTCACGCGGATCGAGAGTGCTGCACGCAATACCTGCGCCGTCGGCGGCGTCACACACCGCGCCCGCAATGAAGAGCGCGCCTGCGTGACCGACTTTACGCGCCGCGCTCTGGCCGAACTCAACCGCGCCGCGCCGCAGCGCGCGTACGCCCGCAACGAAAACGCCGCGATCACGGTCGCGTCGCGCTAGGGGCAAGCTCGCACGCGCCTCGTCGCACTGGCGAGGCGCGTGTTTCGCTTGATTGATGACGCTGGAGGTTTGCGTCAGCTCATAGGAACTAGGGGGTCAGCGGCTGAGGAAGTTCCAGGCGACGTAGACCGTGAACGCGAGCCCGCCCACGATGACCAAAACAACAATCACGCCAGGCATGATTGCCAATTCCGCTCGCTCCCACCGATTTGGGAGCGGCTCGGGGATAACGGACGCTACGTAGTCTTCCTTTAGGGGCAGGTCCCAGAACGCTGGTTGATGGTTCGCCGCTTTGTACGCCGCCTGATCGACGTCGGCCCATTCGCCAGGCTGGATCTCAACCCGCGCAGACCAGACATCAACGCCACCTTGTGTCGTCCACGAGCGCCAAAGGCCGCGCGCCATGCAAATGCTCCATAGCTTTGCGCGAGTGTTTCACAGTCTAAGCCAGCTGGAAGCGTCCTTTAGGCGGGCCCTGCGGAAAAAGGTTAGCGTCCCCCTGGAAATTCCGCAGCTTGGCGGCTAGGACGCCCGCCCATGGCAGGCCATTCAAAATTCGCGAACATCCAGCACCGTAAGGGCGCGCAGGATAAGAAGCGCGCGTCGATGTTCACGAAGATCGCGCGCGAAATCCAAGCCGCAGTGAAACTTGGAGGGGCGGATCCGAGCTCCAATCCGCGCCTTTTTCGCGCTATGGCTGCGGGCCGCGCGGTGAATATGCCGAAGGATAACATCCAGCGCGCCGTCGATCGCGGCAGCGGCGCGGGTGCCGAGCAGCTCGATGAAATCCGCTACGAAGGCTTTGGCCCGGGCGGCGTCGGCGTGATCGTCGAATGCCTCACCGACAATAAGAACCGAACCGCCGGCGAAGTGCGCGCCGCGTTCACGAGAAGCGGCGGCAATCTGGGCGAAAGCAACTCTGTTTCATTCGCCTGGAAGAAGGTGGGTGAAATTCGCTTTCCGCTCGCCGCCGGTGGCGAAGATGCAATGCTCGAAGCCGCAATCGAAGCAGGTTGCGATGACTGCACCGTCGAAGGCGAGCAGCATGTGATCGTCTGCGAGATGGCCGCACTCGGCAACGCTGCCCAGGAACTGGCGAAGAAGTTTGGCGATCCGGCCTCGGCGAAGTTCGTCTGGCGCACCGATATCGCCATCCCGGTCGAAGGCGAAACCGCGCAAGCGCTAATGAAGCTGATCGATCAGCTCGATGATCTGGATGACGTGCAAGATGTCTATTCGAACGAAGACATCAGCGATGAAGAGCTGGCCAAGTTGAGCGCCTAAGGCGCAGGCCCGAACATCGCGCCGATCTCCTGGATGAGCATCCACGCCGGCGGGATGAGAAAGCCGATCACGGCGGCCCAGAAAATCGCGACCAGCGCCATCCAAATCCGGCCCAAGAAGCGCCGCTTCTTGCCGACTTCCGTGTAGTCGGCGTCGATCACCTGCGCGCCCGGATCGGGGCGGCCCGGCGCTTCGCGCAAACGAACGGGTTGCTGCTTCGGCATGCAATTCCGCGTTCGCGCAAAATCGAGGCGGACGCAAGGCTGCGCCGCCGATGCTCACACACCGGCGGCGCCTTCCTTACATGACACTCATATTAGCCTCGACGGCGGTCGCGGTCGCGGCGGTCCGCCTGGATTTCGACGCTCAGTCGGTCGAAGCGGCGATCAAGATCGCGGCGTTCCGCGGTGCTGAGGCCGTTGCGGCGATATTGCACTTCGAGGGCGGCGATCCGGCCGTACTCCGTGCGCAGACGATACGCCTCCGCGCGTGTCAGCTGACCGTTACGAACGCCAGCATCGATGCGCGCATCTAGGTTGCGCTGACGCTGGTTGATCGGCACCCAACGATCGTTTCGATCCTGGCGATCATTGCGTTCGAAACGCACGCGTTGGCTGAGCGAGTCGAAGCGGCGATCGAGGTCGCGGCGTTCTGCTAGTGAGAGGCCGTTGCTCGCGCGATACCGTGCTTCGAGGCGCGAAAGATCGCGGAACTCGTCGCGTAGACGCGAGGCTTCGTTGCGTGTCAGGTCGCCGCTTCGAACGCCGGCGTCGATGCGTGCATCGATGTTTGCTTGGCGTTGGTTGATGCTCTGCCACGATTGCGCCGAGGCGGGGGCCGCCATCGCCAATGCGCCGACTGCGGCTGCAACAGCAAGAAATTTTTTCATCGGTTTTCCTTCCAGATTCTGTGCGTCAAAAACCCTCTGCGGGGTCAATCCGGACCGCGCCAGCATCGTTCCAAAGGAACTGAGCCAAGCTGTCGCGCCCGTCCGGTTCCCGAGTTGTTGCCATCCTGTGTCAAACGCTCCATAGCGACACACACTGACAAGTTTCCCGAGCGCCGTGTGGGGTTATCGTGCATGCGCGCTGAACCCGGGATGATGGAGTAGCTCATGAGCGGCGATCTCGTCGTTGTGTTCGGCGGTTCAGGTTTCATCGGCAAACAAACCGTGCGCGCATTGGCCAAACACGGTTACCGCGTCCGCGTAGCGATGCGCCGTCCGCATTTGGGCCATGAGCTGCGTGTGATGGGCGATGTTGGTCAGATCCAACTCGTTCAAGCGAATGTGCGCTTTCCGGAATCGATCGATGCCGCGCTCGACGGCGCCGACGCTGTCGTGAACCTCGTCGCTGTTTTACATTCGAGCGGCAAGCAATCATTCGATGCGCTGCATGTTGATGCCGCGCGCGCGATTGCTGAAGGGGCGGCTAAGCGCGGCATCAAGCGCTTCGTGCAAGTGTCGGCGCTGGGCGCTGCGCCCAAGGGATCGAAATACGCAAGCAGCAAATATGCCGGCGAACGCGCGGTGCTCGAAGCGGTGCCGACGGCGACGATCTTGCGCCCGTCGATCGTGTTCGGCCCTGAGGACAATTTCTTCAACCGCTTTGGCGCGATGGCGAAGTTCGCGTCGGCCGTTCCACTCGGTGCGCTGCCGCTCATCGGCGGCGGCAACACCAAGTTTCAACCCGTGTTCGTCGGCGACGTCGCTGAAGCGATCGCTCTGGCGATTTCCAATCCGGCGGCGCAGGGCCGTGTCTATGAGTTGGGCGGCCCCAACATCTACACGTTCAAGCAATTGCTTGATTACATTCGCACGGAAACCAACCGGGATGTGCCGTACTTGCCGCTGCCGTTCTTTATCGCGCATCCCGCTGGACTGGTCGCGAGCGGCGTCTTCGGTCTCACGCCCTTCGCACCGCCGCTCACCGGCGATCAAGTCATCATGCTGAAGCGCGATAATGTCGTGGGCGCCGATAGCAGCGCGCTGACGATTCAGGATCTGGGCGTCACAGAGCTCGAAAGCGTCGAAGCGATCGTGCCGACCTATCTTTGGCGTTTCCGCCCGTACGGCCAATTCCAAACCAAGCAGAACCCGGCATAGACATGCGCACTTGGCCGTTGCTTACTTTGATCTTCGGCCTGGCGACGCTGGGCGTGTTTGTCGCACTGGGCTCGCAGCCTGATGTGACGGCGATTTATGAGCGCACTCAAATCAGCGCCGCCGTCAGCGCGTTTCAGCGCGCCGAGACATTGAGCGATATTGCCTACGTGTTCGGCTCGCCGGTCGACGATCGCGTCGTCGCTGCGCAAAACGCCATCAACACGCTCGATCTCTACGGCTTCATTCCGGCCTATGCGCTTTTCCTCACGGCCGCCGCGATCATGCTCGGCGGTTTGCGCAATCGCTGGACGCAGGCGGCGATCTTGTTTGGCCTCCTCGGCGCGGCCTTCGATGCCGTCGAGACTTGGCAGCAATTGCGCCTGACCGCCGATATCGACAATGCCGACGCGTATTTGCCAATCGCGACGTGGCACTGGCTCAAATATTTGGCGCTGGCGTTGAATGGCGTCGCCGTGACAAGCATCGCGCTGACGGCGGAGAAGCGCCGATTGATCCTCGCGATGCTCGCGTTCCTGCCGCTGCCAGCGGTCGCGATCGCCTACATGGAGTTCGCGCCGGTGACCGTGTTCTCGGTCGCTTTCGTGCTCTATTGGGTCACGCTCTTGGTGATTAGCATCATCGAGTTGGTTCGGGCGAAAGGTTCACCGGCTTAAGGCCGAACTCGTCCGTCAAATGCTCCGCCACGATAGTGCGGTGACATTCGCGCCAATCATGCTCCAAGCACATGATGCAGACGCGCGCCTTTGCAGCGAGCTCTGCGGTTTCCGCGAGCGCCATTTGGCTCTCCGGCTCAACCAGCTTCGCCTCAAAAATGCGCCGCATGGTTTTGCTGTCGCCCTTGCGCGCGGCTTCGCGGCCGGCTTTTGGAGTGCCAAGCGCTTTCATGTGAATGTAGGCGATGCCAGCCTCGTCGAGCGCTGCGGCAAGCGACTTCTTTGAGAATCCCGCGCGCCGTGAGTTTGCGATCTCGCGAACGTCGATCAACGTCTTGATGTTTGCAGCCGTCAGGGCGGCGACGAAATCGGCTTGGCCGACTTTTTCATAGCCAATCGTCCAAATCCGTGACGCCGCCATGACTCACGCCTTCTTCAAAAACTCCGCGCGCAAGACGAGGCCCTTGATGTTGCCGGCCTTGCCTTCAACTTCCGCAGGATCGTCGGTCAGGCGAATGCCTTTCACGACCGTCCCGCGTTTCAGCGTTGACGACGTACCTTTGACCTTCAAGTCCTTGATCAGCGTAACCGTGTCGCCGTCTTTGAGAACAGCGCCATTGCTGTCGCGGGTTTCGTCGCTCATAGCCAACCCATTGTCACCATGCCCAAGATCACCGCGCCGAAGACGATGCGGTACCATGCAAACGGGCCGAAACCCACTTTGGTGACAAAGTCGAGGAACGGCTTCACCACGATCCATGCCGAGATAAAGGCAAACACGAAGCCTACGGCGATCTCCGCGATGCGATCCGGCGTGATGTGATCTTTGACGCTGATGAAGTCGAGAATGAATGCCGCGACCATCGTCGGCATCGCGAGGAAGAACGAAAACTCCGCCGCCGCGCGACGATCGAGGCCCAAAGCCAAGCCGCCAAAAATCGTAGCGCCCGAGCGTGAAACACCAGGGATAAGCGCTAGAGTTTGAAACACGCCAACGCCAATCGCACGCCAGATCGGCGTCTCGGCCGCGTCTTGCACCTCGACTTTCGGCGGCCATTTCTCAAGCGCCAACATTGCAAAGCCGCCAAGAATGAGCGCGATCGCGATGATATCGAGACGGATGTAGAGCTCATTGCGAACATATGAGTTCGCGAGCAGGCCGATGATTGCCGCCGGCAGAAACGCGAAGAACAACATCAGCGCAAAGCGCCGCGCTTCTGGCTTTGTCGGCAGGCCGGTGATCACGTCCCAGATGCGCTGCCGGTAGAGCCACATGATCGCCAGGATCGAGCCTAGCTGGATCATCACCGTGAACACGCCGCCCGGATCGTCGTAGCCGATGGCGCGCCCGATGATCAGCAAATGGCCGGTGGAGGAGACAGGGAGAAACTCCGTCAAACCCTGCAGGATGCCCAGCAGCGCTGCGCGCAAGAGATCGAGGATGTCCAAGCAGCTGCCCCCTAGTTGTGCGGGGCCGGACCTTGGAGTGCGTCGCGCGCTCCGGGAAGCGGCATTTCGGCTGTTTAGCTGTGCTTGCCCTTGAGTTCTCTTGCAACTGCGAAGAATCTAGGCGAAGGGAAATAATCTCCCATTGTCGCGCCATTTGGAGGGCGTTCGTGGCCGAACGCATGCAGAAATTCGTGTCTGTCGGGCAAAAATGGCCCGATAAGCGTCCGCCTGAGGAGCGGGCGGCAGATTTCCATGAAATACATCGCGAATTCATTGCCCAAAAAGCCGCCGATCAGGCCGCGCGTTGCGCGCAATGCGGTGTGCCGTTCTGTCAAACGCACTGCCCGCTGCAGAACAACATCCCCGATTGGCTGAAGCTCACGGCTGAAGGCCGGCTTGAGGACGCCTACCGGCTCTCGGCTTCAACCAACTCCATGCCCGAGATCTGCGGCCGCATCTGCCCGCAGGATCGTCTTTGCGAAGGCGCCTGTGTGATCGAGCAGAGCGGGCATGGCAGCGTCACCATCGGCGCTGTCGAAAAGTACCTGACTGAAACCGCTTGGAAGCAAGGCTGGGTCGAACCCATCCGACCGCGCGCCGAGCGCAGCGAAACCATCGGCATCATCGGCGCCGGCCCCGCTGGTCTCGCCGCTGCGGAGCGCATGCGCCAGCGCGGCTATCAGGTGACTGTCTATGATCGCCACGATCGCGTCGGCGGGCTGCTCATCTATGGCATTCCGAACTTCAAACTTGAGAAGGACGTTGTCGAACGTCGCACGCAGCGTCTGATCGATGGCGGCGTAAAGTTCGTGCTCAACTGCAATGTCGGCCAAGACATCAGCTTCGATGATCTGCGCGCCAAGCATGACGCGGTGCTGATCGCGACAGGCGTTTACAAGGCCAAGCCGCTCAACGCCCCCAACGAACGCGGCGTCGTGCCGGCGCTCGATTTTCTGATCGCCGCAAACCGCGTTGGTCTAGGCGATGACGTGCCAGAGTTCACGAGCGGCAAGCTCAACGCCAAAGGCCGTCGCGTCGTCGTCATCGGTGGCGGCGATACCGCGATGGATTGTGTACGCACGGCACGGCGTCAGGGCGCGGAAAGCGTCACCTGCCTCTATCGCCGCGACCGCGCCAACATGCCGGGATCGCAACGTGAAGTGAGCCACGCGGAAGAAGAGGGCGTAGATTTCGATTGGCTCGCCGCGCCGAAGTCCGTGCGCGGTGGCAAGACGCCGGCAGTGAAAGCCGTACGCATGCGCCTGGGCGCGCCGGATGCGAGTGGGCGGCAATCGCCAGAGGAGACGTCGGAGAACTACGAGGTGCCAGGTGACCTGATCATTGCAGCGCTCGGCTTCGACGCAGAAGATGTCAGCGCCTGGGCTGAAACTACGCGTTGGGGCACACTGAAAGCTGATCCGTTCACGTACGCTACGAACCAAGCCGGCGTGTACGCCGCCGGCGATATCGTGCGTGGCGCATCGCTCGTCGTCTGGGCCATCCGCGAAGGGCGCGATGCAGCGGACGCGATGCACGCTTGGATTCAGGCACAAGCGAAGGTGGCTGCGGAATGAGCGCAACCTTGCATCTGTCGTTACCGGTCGCGGACTTGAGCGCATCGGAGAACTTCTACGTTGATGTGCTGGGCGCACGAGTAGGACGCCGGCGTGACCGCTGGATCGATGTTTGGCTGTTTGGCGCCCAAGTCACGCTGCACGAGGCGCCTGAAGCCTTGCTGCCGCTAGACGGGCAGGGACATCGCCATTTCGGCGCCGTGCTCGGCGCAGACGCGTGGAACGATTTTCGCGTACGTTGCGAGGCAGCAAACGTCACTTTCGTGCGCCCTGTACAGACGGACAACCCGGGCGCGCCCAACGAACAATCCAAGTTCATGATTGCGGACCCCAGCGGCAATCACATTGAGTTCAAGACCTATCCGCACGAAGCGGCTGCGCTCGAAAGTCCGAATGCCGAGGCGGCGTCATGACTCACTCGGACGGATACGAGTCCGTCGCGCGCTATGAGCGCGAACGCGCGCGGCTTGAGCGCGAGGGGCTCTATCTTCCCGAACACGAACGCGACGCGTGCGGCGTCGGCCTCGTCGTCGCCATTGACGGCAAACCGCGCCGCGAAGTGGTCACACTCGCGATCGCCGCGCTGAAAGCCGTTTGGCATCGCGGCGCCGTCGACGCTGACGGCAAGACCGGCGACGGCGCGGGCATTCTCGTCGAAGCGCCGCAGGATTTCTTGCGTGAAGCTGTGGCGCGCACTGGTCACGACGTGAAAGACCGCCCGATCTTCGTCGGCCAAATCTTCCTGCCGCGTCTCGATCTTGGCGCGCAGGAGCGTGCGCGCGTCATCGTTGAGAGCGAGATCATTCGCGCCGGGTTCACACTCTATGGCTGGCGCCAAGTGCCGGTGAACATCAACCAGATCGGCGAAAAGGCGAACGCAACGCGCCCTGAGATCGAGCAAGTTCTGCTCTACGATCCGCAAGGCCGCCCCAGCGAGATCGTCGATCGCGATCTCTACATCTGCCGCCGGCGCATCGAAAAGCGCGCGCTGGCGGAAAACGTCACCGAGCTTTACGTCTGCTCGCTCTCAGCCAAGCGTCTTGTTTACAAGGGCATGTTCCTCGCCCAGCAGATCGACTCTTTCTATCCCGATCTGCGCGATGAGCGCTTCGTCTCAAGCGTCGCAATCTATCACCAGCGCTATTCCACCAACACCTTCCCGCAATGGCGCTTGGCACAACCCTTCCGCATGCTCGCGCACAATGGCGAGATCAACACGCTGAAGGGCAACATCAATTGGATGAAGAGCCACGAAATCCGCATGGCGTCCGAAGCGTTCGGCGATGCGGACGATGACGTAAAACCGATCATCCAGCCGAGCGGTTCGGATTCTGCCGCGCTCGATAACGTCTTCGAAGTGCTCGTTCGCGCAGGGCGCGACGCGCCGATGACAAAGTCTCTGCTCGTGCCGGAAGCGTGGGCGAAGTCGAACACGATGAAACCCGAGCACAGGGCGCTCTACGCCTATTGCAACGCGGTGATGGAGCCGTGGGATGGGCCCGCGGCGCTCGCTATGTTCGATGGCCGTTGGGCCGTTGCTGGCCTCGACCGCAACGGGTTGCGTCCGCTGCGCTACGCGCTGACGGGAGACGGCTTGCTCGCTGTCGGCTCTGAAACCGGCATGTGCCCGCTCGACGGCAAATCAATTCTCGAACGCGGTCGCATCGGCGCAGGGCAGATGATCGCTGTCGATATACGCGAGGGCCGGCTCTATCATCACGAAGAACTGGTCGATGCACTGGCGGCGCAACACCCTTACAGCGCTTGGCTCGAAAACATCGTCGACCTTGATAAGAAGCTGAAGGGTGAGGAACCACGACTCTATTCTGATCGTGCTGAGCTGCTCCAACGCCAAGCCGCCGCCGGCTACACGATGGAGGATGTCGAGCTTCTACTCCAGCCGATGTTGGAAGACGGCAAAGAAGCCATCGGCTCGATGGGCGATGACGCGCCGCTTGCGGTGCTCAGCGAACAGACGCGTCCGCTCTCGCATTATTTCCGCCAGAACTTCAGCCAAGTCACCAATCCCCCGATCGATCCGCTGCGCGAAGGCCGGGTGATGACGCTGACCACGCGGTTCAAAAACCTTGGCAACATTCTCGCGCAAGATGAAGCGCAAGCGCGCGTCTATGTGCTCGCAAGTCCGATCCTCACCAACGGCATGTTCGCGCGCATGATGCGCGAGATGCGCGATGATGTTGCCCGCATCGATTGCACATTCCCGGCGCCAGCGCCGGGCGAAGATGAAGGCGCAGCGCTGCGCAAGGCGCTCGAGCGCATCCGTGCTGAAGCAGAGCAGGCTGTGCGCTTCAATCAGCGTAGCCACGTGGTGCTGTCAGACGAAAACCAAGGTCCGGATCGCATTGCCTGCCCGATGATCTTGGTCACGAGCGGTGTGCACTCGCATCTGACGAAGAAGGGCTTGCGTACATTCTGCTCGATCAGCGTCCGCAGCGCTGAGTGCCTCGATCCGCATTACGCCGCAGTACTTATTGGCAGCGGCGCCACAACCGTGAACCCGTATCTCGCGCTCGACACCATCGCCGATCGCGCCTCGCGTGGCCTCACCGGCGATCTCTCGCGTGAACAGGCGTGTGCGAACTATCGCACGGCACTCGAAGCGGGCTTACTGAAGATCATCTCGAAGATGGGCATCTCGGTGATCTCGTCCTATCGCGGTGGCTTGAACTTTGAAGCCATCGGGCTTTCGCGCGCCCTGGTTGACGAGTTCTTCCCGGGCCTCGTCAGCCGCATCTCCGGCATTGGCCTATCCGGCATCGCGTTTGAAGCCGTCGATCAGCACCAGCGCGCCTACGACGAGACGCTGACGGCGCTACCACTCGGCGGCCAGTATCGCTATCGCGCGTCCGGCGAACGCCATGCGCTCGAAGCGCAATCGATCCATCAATTGCAGGCGGCGTGCGACACCGGCGATTACAAAGCCTATCGCAAATATTCCGACGTCATCCGCGAGCGGCGCTTGAGCCAGCCGATTCAACTGCGCGACCTGCTCGAAGTTCGCGAAGAAAAGCTGCGCCCGACTCCGATCTCGGAAGTTGAAAGCGTCACCGACATTCGCAAACGCTTCCTCACGCCCGGCATGAGCATGGGGGCGCTTAGCCCCGAAGCGCACGGCGCGCTCAACATCGCCATGAACCGCATCGGCGCACGCAGCGTCTCGGGCGAGGGCGGCGAAGATCCTGCGCGCTACACGCCGCACCCGAACGGCGACGACGAGAACTCCGCCGTGAAGCAAGTCGCCTCAGGCCGTTTCGGCGTCACGGCGGAATATCTGAACCAGTGCCGCGAAATCGAAATAAAGGTCGCGCAAGGCGCGAAGCCTGGCGAGGGCGGACAGCTGCCTGGCTTTAAAGTCACTGAGCTGATCGCGCGTTTGCGCCACGCCACGCCCGGCGTCTCGCTCATCAGCCCGCCGCCGCATCACGATATCTACTCGATCGAAGATCTGGCACAGCTCATCTATGATCTGAAGCAGATCAATCCTGTCGCGCGCGTGTGCGTGAAGCTCGTCGCGCAATCGGGGATCGGCGCTGTCGCCGCTGGCGTTGCGAAGGCGGGCGCGGATACGATCCTGATCTCTGGCCACGTTGGCGGGACGGGCGCCAGCCCGCAAACGTCAATCAAATACGCAGGCATCCCGTGGGAGATGGGACTCGCGGAAGCGCATCAGATGCTGATGCTGAATAACCTCCGTCACCGCGTGCGCCTGCGCACCGATGGCGGCATCCGCACCGGCCGTGACGTCGTCGTCGCCGCTATTCTTGGCGCCGAAGAGTTCGGCATCGGCACAGCGGCGCTCGTGGCGATGGGCTGTCTCATGGTGCGACAGTGCCATTCCAACACGTGCCCCGTCGGCGTCTGCACGCAAGACGAGGCGCTGCGGAAGAAGTTCACCGGCACGCCCGACAAAGTCGTGAACCTGATGAGCTTCATCGCCGAGGAAGTGCGTGAAATCCTCGCGCAGATCGGCTTCCGTCGCCTCGAAGACATCATCGGCCGCACCGATCTCATCGAACAGATCAGCCGCGGCGCCGAGCATTTGGACGATCTCGATCTCAACCCGCTCTTGGTGCGCGTTGATAGCCCGTATCCGCCGTACTGCACGCAACTCGGCCGCAACGAGCCGCCGCAATCGCTCGATCACGAGTTCATGCAGAAAGCGCCGGTCTTCTTTGAGCGCGGCGAAAAGCAACAGCTCCAGTTTGACGTGCGCAACACGCAGCGCGCCATCGGCGCTCGTGCGTCTGCACATGTTACGCGCCGCGTCGGCCAGAGCACGCTGCCGGAGGGGCAGCTCAGCGTGAAGCTCACTGGCTCGTGCGGCCAAAGCTTGGGCGCGTGGCTGGTGCAGGGGATCGCGCTCCATGTCACCGGCGACGCCAACGATTATGTCGGCAAAGGTCTCTCCGGCGGCCTCATCACGCTGCGCCCGCCACAAGGCGAACCGACCGGCGCGATCATCGGCAACACCTGCCTCTACGGCGCGACAGCCGGCAAACTCTTCGCCGCCGGCCTCGCCGGCGAGCGCTTCGCGGTGCGCAATTCCGGCGCGATCACTGTCGTTGAAGGCGCAGGCGCCAATGCGTGCGAGTACATGACGGGCGGGACGGCTGTCGTTCTCGGCGATGTCGGCGAGAATTTCGGCGCCGGCATGTCGGGCGGAATGGCGTTCGTTTACGATGAAAGCGATCGCTTCGATAAAAGGGCGAACGGCGATACGATCGTCTGGCAGCGCCTCGCGTCGAAGCATTGGGAAGCGGTGCTCAAGGCATTCATCGAAGAGCACGCCAAACGCACCGGCTCGCCGCGCGCCGCCGATTTGCTCTCAAACTGGCAGTCCGCGCGCAGCCGCTTCTGGCAAATTTGCCCGAAAGAAATGCTGCCGCGCCTCGCGCACGCATTGAGCGACGATCAGTCCACGTCATCCGTCGCAGCTGCCTGACCTCGCGCCGCTTGTCGCGCTGGCGGCGCGCTTGCAACTCCGCCATAGGGGGGCGTGTTCTCGAAGGACGCCCTCCTGACTCAGGCCGAAGCCCTCGGCTTTGACGCGCTAGGCGTCGCCGATGCGCGGGCGCCGTGGCCGAACGGCGCGCGTTTGGCCGAATTCCTCGACGAGGGCCGGCATGGCGATATGGAATGGCTCGCGCAGGATACACGCGCGCATCCAACCGCCATGTGGCCGCAGGCGAAGAGCGCCATTCTCGTCGGGCAGTCGTATGCGCCGGCCGATGACTCACTCGCGCTGCTGAATGAAAAGCAAAGCGGCCTCGTTTCCGCGTACGCGGCGCGGCGTGATTATCACGATGTGATCAAGGGCAAGCTGAAGCAGCTTGCGCAATGGCTCGCGCGCGAGAGCGGCGCCGATGTCAAAGTCTTCGTTGATACTGCGCCGTTGATGGAAAAGCCGCTGGCCGAGCGCGCTGGGCTCGGTTGGCAGGGCAAGCACACAAATCTCGTGTCACGTCAGCACGGCTCGTGGCTTTTCCTCGGCGCCATTCTCAGCGCGGCAGAGATTGAGGCGGATATCGCGCACGAGGATCACTGCGGCTCGTGCCGTGCGTGCCTCGACATCTGCCCGACCAACGCCTTCCCCGCGCCCTATCAACTCGATGCACGTAAGTGCCTTGCGTATCTCACGATCGAAGCAAAGACGCAGATTCCCCGCGACTACCGCGCCGCGCTCGGCAACCGCGTGTTCGGTTGTGACGATTGTTTGGCTGTGTGCCCCTGGAACAAATTCGCAGCCGATGCGCGCGAGCAGCGCATGGCGATGCGCGGCTCCTTGCGACTCGCGCCGCTTTCGGAACTCGCAGCACTCAGCGATGCGGCCTTTCGCGAACGCTTCGCGGGAACGCCTGTGAAGCGCACGGGCCGCGACCGGTTCGTGCGCAACGTGCTGTGCGCGATTGGGAATTCCGGCGATGTCAGGCTTGCGCCGTCGGCCGAAGCATTGCTTGGGGATAGTTTGCCGCTTGTGCGCGGCATGGCTGTATGGGCATTGGCGCGTCTGCTTGACGAGGCGGCCTTCCAGCGCCTCAAATCGCACTGGGCGCCGCGTGAGCAGGATGCGAGCGTGGCCGAGGAATGGGACACATGAATCCGGACGATCCAGAAGAGCCAAAGCCGGAAGATGAACGCGCCGAAGGCGCGCCGTCCGAGCCAGCAGCGCCGGATGCCGAGCCGCCGGTGCGCGATGTCGTTTATGTCGGATCGGATGCGCCGGAAGAACCGGCGTCCCCGCCGGAAGCAACACTCGAACCGCCCGAAGCGCCTGAGGTTGTCTATGTTGGCTCCGAGCCCGATCCGGAACCGGCGCCCGAGCCAGATGCGCTGAGCAGCGATGCGCTCTACGTTCCAGGTGCGGCGCCGCCCCCGCGTGCGCGCGCTTACGAGCCGCCAGCGGCGGACGCAGAAATTCCAATGCCGCGTCGCGAACCGACACGCAGCGATCGCCAGCGCGCGCGCGATGCGCGCGTCAATCTCGATCTCGATCTTGGCCGCATCAAACGGCGCAAGCGCTACGGCTTGCTCATCACCACGATCAGCGTGTTGTTCATCGCGTTCGTCTTGGCGCCGGTGACGTGGGTTGCCGCATACGGCTTCCTCGATGCGCCATCGACAATTCTCATGATGCAACGCGCCGCTGAGGGCGAGACGATCCGGCACTATCCGGTCGCTATCAACCGCATGTCGCCCCATATCGTACGCGCTGTCATCGCTGCTGAGGACGCGCGTTTTTGCGAGCATGACGGCTTCGATATTGAAGCCATACAAGACGCGATGGAATCGAACGCGCAGGGCGGCCGCCTGCGTGGCGCCTCGACGATCAGTCAGCAGACGGCGAAAAACCTTTTCCTCTGGATGGAGCCCGCGTCCGCACGCGGTGGCCCGCTCTCGTGGATTCGCAAAGGCTTCGAGACCTATTTCACCGCGCTGATCGAGTTCATGTGGCCGAAGCGCCGGATCATGCAGCATTATTTGAATGTCGCCGAATGGGGCGATGGCAATTTCGGCATCGAGGCGGCGGCCCGCGCACGCTTCGGCGTTTCCGCCGCTGATCTGACGCCTCTCCAGGCGGCGCGCCTTGCCGCCGTTCTGCCGAGCCCCAATCGCTACAGCGCCGACAATCCGGGCCCATATGTGCGCCGTCGTAGCGCCACGATCGCGGAGCGTTCGCGCGTTGTTCGTAACGAGCGTTTGGCAGCCTGCGCGCTTTTCTTGGACCGGCCAGACGAGAGCCGCTGATACGCATTTCCCCATTCCGGGGATACTTTTCTCCCGCGTCTGCGCTAAGGTCGCGCCCGCGTGGGTAGGGAGAAGCGCATGTCCTTAGCGCTCATAATTGCAATCACGGCGCTTGTCGGCGTCGTCATCTTGGCGGCGGCTGTCTACATTTGGATGCGCTACTACGAAGCGCGCGCCGATCGCACCTTCATGACCCAAGACGATCGCGGCTTTAAGCGCGCGCTCGAGGGCAAGACGGTGCTGTGGGACTACGAAGAGTCCGTGGTCCGTGGCCCAAGCGCGCCGCACATTGAGTTTGTCGGCCTCGATCCTGCAACTGGCGGCCGGCGCAATGTGAAGCTGATGGATCCGAAAACCGGCGCCATCAATCTGCGCCCACACTATTGCGCGCCGCTGCCATTCGAAGCGACCACCAGCGACAGTCATAAAGTCATCGTCGAAGCGCGCGTGCAGTTCAGTTTGAACCGCGCTCTGCTGAAGCACGTCTATGAGATTCAAGAATTCAGCTTTGCGCTGGAAACCCGCATCCAGAGCGCGTTTCGCTCAGAGATCGGCAAGCGTCACGACGAAGAGCTGCGCGGCGCGCTGCATGAGGTTGAGCGCGCGGTGATCGATCATTTGCGCCGTGTCGAAGAAGAGGGCGACGAAGCGGGCGAGCCAGGCATGGCGCTTGGCGTACGCTTCCATACCGCCAACTTCACCTACACCCAGCCCGATGAGTTCTCCGCCGCGACCATCGCCTTGCCGCCGGGCGCTACGCCTGAGCAGCAGCAACAAGCCATCGCCCGCGCCGCGGCGCAGCGCGCGCAAGGCGCCACACAAGGCGTGCTCAGCCTTCGGCCACAGCAGATCGATCAGCTCTCGGACGCCTTCAAAGGCCGCGATCCGGCAGCGACGGCGGCTTTGCTGGCGATCTTCGAGATGCAAACCCGTCAGAACATCGCCGAAGCGCTCGCCGCCTCCGGCCAGCTCATCGTGGTGACGCCGCAAGAGCTTGGCCTGATCTCAGCCGCCGCCCAGCGCGATGCTGCGCTCAACCGCCCAGCACCGCGGCCTGCGGTTGAGGCTGCTGCCCCGCCACCGCCCAATGGCGGCCTTCGCAGCGCCGAACCGCGCGTCTAGAGCCTGCGGCGCCGGCCGCGCTTGCTTTGGCGCGGTCGCGCCGCCATGAGGTGGCGCGTGACTCGGGGTGGGAGCAGTTCAACGTGCTGAGGTACGTACTCACGATCGGCGCGTTCGCCGGGATGATCGCGCTCTGCATTGTCGGCTGGAATTATGGCGGCGTCGGCGGCCTGATCGGCGGCGGCCTGGGCTTTCTCATCCGTCTGCCGGGCCGTGGCCTAGATTGGGGTGAGCGGCTGGGCAATGCCTATGTCGGCGCGCTTATGGGTCTGCCGGTGGGTTTGCTGATCGGCGGCGTCATCATGGTTGGCCTTCCCGCCTTGCTCAACGCCGTCAACGGCGCGCCGCAATAACGGCATAGTCCGCGCGCACTCTCCTCGACCTCGGGAGGAGCTCATCATGCGCGCCGCTTTAGTCGCCATTGCTTGCGTTTTCGCTTTCGCCGCCGGCGGGGCGCTGGCCCAAGACAAAACCGAACAAGCGAGCGCTCAGATCGACTATTCCGGCTTTCGCGGACTGACCGGCGAAGTGGAGGGCTATCGCGACGATCGGCTCGTTTCGCTGGCTCAGTTCCAGCGTATGGCGCGCGAGCCGAACACGATCATTCTCGATGCGCGCTCCGCCGACGCCTACGCGCGTGGCCATATCGACGGCGCGATCAATTTGCCGTTCACCGACTTCACCGATCAGAGCCTGCGCCAAACGCTGCGCGATCCAAACGTGCGCATCCTGATCTATTGCAACAACAATTTCTCGAACAATGCAGAGCCCGTGATCCTGAAGCGCGTGCAGCTGGCGCTCAACATCCAGACCTTCATCAACCTTTATGGATACGGCTATCGCAACGTCTATGAATTGGCGGACGTGGTGGACTTCAACGATCCAGAAGTCCGCTGGGTGACAAGCTGACGCGACCGCGCGGGTTGCCGCTCCCTCGCTCGTGCTTCAGTCTCCGCGCGCGGAATCGGGGAGAAGATGGATGCGTAGGCGAGATATTCTACTGGCGCTGACCGCTGCCGCTCTCACCGCATGCTCGCGCCCGAATGGCGATGACGCTTCGGAAAACGCGCCCACCGGGCCCGATCCCGCCGCTACGGTTCAGCCGCTCTACGATCCCTATCTCGCGGAAGGCGCGCAATTGCCGGCGCTTGAGCAGCAGGCGCCCTGGTCAGCCGCGATGCTGGCGTCATTGCGGGAGATGATGGCGCGCTCGCAAGCGCAGGGCGAACCGATCCTCGACTTCGATCCGTTGATTGATGCGCAAGACTATCAGCTCACCAATCTCAACGTGACCACCGATGCAGTCGTCGCGAACAGCCACGCGACCGTGCGCGCGAATTTCACCAATGCCGGCGCGCCGGCGGAGGTTGTTTACGATCTCATTTGGGAAGATGGCGGCTGGCGCGTCGATAACATCCGCACCAGCCGCTGGGATTTGCGCGCCATTACGGCGGGCTGATTATTCGGCGAGTAGTCTGACCGTCGCGGTGCGGCGGCGGCCCCAGCTGGTTTCCTCGTACACCATCGACACGCGCGTGATGTTGCGGTCAGCGCCGGTCAGATCGATAGCGCGCGTGCATTGGCCGGGATTGATGCGTTCGCGAACGCTGATGTCTTGATGGCCGCCATTAGCGAAGTGCACATCGACATCGTAAAAATGCACCGGGTTGCGATAGACGCAGAGCTTGATGCGCTCGAACTGGCGCGGACCTTCAACCACGATGACATCGCGATCGGTGCGGTCGCGCACTTCGCGGGCGCCGATTTGCGTCCAAGCCGCTGCGGGTGTGGCGCACGCCATGCACGCCAGAGCGGCGCCTATAAATACTGCTTTCAACTTCACGTTGGCCTCCGTCCAAAGATTGGACCCCTCACGTGAGATGAAACGGGCGTAAGGGCGAGCTCCGTCGCTAGCCGCCGAATTATTGTTCCTCCACCACCGTCCCGGTGCGGATGCTTTCGCGGATGTGGCCGAGAACGAGAGCGCTATCGACTTGATCTTGTTCGGTCGTGGAGAGGCGCAGCGCAGCGAGCGCGTCGGCTTCAGCCAGGTTGAAGGCGCGTTGGTGCATGCGCGCCGCGGCCCGCAGGCGCAGCGCCAGCGCGTCATCCGCACGCCGGTCGAGCGCGCTCGAAAGATCTTCCTCGGCGCGGCGGAAATCCGCTTCCATCGCATAGGCGCGGGCGCGATCGATCAGCAGATCGGGCATGGCTTCCGCGTCGCTCGCGACCGAGGCGATGGCGCGCGTAAACGCGCTTCGCGCTTGGCCGGGTTCGCGGGCCAAGAGCCAAGCATTGCCCGCTTGCGAGAGCAGCTGCGCGCGCAGATTGCCTTGCGCGGGGTTCACCGCTGAAGCCAGCGACTCCAAGCGGCGGGCGCCTTCGTCAAAACGGTTCTGCGCCACAAGCGCCAGCGCAGCACAGCGATACGCGTTCACAGCCTGGCCTTCGGATGCCCACGCCATGCCTTCTTCGTAGGCGCGCTCTGGGCTCGCCTCGATCAGCGCGATGCATTGTTGATAGCGCGTGTCGGCTGCGGCGGCATCAGCCTGCGCCAGTGCAAACGGTAAGATCAAGGCGGCCAAAATCGACGTCATTGCTGCACTCCCCGGCGCGTCCGCGTCCCCAAGCTCAGCGCTCAGCGATGCCCCAACAGCGGCGTCATGCCAAGCCGTTCACTCATCTGGCGAGCGCTTCCGCATGTGCGAGCAGCCGCTCCAGATCGTCAGGACGCGAAAGCCGGTGATCGCCGTCGGGGATGAGGTCGAAGGTAAGGTCTTGGCTCCGGATGAGGCCCGCCAGCGCCTCGACATGCGCGAGCGGCACGTCCGGATCGGCGCCGCCTTGCAGGATGCGGACAGGGCCGGCGAACAGGTAGGGCGTGTCCATCAGCAGGTGCTTGCGCCCATCCTCGATCAGCGCGCGGGTGATGACGTTGGGCTCGGGGCTGTATTGCGACGGCTCCTCGATCCGGCCGTCAGCCAGGATCGTCACCCGCTCGGCGTCGCTCATTCCCGCCCACATCAGCCGCTCGGTGAAGTCCGCGGCTGGCGCGATGAGCAGGAGGCCGGCGACCCGATCGGGCCGCGCCCGCGCCGCCAGCAGCGCCAGCCAGCCGCCCATCGACGATCCGACGAGCACGAGCGGGCCAGACGTTCGCTGATCGATCACTGCCAGTGTATCGCCCAGCCAGCGCGAGATGGTCCCGTCCTCGAACCGGCCTTCCGAGCGCCCATGGCCAAAATAGTCAAACCGGACAAAGCCTTGGCCGCGCGCTTCGGCCCAGCGGGCAAGCCGCTCGGCCTTCGTACCGGCCATGTCTGACTTGAAGCCGCCCAGCCACACGAACGTGGGGCTCGCCCCGTTGGCGCTTTCGACGGCCAGATGGGCGCCCTCAACAGCGAAAGCCTCGATTTGGCCGAACGGCATGGCTCTACTCCGAAGCGAAAACCGGCAGAATTCCGGCGCCCTCACGCGCGTGTTGAATGAATGTTAGGGCCGCGTTGAGCAAACTCGTTATGAATTCATTGAATTAGTCCGATACCGGCCCCGATCCCCAGCAGCAAAGCATTGCAAGAAGGTCACATCCTTTCAGTTCTGCAAGTTACGCCTGAGCTTAACGCTGGCGGCGTCGAGCGGACCACGCTTGAAATAGCGGAGGCGATCAGCCGCGCCGGGGGGCTCGCTTTGATCGCTAGCGCCGGCGGACGCCTCGAGCCGGACCTCGAGGCGTCCGGCGGCAACCTGATCAGGCTCCCGGTTCACACCAAAAATCCGATCACGGCGCTCGCCAATGCGTGGGCGCTCTATCAGGTCATCAAGAAGCGCAAGGTCGATGTCGTGCATGCGCGCTCGCGTGCGCCGGCATGGAGCGCGCTGATCGCTGCGCGGATGGCGGGCGTGCCGTTCGTGACGACGTTCCACGGCATCTACAACGCGCGCTCGGCGCCGAAACGTTTCTACAATTCGGTGATGGCGAAGGGCGATGTTGTCATCGCCAACTCGGAGTACACGCGCGAGCACGTTCTGAAGAATTACGATGTCGATGCACAGCGCGTCGTCACCATTCCGCGCGGCGTTGATGTCGACGCTTTCGATCGCGCCAAGATCAGCGACGATGACATCGCCAAGATGCGCGAGAGTTGGCATGTCGCAGCCAATGACTCGCGCGTCATCGTGTTTGCGCCGGCGCGCCTGACGCGTTGGAAAGGTCAGCTGCCGCTGATCGAAGCGATCGCGATGCTCGAAAAGCGCAGGCCAGGTGCTGTGAAACTCGTCTTCGCCGGCGATGCGCAAGGCCGCACAGCTTACGTCGATGACATGACATCTTCGATAGCGGAACACGGACTGCGCGAGACGGTGGCGCTCGCCGGACACTTGCGCCAAATGCCTGAGGCGTTTGCGGCGTCCGATATCGCGGTCTTTCCCGTTATCGAGCCGGAAGCATTTGGGCGGGGCGCTATTGAGGCGCAAGCAATGGGTGTTCCCGTTGTAGCATCCGATCTTGGCGGCTTTACCGAAACCGTGCGCGAAGGCGAAACGGGTTTCCTGACACCGCCCGGCAACGCCGCAGCGCTTGCCGCCGCCATCGAGCGGATGATTGATCTCGGCCCTCAAAAGCGCGCTGAAATGGGACGTAACGGCATGGCGAGGGCGCGGTCGCTTTATTCAAAGACTGCCCTGCAATCGGCCACATTAGCGGTTTACCAACGCGTTCTGCATGAGAGAGCTAAGCAGCGCGCGCCAGACCGCACCGGCCAGCCCGTGCTATAGAGGGACGAGAGAGGCGAGATGATTCCCTGGCGCAAAGCCAAAGCATCGAACGATGATGACGCCAACACGATCCTGGTGATCCAGCTCGGCGGCGTCACGGAGTTCATTCAAGCGCTTGCGGCGGCCAAGTTGATCCGCGAGGCGCATGTCGGCGCGCGCATTACATTGCTCACGACCGAAACGACAAAAGAGCTGGCCGAGCAGTGCCCGTACTTCGATGTTGTCGAGGCCGACGGCAAACCGCAGGAGCCGCAGGCGATCACCAAGCTGATCGCGCGCATCCGCGCCGCGAAGTACGATCTGGTCTACGATCTCGAAGGCTCGAGCCGCACCAAGAACTATTTCCAGGGCCTACGCCCGTGGCCGCCAAAATGGTCTGGGCCGGTGTCTGGCGCGAGCTACGCCTACCTTGAGCCCGATCGCGCCAACATGAATCCGCTCGACCGCTATGCCGGCCAGCTGGCGGTTGCCGGTATCAATACGGGCGCTGCGCCGCTGACGCCGGATCTGACTTGGATCCGCGCCGTCTTGCGCGACCCGCCGCGCTTGAAGCCGGATTATTTCGGCATTCGCGGCAATTACGTTTTGCTTCTGCCGCGCGGCGGCGATGCTGAGCCAAACCGCCGTTGGCCGGAAGAGAAGTATATCGATCTCGCCCGCCGCATCGCCCGCAATGGCGTGACGCCGGTCGTGCTGGGCGGCTCGGAGGAGCGCAATATCGGCGCTGCGATCGCCAAGGCCGAGCCGATCGCCAAGAACCTCGTCACCCGCCCCGATTTCTTCCAATGCGTTGGCCTGGCTGAACGGGCCTCGTTTGCGGTGGGGGATGATGTCGATCTGATGCACGTGGCGGCAGCCGCTGGCGCCCCGTGCCTTGTCTTCCTGTCGTCGCTCAACCAGCCGGACCGCGCCGCCCCGCGCAGCCGCTCCGGGGCAATCGCGCTGACCGCCACCACTGTTGCCGATTTGCCCGTCGAGCAGGTGGACGCGCAATTGCGCAATTGCGGGGTTTATCGCCAGGCCGCCACCGCTTGATACGCGGCGTTTCGCAGGCAATATACAAAGCGGTGAGTCCGCGCCCTGACAGGCGTGGGCGTCGCCGTGCTTATCAACAACGACAGGAGAAGGCCCGATAGCCAGACGTCCGTACGCCGCGCCACCGCCATCCAAAGATGGCCCGCGCGTGAATGAAGATATCCGCGGCGTGCCGCGCGTTCTTCTCATCGATGCCGAAGGTGAAAAACAAGGGGAGATGCCGATATCCGCGGCGCTCGATGCTGCGCGTGAAGCCGGCCTCGACCTCGTTGAAGTCGCCCCCAATTCCGAGCCGCCGGTCTGCAAGATTCTCGATTACGGCAAGTTCCGTTTCGAGGAGCAGAAGAAGAAGGCCGAGACGCGCAAGAAAGCCAAACGCGTCGAGCTCAAAGAGATCAAGGTTCGCCCGAACATCGACGACCACGATTACGAAGTGAAGATGAAGGCCATCCATCGCTTCTTTGAAGAGGGCGACAAAGTGAAGGTCACCCTGCGCTTCCGTGGCCGCGAAATGCAGCACACTAATCTCGGCATGGATTTGCTCGATCGCATGCGCACCGAACTCGACGGCATTGCCAAAGTCGAGCACGAGCCGCGCTTCGAAGGCCGCCAAGTCGTCATGGTGATGGCGCCGCGCGCGTCATAACGCGCTGGCGGAAGCTGCCGAATTCAACGCGCCGGCCGCAAGGCTGGCGCGTTTGTGTTTGTGCGGCATAAGCTCAGCTTCAGCATGGGTTCAGGCGTTGACGCGTCTGCTATGTTGGCTTTGCGGAAGGTTGTTTTACGTGCGCTCTCTCCTGCTTTCGGTTCTGATGCTCGGCGCCTGCGCGCAGCCAGCCGACGCGCCCGTTGATCAACCTGCGCCGCCGCACGCAGAACTCGCCCAGCGCATCGAGGCTGATCTCGTGCGGCTCGATACGGAACTGACTGCTGACGGGGTGGTCGCAGCAGGGCTCAACGAAACTGCCGATCTCGGCAACGGTCTCTTCGTCCGTCCGCTCGAGGTCGTCGAAGATAGCCGCTGCCCGGCCAACGTGGATTGCGTTTGGGCGGGGCGCGTCGTGCTGCGCGCGGACGTGAGCGGTCAAACGCTCGATCTTATTCTCGATGAGCCGGTGACGACGCCGCAGGGTGTTGTCGTGCTTGCAGTCGTCAAACCCTATCCGTTTCACGACTGGCCCGAGACGGAAGTGGCTATTCCGCCATATCGCTTTGGCTTTCGCCGCGGCTAAGATGATCGCCGCGAAAGATTGAGGGCTGGGATGCGCGCATTTCTTGTTTTCGTTTTGCTGTTGGCCGCCTGCGCGTCTCCCGCGCCGCCGGCCCGGCCTGCGCCAACGCCTGCGCCGCAGCCTGCGCCCGTTGTGCGCACTGAACTCGGCCGCTTGATCCAGGCCGACATGGCGCGTCTCGATCGCGAACTCGCCGCGCCGGGCGTTGTGGTGTCAGAGATTGGCGCGACGGCGGATCTCGGCGACGGCCTCACTGTGCGCCCGATCGCGATCATCGAAGACAGCCGCTGTCCGCAGAATGCGCAGTGCTTGTGGGAAGGGCGCATGCGCATTCGCGCCAGCGTTTCAGGGCAAGACGCCGAGTTGCGGCTCGGCGAGACCTTTGAAACGTCGCGTGGCGCAGTCGAGTTCGTGATTGCATCGCCAGGCCCGTGGGCCGAATGGCCGCGCGATGAACTTGGGCCCCGTCCGCCGTATCGCTTCGGTTTCCGCCGCGCGGACTAACCTCGGCTAAAGCGCCTGCGCGTAGTCATGATCCACATATTGATGATGAGCAGCAGTAACGCTGCGCCGAAGCCGATGGCGTTGAGCGTCGGCACGAAATCCTGATTGGCGCTGGCTTCATCGCTGAAGCGCGCGCCCATCTGATTTGCACCCTCGCTCTGCTGGAACGAGTCCCACGCCTGCGCCGCTTGCTCGCCGACAACGCCGAAGTCGATCGGCGGCAAACCAAGCGCGCCGACGCCTGAGATCGAAACCGGCGGCAAGCGCGTGGGCGCAAACGCCAGGTGCGTGCCAAACGCGATCACGAACGTCGCCAGGATCGCCATCAGCCAGCGTGAACCCGCGATCGCTGCGATCGAGGATGTGACCTTCGCCTTCTCTTCGCGAAAGATCTGCTTGGCCTCTTCGAGATTTTGCGGCGTTCTCGCCATGACGCGTCTCCCTGCGCGCACTTAACCACGGCTTTGACAGCGCTCCAATCGGGGCGCACGCTTGGTGGTGGGGGAGAACCGTAATGCTGATTTCACGCCGCCGCACCTTGAGCTTTCTGAGCGCCGGCGCGCTCGCCGCGTGCGCCCAGCGGGTGGACGTTGACGAACCGTCCGCGGCGGCGACGCCCGCCGAGATGGAGGGGCCGTTCTTTCCGCCCGACACTAACATCGAGCGCGATGCCGATCTGACCCGTTTGGCCGGGCGGACGGAGCGCGCGCTTGGGACGATGATTCAAGTGCGCGGCCGGGTGTTGGACCGGGCTGGCCAGCCGATCGCCGGCGCGCGTGTCGAGCTTTGGCAGGCCAACGCCGCCGGCCGTTACGCCCACCCTGGCGACAGCGCCAACACCCAGCCGCTCGACCCCAATTTCCAAGGTTACGCGCTGCTCCAGACCGGCGCCGATGGCGGCTTCAGCGCCACCACAATCAAGCCAGGCGGCTACGATGTGCCGAGCGTCGGGCGGCGTACGCCTCACCTGCACTGGAAATTCGCCGCTGGCAGCGCCGAACTCACCACCCAGAGTTATTTCCCCGGCGAGCCAGAAAACGAGATCGACGCGCTGATGCGCCGGATGGGCGAACCGGCCCAGCGCCTGATTGTCCGCGCCGGCGCCGCCAGCACCGAAGGGCCCGGCTTCGACTGGGATATCGTCCTGGCTTAAGGCCCGGCTTGCCCCCGGCGCGGGCCTCTGCTACACGCCCCGCCTTCTTGAGCAGTCCGGCTAAAAGGCATGCCGTGGCGGTTCTTTTTGCGTGGGATTTCGGTCCTTGCGCTTATCCAAACGAGGATCAAATGCCCAAACTGAAGACCAAGAGCGGCGTCAAAAAGCGCTTCAAGCTCACGGCGTCAGGCAAAGTGAAGGCCGGCGCCGCCGGCAAGCGCCACCGCCTGTCGAGCCACAATGGAAAATACATCCGTCAAAATCGCGGCACCGACGTACTCGCAGAGCCAGACGCCAAGCGCGTGAAGCTCTGGATTCCGTACGGCCTCGACTGACCCTTTTTTTGACGGAGTAATCCCATGGCACGCGTCAAAGGGGGCGTCACCGCGCACGCCCGCCACAAGAAAGTTTTGAAGAAAGCGAAAGGCTATTACGGCCGCCGCAAGAACACCTTCCGCGCAGCAAACGCTGCCGTCGAGAAGGCCGGCCTCTATTCCTATCGCGACCGCAAAGCCAAGAAGCGCACATTCCGCGCGCTCTGGATCCAGCGCATCAACGCTGCTGTGCGCGAAGAGGGCCTTACCTATTCTCGATTTATGAGCGGGCTCGCCAAGGCGGGCATCGAGCTGGACCGCAAGGTCATGGCCGATATCGCCATGAACGAGCCGGCGGCTTTCAAGGGTTTGATCAGCCAAGCTCAAGCTGCGCTGAAGTAAGCGCCTAAGCGAACAAGACGAAGGGGCGAGAGCATCACTGCTCTCGCCCCTTTTTGTTTGCGCCAAAGCTCGGTTTTAGTTTGAGCTGTCCTCATTTTCGACGCGCGGCGTCCACTCGCGCAGGCGGCGGCGCTCATACTCTTCCTGTGTCGATGGTACGAGGCGGAAGCCGCCCGTCAGCAAGCCAACGCGCACAGTCTGTTCGATGTAATAGGTCTGGCCAGATTCAACTTCGAGACGGATGCGATCCTCATTGAGGTTCACCGCCATCGGGCCGCGAATATTGAAATTGTAGATGCCCGGTGGGGCCTCGTACACGAAGAAGCGGCCGTTCGGCAGGCTGCCGACACGCGGGGATTCAGGCGTTGAGTCGCCGTCTTCGCCAACCGTCACGACGTGATACGTGTAAGCCCCGCCAGTCAGACGGCCGGGACGGAAGAAGATGATCCGCCCGGGCGGCTCTTCAGCAGGCGCCGCTGCGGCGACGTCGGTTGCCGGTGCTGACGCATCCGCGGACGCTTCACTTGTCGCCGCGTTCGGATCAGCCGGCGCAGCGGCCGGATCTTGCGGTGCGGCAGCTGGATCGCTTGGCGGTGTTTGTTCGGCTTGCGCCGCCGGTGCGGTGGTGTCTTGCGCGATCGCCGCCGTTGCAGTCATTGCCGCAAACAGCAGCGCAGCACAGGCTGCATGCAAAGTCTTCATTGAGTTTCCCCCTCCGTGGATTGCTCTGCCTGCGCTTCGCTTGCGGCGGGCGCCATGTTTTCAGGTGTAGGCTGCGGCAGCGTCAGCACCACATCGACAGCCAAACGCGCTTCCGCGCGCGTGCCTGCCGCAATCTCGATTTCGCCGCCTTGGATGAACCCACCCAGAAAGCCGACGTACGGAACGAGGATCATCGTGTTCACGGCTTCGCGTGAATTATCTTCGCCCGCGAGCACGCCCTGCAAGCCGCGGATGCGCGCGCGCTGGCCCTGCAGCTCGACATAACGCCCCGAGACGATGAGCTTGCCCTGGCGTCCGCCCATCCCCGAGCGCGCGGCGTCGATCACCTCGCCACCGCCTATGGCGCCAGCTTCAACGATCGTTTGACCATCGATCACGATCGGCTCCGCCAAGCGCAGTGCGAACGTCTGCCCAACCGTGCTCGTGCGCGAGCTCAGCAGCTCGGCGAATTCGAACTGCAGCAACGTCCCGGCGGGAATGCGGATGGTGGCCGGCGCCGCGGGTTCAACAGTGGCGGCGACCTCGCCCGTTACTGGCGCCGTCTGCGCCATGGCAGGCGCAGCGCCAAAGAGCGCCACGCTCGCGGCGACGATCCAAGCAAGCTTCATCGATCTCTCCCTACAACCAGGGGTAGCATGACCGTTTCGGAGCCGGCAAGGTTTGCGGGCGTCGGCGCCCACCGCCCAGTTTGCCCGGCGCGGACGCCTCCGCTAGACACCCCCGGCTATGACAGACCTCCCTACACTCGAACGCGATCTTCTCGCGCGCGCCGAAGCGGCCAATGACGAAGCATCGCTCGAAGCGCTGCGCGTCGAGTTGTTCGGCAAGCAAGGCTCGATCTCGGCGCTGATGAAGAATCTGGGTTCGATGAGCCCGGATGAGCGCAAGACCTACGGCGCTGCGCTCAACGTCCTGAAGGACAAGATCACCGAGACGATCGTCACCAAAAAAGCGGCGCTCGCCGAAGCTGAGCTTGATCGCCAGCTGCAGTCTGAGGCGGTGGACGTCACGCTGCCGCCAGTGAAGCCGCGTCTCGGCACGATCCATCCGGTCTCACAGGTGATGGAAGAACTCGCGCAAATCTTCGGCGAGATGGGCTTTGCGCTTGAAGAAGGCCCCGACATCGAGACCGACTTCAACAACTTCACCGCGCTCAACTTCCCGCCCAAGCATCCGGCGCGCGAAACGCACGACACGTTCTTCATGAACGCCCGCGATGAGAAGGGCGAACGCAAAGTGCTGCGCACGCACACCTCGCCGGTGCAGGTGCGCACGATGCTGAAGCAGAAGCCGCCCATCCGCATGATCTGCATGGGCCGCACCTTCCGCAAAGATTCAGACGCCACGCACACGCCGATGTTCCACCAGATCGAAGGCCTCGTCATCGACGAGACCTCGACCATGGCCGATCTCAAAAGCGTGCTGATCGCGGCGATCAAAGCGTATTTCGAAGTCGACGATGTGCGCCTGCGTTTCCGCCCGCACCATTTCCCGTTCACCGAACCGAGCGCGGAAGTCGATGTCGGCTGCGATCGCTCCGGCGGTCAGATCAAGATCGGCACGGGCGAGGATTGGCTCGAGATTCTCGGCTGCGGCATGGTGCATCCCAACGTGCTGAAACAGTGCGGCCTCGATCCCGAGAAATACCAAGGCTACGCCTTCGGCATGGGCATCGATCGCCTCGCCATGCTGAAATACGGCATGCCGGACCTGCGCGACTTCTTTGCGGCGGATACGCGCTGGCTGAAGCATTACGGTTTTAGCCCGTATCTGTTGCCGGGCTTGGCGCAGGGCGTGGGGTGACAAGCATGGACCCCGCGCTCACCACACAGCTCATACTGATTTTCGCCGGGGCGCTGCTGGGCGCTCTGTTCGGCGGTTTCGCGCGCTGGACGGGTGCGCGCAACGATAGACGCTTGCGTCTCACGCTCGATCTCTACACCGAGTTTCACTCGCCGCTCTTCAACCATGTGCGCATTTTGGCACACGAGGCGCTTGAGCATTCCGGCGCGATGCCAGCGGCGTATGAGGCGGCGGAAGGCGAGCGGCGCGAAGCGATCGCATCGATTGTGCACTTCTGGGAGAAGGTCGCGCTGCTGCTGCGCGTTGGCGCATTGGATGAACGCCTGCTGCGCCGCTTCTTCGGTCAATATGCGCGCTGGTGGAGCGAATTGCTCTGCGATCGCGAGGGCGCGCTTGCAGACGCCGAATGGGGCGCGACATTGCGCGATATTCAATGGCTGTTCGCACGCTTGAAGCGGAGTGAACGGACGGGGTCGAGACGATGAAATTCACGCTCTCCTGGCTCAAAGAGCATCTCGCGACTGACGCGAGCATCGACGCCATCGTCGAAACCATGACCATGACCGGTCTCGAAGTGGAATCCGTCGAAAACGCCGGCGAGAAGCTGAAGGCCTTCACGGTCGCGCGCATCATCAGCGCCGCCAAGCACCCGAACGCCGACAAGCTGCAAGTCTGCCAAGTCGAAACCGCACTCGGCAATCTTGAGATCGTCTGCGGCGCACCGAACGCGCGCGCGGGCCTCGTCACAGCCTTCGCGCCGATCGGCACTTACATTCCAGGCTCCGGCATCACGCTTGAGCCGAAGCCGGTGCGCGGCGTGGTGTCGAACGGCATGCTTTGCTCGGGCGCCGAGCTTGAGCTCGATACCGACGCTGACGGCATTCTCGAACTCGACGCCGATCTCAAAGTCGGCACGCCGCTCGCCGAAGCGCTGGGCCTCAACGATCCGGTGGTCGATATCGAAGTCACGCCGAACCGCCCTGATTGGTTGGGCGTCGCCGGCATCGCGCGCGATCTCGCAGCCGCTGGCGTTGGCAAGCAAACGACTAAGCCTATCCTTCCGATCCCCGGTCGCTTCCCGTCACCAACCAAAGTCGCGACCGACGACGCGCAAGCCTGCCCGATGTTCGCGGGGCGCCTCATTCGCGGCGTGAAGAACGGGCCGTCGCCCGCATGGTTGCAACAGCGACTGCGCGCGGTGGGTTTGCGCCCGCGCAATGCGCTGGTCGACATCACCAACTTTCTCTCGCTCGATCGCGCGCGCCCGCTGCACGTTTATGATGCGGCCAAACTCAAAGGCACGGTCCGCGCGCGTCTCGGCCGCGAAGGCGAGAGCTTCAAGGCGCTCGATGGCAACGTCTATAACGTCATGCCCGACATGTGCGTCATCGCCGATGACGAAAAAGTCCTGGGCCTCGGCGGCGTCATGGGCGGCGAGGAGAGTGGCTGCTCTGAAACCACCGTCGATGTGCTGGTAGAAAGCGCTTACTTCGATCCAACACGCACGCACGCCACCGGCCGCGCCACCGGCATCATCTCCGACGCGCAATATCGCTTCGCGCGCGGCGTCGATTCCGGCTTCGTCGTGCCCGGCCTCGAACTCGCAACGCGCATGATCCTCGATCTATGCGGCGGCGAGCCGAGCGATATCATCGTCGCCGGCGAAGAGCCGGCGCCGCCACCTGCCATCACCTTCGATCCCGATCGCGTGCGCCAACTCGCCGGCATCGATGTGAAGGCGACGCGCGTGCGCGCTGTGCTGAAAGATTTGGGCTTCGAGACAAGCGCCGAAGGCCAAAGCTCGAAGCGCATCATCGTGCAGCCGCCGACTTGGCGTCGCGACGTCGAAGGCAGCGCCGATCTCGTGGAAGAGGTCGCGCGCATCGAAGGCTTCGACAAATTGCCCTCGCTCGCACCGCCGCGCGCCGCCGGCTTCCGCCCGCCGCCTGCAAGCGTCGGCGAAAGCCGCACGCGCCTGGCGCGCCGCGCGGTTGCGTCGCTCGGCTATTACGAAGCGATCACCTGGAGCTTCTGCTCGCGTGCGCAAGCGCAAGCCTTCGGCGGCGGCAGCGAAGAGATGCTCGTCTCCAACCCGATCGCGTCCGATCTCGATTGCATGCGCCCTACTGCTTTGCCGCAACTTCTCGCCGCAGCACAAGCCAACGCCAATCGCGGCTTCGATGATGCGCGCCTGTTCGAAGCCGGCCCCGCTTACGCCAACACAAACGAGGGCGGCCAGCAGCGCACCGTCACCGCGATCTGGCACGCCAGCCCGCCGCGCCATTGGCGCGCGGCGCCGCAGCCGGACATCTTCGACGTCAAGCGCGATCTGATGATCGTCCTCGAAGCCCTCGGCGCGCCGGTCGCATCACTCCAAACCGCGAGCGACGCGCCCGCGCATTGGCGCCCCGGCCGTACCGGCGCGCTGAAGCTCGGTCCGAAAGTGATCGCGTACTATGGCGAGATCCATCCGCGCGCGCTGAAAGCGATCGGCGTCGAAGCGCCGGCACTCGCGTTCGAGATTTTCCTCGACGCATTGCCCGCGCCGCGCGCCAAAGGTTCACGCGCCAAGCCGCCGCTCGAAAAGCTCGAACTGCAACCGCTGACACGCGACTTCGCCTTCGTCGTCGATGATGGCGTGAGCGCGCAAGACGTCGTCCGCGCCGCCTTCGGCGCCGATAAGCAGCTGATCAGCGATGTTGCGCTGTTCGACGTTTATCGCGGCGAACGCATGAACCCCGGCAAGAAAAGCCTCGCCATCGAAGTCACGCTGCAGCCCCGTGACAAGACGCTGACGGATGCTGACATCGAAGCAGCCAGCGCGAAGATCGTGACGGCTGTCGTGAAAGCGACGGGCGGGACGCTCAGGGGCTAATTCGGATTAGTGCCGAGGCGATTGCGCGATTGCGGGCGTGCAACCGGTGCGACGCTTCCCGAGGGGTTGATCGCCGGGGTGGGCGTCGCCGTGCGCGCACCGGGTGCGTCGCTGACGGACGGCGCATCGTCCTCTTCTTCGTCTTCCTCAACATTGTTGACCGCGCCGGTTTGATTCTCGGCGAGTGGAAGCTGGAAACGGCCAGGCGTGAGCACGCGTTGCGTCGCGGGGTTGCTCGACGGGGGTGTGACTGTGGTGGTCGCGCCTTGTTGAGCGGCGGCGGGCGCGGCGCTCGCGAGCAGTATCGCGCCGAAGATCAGAGCCAGAAATCTCATGGGTAAGTTCCTTTCGCCTGCGTCGTGAGGCTCTCAGAGAACGCGGAATCTGTCATCTGCTTTCTGGGCGCAACGCCGCCAACGCCGCATTCCGACCCACAACACCGCGCCCTGCGCGCACCAGCGCGTCGACGGTCTCACGCGGCAGCGAGACGAGAGTCGGCGCGTCGTAGAGCGCGTCATACTCCTCCGGCGTCATGTCGTGGAACGTGATCACGTCCATGCTCAAATGAATATCCTCGCAGCGCCAATCTGCGCTCCGCATGTTCACAGGCTGCCCGCAGCGCCAGTCGCGCAGAGCCGCCTCGTAAGCCGGCAAAGCCGCGCGCCAAGCATCAAGCGAGGCGCGCTTCGCCACGTCCGTCGCCACGTCGAGAGGCGAGTACATCATTTCATAGGCGCCGATCGTATCCGCGCCTTCCTGCTGAAACGTGCGGGGCCGCACATATTCGGCGTTCACCACAAGAAACAGCACGCGCCGCGCCTGCAGCGCCTCGCGCGCCGTCAGCGGCGAGGGCGCATCGTCGCCCGCGCGCATCACTTGCAGGCTCAACAGCCCGAGATTATCGGCCACACCGCCATCGCTCAGATGCACGAAACGCTGCGCCGCGCGCGTATCGCCGCGATAATTCTGAAACGCCCGCGCCGCCTGGCGCGCGTTCTCGCCGGCGTTGCGATCCGCGAGCACGCGCGCGGTCCAAGCCGGCGGGCCTTCGCAGCGCGGCGCGTAGCTCTCGATCAGCACCGGCCGAAACGCCACAGGCACAGCCATGGATGCAGCCACAGCATCGGCGACACGCACTTGCCGCACATCGCTGCAAATGCCGTCGAAGAAGAATTGCGTGAACGCGAACGGCGTCGAGTTATAAATGTCTGTCGCGTTGAGCACGACGCGCGGCCCGGCGCCGAGATCGCCCATGCGTGCCCCGCGATAGACGTTCTCATCAAGCCAATCGGCCAGTTGCGCCGGCCCGTTCATGCCGCCGCGAACCGCGCCAGCAATGCCAAACGGTGAACCCGGCCCACGCACGCGCCAATCGCGCGCCAGATACGCCGCATCGAAATCATCGAGCCCCGCATCGCCGTGCTGGGCGTAATAGGCCGCGAGCACCGAGCCGCCCGAGACGGATGTGATCATCGCGATATGTTCGCTGAGCGGGCGTCCATCGCGCCCCGGCGTATCGCGCAACGCTTGCAACACGCCCAAATGAAACGACGCCGCCCGCGCGCCGCCGCCGGACAGCGCCAGCACGATCAGATCATCGCCAACCGGCGCGCGTCCACTCACATCGGCGCGCAAGCCGCCCAGGGGTGTATTGATCGGCGCCGCCGTCGCGCACGCCGCCAACGCAAACGCCAGAATGAAAGCCAGGACCCGCATGCGTTCACTCCCGCATGCAGCTCGCGTCAAGGCAAGTAGAAACGCTTAACGCCAGCGCGCGACGCGCTCGGCTTCACGCAACGCGCGCAGCAAGTTTCCGCCCGCGAGCCCGGCCAGATCGCGATCGCCCCAGCCGCGGCGCATCAGTTCGGCGAACAGGATCGCGTAGCCATCGACGCCTTCCATGCCGACCGGCAGGAACGGCACGCCGTCATAGTCAGCGCCGAGTCCTACCGACCCACGCCCTGCGATGCGCGCGATATGTTCGATGTGATCGGCGATGGCGCCGGCGTCGATCTCCGGACGCGGATTGGCGGCGACCCAAGCTGCAACGCCCGCCGTCACAGCTTCCGGATTGCCGGGATTGAGCGCTTGCAGACGCGCTTGTTCGCCAAGCCGCGCAGCGCCCCACTGCCAAACTTCGTTCGAGGTGAAGCCCGGATAGAAGTTGACCATCACCACACCGCGATTGCGGCGCACGAGTTGCAACACATCGTCAGGCACATTGCGCGGATGCGGCGTTACGCCGAACGCGGACGAGTGCGAGAAGATCACCGGCGCACGCGTCACCCGCAACGCATCGCGCATCGCGTCAGCGGAAACGTGGCTGAGATCAACCAGCATGCCGATCCGATTCATCTCGCGGACCACCTCTTCGCCGAACGGCGAGAGGCCGCCGTGCTGCGGCGCTGCAGTGGCGCTATCGACCCAGTCAATGGTCGTGGAGTGCGTCAGCGTCATGTAGAGGACGCCCTGGCGTCGAAACTCGCGCAGGATTTCGAGATTGCTCTGAATCGCTTCGCCGCCCTCCATGCCGAGCATCGAGGCGATACGGCCGGCGCGATGGATACGCGCGATATCGGCGGCGCTTTGTGCGAACTCGAATGTGTCGGGGTACGCGGCGATGATCTGGCGCGTCAGCGCGATCTGTTCGTTCACCGCTTGCGTCGCCGCCGCGCCGCGCAGCGAGGCCGGCACGTAGACGGACCAGAATTGAGCGCCGACCCGGCCCGCGCGCAGGCGAGCGATATCGGTCTGCAATGGCGGCGTGAGCTGGCGCGTATCGCTGTTGAGATCGACGTTGGCGAGATCATTGCCGTGATCATCGCGGATCGCCCATGGCAGATCGTTGTGACCGTCGATGATCGGTGTTGATCGCGTGATGCGATCGAGGCGCGCGAGTTCCGCCGCTGTCGGCGGCGCGACTTGTGCGATCGCAGGTGTGGCGAGAAGGGCGAGGGCGGTAAGTGAGAGAATAAAGCGCATGCGTGGCACGTTATGCAACGCGCCACGCACTGTCACCCCATCACGCTAGGTTCACGCCTTACGGCGCTTCCCAGACGTGCGAGCCGGTATTGTTGGCTTCGTTCGTCTCGTTGTTGGTGTTGGCCGGATCGACGACATAGTCGAACTGGAAGTCCTCGCCTGATGGCCAATCCATCTCCGCCCAGAACGGCAGATTATGATTATAGACGTGCCCCGGCTGGATCGCTGGCACCTGCACAACGAGCCGGTTCGGATACGCGGCGTCCGTATATTGCGCCAGATATGCCGCCGGAATGTCGACGCACCCGCCGTTTTGGCCGGGGCGATGGCAGTTCACCGTCACCAAAGTCGGCAATGATGCAGAAGTGCCGGTGTTGCGCACCGAGACAACGCCGTTGGCGATGCGAGACGGGATCGGAAACAAGTCGATGGTCCGCGCGACAATCACGCCAGGCCCGCGCGCAGTTGGCGCGATCGTCGGCTGATCAGCGCTGCGGACTTGCTGCGCATAGGCGGCGCTGGCGCCAAGAAGCGCGATGGTTACGGCCGCCAAAGCGGCGCGAAGTGAACGTTTCATTCGGTCCTCCCGATGAACCTGACCCTCGCTTGGAGACTTAGTGCGAACGGCGCACAGGCTCTGTGCCCGCCGTCACGCTTTCGAAAATGTCACGAGGGAACCGCAAACCCAAACAGCTGCGGCGCCGCGATCAGCGCTGAAAGCGCAAAGTAACTCAGCGCGACAACGACGAGCAGGAGGGCATGGGCGGGTTTCATGCCGATGATGTGGGGAGTTTTGGCGCCCATAAGTGTGACGGGCGTTACTTTAGCATCACGAGCGGTTTCGGCTGAGGCCGTAAACGCCCCAGACGACAAGTACGATTGCAGAGATCATGCCTCCGACCGCGAGAAGCCTGTGAACCAGCATGAACTGGTAGGCCAGCCCTGCAATGGAGAAGATGTATGGAGCGGCCGTCAAAACACCGAGCGCGATCAGTAGGAGGGAGCTGCGCTTGTCCATAGTGCTAGCGTGATCCTATGTCCGCATAGTTTTCAACGAGGCTAAAGCCCGTACGCCGCAGCCATCTCCGGCTCTTTCGCAGCAACAAGCCGCGCCAGATCAACAATCACCTTCGCCTGTTTCCACGTCGCGTCATCGAGCATCTTGCCGTCAACGAGCGCGACGCCCGTCCCATCCGGCATTGCGTCGATCATGCGCATCGCGAGCTTCACTTCGTCCACTTCTGGCGTGAACACGCGTTTGGCGATGGCGATCTGAGATGGATGCAGCGTCCAGGCGCCGACGCAGCCCATGAGATACGCATTACGGAATTGCTGCTCGCACGCGGCTTCATCAGCGAAATCACCGAACGGGCCGTACATCGGCTTTAGCCCATGCATCACGCACGCATCGACCATGCGCGCGAACGTGTAGTGCCAGAGATCCTGCTGTGCACTGTCACGCGCCGCGCCGTCGGCGTTCGTGTCGGAGAGGACGCGATAGCCAGGATGCCCGCCGCCGACGCGCGTCGTCTTCATTTTGCGCGATGCTGCGAGATCGGCGGGTCCTAAACAGATGCCGTGCATGCGCGGACTCGCGCCCGCAATGGCTTCCACATTCACGACACTCTGAGCGGTCTCCAAAATCGCGTGCAGCAAGATCGGTTTCTTCAGCCCATGCTTGGCTTCGAGCAAAGCCAAGAGCTGATCCATGTAGTGAATGTCCCAAGGCCCCTCGACCTTCGGCACCATGATCACGTCGAGCCGATCGCCGAGTTCGCCGACCAGCGTGTTCACATCATCCAAGTGCCAAGGCGAATTCAGCGCATTGATCCGCGACCAAAAGCCGACGCCGGCTTTCTGGAAATCGAAGCTCTTGCCCATCGTCACGGCGCCCGCGCGCGCGGCGTCTTTCGCGTCAGCGGGGATCGCGTCTTCCAAATTCGCCAGAACCACATCGACCTGCGCCGCCATCTCCGGCACGCGCGCGACGAGCTTTGCATTATGCCCCGGTACGAAGTGGACCATCCGCTCCAGCCGCACCGGCAGTTCGTGCAGCGGCGCGGGCGCGCCGGCGGCGAGGGGGGAGTAAAACTGGCGGGTAGGCTTGGTCACGTGGCTTGATCCTGTTCTGTTCGCACTTGCAGCATGATCTGACCCGCGCGCTGGCGCAATCCAGCTATTCCGGGTGGCGCTTTACCTTGAAGCAAGACCCCGGGAAGCTATTGTCCGGCGCTTCCGGACAGGGCCGAAGGGGCATTCCAGGCGTGTTGCGCACTTATCTCGATTTCGAAAAGCCGGTCGCCGAGATCGAAGCCAAAATCGACGAACTCCAGGCCCTGGCCGAAGCTTCGGGCGCCGACGCGATTTCGCAGGGCGTCGAACTTTCGCGCCTGAAGACCAAAGCCGAAAGCCAGCTGGCCGCCATCTACGCCAAGCTCGAGCCGTTCCAGAAGGCGCAGGTCGCGCGCCACCAAGATCGCCCACGCTTCCGCGATTACGTGGCAGCACTCGTCACCGATTTCATCGAGCTGTCGGGCGACCGCAATTACGGCGAAGACGCCGCCATTCTCGGCGGCACGGGCAAATTTTTGGGCCGACCGGTCGTTGTGCTCGGCCACGAAAAAGGCCGCACGACGCAGGAGCGCCTGAAGCACAATTTCGGTATGGCGCGCCCTGAAGGCTATCGCAAAGCCGTGCGCCTCATGGATCTTGCTGATAAGTTCGGGCTCCCCGTCGTCAGCTTCATCGACACCGCGGGCGCTTATCCCGGCATCGGGGCAGAAGAGCGCGGCCAAGGCGAAGCGATCGCGCGCAGCACCGAACGCTGCCTTACGCTCGGCGTGCCGATGGTGGCGGTGATTGGGGGCGAGGGCGGCTCAGGCGGCGCCATCGCGATCGCTGCCGCCAACAAAGTGCTGATGCTCGAACACTCGATCTATTCGGTCATCAGCCCCGAGGGTGCTGCATCCATTCTCTACAAGAAGAAGGAAGGCGACGAGCCAAAAGCGGATCGCGTTCGCGAAGTCGCCAATTCCATGCGGATCACGGCGCAGGATTTGCTCGCACTCAAAGTGATCGACGCAATCATCGAAGAACCGATCGGCGGTGCGCACCGCGAACCGGGCGCCGCCATCGCCAGCGTCGGCGCCGCAGTCGCGGCGTCGCTCGATGCGTTTAGCGGCCTCTCGCGCACCGAACTGCGCCACCAACGCCGCGATCGCTTTCTGGCGATCGGCAGATTTGAGGATGGCGCAGCGCCCTTCGCTTAGTCGCGGACGAAGACAATCTTCGGACCGGGATCGGTCATCGCGTCGGGTGCGTCTTCGAAGCGGGCGCGACGGTGTGTGACATGCTCGGGATGAAACTTGCCGCAAGCGATGCAATCGAGCGCCTCTGGGAATGTCGCGCGCGAATGAACGCGGCTGGTATGGAAGCTTAGGCCTTTATAGTAAGCGCGGGTCAGCGGCATCGGCGTCTTGTCGCCGAAATGGATCGCAACGCTGGTGAGCACGCCGTTGGGCGCGCAGGAATGCACCGCGAAGGCCAGCGCATCTGTGTAGCCCGCGGCTTCGACGACGATCTCAAATTGCTCGTCGGCTGTTCGCCCATCACCCAACGCAAGCGGCGCGACCTCGGCGCCAAGAAGGTGCGCGCGGTCGCGCCGGGTCGCGTCATCATCAAGATAGAGCACGCGGCTTGCGCCGAGCGCCACTGCAGCGCCAGCGGCGTAAATCCCAACGCTTTGAGCGAGGCCGCCGACGACGAGAACAGTGGCGCCAGGCCGCTCGCGCAGCGGCGCCGCGACACCGCGCCAGCCATCGGAGATATTGTCGGACAAGCTCGCCGCATGCACCGGATCGACGCCGTCAGGCAGTCGCACCAGCATGTGATCGGCGAACGGCACGTACATGAGATCGGAGAATGCGCCGCCAAACTCAGTCTTCGATGTGGGCTTCAGTCCGTATGCGGCGCCAAACGGATACGCCTCGCACGCATTGGTGAAACCGCGTTTGCACGATGCGCAGCGCCCGCATGAGAGTTGAAACGGCACGACGACCACATCGCCGGGGTTCACGCCCGCATCTGGGCCTGCTTCCACAACGCGGGCGATTGTCTCGTGGCCGAACGCGAACGGACCTGGATAGTTCACGAAGCCGGTGGCGATATAGAGATCGAGATCACAGCGTGCGACCGCAATCGGCGCAACAATTGCGTCGGTGTCGGCGGCAAGCTTCGGAGCGGCGACATCGCGCCATTCGAATTTGCCCGGAGATAGGAATGTCAGCTGGCGCATGATTATGCCTCTCGACGCGCGCGGGCGCGGCTTTCAAAAATGAGAATTGCTGCGGTGACGAGCAGATAGGCTGCGATCGCAAGGTGACGCGCCACGGTGGCTTGCCCTGCGCCTGCTTGGTAGGTCAGCGCCGCGTCACCCAGCGGTAGCAACACCCCGATCGCCGCAACCCAAGTCAGGCCGACGAAGTCGCCGCGCAGCATGAGCACGAGCACGAGTGCTGCGATGAAGCCGGTGCGCAGCGCATAGATGCTTGTCCAACCCGCATCCGCCGGCGCCAGCGGCAAGCCGAGATAAGCGGCAAAGCCCGCCGGATCGCTAACCGAAGCAAAGACGTTGCGCGCAAGCAGGAGCACGATTGCAGCGCAAAGCCAGAAGCCAACGCTGCGCCAAGGTTGGCGTGCTCGTCGTGACGGCTCTGGCATGCGGCGAGGCTCCTGCGATGGCGATGCGGCCAGCGTAGGGACGCCCAACGCCAGTCGGCGCATGAGCAATTTGCGTTATGGATGAACTCGGCTCATCTATAAGCATGGCCGATCTTCCCCCTCTTGCGACGCTGCGCGCCTTCGAAGCGGCCGCTCGGCGCAGCTCGTTTCGCGACGCGGCGGGCGAATTGGGCGTCACGCCGTCGGCGGTCAGCCATCAGGTCAAGCTGCTGGAGCAATGGATCGGCGCGCCGCTATTCGTGCGCAGCACGCGCGCGGTTCGGCTCACTCCACTCGGCGCATCGCTCGCCGCGGATTTGAGCCAAAGCTTTGCGCTGATGCGGACAGCGCTCGCGAACGCGCGGCAAGCCGATGAGCCGCGGCTCAAGATCAGCGCGTTGCCGCTCTTCACCAATGTCTGGCTCGTGCCCAATCTTGAGCGCTTCCAGGCCAAGTGGCCGGACGCCGTCATCGAGATCGAAACCACCAATCGTCTTGCGGACTTCGCTTCCGATACCGTCGATGTCGCAATCCGCAATCTGACCACGCCGCCGAAAACCGCGCTCGGCGCGCGTAAGTTGATGGATCTCTCCGCAACGCCTCTGTGCGCGCCGGCATTGGCGGCGCGCTTGTGTGCGCCGCAGGATCTGAAGCGCGCGACTCTCATTCACATCAGCGCGCGCGATAGCGGCTGGCCGAACTGGTTGAAGGCGATGGACTTGGAGGGATTGAAACCCGCGGGCAATCTATCGTTCGACACCGTGCCGTCCGCGATCGAAGCGGCGGTGCAGGGGCGCGGCGTAATTTTGGGCCTTGCGCCGCTTATCTGGGATACGCCCGCAGCGCGCGATCTCGTGGTTCCATTCGCGACGCCGCAATACAACGCGGGATCCTATTATGTGCATTATCGCACGGCCGATCTAGCGCGCCCGCTCGTGCGCGCGTTTGTGGAGTGGCTAGTCGCTGGCGTACGCGCTGATGCGCGGCGCATGGCCAAGCTCGGCGCGGCGCGGCTGCCAGCGTGATACGCCGTAGTCTTGAGGCCGTTGCGTCAGCTCGCCCATAGCGTGGCTTTCCGATCCTCCAATCCCTGCTAGTCTCCCTTCAAAACACACACGCCATAGGGAGGCGGCCATGCATGATCTGGTTATTCGCGGCGGCACGATTGTCGATGGCAGCGGCAAGCCGCGCTTTGTTGGCGACATCGCCATCGATGGCGGCCTTATCTCAAAAGTCGGCGGCGAGATCGGCGCCGGCGCCGAAGAGATCGATGCAACCGGCAAGATCGTAGCGCCCGGCTGGGTCGATGTGCACACGCACTATGATGGCCAAGCGACCTGGGATCAGGAAATGGCGCCGTCATCTTGGCACGGCGTCACCACAGTGATCATGGGCAATTGCGGCGTCGGCTTTGCGCCAGCGAAGCCCGACAAACATGATTGGCTGATCGGCTTGATGGAAGGCGTCGAGGACATTCCCGGCACCGCGCTCGCCGAAGGCATGACCTGGAATTGGGAAACCTTCCCCGAATATCTCGACGAACTCGAACGCCTGCCGCGCACTGTCGATATCGGCACGCACGTTCCGCACGGCGCCGTGCGCGCGTACGTCATGGACGATCGCGGCGCGCGTTCCAATGTGCCGACCGAGCACGAGATCGCGCGCATGTCGAAGATCGTAGAGGAGGGCCTGCGCGCCGGCGCGCTCGGCTTCTCCACCTCGCGCACGATCCTGCACAAGTCTGTCGATGGCGAACTCGTGCCTGGCACCACCGCGACCAAAGAAGAACTGATCGGCATCGGCCGCGCCATGGGCCGCGTCGGCTACGGCGTTTTCGAAATGGCGTCGGACTTGAAGCGCGAGTGGAACGAGTTCGAATGGATGGGCGAACTGTCGCGTGAGACGAAGCTGCCCGTAACGTTCGCCGCGCTGCAATCGATCGCCAAAGAGCTGCCGCTCGAAGAGCAGATCAGCGAAATGCGCGCTGAGAACGCGAAAGGCGCCAACATCGTCGCGCAGATCGCCCTGCGCGGAAACGGCATCGTCATGGCATGGCGCGGCACGGTGCACCCGTTCCGCTTCCGCCCGGCGTGGAAAGAGATCGCCGATCTGCCGTGGGCTGAGCAATACGCGAAGCTCAAAGATCCCGCATTCAAGCAGCGCATGCTCACCGAACCGAACGAGTTTCCCGAGAGCGATCTCATCGGCCTTATCATGGTCGTCGCTGGCGGTTGGACGCTGCAATACGAAATGGGTCCGGACTTCAACTACGAGCCCACGAAGGACGAAACCATCGCCGCACGCGCAGTCGCTGCGGGCATGTCGCCGGAAGCATACGCTTACGATCTGCTGATGGCCGACGAGGGCCGGGGCTTCATCTACTTCCCGATCCTCAATTATGCCGACGGCAATCTGAACTTCCTCGAAGCGCTGCAGCACGCAGATGACACCGTAAACTCACTCTCAGACGGCGGCGCCCATTGCGGCACCATTTGCGACGCCGCATCGCCAACCTTCATGCTGCAACATTGGGTGCGCGACCGCGATGGCGCGCGCATCACGCTCGAAAACGCCGTGAAGCGCCAATGCCGCGATACGGCGATGCTCTACGGCCTAAGCGATCGCGGCCTCATCGCGCCCGGCTATCTTGCCGACATCAACGTTATCGATATGGACGCGCTGAAGCTCGGAAAGCCATGGCTCGCCTTCGATCTGCCCGCCAACGGCAAGCGCTTGCTTCAAAAGGCCGAAGGCTACGCCTACACGATCAAGTCCGGCCAAGTGACGTTCCGCGATGGCGCGTATCAAGGCGTCCATCCCGGTCGTCTGATCCGTGGTCCACAACAGGCGACGTCGGCGCTGGCGGCTGAGTAGGGCGCATTCATCTTGCCTTCAGCCGTAGCGGTGCTCAGATAAGGCTGACGCTTTCACGGAGGGTGCGCCCATGTCCGATTCCGACAAATCCGATCTTTCCCGCCGCGCGCTGGCGCTGGGGCTCGCTGCAAGCGCGCTTGTCCCAGCGACGGCGCTCGCGCAATCCGAACAGACCTATTCCGAAGACGAAGTGCTGGCCGCAGCGCAGCGTTTCTTCGGCGCCGGTGCAGAAGGTCTTGCAACCGTCATCGATCACGTCTTCGACGAACTCGGCCGGCCGAACGGTTACATCGAGGGCAACGAAGGCTCAGGCGCGATCGGCGTCGGCTTGCGTTACGGTGACGGCCGTTTGCGCTTCAAAGGCCGCAGCGGTGTTACGCGCGTTTATTGGCAAGGGCCGTCGATCGGTTTCGATACCGGCGGCAACGCTTCGCGCGTGTTCACGCTCGTTTACGGCATGCGCAACGCCGACAACATTTTCCAGCGCTTCCCCGGCGTCGACGGCTCGGCCTATTTCGTCGGCGGCGTTGGCGTGAACTATCAGCGGCGGGACGATATCACCTTGGCGCCGATCCGCGCTGGCGTGGGTTTCCGCCTCGGCGCCAATATCGGCTATCTGGCGTATTCGCGGCGCCGCCGCCTCAATCCGTTCTAAAGACGCCTTTGTGTGGCCTGGCGTTCTTACGAACGCCGCAATTATCGCTAGCGTCTCCGCAGCAAGGGGAGATGCTGGCATGCGTAAGATTTGGTTGGCGGCTGCGGCCGTTTTGGTGCTCACCGCATCCGCTGCGGCGCAAACAAAACCCGAGCCAGGCGCGCCGACGCGTGTGACTGCGCCGCCGGTCTGGGATCGGCTCGAACGCTTCGCCAACGAAGCGGATTTCAACCGCTACTTGAACGATCTCGCGGCGCTGAATGGCGGCCGTGGCCGCTTCGGCGATGGCGCCGTGCTCGATTATGCTACCGCGCCACCCGTACCGCCGCCGCCGCCACCACCGCCACCACCGCCTCCGCCTCCGCCTCCGCCGCCGGGCTCTGCGCCCGCGCCGGCGCAGCCAGCATCGCCTGTCATCGTCACGGGCTCGGCGGTTTCAAGCCCGAGCGGCGAGCAATCCTCAATCACTAACGTCCAAACGCAAGGCGTCGACGAAGGCGGCATCGTCAAACAGATCGGCCGCTATCTCATTGTTCTGCAGGACGGGCGCCTGTTCGTTGCAGATACGCGCGCCGGAGATGGTGCAGAGCTCGCGCTCGTCAGCCGCACCAACGTCTATCGCTCGCGCCAGCAAGACACCTGGTATGACGAGCTGCTCACAAGCGGCAATCGCGTCCTCGTCGCCGGCTATTCCTATCGCGAGAATGCATCCGAGATCACTGTGCTGACGCTCGGCGACGATGGCCAACTCACGCGCGAAGCGACGTATTACATTTCCTCGAACGACTATTACGACATCGAGAATTACGCGACGCGCCTCGTCAACGGCAATCTCGTCATCTACACGCCGCTCGATCTTTCCAACGTCGATCCGCGCCGGCCGATGCAATATCCGCTCGTGCGCCGCTGGATTCGCGATGGCGATACGCGCGCGGTAACCACGCGTGGCCGTGCGCTGTTCGATGCGCAAGACATCTACAGGCCGATCCGCTCGCTGCGCGAGCCGATGGTGCATTCCGTCAGCGTCTGTCCGCTTGGCGATCTGCAATCGGGCGACGAGTTCGAGTGCCGCACAACGGCGTTTGTCGGCCCAAGCCAGCGTGAGTTCTTCGTCTCCACGGCGGACATCTATCTGTGGACGACGCCGAACCAATGGGATGAAAGCCTCGGTGAGTGCAGCGGCGCCGCCGAGAGCCTGCCGGCTACGCTCTACCAAGTGCCGCTCGATGGCTCGTCGCCGCGCGCATTGTTCGCCCGTGGCGTGCCGCAGAGCCAACTTGCGCTCGACGCCACCGCGACCGAATTCCGCGCGCTGCTCAACCAAAATACCCGCAGCTGTGGCCGCACCCGGCCCGATGATCTCGACGTCAGCTATTTCAGCGCGCCGTTCACAGCGCTCAGCACCAGCCCGCGCGAGATCGCAAGCAGCGCCTATACCCAAACGCCGAGCCCCGGCGGTCTGGCCTATGAGGTCCGCTTCACCGGCGACTACGTCGTGTATGGCGCGCGTGAGAACCGCCGCTCATCGCCACCCGGCGCGCGCGATAGCGCGCCGCTTACGGCGCGCGTCACCGCCGTGCCAGTCGATCGCCCGCGCGACGCAGTGACTGTGGATGCGCCACATAACGTCATCCGGCTCGAGCGCGCTGGGCGCGATGTCATTCTGAGCGGCTATCGCACGCAAGCCGGACTTTCCATTTCGCGCCTGGCGCTCGATGGCCGTCCGCGCATCACGCAGACGGAGCTTTTGCGCAACCGCTTTGAATCCGAGAACCGCAGCCACGCCTTCAACGCACTCGTCGGCCCCGAAGGCGACGGCGTCATGGGCCTGCCGACAGTGGAGCGCGCGAAAGAGGGTGACCGCGCGCCCTATCGCTCGAGCGCCTCCGACGTGAGCTTCCTCACCATCGACAGAACTGGCCGCCTCGCCAGCGCCGGCGAACTCGCTGCTAGCCCCGATGGCCGCGATCCGAGCTATGCCTGCGAAGTCTCTTGCGTCGATTGGTACGGCAACACGCGGGCGCTCTTCATCGGCAACCGCATCTTCGCGCTCTCGGCTACTGAGCTGATCGAAGGGTCACTCCAGAACGGCCGCGTCGCCGAACGCCATCGGCTCAATCTTTCGCGCCCACTAGAGAGCCGCCGCTAGCGCCGGTTGAACACGCGCTCACACGAGTGTGAGCGCTGATCACAAGCCTGTGCGTCGCGCTTTCGCGAGAGTCGTGCGTCCATTGCTCCGGGATCAGGGGCGGGGAGGCACATATGCGCTGGCAAGCTGGCATTATGAGCGCGGCGTTTCTTGCCGCTTGTGCAACTGCGGACGCGCCGCGTCCGGCCACGCAGGCGCCATCGTGGCCGACACTATCGCGCTTCAGCAGTGAAGCGGAGTTCTTGCGCTATGTCGCAGACGCCGCCGCCGCACGCGACGCGCGGCGTGAGCTGGGAGCATTCGCGGGCAAACAGAGCGTTGAGCCTGAGTGTCCACCGGATGATCCCGCATGCCTTGGTGAAGAAGCGGAAGAAGCCATTGTCGTTACAGGCTCTCGCATTCGTCAGCGCGATTTTCAAACCACCAGCCCGATAGCGTCCGTCGGCGCCGAGGCCATGACGAACGCGCAGATCACCAACGTCCAAACCGCGGGCGTGGACGAAGGCGATATCGTCAAGATGATCGGGCCTTATCTGATCGTGCTTCAGGATGGGCGGCTGTTTTCCATCGATACCGGCCAATCGGCAGCTGATCTGCGTTTCGTTGACCGCATGAACGTCTATCGGCGCAGCACTGCCGATATCTGGTATGACGAGATGCTGGTGAACGGAAACCGCATCGTCGTCACTGGCTATAGTTACGGCGAAGACGCCACGGAATTCTCAGTGTTTTCGCTGAGCGAGGACGGGCGCTTCACGCGTGAGAGCGTCTATTACCTCTCGTCTGACGATTACTACGACACTGAAAACTATGCGACGCGCCTCGTCGGCGGCAATCTCGTCATCTACACGCCGCTCGATGTCAGCGAGATCGATACGAGCGAGCGCCCGCGCTGGCCGCTCGTGCGCCGTTGGTTGCGCGACGGCGAGGAACGCGCCGTGGCGACAAGCGGCCGGTCGCTGTTCGATGCGCGCGATATCTACAGGCCGATTCAGGCGACGACATCGCCGACGATCCACACGATCTCCGTGTGCCCGCTCGGCAGCACGCGCGCCGGCGATGAACTCGATTGCCGCAGCACCGCCATTGCGGGGCCAGGCATGCGCGAGTTCTACGTATCGAACGATCACGTCTATCTGTGGCTCTCGCACGCGCCGGGCTATTACGGTTATCTCCGCAGCCAGTTCGACCGCGCGCGCTGCGACGCGCGACTACCCGGCAGCTTCGGCTATGCCGGCGAAGCGGCGCTCTTTCAGATATCGCTGCGCGATGGTCGCCCGCGCGCCATGTTCGTGCGCGGCCACCCCTACGATCAGATGAGCTTTGAAGCGACCGGCGATACGCTTTATGCGCTGTCGGTCTGGACCGATCCGAACTGCCGCGACCGCCCGGAAGATTTGCCGCTGCGCTTTCTGGCGACTCCGCTCAGTGCCTTCAGCACGCGCCCGCAAGCGGCGGCGCAAGCTCTCTACACACTTCTGCCGAGCCCAGGCGGCGCGGCGATGGAGAACCGGTTTGCGCAAGGCCATCTCGTTTATGGCGGGCGCGAACGTTGGACGTCCTATCCGCCGCAAGACGAGTCGGATCTATCTGCGCGCATTGTCGCTGTGCCGACTGCTAACCCTCGCGCGGCGGCAATCCTTGAGGCGCCGCACAATCTGATCCGCGTTGAGAGCATCGGCGTCCGCGCCGTGCTGACCGGCTATCGCGACGACAGCGCGCTCAGTATCTCCGTGCTCGATCTACAAGATACGCCACGTCTGACTGACACAGTGCGGCTGGAGGGCCGTTACGAGTCCGAAAATCGCAGCCACGCCTTCAATGCATCCGTCGATGAACACGGCGCGGGCTTGTTCGGACTGCCGACAGTGCACGTGGAGCGTCGCGCTGGCCGCTGGTGGTGGAATAGCGAGTCCTCGGACTTGAGCTTTCTCTCCGTCGGCCGCGACGGTCGCATTGCGCCACTCGGCGAACTGACCTCGGACTCCGAAGAAAGCATGAACCCGGGCTATTCCTGTGAGGTCTCCTGCATCGATTGGTATGGCAATTCGCGCCCGATATTCGTGCGCGACCGCGCCTTTGCGCTTTCTGGTGTCGAACTGATCGAAGGGATGGTGCGCGAGGGGCGCATTGCTGAGATCGGGCGCGTCAACTTCACTGCGCCGCCGCCGCGGCGCACGAAGCATTAGCTCTCGCTGCCGGGGCGCTTTTGTTTGGCGTCGTGCGCCAGTTTGGCGCGCTCGTGGCGTTCGCGGAATTCTTCTGCGAACGCCGATGCCAAAATGCCTGTCGGCATCGCCACGATGCCGATGCCGGCCAGCGCGACAAGACCAGCCGCAATGCGGCCAAGCGCAGTCTCCGGATAGACGTCGCCATAGCCCACGGTCGTCAGCGTCACGATCGCCCACCAAAGCGAGCGTATGATCGAGCCAAACGCCTCCGGCTTTTCTTCGCCCTCGATGAAATAGAGCATCATCGCCGCGATATAGAGCTGTGCTGCCGCCACACACATCGCCGCCATCAACGGCGCCCAGGCGCGCGTGACCGCCGCGCCCACGATAGCAAACGCCGGCACATAACGCGCCAGCTTGAACAGGCGGAAAAGCCTTAAAGCGCGCAGCGCCGCCAGCCAGCCGCCGGCGAGCGACGGAAAAAACAAAATCACGATCAGCTCGGGCAGGAAGGCCAGCACGTCGGCGATCGTCACCGGCTGCATCAAAAACTTGAGCCGCCCGAGAACACCCTTGTGCTCCGGGTTCTCGCCCTCCGACCAGAAGCGCAGCGCGAACTCAGCCGCGAACACCCACACGACAAAGAAGTTGATCTGCGCAACCAGCGGACGCACCCAAGCATCGAGTGCCGTATCGCCGCGCGCCGCCTCGGTTTCGAGCGCCAGCGTGATCAAGCTGATGATCACCAGCGTGATGATCGTACCGGAAAAGAAATTGATGCCGCCCGGCTGATCGGGTTCCAGCCAGTCGTGCACATACGCCTTCGCCGTGGCGTGCTTGCGTTTGATCAGCGGCATGCGGGCCCCTTCGCGCCCGCGTGCTTACGCCCGCGCGTGGAGCGTCCGCAAGCCCGCTCAGCCCGCGGAGGAAGCATTGCGCCCGTCGCACCTGCGCGGGGAGTTCGGGATGGAGCGCTGGGTTAGCGCGGACGTCCGTCCAGAAGCGCCAGCAAGCCGAAAAGCGACTTTATGGTGAACCAGATCATCACGATCAGCGCGATAACGCCGATAATCCAAAGAATCGGAAAGCCGATCAGGATGGGCGTCAGCAGCCAGCCGAACAAGCTCGCGATCGTAAGCACGACGGCCCACCAAAATGCGACAAACCAGATCCGTATCTGATCATCCAGGTGCGAGCGCGCCAGCGGCCCCGCGCCGTCGCGCCCAACAAGCGCCCAGATCACGCCAACCAGCGCGAAAAGCGCAAAGCTTGGAATGCTCAAGAGATAGAGCACGTAAACCATGAGCGCCGAGAAGCGGCCGGGTTGCGAGGGCAGAGGCGTTGCAGTCATGCGGCTGAGATTGCATCGCGGGCGCGCGGTTTCAAGGATAACTTGGCCGCCCGCGGCTCAGACGCGCCAGCGGACCTCGACGCGTAAACCGCCAAGCGCGCTGCGTCCCAAGTGCAAGGCGCCGCCAAAGCCCCGCACCAGCTCGTCGGCGATGGCGAGGCCCAGACCATGCCCGCTATCGCTCTCATCGAGCCGCTTGCCGCGCATCAGCGCCGCTTCGGCATCGGCCTCGCTCATGCCTTGCCCATCATCTTCGATAACCAAAGACGCGACATCACCGCTCACGCGAACGCGTGTTCGGGCGTGGCGCGCGGCGTTCTCAAGAAGCGGGCCGGCGATCTCCATGATCAATTCAGAAGGCGCGAGCGTTTCGACATCTTCCACGGCGTTGTCGAACACCAATGCTTCGCCGTGCTCGGTGCGTTCGATAACCTTGATGAGGTCGCTCACGGCTTTGCGGACACGCGCGGGCTTGGCTTCCACGGACGCGGCGCGCGTCCGCACCAATTCGCGCTCGACCGCGGCCGTGGCTGCTGCAATCGCGCGGTCGAGTCCGTCTGCCGCGTCAGTTGCGCCTGCCTCACGGGCGCGGCGGGCTTGCGCGGCGAGGGCGGCGAGCGGCGTCTTCAGTGAATGCGCCAAATCCGCGGCGCGCCGCTTGGCCAGTTCCAAATCGCGCTCGTGGGCTGCGGCGTACGTGTTGATCGCTTCCGCCAGCGGCGCGGCTTCCGCCGGATAGACATCAGCCTCAAGCCGTTTGCCGGCGCGCATCGTAGCCAGCGCGCGCCGCACGTCTTCGAGCGGCTGCAATCCCAAATGCACCTGCAGCCAAGCCGCAGCCGAGAGCGCGAGCCAAAGCACAATCATGAAAATCGCAAGATCCCGGCCGAACGCGTCGCGCGCGGCTGTGACCGCCGCATGATCTTCCGCCAGCGTGACGATAAGCGGATCGGCGACACCGGAAATCTCGATGCGCCGCGAGACCAGGTGGATCCGAGCCTCGAATGGTCCTGCGAGATCACTACTCGCCCAATCCTCACCACGAACGGCGGTATTGAGAGGCAGCGTTGCGTCCCAGAGCGAGCGCGAGCGAAGCACCTGCGCGCCTGCATTGATCTGCCAATAAAAACCGCTCGCCGGCGTCGCAAAGCGAGGGTCGTTCGGCTCCAGCGTGGTGCTGAGCGTTCCATCGGGCGCAGCCGTTAGTCCAGCAATCAGTTCGCGGCCGTGGTTTTCGAGATTGGCTTCGACGCTGCGCTCAATGTGGGCCTCGAACATGAAGCTCATTGCAATCCACGCCAACGCGAGCGCCGCGAAGATCGCAGCCGCCGCGCCGGCAAGCAGGCGCACTCTAAGCGAGCGCGTCTTCATTCGCGGAGAAGATAGCCAAAGCCGCGGCGGGTCTCGATTGCGTCCGAACCGAGCTTGCGGCGCACCCGCGCGATCAAGGCTTCGATCGCGTTCGCGTCGGCGGCGTCATCGCCGTGCAAGTGTTCGGCAAGTTCGCCAGCTGACACTGCGCGCCCGCGATGGTGCGCGAGATAATCGACCAAGCGATACTCAAGCGGCGAGAGCTTTACCGGCGCGCCGTCGACGCTGATCTCCAACCGCCGCGTATCGAGGCGCAGACTGCCGACTTCCAAGATCGGCGCGGCATGTCCCGCCGCGCGCCGCACCAACGCCTTTACGCGCGCGATGAGTTCGCCGATCTCGAAGGGCTTTGCGAGATAATCGTCAGCGCCTGCGTCGATGCCATCGACCTTTTCCGTCCAGGCGCCGCGCGCCGAAAGGATCAACACAGGGAATGTGCGCGCGCTCGCGCGCCAGCGCTTGAGAACGCTCAACCCGTCTAGGCGCGGCAAGCCCAGATCGAGCACGACGATGTCAAAAGATTCCGTGTCTCCGAGGAACCAAGCCTCCTCGCCGTCGCGCGCGTGCGTGACGGCGAAGCCCGCGCCGGTGAGTGCGCGTGCAACGTCATCAGCGATGTCGGCTTCGTCTTCGACCACCAGCGCGCGCATTAATCCTCGTCTTCGGTCTCCAGGATGGCGCCCGTGCGCGCATCCAGAGTGACTTTACGGACGCGACCGCGCGGCGTCAGCACTTCGATTTCATATTCCAGGCGCCCATCGTCGCGCTCAAGCTCGACTTCGATCACTTCGCCAGGCTCGACGCGGCGCACGATGGCGAGGATTTCGCTTAACGGGAGAGCCTCACCGCGCGCCACAGCCTCACGCGCATCGTCGTGATCGCCACCGCGGCGCTGATGCGCCAAAACCGCCCCGGGGAGGGCGACGGCCGCGACGGCGGCGATGAAGAGAGAGCGGCGCGAGATCATCGAGGCGCTTATGACAGTTCCCAGCTGACACCACGCTGACAAGCTTCGCCAAGCGCGTGTCAGCCAGGGTCTGCGATGAATGGCGCATGAACGGCGCGCTTTTCGCGTCCGGAAATGAGGGAAATCATATGATCCGCACAATCGCCGCCATCGCCGCGCTTGCCGTCGCCGCCCCAGCCTTCGCTCAAACCACTCCATCGAGCGGCGCTGTTTTGAGCCTTTCCCAAGTCGAACAACGACTGACGAGCCAAGGCTACCGCGTGCTTGAAATTGAGCGCGACGACGGCGAATTCGAGGTGAAGGCGCTGAACGCCCAAGGTCAGTGCCGGGAACTGCATCTTAACCTCCGCACCGGCGAAATTCGGCGGGAAGAAGCCGACGATGATTGCTATAGCGAGAACCGCGCCCGTCCTGGGGGCCGCCGCTAAGAGCGGCTATGGCGGGCGTCTTGGGGAGCAATAATGAGCATCAGAGTGTCTGCCCTGGCTTTGGCCAGTGCCATATTTCCGTTGGCGGCCCATGCCGAGCCAGGCGGCACATCCGGCATCTCCAGCCCCGCCGTAACGCAAGGCGACATCAAGCTTGAATGGCGGAGCACGGCCTGGGATGGCGAAGCGCTCGACGGCGATTGGTCCCATCGCGCCCAGGCCAGCTATAGCTTCACGGATTGGTGGCGCGCGCAGCTCAACGCGCGCGCGTCACAGCCGGACGATGGAGATTTCGAATGGCGCTCGATCGGCATCGAGAATGCGTTCGAGTTCACCGCGACAAGCGACTGGCCGGTGCAGTTCGGTGGCCAGATTGAATACAAGTTCGGTTTGGACGATGTGGAAGATAGCCTGGAGCTGAAGCTCCTCGCCGAGCGCCGCGTTGGCGCATTTTCGATGCGCTTCAACATCACTGTCGAACGCGATGTCACCGGCGATAGCGATGAGTGGGAGCACATTTACAGCACGCGTGTCATGTGGCGCGCCAATGACACCTGGCAATTTGGTGTCGAAGGTTTCAGCGAACCGGAAGAGAACGCCCACTATTTCGGCCCGCGCGCCGGGGTTTCCCTTGGCGATGCAACACTATCGGTCGGCTATCTCGCCGGCATCGACGAGGCGCAAGCCGATGCGCAGGTCCGGATCGGCCTTGAGTGGGCCCCTTAGATTATTTCCGACGCTTAGCCAGCGGGTGCTTGGTCTCGACAAGCGCCCGCAAACGGCTGTCGGCGACGTGCGTGTAAATCTGCGTCGTCGCGATATCGGCGTGACCCAGTAGCGTCTGAACCGTGCGGAGGTCGGCGCCGCCCTCGACGAGATGCGTCGCGAAAGCGTGCCGCAAGACGTGTGGCGATACGCGCGTCGGATCAATGCCGGCCTTCACCGCCGCTGCCTCCAAGATTTGCCCCACGCGCCGCCGCGTCAGCTTGCCATCCGCGGCGCTAGCGCTGGGAAATAACCAACGCGCGGCGCGCTCGCGTTGCGCTTCAGCCTTGGGCAACGCACTCTCACGCGCAGCCAAATGCGCCGCAAGCGCTTCAAGCGCTGGGCCGCCAAGCGCGACTAGCCGCTCTTTGCCGCCTTTGCCCTCGATGATCATGTGCTCTTGGCCGGGCTTCGGTGCAGCGCGCAGTGTGAGGGCGACCAGTTCGCTTACCCGCAATCCCGCGCCGTAGAGCAATTCGATGATCGCTGTATCGCGCGGCGTTTCCGCCGCCGCGATCAGCCGTTCGATTTCTTCTACCGAAAGCGTCTTCGGCAAGCGGCGCGCGCGCTTGGGCGCATCGAGGCGCGACGTCGGATCGTCGGCCCGCACGTTCTCTTGCAGCAAGAAGCGATAGAATTGCCGCAGCGCCGAAATCCGCCGCCGCGCCGTCGCAGGCGACAGCCCGCGTCGCGCGAGGTCGGCGATGTAGGCCTCTACCGCGCCCGCATCCGCGCCCTTCAGCCCGCCACGCACACTGCCGCGCGCGTCGTCCAAATCCCGCGCATAAGCGTCGAGCGTGTTCGCACGCGCACCGCGTTCGGCGGAGAGCATTTCCAGAAACGACTCGATCAGCGCGGCATCGCTCATGGGCCGAACCTTAGCCGAAACGGGTTAGTATTTTATAGTCCAGCTTGTCCGCTCGAGTGGCGTCTGCGCCGCGAGGGTCCGATCAATCATCGCCGCGAGGAGCGGAGGGTCGTGCCATGGCACGTCATGAAAGGTCGTCCTCAAATGCTGGCTTTCGGAGTCGCGCGCCCATTCGTTGGGAAACAGCGCGACATATTCGTGTGTGCGTGATGGCGGCGGTGGCGGCTTCTGGCCTCGTACCGCCGAAAGAAACGTTGCGCAGAGATCGACACCGAATTGGGTGATGTGCCCTGTCGGCATGAGCCTCGGATTGATCTCGATAAGGTAAGTTCTCCCTGACGGCTCGACGATGTAATCGAAGCCGGAAAAGCCGAATAGGCCGTAGCGTTCGAACAGCGCGAACGATGATTGCAATATCTCCGGGCGGTCATCGTGGCGGGCAACGCTGGTGGCGCCGTTCTCGGTGGAGCATTGATGCTTCACGAAGCTAAAGCCGGCGAGCGCGCGGCCGTGCGCGCCACACACCGTCGCGCCATAGACTGTGCCGGCGATGAATTTCTGCAGCACAAAGGTGGCGTTGCGCGCCTCGCCAGTCGTGCGCGCCATCGCCGCGCGCAGATCGGCTTCGCTTCGGCAAATTGTGACGCCATGGCCTGATGCAAAGCCGTCTCGCTTCACCACCAATGGAAACCCATGCAGCGCCACAAAGGCTGATGCCTCCGCGAGATCAGGATTGGCGATGCAGGGCGGCGCCGGACAAGGCTCATCGTTCTGCTGGGCAACGATAAAGGCGGAATCGCTTGCCAGCAGCTTCGCCGCGGCGAGCGGCGGCATCGATCGCAGCACCAGCGCACGCGTCGTATCGCTGAGCGGGAGGCCGTCCATGCGCTCGACGAGTTTGGCAAGCGCCGCGAATGCTAGATCGTCGCCGGCAAGAATCGCGTACGCGCCGAAGTCCTCGGCCAGAGCACGCGCGATCGACGGCATACCTCGGAACATGTCGTCGATTGGCATGACGATGTCTGCCAGTTTGTAGCGCGTCTGCGCCGCGTATCCGCCCGGCGGAGAGACGACGCAGATTTCGGCGCCTGCTTGCGTCAGCGCGCCTGCGGTGCGCGGCGGCGCCGCCCAATCCGACGCCGTGGTCAGTATTGCGAACCGCTCGGCCATCGCCTCGTCTCTCTCCCCAATCGCATCAGCACTAGCAGCGCCCCTGGGTCGGAACAAACCCCGTCACGCGCCGTTTGCGAACAAAGGAGCTCACATGACCACCGAAACCGAAATTCGCGAGAAGTTCTGGAAGCATCTGAAGTCCGATCGCACCCTCATGATCGGGCTGATGAATGATCCGAACGGCCATGCGCAACCTATGACCGCACAGCTCGAAGGCGACGAAGAGAGCGGCCCGCTTTGGATATTCTCGTCTAAGGATACGGATTTCGTGCGCTCCATCGGCGATAGTGCGCGCGTGATGACGCAGTTCGTCTCGAAGGGGCACGATCTCTTTGCCTGCTTTGACGGCGAGATCACGCTCTCAAACGATCGCGGCATGATTGAAAAGCTCTGGAACCCCTACGTCGCCGCCTGGTTCGAGGGCGGCAAAGACGATCCGAAGCTGCAGCTGCTCAGGCTCGATCCCGGCCACGGCCAGATTTGGCTGAACGAAAGTAGCGTGTTCGCTGGCGTGAAACTCTTGCTCGGCTCGGATCCGAAGAAGGACTTCGCCGACAAGGTCGCTGACGTGAACTTAGGCTCGGCGCGGCCGAGCTAACAAAAAAGCCCCAGTCCAAGGACTGGGGCTTTTCAATCTCCAGCGCGGAAATTCTAGCTCGGCTGTCCCGCCAGGATCGCCTCAGCCGCGACACGGCGGGCTTCATCCTCAAGCCGCAAACCACGCAACGCGCGGATGATGTTGGCGACAGAGTCCGCATCCAGGCGCGCTGGTCCGCCTTCGCCGGCCGCAACAACGGCCAGCAACGCGCCTTCGCCGATCGCGCCACGTTCGACTGCGCTTGAGAGCGCCAGCATCGCGCCGCTATCTGCACGCGCGCCGCCTTGCGGCGTGTTTGCGAGCAGGAACGCCTGCACGCTGCCGTTCACCGGCGCACCGAGCGCCGAGAGGATCGCAACGTCACGCGCCGCCGCGCGTGCTTGGGCGGCGCCGCTATCGATGCGCCGCTGCATCGCCATCGTGCCTTGCTCGCCGCGCGCGCCCGTCAGCGCCACCAAGGCCGCTTCGAGTGGCGCAAGTGCGGCTTCATTCGCGCCGGCTTGGCGCGCGCTTGCGACAAGTCGCTGCGCGACTTGCACGTCGCCCGTCGAAACGGCGGCGCGCGCAAAGAGCAGGGCGGCGGCTGCATCGGGCGCAGCGTTCAGGCGTGCGATGTCGGCCTGGAAGAAGCGCGCCGCGGCGCTAAATTCACTGGCGTTCGGCGCTGTGCGGAGCGCCGTCGCGATCGCCGTGGCATTGGCGAGCGCAACAACGCTCACCGCTTCAGGTCCAGCCGCCGTGGGCGGCGCTTGGATTTGGCGCATGGCGATCACAGCAGGCGGCAACGCTGACGTGATCTCCGCAGGCGTCGCCGCCAAAATTGTGCGTGTGTCTTGTGCGCTCAACGCACCACGACGGAACGCCGTCCACGCCGCTTGCGCGCGTTGAGGCTGCGGCGCGTTTTCGGCGCGCGCCAGTGCGACGAGCGCGAGCGTCGAGGACTCGTTCAGCGGGTTCGGGCCGGGGCGCAACTGGCCCGCGATCGAAAGCTGGGTGAAGAGCGAGTTGTTGTAGCGCGCCGCCGGCGGGCGTGCGCCAGGCGCACCGCCCGCAGCAGCAACCGCGCCAGTCACCCACGTATCCGCCGCGTTTTGCGCGCGCGCCAATTCGAGCGCCAAGTCGGCCGCTGCGCGATCGCCGGTCACTGCCGCGCAATAGGCCCGCAATTGCAGGAAAAACGCCGGCGGGTTTTCGCCCGTCGTTGCGTTGCGACCGCGCGTGCACGCTTCGGCCCGGCGGCCGCGCGCGAGTTCAGCTTGCGCTGCAAACATTGCCACGCCCGGATCGGTCAGCGCCGAGCCGGAGCCTGCCGCCATCGTCGCCAGTTCGTCGGCTGCGCCCATTTTGCCCAGCGCTTCGAAGCGGCGGCGCACGGCGAGCGCGCCATCGCCACGCGGCGCATCGCCGCCGGAGAACAGCACGCGCCGCGCGAGCGTGTTCATCGCGTACGAGTCGTAAACTGCCGGCAGCCGGTCAAACACGATCGCCAGCACATCGGGATCGCTGCGCGTCCATAAATCAGCCGGCAGCGCGCCATTGGCGCGCGATAGAGCGCTCACGCTCCAGCCGTCGAGTTGTCGTAATTCCTGCGCCTGAACCGGCGCGGGAACATTTTGCGCGTAGGCGGCCATCGGCGTGAGCGCGGTAAACGCGGCAAGCGCCAAGCTACGGTTAAGCATGAAACTCATTCCTTGAAGGCGTCTTCCAGTTCGACACGGATTTCCTGCGGCTCAGGCGCAAGCACGTCGGACTGGCGGATGAAGTAAACGAAAAGGGCGATGAAAACGGCCGCACCCGCGCCAATCGCGATCAGACCCAATTGTGGCGGCGCACGCCGGGAGAACGAAGAGGAGCGCCGTCGTCTGCGTCGATACATGCCTGATTTGGCCCCTGCCGTTGCGAGCGGGCGAGAATGCCCCCAAAATGTGGCAATCTTCTAACCTGGCCCCGCGGTTAACGCTGTTACCTAAAGGGCTCTTTTGAGGTGATTCGTGACGGCCCCGGAGAGCAGCGATATCGGCGAGCGCGTGGACGCCGCCGCAGAGCTGCGCCAGAGGGCGTCGGGGCTCACGCCGCCGCGCACGATTGCGCTAGTCGGCCTTATGGGGGCGGGCAAGACGACGATCGGCCGCCGGCTTGCCGCAGCGCTTCAGCTGCCGTTCGTGGATGCCGACGACGCCATCGTCCAAGCCGCCGGCCGCTCGATCGAGGATATTTTCAGCGAGCGCGGCGAGTGCGAGTTTCGCCGCGGCGAGCGCAACGTCATCGCGCGGCTCCTGGCTGGCCCTGTCCACGTGCTTGCCACGGGCGGCGGCGCGTTCATTGATCCGAACACGCGCGCGCTGATGAAGGAGCGCGCGATCTCGATTTGGCTGAAGGCGCCGCTCGACGTCCTGATGAAGCGCGTCGTGCGCCGCGATCATCGTCCGCTGCTGAAGGAAGATGATCCCGAAGCCGTGATGCAGCGTTTGATCAATGAGCGCTATCCGATCTACGCCGAAGCCGATCTCACGATCGAATCTGGCGCCGGCCCGCACAATAGCGCCGTAGCCTCGATCATCGACGCGCTGCGTGAGCGGCTTTCGAAATGACCACGCAAATCATTCCCGTCCGCCTCGCTGCGCGCAGCTATGACGTGCACGCCGGCCCCGGCCTGCTGGCGCGCGCTGGCGAGCTGATCGCGCCGTTCGCGCCGAGCGGGCGCGTGTTTATCGTGAGCGATAGCAATGTCGCCAACGCGCATCTGCGCGAGCTTGTGGCGGGCCTGGGAAAGCTCGATGCGCGCAACGTTTTCGTGCTTGAGCCGGGCGAACACACAAAGAGCTTCGCCGGCTTGGAAACGCTGCTGACGCGCATGCTCGTCGCCAACATCAGCCGCAAGGACATCGTCATTGCTTTTGGCGGCGGCGTGATCGGCGATCTGGCGGGACTTGCGGCGGGGCTGGTGAAGCGCGGCGTCGATTTCGTGCAGATCCCGACGACCTTGCTGGCGCAAGTCGATTCCAGCGTTGGCGGTAAAACCGCGATCGATACGCCGGAGGGCAAAAACCTTGTCGGCCTTATTCATCAGCCGCGCTTGGTATTGGCGGATCAGGATGTGCTTTCCACGCTGCCGATCCGCGAGCGTCGCGCTGGCTATGCCGAGATCGTCAAAGCTGGCCTCATCGCTGACGCCGACTTCTTCGCCTGGTGCGAGCGCAATGCGCAACATATCCTCGCCAACGATCCAGACGCGTTGAGCTACGCCATCCCCTGGGCCATCGCCTTCAAAGCCGGCGTTGTTGCCCGTGACGAGACCGAGCAGGGCGAGCGCGCGTTGCTCAATCTCGGCCACACGTTTGCGCATGCGCTCGAAGCGCATGGCGGCTACAGCGCCGATCTGCTCCATGGCGAAGCGGTCGCGGCGGGCTTGAGCCTTGCTTTCAAGCTTTCGGCTGAGCTCAAACTCTGCACCCGCCACGAGGCCGAGCGCGTCACGCGGCATCTTGAAAGCGCGGGCTTCATCACCGATCTGCGCAAACTGCCCGGCGCGCCGTACGATGCTGAACAGCTGATGCAGCTCATCGCCACCGACAAAAAAGCCCAAGCCGGCAAACTCACCTTCATCCTCGCGCGCGCCATAGGCGCTGCGTTCATCGAGCACGACACGCCCGCGGACGCGGTGCGTGCGCTGCTAACTCAAGAAGTGAAATGACCACAGCACTGATTGTCGCCGCCCTCGTCATCGCGGGGCTTATTCTGCTCAACGCGTTTTTCTCCGCCGCGGAGACAGCGCTGACCGGCGCATCGCGCGCGCGCATGGCGACGCTGGAGCGTGAGGGCGACAAAAAAGCCGCGCGCGTCAATAAGCTGAATGAAAACCGCGAGCGCATGATCGGCGCGGTGCTCTTGGGCGCGAACCTCGTGCAGGTCGCGGCCTCGGCCATCAGCTCCAGCATCTTCTCCGGCCTCTACGGCGATCTGGCGCCGCTGATCACCACCATCGTGCTGACGCCGCTTCTGCTGATCTTCGGCGAAGTCGGCCCGAAAACCTACGCCATCACCAGCGCCGACAAGATCGCCCGCGTGGTGGCGCTGCCGGTGCAATGGATGGTGCGTTTTCTGGCGCCCATTGTCGGCGCGGTGCAGTGGATCGTGAACAATGGCTTGAAGCTCTTCGGCGTGCGCGTCGATGAGAGCGTCGACGTGCTGACAGCCGCGCGCGCCGAGATCGGCGGCGCGATCGAGATGCACGCCGAAGAGGGCGGCGTCGAGGCCGAGACCAAGCAGCGTCTCTTGGGCGCGCTCGATCTTTCCGAGCTCGAAGTCGCCGACGTGATGATCCATCGCAAGTCGATCAAGTCGCTCGATATCGATCTGCCGCCGCGCGAGATCATCGCCCAGGCGATGTCATCCCCGCACACGCGCCTGCCGCTCTGGCAGGGCGATCCGGACAATATCGTCGGCATTCTGCACGCGCGCGATCTCTTGAAAGCCATCGCCGAGCACGGCCGCGATAATTTCGACGTGCACGCCATCAAGCGCGAACCCTGGTTCACGCCGATGCAGACGAACGCCGAAGATCAGCTCGCCGAATTCCTGCGCCGCCGCGAACACTTCGCCATCGTCGTCGACGAGTATGGCGCGCTCATGGGCCTGGTGACGCTCGAAGACATTTTGGAAGAGATCGTCGGCGACATCAAAGACGAGCACGACATCGCCGTCCAAGGCGTGCGCCCGCAGCCCGACGGCAGCGTCAATGTCGACGGCACAGTGCCGATCCGCGATCTCAACCGCATGATGAACTGGGATCTCCCCGACGACGAAGCCGTCACCGTCGCCGGCCTCGTCATCCACGAAGCCCAAGCCATCCCCGACCCCGGCCAACGCTTCGCCTTCCACGGCTATCGCTTTCAAGTGCTCCGCAGACAGCGCAATCAGCTGACGGCTTTGCGTGTGGAGCGCGAGGAGGCTGATGAGGGGATGGAGGGGGGTTAGGCGAAATCGCGAGTCTGAGCTAATGTTGCTTCGGTTACGGAAAACATACTTGTGCGAGATTCGTGATGCGCAGCATTGCAAAGGCAGGCGCGACTGCAGGATCTGCTCCTGGGTTCAATCGACGCAAAGAATGATCTTTTGACGGAAAGCGGAGAGACCGCGAACGCCTTCGAGAACTCGTTCGTAGTTCCGAAAGATTTTAGCCAAGAGCGCTTCGACGAAGGACGTATCCAATTCATAGTTGGGACTAAGGGGACCGGTAAGACCGCTCTCTTGCGGTGGCTGGGCCGAAGGAAAACGCAAAAGGGCCACAAGATCGATTTTGTACTCTTCAAGAGTGACATCTTGGAAGAGGATCGCATGCGGATGTCACGTGCCGTCGATTACTCGGTAGTTTCCCAAAAGGAGGGGTTCGCCGACATTTTCCAAGATTTCAAATATGGATGGATGGTATTCGCGCTGAAGCGGATCGCTGATGCAATCTATAAGGATGCTTCGATCGTCTCGCGAGATGACGCTCATCAGCGAGACGAATTTCTCCAGTTCATGGGCTATGAGTTGGCGGGTAAGAACATTGTCGCCAGCCGCTGGAAAGGAATGTTGCCTCCGATCAGAGGAGGCAAGGTGCGGCTCGGTCTGAATTTGGAGTTTTTCCGTGCGGAGTTTGAGGGAGAGATCAAGCCAGACGAGAAAATTGGAGAGGTCTCGCTTGGCGACTTTGCGCGACGAGCTCTAGATCGGTTGGCCGGACTTTCCTTTACCGGAAAGCGTTTTGTTATGTGCTTTGACGAGCTCGAAGTGTTCAAGCTTGATGAGGAGAATTATAAACGCGACATAAGGATGGTGCGCGACCTTCTTTTTGCAGTCGCTGATCTAAACCGCAAGTTTTTGCAACAACAAGTGCCGATCCAGCTTGTTGCTGCGGTTCGTTCAGAAGTTCTCGCCGACGTACAACACGTAGGAGAGGAGATTGGGCGAACAGTCCGAGACTTGGGGATTCAGCTTCAGTGGTACTCAGGTCCTAGGACGCGCGAGCATCCTTTGATGCAGATAGTTCAGCGGAAGCTACGTCAATCCGAGATCGCGCTGTATGGCGGAGCAGCTAAAGACGCTGACCTATGGGCGCTATACTTCGACGAGCAGGTGGGAAATAAAAACGTAGAGCGCTTCTTGCTGGACGCCTCATTCATGCGTCCTCGTGACATAATCCGGCGGTTGACGGTGTGTGCGAAGCTTGCGCCTGCTTCTACGAAGTTCACCTCTGAGGTGCTTACAGGATCGGTGCCTGAATACAGCAGAGAGATGTGGAGTGAGATCGCGGAAGAGCTTGTTCCAAGATACTTCACGCAGGAAGTGAAAGCCATTGAGCAGCTTTTCTATGGCTACTTCACTCGCTTCATTCTGGAGAGTTTCAAGGCGCGCTTAGAGGAACGTTGCCGCCTCGATCCTTACGCACGACAAATTAGAGAACGAATTGGCGCGGTTGAGTTGCTGAACGACCTGTTTCGGCTCGGTGCGATTGGCAACCTTGTAGAGCGAGACGGAAAGCGGCGATTTGATTGGTATTACGGTGGACGTCAAACTCTCGATCCATATGGCACGATTGTCGTTCACCAATCCCTTTGGAATCACTTGGCGCTTTCGTCCAAGCGAGGCAGAGAAGCGGAGTTCAAGTCCGCTCGTGGTCCTCACGGGGAAAAATCGGTTAAGAACGGTCCTCGTCCCCTTCAGCATCGAGGCGGACCAGGTCGCTCTCGTGGACGAGGACCAAAGAGGCCGCGCGACGGTTAGGCCCTCTTGAAAAAAGAGTGAAGGCTCACCCCCGCATGGGGTCGCGCTCAGAATGGAGCAGCGACATGGTGGTGCCTCGGAGTATTCAAGCGGCGCTCGAACTCGGCGCGCTTGGCGTGATCGTGCGGTGCGGGACGTGTTTGAACGTCGCCAAGTTTAGCGCCGCGCGCGCGATCCGGCTCTTCGGCGCCGATACGCGCGTCGTTATCCCATCAGTGTTGAAGCCCGCGGTGTAACAATCGTCGGGGAAGCACCGGAACGCGATGTGTCGAACGCATCGCCCCGCGCGCGGGCCGGCGATCCTGCCAGGGTAGTGAAACACCTGCCTGTGCGGAGCTGGCCAAACAACAATCACGGGGCGCGGTGGTCCGCGTCGGTGCGGCTCCGTTTAGCCGCGTAGTTCAGGCGCGTACCACTGCGTCCCGCTCTTCTTTTTTGGCGCGCGAGCGCAACAAGGAGAACGCATGTCTAAAGCAATCCAAACCACCGAAAACGCCATCATCCAAGCGCGCGCCGCCGCACGTCGCGGCGCGCTTGCTGAAGCCGAACGCTGGAGCAGGGTCGCCGAGCGCCTGGCCGCCGCTGAAGCTGAGCGCGATGGGATTGAGCAGATCGATCTGGACTCGTTGGGCGATGAAGAAGCGCAGAACGCCGAACTGCGCCGGCGTTTGAAGCTTTACTGCGAAGCGGTGGTCGCATTTCGGACTTGGAAGGAGGAGCGCGATGCCTATTACGAGACGCTGCACGCTGCGATCGCCAACAATCTCGAACCTCCGCCGCCCTTGCGCCCGCACCCGGCGGGCGGGGTGAGTGAAGAGGCGTATCTGAAGCGCATCACGCTGGAGGGGCGCGTGGATTAGGCCGCGGCGATCTTCGCAGCCGCGCCGGCGCGGCGCACGACGTGTTGGTGTTGCACGAGGCTGTCGCATTGCTCGGGCAACACTTCGCCGCCGCCGAGCATGAGAACGCCGTCTGGCGTCAGCGCATCGGTGAGGCGGTTGATGATCTCGGCGCGGGTCTCGGGCGCGAAGACGTTGAGCACGTGCGAGAGGATGATGATGTCGAACTGGCCGAGGCTGCTCGGGTGTTTCATCAGATTGTGCGTCTCGAAGCGCACAGCCGCGCGGAGGCGATCGGAGATGCGCCACAGATCGCCGGCCTTCTCGAAGTGGCCGATCAGTTTGCGGATCGGCAGGCCGCGCTGGACTTCGAACTGCGTGTAAAGCCCGCTGCGCGCTTTATCGAGGAGCTTCTCAGCAAAGTCGGCGCCAACAATCTCGATCGCCGGATTGAGCCCTTCCTCGCGCATCTCTTCAATGAGCATCGCGAGCGAATAAGGCTCTTGGCCGGTCGAGCAACCCGCGCACAGAACGCGCACGCGCTCATGTCCGCGCTTGCGGATCGCAGCAGGCAGGAGATCGTCGCGGAGGGTCTTATAGAGTGACTTGTCGCGGAAAAACCGCGTCTCACTCTGCGCAAGCGCTTCAGTGATGGCGTTCCACAGCGCGCCATCTGGTCTGATGCGCGCTGCGGCTATGAGTTCGTTGACGGTCGCAAAGCCCTCGCGGCGCGCGAGCGGCGTGAGACGGATCTCAGCGGGGCCCGCCACTTCGCGCGAGAACACCGCGCCCGAACGCGAGCGCACTTCTCTTGCGACGAGCGCGAACTCGGCTTCAGTGAGCATCAGACGAGGCCCGCTTCGGCGAACTTGGAATGGAGAATGTCACCGTCGAACGGCTTCATCATATACTCGTCGGCGCCGGCTTTGAGGGCCTCAGCGATCTTCTCGACGTCGTTTTCCGTCGTACAGAACACGACAGTCGGCTTGTCGCCGCCGGGCTCTTGGCGAAGCTGGCGCAGAAAATCGATCCCGCTCATCACAGGCATGGTCCAATCGAGCAGGATCGCATCGGGCATAAGCCGTCGGCACGCTTGCAGCGCCTCGAGGCCGTCAGCGGCTTCCTCGATCTCGAAGCGCATGTCTTCGAGAATGCGGCGCGCCACTTTGCGGATGACGCGGCTGTCGTCGACGACAAGGCAGCGCTTCATGGGAATCAGCTCCGTCGGAATCTATCCGACAGTGCTGAGACTGAGGTTATGATCGTGTTAACGAGTGTGGAGATCGTTTAGAGCTTAAAGGCCGAAGAGCGAGCGATGAACTCGACCTTTTCTTCGCTCTCACGGGTCGAGATCTCGACGCCGCCCTGCAGCGCGAGAAGCGCGGTCAGTGTCGGCTGGATGGTGTGGCCGGAGAGTTCGCCGGCGTCGCCCTTGAGCGCGAGATTGGTGGCCTCACGCAGTTTCGCGCGCGGTCCTTTCGCAGTGATAACGACTTCGCCGCCGTCGCCATGCTTTTCGGCCGTCACTTCAACAGTGCCCCCACGCGGCAGGCATTCGTTGGCAATCAGCAACAAGTTGACGATCACCCGCACAGCCGGCCGCGGCATCGCAACGTTACCCACTGTCCAAACCAATTCCGGCTTCAACACGGAGTAAAGCTTCACCGCAACGGCCTTGCCTTCCTCAATATCGCTCTCGCCCTCGGCCATCGCCCCGGCCATGGCGAAGCGGAAAAACTCAAGCTTCGCCCAAGCTTTGCCGACGCCCGTATCGAGCAGGGACAGCGCATCCGGATCAAGCTTGCCGTCGCCGGTCTTGATCATGTCGAGACCCTGGATGATCGCGCTCATCGGCTCGACCATGTCGTGGCAGATGCGCGAAGCGACAAGCGCTGTCAGTCTCGTATTCTCGATCATCGCGCGCTCCGAAACGGGGAAGCCGTCAGCATAGACGATTCGAGGTCCCGTCGAGCCCTTCAAAGGCGTGCAACGCGGCGCCATCTGGTGCAGAACGAAATGATGAGGGCGTTGTAATGGCGGCGGAAGCAGCGGCGGGCAGTGGACTGGGGCTTGAACATGCGGTGGTGCTGTTAGCAACCGCTGTTGTGGCCGCGCCGCTGTTTCGGCGCTTGAGTCTGGGCTCGGTGCTGGGCTACCTCGCGGCGGGCCTCGTGATTGGCCCTTGGGGGCCATTCGGCGATCAACTCTTCGGCGAGCCCGAGAACATATTGCACGTCGCCGAATTCGGCGTCGTCATGTTCTTGTTTCTGATTGGCCTCGAAATGCGCCCGCAGAAGTTGTGGGCTTTGCGCAAGGAGATTTTCGGCCTCGGCGCAGCACAGGTGATCACGTGCGCCGCACTGCTTTCGGTTGTCGGCTTGATGGCCGGCTTACCTTGGGCGGCGGCAATCATCGGCGCGAGCGGCTTCGTGCTGTCGTCAACGGCGGTCATCATGAAAATGATGGACGATGCCGGCGAAACGTCGAGCGAAGCGGGGCAGCGCAACGTCTCTATTCTGCTCTTCGAAGATTTGATGATCGTGCCGCTGCTGGCGCTCGTCACCGTCTTTGCAGCGATCATGGGCTTAAGCGCGGAGAATGCGCGTCCACTCTGGCAAAGCATCGGCATTGCAGCGGTGGCGGTTGGCGCTGTCTTTGTCGCTGGTCGTTATCTGCTCAATCCATTGTTCGGCTTTCTCGCGCGCTCTGGCGCACGCGAAGTCATGACGGCGGCGGCGCTGCTCGTCGTCCTGGGCGCTGCGCTCTTCATGCAGTGGGGCGGGCTCACCATGGCGATGGGCGCGTTCCTCGCCGGCGTGCTGCTCTCCGACTCTGTCTTCCGCCACCAGCTCGAAGCCGACGTCGAGCCGTTCCGCGGCATTCTACTGGCGCTCTTTTTCATCAGCGTAGGCATGTCGCTCGACATCACAAAAGTGATCGCCGAATGGCAGTGGATTGCGGCGGGCGTTGTCGCGTTCATGGCGGTGAAGGCGTTTGGCATATATGCGATCGCGCGCCTCTTTGGCGCTAAACAGCGTGAGGCCATCCATCGCTCTGCTCTTTTCGCGCAGGGCGGCGAGTTCGCTTTCGTGCTTTACGCCGGCGCGCTCGCTGTCGGTGTTATGGACACACGGATCGCGGCGATCATGACAGCGATCGTGATTATCTCGATGGCGCTGACGCCGCTCGTTGTCCTGTTTCTGCGTCGATTTGAGTCGCCAGAAGAAATCTCACGCGATGGCGTCGAGGATGCGCGCGATCTTGAAGGGCGGGTGCTCTTCATCGGCTTCGGGCGCTTTGCGCAGGTCGTCAGCCAATCGCTGCTGGCGCGCGGCGTCGATATCTCGCTGATCGAAACTGACGTCGAGATGATCCAAGTCGCCGCGACGTTCGGGTTCAAAGTCTATTATGGAGACGGCACGCGGCTCGATGTTCTTCGCGCTTCTGGCGCAGGCACGGCGGAAGCGATCCTGGTCTGCATCGACAAACCCGATCAAACCGATCGCATCGTGGCTCTGGTGAAATCGGAGTTTCCGCACGCCAAGATCTTTGCCCGCTCGTTCGACCGCGGCCACTCAATGCGCTTGGTGCAGGCAGGCGTCGATTATCAAATCCGCGAACTTTTCGAGTCGTCGATGACGTTCTCGGGCGCTGTACTACGCGAACTGGGTTTCTCAGATATCGAGATCGCCGAGACGATTGAGGAGGTTCGTGATCGCGATGCTGAGCGTTTCGAACTGCAGCTCGCCGGTGGCATTGAGGCGGGCCGGGGACTTATGCGCAACAACACGGTGACGCCGCAGCCGACGCCGTTCACGGTGCCAAGGCGCGAGGCGCAGGCGCTAAACGAGGAGGCTGCCGAGGTTATTGGCGATGAAGCTCCGGAAACGTCTGATCGTTGATGTTGCGGCGCCAGCGCGCGCCGCGCGATAATGCGCTAGAAGGATTTTGGAGGATCAGATGCGCTTCATTGCCGCCGCGCTGTTTTCGTTGGCGCTCGCCGCATGTGCGACGTCCGCTTCGCCGCAAACCGGGGCGCAACTCGACGCGCTTGCCGAAACCTATGTTCGCCTCTCGCTCGAAATCGGTACGCACGAGGACGGCTATATCGACGCGTATTACGGCCCTCCTGAATGGAAAACCGAAGCGCAGGCAGCGCCGCGCCCTATTGATGAACTCCAACTCGCAGCGGCGAACTTGCACGCGGATTTCGAGCGCGTCGAAGCTGCAGCGACTGATGATCTCACAATCCGCCGCGCCAGAACGCTTGCAGCCTACACTGCCGCAGCGCGCTTTCGCATGGACATGATGGAAGGCGTACGCGAGCCGTTCGTGGTGGAGGCTGAGCGCCTCTTTGCACTGAGACCGGATATTCGTCCGCTGAGTGAATATGACGAAGCGCTCGCGCGCGTGGACTCGCTTGTGCCGGGCGAGGGCCCGCTGGCTCAACGCGTTTCGGCCTATTTGACCCGTTTCGTCGTTCCGCAGGATCGCGCCGACGCCGTCATGCGCGCCGCTATTGCGGAATGCCGACGCCGCACCGCGGTGCATCTCGATCTGCCCGCGAACGAGCGCTTCGATTTCGAGTTCGTCACCGACCGGCCGTGGGGCGCCTATAATTGGTATCAGGGCAACAACACGAGCCTCATTCAAGTAAACGCCTCGAACCCGCTGATGATCAGCTCCGCCATCGGTTACGGCTGTCACGAAGGTTATCCCGGCCACCACGTGCAAGGCATCTATGCCGAGCGCATGTATCGCGATCGCGGTTGGGTCGAGTATTCGATCCTGCCGCTCTATTCCCCGATGGGGCCGCTGAACGAAGGCGCCGGCAATTACGGCGTCGAACTGGCGTTCCCGGACGAAGAGCGCACAGTGTTCGAGATGGAGGTGCTCTTTCCGCTCGCTGGCCTCGATCCGCAGGACGCGCCCGTCTATTACGAACTTTCGCACGCGATGAGCGCGACGGCAGGCGCTGCGCGCACCATTCAAGCGCAATATCTCGACGGCGACATCACCCGCGAGCGCGCTATCGAGTTGCTGCAGCATTATCGCTTGGCGTCGCGGGCGAGCGCCGAGCAAAGCCTGCGCTTTGCCGACACGTATCGCTCCTACATCATCAATTATTCCAGCGGCGAAGAGCTTGTTCGCGCCTACGCCGAGCGCGGCCGCGACACGCAGGAAGAGCGCTGGGAAGCCTATCGCCGCATCTTAACTGAACCGACTTTGCCGAGGGATTTGGTCGAATGAGCCACGCATTCAAAACCATCGAGACGAACGGCATAAAGGTTCGCGCCGCAGTGCAGGGCGAGGGGCCGCTTGTTGTGCTCGTACACGGGTTTCCCGAGAGCTGGTATTCGTGGCGTCACCAAATGGCGCCGCTTGCCGCTGCTGGGTTTACGGCGTGCGCGATCGATGTGCGCGGCTATGGCGGCTCCGATAAGCCGCATAATGTTGATGCGTACACGATGGCGAACATGACCGCTGACGTCGCGGGCGTGATCGATGCGCTGTCGCCGAACGCGCCGGCTGTCGTGATCGGTCACGATTGGGGCGCACCGATCGCTTGGCATACCGCTGTGCTGCACCCGAGCAAAGTGCGCGGCGTCTCTGGCTTGTCTGTGCCGTACTACGCGCTGCCGCCGGCGCCGCTCAATCACATCTTCAAGGCGATGTGGACCGATCAGGGCAAGTTTTTCTACATGGCGTACTTCCAAGATGAAGGCGTCGCCGAGGCTGAGTTTGAAGCCGACGTGCGCGGTAGTTTACGCAAGCTCTATTACGCCGCGTCGGCCGATTCCCATGGGCGTTGGGGCGGGCAGGACAAGCCGGTCGGCGAGCCGATGCTGCAAGGCGTGGAAGATCCGAACCCGTTCCCGGCTTGGCTCTCGCCTGCGGACATCGACTATTATGTTGGCGAGTTCGAGCAATCGGGCTTCCGTGGGCCGATCAATCGCTATCGCAATTTCGAGCGCGACTGGACGCATATGAACGGCGTCGCGGATCGCACCATCCATCAACCTTCGCTGTTCATCGCGGGCGAGCATGACATGGTGCTGAAGATGTTTGGCGATGGCGCAGCCTCTTCGATCGAGGAGCGCATGCGCGAGGTTTGTTCCGATCTGCGTGGCGTGAAGCTGGTTCCCAATGCGGGGCACTGGGTGCAGCAGGAGAGGCCAAAGGAAACGACTGGCCTCATCATCGACTGGCTGGCGACGCTTTGAACATAGGCGAAGCCGATCCGAGCGGCGGCTTATATCTATGGATGATTGAGTTGCCGAAGCGCTGCGCCGAAACCATATGGATCATACGGAATTATTGAGGACGCTCCGATGCCAAAGACCCGTAATGATCTTCCAGACAACACGCGCAAAGCGATGATTTCGCTCTTGAACGCGCGCTTAATCGACGCGATTGATCTGCGTCTTGCCGTGAAACAAGCGCATTGGAACGTGAAGGGCCCGAACTTCATCGCGCTGCACGAGCTGTTCGATCAGATTCAAGCGCGCGTCGATACGTTCGCGGACGATATCGCTGAGCGCTCGGTAGCTTTGGCGGGCGTGGTCGCGGGAACTTCGCAAGCCGTGTCGAAAGGCTCTCAGCTTGACGCTTACCCGACAGACGCGATCGACGAAAAGGCGCATCTTCAAGCGCTCGCCGATCGCATCGCTGCGTTCGGCAAGCTTACGCGTGAAGCGATCGATGCGGCGGACGAGGCGGGCGATAAAAACACTGCCGACCTGTTCACCGGCATCTCGCGTCAGATGGATAAAGATCTGTGGTTCATCGAAGCCCACTTGCAATAACGCTGGCGCTCGCGCTGGCGGCATGCGGGCAGAGTACGCAAGCGCCCGCACCTACGGAGCCGGCAGCGGTTCCGCAGTTTCAATGGACCTCGGTCTCTAGCGGAGAGGGCGCTGCGCTCGCGCTGCAAGACGGCGCCGGCGCCACGGTACTAAACTTGGCTTGTCTGTATGCGCCGGAGCGCATGCGCATCACGGTTGCGAGCTTCACCAAGATTGGCAGCGAAGAGCGTTTGTCCTTCGGCGCCGATGACGAGCCGTTTGTGTTCGTCGCGCAATTGGAGGAAGCCGGACCAGGCGTAGCGGCGGAACGCGAAGTCTCGCTCGATCTGGTCGAGCGTCTACTTAATGCGGATGTGGTGTCCGCCAATTACGGCGCGCAGAATGCTGGGCCATTCGCCGCGCCGCCGCGCGACGTAGCGGAGACATTCGCAGCAACCTGCCGAGAGATTGCAGGCTAGGTCTCAAGTGGCGCGGCGATCTCTGTGATGACATCATAAGCGCTCATCACGTCCGACTCGGTGCATTCGAACTGGCCGACTTGAAAGCGGATGGCGACCGCGCCGTCGACGCGGGTTTGCGTGAGATAGATGCGGCCATCGGCGTTGATGGCTTCGACAAGCTTCAAATTGAGCTGATCGAGATCAGCGCCGCGCGTGTAGCGGAACGAAAAAAGTGAATAGGCGGGCTCGGTGACGATCTCGAATCCCGGGGCGCCGCGCAGCTGCTCGCACAGCTTACGCGACCAGGCGATGTGATTTCGGATCATCGTGCGCAGGCCTTCAAGTCCGTAGGCGCGCAGCACGAACCACAGTTTCAGCGCCCGGAACTGCCGCCCCAACGGCACGCCCCATTCACTGTAGTTTACAACTTCGCTGAGGCCCAACGTGTGGAGATAATCTGGCTTCGCGGCGAGCGTGCGCGTCAAGCTCGCAGGATCGCGAACGAAATGCACGCTGCAATGCGTCTGCGCGCCCAACCATTTGTGCGCGTTCACGACGATGGAATCCGCAAGCTCCGCGCCCGCCCATAAGTGGCGCAGCTCCGGGCAGATCATGGCCGAGCCGGCCCATGCTGCATCAACGTGCAAATAAAGCCCGTGAGCTTTTGCGACGGCGGCAATCTCCGCTACGGGATCAGTTGCGCCAACGCCCGTTGCGCCGACATTGGCGACGATGCCGGCAGGCACGCAACCGGCTTCGATGTCTGCTTGGATCAAAGCATCGAGCGCCTCTGGATCGGCGCCGCGCAGCGGGTCGTTTTTGATTGGGATGCGGACGAGGTTGTCCTGGCCGATGCCGGAAAACCAGATCGCGCGATCAATGGAGGAGTGCGCCTCGGCGGAGCAATAAATCCGCAAGCGCGGCGCGCCGGAGAGGCCCTTTGTGTTGCCTTCGAAATTCAGCGCGCGTTCGCGCATTACGAGTACGGCTGCGAGCGTGGCCGTTGAGGCGGTGTCTTGAATGCAGCCTTGAAACACATCCGGCAACCCGAACGCTTGGCGCAGCCAATCGACAGCGCGCGTCTCAAGCTCAGTCGCTGCAGGCGACGTCTGCCAGAGCATACACACCGCGCCGATCGCGTTGACCAAGTGCTCGGCGATCAGCGAAGCGGGCGCGGAGTTGGAGGGGAAGTACGCAAAGAAGCGCGGATGCTGCCAATGCGTCATGCCGGGGACGATGTCGCGTTCGAAGTCCGAAAAGATCGTTTCGAACGGCTCAGGCGTTTCCGGCGGCGAGGCTGCGATACGCGCAGCGATCTCGCCCGGCTCGATGGGCGGTCGCACCGGCAGCTCGCGCAGCCGCGCGCGATAATCCACGCCCCATTCAGCGGCCTTCACGGCCCATTTGCGAAAGTCTTGCACCGGCGGTCTCCTCGCGCACAGCTACGCGCTAACGCATGCGTGCGTCGAGGAAATCTAAGGTCGCGTCCCAATCGGACGCATGGATGCCGTGTCCTCCGCCGCGCATGAACTGAGCCGGCGGTTCGGCGCCCATCATCGCATAGACGGGTATCGCCGCATCGCGGGTTGCGCGCGCGCCAATCGGATCCGCCCAGCCGTCGCGCGTTGCATGCGCCAGCAGTACGGCGCGCGGGGCGATCAGCGCGAGCAATTGATGCTGCTCGACCGAGGGCTCTTGCGCGCCGAAGCGCGGCGAAAACCAGAAGGGAAACTCGGCCATGATTTGCGTGACGCTCTCGCCTTCAAACATGCGCGTCGGCGCGTCGCCGCCACGTCCGCTTTGTAGCGCTACGATGGCGCTGAAGCGTGGATCGAAGGCGCCCGCGACAAGTGCTGCCTTGCCGTGTCGCGAATAGCCGAAGAGCGCGATGCGCCCAGTATCGAAGCGCGGATCGGCGGCGAGCGCGTCAAGCGCGCGTGATGCCGTCCAAGCCCATGCCATCACTGCGCCGGTGTCCGGCGGCGCAAAGCGCGCCAAGGCCGCGCGCGCTTCCGCTTCGCGATCGGGGACGATGTCGCCAGGATAGACCAGCGCTACCGCATAGCCGCGCGCGGTAATCGCGTCGAAAGGCGGGCCGTTCACGTAGCGGCCGAACACATTCTCAACGAGCGGATCAAGTCGATCGTAATTGCAGAAGTCTTGGACATAGCCGACAGGTTCGGCGATGGCCGGCGGACGGCCGGGAAAGGCGGCGCGGTTGCCGCAAAAATTGAAAACGATGATCACCGGCGCGGGCTCATCGCCTTCGGGGCGCGCGATCGTCATGTTGAAATGGCCGGCTGCGCCAACATCGACACGCCATTGCTCGACACGCTCGACGCCGCCAGCGTCACCCGCTGCGATCTCGACTTTGTCGGCGACGACCGGCGCAATCGGCGCGGGCATGGCGCCATAGACATCGCGCTCGAAGGCGCTGAGCAACCCGGCGCGTTCGCTTTGCCAGGTTTCGGCTTCAGTAGAGAGCGCCGGCAATGGCGCCGGCGCCTGTGCATTCATATCGATGGCGCGCCATGGCCCAAGAAGATAGAGCCACGCCGTGAAGCCAAGGGCGACCGCCGCGATGATTGCCCCAAGCCAAACCAGCCACCGCATCGAAGCTGCTCAGTCTTTATCGACGATATCGACATCCGGACGGTCATCGCCGGAGGAAAGCTCATCATGCCAGCGGCCGCGTTCGTCCTCCCAGGAAATGCCCACCGTCTCGCCAGGGCGCATCTGTTCGAATGCGACGCGCTTGGCGGCGTTGTAGGCGTCGTCGTGGCTCTTGAAGGTTTGCGAAATCGTGCCGTCGAGCTCAAACGCCCAACCGCCGTCGTGCTTGATGATCTCGTAGGTGATCTTGGTCATGGGCGCGCTCCTTGGCTAGAAGCTAAGACGCGCGCACCAGAACTCAAGTGTCCAAACGTATGATCAGAACGCCGGGTTCTCGATCTGCGTTTTCAATTCGCGCTTCACGATCTTGCCATTGGCGTTGCGGGGCAGCGTTTCGGGCCAGAAGATGACTTCGACCGGCACTTTAAATGCGGCGAGCTTCTGCGCCACGAAGTGACGGAGTTCGTCGCCAGTCGCGGCCATGCCAGGCTTTAGGTGCACAACGGCGAGTGGCTCTTCGCCGAGCGTCAGGTGCGGCTTGCCGATGACGGCGGCGTCCATGACGGCGGGGTGATCGTAGAGCGCGTTTTCGACTTCGACGCAGTAGATGTTTTCGCCGCCGCGGATCAGCATGTCCTTGGCGCGGTCGACGATATAGACGAAGCCTTCGTCGTCGATCTTCGCAAGGTCGCCGGTTTTCACCCAGCCATCGACGAAGGTCTCGGCGGTGGCTTGCTCGTTCTGCCAATAGCCGCGCACGACGATCGGGCCCTTGTACCAAAGCTCGCCAACTTCGCCGCGCGGCAACTCGCGATCGCCTTCGCCGACGATCTTCACTTCGCCGGTGGCGGAGGGCACGCCGGTTGATGCGGGCTTGCGCTCATAATCTTCGCCGGTGTTGGAGACAGCCGTTGCCGACGTTTCGGTCATGCCCCAGCCCTGGCTTGGCGCAGAGTTTGGAAAGCGCTCCTTCAAGCGTTTCACCAATTCCGGCGCGGCTGGCGCGCCGCCATAGGCGCAGCCTTCGACGGAGGAGAGATCAAACTCATCAACGCGCGGATGCTCGAGCACCTGCCACGCAATCGTCGGCACGCCGCCGAAGTGCGTGACGCGCTCGCGCTGCATGAGCTCAAGCGCCTGATCGACATCCCAGCGGCGTTGCATGACGACTTTGTTTCCCGCCATCAGCGACGGGATCATGATCGCAAAGCAGCCAGTGGCGTGGAAAAACGGCACCGAGATCAGGAACGCCTTTTGCGGCGCGGTCGGATCCGGCGCGGGCGGGGCTTCGCCGCGGCGCAGGAACGCGCGTGCTTGCGATGAGGCCGAGTTGAACATGTTGGAGATGATGTTGCGGTGAGAGATCACCGCGCCTTTCGGCAAGCCTGTCGTGCCCGAGGTGTAGAAGATGGCGGCGTCGTCGTCCGGGCCTAAGGCGACGTCCGGCGGCGAAATATCGCCGAAAGAGGCCCAGTCGGCGGTTGAGCCGATGACGCTCTCCCAGCGCACGATCAGCGGATCGGCGATCTCTTCGCGTGAGCGCGAGACATAAACTTTGCGCAGGTCAGGGCATTTGGCGAGATGCTCGCGCACACGCTCGTAGCGCTCGACATCCATGACCGCGAACGCGCTGCCGGAATTCTGGAGGCCGTACTCAAGCTCGCTGCCCGTCCACCAAGCGTTGAGCGGCGTCACGATAGCGCCTGCGAGCACTGCACCGAAGAACGCCACCGGCCATTCCGGCACGTTGCGCATGATGATTGCGACCCGGTCGCCCCGCTTTACGCCATCGGCGATCAGCTGGTGCGCGAACTTAGCGGCGGCGGACCGGAATTGGCCGATGGTGGCGCGCTCGTCCTCGCAAACGAGGTAGTCGCGGCCAGCGAACATCCCGGAGACGTGGAAGACCTCCTTCAGCGTCGGCGGCGCGTTCTTCCACACCTTCATGCGGATGCCCCGCACCTCGGCCTCGCCGACCTCAAGCATGGTGCCTGGCTGGGTCAACAGCGCGTGCGCCTGCTCAATGGACATGGCTGGAAAGGCGGGCTTCGCGGCCGCGTCAGACATAAGTACCTCCCGCGCTCGGCTTCAAAGGCGACGCCGGCGTCATTTTTGATTTTCACGCTGTTGAAACATGCCCGCGCCCTGGCCGCAACCGGTGCGGGGCTGCTTGTCGCTAGGGCAGTGGCGGCTGTGCAAAACTCTGCGTCCACGCGCTAACCGACAGAACTTTGCCGGAATTTAATGGTGGTTGTGAGGGGCGCGAAGCTCAGGCAAGCATGTGCACCCTGAGCGGGACGGGAGACGCGCGGACATGGCCTTCGATTGGAAAGCGCTCGCGGAGCGCCTCGACCCGCGCAAACTCAATTGGTCTTGGGCAAAGCCCGCCAACGACTGGATGGTCGCCAACCGCACCGCGGTGCTGGCGGGCTCGCTCTCGCTGCTCGTCGGCCTTTGGGGCGGGGCGGTGTTGGGCCGGGTCTCTGCCGGCGCGCCGGCTTTCGATCTCGCCTCGCTCGGTTCGATCGGCGCGCAGGAAGCGGCGCGTGGCGCGGGCGCGCCGCGTGCGGGTCTGCCGCAAGTTGAAGGCATGGCGTTCGTGCGGCTGCGCACCGAGATGGATGAAGCCGAGCCGCGCGCGTGCTTGGAGTTCTCGAAAAATCTCTCGACCGACGCCTCGGTCAACTACGCCGACTATCTTGTTCTCGATCCGGCGACGCCGATTCAGATCGATGTCTCCGGCAATCTGCTCTGCATGGGCGGCTTGCCGTTCGAGCCGGAGCGCCAGCTCACCGTCCGCGAAGGCTTGCCGTCAGCCAGCGGCGAACGCACCGAAGCGGACGAGACCTTCACGCTCACCTTCGGCGATCGCCCCGCTTATGTCGGCTTTGCCGGCGGCGGCGTGATCCTGCCGCGCTCGGAAGCGGACGGCATCGCCATCGAAACCGTCAACGTTTCGCGCATCGAAGTCGAAGTGCTGCGCGTGCCGGATCGTATCCTCTCGCAGCAATATATCGGCGAAGGCGAGACCAATTCCGAAGGCGGTTGGGAATATTGGGGCTTTGAGAACGCTGGCTCGGATGTTGGCGTCCAAGTCTATGAAGGTGAAATCGACGTCGATATTGGCAACCGCCGCAATACGGCAGTGACGACAGTCTTTGCGCTGGGCGCGGCGTTGCGCGAATTGCGGCCCGGCGCTTACATCGTGAAAGTCCGTGACGCATCCCCGAGCGCTGGTCAGCGCGGCAATAGCGAAAACGATAGCCGCGCCTCGTCGTACCGCTGGATCATGTACACGGACATGGCGTTGCAGAGCTTCTCTGGCGCCGATGGCCTTGATGTTGTCGTGCGTTCGCTGCGCACGGCGCGTCCGATGGGCAACATCACCTTGACGCTGATTGCGCAGAATAACGACGAACTCGCGCGCGCCCGCACCGATAGCGAAGGCCGCGTCCATTTCAACGAAGCGCTCGTTAACGGCGACGGCCCAGCGCGTGCGCGCTACGTGATGGCCTATGGCTCGGAAGGCGATTTCGCAGCACTCGATCTGCAACGTCCAAGCCTCGATCTTTCCGATCGCGGCGTCGATGGCAGGCGCGCGCCTGGCGATGTCGACGCGTATCTCTACACCGAGCGCGGCATCTACCGCCCCGGTGAACGCGTTCGCCTTATCGGCCTGATCCGCGACCAAGTCGGTCGCGCGATTGCCAACCGGCCCTCGACGCTCGTTGTCTATCGCCCGAACGGCACCGAAGCCCGCCGCATCCGCATGACGGAAGCTGTCGATGGCGGCGCGATTGCCAAGAACATCGATGTCGATCGCCGTGCGCCGCGTGGCGTTTGGCGTGCGGAGCTGATCGTTGACGGCCAGGAGGCCGTGGCGGGCAGCGTTAGCTGGTCTGTCGAAGATTTCGTGCCGCAGCGTCTGCGCGTGCAGATCGAAGCGAGCGAGGCTGTGCTGCGCTCGGGTCAGACACGGCCGATCAACGTGCAGGCTGACTTCCTCTATGGCGCGCCGGGCTCTGGTCTCGCGGTCGAGGCCGAAGGCCGCCTGATGATCGACCCGAATCCGTTCCCGGACTTCGAGGGCTATTCATGGGGCCGCGCCGACGAAAGCTTCGACGAGCGCTTCTTCCAACTCCCCGGCACGGTAACGGACGGCCAAGGTCGCGCGCAGCTTTCGCTGCAGCTGCCGGATGAGCCGACCACCACACTGCCGCTGCGCGCGCGCATGCTGGCGAGCGTCGCCGATCCGGGCGGCCGCGTCGTGCGCGAGAGCTTCACGGTGCCGGTGCGTCTGAACAACGTCTATCTTGGCCTTAGCGCTCAATTCGAGAACCGCCGCGCCGGCGCAGGCGAACGCGTCGCGTATGATTTGATCGCCGTGAACGGAGATGGCCGGCGCGTCGCGCAACGCGGTGTGCAGTGGCAGCTGGTCCGCGAAGATTGGAGCTATGATTGGTATCTCGACGGCGGCTCATGGCGTTGGCGTCGGACTGGCCGTGACATTCCGGTCGATGGTGCAACTGTTGACGTCGCCGCCAATGCGCCGCTGCGCATCGCGCGCGATGGTCTGCGGGCGGGCTCGTACCGCTTGATCGTGCGCGCCAACGGCACAGAGACCTCGCAACGCTTCGGCGTCGGCTGGGGCGGCCCGGCCGATGACGATCAAACGCCGGATATGGTCAGCGTCGTTGCGCCGACTGATCCGACACGCCCAGGTGCCCGCGCCCGCGTGCAAATCCGTCCGCCTTATGCGGGCGAGGCGCAAATTGTGGTCGCTACGGATCGCGTGATTGAGACCCGCACCGTGCGCGTCAGCGCCGAAGGCACGACCATCGATCTGCCGGTGACGGCGGAGTGGGGCTCGGGCGCTTACGTGCTCGTGACTGTCATGACGCCGCGCGATCCGGTGAACCTGCCAGTACCGCGCCGCGCTGTGGGCGTCGCGTACGTGCCTGTCGACATGGGCAGTCGCACGCTGACCGTGGAAGCGGGCGCTGGCTTGCAAAACGTGCGTCCACGCACGCGCATTGAAGTGCCGGTGCGTGTCACCGGCGCGCCGGGCGGTGAGCGTGTGCGTGTGGCGATCGCTATGGTGGATGAGGGTATCCTCGGCATCACGCGCTATGAGAGCCCGAACCCGGTCGATTACTTCTTCGGCCGCCGTGCGCTCGGCGTCGATATTCGCGACGATTACGGCCGGTTGCTCAATCCAAACCTCGGTGCACCCGCGAACGCGCGCCAAGGCGGTGACTCGATCGGCGGCGAAGGCCTCACCGTCGTGCCAACGCGCACGGTGGCGATTGTCTCAGACATCGTCGAAGTGCGCGGCGGCCGCGCGGTGATCCCGGTCGATATTCCGGATTTCAACGGCACGCTCCGGCTCATGGCCGTGGCGTGGAGTGAGTCCGCGCTTGGCCAGGATGCGGAGCAGATCATCGTCCGCGATCCAGTCGTTGCCGAACTCATCTTGCCGCGCTTCCTCGCGCCGGGTGACGAAGCCCAGGGCACGTTGAACATCGACAACGTCGAAGGCCCCAACGGCGCCTATACCGTGACGGTCAGCGGATCGAGCACAGCGCGCATTCAATCGCAACCGCGCCGCTTCACGCTCAATCGTGGCCAGCGCCAAACGGCGCTTATCCCGATCGCAGGCGGGCCGCTTGGTGTCGGGCAGATTTCGCTCAGGCTAGAAGGCCCGCAAGGCTTTGCAGCGGTGGAGCGGACGTACGACATCCAGTCGCGTGCGCCGTTCATGCCGATCACGATCACATCGACCGCCCCGCAGAATGCCGGTGAAAGCTGGCGTGCGCCGGCGGACGCGCTCTCGCGCTTTGCGCCAGGCGCGCAGGCGTTGATCTCGTACTCGAATCTGGCTGGCATCGATCCGGCGCCGCTGTTGGATGAGCTTTATCGCTATCCTTACGGCTGCTCGGAGCAGATGACGTCGGTGGCGTTGCCGCTGCTCTATTACAACATTCTCGCCGCTGAGGCCGGCCGCGAGACCGATCCGCGCATCCGCCGCCGTGTTCAAGAAGCGGTGACGACCTTGCTCGATCGCCAAGCGCCTGATGGCTCGTTCGGCCTCTGGCGTGCGGGTGATGGGCAGGCATCGCCATGGCTCGGCGCCTACGTTGTCGACTTCCTGCAGCGCGCGCAGGCGCAAGGCTACGCGGTGCCGCGTCAGCCGATGCAGCAAGCCTATGCGGGTCTGCGCCGCGTGGCGCGTCTCAACGATTTCGGCGGCGTGAACTATCAGTTCGAGGTCTATCGCTGGCCGGGTTCGAATGACTCGCAAGAATTGTTGCGCTCACGCGCCGCGGCTTATGCGCTCTACGTGCTCGCGCGGGCTGGCGAGGCCGATATCGGCCAAGTCCGCTACTTCCACGATGCGCGCTTGCGCGATGAGCCGTCGCCACTTGCACGCGCGCAAATCGGCGCAGCGCTAGCGCGCTTGGGTGATCGCGCCCGCGCGCGCAACGCCTTCCGCCTCGCGGAGCAAGCGCTTGGCTATCGCAACACCGGTGACTGGTATCAGACGCCGCTGCGCGATCTTTCCGGCGTGCTGGCGCTTGCGGCGGAAGCAGGCGAGACCGAACTGGTTGATCGCTTGCGCCGCCGTCTCGAACGCGACGCGCCGGAAGCGGGCCGTCTGATGACGCAAGAACAAGTGCGCTTACTGCTTGCAGCCAGCGCTTTGCTTGAGCGCGCAGGCCCCGTGAACGTCACGCTCAACAACGAGCAACTCACCGAGCGCCGCATCATGGTCAACGCGCAGCGTCTGACCCAGGGGCTCGTCTTCCGCAACGCCGCGCGCGGGCCGGTGTGGCGTACGCTGCAAACCTCGGGCGCGCCGCTTGAGGCGCCGCCCGCAATGCAGGCCGGCTACACGATCGATAAGCGCGTCTATCGCCTCGATGGCTCGACAGCGGATCTCAACAACATCCGCCAAGGCGATCGCGTTGTGATCGTGATTTCGGGTCAGCCTGAAGGTGCGCGGAATTATCCGACGGTGCTGGTCGATCTCTTGCCGGCGGGTTTGGAGATCGAGACGCTGCTCAACCCCGAAGATGGCGGCGGTTCGCTCTACGATGGTCGCGTGCGCAACGGGCCGTTCGCTTGGGTGGGCGCCATTTCCTACGCGCAAGTGCAGGAAGCGCGTGACGATCGCTACGTTTCCTCGGCGGATCTGCGCGGTTCGTTCCGTTACGCCTACATCGCGCGCGCGGTTTCGCCGGGCCGCTACACGATGCCGGCGGCGCAGGTCGAGGACATGTACCGCCCCGGCGTGATGGCGCGCACGGACACCGGCTCGATCCGCATCGCGCCGCGCGGAGGCTAAGGAGCAAAGATGCGCCGCGGCCCGCGTGTCGCTCTTCCCTTAACCCCCAACGGCAAGCGTTGGGGGTGGGCGGTGGTCGCTGTGCTGCTGACTTTGTTCAGCCTCGACGTGCTCTTCCCGCCGCCACTGTCGCGCGTGCGCGATGTGTCGCCGGTTGTGCTCGATCGCAACGGCGAATGGCTGATGGCCTTCACGACAGGCCAAGGCACGTGGCGCCTGGAGGCGCGGCTCGATGAAATCGATCCGGAGTTTCAGCGGCGTCTGATTGCGATTGAAGACGAGCGCTTCTGGTTTCACCCCGGTGTCGATCCAATCGCCCTGACGCGCGCCACTGTGTCTTACGCACGCTCCGGCCGTGTTACTCAAGGCGGCTCGACCATCACCATGCAATTGGCGCGCTTGCTTGAGCCGCGCCCGCGTACGATCCAATCGAAGCTGATCGAGATCATCCGCGCCATCCAGATCGAGCGCCGCTGGTCGAAGCGCGAAATTCTCGCGGCCTATCTCACTATGGCGCCCTATGGCGGCAATCTCGAAGGCGTGCGCGCCGCCAGCCGCGCGTACTTTCAGCGCGATCCCGTCTGGCTTGACGACGCCGAGATGGCGCTGCTGATCGCGCTGCCGCAAGCGCCCGAAGCGCGACGGCCAGATCGCCGGCCCCAAGCCGCGCGCGCTGCGCGTGATCGTGTGCTCGGTATGTTCGTGAGCGCGGGACTGATCAACGAACGCCGTGCAGCGGAAGGCCGCGAAGTCGCGATGCCGGCGCGTTCGCCATTCCCGTATTCCGCGCCGCACGCCTCGTACGCGTTGGTGCAGCAGCACCCGAGCCAGGGCGTGATCCAATCATCGCTCGACGCGACCTTGCAGCGCGATCTTGAAGCGCTCGCGCGTAGGCATGTCGCAGGGCTTGAGCGCGATGCGCAGATCGCCATTCTTGCTGTGCGGCTGGACGATCGCACTGTCCGCGCCCGCATCGGCGGCGCCGGCACGGATCGCGCAGGCGGCTACATCGATATGACGCGGGCGATCCGCTCACCCGGCTCGGCGCTGAAGCCGTTTCTCTACGCGATCGCGTTCGACGAAGGCATAGCCGCGCCGGAGACCCTCGTGCGCGATGCGCCGCGGCGTTTCGGCGGCTATTTGCCGGAGAATTTCGATCGGCGTTTCCACGGTGATGTCACGCTCGAAGATGCGCTGCGCCACTCGTTGAACCTGCCAGCTGTCGCCACGCTTGAGCGCATCGGCGCTAATCGCTTTCACGCAGCGTTGCGCCGCGCCGGCGCCGACGTGCGCCTGCCGCGTCGCGCGATTGCGGAACCCGGGCTTGCGCTCGCGCTTGGCGGTGTGGGTATGACGCTGGAAGATCTCGTGCAGCTCTATGCGGCGCTCGGCGATGGCGGGCAGGCGCGGCCGTTGGTTGTGGATGCAGAGCCGGGGCTATCCTTCTCGCGTCGCTTTGTGCGCGAGGACACGGCTGAGCGTGTGCTGGAAATTCTTGCGTCCTCGCCGCATCCGGCAGGGCGTGTGCCATCCGTCGTCGCGCAAGGCGCGCCGAGCGTCGCATTCAAGACAGGCACATCCTACGGCTTCCGCGATGCGTGGTCGGTGGGCGTGGCCAACGGCTATGCGATCGGCGTTTGGGTTGGCCGCCCTGACGGCGCGCCGCGTCCCGGCGCCACAGGCCGCAGCGAAGCGCTGCCGGTTTTGTTCGAAGCTTTCGATTTGCTCGGCGCGCCGGGGGAACCGCAGCGCCGTGAACGCGAGGATGAAGACGCAGCGCCCGGCATCGCGCGGTTGGAGACCGAGCAGCAGGAGGGTTTGTCCATCCTCTTCCCGCCCTCCGGCGCCGAAGTGCTGGTGCTGGACTATGGCGCACAATCGCGCGGGCTCTCGCTCTCGGCGCGCGGCGGGCGCGGGCCGCTGACTTGGTATGCGGAAGGCGAACGCGTCGCGAGCGAGCCGACAAGCGGTCGCTCGATTTGGCGCCCAAGCGCGCCCGGCTTCTATGACGTCACCGTGGTCGATGCGAACGGCGAAAGCCGCAGCGTGCGCGTGCGCATTCGCAACAGCGGATGATCCCGAAATGCTGAAGGCGCGGACCTTGGGAGGAAGGTCCGCGCCTTTTTGCTGATCGTGCCGTCGGGAGGGGGAAGGACTTAAGCGACGATCAGCGCAGCTTGATAAAGCGCTGCAAACGCGAGCGGTGCAAAGAGCACGACCGCTGCGAGAAGAGCGAGTGCTTTGGACATTGTCGGCTCCTTTCTTGGTTGACGTTTGTTGACTGAAAGATGCGGGCAGGCCCGCGTTTGGATGTGCGCTTTGTCTCGTTTTCAGCGCCGCTCGTCTGGTGCTTTCGGGCAAGAAAAAGGCGCGAGCCGCAATCGCAACCCGCGCCTCTCTTGGATCGTCTTGACGGGGGATCAGGCGACGATCTGAGCGGCTTGCAGGAGCACAGCGGCGACGATCGGGACGAAAAGCGCGAAGGCCGTGGCGAAGCTGGCGGCGAAGATTGCGATCTTGTTCATGGCGTCCTCTCAGAACTCGGTATTTCGTGGCGTTTGACTATGAGATGCCACCCCCGCGCCGCTTGGATGCGGGCGTGGTGAATTTTTCTTGGTGACGTTTTGGACGGCGTTAGACGCTGGCTTGATAGTCCGGCGGCAGCGGATGTGCGCGGCGTGGCGCGTCTTTATCTTCCAACGCGAAGCGTAAGACTGAGCGCGCTTGCAGACGATCGACGAGCGAGGCGCCCATCGCTGCGGCCGGCGTCCATACGCCGCCCGGCGTTTGCGCGCGGCTGGTGTCGGCGAGGCAAAGTGCTGCTTCCGTGATCATCTTGGACGTCGAGCCGTAGCCTGGATCCTTGTCGCCCTTCACGCTGGCCGTGAGCTTCTCGCCCTTCGCCGTCTCGCCGACGAACATGATGTCGTAAAAGCCTGTCTCGCGTTCTTCTTTCGACGGTCCTTCACCGGGCTTCGGCAAGGCGAAGCGGCGCAGCAACGCGCGCGTCGGGGCAAAGCCAAGCAACGCCGATTGCGTGCGCGACTGGCTGGCCGCGGCATTGGCGCGCTTCTTTCCGTCGTCGCCATCGCCGGTCATCTGCATTTCGTCGTACGTAAAGCTGCGCCCGTAGGGATAGCCGAGCAGGGCGTTCGAGCGATGCACGTTCTTGGTGTTGATCGCGGCCATCACGAACGGCGTCGACCATGATGGAATGTCGGCATCGTAGATGACTTTATCGCCGCTTGGTTGCGGGACGATGCTTTGCGGCGAGAGCGCGTAGGGATCGGCCATCGTGCGCTTGACGCCTGGATCGCGGTTGGCCGCGTCGACGGAGGCGAGCAGGCTGGCGAGTGTGCCGCCGGAAAAGCCGCCCTTCATCTTGCGCACCCGTCCGCGCACGACATCCGCAGGCGCGCCGAGGCGTTCCTGCATGTGTTGTTGCAGGAAGAAGACGCCAAGATCGAACGGGATCGAGTCGAAGCCGCAGGAAAACACGATGCGCGCGCCGCTTTGCTTGGCTTGTGCATCGTATTTCTGAATCATCGCGGCCATCCAGTTCGGCTCGCCGCAGAGATCGACATAGTCCGTGCCGGCGCGCACGCAGGCCGCCAGCAATGGTTCGCCATAAAGCTGATAGGGGCCGACCGTGGTGATGATCACACGTGCCCGGTGCGCCAGCGCTTCCAGTGCGTTGGCGTCACGCGCGTCGGCGGCGATCAGCGTGAGGCTCATCGGCGCGCCGATCTGGCTGGAGACGGTGCGGAGCTTGGTGATGTCGCGGCCAGCCATGGCCCAGCGGACCTCGCCTTCCGTACCGTAAGTCTGTTGCAGATATTCCGCCACCAGCCGGCCAGTGAAGCCGGTTGCGCCGTAGACGATGACGTCGAATTCCTGTGCGCCCACGCAATATTCCTCCGCTTAGGTGGTTCACTAGCACACAGCGTTGACCCGCACACACCCATTCCCGGGGCGGCGCAACACGTCGAGCCCGGGACCCATAACCACGCTTGATCGAAGGCTGCACGCAGGCGCTCATCAGAGGAGTTTATGGGTCCCGGAATTGCGCTGCGCGCAATCCGGGAATGGGTGTGGTGTTTGCGGCTTCGGGCCAGTAAGCCTCGCTTCGTCCATGCCGCTCGCCGCCATCGCCGCCGCGCTGACTTCAGCGCTGATCCATGCGAGCTGGAATGCCGCCTTGAAGGGCGGACGCGGCGATCGCATCGCAGACGCTTTCCTCATCGCCGTGGGTGGCATCCTGATGTGGGGCGTGGTGGCCGCGATTTGGGGCGCGCCCGCGCCCGAGGCGTGGCCGTACCTCATCGCCTCAGTGCTCATCCATCTCGTCTACTGGTTTGCGCTCTTCAGCGCCTACGACGCCGGCGATATGAGCCACATCTACACGCTCTCGCGCGGCTCGGCGCCGTTGCTGGTGGCGATCGGCGCCGCGCTGACCGCGGCTGAGATTCCGCCACCGCTGAAGATGGCCGGCATCGCGCTTGTGTCGATCGGCGTGCTGTGCGTCGGCATCAGCCCGCGTGCGCCATTGAAGGCGACGTTGTGGGCGCTGGGCATCGGACTGTGTATCTCGTCTTACTCTCTCGTCGATGCGCTTGGCGCGCGCGTCGCCGGTGACGCGTTGGTCTATGTGGCGTGGACATCCGGCATCATGGGCGTGCCGATGATCGCGTTCGCGTTTTGGCGGCGCGGACCGCGCTTGTTGAAAGATGCAGCGGTCGCGCCGATACGCGGTCTCGCAATCGGCATCATCAGTTTTCTGGGTTACGGCTTGGTGCTGTGGGCGCAGACGTTCGCACCGATCGCGCAAGTCACGGCGCTGCGCGAGACCTCCGTCATCTTCGGCGCGCTGATCGCGTTCGTATTCTTACGCGAGCGTTTAGGATTAAGGCGCTGGATCGGCGCGTTTATCGTCGCCGCAGGCGCTGGATTGATTGCGTTCGGGTGAGTAGAACGCCGGGCAATGACAGACCAACAGATCATCCGCATCGATGACGCCAAAGCCATTGTCCGTGTCGGCGTGCCGGAGCCTGAGCGCGCAGCGCCGCAGGAAGTGCGCGTCAGTGTGGCGCTCGCGATGGAGGCCGTGCCGGATTTTGTCGAGAACGATCGCATCGGCGCAACCGTCGATTACGACCGCATCCTGCATTTCATCCGAGACGATTTGGGCGCGCCCGCACATCTGATCGAAACGCTCGCCGATCGTGTCGCGCAGCACTGCCTGTCTCTGTCACCGCGCGCGCGGTGGGTGGAGGTGACCGTGAAGAAGCCGTCTGTGCTCTCCGGCGATGGCTTGGTCGCGGTGACGATCCGGCGAACGGCGCAGACCTAATCGAACATCACATCCCGTGCGCTTGGCACGAGATGCTGGCCGCCATCGACGGGCAGAACCGCGCCGGTGATGTTCTCGGCGCTCGCCAGATACGCGACGGCATCCGCCACATCCTCAACCCGCGTGCCCATGCGTGTGAGATTGGCGTCATGCACGCGTTTGAAGTTCTCAGCGCTCTGATCGCCGCTAATCAGCATGAGCCCGGCCGCGATGCAGTTCACGCGAATGCGCGGCGCAAGCGCCATCGCGAGCGGGGCGGTCGCGTGCGCGAGGCCGGTTTTCGCAAGCGTGTAAGAGAGGAAATCAGGGTTCGGATTGAGCACTTTTTGATCGGCGATGTTAGTGACGAACCCGCGCGCGTTGGGCGCGATGCCGCCAGCGAACTTGTGCGCCAGATAAACCGGCGCGATCATATTGAGCCGCACCTGCGCGGTCGCGGTGGTCATCTGAAAATCGGCGATGCTATCGTAGTCGAAGCTCGCGGCGCTGTTGACGAGTCCAACCCAATCACCGCGCTCAGCCAGGCTCGCACACATCGCGTCAATCGAAGCTTCAGCAGAGAGATCGGCCTGCAGCACCTCCGCCGCGCCGCCGCTCGCGCGGATCGCATCGGCGGTCTCATCGGCGCCGGCGCGCGATGAATTGTAGTGCACGCCGATCGTCCAGCCATCAGCCGCCAAGCGCCGCGCAATGCCTGCGCCTACGCGCGTTCCTGCGCCGGTGACGAGAACGAGGCCCTTGCTCATGCTGCGGCCTTCAGGGGTGCTTCTTCCGGATCGAACACATCGGGTCTTTCGTTGACGAACGAACGGATCATCAACACCAAGTCCTGAATGAATTCGAGGCGTGCGGACGGGTCCCAGACAAACTCAGCCTCGATCGCGCGCGTGGCGACAAAGGCGAGTTCATCGCGGCCTTCGACGATGCGCACCATTGGCAGCGCATTGAAGCCGTAGCCTGCGCCGCGCGCCCCGGTGATGGTGTGCTTGAACGCGGCTTCGAAGGCGGCGCCCAATTCCTCAACTGTAGCGCCGGGCGCAAGCTTCAAGCGCCTTGCGGCAAGATCGCGTGAGAACAGCAAATTGATGTTCACCCGCTGCATCACAAGCTCGATGCGCAGTCGCGCCAATTGTGCGCGCCCGTCGGCTGCACGCGCCGTTAGGCGATAGTTCGCCCAAAGCTCGTCACGATACATGCCGCACTCGACGCGGGCGCGGTTGGGGCGAAACTTGAGTTTTGATGGCTTGCAATCGGTATCGAGTTCGGGCGACGGCGCTTCGAAGGTAAAGCGCAACTCGCCGGGGATTTCCGTCGCGAGCATCAACTGCATGCGCCGCTTGAGCGCCGCCATGCCGCTCTCGGTGATGACGAGCGCCGCGATGATCGCCAGCGCCGGCACGATCGCTGCAAGCAAGGAAGCGCCTGCTGCGACCCAGAAATCGTAGCGCTGATCCTGCAGGCCGCGGAAGATCACATAGACGTTGAGAATGATGAGGCTGATGGCCAACAGCGCCAACAGCACTTTAACAAAACCAGGAACGCGCAGAATACGCAGCTGATCGAGCAGCGTCATGCTGTGAAGTCCTGCCGTGTAACATCGAAGCGCAAGCCGACGCCCTCCATCTCCTCGAAGATATCTGGCTTCAGAATCGTCAGCGTCACCCGCGCCGCCGGCGTCAGCGAGAAGCAAGCGCCAAGGATATCGCTCGCAAAATCTTCGAGGCGGTTGATGTGATCGCGCTGCTCGAGGCTTTTCAAATAGCTGCGTAGCGGATCGTAATCGACATAGCCGCCGTGCTTGCCGAAATAGTCGCCAAAGCCAAACTCAAGCGTGAGATCGAGATGCAGACGCTGCGCGTCGGTCTTTTCCCACGCGTGCTCGCCAATGCGGACGCGCAGCTCGATGCGCTTCATGACGATGGAAACAGCGGAGGGGGTTTCGCTCATCGGCGCTAGCTACACGCCGCGCTTGCGCTTGAGCAAGGCGGTGCGGCTCCGTGACATCCGTCACAGCGACATAACCAACGCCCTATTACCTTCATCTCATCGGATCGATGGACGGTCCGGGTTTGAAGGAGCCAGGAAATGTTGAAGTTGTATGCCCTCGTCGCCGCTTTGGCCGTGTTTGCCCCCGTTGCGTTCGCGACGCTGAACCAAGCCGCTCAGATCGTTGCGTAATGGGTTTCAGACCTGACCTTTCCCAGGCCGGCAACGGCGCAAGAACCAGGCTGAAGTCCTTATGAAATTCCAAGAGTGCTGAAGGCGCCGGTTGTCCACCGGCGCCTTTTCAATGTGCCAAATGTTCTTGAAATGTTCTCGTTAGGACTTTACTCCTACATGGATGTCACGCGACCCTCGTCACGGCCGCGGCGCGCGCACGAATGCGGGCGGCCGCTATGAACGCTTCGTCGCTGAAGCTTTCGACGATGGCTGGACGCCAGAAGAGGTGAGGCCGCTGGAGACGATCGTCACGCCGGAGTTGGCGAAATCGATCATCTCAACCAATGCCAGCCCCGACATTTCCTTCGAGCAATCGATCAATCCCTATCGTGGCTGCGAGCATGGCTGCATCTATTGCTACGCGCGACCCAACCACGCTTATGTCGGGCTCTCACCAGGGCTCGACTTCGAGACCAAGCTCTTCGTCAAAGCGAATGCGGCGGAGCTGTTGGAAGCGGAATTCGCCAAGCCCTCGTATCGACCGAAGACGATCATGCTCGGCGGCGTCACTGACATCTACCAGCCAATCGAGCGCGGCTATGGCGTAACGCGCGCCTTGCTGGAAGTGATGGAACGCTGGCGCCATCCCGTATCGCTCATCACCAAGTCGCAGCTTGTCATCAGGGATATCGACATCCTGGCGCGGCTGGCGGAGCGCGATTTAGTGAAGGCGGCGATCTCAGTGACTACGCTCGATCGCCGCATTGCGCGCGTGATGGAGCCGCGTGCGGCGACGCCGCAACGGCGCATCGATTCCATCCGCGCGCTCACGCAAGCCGGCGTGCCGACAACCGTGATGATGGCGCCGATCGTGCCTGCGATTACGGACAATGAGATTGAAGCGGTGTTGCAAGCCTGCGCGGAAGCTGGCGCGAGTGCTGCGGGTTATGTCGTGCTCAGGTTGCCGCTTGAGATCAAGGATCTGTTCAAGGAATGGCTCGCTGAGCACTTTCCCGATCGGGCCGCACGCGTGATCTCTCTCGTGCGCTCGATGCGCAACGGGCGCGACTACGATCCCGAGTGGGGCAAGCGCCAGCGCGGTGAAGGGCCATACGCAAAGCTCATTGCCGATCGCTTCGTGGCGGCGCGTCGCCGCTTCGGCTTAGATAAGCCGAGCTTGCCGCTCGATCACACGCAGTTCCGCCGTCCGCTCGAAGCTGGCGGGCAGCAGGACTTGTTCGCTGAAGAGCCCGCGCCCTTGCGCGCCGTGGCGGAACAACGAGCGAAGTTCGAACACGACAAGTAATGCTGCGTTGCCCCAGGTGCGTGTGGCGGTCTAAGGTCGCAGCGCTTATCCGGGGAGGACGCCGCATGCGTACAGATGGCCAACGCCGCTCTGACAATTTCGAGGATCGTGGCCGAGGCTCGGGCGGCGGCGGCATGGGCGGCGGCGGTCTGCCGGGCGGCATGCTGTTCGCCATCCTGCGCCGTATCGGCATTCGTGGCATTCTGATCGTTGCGGTGCTCGGCGGCATCGTCTGGTTCGGCTTCCCACAATTCCGCGCGCCGATCATGCAATTGCTCGGCATTGGCGGCGGCGGTGGCGAAGTTGCGCAGGGCGAAGGCTCGGTCTGCGAGGCAGAAGCGCAAGCCTGCGATTTCTCGCGCGCCGTGCTCGCTTCGACTGAAGATGTGTGGCGCCAGCAATTCAGCCAGAACCGCTTGCCAAATTATGGCAGCGCACCTGGCGCCTATGTCGATCCGACGCTGGTGGTTTTCCAAGGCGGCGTAGCCACCGAAGGCTGCGGTAGTGCTTCCTCAGATGTCGGTCCATTTTACTGCCCGGCTGATCGCAATCTCTACATCGATCCAGGTTTTTACGCCGTGATGGAAAGCCGCCTGCGAGCGCCGGGTGATTTCGCGCAAGCGTACGTCATCGCGCACGAAGTCGGTCACCACGTGCAGAATTTGATCGGCGCGACGCAGCGTTCGGTGCAGGGCGAAACGCAAAACCAAACGTCCGTGCGCATAGAGCTTCAGGCCGATTGCTTGGCCGGCGTGTGGGGCCATTCTGCGCGGGCGACGCTCGCGATCGATGAAGCGGATCTGCGCGAAGCGCTGAACGCAGCGCACGCGATCGGAGACGATTCACTCGGTCAAACCAACGAAGCCTCGTTCACGCACGGCACGAGCGCGCAACGCATGCGTTGGTTCCGCCGCGGCTTCGATAGCGGCGATCCGCGTCAATGCGATACGTTCGCGGTGAGCCAAGCTCAGCTCTAAGTGCGACGGATGAAACGAATTGACGGGCGCTGGCGAAAGCTGGCGCCCGTTATTCTTGCCAACTCGCGGCCTGATCGATCAGGAACTGGCGGAATGCGGCGATGCGTTTCGAGCGTTTCAGATCGCTCGGATAAATGAAATACACTTCGAAGTTCGGACCTGGCAGATCGGGCAAAACTTTCACCAAGTGCGGATTTTCGCGCGCCATGTAGTCCGGCACGCTGGCGATGCCGAAGCCGGACTCAACCGCGCGCAACATGCCGTAGACGTTGTTGATCTCTAAAAGAGGCGGACGCGGCTTCGCATCTTCGCGGCCGGCGCGCTGCGCCCAATCCAATTCGCGCATCGGCGTCGGCACGCCGGCCTGATAGGCGATGATGCGGTGATTATCGAGATCTTCGACATTCTTCGGCGTGCCGTGACGCTGCAGATAGCCGGCTGACGCATACAAGCTCACATGCACGTCGAGCAGTTTGCGCTGGATGAGATCGGCGTGCGTTGCCGCCCACAAGCGGATTGCGCACTCGGCTTCCAGTTTGAGAAGATCGTATTCGCGGTCATCGAGCAGAATTTGCAGACGTGTTTCGGGATAGGTGTCGGCGAACGCGCCCAAGCGCGGCGCAAGCCAGGTCGAGCCGAACGCCACCGGCGCCGTCACCTTCAAATCGCCGATGACCTTTTCGCGCGCATCTTTCAGCGTGCTCTCGGCGATCACCGCCGCACCCGCCATTTCGCGCGTGAACTCGCGCAGCGCCATGCCGGGGCCGGTCAGCAGCAAACCGCGCGCGTGCCGCTGAAAGAGGGGCACGCCCATATCGTTTTCGAGCGCCGCAATCTGGCGGCTGACGGAAGATTGGCTGACGCCAAGCTTTTCGGCGGCCGCTGTCAGACTGCCGGTCTCGGCCGCGAAGTGGAATGTCTTGAGCTTGTCCCAGTCCATGTATGCACCCGCGGGCCCCGGACCGGCCCTTTGCGATGCAATATTGCATAGCTCGATGCCGTGGTCGATAGAGAACGGGCCGCCAGGTGAAAAACCGGGCGACCCCATCCTATCAAGCGCCACGCCACGTCGAGTGAAAGCCCAGCGGCGCGCGATAGGGGCTGCGCCATGTCGCGACCGGGCCATCGCTAACGGCCGCGGCGTCGAACACGTGCAGCTCCGTGGCGTTCTCGCGCGCATTGAGCGTTGCGCCGATAAGCCATGACTCGTGTTCGCCACCGCGGCCGGGCTTCGGCACGAACAGATGTTCCTGCACCATCTGATCCGCGCCGAAATTGAAGCGCGAGGCTTCGCCTGTGCGCCAGTTCATCATCTCAAGTGTGCTGACGGCGCGGTCATTGGCGACGACGACGAGATCGCGCGACAAGCCTTGGCGGCGGCGGTCGGTCTGCGGAAATTCACCAAACACCGTGCTGCGTTGCAGCTCTGCTTGTCCGTTGGGCCGAAGGGTCGCCATGACAAGTTCAGCGCTGGGCGTTTGGCCGACATCGCGGCTGATCATGCTGCGCGCGTCTTGTGAAACGAATTGCGCATTCGGCGTGACGCAGAGATCAAACCGGATCGTGCCATCAGCTTCTTCCCAGGCATCGCCGGTGTGGAAGAAGAACATGGCCGGCAGCTCATAGATGCGACGGTTCGCGTAATCGTTCTTGTCCAGCACCATCACGCGGAACGGCTGATCGTCGCGCCACACATAGCCATCGACCATCGGCGCGGTCATGCGCTCGTGAATCCACGGCTGCAGCGGAATGATGAGGTGGCGCTCGGTGACCGCCCAATCATGGATGTAAGAGCGCGAGGGCAGGTTCAGGATCTGCGCATCTTCCACCGTGCCGTCGGCGCTCAAGCGCCAGATGATGGCGCGCTGGCCGTAGATGCCGAGATTCCAGATCGTGCCGTTGGGCTCCACTTTCGGGTGCGCGGTGAACGGCATGCCAGCGAGATCGGCGCGCAGCGGGCGAATCCCCGAAGTTGCGAGCGTGCGCGGGTCCATGCGCGTCGGCGAACCGCCTTCCCACAAGGCCCATAGCTCATCGCCGACGATCATCACCGACGTATTGGCGGCGTTGATGTCGTCCGGTGCCTGCACTGGCGCATCGTCTGCGCCGCGCGTGCCAAAGCCCGGCGCGATGATGCGTTGCTCGCGCTGCTCCATGCGGCGCTTCGGCGTGTCGACGAAGCGGCCAGCATGGGTGGCGCGGCCATCGGCGACGGCGAAGCGCTGCACGAAGCCGTCGCCATCGAACCAGTGACCGGTGGCGCTATCGGCGTAGCGAAACCAGCCCGGCCCGTTGCGGAAGTGCGTCCCTTCCAGCGCGCGCGGTGCGCGACCGTGGACGAGGCGCATGGCGGCTTCGTTGAAACCATCGACCGGGGCGTTATCGAGACCTGGGCTCCAGGCGGTTTGCGGTTCGGTGGCGAGAGCGGGGCCCGCCGCGGCCAGCGCGCCAGCGGCGGCGAAGGCGGAGAGCAGGCTGCGGCGGGAGAGGCTCATTACTGGCCCCCGACATTGATGGTTTGAACGTTCTCGCCGGCATTGACCGTGAACACAGCGTCAGCCCAACCCGCCGGGCCGAAACGGCCGCGGGCATTGTTGGAGAAAGCGAACGGCTCGATCGGGATGCCGAAGGGGTTGGTGTCGAGTTCGCCATTGCCGTTGACGTCGTGGAAGAGGCGGATGGCGTATTGGCCGGGAACCACGCCCTCGAACGCGACCGTGGCGGTGTCGCTGGTGACCGGAATTTGGCGCGCGGTCAGCGCCCGGCCGTTGCCGTAGCCAGCCTCTGAATTGAACACTTGAAGCATCACCTGGCCCTGCGGCGCGAGGCCGGTGAGCTGGATGGTGACGTCGCCGGTTTCATCGGCCCAAGCGTCTGAGGTGGCGGCTGGGATGGCGGCGGTTGCGAAGGCGAAAGCCAGGAGGGCGGTGCGCAGGAACATCGTGGTCTCCAATCAGCGGCGTGATTGCCGTTGACCTGAAACTGACCGGATGCTCCGGCTTAAACCATTGGATCTACGCGAGTTAGCCGCTTCCATGCGCCAGTTGCGCGTGCGCGCGATTGGCGAAGCGTGAGTGGTGGGTGGCTTTTGTTGGCGCTTCGCGGGGTGCGGAGGCCGCCGCCTTCGACGAAGCTCTGGCACGGCGGTTGGTTGACGCGCGAACCGCCTCATGAATTGTATACAGTATGCAGATAGGGCGATCCAACATCTCCGCTGACGCCGCCAACGCGGTCCGTGACCTCATTGCGATGGGTCAGTTGCGGGAAGGCGAGCGGGTGAATGAGGTACACTTGGCAGAACGTCTCGGCGTTAGCCGGACACCGCTGCGCGAGGCGCTGAACCGGCTGGCGGCGGAGGGGGCGCTTGAGGTGCAGCCGAAGCGGGGGATGTTTGTCCGGCCGCTGACGCTGGATGAGTTCGACCAGATTTATGCCATCCGGCCTTTGATCGAGCCGGAGGCGCTGCGGCTGGCGGGCGTGCCGGACGCGGCGCGGCTCCGCCGGATCGAGGCGATCAATGGGAAACTTAAGGCGGCCCAAGGCGAAGCGGCCATCGCGCTCGACGACGACTGGCATCGGGCGCTGATCGAAGCCTGCCCGAACAAGGTGTTGCTCGACATCATCGCCAACATGATCGAGCGCACGCGCCGTTACGAACTGGCTTTGATGCGGGAAGCCAAGAATGTCGCGACCGCGACCGGCGAGCACGAGCAAGTCATGGCGGCGCTGCGCGCGGGCGATCTCGACGCCGCCTGTAAGGCGCTCAAACAAAATCTGACAACCGGCCGTGAGCCGATCGTGAAATGGCTGCGCGAGCGAGCGCCTGCGAAGGGACAATAACATGCGGTGGGTGTGGGTAGTTCTCGTGAGTTTCATGCTGGGGTTCGCCCCAGCAGCGGCGCAAACCGATCCGGCGTCGGAGCTGGAGGGCTTTGGTTGTCGAGCGCACTTACGCGCCGTTGCTGCGTGGCGAACTGGTGGTGACGCGCCAAGGCGGTGTTTGGCGCGCGTCGATCGGCGGACAAAGCGCCGAAGCCTCGTCGCCCGCATTCAGCTTCGGCAATCACGGCGCGTTTCGTGGACGCGTCGAGCGCAACACGCTGCGCGGTGTATGGATTCAGCCAACCAGCGACGCCGAAGAGCGCGATGATCCCACCGCGACATCGCAATCCTTCGCCCAACCCATCGTGCTCCGGCGCGACGGCGCCAATCGCTGGCGCGGAACGGTGACGCCGCTCGATGGACGGTTTCGTGTTTATCTCCGCGTCTTTCGCAACGAGCAGGGCGCTTACATTGCGGCGTTCCGCAATCACGAGATCAATTCTAACGGCCGCGCATCGCACTTCCGCATCGCGGTCGACAGCGACGCGATCACGTTTTCCGCGCCTGTCGCCAACGGCGAAGAGATCGTGCACGAGGCCACGCGCCTGCGCGATCCCGATCGCCTTCGCATCTTCTGGCCCGACGTCGGCAGCGAACTAGAATTTGTGCGCGTGGACGCGGCGCAAGATCCCATCTATTCACCGCGCCGCATCGGTGGTGCGCCTTACGTCTATCAACGCCCCGCGCAGCTCGATGATGGCTGGCGCACTGCGACTGCGCGTTCAGTCGGTCTCGATGAATCCGCGCTCGCCGGCATGGTTCAACGTATCGCGAGCGGCGATCCTTCAGCGCGTCGCCCCAGCCTCATTCATTCTGTGCTCGTCGCGCATCGCGGTCGCTTGGTCCTTGAGGAGTATTTCCACGGCTACACGCGCGAGACGCCGCATGACATCCGCTCCGTCGGCAAGACGTTCGCGTCGATTCTGCTGGGCGCCGCGATGGAGAGGGGTGCGCCGATCTCACCAGAGACGCGCGTCTACGACCTGATGGCCGGCCTCGGCCCCTTCGCAAATCCCGATCCGCGCCGCGAGCGCATTACGATCGCGCATTTGCTCACTCACACAGCGGGCCTCGCGTGCAACGATAACGATGAGAGCTCGCCTGGAAACGAAGGCGTTCTCTGGCGCCAGGACGATCCGAATTTGTGGCGCTACACGCTGAACCTGCCGCAAGCGCACGAGCCGGGTGAGCGTTATGCGTATTGCTCCGCCAACCTTAATCTCGTCGGCGGTGCGCTCAATGCGGCGACGGGCGAGTCACTGCCTGAGCTGTTCGATCGCGTTATTGCGCGGCCGCTGCAGTTTGGGCCTTATTATTGGAACGTGATGCCGAACGGCGAGGGTTATCTCGGCGGCGGCGCCTTCATGCGTCCGCGCGATCTGCTCAAGGTAGGCCAGACCTATCTCAACGGCGGCGTCTGGAATGGCCGCCGGGTTGTCAGCCGCGACTGGGTCGAGCGCTCGACATCGCCGCGCATAACCATCTCACCCGAGACGACTGGCCTCAGCGAAGAGGAGTTCTCGAATTTCTATGGCCGCGGCGTTGATGGTTATGCCTGGCATCGCAACGGCGTGCGCGTTGGCGATCGGGTGGTGGAATCCTACGAGGCCAACGGTAACGGTGGGCAATTGCTCGTCGTCGTTCCGGAATACGATCTCGTCGTCGTCTTCACCGGCGCCAACTACATGCAAGGCGGCATCTGGACCCGCTGGCGCGACGACTACATCGGCGGCGTGATCATCCCGGCGATGAGCGATTAGGCCGCCGCGCCCTTCGCGGCGCGAGCGCGGTCCAACTCCTGCACGGCGAGATATTTCTCCGCTTCAAGTGCGGCCATGCAGCCCAAGCCTGCCGCGGTCACGGCTTGACGATATGTATCGTCGGCCACGTCGCCGGCGGCGAAGACGCCGGGGATGTTTGTTTCCGTCGTGCCCGGCTTCACGATGATGTAGCCGTTGTCCTTCATGGTCACCTGGCCCTTGAAGAGCTCCGTCGCCGGGGCGTGGCCGATGGCGACGAAGACGCCGTCGAGCTTGCGCTCTTCGCGGGCGCCGGTTTTCAAATTCTTGATCACGATGCCGGTGACGCCCTTGGGCTCTTCCGTGCCCTCGATCTCCTCAAGCTCGGTATTCCAGACCACTTCGATCTTCGGGTGGTTGAACAGGCGCTCCTGCAGCACCTTCTCGGCGCGCAATGAATCGCGGCGGTGGATCAGCGTCACCTTGCTCGCGAGGTGCGCCAGATAGAGCGCTTCTTCAACAGCGCTATTGCCGCCGCCGATCACCGCGACTTCCTTGCCGCGATAGAAGAAGCCGTCGCAGGTTGCGCAGGCGCTGACGCCGAAGCCTTGGAATTTGTGCTCGCTCTCGAGGCCCAGCCACTTGGCTTGTGCGCCGGTGGCGATGACGAGCGCGTCGGCCAAATACACTTGTCCGCTATCGCCGGTCAGCTTGAACGGGCGCTGATCCAGTTCGGCTTTGACGATGATGTCGTCGACCATATCCGTGCCGACATGCTTTGCCTGCGCGCGCATCTGCTCCATGAGCCACGGGCCTTGGATGGTGTCGGCGAAGCCCGGATAGTTTTCGACGTCCGTCGTGATGGTGAGCTGGCCGCCCGGCTGGAGGCCTGCGATCAGCATTGGCTTCCGGAGCGCGCGCGCCGCATAGATCGCTGCCGTGTACCCGGCCGGCCCCGAGCCGATGATAACGATAGGGGCGTGGCGGGCGGCGGCTTGCGTCATGGGAAAAGTCGGCTTTCTGCGGAAGAGATTCGTCTTTGCCCAATATGGCGTTACGCGGGGCTGTTCAAAAGCGTCTGCTGCCCCTCGCGTGATCACAGAGTTGCAGACGGGAACTGCATTTGCGCGGGTGAAGGCTCTCGCTATTCTCCGGAACCTTGGGATATCGAGCGGGCGATGACCGGGCGGAAAATCTTAGTGGTTGAGGACGACGTCCTGATCGCCATGGAGCTTGAAGAGCGCCTGGGCGAGATGGGCTATCTCGTTCTGGGGCCGGTCGGAAACGTGGCCGACGCCGAGAAGCTCATCGAAAAAGAGCGCCCCGACGCCGCGTTGCTCGACGCCAATCTGGACGGCGTCTCCAGCGTGCCGATCGGCGTAAGGCTGGCGGGCCTGGGCGTCCCGTTTGCGTTCTGCACGGGCTATGACGCGATCAAGAACGCCCCGCCGGAGGTCGCCAAAGCGCTGGTCCTCACCAAGCCGATTGGCGACGCCGAACTCAGAGCCGGGCTGAGGACGCTGCTGCCGTAAAAACTGAATGTCGCTTGAGAGCGGCGCTTGCGGCGCTAATGATTCGATGATACTAGAAATGTCGAAATGAAAGCCGAAGCCGCCGTCGACGCGCTCAGTGCGCTTGCCAACGACCATCGCCTGGCTGTGTTTCGCTTGCTTGTGCAGGCAGGACCCGAGGGCAAGCCTGCCGGCGCGATCGCGGATGCGCTTGCTATGCCGGCGTCGTCGCTCTCATTTCATTTGGCGCATCTCAATCGCGCTGGCCTGATCACACAAAGCCGTGACGGCCGCTCTTTGATCTACGCCGCCGACTTCGCCGCCATGACTGGCCTCGTCGGCTTTCTCACCGAGAATTGCTGCGGTGGCGCGTCCTGCGCGCCGTCCGCCGCGCCTTCGCAGAAGAAAAGGAAAGCGTCATGAAGCGCTTGCATGTGCATGTTGGGGTGACCGATCTCGATCAATCGATCCGCTTCTATTCCACGCTCTTCGCCGCCGAACCGACGGTGAAGAAGAACGATTACGCCAAGTGGATGCTCGACGATCCGCGCGTGAACTTCGCGATCTCGTACCGCCCTGATGCAGGCGGCGTGCGCCATCTCGGTATTCAAGTCGAGAACGGCGAAGAGCTGCAGGAAGTCTATGCGCGCCTCGCACAAGCCGACGGGCCGATCCTCGAAGAGGGCGCGACGACCTGCTGCTACGCCAAGTCAGAAAAAAGCTGGATCAGCGATCCACAAGGCGTGGCGTGGGAAACCTTTCTCACCACCGGTGAGGCCACGACCTATGGCGGCGGCTCTGAAGGTGCGGCGCCTGAATCGCATGCATCAACGAAGCCGCCATCACCATGCTGCACACCGAAAGCGCTGGAGAACGTGACGTGACTGCCGACACGCCGCATCGCCCGTACAACGTTCTCTTTCTCTGCACTGGAAATTCGGCCCGATCGATCATGGCCGAAGCGATCCTCTCGCGCGTCGGCGCAGGAAAGTTCAACGCTTACTCAGCGGGCTCGATGCCGAAAGGCGCGGTGCATCCCGAAGCGCTGAAGCTGCTGCAGCGCCTGAATTACAAGACTGACGCGTTTCGCTCGAAATCATGGGACGAGTTCACGCAGCCCGGCGCGCCGCAACTCGATTTCGTGTTCACGGTTTGCGACAACGCGGCGGGCGAGGTCTGCCCCGTCTGGCCGGGCCAGCCGATGACGGCGCACTGGGGCGTGCCCGATCCGCCGGCGGTTGAGGGCTCAGCCATCGAAGTCGCGCAAGCGTTCGCCGATGCTTACGGTAGGCTGAACAATCGCATCGCGATCTTTGTGAACTTGCCATTCAACGCGCTCGATCGCCTCTCGCTGCAACGCAGGCTCGACGATATCGGCAAGACACAAGACGCAAGCCGCGAACAATGAGTCTCGCGCGTCGCGTTGCCGCTGAATTTGGCGGCGCGCTTGTTCTGACTGCTGTCGTCATCGGTTCGGGCGTCATGGGCGTACGCTTGGCGGACGGCAACGCAGCCATTGCGCTCCTGGCCAACACGCTGGCGACAGCGGCGATTTTGTTCGTGTTGATCACAGCGCTCGCGCCGGTTTCCGGCGCGCACTTCAATCCGGCGGTCACGCTGGTTTTTGCGCTGAAGCGCGACTTGCCTTGGGGCGATGCGTTCGCGTTCGTCCTCGCGCAGATCGCCGGTTGTGTTGCGGGTGCGGTGCTCGCGCATGCGATGTTCGAGCTGCCATTGCTGCAAACAGCGACGAACGTACGCGAAGGCCCATCGCAATGGCTCTCCGAAGCCGCGGCGACGTTCGCGCTCGTCGCTTGCATTCTGCTTGTATCGCGCGCGCGGCCAAACGCGGTTGCTGCTGCCGTGGCGCTCACTATTGCCGCCGGCTATTGGTGGACGGCGTCGACGTCTTTCGCCAATCCCGCCATCACGATTGCGCGCGCGCTCAGTGATACGTTCGCGGGCATTCGCCCTGAGGACGCGCCGGGATTTATCGTTGCGCAGATTATCGGTGCACTAGCAGCGCTCGCCGCGTGCGGATGGCTTTATCCACCCGCACGCGACGACGCTTCACGCTAGCGCAGATCGGCGACGACGACGCCGAAGATGTTTTGCTTATCCATGCTGACCGAGCGGATCTTGAAGCCCGCTTCCTCAGCCCAACGGCGCGTCTTTTCCCATGCACGCAGGCGCATCACCCACGGCTCGCCCGTGTGCGATTTGAGTACGCGCGCGATGAACTCGATCTGCGGGTGACGCGGCTGGATGGTGAAGATGAGCGTCGCCGGGCGTGCGGCGATCGCTGCGATCTGGTGGAAGTGCTGCTTCACCAGCGCGTTGTCCGGAATGATCTCGTGAAGGCCCGAGACGATGATAACGTTCGGCCTCGGATTGGCGCGTGCGAGATCGGCGTCACTAAACGCGTCGGCTTGTTCGAAGCTCGCGCTGACGCCCAATTCTCTCGCGAGTGCGCTGGCGCTATCGGTGTTCTCGCGGCGATAGTCGCGCAGCGTGGCGCTACGCACGCGTGCGCCTGACGCAAGCGTTTCTAACACGTAGCGTCCGCCGCCGCAGGCGACATCGAGCAGATGCGCATCACCGCCGCGCAGATCGAGTTCGCGCTTTAGCTCGTGCTTTAGGATGTCGCCGCGTTCGCGGATGCCGCGCCAGCCTGGCGCGTTGAGGAAGTTTCGGTCAATGATACGGCCGAGCAAATTCGTGCCGCTCGCCTTGTTGCGATAGACGTATTCCAGCATCACGCCAGAATCGTAGCCGTAGCGCTCGCCGATCGCGACGCCGCCGGCCGATTGTCCGATCGTGCGCAGCATTTTGCGCGTTGTGTCGTAGTACCAACGCTTCGGGTTCAACGCATGAAGCGGACGCGCGTAGTCCGGAACGGGCTGTTCGCACGCATAGCTGGTCATGATTTCGTGTCCTCGCACAGGCCACCCCGGCCCGCGCGGATTCACGTCGCATGACATGGCGGCAACGTGGCGGCAGCGTGATTTCGATCGCCTCGATCAAGGCGTTTGGCGGGCGTACTTAACGCGCTTTCGCGCGCGCCGCCCACGCCGTCAGCACCGACGCCGCTGCGCGATCGGTTTCCAGCAAGGGCGGATACGACCACGTTTCCAAACGGCCCACGAATGGACGCGCACAGCCGCGTCGCGCCAGCGATTGATGAAAGCGCGCGAGTTTGCCGGCGTTGCCGTCGACGGCGAGAATATGAATCGGCTTCGCGGTTGCTGCGGCTTCCGTCGCCATGCTCACACTGTCTTCGGTGACGAAGACATGATCGGCGGCGCCTAACATCGCGAAGTAGGGGTTCACGCCTTCGCCTTCGTAGAAGAGCGCGCAATGCGGCGCGAGATAGGTTTGAAATTGCAAGCGCGCCGCATCGCTGGTGCGTCGCGAGAGCGTCACCATCAATGTGCCGCCGGTGGCGCGTTGTACTTGCGCGAGCGAGTCCGCGATCGCGCGCGCGCGTTTAGCTGAGATGTCCTGCCGTTTCGATTTGCCGCCGATCAGCACGGCGAGGCGTGGGCTCGGCATGTCTTCGAGCGCTTGCGGATAAGCAGCGACGGCCTCTGCGATCTTCTCTTGCGTCACCCGGTGGCAGGCGCCGACGATCGGCAAAACGTTTTGGCCCTCGAGCCCGTCATGAATCGGCGGGATGACAACGTCGAACTCGCGTGGATTAACGCGCGGGTCTTGCAGCACCACGACGAACGTCCGCCCGCGTGACCACTCGCGCAGCCCAAGTGCGAACGGCGTCGCCGCGCGCCCGCAGCCGATGAAGATGTCGGGCCACGGCCCTTCGATTGGATCAGAGCCGACGGTTAGAGCTTGCCTTGGCGCAGGCACAAAGCCCGGCGGCAGCCAGTTCCAGGGTGAGCGCAGCTCGATGCGTTTGGTGGTGAGCGACACCGGCGCTCGCCGGCCAAGCGCCTCGGCCAGCCCCAGCCCTTGGTTTTCAATACCAGCGCGGCCGTCGCTGACGGCCCACACCTTCAAAGCCTCGGCAGGCTGAAAACCGACGCTGCGCATCAGGCCGGCCTCACCCCAAGCTCAGAGGTACTTCACCTTGACGATTTCATACGATTTCGCACCGCCCGGGGCCATGACCTCGATGACGTCGCCCTCTTCCTTGCCGATCAGCGCGCGCGCGATCGGGGAGGTGACGGAGATCTTGCCTTGGCTCACGTCGGATTCGTCTTCGCCGACGATCTTGTACTTTGATTTCGCACCGGAATCTTCGTCGAGCAGGTTCACGGTCGCGCCGAATTTGACCTGTTTGCCCGAGAGTTTGGTCACGTCGATGATCTGGGCGCGCGCGATCTTGTCCTCGAGTTCGAGGAGGCGGCCTTCGATGAACGCCTGGCGCTCTTTCGCGGCGTGATATTCGGCGTTCTCGGAGAGATCGCCGTGTGCGCGCGCTTCGGCGATGGCGGCGATGACGGCCGGCCGCTCTTCCGTCTTCAGACGCTTCATCTCTGCGTCGAGGGCCTGATAACCCTCGGCGGTCATTGGGATTTTTTCCATGAGTATGTTTTGTAGTCCGTCTAGGATCAGAAAATGTGTACCCGGCCCGGCTAGTCGTCAAGCATAGGCCTGGAGGGCCCTAACGCCTAGGGGTGGCCCCGATTTCAGGCGACGAATGGCCTGAATCGACGCCCGAGCGCCCGAGATAGTGGTATAATAGGGTATATTTTGGGTCAGAGCAGTGCGGCGAATGGAATAGCTGTCCCGGTAGGACTGGGCGCCCTCCGTCGTGTTGAACACCAGCTGGACTTCCCCGTTCTTCATCGCGTCGACAACGTGCGGCCGCCCTTCCGCGACCTTGTTTACTTTGACCACCTCAATGCCCCTCTCGGCGAGGTAATCGGCGGAGCCGCCGGTCGCCATGATCTTGAAGCCGAGGTCTTGGATATCCTTGGCGATCTGAACCAGCGCCGGCTTGTCCAAATCCTTGACCGAGACGAACACGCAGCCCGACGTCGGCAGATTGATCCCCGAGGCGATCTGGCTCTTGGCGAAGGCGGCTTCGAAGTTCTGGTCGAGGCCCATGACCTCGCCGGTCGAGCGCATTTCCGGCCCGAGCACCGGATCGACACCCGGGAAGCGCGCGAACGGGAAGACCGCTTCCTTGACCGCGACGTGGCCCTTCGACGGCCGATCGAGCTTCAACTCTTTCAGCGTCACCCCCGCCATCACTTTGGCCGCCGCCGCCGCGATCGGGCGATTGATCGCCTTGGCGACGAACGGCGCCGTGCGTGACGCACGCGGATTGGCTTCGAGAATGTAGATGTCGCCGTCTTTCACCGCGAACTGGATGTTGATCAGGCCGCGCACATCGAGTGCGAGCGCGAGCTTCTTGGTCTGCTCTTCGATCTCGGTGACGATCTTCTTGCTCAGCGAATAGGGCGGCAGCGCACACGCGCTATCGCCCGAGTGCACGCCGGCTTCTTCGATGTGCTCCATCACGCCGGCGACGAACACTTCCTCGCCATCGCAGATCGCATCGACATCGACTTCGATCGCGTCACGCAGATACCGATCCACCAGCAGCGGCCGTTTCTCGGAGACGACAAGCTCTGACGGGCCGCCGAGCGCGCGCGAGATCTGGACGACATAATCGCTGAGTTCTTCTTCGTTGTGCACGATGCGCATCGCGAGACCGCCCAGCACGTAGGAAGGCCGCAGCATGACCGGATAGCCGATCCTGCCCGCAGCCGCGCGCGCTGCGTCTATCGAACCGGCAATGGTGTTTTCCGGCTGCTTCAAGCCGATCTTGCGCAGCAGTGCCTGGAAGCGATCGCGATCTTCGGCCAAATCGATCGCATCGACGCTGGTGCCAAGGATCGGCGCGCCTTCGTCAGCGAGCGGTTGCGCAAGTTTGAGCGGTGTTTGCCCGCCGAATTGCACGATCAGGCCTTGCACCGTGCCGCGCGTTTTTTCCGTGTCGACGATTTCGAGCACGTCTTCTGTGGTCAGCGGTTCGAAGTACAGACGGTCCGAAGTGTCGTAGTCCGTCGACACCGTTTCCGGGTTGCAATTGACCATGATCGACTCAACGCCGATCTCCGCGCACGCGAAGGCGGCGTGGCAGCAGCAATAGTCGAACTCGATGCCTTGACCGATGCGGTTCGGGCCGCCGCCGAGGATGATGATCTTCTGGCGATCGCTCGGCTCGGACTCGCACTCAGGCTCAGCCCCGCCATAGGGCGGAAACTCATAAGTCGAATACATGTACGGCGTCGTCGCGCGGAATTCGGCCGCGCAGCTATCGATGCGTTTGAATTGCGGGCGGACGCCAAGCTTGCGTCTTGCTGCGCGAACGTCGCGTTCACGCTGGCCGGTGAGCTTGGCCAAGCGCATGTCGGAGAAGCCCATCGCTTTAATGGCGCGGAACGCGACAGCATCCTTCGGCAAGCCGTCGGCGCGTATTTCCGCTTCTTTTTCGATGATTTCAGCGATCTGGCGCACGAACCACGGATCGTAATGCGCCGCAGCGCAAATCTCTTCGACCGTGAGGCCCCGGCGGAGGGCTTCGGCGCACACCAGCAAACGATCCGCCTTTGGCGTCACCAAACGCGCACGCACCGCAGCGCGGCCACTGTCTTCGTCGCTTGCGCCTTCGATTTGGATTTCGTCCAGGCCGGTGAGGCCGGTGTCGAGCGAGCGCAGCGCCTTCTGCAGGCTCTCTTGGAATGTGCGCCCGATCGCCATCGCTTCGCCGACGCTTTTCATGCTTGTCGTCAGCGTCGTATCCGCACCTGCAAAGCGCTCAAACGCAAAGCGCGGGATTTTGGTGACGACGTAATCGATCGTCGGCTCAAAGCTCGCCGGCATCGCCCCGCCGGTGATGTCGTTGGCGATTTCGTCGAGCGTGTAGCCGACAGCGCATTTGGCCGCGACTTTCGCAATCGGAAATCCGGTCGCTTTCGACGCCAACGCCGAAGAGCGCGATACGCGCGGATTCATCTCGATGACAACCATGCGCCCGTCGCGCGGGTTCACCGCGAACTGCACATTCGAGCCGCCAGTCTCCACGCCAATCTCGCGCAGCACGGCGATGCTGGCATTGCGCATGATCTGATATTCGCGGTCCGTCAGCGTCAGCGCAGGGGCCACTGTGATCGAGTCGCCCGTGTGCACGCCCATTGGATCGATGTTTTCGATCGAGCAGATTATGATGCAGTTGTCCGCTTTGTCGCGGACGACTTCCATCTCGTATTCTTTCCAGCCGATAATGCTCTCTTCGACCAGAATTTCGCTGATCGGCGAGGCGGTGAGCCCGCGCTCAACGATCTCTTTGAACTCTTCGACATTGTAGGCAACGCCGCCGCCCAAACCGCCGAGCGTCAGAGACGGGCGAATGATCGACGGCAATTGCACATGGTCGAGCGCGGCCAGCGCTTCATCCATCGTGTTACACAAACGCGAGCGTGGGCTTTCTAATCCAATCTTATCCATCGCATCGCGGAATTTCATCCGGTGTTCGGCTTTCTCGATGACGTCGGCTTTGGCGCCGATCATCTCGACGCCGTGCTTGGCCAGCACGCCGCTACGCTCGAGAGTGAGCGCACAGTTCAGCGCCGTCTGCCCGCCCATTGTCGGCAGCAGCGCGTCGGGCTTTTCGACTTCGATGATCTTCTCGACCATCTCCGGCGTGATCGGCTCGATATAGGTCGCATCCGCCAGGCCCGGATCCGTCATGATCGTGGCGGGGTTCGAGTTGACGAGGATGACGCGATAGCCCTCGGCCTTCAGCGCCTTCACCGCCTGCACACCCGAATAATCGAACTCGCACGCCTGGCCGATAATGATCGGCCCGGCTCCAATGATCAGGATCGAGTTGATATCTGTACGTTTCGGCATGCGTCTCCGCCCGCTTTTGCGGCCTTGGAATCGATCCTCTAGGTGGATCGCGCGTCAGTAAGGCAAGCGGGGGAGGGGGGCAAGCCTTGTGGGCGGTGTCCGGAAGAATGGCCGCACCTCGAGACGCACTGCCATTCATGCAGGCGCGGTCACGGCGCGCTCCCGGCCGCGTTGCACGAGAACCGTGACCAGGAACCCGATCGCGAGCATTGCAAAGCCGCCAATGCCGACAGCGCCGTTCCATGGGAACGCGGCGTTGCCCACCATGAGCACAGTCAGTCCCCCGAGTGCGTTGAACGTGCCGTGGAAGATGCCCGCGGCCCACACCGACTTTCCGCGTTCGCGGAGCAGCGTGATGATCGGCGACAGCAAGATGCAGAAGATCACGAAGAGGCCGACGCCGAGTACGCGGTTGTCCGGATAGTTGTGGCCGTAGAGATAGATCATCGGCGCGTGCCAGATGCCCCAGATCACGCCGGTCAACAGCGAGGCGCGCCAAAAGCCCATGCCGCGCCACAGATCATAAAGATAACCGCGCCAACCGAGTTCTTCGCTGAAGGTGAGGACCACCGTGTTGACGACCGCGCCGAGCAAGAGCGCTTGCGCCATGATGATGATGTCGAGCGCGGGCAGGGCGCGCACTTGCTCGACAGCTTGCGGCGCAGTCGCTTCCAACATCGCGATCACGGCTTCCGCCGGGCCAACATAGTCGTGCTCAGACAGTGCGACCGTGAGCCCCACACTGCCAAAGGCGATGGCAATTGGCGCGAGCCAAGCCAAAAGCCACCACCAGTTCGGCTTAAAGCGCAGCCCAAGCGCCTCGGACCGGCGGCCTTTCTCAAAAGCGAAAACGCAAACCAAAGCCGCGATCGACGGCCCAAACATCGATGCCGCGAGCGTGTAGCCGGCAGTCTGCGGATTCTCGTGCAGACCTAAACTCCAGCTGAGGATCACGATCGCCCACGTCACCGTGAAAGCGAGCACCAAGAAGAGTATCGATTTTCCGGTGGTAGACATCATTCACCCCCCACTATTTTCTGTTTTGTCTTCGCCCGCGTCCTTGGCTTCGATCTTGACGCCACGGGCCCGAAGCGCTTCGCGCAGTAGGAATTCGATCTCGGCGTTGACGCTGCGCAGTTCGCTATTCGCCAAGCGAGCGATGGCATCGTGCAGCGCAGGATCGAGCCTGAGCGCGAAGGCTTTGCGTTCGGATGGCATCGGCCGCTACTGGTAGAGAGAGCCTGCGTTCACGACAGGCTGCGCATCGCGGTCGCCGCAGAGGACAACCAACAGGTTCGACACCATCGTCGCGCGGCGCTCGTCATCAAGCTGCACGACATCGCGCTCGGACAGCTGTTGCAGAGCGTGCTCGACCATCTCGACAGCGCCTTGCACGATGAAACGGCGCGCGGCGAGTACGGCTTCCGCTTGTTGGCGGCGCAGCATCGCACTGGCGATTTCTGGTGCGTAGGCGAGGTGGCTGAGCTTGGTTTCGTCGATCACGACGCCCGCGACCGAAACGCGCTCTTGCAGCTTTTCGCGCAGCAGCGTCGAGACTTGATCGGCGTCGCCACGCAGGGTCGGCTCTTCGTGCTCGGCGTGATCGTAGGAGAAGTGCGACGCGATTTCGCGCACAGCGGTTTCGATCTGGATGTCGACGAAGGTTTGATAGTCATCAACATCGAAGAGGGCCTGGCCGGTATCGGTAACGCGCCAGACGACGACCGCAGCGATCTCGATCGGATTGCCGCGCTTGTCGTTCACCTTGAGCTTCTCGCCGGTGACGTTGCGCACGCGCAGGCTGATCTTCTTCTTCGTGTACCAGGGCAGCACCCAGCGCAGGCCCGGCGTGCGGTCGGTGCCCTTGTAGTTACCGAAAAGTGTGATGGCGGCGGCCTCGTTGGGCTGCAGCGAATAAAAGCCGACCAGCTGCAAGGTAAAGATGAGCGAGAGCACGATCAGCGCGATGACGTGGATGCCTTGCTCGGAACGGATGATCTCGATGAACGACCAAACCATCAGCCCCATGACCACCAGGGTCAGGAGGAGCATCAGCCCTCCGCCGGAAGTATTGGCTTTGCGTTCTTGTGTGTGATTGAGCGCTGCTGCGGTCATGACATACCCTCTCATGCAGGCGCTTGAGGAAGGCGATCTCCGCCCTGAGCACGTCGCCTCAATCGCCATCAAAGTGATATCATCATAATACTGCTTCGATAGATACCGCAAGCGAAATCGGTTCCGTTTACCAGGTTCCCAAATCGGAAATTAAGCGCATTCGCGTATGCCTGGATCGCTTAAGGGTCGGATTTTGAGGCGGAAAATGGTTACCCGGGCGTACACGAAGCGGCAGTCCAAGGACTCGTTCCTGCGCAACGAGACCGGCAACGTCGCCATGATGTGGGGTCTGATGGGCGCGGTTCTGATCGGTCTGATCGGGATCACGATCGATTTCACCCGTGCGCAAGCGCTACGCTCCCAGATGCAGAACGCCGCCGATGGCGCGGCGCTGGTCGCCGAGCGCAGCTTCGGCGCCACACTTGAAGAACGCACCGACGCGGCGCGGGCGTTCTTCGACGCTGAAATGGGCGACCAAGCATCGGTCGATGGCGTCAACTTCGAGCTTAGTGATCTAGGCGATGTAGGCCACCGCGTGGTCGTGACGATGCCGATGTCGATGTCCCTGAGCTCGCTGATCAGCGGTGACGATTGGACGATCCGGGTCGACTCGGAAGCCGAGCAGGGCGGCCTGGATGTCGAGGTTGCCGTCGTGCTCGACACCACCGGCTCGATGGCGGGCAGCAAAATCACCGCCTTGCGCGCCGCCGCGACCGATCTCGTCAACACAGTGGTGAGCGATCAGCAGGAGCCGTATTACTCGCGTGTCGCGCTGGTGCCGTTTGCCGTTGCGGTAAACACCGGATCCTATTCAACACAGTTGCGCGGCGCCCTTACGGGTTCGCGCTCAATCAGCGCCGCCTCTTGGGCCAGCAGCCCGCAGCGCAGCATCACTGCGGCCACACGCGCCAATCCTGTCGTCATCACCTCCGCCGGTCACGGCTTCGTCGACGGTGATCGCGTGCGCATTCGCAGCGTCAGCGGAATGACGCAATTGAATAACAATACCTACACCGTGGCGTCGGCGACGACGAATACGTTTAGGCTGCAAGGTGTCAACGGCACGAGCTTTGGCTCGTATACATCAGGTGGCAACGTCACGCGCTGCGAACGGTCTAACTGCGAGGTCGTGGTCACAGCCAACTCGCATGGCCTCTCTACAGGCGAGTATGTCTATATCACCGGCGTGAATGGCATGACGCAGATCAACAGCGCCGCGAACACGGCCTGGCAAGTCACGACGCTGACCGCTGATCGTTATGTGCTGAACGGGACGAATGGGCCGACTTACGGCGCCTACACGTCAGGCGGCTCTTCGTTCTGCGCGCAATACGGTTGCCGTTTTTATCGATTTCTCAATCCATCGAATGCGCAGCGCCGCTATGAGGCCACGAACAACTGCGTGACCGAGCGGACTGGAGCGAACCGCTATACCGATGTCGCGCCCAGCACCACGCCGCTTGGCATCAATTACCCGACAACCGGCAATCCGTGCGGATCCGCGGAAATCATGCCGCTGACCTCGAACCGCAACGCACTCAACGCCCGCATCGCCTCGCTAACTGCGAACGGCACCACGGCGGGTCAAATCGGTTTTGCGTGGGGCTGGTACATGCTCTCACCGAACTTCGCCTACCTCTTCTCGGGCGAGGGCCGGCCCGCTGCCTACGATCCGGAAGAGACGCTTAAAGTCGCAATTCTGATGACGGACGGCGAGTTCAACACGCACTATTGCAATGGCGTCATTGCGCGCGATGCAAGCGGCGTCAGCACGGCCGAGCGAATCAATTGCGATGCGCCAAATGGCAGCGGCTTCGCGCAAGCGGAAGCCATGTGCGACGCGATGAAGGCGCGAGGCATCGTCGTCTATACGGTCGGCTTCGACCTCGGCGGCGTCGCAGGGGCGGCGGAGGTGCTTGAGGAATGCGCTTCAAGCCCCGCGCATTTCTTCAATGCTGACGATGGCACGGAATTGCGTGCAGCGTTCCAAAGTATTGGCCGTGCCATTCAGCAACTGCGACTGACGCACTGAAGCGCGCCAGCCTGCCTATTGCCTGATCACTTCGTTGTTCTCGTTCAAGAGCACCAGGGTCGGCGCATAGTTGCGCGCTTCTTCGGCGGGCATCTGGCAATAGGCGATGACGATGATCGGATCGCCCAACTGCGCCAAACGCGCGGCCGCGCCGTTGATGCCGAAGGTCTTGGATCCGCGCGGCGCTTCGATCGCGTAGGTGGTGAAGCGCGCGCCATTATTGATGTTCAGCACATCGACTTGCTCGTTGGGCAGGATGCCGGAGCGTTCCAACAGATCAGCGTCGATCGAGATCGAGCCTTCATAGTGGAGGTCGCACTGCGTCACGCGTGCGCGATGCAGCTTGGCTTTCAGCAGTGTCAGGATCATTCGGACGGAGCTTGGAATTGCACAACGATGCGCGTCGACTGGCCAACGGCGCTTGAACCATCGCTCCGCGTTGGATTGGCGCGGTAGGAGCTGGACGCCTGCATAGCGGCTTGGCCAAAGCCCAAGCCGGCCGGCGATTCACTCGCGACCGAGCAATTCAGCGAAAGACTTGAACCCACCGTGCAATCGAGCACCGCGCGTCCGCCGACGCCGTTGCGCAGGGCGCGGTTCGGATAAAGATCGGCGATGCGGCGCGCCGAGGGGCGCGATGAGAACGAGACGGTCGCCGCGCGCGCCGGCGTTGCCGTGCGTGTGGTGGACGGCGCTGGCGCCGGGTCACTGTTGATCGGTGCTGCGGTAGGGCCAAGCGGCACGGGCCCTGGGCTCGTCGTCGGCGAAGAGGGCTGCGATGCGCCGCCGGGTTGCAGGGAAACCGGACCACCGGGCTGTGTAGTGTTGCCGGCCCAAGAGGTCGACGGCGCAGCGGCGCGATCTTCGTCGCGCTGTTGCTGTTGCTGCTGTTGTTGACGGGTCTCTTCGCGCGGCGGCGTCGTTTCGCGGCGCGGCTGTTCAATGCGCCGTCGCGCTGGATCGATTGCCTCGCCGAGTGAGATGGCGTCCGGACCGGCCGGATCGTCGCTGTAGCTTTCAGGTTCGCCCGCCGGCGCTTCCGCGATTTGCTGATCTTCCTGCTGCGTGGCGCTGCCGCCAAGATCGTTCATGCCGCCGCCAAAGTAGATGCCGCCAGCGAGGGCCGCACCGCCGAGCAGGGCGATAAGAACAAGCGCGCGAAGTGGGCCGCCTTCCCCGCGCGGCGGATCGCGCACTTCGCGATCGTAGCGCTCTGGTGGCGGCCGGCGCGTGGGCTCGGGACGGCGCGCTTCCGGTGGCGGATCGTAGCGCCGTTGTGGCGGCGGCTCGCTCCGGGTTGGCGGCATCGCAACGCGCGGCGCAAGCGGCGCCCGCGGCGCAGTTGGCGGCGCAACGGTTGGGCGCGTCGGCGGCGCTGGGGTGCGGGCTTCTTGTGCTGCTGTGAGTTGCTTTAAGCGCAGTTCAGCGACCTCAGCGAAAGCGCCTTCCGGACCGAAGCGCGCGAGGTGGTCCATGAAGTCCGATGGATTGCGGCTGTCGCGGATCGCGCGCCAGTGTTCGGCTTCGGAACTGAGCGGGTCGGCGCCGGGGCGCGTATAGGTCGGCGGCTTCGCCGCTGCCGGCGGCGGAGGCGGGGGTGCTGCGGCGCGGCGCGGCGGCGGCTCGTAGGCCGGCTCGGCAGCGGGCGCAGCGCTTGCACCAACACTGGCGCGCGCGGAATTCACCATCCGGTCGACGGCGAAAAATAGCGGATCGAGTTGCGGATCGTTCGGATCGCCATCCCAGCGGGTCAGATCGAACACCGGAGAGTCGCCAATGCTGGATGGCGGCGGCGGTTCGATGAGGCTCGCGACGACCGCCTTGTCGGCGTTAATCACGCGCTGTGCCGCATCGAGAAATGGGCGCGACCGGATCGAGGCCTGCGACCAGACCACGAGGCCTGCGCCCGATGAGCGCAAAGCGCCGTCGCTCGATGGCGCGCCACCGATCGAAAAGCCCGCCGCTTCGAACATTTCCGCAAGCGCTTTGGCCTGCGGTTCGTCCTCGCGCACACAAACAATATGGACGTCCGCCATGACGTGTCCTTTGGGTCCCCACCAGTCCCCATGCGTCTTTCACGCCATAGCACGGACCATTTCGGCACAACACCGCCGATCACGCTTAGCCGTGATGAAAACGCATCAAGCTCCCGGATGTCCTTTACTCTACAGGTTTAAATGTGCCGGTTTCGTGGTCGAGCACCTCTAATCCGCCGTCCGCCACGCCATAGCGCGCGCCCTCTAACGTCAGGCCCCGCGCCTTGATCGCTTCCTGAATGAACGGAAAGGTTGCGAGGTTCTCCAACGTGACGCGGATGGACTCATGCTCGAGGTCGGTCTGCTCGTCGTGGCTGTGGCTCTCGCGGACGCGGCCCTTGGCGCGGTCCAGCAAGCTGATCCAAGAATCTAGGAATGAGTGCGGATTGCGCGGCCGGTCGGCCAGAGCGGCGCTCACCCCGCCGCACTGGGCGTGGCCAAGGACGAGGATGGTTTTGACCTCAAGTTGGGTCACCGCAAATTCTATCGCGGCGCTTACGCCGTGAAAACCGGGCGCCTCCTCAAACGGCGGGGCGAGGTTAGCGACATTGCGGACGACGAAAAGCTCGCCTGGGCCGGAATTGAAGATAGTCGCAGGATCAACCCGGCTGTCTGCGCAGGCAATAACCAAAATCCTAGGATGCTGACCCTCTTGGGCGAGAATTCTGTGCAGCGCCTGCAATTCGGGCCAGCGTTGTTCGCGGTAAACACGATAGCCTTCGATCAGCTTGTCCATAGGGCGTCCTTCAAGCGTGAGAAGCATTCGCGCGCAAGCTGCTTGTTGAGACCCTCGCCATTTGGGGAACTGGCTTGAGGGCAGCGCGGTGGCGGCCGAATCTCCGTCTAGGAGAATGAAGGCATGCTGCTTCGAACCTTGACGCTCGCAGCCTGTGCGCTGCTCGGCGCGTGCGCCACGGGCGCGGCGCCCGCCCAACGCGGCGATCTCGCCCGCCAGATCGCCGATGACGCGGCCGCGTTCAACGACGCTTACGCGCAAGCTGTGCAGGCGCAGATCTTGTTGAACATCATGCGCTCGCGTGATCGGCTGCCGCGCCATTATCTTTCGATGACAGGCATCGCCGATAGTCCGTCTTGGCGCTATCGCCAGAACGCCGGGATCGGCTCGATTCCACTTGGCGATGGCGGCGCGCCTTGGGGATTTGGCAGCGTCGGCCTCGAACGCGAAACGCAAACGCGGCCGACTTACGCCGTGCAGCCGTTCGGCGCCGAGACTCTGACGCGCACGGTGTTCGACGCCACCCAGCCTTATGTCTTCGCGCATTATTGGCGCAGTGGCTGGCCGCGGGACTTGCTGACCTTGTTGTTGGTCGAGCGCATCACCGTCATCGCCGCCGATGGCCATACGCGCCTCTTTTACAATGAGGCCAACGAAATCTTCGGCGATTGCACTGACGATGTGCAGACCGAAGGCTGTGCGTTCGTACGCACGCTGCGCGCGTTTTTGAGCCGTGTCGGTCCGCATAGCCAAATCTCGACCGACGTAAGCGCTCGCGCGGTTTGCGGCCTCGTGGACGCTTATGAACCAACGCGCCCAGTGCGCGCCGCGCCGCCTTCCGAGGACGAAACGTGCGACCCAACTTTTGTCGTCGGCGACGACACCTACGTCTTCCGCCTGCGCTCGCTCGATGAGACGGTCTACTATGTCGGTGAGTTGCTGCGCGCTGGGACGATGTCGGCTGAAGCAGGTGGAGCGATCGAAGCGCAAATCACGATCCGCGCCGCTGGCTTGCGTGGCGGCGGCCAAGGCGTGCCGCTCTTCCGCGTGTTGCCGCACGAGGCCTCGCGGCATGGCCGCATCTATGGCGCCGAAGTCGCGTATGGCGGTGAGCGTTTCTATGCCGGGCCCGCCATTTCGCGCTCTTGCGCTGAGGCGGCAAGCGCCGGACCTTGCCAGGATAGCGCCGAAGAGGGCGATCGTTCGTCTTCGGTGCTGTCGCTGATTGCGGAGCTCTTGGCGCTCAACCAATCGCCAGATGCGATCCGCGCGCCGAACCGGCTGATCGCTGAGTAGGCATTGCCGCGAGGGCTTAAGGCCCTTAAGTCGAATGCCATGCGCGGCACCATTCTCGGCGTCCACGGCGGACGTGGCGTTCTTATCGGCCCCAACCAAGAGCGGCTGGAATTTCCGTTGAGCGAATGGCGCTCGCCGGGAACGCCAGCGCCGGGGCAGATAGTCGATTTCGTCGAAGCCAATGGCGAAGCGCAGGGCGTGTTCGCCGTGCCGGGCGCGGCCGCTGCGGGCGTTGCCAGCGCGGGTTCGACATCGAACGCGACCGTCATGGGCGCGATCGGCTGCGTCTGCCTCGTGCTCGGTTTTGTCATTCCGTTCATCCCGACGATCGCTGCGTTCGTGCTGGGCGTCATCGGCGCGGCGCAAGCCAAAGCCGCTGGCAATGACGACACCGGCCTCGTGCTCTCGCGCATCTCGTGGATCGGCGCGCTGACATTGCTCGTTATCGGCACGTTGGCGATGCTCGCTGTTTTCGCCCTGATCGGCACGTTGGGGTTGTCGGCGATCTGGAGCGAAGTCGGCAACGAGTTCGGCTATCAGTGACTGTTTGAAAAGTCCCAGACCAGCCCTTTACCAGGTATATCGCGGTGTTGTCGCTGTGCGGCGCGCGAGCGA
>JAIELJ010000002.1 GCA_019753105.1 Hyphomonadaceae bacterium
GCCCCCGAAGGAGCAACCGCCCCGGAAACTCTCAGGGAACCGGACCGCGGGGGGATGAACACGCTGGATAGAGCTGCGCCGTTTGGTGTGGCCGCCGAAGGAGTAAATCTCTCAGGCGCCAGGGACAGCGGGGGCAGTGTGCCGGAAGGCATGCGCCACGCGTACCTGGGATCAATATGTCCGATACCGAACCAAAGAAGCTGCCGCTCGACGCGCTCTGGCGCGCGCGCACCTCGAAGTTCGGCGATTTCGCCGGCTACGACATGCCGCTGCAGTTCGAAGGCCTAATCCCGGAGCACAATTGGACGCGTACGCACGCGGGTCTGTTCGACGTCTCGCACATGGGGCCGAGCTTCTTTGCTCTGCCGAAGGGCCATGGGCTTGAGGGCGAGGAGGCGCACAAGAAGGTGGCCTCGCTGATCGAGCGTCTCGTGCCTGCGGACATCCAGGGCCTGAAGCCCGGCCAAGTCCGCTACACGATGATCACCAACTCCGAGGGCGGCGTGCTCGACGATCTGATGATTGCGCGACCGGCCGAAGCGGGCGCCGCGGGCGATCTCTACATCGTCGTCAATGCGGGCTGTAAGCATCAGGACTGGGCGCTGATTGAAGAGGCGACGAGGGGCGAAGCCAACGTCGTCCGCGCCGACGATCGCTGCTTGCTCGCGCTCCAAGGGCCAAAGGCGCATGAAGTTGCAGCGGCGGTGATTGATCCCGCGCTCGCAGAGATGAGCTTCATGACCGTGAAGCGGTATGACGCGTTCGGTCGTCTCACGATAACACGCTCGGGCTACACCGGCGAAGACGGCTACGAGATTCTGGTGCGAGCGGAGCACGCCAAAGATCTGGCCGAAGCGCTTCTATCACATGCGGAAGTGAAGCCGGTTGGTCTCGGTGCGCGCGATAGTTTGCGGCTTGAAGCCGGGCTTTGCCTCTACGGTCACGATCTCGATCCGACGACATCGCCGATTGAAGCCGATCTCGCCTGGACGATCCAAAAGCGCCGCCGCGAAGCGGGCGACTTTCCTGGCGCCAAGCGGATCAAGCGCGAATACGAACTTGGCGCTGAACGCAAACGCGTTGGCATTCGCCCGAACGATCGCGCACCGGCGCGCGAGGGCGTCGAGATTATGAAAGACGGCAAGACGATTGGCGTCGTCACGTCAGGCGGCTTCTCGCCGATCCTCAACGGCCCGATCTCGATGGGTTACGTCGAAACCGCGCACGCTGAGCCTGGTCACGTCGTCGATCTGATGATCCGTGGCGTGCCGCGCAGCGCCACCATCGTGCCGCTGCCGTTCGTGCCGCACAAATATCACCGCCCGAAGAAGGGAAGCTAAAGATGTCGAAGCGCTACACCAAAGACCACGAGTGGGTTGAACTCAACGGCGATGTCGCCACCGTCGGCATCAGCAGCTACGCGGCTGAACAACTGGGCGATGTTGTCTACGCCGAGCTCCCCGCAGTCGGCAAAAGCTTCAAGCAGGGTGACGACATGGCTGTCGTCGAAAGTGCGAAGACTGCGTCTGACGTCTACGCGCCGATCTCGGGCGAGATCGTTGAAGCCAATGGCGAGATCGCCGGCGAGAAATGGCAGATCATCAACGACGCGCCGCAAGCTGGCGGCTGGTTCGTGAAGCTGAAGGTCGCCGATGCGGGCGAACTCGACGCGCTGATGGATGAAGCCGCGTATGCTGACTACGTGAAGGGCCTCTGATGCTCATGGCCGCCGTGACGCGCGATACTCACGCAGAGGACGCAGTGCGCGGATGGCTTCGTGCGCCGTGGGTTAGCTTCGACCATCAGTGCGCGATGGTGCGCGCATTGGGCTACGAAGTCTCTTTCGATCCCGAACTCATAGACACGCTCGGTCCGAAAGGGGCGCTCATTCCCAGGCTTGTCGGAGTGACCCTGCTGAACGAAGGCAGCCTATCAGCGATGGCCTTCGGCGAATTGGATATTCCCAGCTCAACTGGCCTGCAGCGCTCTTACATCCGCGAGCTTTGGTTTCTCAAGGCCACGGACGAGCATCCGTGGTTCGAATTCTTGAGTGAAGAGATCGGCTCCGATCCTCATGCGAAGGATGAGCCGACCGATCCTCCGATCCGTGGTTGGATGTGGGCGAGCGCGGATCGCGGTGACCACTGGGTGCGGCTGGTGCGCTATCCAGGTGGTGGCGTCAAAATTTCACAAATCAACAAAGTTCAGAGCGAGCAAGGCTGAATGAGATACCTCCCACTCACTGACGTGGATCGCCAGCAAATGCTCGGCGTTATCGGCGTCAAGCACATCGATGATCTCTTCGTCGACGTGCCGAAATCCGCTGTGTTGAAAGATCTCGTGCCGCTGCCGAAGGCGCAAGGCGAGATCGAGGTGCATCGCCATATGCAGCGTCTGGCGGAAAAGAACACGCCCGCCGGCCGCACCGCGTTCTTCCTTGGTGCGGGCGCGTATCGCCATCACGTGCCGGCGAGCGTTGATCACTTGATCCAGCGCAGCGAGTTCCTGACCGCCTACACGCCGTACCAGCCGGAAATCGCGCAAGGCACGCTGCAGGCGCTCTACGAATTCCAAAGCCAAGTCGCGCAATTGCTGGACATGGAAGTGTCCAACGCCTCGATGTACGATGGCTCTACGGCCTGCGCTGAAGCCGCAATGATGGCGGCGCGCGTCACGAAGCGGAAGAAGATCGTCTTCTCAGGCGGCGTTCATCCACACTACATCGACACCGCGCGCACCGCCTGCGAAGCGCTCGGCCTTGAAGTGGTAGCGCTGCCTGCCGCCGTAGACGATGAAGCGGCGGTGACGAAAGAACTCTCCGCTGATGTTGCGGCCGTGATCGTGCAATCGCCGAACGTGTTCGGCACGGTGACGGATCTCACCAAGATCGGTGAAACCGCGCGCGGCGTTGGCGCGCTGATGGTGGCGACGTTTACGGAGTGTGTCTCGTTTGGCTTGATCGAGCCGGGTGGCTCTTACGGCGCTGACATCGTTTGCGGTGAAGGCCAGTCGATCGGCAATGCGCTGAACTTCGGGGGCCCGTATGTCGGGCTCTTCGCGGTGAAGGAAAAGTACATCCGCCAGATGCCCGGCCGTGTTGCGGGTGAGACGCTCGACGCTGACGGCAATCGCGGTTTCGTGCTGACGCTCTCGACGCGCGAACAGCACATCCGCCGCGAAAAGGCGACGTCGAACATCTGCACGAATAGCGGTCTCTGCCAGTTGGCGTGGACGATCCACATGACGCTGCTCGGCGAAGAGGGCTTGCGCCGCCTCGCCACGCTCAATCACGAGAAGGCGATCGAGCTTGCGGATGCGCTTGGCAGACTGAAGGGCGTCGAGGTGCTCACCAAGCGCTTCTTCAACGAGATTGCTATCCGCGTGCCGGGCAATGCGCAGAAGGTTGTTGATGCGCTGACCGCAAACGGCGTCATCGGCGGCGTCGCCATGAGCCGTCTCGATCCGAAGGCCGGCATGGATGATGTCATCATCACCTGCGCCACAGAAATGAACACCGAAGCCGACATCGCCGCTTACGCCGATGCGCTGAAGAAGGTCATCGCATGATCACCGAAACCACCTCCGGCAATCGCGGCCTTCTGCAGGCTGAGCCGCTGATCTTTGAAACCGGCCACGCAACCGGCACCGGCGTCGATCTGCCTGCGCCGCAAGGCTTGGGCCATAAGCTTGGCGGGCTTACTCGTAAGGCGCCCCTCGATCTTCCCGGTCTCTCCGAGCCGGAGACGATGCGCCACTTCGTGCGCTTGAGCCAAAAAAATTACGCCATCGATCTTGGCCTCTTTCCGCTCGGCTCGTGCACGATGAAGCACAATCCGCGTTTGAACGAACGCGCAGCACGCTTCGAAGGCTTCGCCGATCTGCATCCGCTGCAGCCGACGTCCACGATCCAAGGCGCGCTCGAACTTATGGACGAACTCGCGCATTGGCTCTGCACGCTGACTGGCATGCCGGCGGTGGCGCTCTCGCCGAAGGCCGGCGCGCACGGCGAATTCTGCGGGATGTTGGCGATCAAAGCCGCGCTCAAAGCGCGCGGCGAAGGTCATCGCAATCGCGTTCTCGTACCCAGTTCCGCGCACGGGACCAATCCGGCGACGGCGATCGCTGCGGGCTTCATCGTCGATGAAGTGAAAGGCGATGCAGACGGTCGCGTCGATCTCGAAGACGTCACCGCCAAGCTCGGCCCGGACGTCGCCGCGATCATGATCACCAACCCGAACACGTGCGGCTTGTTCGAACCGGACATCAAGAAGATCGCCGACGCCGTCCACGCGGCGGGCGCGTACTTCTACTGCGATGGCGCCAATTACAACGCCATCGTCGGCAAGGTGCGCCCAGGTGATCTTGGCATCGACGCGATGCACATCAATTTGCACAAGACGTTCTCCACGCCACACGGAGGCGGGGGGCCGGGCGCGGGGCCGACTGTGCTGAGCGCTGCTCTCGCGCCATTCGCACCGGTGCCGCACATTGTGCTAAAGGGCAGCACGCGCGAGCTGCGCGAACACAGCGAAGGTACGCAATCCTTCGGCCGCATGTGCGCCTTCCACGGCCAGATGGGCATGTTCACGCGTGCGCTGACTTACATGATGAGCCACGGCAGTGATGGGCTGCGCCAAGTCGCTGAAGACGCGGTGCTCAACGCGAACTATCTGCTCGCGCGCTTGAAGCCGCACTTCAACGCGCCGTTCGGCGATCGCCCGTGCATGCACGAAGTGCTGCTCGACGATTCAAGCATCAAGCCTAAAGGCGTCGAGACGATCGATGTCGCAAAAGCTTTGCTTGATGAAGGCTATCACCCGTTCACGACCTACTTCCCGCTGGTCGTCCATGGCGCGATGCTGATCGAGCCAACGGAAACAGAGCCGAAGCGCGAACTCGATCGCTTCGCCGACGTCATGATCGCGCTCGCTGAGCGCGTGAACGCTGGCGAGGTGGAATTTTTCAAGCAAGCGCCGAAGCTTACGCCGATGCGTCGCCTAGACGACACACGTGCGGCACGCCAGCCACGCTTGCGCTGGCGGCGCGGAACCAACGATGCTGGCGCCAAGCACGCCGCTGAGTAAATCCGCGCCTTAAGTTCCCGTTGCTCACACTAAAAAATTTGTTCGCCCGAAAAGCGTACGGACCGCTTCGGTTTCGCTTGCGGCGCTTCGACCATCCGTGCTCACTGCCTGCCATCTCAGAACTGGCGGAGAATGAAACATGGGCGTGTGGTCACCTGGTCCTGGCGCGACGACTGGCGATGACACGTTCACGGGTGACGGCACGAACGAAACTGCAAATGGCGGTCTTGGCGATGACACGCTGATTGGCAACGGCGGTAACGACACGCTGACCGGTGGCGGCGGTGTTGACAATCTCGATGGCAGCAACGGTAACGACACCGTCAATGGCGGTTTGGGCGCCGACACATTGTACGGCGGGGCTGGCGCGGATGCGTTCGTGTTCTCAACGACGCTGGGCGGCGGCAACGTTGACTCGATTGTCGGCTTCTCGGTTGTCGATGACATCATCCATCTCGACGTCAGTGTCTTCACCGGCATCGGGCTCGGCGTGTTGGCGGCGAACGCGTTCGTCATCGGTGCTGCGGCGCTCGATGCGGACGACCGCATCATCTACAATGCGGCAACCGGCGCGCTCTTTTACGACGCCGACGGGGATGGCGCAGGTGCGGCGGTGCAGTTTGCGACCTTGGCGCCGGGCCTTGGCGGCCTCACCAGCGCCGACTTCCTCGGCATCCCGGGGGGGCCGTAAGAGGATTGGAGTTCGTGGCGGCGCTAAAGCAGCGCCGCCACGATGACCCAAGCGCCAATCGCTGCGAAGACAATCGCCGCGCCGATCCGCACGACCTTGAGCGGCACGATCTTCGTGACCACTTCGCCAAGAAACACGGCGGGCACGTTGGCGAGCATCATGCCGAGCGTTGTGCCGGCAGTGACGACGAGAATGTTCTCGAAGCGCGCCGCGAGCAGCGATGTCGCGATCTGCGTTTTGTCGCCGATCTCGACCAGGAAGAATGCCGCGAGCGTGGTGAGGAAAACGCCGCCCGCGTTGGTGCTTTGCGCGCGGTCGTCTTCTTTGTCCGGGATCAGCGCCCAGCCGGCCATGACCACGAACCCAATCCCGACGGCGATCTGAAACGCTTGCCCGGTGAGCCAATCAGCGATCAGAAAGCCGAGCGCTGCCGCCGCAGCGTGATTGAGCAGCGTCGCGCAAAGAATTCCGAGAATGATCGGCACGGGCTGACGAAAGCGCGCCGCCAGCACGATGGCGAGCAACTGCGTCTTGTCGCCAATCTCGGCAAGCGCGACGAGGGCGGTGGAAACGCCAAAAGCTTCGAGCATTGAAAACGTCCGGGGCCTGAGCTGACACGACAACGCGCACGTCAAGCGGCCCGCGCTTGAAGCTGCATTGTCGGTCTCGCCAATCCGGATCAGTTGATCCGCCGCACGCGCCATGCCCCAAGAGGCAAGTGTGTTGACGCGAGCGCCGCTTTGCGCGGCCGGCTACTCCCCGAGAACGGCCGCTACATAGGCGCGCGCATCGGCGACGTCAAACGTGCGAGACGTTCGCACTCTCAAGCGGCCTTCGGCCGCGCCGCCAGCACAGCGAGCAACGCGACCAGTCCCGGCGCCGCTTGCATGTAGAGAATGCTCATCTTCGCCGTCAGCCCGCCATAGACGCCAGCGGCGACAACGCAGAGTGTGAAGAAGATCATGAACTCGCGATTGTTGCGCAGCGCGCCCCAGAGGAGGCCGGCGGCGATGAGGCCGTTATAGAAGCCTTGGTTGGCCGCGAGCACCGCGCTCTGTTCGGCGAACTCCGGCGTCATCGCAAACACCCGCTGGCCGATCGGCCCGGTCCAGAGAAACATCTCCAGGACGAGAAAGCCGATGTGCAGCAGCGCCACGAGAACAACGAGGCTGCGCGCCAGAATGCCCATGATCGCCCCCAACGAAAAACGGGCCGAGCTTAGCTCGACCCGCTTATTCTGTCTCAGGCGTGGTCCCGGCGATCAGCCGAAATTGCGCTTCAGATCGCTCGTGCCGCTGGCGACGAGGGCGCTTTGCGACTTGTCGCTCATGCTGGCGCGGATGAGTTTCTCAGCGGCGGCCACGGCGGCCTCCGCTGCGGCGGCGCGCACTTCGTCGGTCGCCTTGGTCTCGGCCGACTTGATCCGATCTTCCGCTTGCTTTTCGCGCCGCGCCATCGCTGCCATCATTGATTGGCGGGTTTCTTCGGCGACGGCGGCGGCTTGCTCCTTTGCTGCGTCGACAATTGCACGCGCTTCGGTTTCCGCCGCAGCACGCTTGGCTTCATAGTCAGCCAGCGCCTTCTCGGCTTCCTCACGCAGCTTACGCGCGGCGTGCAGTTCGTCGGCGATCGCTTGGCGCTGCTTATCCAGGCCGCCCGTGACCATGGCCGGGACCTTGAGATAGATCAGCAGCCCGAAGAAGAGCACCAGGGCAAGGAAGGCGATTTCTGTCGCGGTGATTTCCATCACTTAAGCTCCCTCAACCGTTGGCCGGCGCGAGCTTGGCGGCGATGTCGCGCGCCAGGCTGTCGGCGATGCCGGGCACCTCGGCCAACGCCTTGGCGCGCGCCTCGTTGACGCGGGCTTCAGCGATGTTGATGCGATCGGCCAAGCGAACGTCAGCGGCGGCTTGTTCGGCCGCCAACTTGGCTTGCACATCGGCGCGGGCCGCATCGACCGTGGCGCGGGCTTCCGCACGCGCTTTGGCGATTGCCTTCTCCGTCGTTTCACGCGCTGCTTCCGCCTGTGCGCTCTTTGCCGCCGCAGCGTCGAGATCGCTCTTCAAGGCGTTCTCGCGCTTTTCGAGCACCCTCGACACGCTCGGCACGATGAACGTCGAGACGATCAGGTAGAGCGCGCCGAACGTGATCACGAACCAGAAGATCTGGCTCGGGAACAGCGACGGATCGAACGGCGGGAACGACGCGGCTGCTTCGCCGCCATGGGCGGCGTCGGCAGCGTGTGCGTCGGCGACGGGATCAGCCATTGGTGTTGCTTACTTCGGAACGACGAAGAGCAGCAGGATGGCGATGAGGAACGAGAAAATGCCAAGAGCTTCCGTCACGGCGAAGCCGAAGATCAGGTTGCCGAACTGGCCCGGCGCTGCTGACGGGTTGCGCATGGCGCCCGACAGGAAGTTGCCGAAGATGATGCCGACGCCGATGGCGGCGCCGAGCATGCCGAGGCTGGCGAGACCAGCGCCGATATATGCTGCTGCAGTTGCGTCCATTGTAACTTCTCCCCTTTGGGTTTGAGTTCAGCCGGGCCTTAGTGCCCGGGGTGAAGAGCGTCGTTCAAGTAGATGCAGGTCAACAGTGCGAACACGTAGGCCTGCAGGAAGGCGACAAGAAATTCGAGACCGTAAAGCGCGACCGTCATGGCCAGCGGCAACACGGAGAGCAGGGCGAACGCGCCGCCTGCTGCGAACAGCATCGGCACGAAGCTCGCGAACACTTTGAGCAGGATGTGGCCGGCCAGAATGTTCGCCCAGAGACGAACCGAGTGGCTGAGCGGGCGCGAGAAAAACGAGATGATTTCGATCAGCACGATCAGCGGCATGATCAAAAGCGGCACGCCCGACGGCGCGAAAATCTTGAAGAACTTGAAGCCGTTCTTGAAGAGACCGACGATGATGACGGTGAAGAACACCAAAAGCGCCAACATCGCGGTGACGACGATCTGGCTCGTCGGCGTGAAGATGTGATGCACGCCGAAGAACCCGGGGAACATCCCCAGCATGTTCGACATGAAAATGAACAGGAAGAGCGTGAACACGAAGGGGAAGAACTTCTTCACGCCTTCATCGCCGGTGGTGTCTTTCACCATGCCGTGGACGAAACCGTAGGTCTGTTCCGCCACGACTTGTGCGCGGCTCGGAATGAGCGCTGCCGGCTTCATCGCCCAATTGAAGAAGAGCGCAGCCACAGCCACGCCGCCCACCATCGCGAGGCTCGCGTTCGTGAAGCTGGCGTCGAGCCCAGCGATATCGATCGGCACGATCGACTCGATGTGGAACTGCTCAATCGGATCGTCTGCCACGTGCCCGCTCAGTCCTCTTCGTCGTCCGGGATGGACGGCGCATTGGGATCGACCGGGTGGGCTTGGTTATAGGTGCGCGCCACGCGCACCACATTCACCACGCCCGCTGCAAACCCGAGCATGAAACCAATCAGCACGCCCCACGGTGAGGTGGGTAGCAACTGATCGACCCCGTAGCCCAGAAGCCCGCCAACAATCACCGCCGCGCCGAACTCTCCGCCATAGCGGAGCGCCAGCGATGCCGGGCTCTGCGGGGGCGGGGCGTTCTGAGAGCCGTCCCCGCCACGTGCAGCGTCGATGCGACGGCGCAGGTTGGAGAGGTCGTCCTCGGGCGGTTTTCTGTCAGCCATAGAACGGTCGATGCACGAACGCGGGCGACTCTTACAAGCCCCCCGTTTCACGCGCGCGGAAACTAGCAGGGAAGCCTAGGGGGTCAAGGAACGCTGGATGCGACATTTGCTGCGTTTTGGGGCCTCGCAGAGCAGGTCTGCACGGATGCTGACATGCTTGGGAAAAAGCTGCTCCCGAAACGGTCTGAGGGAGGTCTATTCCGCCGCCAGCGCCTGGGCGCGTCCAAGATCGACGCTCACCAACTGGCTGACGCCTTGTTCCGGCATCGTCACGCCATAGAGCCTGTCCATACGCGACATGGTCACTGGGTTATGGGTGATGACGATGAAGCGCGTGCTGGTCAGCCGCTTCATCTCTTCCAGCATACGGCAGAAGCGATCGACGTTGGCGTCATCCAGCGGCGCGTCGACTTCGTCCAGCACACACAGGGGAGCGGGGTTGGCGAGGAAGACGGCGAAGATGAGGGCGGTAGCCGTCAACGCCTGCTCGCCGCCGGATAGCAGGTTCAAGTTCGTCAGCCGCTTGCCCGGCGGTTGCGCAAAGATTTCCAGGCCCGCTTCGAGCGGATCCTCACTCTCGGTCAGTTTCAGCGCCGCCTGGCCGCCTTCGAAAAGGGTGGCGAAGAGCTGGGCAAAGTGCGCGTCTACTTCTTCAAAGGCCCGCAGCAGGCGCGCGCGGCCCTCATTGTTGAGCTTGGTGATAGCGCTGCGCAGCTTAGCCACGCCCTGGGCGACGTCGTTCTTCTCCGTCGTCAGCGTCTCAATGCGCTCCTGTGTCTCTGCCAGCTCTTCCTGCGCGCGCAGGTTCACAGGCCCTGCCGCATCGCGTTCGGACTTGAGGCGCTCCAGCCGGCGCTCCACTTCGCTGATCGGAGCCGAGCCAAGCGCGCTCGAGAGCAAGCCGCCCGCGGCTTCCGCCAACTCTTCCGGCGCCTTGCCCGTCTGTTCGCGCGCCTGCGTGGCGACATCCTCAACCCGCGCACCCGCGGCGCTTGCGTGCGCCTCGGCGCCAGCGCGGCGCTCGCGCGCAGCCGCATGTGCTTGTTCTAGCGAGCGCGCCAGTTCCGACGCTAGGCGCGCTGCCATTTCGCCTTCGGCCACGCGATCGCTCGCTTCCATGCGGCGCTGCTCGGCGCTGCCGGCCTCTTCCATCAAGCTTTCGAGTTTCGAGCGCGCTTGCTCAGGTGCTGCCTTCGCCGCGTCGCGGCGTTCCTCGATCGCGTCCAGTTCGCGCGACAGCGCCTCAAGCCGCACCTTCGCAGCGCTGATCCGCGTACGCCATTGCGCGCTCTCGGTCTCAACCACTTTGCGCCGCGCATCGCGTTGCGCTTTGTCGCGCACCAGCGATTGCGCAGCGGCCGCAGCCTCCGCCGCCGCTGCACGCGCGGCTTCAACGACGGCGCGGGCTGCGTTCAAATCTTCGGCGCTGGCAGCGGGGGCGCTTTCGGTCACTTCACCCGCAGCGCTGACTGCCGCGCGCGCATCTGCCACCTCAGCATCGAGCGTTTGTGCTTGAGTGTCGAGATCGACGCGGCGCTCGGCCAAACGAGCGATCTCCGCTTCAAGACGCTCGGCGTCCCGGGCCGCGACCGTCTCCGCTTGCGCTGCCTTCGGTGCGTCAGCACGTAACGCGCGCGCCTTAGCATCGAGCGCTTGCCGCTCTGCCTTCGCAGCCTCCCAAGCTTGTTTCGCGGCTTGGAGTTTTTCCTCCGCCGCTTTCAGCTCCGCCCGCGCGGCAGCAAGCCGGTTCTTGTGCTCAAGCCGCGCCGCGGCCGGTTGCGGCGCCTCTGCTGTGCGCACGAAGCCGTCCCAACGCCACAGATCGCCTTGCTTCGAAACCAGACGCGCTCCCGGCGGCAATTGCTTCGCCAACGCCGCGCCATCCTTCGCATCGACAATGCCGATCAGCGCCAAACGCGCCTCTAGCGCGCCTGGAGCTTTGACGAACTGGGCCAATGGCTTTGCGCTGCCGGGTAGGGGGACAGACGGCGCTTTCGCGCCACTCCAACGCGCTGGCGCCTCGGCGTTGATCGACGCATCGAGATCATCGCCGAGCGCCGCCGCCAATGCGCGCTCATAGCCAGGCTCGACATCCATCGCCGCCATCACGGGCGGAAACTTCTCGTTCTCCGGCGGCGTCAGCTTCGCCAACGCTTTCACTTCGGCATCGAGCGCATTGAAAGCGCTTTCAGCCGCGCGATAGGGCGCGAAGGCCGCATCAACCGCGGTTTCCGCACCTTTCAGCGCGGTCTCGGCCTCAGAGAGTTCAGCACGCAGCTTCGCGTTTGCCTCTGCTGCCTTTGCGGCTTCCGCCTTTGCCGCGCCAACGCGCGCCTCGACATCACCCGAAGCCGGCAGCGCCTTCACTTGAGCGTCCAGCGCGCGCTTGCGTTCTTCCACGCGCGCGAGCCGCGCACGTGCGGCATTCGCAGTATCCGTCAGCGCCTGCGCCCGCGCGCGTTGTGCTGCGACGCTTGCGGCGATGGCTTCAAGCTTAGCTTCCGCTTCAGCGCGCTGCTTCGCGGCGGCGTCGGAGGCCTCTTGTGCTGCTTTCAGCGCTGCTTCGGCCTTCGACGCATCGGCGGAGCCCAGCGCGCCGGCTTCCTCGCTCAACCGCGCCAACGCCGCTTCTGAATCTTGCACTAGCGCAGTCAGCCGCTCGGCTTCGTCGCGCGCGCGCTGCGCATCGGCATCGCAGCGTTCGATGGCGGCCTGCGTCTCGCCCAAGTCGCGTTCCAAACCAACGCGTACGCCCTCGAGGCGGCGCAGCACTGCAGCGGCGATCGCTTCTTCCTCACGCAGCGGCGTCAGTGCTTCACGCTTTTCGTCCGCCGCGCGTTCAGCGGCGCTGGCCTCGGTAGCTGCTTGAGCTGCCGCGCGTTCCGCTTCGCGCAACGCGCCTTGTGCTTCGGCCTGCCGCTCGCGTGCTTCCATCCAACGACGATGCAGCAACAGGGCTTCCGTCTCGCGCAAGGTCTGCGCCAAGCCGCGATAGCGCTCAGCCAATCGCGCTTGCTTCTTCAAGCTCGCAGCCTGTGACTCAATCTCGGCCAGAACTTCATCGAGACGCGTGAGGTTCGTCTCTGCCGCTTTGAGCTTCAAATCGGCCTCGTGCCGACGGGCGTGCAATCCTGCGATGCCCGCTGCATCCTCAAGAATACGTCGCCGGTTCTGCGGCTTCGCACCGATCAGTTCGCTGATCTGGCCTTGTCGCACGAGAGCAGGCGAGTTCGCGCCGGTCGCCGCATCGGCAAACAAAAGCTGCACGTCTTTCGCGCGCACCTCTTTGCCGTTGATGCGATAGATTGAGCCCAAGCCCCGCCGAATGCGGCGGGTGACTTCGAGCACGTCTTCCTTGTTGAACGGCGCCGGCGCGCGGCCCGCTGCGTCTTGCAGAACCAGCGTAACGTCGGCGTGCTCGCGCGATGGCCGCCCAGCGCTGCCCGCGAAAATCACGTCATCCATGTCAGCGGCGCGCATGGACTTGGCGCTGGTCGCGCCCATCACCCAGCGCACGGCTTCGAGCAAGTTAGACTTGCCGCAGCCGTTCGGGCCGACAACGCCCGTCAGGCCTTGTTCGATCGGTGCTTTCGCTGGATCGACGAAGCTCTTGAAGCCGTGGAGGCGCAGCTCGGTGATGTGCACGTTCGCCGCGCGCCCCGTTGCTTAGCCGGCCAGCGCGGCGTCGATGGCCTGCGAGATCGCTTCGTAGGTCGGTGCGCCCTCGTGCTTCACGCCATTGATGATGAAGGTCGGCGTGCCGGTGACGTTGAATTGTTGTGCGGTCTCGCCGTTTGCGCGGATGCGCTCCGCGGCGCCGTCTGTGTCGGCGATGCACTGCAGCACTTGCTCTTCAGTGAGGCCGGCCGCGCCGCCGATCTCGATGAATTTGCGGCGGATGCCATCCATCGAGCCAGTTGCGAAGATCGCGGTTTGCTGACGGAAGAGCTCGCCGACGCGCGCGTAGTATTGCTCCGGCGAAGCGCCGCCGCAGCGTGCGAGCTGAAAGCCAGCGACCGCAACAGCAGCGGGCGCCGTTGGGAATTCGCGCAGGATGAAGCGAATGCGGCCAGTATCGATGTAATTGGTCTTGAGCTGATCCCAGGCTTCCTCGTGGAACGCTGCGCAGTGTGAGCAGGTGGTTGAGGCGTACTCGATCAGGGTGACTGAAGCGTCGGCATTGCCGAGCACCATGTCATCCTCAGTGACGCCAGCGCCGCCACCGCCGCCGTTACAGCCCGCAAGGCCGACGAGACCAAGCGCGCTCGCGCCCAAGAGCAATTGACGACGACCGACAGCGAACATGCAAAACCTCCAGATGTGGCCGGGAGGCATAGTGTTTTTTGGCGAGGCTGGAAACCTCAGCCCTGCTTCACCGCGCGCCCAAGCCGCATCAGCGCCGATTTCAGGCCAGGGTCGCCGACCGGGTCAAGCGTCCGCGCCAAAGCGGCTTCCTCGACCGCTGAAAGCGGCGTGCGGAGAGGGCGGACGTTCCCTTTGGGCTTGGCCGGGGCGGCGGTCCGTTGCTCGATTTTGACGGATTTGACCTTCGCGCCGGCCACTTTGAGCCGCTCGATCAGGAGCGGGGCCTGCTGCTGCAGAAACGGGGCGAGCGCGCCCGGGACCTTTAGGGTCAGGACGCCGCCGACAAGTTTGTCCGGGGCGGCCCGCGCAAAGCTATCGCCAGCGACTTCGGCCCAGCGGCGCTTCAATTCGTTGATCCCCATGCCTTCGTCCTTCAGGAAGGGCTTCAGCACGGCTGTGACGCTCTTGCCGGCCTTGGGGGGCGGGGCGATCGGGGCCTTGCCACGGCGGGCCGACAGCGCCTGCGCGGCGCGGGTTTCCGCCTTAGGATCGGCGGCCGGCGCATAGGCCGGGCGGAAGCGTTCACGCAAAGACATGGGACCCCAGAGCGAATCGTAAATTCGTGAAAGAAGGGTAAAGACAGCCCATGCCCGCGCTCGCACGATCACCCCGGCCCTCTGTGGATAAGTTATCCACGACTCGGGATAAGTCTCGGGAAAAGCTCCGGAAATCATTGCTCTCCTGGTACGATCGGTCTGGTCGGGAGCTGCCTTGGCGGGTTCGCGGCAGACGTGCCGATCCTTACCGGGTCTGGCTTTCCGAGATCATGCTGCAGCAAACGACGGTCGCCGCTGTCGCCCCGTACTTTGCGCGATTCATCGAGCGTTGGCCGGATGTGGCGGCGCTGGCGGCAGCGCCACGCGAGGACGTGCTCAGCGCCTGGGCCGGCCTCGGCTACTATTCCCGCGCCCGCAATCTCCACGCCGCGGCGCAGAAGCTGGCGGCGGATGGCTTCCCAGAAACAGAGGAGGGTTGGCGCAAGCTCCCCGGTGTCGGCGCCTACACCGCCGCTGCCATCGCCGCGATCGCTTACGAGCTTCCCGCCAATGTGGTCGACGGCAATGTCGAGCGCGTGATGGCGCGGCTCCGGGCCGTCGAGACCGCGTTGCCTGAGGCCAAACCCGAACTGAAAGCGCTGGCCGGCGAACTCGTCACCGCCGATCGCCCTGGTGATTGGGCGCAGGCGCTGATGGATCTCGGCGCCACCGTCTGCACCCCGAAATCGCCAAAGTGCGACCTCTGCCCCTGGCGCTCAGCCTGCGCCGCGTTCGCCACCGGAGCGCCGGAAACCTACCCACGCCGCGCCGCCAAGGCCGAGCGACCGCAACGATACGGCGCAGCCTTCCGCATCCAACGCGACGGCCAATTGTGGCTCGTGCGCCGTCCTGACAAGGGCCTGCTCGGCGGCATGGCCGCGCTGCCGACGACAGAGTGGCGCGAGAAAAAGTGGACGCGCGCCGAAGCGTTGAAGCACGCACCGGCGGAGGGCGCGTGGAAGAAGATCGGCGTGGTGACGCACGTCTTCACGCACTTTGCGCTGACGCTCGATGTTTACGCGCTCGATGCGGACGCAAGCGGCGATGGCTGGTGGGCGGACGAAACTGCTCTGCCAACCGTGTTTAAGAAGGCCGCGAAGCTATGAACAAGCGAAGGACGCGAGGGGGAGCTGCCTCGCGTCCTTGCTTGGTTGGATCGCAGCGTATGGCTCTACGCGACGATCAGAGCGGCCTTCAAAGTGGCGAACGCGACAGGAAGGAAAAACGCGGTCGCGAAAACCAGGCTGTAGAACTTAGCGTTGAATGCGGAGGTCATTGGCGTCGGCGTCCCTTGTTCGATGGGAAGAAGGTAGCGACGGTTAACGCTGGGCGCTGTGACGGCGGGCACGGGGAGTACATTGCCCCCGCGAATAGCGCAGATAGTCTCTGCGCGTGCTGCTTTATCTGATCCCGCTCGCGATCGTGACGGTCTGGCCGAGTTGGCGGCTTCTTGCCGGTCTCATCTCGATTTTGCTTGTGCTCACGGCGTTCCAGTCAGCGCCTTTTGAACAGCCCTTGGCGCTCGCCTTCACCGGCCCGTTGGTGGTGCTGCTCAGAAGGTGGGAACTTCGATTGCGGGCGAATCGGCCACGCTAGACATCAGCCCGCCCGCGATTCCTGGATCAGTGCTTTCAGCTTATCGCGCGCGACGAGCTTGATGCCCGCGCGGCCCATGCTGATCCAGCCTTCATCGACCCATTCGTGCAGCTTGCGATTCACCTTCTCGCGGCTGGCGCCGATGCGGCGTGCGAGTTCGGTTTGTGTGAGCGTGACGCTTGTGCTGTCGCCGGCTTCTTCGATTAGGCGCAAGGCTAAGCGTCCGCCGAGATCGAGCGTGTGTGCATCTTCGAGCGCTGAGTCCGCGTGGCGCAGACGGCGGCTCATTTCTGCGATCAGCTTTAAAAGCGCTTTCGGTTCGCTTTCGAGTGCGGCGATGGCTTGGTCGCGGTGGATGCGCAGGAAGCGCGATTTGCGGATGGCGCAGATGTCGGCCGAACGCGTGCCGCCGTCGAGCACCGCCATTTCGCCGATCAGCGCCGGCGGCTTCAGCGACGCCATGCGCACGTCCTTGCCGGCCTCCGTCGAGACGCGCACTTCGACTTCGCCTTCGAGCAGAACGTAGAGCGCATCGCCCTTATCGCCCTTGGCGAAGAGGAGCTTGCCGGAGTCTACCGTGCAAGGCTGGCCCTGTTTGGCGAGCCGCTTCAGCGTCGCCTCCGAAAGCGCAGCCATAAGCTCCGCCTTCGCCAGCGCCGCCTCGACACTGCTGAGATCGATTTTGTCCGCCATTGCGGGGCGGACAATTGCCTTGCGGCGCCGTCACGTCAACGGATTGCGCGTGTCAGGCAGCGGGCGCGGTCGCCATCTGCCGGCGGATTTCGCGGCGGAAATGGTCGATCGGCTGTGGGCCTTTTTTGGTTTCCAGGCTCCAGAACGTCCAACCATTGCAGGCCGGCGCTTCAGCCGCCAGTGCGCCCACGCGGTGGATGGAACCAGTGACCTCACCCATGACGAGCGAGCCATCGGCGCGTACGCGCGCGCGTTTGCCGTTGGGCGCGACGAGCCAGCTGCCCGGATTGATGAAGCCCGCTTCGATCACTTGTCCGAATGGCACGCGCGGCTCTTCCTTCTTCGACTTGGTGATCTCCAAATCTTCCACGGCAATCGGTTTGATTTTCTTAATGCGCGCCGTCGCCGCCGCCGCGTAATCGGGATCGCGTTCGATGCCGATATAGTGGCGACCCAAGCGCTTGGCGGCCGCTCCCGTCGTGCCGGTGCCGAAGAAGGGATCGAGCACGACTTCGCCGGGCTTCGTCGTCGCCAGCAAAACGCGGTGCAGAAGCCCTTCAGGTTTTTGCGTCGAATGCAGCTTGCGGCCTTCGCGATCTTTCAGGCGCTCAGCGCCGGTGCAAATCGGCAGTGTCCAGTCGGAGCGCATCTGCAGATCGTCATTGAGCATTTTCAGCGCGTCATAGTGGAAGGTGTATTTCGCTTCCTTCGAACGGCCGGCCCAGATCAACGTCTCGTGTGCGTTGGTGAAGCGCGTGCCTTTGAAGTTCGGCATCGGATTGGTTTTGCGCCACACGATGTCGTTCAAAATCCAGTAACCGAGATCCTGCATCGCAGCACCGAGGCGGAAGACGTTGTGATACGAGCCGATCACCCAGATCGCGCCGTTCGGTTTCAGAATGCGGCGTGCCTCCGTGAGCCACGCGCGCGTGAACGCATCGTACGCTGCGAAGTCGGCGAACTTATCCCACTCATCATCGACGCCATCGACGTTCGATTGATCGGGCCGCGTCAGCGCGCCGCCGAGCTGCATGAAATAGGGCGGATCGGCGAAGACCAGATCGACGCTGCCGTCAGCCAGCTTCCGCATCTCCTCGACGCAGTCGCCCTGGATGATCTTGTCTTTGAAGTGGCGCGCCATTGGTCCCCCGGTGAGGAGGGATTCAAGCTTGACCGGACTCGCGAATCAAGAGTCCGCGAGCCGTTAACCATCTTTTCCGCTGTTAAATCTCAACCGGCTCGCCAGCGACCAGAGATAGACGATGAAGAAGAAGTACATGAAGCACTCTTCCATCTCGCTGGCGCGGCCGATGAAGGCCTCCAGGCGGTAGCCATTGGTCCAGGCTTCGACGCCTACATCGACGAGCAGCTTGTCCAGCCCCTTGGGCGCGCCCGAGAGAAACGCGAAGATCACCGGCGGCAAACAGACAATCGTCGGCGCCCACCACCATGGCTTGTCGATCAGCCCGCGGCCATTGCGGAAGAGCTTCACCAACGGATGCGCAATGCCGCCAACAACCATGCCGAGATAAAGCAGATTACGCGGCAGTTGATCGAACAGGGCCGAGGTGTTGTGGATGTTGGTCTCGAACTGGTCGTTATTCTCCGCAAACCAGCCGCTCGCCACCCAGCGAAAATAGTGCTGACCCCAACTCGTCTCTTCGCCAAGAAGATAGAGCACGCCGATAAATACAACGCCCAGCCAGACGCGCAGCCAAAGCTCCTTGGCGCGCGCGCACATCACGCCCGCCATCACCAAAGCGATCGCAAGGAAGACATTCTGCGTGCTTTCCGCGAGCCCGAACTCCCAGTTCGGATCGCCTGTGCCCGGCAACCTGGCTTGCCCGACCCATAACGCCTCATGCGGCAGCAAGGTCGCTGCGCCGATAAAGATCGCGTAGAGCGCCAGGCACATGAGCCAGACATTGCGGGCGGAGATGTCGCCCGCGTCGGCGTTCGGTGTCGTTGTCATGGCGGCAAACTAGAAGCGTGCAGGGCGGGCGTAAACCGCGCCTCGCTTACCCGGCGAGCTTCAGCTCCATTGCCAGCTGCACCGGCTTGAAGCTGCGCCGATGGATCGCGCAGGGGCCAAGCGATTTCAGCGCCGCCTGGTGCTCCGGCGTGCCGTAGCCTTTGTGTTTGGAAAAGCCGTAGCCCGGGTGCTCAGAGCAGAGCGCCGTCATCATCCGATCGCGCTCGACTTTCGCGATGATCGACGCCGCCGAGATCAGCGGCAGATAGGCATCGCCATCGACAACGCACTCAACCGCGCACGGCAGGTCAGGCGCCATGTTGCCATCGATCAACGCCGCAACGGGTCGCACGGAAAGCGCTTCAAACGCGCGTTTCATCGCAAGATGCGAAGCGCGCAAGATGTTGATCGTGTCGATCTCTTCAACGCTGGCGACGCCGACGCCGACGATCCCGCATGCGCGGATCGCTTCGTAAAGTGCGTCGCGCGCTTCGGCGCTTAATTGCTTGGAATCGTCCAGTCCCTTCGGGCGGCCCTTGGCCGGCAGGATCACGGCCGCCGCCACCACTGGCCCGGCCAGGGGCCCGCGCCCCGCCTCGTCGATCCCACAAATCGCCATGAGCGGAAGATGGCCGGGATTCCGGGGCGGGAGCAAAGCAAGCAGAACTGGCTATTTGTCGTGGACGCTTGACAAGACCGGAACGGGCGGGTAAAGGCCCCTTGTCACTGAGACAAGCACGCTTGATGGAGAGGGAAAATGAAGCGCTGGAACCGGGGAGCTCTGATCGCCGTCGTGATCGCAATCGCCACCGCGACCGGCCTGCTGAACCAGCCGCGCGCGGAGGCGCCCGCCCGGGCGGCCGCGCCAGCGATCGAGCTGACCTACTCGCTTGAGACCATGTCGTTCGAGGTTCGCACTGGCGGCCTCGCCATTCAGATCGAACTCTAAGGAGCATCCAGTGGGCGAGACCAATCCCCGCATCATCAGCAACGGCCGCCGCTATATGGGCAACATGGCCGTCGCTTCGGTGCTCTACACCGCGGCCGTGTTCGGCGGCGCCTTCGCGATCCGTGGCGACAACACGCCACAATGGGTAGCAATCGGCGCGGCGCTGCTGCCGCTTCTGCCGGCGCTGCTGATGCTGCGCGCCTACCTCATCTTCTTGAACGGCCTCGACGAGTTTCAGCGCCGCATTCAAACCGACGCGATGCTCGTTTCCGCCGCGGTCGTTGGCTTCGGCTCGTTCGCTTACGGGTTTCTCGAAGAATGGGCTAACTTCCCACACCTGCCGCTGATCTGGGTCTTCCCCGCGTTGATCGGCATTTGGGGCTTAGCTGCCTGCATCATTCGGCTGCGCTACAAATGAGCGCCGATACTCAACCCGGCGAGCAGCGCCGCCCGAAAGTGCGCTGGCTCATCTTGGGTGCAGCCGTGACCTTCGCGGTCCTCGCATGCGCTGCAGCGGTCGTGATCGTGATACTCTATCGCGAGAACACGCCGCTCATGATGGGCGCGGTGACTGTCGCTGCCGTTAGTCTCGAAGTGTTGCTGTGGACGGCGGCCGGCGTGTTCGGCTGGGGCTTTCTCGCCAAACGCCGCGAAGCGCTCGGACGTTGGAAGCGGCGTCTGTTCGGCCCCAAGACTGAATCTGGGGGCGAACAATGAGAAATCGCCTCAAGGTCTTGCGCGCCGAGCGCAACTGGAGCCAGGCGGATCTGGCCGACAAACTCGATGTCTCGCGTCAAAGTGTGAACGCCATCGAAACCGGCAAGTACGATCCGTCGCTGCCACTGGCCTTCAAGATTGCGCAAGTCTTCGGGCTTTCGATCGAACAAATCTTCAGCGCCGACGAAGCGGCGCAAGCCGCCGAGTAATCGGCCCTCAACACCTCAAACCAAAACGGCGCGAGAGCGCCGAAGGAGAAGTCGTGTGCTTAAGCTCACCAGCCTTGTTGTTTCCGCCCTCGCGGCATTGTCATTCGGCGTAGCATCTGCTGACGCACAACCATTCGCGCCGAGCCGCTTCAGCGTCGAGGTGCGTGGGCAGGGGCCCGATGTGATCCTCATCCCCGGGCTCGGCTCCGGCCGCGATGTCTGGGATGCCCAAGTCGCAGCGTTAGAACGCACGCATCGCCTGCACCTCGTGCAAGTCGCGGGCTTCGCTGGCGAAGCAGCGCCGGCGTCTACGCAAGCCATGATCGAGCCGCTGGTCGAAGAGCTCAGCGAATACATCGAGAGCTACACGTCCGGCCAAGCCGCCGTGATCGGCCATTCGATGGGCGGCCTGACCGGCCTCATCCTCGCGCGCCGCCACCCTGAGCGCGTCAGCCGCGTCATGATCGTGGACTCGCTGCCGTTCTTCAGCGCCATGTTCGGCCCGCAAGCCACCGCCGCCGCCGTCGAGCCGCAAGCCCGCATGATGCGCGACCAGCTGATCGCGCTGGATGCCGCAGGCTTCGCCGCGCAACAGCAAATGGGCGTCGCGCGTTTGGCCAAGACTGAAAGCTATCGCCCCACCATCGCGGGCTGGAGCGCCGCCTCTGACCGCACCGCGTTCGCGCAAGCCATGTACGAAGTGATGACGACCGACATGCGCGCCGAAGTCGCCAACGTGCAAACGCCGCTCACCATCGTCTACGCCTACGATGCGGCCATGGGCCCGGAAGCGATGATCGACGGCCTCTTCCGCGGCGGCTTCGGCCCGGCGCCGAACGCCACCTTCGTCCGCGTCGATGACTCCTACCATTTCATCATGATCGACCAACCCGAGGCGTTTCAGGCTGCGGTCGCCAATTTCCTCCGCTAGGGCATTGAGAAAAGGGGCGGGCGCCGGTACGCGTCCGCCCCATGGCCGCGACGAAACCTCCCCGCTGTTTCCAGGACGTGATCCTGACGCTCCAGACTTACTGGGCCGAGCAGGGTTGTGCGATCCTGCAGCCGTATGACGAGCAAGTCGGCGCCGGCACTTTGCACCCCGCCACGACGCTCCGCGCACTCGGCCCGAAGCATTGGCGCGCTGCGTACGTTCAGCCGTCGCGCCGCCCCAAGGACGGCCGCTACGGCGAGAACCCGAACCGGCTGCAGCACTATTATCAGTTTCAAGTCATCTTGAAGCCGAACCCGCCGAACCTTCAGGACCTCTACCTGCAATCGCTCGTCCGCATCGGCATCGATCCGCTGCTGCACGACATCCGCTTCGTCGAAGACGATTGGGAAAACCCGACTGTCGGCGCCTGGGGCTTGGGCTGGGAAGTTTGGTGCGATGGCATGGAGGTGTCGCAATACACCTACTTCCAACAAGTCGGCGGCCTCGACGTGCGCCCGGTCAGCGGCGAACTCACTTACGGGCTTGAGCGCTTGGCAATGTACGTCTTCGGCGTCGATCGCGTTTACGATCTGCCGTTCAACGATCCGGATAGTGCTACGCCGCTCACCTATGGCGACGTGTTTCTCGAAAACGAGAAGCAGCAGAGCCGCTTCAATTTCGAACTGAGCGATCCCGAGCAAAATCTCCGCTGGTTCGCCGATGCTGAGGCGACCGCAAAGCGTTTGCTAGAAGCCGGCGCCGTGCTGCCTGCGTTCGATTACACGCTGAAGGCCTCGCACCTCTTCAACTTGCTCGACGCGCGTGGCGTGGTCTCGCCGACGGAGCGCCAGAGCTTTATCGCGCGCGTCCGCGATCTGGCGAAGGGCTGCGCGAGTGCGTGGGCGGAAAGCCAAGGGAGCGCGCCATGAAACCTGTGCTTATAGCGATCGCGATGCTGGCGTGCGCAGTGCAGCCCGCCTTAGCGCAGACGAACAACCCGCCCGCGCAGAGAAGCGACGCGCCCGATCCGGTCATCCAATACAGCGATCAAGACGCAGCGATGAATGCGGCGATCGCCGACGCGCGCCGCACGCTGCCCCAGTTTCTTGCCGAGTTTGACCGAGCGCCCGCCAGTCAGCGCAGCGCGTTCTCCGTGAAGGTGGGTCTACCAGCCGAAGGCGGCGGCGCTGAGCACATTTGGGTGAGCGACCTTCGGCGGGAGGGCGGTCAACTCGTGGGCGCGCTCGCCAACGAGCCGCAAATGCTGCCAGGCATGCGCCGCGGCTCGCGCGTCGTGATCGATGAGGCGCTGATCAGCGATTGGTCGATCAACGCACGTGAGGGCCTTTACGGCGCCTACACTACGCGCGTGATGCTGCCCCAGCTTGATGCAGACACAGCCGCGCAGCTGCGGGAGATGTTGTCGCCGGCGCCGACGCCGGCATGGTGGACCTCGTAAACTTAAATGCCCCAACTCCTCCTCGAACTGTTCTCCGAAGAAATCCCCGCGCGCATGCAAAAGCGCGCGGAGGGGGACCTTGCGCGTGCGTTTGGTGAAAAGCTGAAGGCGGCGGGGCTGGATGCGACGGCGATTAAGACGTTCTCGTCCCCACGCCGTCTCGGCCTCGTCGTCGACGATTTGCCATCCAAAGCCGCGGACGTGAATGAAGAGAAGAAAGGCCCGCGCGTTGGCGCGCCCGATCAGGCGATCCAGGGCTTTCTGAAAAGCGCCGGCCTCACGTCAATCGATCACGCGCAAGTGGTCGAAGACAAGAAGGGCGCGTTCTACGTTGCGAGGATCGAGCGCGCCGGGCGCGCGACGGCGGAGATCGTGCAAGAGATCACGCCCGAGATCATCCGCGCGTTTCCGTGGCCGAAATCGATGCGTTCGGGCGTCAGCGACCTGCAATGGGTGCGCCCGCTGCAGAACATTCTCTGCCTGTTCGACGGCAAGCATGTCGCCATCAATGTCGACGGCGTGCCGAGCGAAGCGAAGACGTGGGGCCATCGCTTCCACGCGCCAGCCGCGATCGAGCCGAAGGATGCCGCCGATCACGCGTCCAACCTGCGCGCCGCGAAGGTCGAGATTGATCGCGAAACGCGCAAGGCGCTGATCCTTGAGAACGCCAAGAAGGCGTGCGCCGCAAAGGGGCTCGAACTGGTCGATGATATTGGCCTGCTTGAAGAGGTCGCAGGGCTCGTTGAGTGGCCGGTCGTGATCCTCGGCGACATGGACCCTGCCTTCCTCGATCTACCCGGCGAAGTCATCCGCCTCTCGATGCGCACGCACCAAAAGTATTTCGCCGTGCGCGATCCGAAGACCGGCAAACTCGCGCCGCACTTCATCACCGTCGCGAACGTCGAAGCCAAAGACGGCGGCAAAGCCATCGCGGCGGGCAACGCACGTGTGCTGTCTGCGCGTTTGAGCGATGCGCAATTTTTCTGGAGCGTCGACACCGCGACGCCGCTCTTCACCGAAGAGCGCAAAGCCAAGCTGCAGAAGATCGTCTTCCACCAAAAGCTCGGCAGCGTCTGGGATAAGGTCGAGCGCGTAAAGGCGCTGGCGGAAGAACTCTGCGCCGTCACCGGCGCCGATCCGAAGCTCGTGCGCGAAGCGGCCAGTCTCTGCAAAATGGATTTGGTGACGGAAACCGTCGGCGAATTTCCTGAGCTGCAAGGGCAAGTCGGCCGTCAACTTTATGCGCTGACCAAAGGCAACCACGAAAGCGTCGCCGCCGCGATAGAAGATCATTATCGACCGCTCGGCCCGAACGATCGCGTGCCGAGTGACAAAGTGGCGATGACGCTGGCGCTTGCGGACAAGATGGATTCGCTCGCTTGTTTTTGGGCGATAGACGAGAAGCCTACAGGGAGCGGTGATCCCTACGGCTTGAGGCGCGCTCAGCTCGGCGTCGTGCGAATAGTCCTAGATAATCGCCTGCGGCTCGAACTCGGTGCCTGGTTTGTAAAGGTGGCGCGCAACTTCGCGTTACACGCTCCGTTAGACCGCGCTTCGCGCTTCATGCGCTTGTTTGAAGAAGGGGCGGCGGAGAATGTCACTCTGGATGTTCTTAGATCGTCCATGAGGCTCGGTTTCTTGACCGCGTTCGCAGATCAGTTTGACGACCTTTCCAAGGGCCTTAAGCGTGCCGAGGAAGAGGTGTTGCTGGCGCGCCAAGATGATCCCGATTTTGAGGGTGTCACGGACTCCACCTTCAATTACTTTCGCGCCGTGGTGCTGGGCCACTTTGATAACGTCATCAGCGTCGTTGAGGCTGATCGACTGAAGGGTAGTGCACGAGACGAGCATTTGGCTAGATTCGCGGACTCCGTGGAAGTGTATGAGCGGACAAGCGAGGACGTGTATTTCTTCACGGATCAAATCATTGGCCGACCCTTGCTTGAGTTCGCTGCCGATCGCCTGAAAGTCCAACTCCGCGACCACGGAAAGCGCCACGATCTCGTCGATGCCGTATTCGCGCTCGGCGACGACGATCTCGTTCGCATCGTCGCGCGCGTCGAAGCGCTTGACGCGTTCTTGAAAACCGAGGACGGCGCGAACTTGCTTGCGGGTTACAAGCGCGCCGCCAACATCCTCGCGGCCGAGGAGAAGAAGGGGAAGTGGAGCGCCGAGGAAGCGACCGGCGAGGTCGATGCCTCGAAGCTCTCCGAGCCGGCCGAGAAGGCGCTCTTCGATGCGCTGGCCATTGCGCTGCCTGCCGCGCGCGCGGCGGTGGAGAAGGAAGAGTTCGCGCAGGCGATGAAGGCGCTTAGTTCCCTTCGCGCGCCGGTCGATGCGTTCTTCGAGAAAGTCATGGTGAACGCCGAGGACGCCGTGCTGCGGCGCAATAGACTTTTGCTGCTCTCTCGGTTACGCGAAGCGCTGTCCGCCGTTGCGGATTTCTCGAAGATCGAGGGCTAGCTCCCTACGCTTCCCGGACGCTGCGAAGCGGCGATCCGGGATCCATGGTTAAGCCAGCTCACGCTCTTGCGGAGAACATGGAACGATGGGTCCCGGCTCTCCGCGTGCTTTGCACGCTGCGGCCGGGAAGCGTGGTGAGAAGCAATGGCTGCGAAGCAATACGTCTACGGGTTTGGCGGCGGCGAGAGTGGGGGCGATGCTTCGATGAAGCCGCTGCTCGGCGGCAAGGGCGCCAATCTCGCGGAGATGTCGCGCCTCGATCTGCCGGTGCCGCCGGGCTTCACGCTCACCACGGAAGTGTGCACCGAGTTCTACAAGAACAACCGCGCTTACCCGCCGGAACTCGCCGCGCAAGTCGATGCAGCGCTCGCCGCGCTTGAGGCGAAAACCGGCAAACGCTTCGGCGATCCCGCCAATCCGTTGCTCGTCTCCGTCCGCTCGGGCGCGCGCGCCTCTATGCCGGGCATGATGGATACGGTGCTGAACCTTGGCCTCAACGACGACACGGTCGAAGGCTTGGCCAAGCTCTCAGGTGACGCGCGCTTTGCCTACGATAGCTATCGTCGCTTCATCCAAATGTATTCCGATGTCGTGCTCGAACTGGAGCACGGCGTGTTCGAGGAAATTCTCGGCACCCACAAGGACACGCACGAATACAAGTCCGACGTTGAGCTGACAGCCGACGATTGGAAGAAGGTTGTTGCAGAATATAAGCGCGCGGTGGAGCGCGAACTCGGCAAGCCGTTTCCGACAGATCCGAAAGAACAGCTCTGGGGTGCTGCCGGTGCGGTGTTCGCAAGCTGGATGAACGATCGCGCGATCTTCTACCGCAAGCACAACAACATCCCGGAAAGCTGGGGCACGGCCGTCAACATCCAATCGATGGTGTTCGGTAATATGGGCGAAACGTCCGCCACCGGCGTCGCCTTCACGCGCGATCCGTCAACCGGCGAAAAGAAATTCTACGGGGAATATCTCATCAATGCGCAAGGCGAAGACGTCGTCGCCGGCATCCGCACGCCAAAGGCGCTGACCAAAGCGGCGCGTTTGGAAATGAAAGAGCCGGGCGAGTCGCTTGAAGAGGCGATGCCGCAAGTGTTCGCGGAATTGGTGGCCGTCTATAAAAAACTCGAAGCCCATTATCGCGACATGCAGGACATCGAGTTCACCGTCGAACGCGGCAAGCTCTACATGCTGCAAACCCGCAACGGCAAACGCACAGCGAAAGCAGCGTTGAAGATCGCCGTCGATATGGCGAGCGAAAAGCTGATCACGCAGGACGAAGCTATTCTACGCGTCGATCCGTCTGCGCTCGATCAGCTTCTGCATCCGACTATCGCGGAAGGTTATAAGCGCGACATCATCTGCAAAGGCTTGCCGGCTTCGCCGGGCGCAGCTGTTGGCGTTGTCGTGTTCGATTCAGATGAGGCTGAGCGCCTGGCGCTCGATCGCGTCGATGTCATTCTGGTGCGCGAGGAGACGAGCCCGGAAGATATTCACGGCATGCATGCTTCTAAAGCCATCGTCACGGCGCGCGGCGGCATGACCAGCCACGCGGCGGTTGTCGCGCGCGGCATGGGCCGGCCTTGTGTGTCGGGCGCAGGCGACATTCGCATCGATCTGAAGCTCGGCGAGTTTCGGGCCGGTGGGCGGGTCATCAAGAAGGGCGAGACCATCACGGTTGATGGCTCCTCCGGCGAAGTGCTGTTTGGCGCCGCCGACATGGTGCAACCCGAACTCACCGGCGATTTCGGTACGCTGATGGCGTGGGCTGACGCGGCCCGCCGCATGAAAGTGCGCGCCAATGCCGAAACGCCAGCGGATGCAGCGACCGCCGTGAAATACGGCGCCGAAGGCATCGGCTTGTGCCGCACCGAACACATGTTCTTCGACGCCGAACGTATTGCCGCCGTGCGCGAGATGATCTTGGCCGAGAAGGAAGATGCGCGCGTGGCGGCGCTCGACAAACTCTTCCCGCACCAGCGCAAGGATTTCGCTGAGATCTTCAAAGCGATGGGCGCACGCCCCGTCACCATCCGCTTTCTCGATCCGCCGCTGCACGAGTTCCTGCCGCACACGGAAGAAGATTGCGAAGACGTAGCGAAGGCCACCGGCCTCGACGCGAAAGCGTTGCTCGCGCGCTCGAAGGAGTTGGCCGAAAGCAATCCGATGCTCGGCTTCCGCGGTTGCCGTTTGGCGATCGTTTATCCGGAAATCTATGACATGCAGGCGCGCGCCGTGTTTGAAGCAGCGTGCGATGTCGCCGAGAAGGGCGACGCGCCCGTTCCTGAGATCATGATCCCGTTCGTGATCACGGCGAAAGAACTGGAAACGCTGCGCGCGCGCGTTGATGCGGTCGCGGCTGAAGTGTTCGCCAAGCGTGGCCGCACGATCGAGTATCTCGTCGGCACCATGATCGAGCTGCCACGCGCAGCACTGCAAGCCGGCAAGATCGCCGCCGCCGCTGACTTCTTCTCCTTCGGCACGAACGATCTCACGCAAACCACGATGGGCCTGTCGCGCGACGACGCTGGCAAGTTCCTCGGCGTCTATGTCGATAAGGGCATGCTCGAGCGCGATCCATTCGTGACCATCGATCCGGACGGCGTCGGTGAAATGGTGCAGCTCGCCAGCGAGCGCGGCCGCGCCGCAAAGCCTGGCCTGAAGCTCGGCATCTGCGGCGAACACGGCGGCGACCCGGCCTCGGTGACGTTCTGTGAGAGCGTGGGGCTGGACTACGTCTCGTGCTCGCCGTTCCGCGTGCCGATCGCGCGCTTGGCCGCAGCCCAAGCTGCGCTCGCCAAGACACGCGCGTAAGCGGAACTACGCGAAACTGAGGTTCCAAACGGAACCGCATCCATTGCGAGAGTCTTACCGCCTCGTCCGTTCGCCCCGATACCGCCCGCCAGAGGCACGAGGGGAGAGGGTAAGACGGCCGGTGCTGAACGGAACCCGGTCGCCTGATGGGGCGCCCCTGTGGCCTTCGCGGAAGACTCAAACCACGTCGCTGAAAATGCGCGCCGAACCCACCTGCGCGCCCGTCTGCACCGGCTCGCTGGCCGCAGGTTTCACCTCCGCCCCGTCGCAGAGGGCCATGGTGCCGGCGTGGTTCCGTTGCGTCAATCGGTAAGCGGGGCCGCGTCAGGTCGCCGCCCCCAAACTCGCCCGGTTGGTGAACTGGCCCGCATCTCGCAAGGCTTTGGCCAGTTTGGCCTTTCTCGCCGTGTCGGAGGCGCCGCGCTGACCGAAAGAAGTCAGGTCGAGGGCGGTGAAGTCGAGACTATGAACAAAAAGTCAATCGCCCCCCGGACGAGGGTCCTGTATCCCGCCTCTGGCTCGCCTCCCATTATTCGCGAGCCGAAACGTAATCACCTGTTGCGGAATATTTGGCGCTCATCTGTCCCAAATCTGCACAGCGTTAAGCGGGGCTTAATGACTTTCACGTTGTTCTGGCGACGATTGACTAATCTTGCGGGCGAGATTCGGACCCAAGTTATGGTAGAAATCGATCGGAACCCTCTGGCGGTGCGCCAGGGTGCAGCGACGATCATGTGCCTTGCAGCCGCTGCGGTTGCGATGCCCGTGATCTCGCACCGCGCCGCTGAGCAGCGCGATGGCGCCGAATGGGCCGCGACGTCTACCGCTTTCCAAGCGCAGTTCGAGCAAAACCTGCTCGCAGCCGCTGAACCAAACGCACGCATCGAACTCGTTACTTCGCGCGGCCCGGATGGCTTGCGCGCCCGTGGCACGGCCACCGTGTTCGACACCGCTGACGCGCGCGCCATGATGCTGCAAGCCGTTCTGCGCGGTCCGTCCGCGCCGGCCGAACAGCCGCGCACCGCCGAAACCCAGATCGACACCCGCCAGCATGATTGCTTGGCGCGCGCCATTTACTACGAGGCCCGCGGCGAAACCCAAGAGGGTCAAGTCGCCGTCGCCGAAGTGATCATGAACCGGACGCGCTCGCGCGCTTATCCGAACACGATCTGCCGCGTCGTCTATCAGGGCTCTGAGCGGTCGACTGGCTGCCAGTTCACCTTCACCTGCGATGGGTCGGCTCGCCATCAGCCGCGCGGCCGCGCCTGGGATCGCGCCCAGCGCATCGCTACCGCCGTCATGCTCGGTTACAACCGTCCGATGACGGGCGGCGCCACGCACTATCACACGACGGAAGTGAACCCGGTCTGGAACTCAGGGTTGGTCCCGACGACCCGTATCGGCGTCCACCAGTTCTACCGTTTCCCGAACCGCGCCGAGCGCGCCTACTATCAAGAAGCGCTTGAGCGCCGCCGTGGCTCCGGCCGTCGTGCAGTTGCGCCGGCCGAAACAGACTTGATCCCGGAAGCCTCGGATGCGGCCACGGAAGTGGAAGCGCCGGCGACCGAAAGTGAAATCCCCGCCGCCACCGGCGAGGAAGTCGCGACCTGAGATCGGGCGAACTGGAGTTTAAAGCGGCGGGCCTGATGGTCCGCCGTTTTTGTTTGGGCGGTTAGTCGTCGCCCATCATCATCTTGATGCGGTTTCGGAGCGCGTTCGGAAAGAAGCGCGCAGCAAAGCGTGTGCGTTCGGCCTCTTTGCCGACCATGTAGTGGATATCGCTACCGTGCGCGGCGTCCCATGCGCGCTCCGCCGCCATCCGCACCGGATAGATCGGCGTCTTGTTCTCGATCAGGGCATCGCGGACGCGACGGTTCGAGCCCGGCTCAGGAATGCCATCGATGATCGGCGTGTCCATGAACCACGGCATCAGGCTCACAACACGCACGCCGAAGCGCGAATACTCAACGTCTAAAGCTTCAGTGAGTCCGCGAACGCCGAACTTGCTGGCGCAATAGACAGCCATGCGCGGCGCGCCCATCACGCCCGCAACCGATGCAACGTTCACAATCCGCGCGCCTGGCGTTTCACGCAGCAGCGGCAACGCTTCCGCGCAGCCATTGATCACGCCCTTCAGGTTCACATCGAGCACGAGATCGATGTCGGCCTCCGGCATGTCCTCAAGCAATCCGCCTTTGCCGACGCCAGCGTTGTTGAACAGCACATGCATGCGCCGCCCGGTCGCGGTGCCGAACCCATCCATCGCCCGTTTCCATGCTGCGCGGTCGCGCGTGTCGAGCATCATCGAAATGCGCTGGCCTTCGGGCAGCAATGCAGCGGTTTCTTCCAGCCCTTGCTGATTGATGTCGGAGAGACCGACGAACCAACCGCGCTCGGCAAAGAGCTGCGCCGTTGCGCGGCCAATGCCGGAGCCTGCGCCCGTAACGAAGATCGATTTTTGCGGTTCAGCCATAAACGAGTGGTCCGCCCGAACGCGGCGTGCGTCAAGCGTGCCGCAGCGTCCGCCGCAGTGCAGCAGGCGGCGCGCCGTAGAGCCGGACGAACGCACTCCGCATGCGCTCGGAATCGCCGAACCCCACGCGCTGCGCGATCTCTTGGATTGCGCCGCCACGCTCGAGCGCCGCACGTGCCGCTTCCGCCCGCATACGTTCCACTGCCTTAGCGGGCGTCGTGCCGGTATCGGCTGCGTATGCGCGTGCAAAGTTGCGCGGGCTCATCGCGGCTTGTTTCGCAAGCCGTTCGACTGAGAGGTCTTCGCCCAGATGATTACGCATCCATGCGTTCAGCTCATCGAACCGCGCGCTCTCCAGATCGAGCAGGGCGGAATGTTGCGTCTGCCCGCCGGGGCGCTTCGCATACACGACCATCTCGCGCGCGACCGCGGCGCTTACGTCAGCGCCTAGATCTTCCGCGATCAAAGCAAGCGCCAGATCAATGCCGGCGCTGACGCCGGCGGACGTCCAGACCTTGCCTTGTTTGATATAGATGCGATCAGCATCGACCTCGACACGAGGGAAGAGGCGCTTCAGCAGCGGCGCTTGGCGCCAGTGCGTGGTTGCGAGCTTGCGATCCAGCAGGCCAGTCTGCGCGAGAATGAACGCGCCCGAACACACGCTCGCCACGCGCCGCGCGCGCGGCGCCATGCTCTTGATCGGAACCGCGAGTTTGCCATCCCGCATCGCATCGCCAGTGCCGTTGCCGCCGGAGATAATCAGCGTGTCGATGTTTCGCTGTCCGCTCATCGCCTCTACCGGCATGCCGATGCCCGATGAACTCGCGCACACGCCCGCCTTCACCGCCGCCGCGCGGATCGCGTAAGCGTTCGGTACAAAGCGGCTGGCGATCTCGAACGCCGCAATCGGCCCGGCGGCGTCCAAAATCTGAAACCCTGGAAACAGCGCGACCAGCACCGTTCGTGGCTTTGGCGGAAAACGAGGCTTCTTTGACATTTCCGCCAGAGCCTTGCGCGGCTAGTGTGGCGCTGTCAACGGAGCGCACGCCATGGCCGATCCCTTCCGCATCGTCTTCATTCTCTATCCAAAGCTTACGCAACTCGATTTCACCGGCCCCTACGAAGTGCTCGCGCGCATGCCCGGCGCTGAAGCGATCATCGCGTCGAAAGAGGGCGGCGAACTCGTCACCGAAATGGGCCTGACATTCGCGAACTTGCGCAAACTCGCCGACATCGACCGCGCCGACATGATCATGGTCCCAGGTGGCCCTGGCCAAACCGCCGCAATGCTCGATCTGGATTTCATGGCCGAAGTGAAACGCCTCGGCGCGAGCGCCGAATACATCACCTCTGTTTGCACCGGCTCTCTCATTCTTGCTGCCGCTGGCCTGATCACCGGCAAGCGTGCGGGGAGCCACTGGGCTTATCGCGATTTGCTCGAACGCTTTGGCGCCATCCCCGATGACGCGCGCGTCGTGCGCGATGGCAATTGCATCACCGGCGGCGGCGTCACCGCGGGTATCGATATCGCGCTCAGCATCGTCGCCGATCTGCGCGGACCCGATGTCGCCAAGATGATCCAACTCTCCATCGAGTACGCGCCTGCGCCGCCGTTCAACTCAGGTCGCCCTGAGACTGCCGAGCCGCATACGGTTGCAGCGGTGAAGCAACTGTTCGCCGGCTTCGCCGCCGCGCGCTCCAAAGCCATCGACGAGGTGACCGGCCATGCTTGAACTCCGCCCCAATTGCGAATGCTGCGATCGCGACCTGCCGCCCGAAAGCGCGGACGCGCGCATGTGCACCTTCGAGTGCACCTTCTGCGCTGAGTGCGCGGACGGCGTGCTCAAGGGCGCATGCCCGAACTGTGGTGGAGAATTGGTCCGCCGGCCCATAAGGCCGGCGGACAAGTTGACGAAATATCCGGCTTCTACGAAGCGCGTGCTGCGCGCTTCGCCCTGCGCTTAATCTGTATCGGCGTCTTTACGTTCTTCGGCGGTGAAGTTGCCCGCGTTGAGATCGCCCGTCTGCGAGTAGCGCGCTTGCGACGCGGCGGCATAACGCATCGCGGCGGCGAGCTTGCCCTTCTTCAGGCGCAGGTACTTGTCGCTCTGAATGCCGATCGCGCCAGCTTCGGTAAATGCGTCGACGTCGGCTGCCAAGAACGTCACCAGCCAGCCCTTGTTGTCCTGCCGGTCGGTGAGCAGGGCGCGGATGGTTCCTTTGGTGTGCTCCTTGCTGGCGTTCTCAAGCCCGTCGGTGAGGATGACGAGGGAGACTTTCTCGCCGTCGCGCAGTTGCACTTTGTCCGTTTCGGCGACGACGTGGCCGATCGCGTCGAGCAGCGGGGTGCTGGCGCGCGGCACATAGTTCTGACGGCTGAGTTCGAGGAAGCTCTTCGCGGGCTCGGCGTTCTGCAAGAGATCGATGCTGTGGGAATCGAAAATCGTCAGCGAGAGACGCGCGTCAGTATCGTCTGAACGCCTCAACCCCATGACGTATTCATTGAAAGCGTCGATAGTTGTGTCGCGGCATGACTCCATTGAGCCGGAGCGATCGAGCAGAATGTGCGCGAAAAGCGGGGCTTTGGTCATATGGCATGGCTCCTTCTCCGCACGCCAGGGGACGCGCGGGATGGGGCAGATGGTTGCGACGCTCACGCCCGGCAAGGGGCGCGCGCAAATTGTTATGAAACGTCGAGGCCGACGTCGAGCGACGGCGCTGAATGTGTAAGCGCACCTACACTGATCACATCAACACCCGTCTCCGCCACTGCGAACACGTTCTCGATCGTAATCCCGCCAGAGGCTTCGAGCAGCGTCTGGCCCTTAGCCAACTTCACCGCAGCCTTCATGTCCGCGAGCGAGAAATTGTCCAACAGGATAGCGCTCGGCGGATGCGTCAGCGCTTGCTTCAGCTGATCGAGCGTATCGACTTCGATCTCGATCGCCGTCAAATGCGCCGCCGCTTTGAACGCTTTCTGCAACGCTTCAACCACGCCGCCTGCCGCGGCAATGTGATTGTCCTTGATCAGGATCGCGTCGTTCAACCCGTAGCGATGCGCGCCGCCGCCACCGAGGCGCACTGCGCGTTTCTCCAACGCGCGCAGGCCCGGCGTCGTTTTGCGCGTCGAGGCAATGATCACGCCCATGCCCGATACCGCATCCACATATTGCCGCGTCAGCGTCGCGATGCCTGAAAGGCGGCCGATGAAGTTGAGCATCGTGCGCTCAGCCGTCAGCACCGAACGCACCGCGCCTTCGATCTCAAGGATCGTGTCGCCAGTCTTTACCGATGACCCATCCGGCGCATTGATCACGTACTGAATGTCCGGATCGATCATCCAGCCCGCGAACGTCGCCACATCGAGGCCAGCGACCACGCCAGGCTCGCGCGCGCGCACAACCCATTTGCCGTCGGCCTCCGGATCAATCAGCGCGTCAGTCGTCACATCGCCCGCGGCGCCGAGATCTTCGGCAAGCGCGAGCTTTACGATTGGCTCGAGGATAATGTCAGGCAGCGGCGGCAGCATGGTCGGCGTCCGTGATGAAGCTGCGGTGCGGTTGGCCGGCATCGGGGAAGTCGCTCCTGAAATGGCCGCCGCGGCTTTCTTTGCGGGCGAGTGCGGCGGTGAGAATGAGGCGCGCGGCGACGAGCGCGTTGGCGCGGCCATGAGCATTGCAGAGCGCATCGACGCGGTCGAGCGCAAGCTTAAGGCCGGTCGCGTCGCGGACGACGCTGACGTGGGTTTGCATGAGTTGGCGCAGTTCTGCGCGCGGTGCGTCCGGCAAATGTGGTGGCGCTTGCGCGTTTTCGGCTGCGAGCGCTGCGGGCGCTGCTTTCTCGCGCAAGCGGTCGGCGATGCGGTGGGCGAAGACGACGGCTTCAAGCAAAGAATTGGAGGCGAGCCGATTTGCGCCGTGTGCGCCGGTCGATGCACATTCGCCAACGGCCCACAATCCATCGATGCTGGTGCGTCCCCACACGTCGGTCGCGATGCCGCCCATGTGGTAGTGCGCCGCCGGCGCGACAGGGATTGGCGAAACACGTGGATCGAGCCCTGCGCTCATGCAGGCTGCGAACACGGTGGGGAATTGCACCGGGAACGCCGAACTCACAGCTTCGCGTGCATCGAGAAACGCGCCGCGCCCGGCGAGGCGCTCAATGTGAATCGCGCGCGCCACGACATCGCGCGCCTCAAGTTCAGAGACGAACGCTTCGCCAGAGCGATTGATCAGCCGGGCGCCTTCGCCGCGCAAAGCTTCAGTCGCCAGCGGGGCAGGGTCGCGGCCGATATCGATCGCGGTTGGGTGAAACTGAACGAACTCAGGATCGGCAATCAGCGCGCCAATACGGGCAGCCATGGCTAGGCCCTGGCCCATGGCTTCGACTGGGTTTGTCGTGACGGCGTAGAGTCCGCCCGAGCCGCCGGTTGCGAGGATGGTCTCTTCCGCTTCGAACGTTTCGCCGTTCTCGCACAGCACGCCACGCACGCGCCCGTTCGCGTCCTGAAGCAAGGCCCGCGCGCGCTTGTTCTCGACCACGTCGATGTGCAAAGCCGCGCGGGCCGCAGCGATCAGCGCGTCCATGATCGCCTTGCCGGCCAGATCGCCAGATACGCGCACCACACGCGGCCGCGAGTGCGCTGCTTCCAAGCTTTGCGCTAGCGCGCCGGTTTCCGTGCGATCGAACGGCACGCCGAGCGCGATGAGATCGAGCACGCGCGCCGGGCCTTCTTCCGCGATCAACCGCGCAATCGCCGGATCAACCAGCCCAGCGCCAGCCTTCACCGTATCATCCGCATGCAGCTGCGGATTGTCACCGGGCGCGAGCGCCGCCGCCAAACCGCCTTGCGCCCACGCCGACGCCGCAGCTTGTCCAAGCGGCGCTTGGCTCAGCACGGTCACACGGCGCGGCGCGAGTTTGAGCGCCAAGAAAAGCCCAGCGAGGCCAGCGCCGACGATCAGGATGCGATCACGCATGATGGCGGCGGGCGCTGGCGCTTAAACCAGTTCCACCGGCACTTCAGCGCGCGCCACCTCAAACGCGCGCGGCTTTTCCTTCGGCAGATCCAGCATGCGCTGGATCGCCAGCTTCGCGCGCACGCGGACGTCTTCCGGGATCGTCACTTCGTGCTGCATGTTGGCGAGCGCGTCATAGATGCCTTCGAGCGTAATGCGCTTCATGTGCGGGCAGAGATTGCACGGGCGTACGAAGTCAGTCCCCGGCGCAGCTTGCGCGACGTTGTCGCTCATCGAGCACTCAGTCAGCAGCACGACCTTCGCCGGGCGCTTCTCGATCACATAATCTTGCAGCGCCGCCGTCGAGCCCGCGAAATCCGAAGCCGACATAACGTCTGGCGGGCATTCCGGGTGCGCGAGCACGACGATGCCCGGATGCGCTGCGCGCAATTCGGCGATGTCTTCAGCAGTGAAGCGCTCATGCACTTCGCAGCGTCCATACCAGGCGATGATCTTGATGCCCGTTTGCGCCGCTACGTTCTTCGCCAAAAACTCATCTGGCAACAGAATGACGCGATCCGTATTCCATTCGCGCGCTGCCCATTCAACCACGGCCGCAGCGTTCGACGACGTGCAGCACACATCGCTTTCGGCTTTCACATCGGCTGAAGTGTTGACGTAGGTAACCACCGGCACGCCTGGGAAGCGCTCCTTGATCAAGCGCACATCGGCGCCCGTGATCGAAGCGGCGAGCGAGCAACCCGCGCGCATGTCAGGGATCAGCACCGTTTTCTCAGGCGCTAGAATCTTCGAGGTCTCGGCCATGAAGTGCACGCCGGCCTGCACGATGATCGCCGCATCCGTCTCCGCCGCTTCGCGCGCGAGCTGCAGCGAGTCGCCGCGGAAATCGCCGACGCAGTGGAAGATCTCCGACGTCATGTAATTGTGCGCGAGGATGACGGCGTTGCGCGCGACCTTCATCTCGTTGATCGCCGCGATCAGCGGCGCGTACGCTGGCCACTCAACGGCAGGCACGACGTGCTTGACCTTCTCATACAGGTGATCGGTTTTGGCCCGGACCTCGGGTGTGAACGCCAGCCCCCGGCGCGAGGCGGCGTTGAGCGCGCCCCAAGTGCCGTGGACAGCGCGAGCATCGCAGCTGCCCTCGGGCGTAGCGGTAAGGGGAGCATCAATAATGCGGGCCATGTGGGCCTCCCGTACGTCGCTGAGCTTGGATATGCTCAGTCTGAGTATATGTAGGGTGCGCGCTTACGGCGGCAAGGCCTTATGCTCACACCTTATGCTTCAAGTGAGCATAACCCCCTCAACTTACCCCCAGGCGGTGGTATTCGCAAGCGAAACCGAACTCTGCCGTGCCCCGCTGCGTTGAGCGTCGGGGCAGGCTAGAACCGCCGGCTCTCGGGAGGACTTCCATGCGCCATCTCATGACGCTCGCCGCCATCCTGGCGCTCACCGCGTGCGCTTCGACACAAACGGAAACGCGCCCAGGCCCCGGCGACACGACAACGCCGACACCCGTCGCGTTCTCGCTCGCGCCTGTTTCCTTCAGCGACATTCCCGAGTGGCAAAGCACCGATCTTGCGCCTGCGCTCAGCGCATTCCGTCGCTCCTGCGCCGGTCGCGCCGCGCGCGATCCGAGTGCGGCACTTCCAGGCGGCGGCCAATATGGCGGCACAGTCGGCCAATGGGCGCCGGCGTGTGCGGCTGCGCTTAGCGTGCAGCCCGGTGGCGAGCGCGCCTTCTTCGAACAGAATTTCGTGCCGCACGCCGTGCGCGGCGACGGCGAAGCGCGCATCACCGCCTACTACGAGCCGATCATCCAAGCGCGCCGCACGCCGGAAGGTGAGTACACACAGCCGCTACTGACGCGCCCGAGCGATATGGTGAGCGTCGATATCGCCGCGTTCGCGGAAGCCTATGACAATGAAGCGCTGCGCGGCGCGCCGCGGCGCTTGACCGGGCAAATCTCCGGTACGGATGTGCGTCCCTATCCGCAACGCGGACAGATCACGCCGTATCAAGGCCAAGCCTTCGCGTATGCGCATCCTGTCGATGTCTACAATCTGCAAATCCAAGGCTCAGGCCGCATAGCCTTTCCTAACGGCACGCAAGCGCGCGCGGCATTTGCCGCACAAAATGGCTACCGCTGGCGCTCCGCGCTCGGCGCGCTGCGCGATAGCGGACAATTGCCGAACGCGACGTGGGCGAATTTCCGCAACTGGGCCAATCAAAACGGGCCAGCCGCCACACAACAAGCGCTCAACGCTGATCCGTCCTACGTCTTCTTCCAAGAAGAACGCATTGATGATCCCGCCATAGGTCCGCGCGGCGCGGCAGGCGTAAACCTCACGCCGCTCGGCTCCATAGCGGTCGATCCCGCATATCACCCGTATGGCGCGGTCGTGTTCGTAGATGCGACCTATCAGGAGCGCTCATTCCGCCGCCTGCTCGTTGCGCAAGACACTGGCGGCGCTATACGCCGCGGCCCGTTGCGCGGCGACGTGTTTTGGGGCTCCGGCGATGAGGCAGGCCGCGCTGCCGAAGGTATGAATGCACAAGGCCCGCGCTGGTGGACGCTACTGCCGCGCGGCGTTCCGGTCTCGTGATCGTTCAGGTAGCATTCATCTGAATAGGTTGAACTTGGCGCTGGGGCGCGAGTTTCGAGGTGGCGGCGTGGTGCGCGCATTTGCTTTTCTGCTTGTCGCAGGTCTGGCCGGCTGCGCCACGTCCGCGCCTGCGCCGATCTATCGGCAGCCTTCGACGCCATCCTATCAACCGCCGCCGTCTTACGGTCCTAGCGTCTATGACAGTGCGGGCCGCGCGCCGGTGCATTCCATGCTGATCGCCTGCAATCGCGCCAACGGTTCGAACATCGGCGAAGTGAACTACGACTACAGTCTGGTGCAATACACGCCCTATCTCGATACGCCCGCCGGCCCGCTGCTGCGCGCGCCGACAGAAGGGGCGTGCCTTTCATCCGGCTTCGGTTATCGCGGCTCGCTCGATCGTGGCCGCCAACACAATGGCGTCGATCTCGCTAACCCAAATGGCGGCTACATCTACGCCGCAGGCGAGGGCGTCATCGCATTCGCGGATTATCGCGGCGGTTTCGGCAACACGATCGAGATCGATCACGGCCGCGGCGTGCGCACGCTTTATGCGCACATGGCTGAGTTCGACACGCGCTTGCAGCGTGGCTCGCGTGTCTATGCCGGCCAACCGATCGGCCGCATGGGCATGACCGGCAACGCCACGGGCGTGCATCTCCACTACGAAGTCTTCGTCGACGGCCTGCTCGTCGATCCGATGCATTACGGCCGTCCGCCGGTCTACGTCTCCGCGCCGGCGCCGGACATCGCGTATTTGCCGGACGAAGAGCCGATCGACGACGACAAGCCAAGCGACTAAGCGACTGGCGCTGCGTTCAACCGATAGACGGCGTAGAATGTCGAAGCGATCGCGATCAGGATGCCTCCGATCGCAACCAACAACATGAGTAATAGGGCGTAGATAAAAGCCTTTATCCAAGCGCCAAACGTCGTGTCCGCCAGTACGCCGGGCGCGCCGCGCAGGAAGGTCAGGAAGTACGCGAGTACGATCGCTAAAGATGGCGCCCACGAATATTGGAAGAACTGCGGCAGTACGACGAGCGGCATGAGGATGAGTCCTACAACCGAGCCCGCCGCCAGCACGCCCATCGCGATGTTCAAACGCGCCGGCCATGACAAGCCTTTGCGAAACCAACCGAGCACAAAGACGCTGAGCGTCGTCATGCCGCCGACCAGAATTGGATGCGCAACGCCCATCGAGTCGCCGTAGTGACTGAAGAACTCGTCAGTTCTGCCGCCCGAAATCTGCTCGTAGACGCCGCGTACCTCTGGCGAACCGGCTTGGAACTGGTGGCGCATCACGCCTTCCCAGCCGCCCCAAATCGCCGAGATAAACACCTGCAAGCCAATGAGGCCGAGCCAAATGCGTAGCGCTGGCGCGTAGGTCGCGCGATCGCGCGCGGCATAGGCTGTGAACACGCGGTTCGGACGCGCGATCAGGTCCCACAGCGTACGCAACGAGCGGAAATTGAAGCCGACGACGTCTTCGACAGCTTCGCTCAGGTCCTGTCGTTTATTGTATTCCGTCACGCCCAACCCCGCTTTGACGGCATCCTAGCGAGATTGCGTCCATCGCGCACGCTATTCCTGAACCGCGATGCCGTGCCGTTCAAGCGCTTCCCGCAACGGGCGAAGCGCGTCTCCATAGCGACGCCACCGGCCGATCGCGCTTGCATAGAGCGGTGAGCGCACTTGCACGGAACTCGCAGTCGCCACCGGTGCTGCGTTTTCATGGAAGGCGATGCAGCGCGGGTCCCACGCGACGCCAACGAAGTCGATCAAGCGACGCGCCTGTGTTTCCAGATCGGCGACGAGATCTTCGTAATGGACTTCCGTGTAGCGATCCGCCGGCAGATGCGCGCGCCAGTGCGCTGTGAGTGCCTCGAAGCCAGCGTAGTATGCGGCTGTCGTCTCAAGATCGAACGTGTAGTCGTAAGACGATGCGCCAGCGCCCGCGAGCAGTTGGCGATAATTGCTGAGGCACGAATCCATCGGGTTGCGCTTGAGGCAAATGATGCGCGCATCCGGCAACGCGCGATGGATGAGGCCGGCATAAAGCGCGTTCAGCGGCATCTTGTCGACGAAGCGTCCGCCGCCAATACGTTGAGCGACGCCCTGCAGATAAGCCGCGCCAACCGGGGCCAGATCAAGATGCGCCGCTGCGTCGAATGTTTCCGGATCAAGAACAAACGGCGAGGCTGTCTTCGCTGCGCGCTTGATCAGCAATCCAAAGTCACCGAGTTCGCCCGCAGCCTTGATCTCGGGGTGCGACGTGAGGATGCGCTCGGTGAGCGTAGTGCCTGTACGGGGGAGGCCGACAACAAAGACCGCATCGCTGCCGCCCGTTGGCGCCGCCGATCCGATCGTGCGCCTAGCAGCTACGAAGAGGGCTTGATCGCGCGCCGCCGCCGCGAGTGCTTTGTGCTTCACGCCGTCTTTCGCGGCATGGAGCCAACGTAGAGATTCCTCGTACTGGCCGAAATCCTCAAACGTCTTCGCCAACGCGTGGCCAAGATGCAGCCGATGTGTTGCGTCTTGGGTGTTCTCAAACGCGTGCTTGAGTTCGCCGACAAGGTTGTCCGTCGTGGTTTGCTTGCGCAGATGCGGGATTGCAGCGAGCGCCCGAAATGCATTGCGGTCGAGGGCGTATGCGCGCCGGTACGCGGCCTCAGCGTCAGCGAAACGCCCGCTGAATTGCAGCGACGCTGCATAGTTGAACTGAAACGATGTGTTGTCCGGCGTCAGCGCCACCGCGCGCGCGAACGGTTGAAGCGCAGCCTCGTGCAACCCCGCTCGGCTCAGCACCACCCCGATCGTATCGAGCGTGTGCGCGTCTTTCGCACCGCAGGCGAGTGCTCGCTCAGCCGCGGCGCGGGCTTCGTTGGGGCGATGCAGATGGGAGAGGGCGCGGGCCAATTGCGCGTGAGCGCGGGGATCATCCCCGCCTCGGAGCGCCGTCCCCAGCAACTCGGCGCCCTTTGCGTAGGCGCCGTGCTCATTGGCGATCACCCCCAACAGGTAGAAGGCGAGTGGATTGTCCGGCCGGTCGGCCAATTCCGATACGCACAGCGCATGCGCGTCTTGGTGCTTGCCAAGCGTAATCAAGGTTTCGGCTTTTGCGAGCCGCTCTGAAGTTACCGCAGCGTCAGACATTTCGGTGCAGATGCAGGCAAAAGCGGCAGCGGCGCAACATGTTGGGCAATTTAGTCGACGATGTCAGTTTTTTGAACGCGTCGCGCTTGAGCTTTCGCAGAAACCCCCAGCAAGCTGGGTTCCTTGCGAGGGAGACATATGATGGTGCGCCGTCACGCGAAGAATTTGTTGCTGCTTTCGAGCGTTAGCGCGCTCAGTCTAGCCGGCTTGGCCGCGCCCGCGATGGCGCAGGACGCCGATGGCGAGGAAGTCATCGTCACCGCCACCCGGCGTTCCGTCGATATCCAGGACGTCCCGCTCAATATCGCGGCAGTCAGCGCCCAACAGATCGAAACGCTGGGCGTCGGCGACCTCTCGGAACTGGCGCAATGGGTGCCGGGCCTCTTCGTCGTTGACCAGGGTGGCCGTTCTTCCAACCCGATCGTCGTCCGCGGCTTGAATGCCGACCCGGCCAGCTCGAACGATGGCGCCAATGACGGCGGCGGCACGGTCGCCACCTATCTCGGTGAAATTCCTCTCTTCGTGGATCTGCGCCTGAACGACGTCGAGCGCGTAGAAGTCCTGCTCGGCCCCCAAGGCACGCTTTACGGCGCCGGCACGCTCGGCGGCGCCGTTCGCTATATTCCGAACCGCGCACAGTTCGACGCATTCACACTCGAACTGCGCGGTGACGCGTACGGCTACAGCGAAGGCAGCGAAGTCAGCACCGATATCGGCGCCACGATGAACCTGCCGATTTCGCGCAACTTCGCGCTGCGGGCCTCCGTCGATTGGCTGAACGACACTGGCTTCATCGATTACGATTATGTCGTTCAGGAGCCTGGTGTTTCGAACCCCGATCCTGCGCCAGGGCAAGAAGCGGCCAATCTGGCCCCAGTTGAAGATGCAAACACGACGGAGGTTCTCTCCGGCCGCGTCGCCTTACGCTGGGCGCCGGACAATTTCTTTGACGCCACGCTCTCCTACGCGTTCCAGAACGCCGAGTACGGCTCGCGCACTGTTAGTGGCCGTCGTGGCTTGCTGCAGACGGACGATTACGTCTCGCCACTGCGTGTGCTTGAACCGAACCAGCGCGACAACAGCCTCTTGGCGCTCGAAATGAGCCTCGATGTGGGTTGGGCGACGATCACGTCGGCGACCGGCTATTCCGAATACACGGAAGAAGGCCAGCGCGATCAGACGGACCTGCTGATCGGTCTCGAATACTCGTACGAAGCCTTCCCGAGCTTCACCGCGTTCACGCGTGAAACCGGCGATCAAAGCGTCTTCTCGCAAGAGCTGCGCATGGTCACCGATTTTGACGGCCCGGTGAATTACATCCTCGGCCTCTTCCACGCGACGACCGATTTCGACGGCGTCAGCGCCGAGTTCACGCCGGGTTACGACGAATTCCTCACCGGCATCGACGCGCGTCCTGACAATCTCGAATATTACAGCCAAACCCGCGGCTCGCTCTCTGAGAGCGCTCTGTTCGGTGAAATGAGCATCGACTTTACCGAGCGCCTGACCGTCACCGGCGGTCTGCGCTGGTACGGCTATGATCTGCAGACTGAATCCGCGACCGACTTCCCATTGCTGAACACGGTGTTCAACGGTGCAGGTCCGGACGACCTCGTGCTTGATTTCACACCAGCCAATCAGTCTGACACCGGTCTGCTCTACAAGTTCAACGCGGCCTACGATTGGACCGATGATCTGATGACCTATTTCACGGTCAGCCAGGGCTATCGCATCGGCAATACGAACGGCCTTGAACCTTGCGTGTTGCCGCTCGGCGGGCAGAGCGTCTGCGGCAGTGAAGGCGAGTTGGAATACACCGCCGACCGCACGACGAACTATGAGTTAGGCGTTCGCAGTCAGTGGTTCGATCGCACGCTCACGCTGAACGGGTCGATCTTCTACATCGATTGGAGCGATCCGCAGGTGCAATCGGCGACGGCCGTTGGCCTGCAGCCGATCATCATCAACGCCGCCGGCGCCCGTTCGCGGGGCTTCGACCTTTCCGCCGATTGGCGCGCCACCGATGCGCTTAGCATCCGCGCATCATACGCGTACACCGAAGCTGAACTCACCGAGGTGGCGCCGCGTCTCATCCGCGAGATCGTGCCGCCGGGCTTCCAATCGACGCTCAACTACATCGACGGCCAGCCGGGCGATCGCCTGCCGGGTTCGCCGGAGCATCAGGCCAACCTGTTCGTCAGCTATTCGCTGCCGACCATGGCCGGTCTTGAGTGGGATCTGAACTATGGAGCGAGCTACACCGGCGATGTGCTGACGCGCACTGGCGGCCGCGGCGACAACGTAACGCTGCCGTCTTACACGCTGCACAACTTGTCGCTGACGGGTGAAACGGAAAACTGGGCCGTCACGTTCTACGTGCGCAACCTGCTCGACGAGTTCGTCGAGTCCAACGCACGCGGCGGGCCGGACTTCAACCAGTTCGTCCTGGACACGAACGGCGATCCCCACGCGGTGCGCACGTTCTACACCGACGTGCTGCCCCCGCGCACAATCGGCGTCCGCTTCACGCACAACTTCGGCGGCTAAGCGAACACTCGACAGAAGACAGAGCGCCGGCGCGAGCAATCGCGTCGGCGTTTCTTTTAATCGCCGCGCGGGGCGGGGACGTGGACGCCGCCGACGGGGCGTTCGCTGAGGAGCTCTTTGCGGCAGCGGAAAAGCTCGGCCGGCCGTCCGCCCGCGCTTGTGTCGAACTCGCCCGATCCTTCGACGAGGCCGGTGCGGTCGAGCAGGCGGCGGAAGTTTTGCTTGTGCAGTTCAAGCCCCGCAATCGATTCTACGAGCCGTTGCAGGTGCAGCAGCGTGAACAGTTCAGGCGCCAATTCGAAGATCACCGGCCGGTACTTTATCTTCGCACGCAAGCGGCTGATGGCGGTCGCGAGAATACGCCGGTGGTCTGAAGCGAGCGGTTCGCCCAATCCCGCGATTGGCTTTGGCGCCGTCGCGGGCTTGCCTTCAAACCGCGCCCGATCGCGCGCCGCTTCAGGCGCTAAGCCCGCCTCATACAGCAGCTCATAGCGATCAAGCGCGCGCTCTTCATTCCAGACCGCGCCATCAAGCGCAAAGGCAAGCCGAATGCGCGCGCGCCGTTGTGTGATCAAGTCTTTCTCGCCGCCTTCCGCCCACGCCTTAAGCTTGGGCGCGATGGTTTCGTCGATCACACCGGGCCGGCCATCGCGCCAGTCCTCCCACGGAAAGAAATCGTACCATGAGCGCCAGCGCGCGCCTGGCCGATCGAGTGCTGCGCGTGTGGGCGTGAGGGCGAGGTACGAAATCGAAATCAGACGTTCCGGCGCATCCTCATGCACCGCAAGCTCACGCCCGCGATCGCCGAACGTGTAAAGCTGCTCAACATAGCCGATATCGAAATCGGTTTGCTCTTTCACCCAACCGCGCAGCGAAAGCTCCAGCGTGCGGTCGCCAGCGGGATCGAAGGGGCCGAACGGCAAGCCCGTCACATCGCCCTCGCGCGTCATCAACACGAACGGCGCGTCCTCCGTCACCGCGACGATGACGGCGGAGAGCCCGATGACGACATGCGCCTCACTCATGCGCCGAACCGCGAGGCTAGAGTGAAGGGCGCGTTCTCGCCGACATCGTACCAGCTCGCGCCACGCCCGATGCGCTCAATGGCGCGCACCATCCGCCCATCGCGCCCCAGCACTGCATCAGCGAGCGCCACGAGATGCCGGTTCGGTGATGCATGGGCTGAGGCTTCGCGGAGCGCCAGCGCGATCTCTTCTTCATCTGCACCCGGATTGTGCGCACATGCGGTGATGTAAGCCGTCGCGGTCGAGCGCGAGAGGCCGGCATAACAATGGATCAGGATTGGCGCGCTCCGCTGCCAGCCGCCCACGAAATCCAGGATCATCTTCATGCGATCGGAGCAGCAGATGTCGAGGCCGTCCACCGGCGTTTCGATGTCGTGGATCTCCATCCGCAAATGCCGGTCGCCGACCTCGCGCACCACCGGAAACGGCGTGTCGGGATCGAGCAGGCTCACCACATGCGAAACCTTGTGGAGTTTGGCCAAACGCGGCGCGAGGGAGAGCGGGGAGACGACAATCGACATGGAGCGCTTCTAAGTCGGATCGATCAGCGCCCGGAAGCGTTTCAAGAAAGCTTCTTGCACCTGCGCCGTCGATTGGGGCTTCAAAGTCAGCTTCATGCCCCGTGGCGGCGCGCCGAAAAAGCGCTTGGCCTCCTCCTCGGTGAACCCAGCCAGCTGCACCGCCTCGAAATAGGCGCAGATGATATCGGCGCGCTTGATAACGGCCTTCACCACTTGCGGCGGATGCACCGGCAGGCCGAAGCGGACATGGATCGCGCCCTCCAGCTTCGCCTCGAACGCCTTGTAATCGAGCCCCAGCGCCGCCTTGAACGGCGAGATCATGTCGCCGATCACGTATTCCGGCGCATCGTGCAGCAGCGCCATCAGACGCCGTTTCTTGTCCCAGTCCGGCGCCAGCTTGCGGCAAACGTCTTCAACCACGATTGAATGCTGCGCGACCGAGAAGGCGTGTTCGCCGATCGTTTGCCCGTTCCATCGCGCGACCCGCGCGAGCCCATGCGCGATGTCTTCGATCTCGACATCGAGCGGCGAGGGATCGAGCAGATCGAGGCGCCGCCCCGACAGCATGCGCTGCCAAGCGCGTGGCGCTTCGGGGCGCGAGCCCACTTTCGTGCGCGTTTGAGCCATCCAGTTTCGACCCTTTTGCGTCGGCTCAATGTAAGCGGACGTTGAGCCGGACATAAGCGGCTTCGCTGGAAAGGAGCACCCACAATGAGCGAGAAGAGAGGTCTGACGCGTCTAATTCTGCGCCTCGGCCGCAATCCCGACGCCGGGTATCCGGAGGGCGCCGACGATTACGGCTACGTCGTCAACGCGCCGCTCGACCAAAGCGGCAAGCTCGATCCAGCGCTCTGGCGCGAGACCAAGGCGCTCTGCACCGTGCGCCGGTTCCATCCCAAAGAGGCGCCAGCCGATGGCTGGCTGCGCCATCGCGGCGATAACTGGTACTTTTGGTATGACGAAGCCGACGAAGGGCCAGAGGAACCAGGCTTCAAACTCGGCGCGCACGAACTCCGCGCCGGGGAATATGTCACCATTCGCGAAGGCGATGGCGACGTCCTGACATTCCGAATCGCGGAAGCGACGCCCGCCTAGGCGCTGGCGCTCCGAGAAAACGCCCTTAAGCTCTCCCGCAAGAATAAGACGGGAGGGACGCTTTGACCGACGCCGTGGGGGCGCCGCAAGTGCGCGCGGTGAGCGCAGGCTATCGCGGTTACGCGATGGGGCTTTTGCTCCTCATCTATGTGATGAACTTCGTCGATCGTCAGGTCGTCAACATCCTGGCCGAGCCGATCAAGCGCGAACTCGGTCTGCTCGATTGGCAAGTCGGTGCGATGAGCGGGCTCGCCTTTGCGATCTTCTACACCGTCCTCGGCCTTCCCATTGCGCGCCTCGCTGAGCGCGGCCATCGGCCCTTCATTATCGCCACGGCGCTCGCTGTCTGGTCGCTCTTCACCGCGCTCTGCGGCTTCGCACAGAACTTCGTGCAATTGCTGCTCGCGCGCATCGGCGTTGGTGTTGGCGAAGCCGGCTGTACCCCGCCGGCGCATTCGCTGATCGTAGACTATGTGCCAAAGGAAAAGCGCGCATCGGCGCTTGCGTTCTATTCGATGGGCACGCCGCTCGGCAGCTTGGTCGGCATGGCGCTTGGCGGCTTGATCGCGGACGAATATGGCTGGCGCGCCGCGTTCATCGTGTGCGGGATACCTGGTGTTGTTCTCGCCATCGTCGCCGCGCTCACGCTGGTAGAACCGCGCATCCGCGCCGCCGCTGCCGACATTCGCACGCGCAGCGAGGCGATGCGCCAAGAGCGCCCGTTCATCGCCGCACTCGCGACGCTGAAGCGCAAGCGCACGTTTTGGCTCGTCTCGTTCGCCGCCGCCATCAAGGCGTTCATTGGATATGGCCAGGCGCCGTTCGCGGCCTCGTTCTTCTACCGCGTTCACGGCGAAGAGGTCGCAGCGCTTGCCGCATCTCTCGGTTTAGGCGTGGGCGGGTTCTTGGGTCTCGCGCTTGGCCTCATGGCCGGCATTGGCGGCGCCATTGGCGCCTATGCTGGCGGGGTCATCGCCGACCGTTTCGGAGGCCGCGACTATCGCGCTTATGTCAGCGTGCCGGCGATTGCGTCGCTCGCCGTCATTCCGCTTTATGCCATCGCGATCCTATCGCCGTCGGCTACTTTTGCGCTTGGCTGTCTGTTGTTCGGCGCGATCCTGGGCACGCTCTGGTACGGCCCCGTCTACGCCACCGCGCAAACCATCGTGCCGCCGCACATGCGAGCAACGTCCTCGGCCATCCTGCTGTTCATCATCAACCTGATCGGCTTAGGGCTAGGCCCGCTCGCCGTGGGCGCTTTGTCTGATTTCTTCGCGATTGCGCTCGGTTTCGGCGAGGCCGAGGGCGTTCGCTACGCGCTGCTGACCTCAGCGTTCGTTGGCCTTGTCGCGGCTGCGCTCTTCTGGATGGCGCGCAAGACCATTCGCGAGGAGATGGAGGGGTAGCAGTCAGGGGATAGCGCTGTGCTCTATCCCACAGCGCAAACGCGCGTGCGGCGGCTACGCCAACGCGTCCCGGTATCGGCGGCTGCCTGCGAGCGCGGCGCCCGTATCCAGTGTGATCTCGATGTCACCCGACGGAGTGGGTCTGACGGCGCTGATGCGCGTCCGGTTGACGAGCCTTGAGCGATGAACGCGGGCAAAGCCCCGCGCTGTCAGTTGCGCCTCCCAGGAGGCCAGCGTGCCGCGCACGAGATGTGCCCGCGCCGGTGTGTGGAACTCGACGTAATTGCCGGCCGCCTCGACGTGCGTGATCTCGGCCGGGGCCAAATACACTACCGCGCCGCCGTCGCGGATCTCGATGCGCTGATCGCCGGAGGCGGGCGCGGCCGCCGCTTGGCGACGCGCGTCGATGTAATCGAACACCCAGTAGACGGCCGCGATCGTGGCGTAGGTCAGCACGTCCTTGCGCCACTCGTAGAGGAGGACGAGGCCCAGACCGTCGTCGAAATATCCATACTCGCCGCCGACCGCCGCATAGATCGCGGTCCGCATCACATAGATTGCCGCCACATGCGCGATGGCGAAGGGGATCGTCAGGCCCAGATGGATGAGGAGCGGGCGGATGAGGTTGTCCCGGGTTGGCGGCCAGCGCCGCACCGCCATGCCGATGAGCGGCACCATGCTCACGATGACGAGGGCGCTCGTTACCTCCCAGATCACAGGCTCCCACCAGGGCGTGTCATAGCCGTTGCGGCGAAGCTCCAGATAGTCGCTGCTGGCGTTCACCAGCACGACCACGAGCGAGACCAGCGCGATGAAAATCCACGGTCTCCGCTCGAACCGGGCCCAGCCGCTCGTCACTTGATCGCCGCCGGTCGTCACCAAGAGCTCCCCGCTCGTCCCGGCAGGCCGCCGGGCGCGGCTTGAAACTAGCGGCGCTGAGCGGTCCGCGAAAGAACCGGGCGCCGAAAGGACCACGAAAACATGACCGACCGCCGCTACGACATGGATTGGCTCCGCATCATCGCGTTCGCGCTGCTCATCCTCTACCACGTCGGCATGTTTTACGTGACCTGGGACTGGCACGTGAAATCGAGCAGCGCCTCTGACACGATCGAGCCGCTGATGATGCTGACCAATCCTTGGCGGCTGACATTGCTCTTCTTCGTGTCCGGCATCGCGACCCGGTTCATGGCCGATAAGATGAGCGCGTTGAAGTTCACCGGCGCGCGCATGGGCCGGCTCTGGCCACCGCTCTTGCTGGCCATGTTCGTGATTGTGCCGCCGCAGAGCTATTACGAGATCGTCGAGGCGGTCCAAGCCATGGGGCCGGCGCAAGCTACGCAATATGCTGGCGCGGTGGATAACTTCTACGTCCGCTACGCCACCGGTTCGGGCAATTGGTGCGATGCCGACGGGTGCCTGGCGACGCCAACCTACAATCATATGTGGTTCGTCGCGTATCTGATCATCTATTCGCTGGTGCTTGTGCCGCTGTTGCCGCTGCTGCGGCGCATCCCGAAAGCGGTGAGCGTGCTGATCGCGGGCCCCTTCCTGATCCTGACGCCTTGGCTGATCATGGCCGCTCTGCGCATCACGCTGTTTCCAATCTTCGGCGAGAGCCACGATTTCCGAGACGATTGGTACCTCCACGCGCACTATTTCGGCGTGTTCCTCTTCGGCGTCGCCATCGCCAAGAACGACGTCTTCTTTCAGCGCTGCATGAACTGGCGCTGGGCCGCGCTCGCGATTGCGCTGGCCAGTTGGGCCGTGTTGATCCTCTATTCCAATGCTCACCCAGACGGCGTCACGCCGCCGGATTGGCTGCGCAACGTGATGCGGGCGGTACGCCAACTCGACGCGTGGTGCGCCATTATCGCCGCCATTGGCTTCGCCCATAAGCATCTGCGCAATGCCGATGGGCCAGTGCGGCGCCTGCTCACAGTCGCGATCTTTCCGTTCTACCTCATCCACCAGACCATCATCGTGGTCGCCGGCTTCTATCTGGACGACATCAACCTGCCGCTTGCCATCGAGGCGCCATTGCTGATCGGGACGACGGCGCTTGGCTGCTGGTTATTCTTCGAATTGGGGCGCCGGGTTCCCGTACTGCGCGTCTGGATCGGCTTACCCTCGAAGCTGCCCACAGACCGTGCTAAACCAAATGCGCCTGCTATTGCGGAGGGGGTCTCATAAGGCGCGCGCCGGATTTGCGCGCCTCGTTTGGAGCGCGAGATGTTTTTCTGGTTCCTCGTCACGGTTGGGATCATTGTCGGCTTGACGATCCTCGGCGCCTTCATGGCGCGTCGCGACGGCGGCTGGGGCGACGATGGGTCGATGGGACCCTGGGGCGACCATTAGGGGCGACCACTAGCCTGGAAAAATTGTTGCGCTTTCGCTTGCAACAGCGCGTGCGCTTGGCCTTAGTGATCGCCAAGCATGGACCCACTCTACCTCATCCGTCGCGCGGTTCCCCGCGACGCCGAGGCGATCGCCAGGATGGCGGGCGCGGCGGCGGCTGAAGAGGGCGGCGTCTCGGGCCTCGACACCGACAGGATCAAGTCGCACGCCTTCGGATCGAACGCGCTGTTCGAAGCCTGGGTCGCGCAAGAACGCCAGAATGCGCCAGTGATTGCGCACGCGATCATCACCAAGAGCTACGACGTGCGCCGCGCTTCAGCCAACATTGTGCTCTGCGAACTCTATGTCGCGCCTGAGCATCGCCGCGGCGGCTTGGCGCGCAAGATGATGTCAGCTGTCGCGCATAGGGCGCGCGAACTGGGCGCCCGTGAATTGGCGATCACGACCGGCGTCGAGAACGAAGTGGCGCAAAGATTTTTCGCCGCCATCGGCGCCCATCGGCGTGAGGCGGCAGTGTTTATGATGTCGGCCGACGGCATCGAATGGCTCGCTGCGGAGAGTCACTAGGGCACGGGAAGCAGGAGGGGATATGATCGCGAAACCCATGTTGAAGGTGGCTGCCTCGTGGCTAGCCATCGCCGCGTTCACCGCGTGTGCAAACACAGCGACCATGGACGGCGGCGCAAGCGCGCAAGGCGCGACGACGCCGGAAGCGGCGCAAGCATACGTCGAAGCGGCTGAAGCGGAATTGGCGGAGCGCTCGCAATACGAAGCGCGCATCGCCTGGGTCTATAACACTTACATCAACTTCGACACCGAATGGCTGCTGCAGCGCTCGGACGCTGAAGCCACCGAAGCGCGCGTGCGCCTGGCAAGCGGCGCGGGCCGCTTCGCCAACACCGAACTCCCGGCGGATATCCGCCGCAAGATTGATCTCTTGCGCTTAAGCCTCGTGCTCCCGGCGCCGCAGACCGAAGGCGCAGCGGCGCAGCTCTCGGAAATCACCACGCGCCTCGCCTCGCGTTACTCAACCGGCCGCATCGACTATCAAGGCCGTCAAGTCGCGCTCGATGAACTCGAAACGCTGATGGGCACCGAGCGCAATGCGGCGCGTCTGGAAGAGATCTGGACGGAATGGCACCAGGTCGCAGCCCCCATGCGCGACGACTACACGCGCATGGTCGAGATCGCCAACCAAGGCGCGCGCGATCTGGGCTTCGACAATGTCGGCCAGATGTGGCTGTCGAACTATGACATGCCGGCCGCCGACATGGAGCGCGAAGTCGAGCGCCTGTGGGGCCAGCTGCAGCCGTTCTACGAGCAGCTGCACTGCCACGTGCGCACGCGCCTTAGCGCCACCTATGGCGAAGCGATCCAGCCGCGCGACGGCCCGATCCGCGCCGATCTGCTCGGCAATATGTGGGCGCAGGATTGGTCGACGCTTATGCCGATCATGCGTCCGCGCGGCGCACGTGCGACGTACGATACGACATCGCTGCTGACCCGCGCCAATTATGACGCCGTCCGCATGACGCGCACCGCGGAAGGCTTCTACACCTCGCTTGGCCTTGCGCCGCTGCCGGAGACATTCTGGGAGCGCTCGATGCTCACGCGCCCGCGTGATCGCGATGTTGTCTGCCATGCTTCGGCTTGGGATCTGGATTCACGCGAAGACCTTCGTGTGAAGCAGTGCATCCAAATCAATGCGGAGCACTTCCAGACCATCCACCACGAGTTGGGCCACAATTACTATCAGCGCGCCTACATGGATCAGCCGTATCTCTATCAAAACGGCGCCCATGACGGCTTCCATGAAGCCATCGGCGATTTCATCGCGCTTAACATCACGCCTGAGTATCTGGTCGAGATCGGCTTGCTTCGTCGCGGCCAGATCCCGCCGGCCTCGGCTGATACGTCCTTGCTGATGGAGCAGGCGCTCAACAAGATCGCCTTCTTGCCGTTCGCGCTGACGATGGACCAATGGCGCTGGCAGGTGTTCGACGGCCGCATCACGCCGGATCGCTACAACGCCGCGTGGTGGGAGTTGCGTGAGCGCTACCAAGGCATCACGCCGCCGAACACGCGCACGGAAGAACACTTCGATCCGGGCGCGAAATATCACATCGCCAACAACGTGCCGTATCTGCGCTACTTCCTCTCCTACGTGCTGCAGTTCCAGTTCTATGAGGCGGCGTGCCAGCAAGCCGGCTGGGAAGGTCCGCTGCATCGCTGCACCGTGTACGGCAACCGCGAAGTCGGCGAGCGCTTCAACCAGATGATGGAAATGGGCGCCTCGCGGCCGTGGCCGGATGCGCTGGAAGCCTTCACCGGCACCCGTCAGATGGATGGCGGCGCAATGGCCCGCTACTTCCAGCCGCTCATGGCGTACCTGGAAGAGCAAAACGAAGGCCAGGATTGCGGCTGGGATTAAACTAGGTGGCGAAGCGTGGCCTGTTTGCGAGCGGGCCGCGCTTCGCAACCGTAGTCTCAACACAGTGTAATCCACATTGGGCGTGGCAGCGGTTGCGCCGCGCGCGTTCCTTGGTGAACTGTCGCCGTGCTCGCGCGTTCGGCTGCGAGGAGGACCGAGGACATGCCGACATTCACAGGCGACAGCGCCGCAAATACACTGAACGGCGGTGTCGATGACGATGTCCTGATTGGCCTCGCCAACGCCGACACGCTCTATGGCGGCGCAGGCGCCGACGTGCTCTTCGGCGGCGCCGATAACGACACGCTCTACGGCCGCAATAGCGCCGATACGTTGAACGGCGATGCAGGCAATGACGTCATTTATGGCGGCGATGGCGACGACAACGCCAATGGCGGCGCCGATAATGACCTTGTCGATGGCGGCAACGGCAACGATACGCTCGCCGGCGGCGATGGTGAGGACGAAGTCTATGGCCGGCAAAACAACGACACGCTGAACGGCGGCGCGGGCGCCGACGATCTCTATGGCGGCGATGGCGATGACGTCGTCTTCGGTGGCGACGGCGAAGATCTAGTGGATGGCAGTAATGGCGTTGATCGCCTCGATGGCGGCGCCGGCGCAGATACGCTCATCAGCGGCGCCGGAGCGGATACGTTCGTGTTCTCCACGCTGCTCGGCGGTGGCAACGTCGATGTCATCAGCGGCTTCAACGTCGCGGACGACACGATCGAGCTTGCAATCTCCGTGTTCGGCACGATCGCGGCCGGACCGCTCGCGCCAAATGCTTTTGTCATTGGCTCAGCGGCGGCCGACGCCGACGACCGCATCATCTACGATGCTGCAACCGGCGCCCTCTATTACGATGCCGACGGCAACGGGGGAGGTGCTGCCATTCAGTTCGCCACCTTGGCGCCCGGCCTTGCGCTCACAGCGGCGGATTTCACCGGTGGTCCGTAGCTCAACCGGTCTTCTGCACGAAGATTGAGCCTGCGCTATAGCCTGCGCCGAACGAGCAGATGAGGCCTTTATCGCCGGGCTTCAAATCGGCGCTGTGATTGTGGAACGCGATGATCGAGCCTGCGCCGGCGGTATTGCCGTAAACGTCGAGCACGGTCGGCGCTTCGTCCTGGCTGGCTTCGTGGCCGAGCACTTTGTGCGCGATTAGCCGGTTCATGTTTGAATTGGCTTGATGCAGCCAGAGCCGGCGCATGTCGCTGGGCTTCAGATTGAGGCCCGCCATGTGCTCCAAGATCATCTCGGAGACGAGCGGCACGACTTCCTTGAACACCTTGCGGCCCTGCTGAGAGATCAGCTTGTCGGGATCGTCGCGATGGGCCTCATCGCCGCGATTGAGGAAACCGAAATTGTTGCGGATGTTGTTGGAGAACACGGTCTTCAATTTCGAGCCGATGATCGACCAGGCGCCCGGCGGTGCGAGGTCGGCGTGCTCAACCAAGATCGCCACCGCCGCGTCGCCGAAGATGAAGTGCGAGTCGCGGTCGCGGAAGTTGAGGTGCCCCGTAGTAAGTTCGGGGTTCACCACGAGCACGGAGCGCGCGTGTCCCGCGCGGACGATGTCGATGGCGTTCTGGATTGCGAACGTGGCCGATGAGCACGCCACGTTCATGTCATAGCCGAAGCCGCCCGCGCCCAACTCGTTCTGCACTTCGATCGCCAGCGCCGGGTAAGGGCGTTGCAGCGACGAGCACGAGCAAATCACGGCGCCTATATCGCGCGGATCGCGGCCCGCGCGTTCAAGCGCTTGCCTCGCCGCTTTGACGGAGACCTCGGCCATCAAAGAGAGTTCGCCGTTGGGGCGCTCAGGGATGCGCGGGACCATGCGGTTCACATCGAGCGAACCGGCCTTATCCATCACGTAGCGATGCTTGATGCCCGAGGCCTTCTCGATGAACTCGACGCTTGAGGGCAGCAGCGCGGTCTTTTCGCCGCGCGCGATTGCATCGGCGTTCTCGGCGTTGAAGCGTTCGACATACGTGTTGAAGCTCGCCACCAATTCAGCGTTGGTGATCGAGTCTGACGGTGTCCAAAGCCCGGTCGCGGAGATAACGACTGTCACAGTGCTAGAGCCCCCAAAATCCCCCGCATTGAGCAGGGCCTTGGGCGCTTAGACCCGTGTGAAAAGCCGGTCAACGGCCCTCGCTCAGCCCGGTGGGCGCGGCTGCGGACGGGGCGGTTGACGCCGCGCCAAGTCGCGCGCGTCGCGGATGGTCTGCTCGGCCTCAAGAATGCAGGCCTGCATGTCCGCAGGCGGCGGCTGGCGGGCTTCACACTCAGCGCGCGCTGCGTCGCGTGCGCTGATCACGGTTTCGCCGGATGACGCGCAGCCAGCCGAAAACAGCACGGCGACCGCCGCAAACCCGAATGCAAATGTGCGCATCAAAGCCCCCAAATTTGATCCCGTACCCGCAGTGTCACGCATCAGCAGGCGGCAAGGCAAGCCATTCCGGTGCGTCCAAGCGCACCAAGCGCCCATCGGCCATCAATGGCTCGCGCGCGGCGAGAGCGCGGTCGAGACGCAAGAAGGCGATGGCGTGGCCGTCAGCGCCGCTGCGCACATCACCAAGGTCTGCATCACCCGCACTGATTGTAGTACCAAACGCAGGTGCGGCGCCCTCGAAGGCGATGCGGCAGAGCTTTTTGCGCGTTGTGGCGCGGCGCTTCATGCGCGAGACGTTCTCTTGGCCGACGAAGCAACCCTTCTTGAAGTCGACGCCATTCAGTTCATCCAACAGCGCTTCCAGACCGAAGACCTCATCTGGTTTCGTATCGCGCGCGAGGTTTGGAACGCCGAGCGCTAAACGGTGCGTGTTGTATTCTTCGTCAGCGTTTCCGGCGGTGTCATTCGATAGCGCGCGCCAGCCCAATTCATTCAGGCGCGGGTCGCGCAGCGCGCGGTCGAATGTCTCCGTCGACCAAAGAACTCCCCGCTGATCGCGCGTGATGCTCACATTAGCGCGGAGCTTGTACATGGTCAGTCGGCGCTCAATATCGTCGGTGCGCGACGGATCGAGTTCCAGCAGCAAGCCGTCGTCATCATCCCAGATCAGCATGTCCGCCAGAACTTTGCCTTGCGGCGTCAGCAGGGCGCCATAACGCAGCCCGGCTTGATCGAGCGTGTCGAGGCTCTGGGTCAGCAGATTGTTCAGAAAGCCCCGCGCCTCGGGGCCAGCGACGCGGATGAGCGCGCGGGTCAAGCGGGCGGGGGTGGTCATCGCCCCCATCTGGGCCGCGCCGCGCTTTGCCGCAAGTCTTCCACTGGCCTGTTGACTTGGCATTTACCCGGGCGCCGCCTAACCCACCGGCAGATGGCCCACGTCCTGCTCCTAGCCCCCGCCGATCTCGGCGAGACCGTGCTCGCCACCGGTGCGCTGGCGCATGTGTTGGCTGAGGCGGACGAGCTTACGGTGTTGGCAGAGCCCGCTGCGAATGCGCTGTTCCGCTCCGCGCCGGCGGCGCGTGTGGCAATGCCGGAGCGCGGCGGGCCTGGCTGGTCTCTGGCTGCGCTGATTGCGGGCAAACGCTTCGATACCGTGATTGATGCGCGCGGCGATCTCACCGGCAAGCTCGCGCCAGGCGCGCGCAAGCTGCGGCTTGAGCCTGCGCCAGTGTTGCGCCATCGCGTTGAAGATTGGAGCGCCGCACTCGGCGCCGAACGGCCGCTGGCGCCGGTGCTGTGGGTGGACGACCAGGCGCGCAGCGAAGCAGCGTTGGTGAGTGGCGGCGCGACGCAGCTTCTAGTCATCGCGCCGGGTGGTTCACGTGCAGGAAAACGCTGGCCGCAGGAGCGCTTCGCCGCCGTCGCGCGGCGGCTGGCAACCGGGCCAATGAATGGCGCCGTCGTGCTCGTACTCGGCGCCGGCGAGCGCGACGCGGAGCTCTCGCGCGATATCGTTTCAAGTCTGGACGCGGACGGCGTGGAGGCGCGCAATGCCGGTGCGCTCGATTTGCTCGCCGCTGCCGCGCTCACGGAACGCGCGACGCTGGTGATCGGCAATGACAACGCGCTGACCCATATCGCCGCTGCCAAAGGCGCGCCGGTGCTGACAATGTTCGGCCCCACCGACGAGCGCGTGCGTGCGCCGTACGGGCCGCGCGCGCGAACTTTGCGTGGTCGCGCGCTGGAAGAGCTTGCAGCGGCGGGCGCGCTGGACGATGGAAGCGCAATGGACGACGTGAGCATCGACGCGGTGGAAGCTGCCGCTCTCGATTTGCTGCACGCTGGAGGCCTCAGATGAGTACGTTCGTGATGCGCCGGCCCGATGATTGGCACGTCCATTTGAGAGACGGCGCCATGCTGGCGAGCGTGGTCAATTTCACGGCGCGCCAATTTGCGCGCGCCATCGTCATGCCGAACCTCGCGCCGCCGGTCACAAGCGTCGCGGCGGCCGAAGCCTATAGATCGCGCATCGAAGCTGCACTTCAGCCCGGGCTTTCGTTCACGCCGCTGATGACCTGCTATCTGACCGACGGCATCGATCCCGGAGAGATCGAGCGCGGCTTCGCCGCTGGCGTTTTCACCGCGTGCAAGCTCTATCCCGCGCACGCGACGACCAATTCCAGCCATGGCGTCACCGACATCAAGAATATCCGCGGAGCCTTGGAGACGATGCAGCGCATCGGCATGCCTTTGCTGCTGCACGGCGAGGTGACGGACAAACACGTCGATATCTTCGATCGCGAAGCCGTGTTCATCGATCGCATCTTGTCGAAGCTGGTCAGCGACTTTCCGGCGCTCAAAATCGTGCTCGAACACATCACGACGGAAGAGGCGGCGAATTTTGTCGCCGATGGGCCCGCGACGCTCGCCGCCACGATCACCGCGCATCATCTCGATTATAATCGCAACGCCATGTTTGAGGGCGGCATCCGCCCGCATTTTTATTGCCTCCCTGTCGCCAAGCGCGAGCATCACCGTTTGGCGCTGCGCAAAGCCGCAACCTCAGGCTCCGCCAAATTCTTCCTCGGCACAGACTCAGCGCCGCACGCTATCAGCGCCAAGGAAACAGCATGCGGCTGCGCCGGTGTTTTCAGCGCACCCCACGCGCTCGAAAGCTACGCGATGGTGTTCGACGAAGAAAACGCGATGGATCGCTTCGAGGCGTTCGCATCGGAGAACGGGCCGCGCTTTTACGGGCTCCCGCTGAATGAAGAGCGCATCACCCTTGAACGGGTTTCACAGGCCGTGCCCGAACGCATCAGCGCTGCCGGGACCGAGATCGTGCCATTCCATGCCGGCGCCACGCTCAGCTGGCGGCTCGCAGAATAGAAGGCGCGAGCGTTATTCGTTCACCCCATACCCGTGCGGTAGAGGTTCGCATCCGCTTCCGTGAAGCAGCAAAAAACCAGCCGCTTAATGCTCGGCGCTTCCGCGAGCGCTTCCTCGCATGCGGCGATCGCAATGGCGCACGCAAAGCCGCGCGGCCAGCCGTAGACGCCGGTGCCCAAGCACGGAAACGCCAGCGTCTCGAAATTGCGCGTCGCCGCCAACTTGATTGCTGACATGTAGCAGCGCGCAAGGCCGTTCACCTTCTCGCCCTCCGGCCCCGGCTCAATCCAGATTGGCGCTGCGACATGGATGATGAAGCGCGCAGGCGCGTCGAAACCCGGCGTGATCACGGCTTCGCCGACCTCGATCGGGGGCATGCTTGATGTGTGTTCTGTGAGTTTGGGACCCGCCGCCGCGCGTAGCGCGCCGTCGACGCCCGTTCCCGGCGCCAGCCGCGTATTGGCGGCGTTCACGACGGCGTCGAGCGCGAGTGTTTCTATGCGGCTGACGAGAATTTCAAACGGCGCGGCCATGCTTGTCATGTACGCCAATTCATCTCCGAAGTCGCGACGGATCGGCGCGTTGCGCGCGTTCTAATGAACATCCTGTCACGGCGCGCCCCAAGCCGCTCCCCCACATGCGCGCCGTCTCGAAGCGGCCCGGTTTTTCTGCGCCGGGCCGCTTCCTTTTATGGGGCGGCGGCTATAATCGCGCGATGCAAACCCGCGCCGATCTTATGCAAACCGGAGAAAAGCGAAGTCTCACCGATGGCGAGATCGCGCTGGGGCGTAGCGTTTTCGGCGACGAGATTGATTGGCCGGCTGTGCGCGTTTTTCAGACCCGCCCGCTCGGTTTCGGCGCCATGGTGCCGCTTGGGCGCACGATCGTGTTTTCGAAATGGCGCGCCGCGCGCGACTTCGCGTCCGCTTCGCTCGATGAACAGGGCTGGTTCGTCCATGAACTGATGCACGTTTGGCAGGCCAAGCGCGGCATCGTGTTGGCGGGCGCCAAGCTCGGCGCGCTGGGCAAGGGCGCGTACGTCTACAAAGCGCGTAACGTGAAGCTCGGGCGCTACAATATCGAGCGGCAAGCGGAGATCGCTCGGCATCTCTTTCTCGCGCGCGCCGGTTTTGCGGAGCGCGGCATGCCGGACAAGGGCTGGCTTGAAAAGATCTGGGCCACGCGCTGAGCTTACTCAGCCTTCAGCGTAAACTCGCCCTTGCGCGCACGCTCGGGCAATGTCGCGCAGAAATCTGCGACAGCCTCGGCGCCGTAGCGGTCCACCATATCCGTCAGCGCCGCGTAAATCGCGACCGAAGCGACGATCTCGGGTTCGGCGCCTTCCGTTAAAGCCTGATCCCACGCATCGAGGATCAGCTGCAGCGCGCGGCCTTTTTTGTCGGAATCGTCTGTCATCCGCTTAGTTCGCGTTGCGCGCCGAGAGGCCCTGGGAAATCCGCAGGCCGCGTGCGCGCAGTTCGGCTTCCATCTGCCGTGTGGTCGTGTCGCAGGTCGGGAAGCGTGCTTCCTCGTTGCGATAGCCGCGATTGAAGCCTTCGACGAGTTGCGCGTTATAGCGGGGCTCGCGCTCGATGATGCCGCGCATGTAGTCGCGCCAGCGCTGATCGTCGCGCCCGTCGCAGAGGATGCGCAGATAGTGCGAGCCGCCGAGGATCTCGGAGAGCTCGACTAGCTGCGCTTGATACCATTCCTCGCCGCGCGGATGTTCCGGGCGCGCCGGGGGCTGTTGCTGAGCGAAGGCCGGGGCGGCAGCCATCACGGCCAGCGCGGCGGCGCAAAGGGCGGTGCGAATCTTCATCCGCGCCGAGTATCGCCGAAACGGGGCGGCAGTATGGAGCACGTTTTCAGCCTGCGTTCACACCCGGAACCCGGGCAGCCCAAGGCTGTGCTTCCTCCAATTCGTAAGCCAATTCAAGCAGCTGGCGCTCCTCGCCCACCGGCGCGGAGAAGTGGATGCCGATCGGCAGCCCACTCTGCGACCAGGCCAGCGGGACGCTCATGGCCGGGGCGCCGGCGACGTTCTGCAGCGGCGTGTAGCCGACATAATCCGAAAGCGTCTCGAACACGGCCATGCCCTTGGTCCCGTCGATGACGCCAAGCTCGACTGGTGGCTTGGCAAGGACGGGCGTCAGGTAGATGTCCGCGTCTGCGAACATGCCCGCATACTGAGCCTGCACTGTCTGCAGGCGGCCGATGGCGGCCACGAGTTCTGCTTGGCCTTGCGCTTGCGCGTGCGCCGCAAGCTCTAGCGTCAGCGGCTCAAGCAGGTCAGAGAGGTTTGCGCCAGCCGGCGCCATGCTGCGCACGAGGTTCGCGACTTCCAACGCTCCATTGGCCCAGAGCAGAATAAAGTCGGCGCTGAATTGAGCGCCATCGATGGGCGCGCGGCGCTCGATGACGGTGTGGCCGAGCGAGCGGCAAAGCTCGGCGGCGGATTCGATTGCAGCGCGGACCTCCGCGTCCGGCTCGTTGCCGAGCGCGTTCGGGATATCCATGATGATGCGGCGGCGTTCAGTGCTCGCGCCTGTCACCGCGCCAACGGCAGGCAGGGTCGCGGTTGCGCCTGTCTGCTCCGTCGCTGCCAGCCACGCGGCGGTATCGCGCACGCTTCTGCTGACGCAGCCATTGACGGAAATATCGACGCCCGGATCGGGCCGTCCTGCCAATACGCTGCGCCCGCGCGAGGGCTTCAAGCCCAGGAGGCCGTTGCATGACGCAGGAATGCGGATCGAACCGCCGCCATCGCTCGCATGCGCGATCGGGACGACGCGCGCGGCGACCGCGACCGCGGCGCCGCCGGAGGAGCCGCCGCTTGAAAGCGCAATATTCCACGGATTGCGCGTTGCGCCGCCGAGCAGCGTTTCGGTCGTCGCGGTGAGACCGAACTCCGGCGTCGTCGATTTGCCGAATGGCACGAGGCCTGCGGCGAGCAGTGCGTCCATGTACGGGGATTGCTGTTGCGAGACATTGTTGGCGAAGGCGCGGCTGCCGTAACGCGTCGGCTGACCCGTCATGTCCATGAGATCTTTGATCAAGGTTGGCACGCCGGCGAATGGCCCGGTCAGCGGCCCGCCGACGCGGGCGCGGCCGTAGTCGGAGAGCGGCGCCGCCACGAAGTTTAGTTCGCCATTCACTCGTTCGCTACGCGCGATCGCGGCTTCCAGCGCTTCGGGGGCGGTGATCTCGCCGCTCGCGATCCGCGCGGCGACGCCGGTCGCGTCGAGGTCGCCCAGTGCGTCGGAGGGTGTTTCGCCGTTACAGCCGGCAGCCAACGCGCCCATTGCTACTGCGCCGCCAAGCACGGCCCGGCGTGAAACTTCGATCGTCATGCATTCCCCCCGTATTTGTTGACAGCGTCGCGCGGGCGCGCGTGCTGGGCAAGGGGTTGCCTTCAGGTCAATGGCGCGCGAGAGGGCCCCATGACCCGTATGCGCGCCGATTTGCTGCTTGTGGCTCGCGGCCTCGCCGAGAGCCGCGCCAAGGCCCGCGCCGCGATCGAGGCGGGCGGCGTCACGGCGAATGGCGCGCTTGTGGAAAAAGCTTCGGACCTCGTGGAGGAGGGCGCTGAACTTACCATCGCTGCGCCGCATCCTTGGGTTTCACGCGCCGGTGTAAAACTCGCGGCGGCCCTCGACACGTTCGGCGTCGATCCAGCTGGGCGGGTGTGCCTTGATGTGGGCGCATCCACTGGCGGCTTTACCCAAGTGCTGCTCTCGCGCGGCGCGGCCCAAATCTACGCCGTCGATGTCGGCACGGCTCAGCTGCACGCATCCCTGCGCGACGATCCGCGCGTCGCCAATCTTGAACGCACCGATGCACGAGCGCTGACGCGAGAGGAGATCACCGAGCCGCCATCACTCATCGTCTGCGATGCGAGCTTCATTGGCGCCATCAAGGTGCTGCTGGCGCCGATGAAACTTGGCGCGGCAAGCGCCGATCTGATCGCGCTGATCAAGCCGCAATTCGAAGCCGGACCGAAAGCAGGCGGCAAGACGGGCGTGCTCGATGAAGAGACCGCGCGCGCCGCCGCAGCGCAAACGATCGCTGCGCTCGAAGGCGTTGAAGGTTTTCGCAAAGTCGCGGTCGCGGATTCGCCGATCAGAGGCGGAGACGGAAACTTGGAGCTTCTGCTCCACATGCGCCGCTAAAAGAAACGCCCCGGTGTTTCCACCGGGGCGAAGTCACTGCGTACGTAGGGAGAACTTAGTCGGCGGGATACCAGCGGCCATCGTCGCCACGGCAGAGTAGCGCTTCTTCGCTGTACTCGCGGCCACGGCGATCACGGGTGATGATCTCGCCCATGCGGCAGTCGCGGTCGTCGCGGGAGTAGCCGCTCTGGCGATAGTCGCCGTTGTAATAATCATCGTTGTCCGGCTGGCCGTAATAGGGATCGTACGAACCCTGCGGGACGCGGTCGCATGCGGCCGTCGAGCGGCCAATGCCGGCGCCAGCTGCGGCGCCTACGACTGCGCCAAGGGCAGCGCCTTCGCCACGAACGCCGCGATCGGCGACTTCACGGCCAAGCAGCGCACCGGCCAAGCCGCCGATGATCGCGCCGCCGACAGTGCGGTTCTGGCGCGATTGTGCGCATTGACGTTGCAGTTCGACGTGCTCGTCATGGTAGGACGGATAAGATTGAGCGGACGCTGGCTGGACGAACGCCATCATGGCGAACGCGGAAGCGGCGAACAAAGCTTGACCTCGCATAACGGGCTCCTGTTTGACGAGGCGGATATAGCCAGAGGCAAGCTGAACGGCGCATGAAGCGAATGAACCGCCTCTCCAGAGGCCGCCCGGGCAACGCTCGAGGGGCTAAATCCGGTGCTGTTTCAGCATCGGAAGAGCGGATTCTCGCCATCGAGGCGATGGGCGCGCGCGGCGATTCAACTGCCAAGGGCGATGACGGCCCGATCTATGCGCCATTCGCGCTACCGGGCGAACAAGTGCGGGCCCGCGTGTCGGGCGGCCGGGCTGAAGTCGTTGAGGTGTTAACTGCAAGTCCTGAGCGGCAGGCGCCGGTTTGCCGCCATTTCGGCCGCTGCGGCGGCTGTCAGCTGCAGCATTGGCAGGACGGCCCGTACCTCGCTTGGAAGCGCGCGCAGGTCGTCTCGGCGCTGGAGCGTGTGAGCCTTGGCGGCGCTGTCGTGGATGAGACTGTGCCTGCGTGGGGCGAAGGGCGCCGTCGCGCGGCGTTTCACGCGGCGCGCGTTGGCGGCCAAGTGCGCATCGGCTTTATCGAACGCGGCGGCGCCAAGCTCACGCCGATCGCACAATGCCCAGTGCTTGCGCCGGCACTCGAAGCGATGGCGCTGAAGCTTGCGCCGCTGGCCGATCAAGTTCTGCCGCAACGCGGCGAGATCACGCTGCACTGTTTGCTGACCGATAGTGGCGTCGATGTTTCCGTCAAAGGCGGCGGCCGTCCGCAAGCGTTGCATCGCGCGGCGTTAGAGACGCTGAGCGTGATGGTGCACGAGTTGGGCCTCACGCGCCTTTCAATGGATGGTGATGTCGTTATCGCCCGCGACATGCCGCGCCTGCGCATGGGCCGCGCCATCGTGGCGCCGCCGCCGGGCGCGTTTTTGCAGCCAACGGCGCTGGGCGAGGAAACGCTCGCGAGACTCGCCATAGACGCCATCGCCGGCGCCGATCGCGTCATCGATCTCTTCTCCGGCATCGGCACATTCTCGTTGCGCGCAGCGGAGTTTGCCGAGGTGCTCGCGGCTGAGGGCGACGAAGACATGCTGATCGCCCTTAAGGCGGCGGCCGATGGCGCGGGCGGGGCGCTTAAGAAGGTGGAAACGCTGCGACGCGATCTTCTGCGCACGCCGCTTTCGAGTCTTGAGATGAAAAAATTCGACGCCGCCATCATCGATCCGCCGCGCTCCGGCGCGCGCCTGCAAGCCGAGCAGATCGCACGCTCGCCGATCCGCAAGCTCGCTTACGTCTCGTGCGATCCGATGAGCTTTGCGCGTGACGTGAAAGTGCTGGTCGAGCACGGCTTCTCACTCACACGCACCACGCCAGTCGATCAATTCCGCTGGAGCCCGCACGTCGAGATCGTCGGAGCGCTGTCGCGATGAGCAAAACCACGCTCCTCGATTATCGCAATTCGCGCCGCAAGCGCGATCCGGAAGCGGATGCAGCCCCCCTCGAAGACGGCTATTGGCGGCGCAAGACGCTGACGCAAATGAATGAGCGCGAATGGGAAGCGCTCTGCGATCGGTGCAGCAAGTGCTGCGTGATCAGCATCGAGGATACCGATACCAACATCCTCCATCTCACCGACGTCTCGTGCAAACTGTTCGACACCAAATCCTGCGGCTGCAGTGACTACGAAAACCGCAAACAATACGTGCCCGATTGCGTGAAGCTAACGCCAAAGAATGTACCCAAGCTCGATTGGCTGCCGCAAACCTGCGCCTACCGGCTCGTGAGCGAAGGCCAGGACTTGTTCTGGTGGCACCCCTTGGTTTCCGGCGATCCCGAAAGTGTGCACATCGCCAACGCTTCCGCGCGTAACAGGACGCGTCCGGAAGGTCGGCTGAAGATGGCCGGTTTGATCAAACGCATCACCGCATGGCCCGCCCCGCTGGAAAAACCGCCGAAAGGCCGTCGGAAGCGCAAGAAGCGCTAGGCGTAGCCCGGCATGCGACTAGGCTATCAGCGGCAACCTCTAGGAGCCCGCTGATGACCACGCCCCCGCAAGCGCCGAGCTTTGATGCGGTCAAGTACAAGCAAACGACGCGAGAGCAATGGCAGAGCGCCGCGCACGCTTGGAATGAGTGGGGCGCGTCTCTACGCGCCTGGCTGGGGCCGGTGACTGAACTCATGTTCGACATGGCCGAGATCGGCCCCGGTGATCGTGTGCTGGACGTTGCCGCCGGCGCGGGCGATCAGACCGTGCTCGCAGCCGCGCGTGTGGGTTCCGACGGCTATGTGCTCGCGACGGACATCTCGCCGGACATTCTCGAGTTCGCTGCGGCTAACGCGCGTGAACGGGGGTTCGATACGATCGAGACAAAGGTACTCGACGGCGAAAATCTCGACGTACCGCCGGGCTCGTTCGACGCCGTGATCTCACGGGTCGGTCTGATCTATTTTCCGGATCAGCAGAAGGCGCTTGCTGAGATGAAACGCGCGTTGAAGCCAGGCGGACGCATCGCTGCCATCGTCTACAGCACGCCAGACAACAACCGCTTCTTCTCGCTGCCAGTTGGCGTAATCCGCCGCCGCGCCAACTTGCCGCCGCCGCTGCCGGGGCAACCTGGCCCTTTCAGCTTGGGCGCCGCCGGCGTGCTTGAAGCCGCGTTTCGTGACGCGGGCTTTAGGGACGTCCGATCGCAAACCGTGCCCGCGCCGCTGCGCATGAAATCGGCGGCCGATTGCGTGCGGTTCGAGAAGGAATCATTTGGCGCGCTGCATCAGATGCTCGCCGGTCTTGATGAAGCCGGGCAAGAGGCTGCTTGGGTAGAGATTGAGCAAGCACTCTCGGCGTTCGAGGGCGACGCGGGCTTTGAAGGGCCGTGCGAAATGATCGTTGCGGTCGGCGCTAAGTAGCGCTGCGACGCTTGGCGCGGCTGGAGCTGTGGCCCGTCTGAGACTACATTGCTCCCATGTCCGTGATGCGCGATCTTGGCCGAGCCCGATACGCTGCTGCGCAAGGCGCGCGCGTGGCCTGGTATATGAGCCAGTATTTGTTGGCGCGGCGGGTTTCGGCGCCCTTCAACAGGCCGGGCGAACCGCGTTTCGAGCCGCAAGCGGCGCCAGGCGATTCCGAGCGCATCCGCGGTGCGTTTCTCGATCTTTTCGCCAAAGATCGCGCCAATATCGAAGCTGGGCTCTATCCTGCGCCCAACGATATTCGTCTCGACCGCTCCATCACGGCGCTGCGCAACTCCGCGAATTTTTTCCGCGATTTGCCGAACGTCGATCAGCGGCGCTTAGCGCGTGACGGCGTCGAAGTGCGCGAGCAGGCCAAGGGCGAAGCGCGTTACCCGACCTATTATTTGCAGAACTTCCACTACCAAAGCGGCGGCTGGCTCTCCGAAGAGAGCGCCAAGCTCTACGATACGCAGGTCGAAATCCTGTTCGGCGGCGCAGCCGACGCGATGCGCCGGATCGCACTAGGCTCGCTGTCGCGCGCCATTCGCGGCACGGATCAGCGTAAGGTCAAGTATCTCGATATCGCCAGCGGCACTGGGCGTTTCTTGAAGCAGGTGCTGCAAGCCTATCCGCGCATACCGGCGAGCGGCCTCGATCTCTCGCCCGCCTATTGCGAGGAGGCGCGTCAGCGTTTGAAGGCTTGGTCGCAAGCCGAGATCGTAACGGGCGCGATCGAGCAAGCGCCGTTCGAGGATGGCGCGTTCGATGCGGCGACATGCGTCTATCTCTTTCACGAACTGCCGCCGCGCGTTCGCCGCGACGCGGCGCGCGAGATTGCCCGCATTGTGAAACCTGGCGGTACATTTGTGCTCGCCGATTCACTACAAACCGGCGACGCGACCGATCTCGATCAAATGTTGGAATACTTCCCAGTCGGCTTCCACGAGCCGTATTTCAGCTCATACCTGAAGGAAGATTTCGCGGCTTTGTTCGGCGAGCACGGGTTCGAGGTGGAGGACACCGAACTGGCCTTCCTCACAAAGGTGACGCGCTTCCGCCGTCGCTAAGGGTGTCTTCCCCTTTCGCGTCGTCGGCCACTTCATCGCTTGAATACACAAAGTCATCCGCGCTTGGCGCGGCGCCATCATAGACGGCGTCGCCGAAATCTTGCTCGCGATGTTCTGAGGTCTGTTCGTAGAGCGCATCGATATCGCGCGTGATGTCTTCATACGAACGCTCGGCGCTTGCGGTTGGTGTTCGTCCGTTTGCGCCGCCGTCCAAGTCTTCGATAGCGTAGTCCGGCGCGGAGATCTCGTCCGGCACGTACGAAGTCGGCGTGATCTGGACGGTTTCGGGCGGCGCCCAATTGCTCTCCACTACGCGCACATAAGCCGGCTCCTGGGGCATCTCCGCGCTGGCGCTTTGCGGCAGCAATGGCGCGAACCCATCGGTGAGGAGGAGATAGACCGCGGCCATGGCTGAAAGGCCGATAGCGGTGAAGACGCCAATGGCAACGTGGCGTTCTCGGACTGGGGTTGGATCGAACATAGCGGACCTTGAGCTGCTGGTGCTCAACGAGCTTGCTCTTCGGGTGTTCCCGAGCTGCCGGAACGAGTTGCAGGCGGGCACGTTACAGTCTGGTCATGGCCACCGACGATCTTACGCCGCTGCGAACGCGCGCCTACCAACTCGCCGATACAGGCCGTTTCGCCGATTGGGACAGCATAGCCGCTGCACTTATGGACGAGGGCGCTATTCCAGTGATCGTCCGCCGGGCAGGCGATGATGCGCTGTTCAAGATCATGCTCGCCAACCGCATCAAGGCGGCGGACGGGGCTTAAGCGGCACCGTCGGCCTTTATGGGCGTATCGACGCCTTCACGCGCGACCGGCGCTGCCTTCAATGGCTCCGCCGCATCGAGCAGCTCTGCAACCGGCGCGGCATCGCGCGGCGGCGCTGCGGTGGTCAGGGCGACTTGGCGGAGGTGCGAGTTCCGCTCCGGCTCAATCGTAGGTGCGGGAACATCAGCTTCGGCGAGCTGCACAGCCTCGCCATCCGCTGTTGAGGCCGAAGCGATGAGATCAACGCGCGGCGCGCCCATCGATGAGGCTTGGGCCGACTGGATCAGTTCCGGCCCGCCGGTGACGATCATATCGACGCTCAGCACGGCAAAACCGAAGATCAGCGCGAACACGGTGACGGCATGGACACGGTCGCGGCCCTTCGGGCTCAGCAAAACGTTTTCCACCGTCAGCAGCGTTCCGATCGCCGCGCGCTTGGACTGACGGCCAGTCCACCGCAAGGCTGGCGCAACGCGCTGCTTTACGCCGGTCCAGCCTGCTGAACCGGTGGTGCGTGCGCGATCGATGACAGGCGACACGCGCGCGATCACAGGCGCCAAGCGCGCGACGGCAGCGCGCGCTTGGGTAGAAACGGATTGGCTGAGAGCCGTCAATTGCTCGCGCATGGCGCGTTCCCCACGAATTTACTCAGCGATTTTTACGCCTCGTTCGCGAGCGCGCCAAGAGGCGTTCTGGCCGGCGGCCATGAAATATTTTCGGAAGAACGGCGCTAAGCGCGCTAGCGCCCTGTTTGGCCGCGGTGGCGCAGCATCGCGTCCGCGAGCACGCAGGCCATCATCGCTTCCGCCACGGGCGCTGCGCGGATGCCGACGCAGGGGTCGTGACGGCCCTTGGTGCTGATCTCGGCGTTCTGGCCGTCGCGTGTGACGGTCTGGCGCGGCGTCAGGATCGAGGAGGTCGGCTTGATCGCCAGCCGGGCCACGATTGGCTGGCCGGTTGAGATGCCGCCCAGGATGCCGCCCGCGGCGTTAGAGAGAAACACCGGCGTGCCGTCATTGCCGGCCCGCATCTCGTCGGCGTTCTCAACGCCGGTGAGCGAAGCCGCCGCAAAGCCCGCGCCGATCTCGACACCCTTCACCGCATTGATGCTCATCAGCGCGCCGGCGATCTCGGCGTCGAGCTTGCCATAGATCGGCGCGCCCCAACCGGCGGGAACGCCGGTCGCTTCGACTTCCACGATGGCGCCGAGCGAGTTGCCGTCGTTGCGCGTCTCGTCGAGTAGCGCTTCCCAGAGCTTTGCCGTGTCTGCGTCGGGGCACCAGAACGGATTGTTCTCCGTCTCGTCCCAATTCCATTTGGCTCGATCGATCGCAACTTTGCCGATCTGCACGACGGCCGCCCGGATCGTGACATCAACCAGCAGCCGCCGCGCAACCGCACCAGCCGCGACGCGCGCCGCAGTCTCGCGCGCCGATGAACGGCCGCCGCCGCGATAATCGCGCAGGCCGTATTTAGCGTCGTAGGTGTAATCGGCGTGGCCGGGGCGATAGAGATCGCGGATCTCGTCGTAATCCTTGCTGCGCTGATCGGTGTTTTCGATCATCAGCGAGATCGGCGCGCCGGTGGTGACTTGGCCTTCGGTGCGATCGTCGGAGAAGACGCCGGAGAGGATTTTCACTTCGTCATCTTCGCGCCGCTGCGTCACGAAGCGGCTCGTGCCGGGTTTGCGCTTGTTCAGCCAAAACTGGATGTCAGCCGCCGAGAGCGGCAGTCCAGGCGGGCAGCCGTCAACGACACAGCCAAGCGCCGGCCCATGGCTTTCGCCCCAGGTGGTGACGCGGAAAAGGTGGCCGAACGTGTTGTGGGACATAGGCGCAAGAACGCTTATATCGAACCGATTGGTAAAGGGAGTACGATTCCTTGTCTGGCGACGATCTCATCCCGCCTTCGCCCAAATATGATCCGGACGCCGCGCCGCCGCCGGATGACGCGGCGCTGTTTGCGGAGAACGAACCGTTTCAGCTGTTCGAGCGCTGGTTCAAGGAGGCCAAGGAGAAGGAGCCACGCGATCCCAACGCGATGGCTCTCTCCACCGTGGATGCGCAGGGCTTTCCAGACGTGCGCATGGTGTTGCTGAAAGCCGCCGACCGCCAAGGCTTCGTTTTCTACACCAATGCCGAGAGCGCCAAAGGGCGGCAGCTTGAGGCCAATGCGCGCGCGGCGATCGTGCTCTATTGGAAGAGCCTGAACCGTCAGATCCGCGTGCGCGGCATCATCGAGCAGGTGAGCGATGCGGAGGCCGATGCTTATTTCCAAAGCCGCGACCGTGGCGCGCGTCTCGGCGCATGGGCCAGCGAACAATCGCGGCCCTTGCCGGATCGGCTGGCTCTCGAGAAACGCATCGCCGAGTTCGCGTTGAAATATGGCGTCGGCGAAGTTCCGCGTCCCACTCATTGGCGCGGCTATCGGTTGAAGCCGCTCGCGATCGAGTTCTGGCGCGATCGCCCGTTCCGCCTGCACGACCGGCTCGTGTTCACCCGCGATGAACCGGGGGCGGAATGGTCGAAGGCGCGCCTCTACCCTTAACGCTTGTTTCAGCCCGACTCGCGAAAGCCTAAGCGTGAGGAGAGGGCTTGTGCGCGTTATCGACATCGCCGTTGCCGCTTTGGCGCTGCGTACGTCCGCGACGCGCCCGCAGCAGCATCAGCGCCGCCTCGTTCCAGCCGTCGACGAACCAGACGCGGCGTTGCTCGACCGGAACGCGCTGTCGCACCAGCGCACGGCGCTTGTTGTGTCGCTCTGGCCTCCGGCCCGCCAATGTGTGGTGCCTACCGTCTATGCCGAGTTCGCCGCGCCGGCGCTCTTCGGCCGGGCGCTCAGCGTGACGTGGCCGGCGCGGCCCCCCGAGGACGCACGCGCCTTGCAGGCGAAATTGAAAGCGGCCTTTACGCGCGCGGCAGGCGGGCCTCAGGAGGACGCTGCCTGATCCATCCATGCTGACGCGGCATTTGCCGCGCCGCACAATCTCAGCTTTATTGCTCGCCAACGAAATAACGGGAGGCGCGCGATGCTTGGACTCATGCAGGATTGGCCATTGACGGTCGATCGGATCCTCGACCACGCCAATGTCAATTTTCCGCAGCGTGAAGTGGTCACGCGCAATGTTGAGACCGGTCAGCTCACGCGCTCGAACTACGGTACGATCTGGCGCAACGCCAAGCGCGTCACCAATGCGTTGAAGGCGCGCGGCATCAAGCTGGGCGATCGCGTCGCCACCTTGGCCTGGAACACCGATAAGCACTTAGAGGCCTGGTACGGCACGATGTGTATGGGCGCGGTGCTGCACACCGTGAACCCTCGGCTCTTCCCCGAGCAGATCGCCTGGATCATCAATCACGCCGAGGACAGGGTCCTCTTCCTCGACACGACCTTCGTCCCGATCATCGAAAAGATCGCGCCGTTGCTGAAGACGGTCGAGGCCTACGTCATCCTCACCGATCGCGCGCATATGCCGGCGTCGTTCTCGGTGCCTTATCTTTCGTACGAAGAGTTCATCGAAGGCCAATCCGAGGAAGCAGCTTGGGGCGGCTTCGACGAGAACACCGCCTGCGGGCTTTGCTACACGTCGGGCACGACGGGCGATCCCAAGGGCGTGCTCTACTCGCATCGTTCGAACGTGCTGCACAGCATGGCGGCGAACTCGGTCGATTGCTTCGGCGCGGGGGCGAATGATGTCGTGCTGCCGGTCGTGCCGATGTTCCACGCCAATGCCTGGGCGATCGCGTTCGTGGCGCCGATGGTGGGCGCCAAGCTCGTCATGCCGGGCGGCAAGCTCGATGGCGCGAGCGTCTATGAATTGCTCGACGGCGAGAAGGTGACATTTACGGCAGCGGTGCCGACTGTCTGGCAAATGCTGTTGGGCTATCTGCGCGAGAACAATTTGAAGCCTGGCCCGCTGAAGCGCGTCGCGATCGGTGGTTCAGCTATTCCGGAAACTGTACTGCGCGCGTTTGAGGAAGATTACGGCGTCGAGGTCATCCACGCTTGGGGCATGACCGAGATGAGCCCGATCGGCACCATCGGCAAATTGCTGCCCGAGCATTATGCTGGCGATCACGAGTTCCGCATTCGCACCAAGATGAAGCAAGGTCGCTCGCTGTTCACGACGGAGATGAAGATCGTCGACGACGAGGGCGTCGAGAAGCCGCATGACGGCAAGGCCTTTGGCCGATTGCTGGTGCGAGGGCCCGCTGTGGCGCGCGCCTATTTTAAGAATGCCGGCGCACGCAACGATAAGGGCGAGTGCCTCGAGAAATGCGGCTTCTTCGATACGGGCGATGTCGCCACGCTCGACGAACTCGGCGTCATGCAGATCACCGACCGCGCCAAGGATGTCATCAAATCCGGCGGCGAGTGGATCAGCTCGATCGATATCGAGAATATCGCGATGGGCGCTGACGGCGTCGCCAATGCGGCCGTCATCGGCGTGGCGCATCCGAAATGGGATGAGCGTCCGCTGCTCATCATTCAAGCGAAGCCGGGCGCTTCGCCGACGAAGGAAAGCGTGCTCGCTTATCTCGAAGGCAAGATCGCCAAGTGGTGGACGCCGGACGACGTCGCGTTCGTCGAAGCCATCCCGCTTGGCGCGACGGGCAAGATCAACAAGCTGGCGCTCCGGGAGATGTTCAAGGAGTACCGGCTGCCAAGCACGCAGGCGGCGGAATAGGCAGGGAACCAAGTGCGGCGGCGGTTGTTTATTGCTCCAAACGACGGCTCGTAAGGCACTATCCCTCGGCCCTTACCCTTGCGGACCTCCGTCAATCGCAGTGAGCGGCCCGGGCCTCGCCTGGGCCGCTTTTGCATAAGTCCCTCTATTCCCAAGGCCATAGCGCTTCAGGCTGAATCCACATCGCTGAAAACCGCACGCATCCTTGCGCGGATGCGGTTCAGAATTGAATTCCTGCGCGAGGCGACAGAAGCCCACTCCGTGTGCCACGCACGCTCGGTACGCGCGCGTGAGCTTGAGGTCGCGCACTTCCAGGCGCAGGCTTGGGCGAAAGACGCGAAGGCCAAGTTTGGGGCCGAAGGCTTTCAGATCCGCTGGATGGAAGACCGCGGGCGTATCGTGTTCGTCGAAAGTTTCGACGGCCCGCCGCCGTCGCTGCACTAGTCTTTCAGCGCATATACGCTGTCGACGCACGGGCGGCCCATCGTCTCGACGCGGCCCAATTCAACCAGTCGCACCATGTGCGCCAGCACGCTGTGACACGCTGCCGGATGCAGGCGCTTATCGACGTCGGCGTAGATGACCGAGACCATATCCTTGATCGAAGTTTTGCCGGCTTGCATCTGTTCGATGATCGCCGCCTCGCGACCCAAGCGATGATCGATGAAGGCCTGCACGAACGGGCGCACATCGGTGACGGGCGGGCCGTGCGTGGGCCAGAGCGTCGAGAAGTTGCGGTCGCGGACTTTTTCGAGGCTCGCGAGATAATCCGTCATGTCGCCATCAGGCGGGCCGATGATCGTGGTTGACCAGCCCATGATGTGATCGCCGGGGAAGAGCGCGTTCTCTTCGATCAGCGCATAAGCCATGTGGTTGTTGGTGTGACCGGGCGTGAAAACGGCTTCGATGGTCCAACCCGGACCGGTGAAGCGATCACCGTCTTTCACGTCTTCATCTGGGTTGAAGCCATGATCGTCAGACGCCTCCAACCGGAGCTCATCGCAATCGCTCGGCTCTGGCGGGATTTTGCTTGAATAGACTTTCGCGCCAGTGCGCTCCGCCAGCGGGTGTGCGGCGGGGCTGTGATCCATGTGGCGGTGGGTCACCAGAATGTGCGTCACGCGCTCACCTTCGACGGCGCGCAGGATCGCTTCGATGTGCTCGATGTTGTCTGGCCCCGGATCGATGATCGCGACGTCGCCGCGGCCAACAATGTAGACGCCCGTGCCCTTGAACGTGAATGGCCCAGGATTATTGGCGACGAGCCTGCGGATCAGCGGGCTTACTTGCTGCGCTTGCTCATAGACAAAGTCCATCTCGCGCACGAACGGGATTGCGTAGGCCATTGGCGCCTTATGTGTTTAAGCGGTTTCGCCGCGGACAAATGCGCGGAAGGCTTTGGCCAAACGGCGGGTCGCCACGATCTTATCGGCCAAGTTCAGACCGATGGGCGGGCCCATGTCGGTCTTGTTGGCGTCGACGATAAAGAGTTCGCCGCTCGTTCGATCACGCAACACGTCTACGCCGCCCCATTCCAAGCCGATCTCGCGCGTGAAGGCGGAGATTTGCGCCAGCTCGTCGGCGGAGAAAACCTCTTCCGGCGTGCGTAGCAACACTTCGGTATTCGTATTGAGGAAGCGCTTGGTTACTTGGCGGCGCTTGATAAACACAGCCACCGGCTTGCCGCCGACGGTGCTGGTGCGCAGGTCCTCGACCAGATCGAGATCGGAGGCCATGCGGTTGTCGATCACGCGCTGATAAACGCGGCCCGGTAAGGGCGTTGTCGGGCACTGCACGATACGGCCATCGTGGGCGGCGTTAATCTCGGACTTTTCGACCGCCGGGCCGACATACGTGCGCGGATCAACTGCGAGCGGGCGCCCGAAGGCTGCAGCGGAAGCGCGTGAGACGTTCGTCTTTGAGACATCGCGCGCATTGAAGTTAACGAGCTTGGCGCCTGCGCGAACGCGCGCCGGCGGCTCGTTGGGGCTGTAAGTCGCGTCCTCGAAGTGCATCACGACGTCAGCGGCGGCGACGTCCTTGGTGTACTTCGCGCCCGCGGCCCGCGAGACCGCCCAGATCAAATACCAGGGCCGTGCGCGCTCGGGCGAGAAGGTGATGGTGAAGTGCGGCGTGATCGGTTCGATGCTTTGTGCGGAGAAGAAGTAGGCGAACCACGCATAGACCTGCTTCAGCACCGATGGTGAATAGGGCACCCGCGCGCCAGTCTTGCGGACTGTCAGTCCGGTCAGGCCGAACTCGAAGTCCTTTAGCCACATACGGCCGGACGTCTGAAACACGCGAGGCGTTGCGTCGGTCATGTGGCTCAGACCGGCCCGAAGTTTGCGAGCGGCGCGCGCATGGGCGCCGTCTTCGATATCTTCATGTTCGCGTTGGATCGCGTCCGCACGGTGCTGCTCGCCTTGTCCCTAATCGTAATGCTTAAGACCGTTTGGATCCTGCTCACGCCTGTCGGCTAGGATTTCGGCGCTAACGTGTCCAACGCTCCCTTGGCCCCCGACAGATCGTACCCTGCCCGGGACGCCAAGGCGATTATTTCCTCAGGCGAACGGTCCCCGGATAGGGCCTGCGCCAGCGCCCAGGCCATTATCGACCGCTTACCCGTCCGGCAATAGGCCAACACAGGGCCATTCGTCTCATCCAGAAGCACCGCCGTCTCGGCAACCACGCCGGGCGGGGTCTGACCTGTGTAAGGTAGAGACTTATACGTCAGGCCGGCCGTTTCGGTTGCGGACTTGATTTCGGCCTCGGTCGGTTGACCGGGGTCTTCGCCTTCGGGCCGGTTGCAGACGAGGACTTTATAGCCCTCAGCCGCGGCGCGAGCGATGTCAGCAATCTCTAGCTGTCCAGCGACAGCGAACTCAGGCGTAACGCGATGGAACTCGGTCATGTGATGCCTACGTTGACAGAGCTTTCCGAGGAAGCAAGGTTCGCGGCGCTTCGTTTGCCGCTTCGGGCGCCACGGAAATCGGAATGCTAGCTCTAACCGTTCGGCGTTTGCTCGTCGCTATCCCAACACTGCTCGCGATCGTTGCAGCAGCATTCTTGCTGATGAAGGCCGCACCTGGCGGGCCGTTCACGCTTGAGCGCCAGCTGCCGCCTGAAATCGAGCAGCGCATGCAGGCGAAATTCGGGCTCGATCTGCCCGTTGGTCAGCAGCTCGCACGTTACCTCTTTGGCTCTGAAGAGGGCGGTGGTCTGATCCGCGGGGATTTTGGCCCGTCGATGACCTACAAAGACAAGAACGTCATCGAGATCATCGCCGAAGGGGCGCCGACGAGTGCGCTGCTCGGCCTCGGCGCCATGGCGCTGGCTTTGCTGGTCGGCGGCGGTCTCGGTGTGATGGCTGCGTTGCGGCAAAACAGGTTCCAAGATTACGCCGTTATGGCGCTGGCGATCGCGGGGGTGTGCTTGCCGCCCCTTGTGGTTGGCCCGGTGATGCAACTCTTCTTCGGCGTGCAGCTCGAATGGTTTCCGAGCCAGGGCCTTTTCCGCGATGAATTCGCGCTGCCTTATCTCGTACTCCCCATCGTGACGCTTTCGCTGCCGCTGATCGCCATCGTCTCGCGTTTGATGCGCGCCTCGATGATCGAAGCGATGCGCTCAAACGCTATCCGCACCGCCCGCGCCAAGGGATTGCCGGAAGCGGCGGTGATTTGGCGTCACGCGCTGCCGATCGCGATTTTGCCGGTCGTTTCCTATGTCGGGCCAGCGCTTGCGGGCGTGATGGCCGGCTCCTTCGTCATCGAGACGGTTTATCAGCTACCCGGCATCGGCAAGCAATTCGTCTATGCCGCCCAACAGCGTGACTACACGCTCGTGATGGGCGTGGTGCTGATCTACTCATTCCTCATCATCCTTATGAACCTCGCCGCGGACATCATGTACCGCGTGCTCGACCCGCGGACGCGCACGGCATGAGCGATATTCTTCTAGACGACGTGCCGGTGCAGACCGGCGTCAAAGGCCGCTCGCTCTGGGAAGACGCGCGCCGGCGCTTGATGCGCAATCCGGCGGCTGTCGTCAGTCTTTATGTCGTCGCCATCCTGGCTCTGATCGCGATCTTTGGGCCGATGCTCTGGGTCCACAAGATCGATGACATCTTCCGCGACAGCGTCAGCATCGCGCCGACGACGGCCAACTGGCACCTGCTCGGCACTGATACCGAAGGCCGCGACATGGTCGCGCGCTTGATCTTCGGCCTCCGTATCTCGCTGCTCGTCGGCCTTGTGGCCACGTTCGTCGCGCTCACCATCGGCGTGACGTATGGAGCAATCGCCGGCTTTTTCGGTGGCGTCATCGATGATGCGATGATGCGCTTGGTTGATGTGCTTTATGCCATTCCGTTCGTTTTCTTCGTCATCGTCCTGATGACCGTGGTGGATACGCCCGATCCTGCGGTGAAACTCATGTGGATCTTCGCAGCGATCGGCGCAGTTGAGTGGCTTACCATGGCGCGCATCGTACGCGGCCAGACCATCTCGTTGCGCAGGAAAGAGTTCGTCGAAGCGGCGCGCGCCGCAGGCGCAAAGCCAATCGAGATTGTCTTCCGCCACATCGTTCCGAACGTGTTGGGCCCTGTCGTCGTGTTCGCCACGCTCAACATCCCGGTCATCATCCTGGCCGAGAGCTTCCTGTCGTTCATTGGCCTCGGCGTGCAAGAACCTATGGCGTCGCTCGGCAGCCTCATCTCGGCCGGCGCGCGCCAGATGATCCAGGCGCCGTGGATGCTGATATCGCCCGCCGTCACCATGCTGGTCACGCTTCTGGCGCTTAACTTCCTGGGCGATGGCCTGCGCGACGCCCTCGATCCGAAGGAGCGATAAAAATGGCTCTCATCACTGATCGCCGCAGCCTGCTGACAGGCGCCGCTGGCCTCGGCGCCGCAGCCTCTCTCGGCGCTTGCGCCAACGCCCGCGTTGTCGGCTTCGACAAGTCACGCAAGTCGATCGACATCGCCAACTCGTCAGAGCCGCTCTCGCTCGATCCCCACAAAGCCACAGGGTCGTGGGAGAACAACATTATCGGCAACATGTTCATCGGCCTCACCACCGAGAACAGCCGCTCCGAACCCGCGCCCGGCATGGCCGAGCGCTGGGAGGTGAGCGAAGACCTGCTGACCTGGACGTTCTTCCTGCGCCGCGATGCGATCTGGTCCGATGGCGAGCCGTGCGACGCGCATGACTTCGTCTTCGCGATGCAGCGTATCCTGAAGCCCGAGACGCTTTCGCAATATGCGTCGTTTCTCTATCCGCTGAAGAACGCCGAACTGATCAACAATCCGCCCGAAGGCACGCAAGCGCTCCCAGCAGAGGAATTGGGCGTCACCGCGATTGATGATTTCACGCTTGAGATTCAGCTTGAGCACCCGGCGCCTTATCTGCCGCAGCTCTTGAAGCACTACACCGCTTATCCGATCCCGAAGCACATCTATGAGCGCGTCGGCGACGATTGGATCAAGCCTGAAAACATTGTCGTCAACGGGCCGTTCAAGCTTGTGCGTTGGTGGTCGAACTACATCATCCACCTTGAGAAGAACCCGCAATTCTATGACGCGGCGAACGTCGTCATGGAGCACCTCTATTTCTATCCGCAGAACGACGTTCAGGCCGCCGCGCGCCGCGTGCTGAGCGGTGAAGCAGGGTGGGCGACGCGCTTTCCGTCGAACCAGGTTGAAGTGCTGCGGCGTGACTTGCCGGGCTATGTGCGGGTGTCGCCTTATCTCACGGTGAACTATTTCTCGTTCAACATGACGCGCGCGCCGTTCAACGACATCCGCGTGCGTCAAGCCATGTCGATGGCTTACGATCGCGATTTTGTCGCCAACCAGATTTATCGCACTGGCGAGCAACCGGCCTACAAGTTCATTCCGCCGGGCGTTTACAATTACGCCTCGACCGCGCGTTACCCCTGGTCGGAGCAGCCGCTCGCGGAGCGCAAGCGCGAAGCGGAGCGCTTGCTGCGCGAAGCGGGTTACGGCCCGAACAATCCGTTGCGCTTTGCCTTCTCTCACCGAAACACGAGCGACAATCCGCGCGTGGCGGTGGTGGCGCAGAATGATTGGAATTCGATCGCGCCATGGGTGACGGTCGAACTGCGCGGCGTCGAAAACCAAGTCCACTACGCCAATCTCCGCGCCAAGAACTTTGACGCTGGCGATGGCGGCTGGATTGGCGACTACAACGACGCCAAGAACTTTCTCTATCTCTTCGAGAGCCGCACCGGCGCGCAAAATTATCCGAGCTACAACAACCCGGTCTATGACCAACTCGTGCGCGATTCAGACACCGAGCGCGACGACCAGCGTCGCGCGCAATTGATGCTTCAAGCTGAGGAGCTATTGCTCAGCGAAGCGCCGATTTGCTGCAGCGTGTTCATCAACTCGACGAATCTCGTCCACCCGGATCTCACCGGCTACGAGGACAATATCGAAGACATCCACCGCGCGCGGTGGTTTGGGATCAGGGCTTAAAGGAGCGCGGTCCTTTAGAACGGCCCGCCTGCTTCTTCCGCACCGATCGCTTTGACCGCGAACGCGTAGTCGTGCGCGAGTTCACGCAAGAACTCGAAGCGGCCCGCCGAGCCCGCATGGCCTGCGCCCATGTTCATTTTCATCAGGATCGGTCGTCCGCTCGTCGTGTACGGGCGCAGCTTCGCCACCCACTTCGCCGGCTCCCAGTAGGTGACGCGCGGATCGGTGAGGCCGCCAGTGGAGAGGATGGCGGGATAAGCCTTCGCGTCGACGTTCGTGTAGGGGCAGTAGGAGGCGATGTAGTCGTAGGCTTCCTCGTCCTCGATCGGATTACCCCATTCGGGCCATTCCGGCGGCGTCAGCGGCAGCGTTGTGTCGCTCATCGTGTTCAGCACATCGACGAACGGCACGCCGCCGATAACACCGGCCCACAGATCAGGACGCATGTTCGCAATCGCGCCCATCAGCATGCCGCCGGCGGAGCGGCCTTCAGCGACGATGCGGCCAGCGCGTCCGTAACCGCGCGAGATCAGCTCTTCGGCGCAAGCGATGAAGTCGGTGAAGCTGTTCTTCTTCGTGAAGCGCTTGGCGTCTTGATACCAGGAGAAGCCCATATCGGCGCCGCCGCGCACGTGCGCGATGGCGTAGACCCAGCCGCGATCGACGATGCTGAAACGCCGGATCGAGAAGTCGGCGTCAAGATTGATGCCGTAGGAGCCGTAGCCATAGAGATAAAGCGGCGCCGAGCCATCAAGCGGCGTGCCGCGCTTCATCAGCACGGTGATTGGCACGCGCTTGCCGTCGCTTGCCGTCGCGAAGAAACGGCGCGCTTCATAATCGGCCGGGTTGTGGCCTGACGGAATTTCCTGGGTTTTGCGCAGCGTCTGCGTGCGCGCGCCCATGTCGTAATCGAACCACTGCATCGGCGTGGTGGGTGACTCGTAGATGTAGCGCTGGGTGGCGGTGTCGTACTCGTAGCCGCCGACAAGTTCGATGTTGAAGGCCTCTTCCGCCAGCGCGATCGCGTGCTCTTGGCCGCCGCGATGGCGGATCACGATACGCGGCAACGCGTTCTCGCGCTCCGCGCGGACGAGATAATCCTGCTTTGCCGAAAGCCCTGTAATGTAGCGCCCTTCCTGATGCGGCACGAACTCGCGCCAGTGCTCTCGTTCGGTGCGGCCCGGTTCGGCGGTCATGACCTTGAAGTCCACCGCGCCGTCGGCGTTGGTGAGAATGTAGAAGCGGCCGTCCCAGTGTGTGACCGAGTAGAGCACCTCGTCCTCACGCGGTGCGAACACCACAGGCGTTGCCGTGGGCGTTTCGCGCGGAATGAGGAGTGTTTCGGACGATGTATGGTTGCCGGCGTGAATCACGACGAACGCGCCGCTGTCGCTCTGATCGACGCCAATAAAGAAGCCATCGTCCGGCTCGTCATAGACAAGCACGTCTTCGCCGCTGAGCAAGTCGCGGCGATAGACTTTCGCCGGGCGGCCATTGTCGTCGCGGAAAATCCAGAAGAGATGCTGTGCGTCCGGCGACCAGCAGAAATCGCCGGTGCAGTTTGTCACCGGGCTCGCGAGCGTTTCGCCGGAAGCCAAATCCTTGACGTAAACCGTGTAAATCTCCGAGCCTTGCTCATCGACGGCGTAGGCATAGTAGGCATGATCAGGTGAATGCTCGGCCGAGATCACGCGATAGAACGTCTTGTCCTGCGCTTGTGCGTCGACATCGATCAGCACTTGCTCGGGGCCTTCTGACCCGCGCGGACGGCGCACATATTTCGGATGCTGCGCACCAGTTTCGAAGCGGCGATAATATTCCCACGGACCATCCGGTGACGGCACTGAGCTGTCGTCTTCCTTCGTACGGCCGCGCATCTCTTGATAGATGCGCTCCTGCAACTCCGCCGTCGGCGCCATAACGCTTTCGCGATACGCGTTCTCTTCGTCGAGATAGGCGCGGATCTCCGGCTTCAGCACGGAGGGATCGCGCATCACCGCCTGCCAATTATCGTCCTTTAGCCACGCGTAATTGTCGACACGCACACGGCCCAATTGCGCGATGCGCTTCGGCTCGATGCGGGCGACGGGCGGCGTTGCGTTGGTCATGTTTGCATCCGGTGAGGCGCAGGATAGATGGCGGGTGGTGTTGTCGCCTAGCTGAGCCGCAGCAGCAGTGCTGTCGCGTCATCGCTGGCCTTGAAACGCGGATGCTTGGCCCCGCCCGCGTCAGCCGCCTCAATAGCGCGCAGCTCGCGGCCGAGTTCTTGAAGGCCCCGCTCCGTCACGGCGCGTACGAGCCCTGCCTGATCATAAGCGCCGTACTGGTCGGCGAGGACCGCAAAGCCGTCTGTCATCAGCAAAATCTGTGCGGGACGCGGGAGTTCGAACGCCCAAGCGCGCGCGTGATCTGCGCACGCAGGGTCAATGCCAAACGTCCACGGCGCGCCTGGCTTGTTTAGGGCTGCGCGATTGCGGCGGAGCATATCGATGGTCGAAGTGCGCTCAAGCAGCGGCTTGTCAGCGTCGGTCTGCTTTGATGCCGCATCAGCCTCCGCATCGCGGCCGCCGATCACGCCGCCCGCCGCATGCACCGCACCGCCGGCATCAAGCGCGAAAACACGGCTGTCGCCAAGGTCGAGGCCGCGAACGCCTTCTGGCGTTTCCTCGATCATCAACAGCGACGAGATCGGCGACTGCCATTTCTCGAACGCCGCGCCTTTGCTCAGTAACGAGAACGCCGCCGCAGCTTGTGTGCTCGCATCGCGAATGACTTCGCGCATATCCGCGCCAAGGTCAGCGGCGTGGAGGCGCTGATTGGCGAAGTGCGCGATCCAGCTGGCGTCCGTCGCCCAGCCGGTCAGCGGCGCGCCATGCATGTCGGTGGCGCCGTCGAGCACCCAAGCGCGGGCGCCGGCAAAGCCATACGCATCGTCGTTCTGCTTCTTGCGATCGCCCGCGAGCGAGATCGCTTCGATGAAGGTGAGCACGTCAGGTCGGATAAATCAGCGACACGACCTCGGCCACGCACGCGGGCCGCTCTTCGCCATCGATCTCGATGGTGAATTCGTTGATCACCTGGAAGCCGCCGCCGCGCGGTTCGCACGAGAGCATCTTGGCGCGCATGCGGATCTTGGCGCCGACGCGCACCATGTTGGTGAAGCGCACTTTGTTGGAGCCGTAATTGATGCCGCGGCTGACGCCTGTGTAGCTGATGATGTTCTTGGCCAGGAACGGGATCAGCGAGGCGACGAGATAGCCGTGCGCGATCGGCCCGCCGATTTCCTTGGTGGCGCGCTCGACGTCGACATGGATCCACTGATGGTCGCCAGTGGCGTCAGCGAAACGATTGACCCGGTCCTGGGTGATTTCCAGCCAATCGGAGACGCCGAGTTCGGTCCCGACCAGGGTCTGGATGTCTGAAAGCGGTACTTCGCGCATGGCCATGGGGAGGGCTCCAAATTCGTTGCCATGTGCGTAAGCCGCAGGGCGCGGGTTGTCGAGTTGCCGCCACGTTCCGCGCAGGGGCAGGAGCCCTGCGAAGGTGCGCCCCGTGGCCCAATTGCCCGCCCCGGCGACACACGCTATCTGCCGCCCATGTCCCTTGACCCGCTCGCGCCAGGCACGCTGGCCCTCGCCGAAGAATTCGGCCTTTCCCGCGATGAATATGACCTCGTGCTGGAGAAGCTCGGCCGCACGCCGAACACCACCGAACTGGGCATCTTCTCGGTCATGTGGAGCGAGCACTGCTCGTACAAATCCACCCGCGTGCACTTGGCCAAGTTTCCGACCAAGGCGCCACATGTGATCTACGGCCCGGGCGAGAACGCCGGCGCGATCGATATCGGCGAAGGGCTCGCCGCCATCTTCAAGATGGAAAGCCACAACCACCCAAGCTTCATCGAGCCGTTCCAGGGCGCGGCCACCGGCGTCGGCGGCATCTTGCGCGACGTGTTCACGATGGGCGCGCGGCCAGTGGCGATCATGAACGCGCTGCGCTTCGGCGCGCCGGAGCATCCGAAGACGCGCAAGCTGGTCGATGGCGTCGTTAGCGGCATCAGCTTCTATGGCAATTGCGTCGGCGTGCCGACAGTGGGCGGCGAGACGAACTTCGACGCACGCTACAACGGCAACATTCTCGTCAACGTCTTCTGCCTCGGCATCGCCGACAAGAACAAGATCTTCACCGCCGCCGCCAAGGGCGCGAACAATCCGGTGGTGTATGTCGGCGCCAAGACTGGCCGCGACGGCATTCACGGCGCGACGATGGCGTCAGCCGAATTCATCGAAGGCGAAGATGGTCTGCGCCCCACGGTGCAAGTCGGCGACCCCTTCCTTGAGAAGCTGCTCATCGAAGCGTGCCTCGAACTGATGGCGACTGATGCCATCATCGGCATCCAAGACATGGGCGCCGCTGGTCTCACATCGTCGTCCGTTGAAATGGCGTCGAAGGGTGAAGCAGGCATCCTGCTCGATCTCGACGCGGTGCCCGCGCGCGAAGAGGGCATGACGCCGTACGAGTTCATGCTGAGCGAAAGCCAAGAGCGTATGCTCATGGTGCTGAAGCCGGGCCGCGAAGCGGAAGCACAAGCGATCTTCGAAAAATGGGGCTTGGACGCTGCTGTCATCGGCCAAACCACGGATAGCGGCAATCTCACGCTCCGTTGGCACGGCCAGATCGTCTGCGACATCCCGCTGGGTCCGCTCGCGGACGAGGCGCCAAAATATTCGCGGCCCTTCGTCGAGCCGCTGAAAGCCATCCCGCTCACCGAAGGCGAGCAGAAGCGCCTTTCGGATGAATATCCCGGTTTCGCGCAATCGTTGACCTCGCTCCTCGCGCAGCCCGATCAAGCCTCGAAGCGCTGGATCTGGGAGCAATACGATCGCCACGTCATGGGCGACACGCTGGCTGATAGCGGCAGCGATGCAGCGATCGTGCGCCTCTACGGCTCTAAACGCGCTCTGGCGATGACGTGCGATGTGACCCCGCGCTATGTCGAAGCCGATGCGTACGAAGGCGGCAAGCAAGCTGTCGCGGAAGCGTGGCGCAATCTCACCGTCTCCGGCGCGCGCCCGCTCGCGGTGACGGACAATCTCAATTTCGGCAATCCGCAGCGCCCGGAGATCATGGGCCAGATCGTGCGTGCGATCGATGGCATGTCGGAAGCTTGCCGCGAACTCGCGTTCCCGGTCATCAGCGGCAACGTCTCGCTCTATAACGAGACCAACGGCCAAGCCATTCTGCCGACGCCAACGATCGGCGCTGTCGGCATCATCGACAACCTCGAACGCCGTGCGACGGCTGATCGCTTGCAGCAGGGCGACACGCTCGTGCTGATCGGCGACACGCACGGCCATCTGGGCCAGAGCGTTTACGCGCGCGATCTCTTCAAGCTCGGGGGGGCTGCGCCGAAAGTCGATCTCGCGCTTGAGAAGAAGAACGGTGACTTCGTCCGCGCGCTGATCAGCGACGGCTTGGTGCGCGCTGCGCACGATCTGAGTGACGGCGGCATCGGCATCGCCGCGGCCGAAATGGCGCTGGGCTCAGACCTTGGCGTCACGCTCGGCTATCAAGGCGATTTGACGGACGCCGCGTTCCTCTACGCCGAAGACCAGGCCCGCTACATCGTGGCGATCCCGTCCGCAAAGCTGGATGATCTCGATAAGCGCGCCCGCGCAGCCGGCGTGTCGTTCCTCGTCATCGGCGAAGCGGGCGGGCGCGACATCAGTTTTGTCGGCGCCTCGGGTAACCGCGAGCGCGTGTCGATCGAAGATCTCCGCAAGGCTCACGAAAGCTGGCTGCCCGCCTATATGAAGAAGGCGCACTAAGCGCATCCGCCCCGCGGGCGGGGAGGATTGCATGCCGCAGTACGACTACGATCTCTTCGTCATCGGCGCCGGCTCAGGCGGCGTGCGCGCAGCGCGGCTGGCGGGCCGGGCCGGCGCTAAAGTCGCCATCGCAGAGCAGGTGCAGATCGGCGGTACATGCGTGTTGCGTGGCTGCGTGCCGAAGAAGCTTTTCGTCTATGCGAGCGAGTTTTCACAGCATTTTCGCGACGCCAAGGGTTTCGGCTGGACAGTCGATTGGGCGCGCTTCGACTGGCCGACATTGCGCGACGCGGTACAGAACGAGGTCAACCGGCTCTCGGGACTCTACGAAACCAATCTCGCCGCCACTGGCGTGGAGATGATCGATGATCGCGTTGTCGTGGTCGATCCGCACACTGTGCGACTGACGCGCGAGGGCCGTTCTGTCACCGCTGAACGTATTCTCGTGGCGACGGGCGGGCACACGACGCGGCCAACGAGCATCAAAGGCCAAGACCTTGGCATCACGTCGACCGAAGCGTTCGTGCTCGAAGAACTGCCGTCGAGCATCGTCATCGCAGGCGGCGGCTACATCGCCGTCGAGTTTGCGACAATCTTCTCAGGGCTCGGCGTCGACACCACCATCGTCTATCGCGGCGAGCGCATCTTGCGTGGTTTTGACCATGAGGTGCGGGCGCACGTTCAGGCTGATTTGCAGCGCACCGGCGTGAAAATCGTCTGCGGCTCAACTATTGAAGAAGTGACGTCGCTCAGCGAAGGCCGCAAATTGGTCACGCTCTCTAACTCGATGAAGCTTGAAACCGACCACGTCATGTGGGCGATCGGGCGAGAGCCGAACACGGCCAATATGGGTTTGGAAGCGGCAGGCGTGCGCCTGACAGAGCGCGGCGCGATCGCGGTCGATGAATATTCGCGCTCAAGCGTGCCATCGATCTGGGCGATTGGCGACGTGACGGATCGCGTGAACCTAACGCCGGTCGCGATCCGCGAGGCGGTGGCGTTCATCGAGACGGAGTTTCACGGCCGGCCAACGGCCTTCGATCACGCCGATATTGCGAGCGCGGTCTTCTCGCGCCCGCCTGTTGGTTCAGTGGGCCTTACGGAAGAACAAGCGCGCGCCAAGGGACATAAGCTCAAAGTCTTCCGCACCAACTTCCGTCCGATGAAGCACGTCATTGCGCACAATGATCAGCGCGTGCTGATGAAGATGATCGTCGACGCAAAGACAGATCTGGTTCTCGGCGTGCACATCGCCGGCGTGGATTCGCCCGAGCAAATCCAGCTCGCGGCAATCGCCGTGAAAGCCGGGCTCACGAAGGCGCAATGGGATTTGACCTGCGCCGTTCATCCCACCGGGGCTGAAGAGCTTGTCCTCATGGGTGAGCCGGTCAGTCACGACAACGAAGCGCCCGCTTGATCGCAAAACACCCGCTCCGAAGAGCGGGTGCTTCACATTCCTGAGGAGCGGGCAGGCGTTAATCGCGGCGTCCGCCGTCTAGGCCGCTGCGGTCGCCGCGCCGGCCATCGCGGTGGTCGTCATCGCGGTCGTCGCGTTGGTCGCGGAAGTCGCGTTGGTCGCGGAAGTCGCGTTGGTCGCGGAAGTCGCGCTCATCGCGATGATTCCAGCGGCGATCGTCCTGATCGAACCGGCCGAAGCGGCCATAGGTGCGATCAAAATCGCGCGCTTCACGCCAAGCCCAGCCGCGCATCTGCACGTGTGGCGCAAAGATTCGGTCGATCGGGCGGCGGTTGCGATTATCGAACACGAAGGCCACGCAGCCGTTGCGGTTGCAGCGATCCGTGTAGGCATACGTCATACCGGGCCGGAAATTGTAGGGCCGATCGAGCAAGCGGTAGAACATGCGGTCGCCGCGGCTGAACGTGAACGTCCGCCCATCGTTTCGGATGGTGATCGTTGCGCGAACGCGATCGAAGTCGCGCTCGTAGCGGGGTCCGTCACGATCCCCGCGCCGGTAATCTTGCGCTGCGGCCGCACCTGCGGTCGTCAGCGTAAGCGCCGCCAGGGCGGCTGCGAACAGCTTGGTTTTCATAGTACTTCAGCTCCCGTGACCGCCTGAGCGGTCATGTGTCTCAAATGTCCTCGAGACACACATTGGCGCCGGTGCGCTGAATGCTGACTGAGTTCGTCGTTCGTTTTGCAGTGAGCAACACTGCCGCGCGCGCTTGACCCTCATTTACCGGAAACTAACCCTCCCGGGCCGAGCTTTCCCGGCTCGAAGCAGTCTTGAGAAGAAGGGGGCAGGATGCCCGCGCGTTTGATTTCGGTGATCAACATGAAGGGCGGCGTCGGTAAATCGACGACGACGGTTTCGCTTGCCGAAACGCTCGCCCACCACCAGCGCCGCCGTGTTCTGATCATTGACCTCGATCCGCAGACTAACGCGTCGATCATGGCGGCGGGGCCTGACAAGTGGAACAGCTTGCGCGAGGCCGAGCGCACGCTCGATTTCTTCTTCGAGAGCTATGTCGTTCAGCAAAAGCCAAAGCCGTTTAAGTCGCTGATTGAAGCGAAGGTCAGCGATCTGAAGGGCAAGCCGGATGTCGCGCTCTGCGCCGCCGCGCCAGAGTTTCGCATCGTCGAACGCGATATGATCGAGACGTTCGTGAAGCGTGGCTTCCACATCGATCAAATTCAGAAGTGGATCTGCGAGCGCTTCGCCAACGGTCTGAAGACCGTGATGAACGATTACGATTACATCTTGATCGATTGCCCGCCTGGCATCTCGCTGTTCGCCGAAGCGGCTTTGATCGCGGCCGATGCGATCCTGGTGCCGACGATCCCGGACTACGTTTCGCGCCTCGGCCTCATCACCTTCCGCAAGCGCGCGCTGCGCCTCATCAACGAGCGCCGTGGCGGGGCTTCGCAGCTCATGGTGCTGGCGACCAAGTATGACGAGACGTTCTCGCTGCACCGCTCGGAAGCGCAATTGCTGAAGGACAATCTCGGCGATGCGATGTTCGATGTGCGCATTCCGCAGCACGTCGATATCGCCAAAGCCGCCGAATGGTCGGAAACGCCGCGTACGTTCGAACAAAAGTACGGCGCGATGGCGGGTACGGTGAAAAAGTTGGGTGAGGAATTCCAAGGCAAAGTGGAGCTCGCGCCCGCCTTATGAGCCTGAACAAGTCGCTCGACCGTCTGTTCGATGAAATTCGCCGCGAGGCGAAGCGCAATCCTGACTTCGCCGATCGGCTCGACGCCGTCTTCCGCGCGCACAGCTCACGCCGCGATGTCGCCGATGAGGTGATTGAGGATGTCGTGATCGACGGCACGGTTTCCTCCCCCGCAAGCGGGGGAGATGCGAACGAAGTGAGCGGAGGCGGAAAGTCCGCCAAACGCCGCGCCGCTCCCCCTCAATCGGCTGCGCCGACAGCTCCCCCGCAAGCGGGGGAGCAAAAGACGAGCATCAATCCCGCTGGGCTCTTCAAGAAAGAAGGTGAAGCCGCGCTCGTATCTGCACTCGCGGATCAGGATTTGATCTCGCTTCGCGCGCTGGTCGCCGAGCACAATCTCGATCCCAGCGGCGTCACGCCGTCGCTCACGCGCGACGAACTCGCGGCACACATTGTTGCGCAAGCCAAGAAGCGGGCCGAGCGCGATGAGAAGATGTTCGATTATTGACGCAAGAGCGCATCCCGCATTAGCGGATTGATCGCGCCAGCGTCCGCGTCCCAAATCGGAAACGCGCCGGCGAAATCCCAGACGCACCAGGCCATGTTCGACGCATCACACGCTTCACGCACAGCGCGCGTCCAAGCTGCGCGCTGCTGGATCGGCACGGCGCGGTTGGCGCCGAACTCGCCTAGTTGCATCGCGTAGCCATGTCGCGCGCCCCAGTCCGCCGCTCGCTCGATGTGCGCACGCATTGCAGCGCGATCCGCACTCGTGCCCCAGTCGCGCCCAAAGCGCGGCGGATCGGCGCTGAGCCATTCGGCGTTTTCGTGCGTGAACGCATAGGGCTCATAATAGTGAACGCTGACGGCGATATTCTCGGCCTCGGGCGGACGCCAATCTCGCAGCGCGTCGATGTTCTGCCAATTGCCCGGGCCGATAACGATGAGCCGATCGCGATCGCGTTCGCGGATTACGTCAACGACTTCGCGCTGTAGGTCAGTGAGCCGCGACCCGCGCCAATGATTGCCGTTCGGTTCGTTGAACGGTTCAAGAATGAGCCCCGCAGGCGCGCCGCGATAATGCTGTGCGATGATCGCCCACATGCCGAGGAATCGCGCGCGTTGGCGCTCCGGCTCGCTGATCAAGCGCTCATAATGGTGCATGTCGAGTTGCACCACGAGGCCCAAGCCCAAAGCGTGTTCGACGATCTCGTCGATCCGGCGCCAGAAATCGCCACCGAACGCGTAAGGCGGGCTTGAGCCTGCGTGTGCGTCGAACCGAACCGGCAGGCGTACGCCATCGAAGCCAGCGTCGCGGATGGCGTCGAGATGCGGCAGTTCGATCCGGTAACCCCAATCGCCTTCGTTCGGCGCTTCGAGCGCATTGCCCAGATTGACGCCGCGTCGCATCGGGAACGGGGCGGGCGTGGCTTGGCTCTCGGCGGGGGCGCAGGCGGCCAGGGCGGCTGCGCCCGCAATGATCTCACGGCGATTCATGGGTGGAGCTTACCCCGGTGACGAGGCGGCGAAACCCCGCTAACACCGCGCTCATGTTCGATAAAATCCTGATCGCCAATCGCGGCGAAGTCGCCGTCCGCATTATTCGCACCGCCCGCCGGCTGGGCATCAAGACGGCGATCGTCTTTTCGGAAGCCGATCGCGACAGCCTCGCCGTGGACATGGCCGACGAGGGCGTCTTCATCGGCCCCGCGCCTGCTGCGCAGAGCTACCTCGTCATCGACAAGATCGTCGACGCCGCCAAGCAAACAGGTTCGCAAGCCATTCACCCAGGCTTCGGCTTCCTCTCCGAAAAAGCCGAATTTGCCGATCGCTTGCTCGCCGAGAAGATCACCTTCATCGGCCCCAACCCGCACGCCATCCGCGCCATGGGCGACAAGATCGAGTCGAAGAAGGCAGCGCAAGAAGCGGGCGTTTCGTGCGTGCCGGGTTTCATCGGTGAGATCGAAGGCGTCGAGCACGCCGTGCAGATCTCCGAGGAGATCGGCTACCCGGTGATGATCAAAGCGAGCGCCGGCGGTGGCGGCAAAGGCATCCGCGTCGCGTTCAACAAGAAGGATGTGCTCGAAGGCTTCCCGGCCGTGCGCGCCGAAGCCAAGGGCGCGTTCGGCGACGACCGCATCTTCATCGAAAAGTTCGTCACCGCCCCGCGTCACATCGAAATCCAAGTGATGGGTGATAAGCACGGAAACGTCGTGCATCTGTTCGAGCGCGAGTGCTCGATCCAGCGTCGCAACCAGAAAGTCATCGAAGAAGCGCCGTCGCCGCTGCTCGATGAGAAAACGCGCATGGCGATGGGCGAGCAGGCCTGCGCGCTGGCGCGTGCGGTGAATTACGATAGCGCCGGCACGGTGGAGTTCGTCGCCTCTGGCGCCGATAAGAGCTTCTACTTTCTTGAAATGAACACGCGTCTTCAGGTCGAACACCCGGTCTCGGAGATGATCACCGGGCTTGATCTGGTCGAGCAGATGATCCGCGTAGCTGCGGGCGAAAAGCTCGCGTTCAAGCAGAAGGACCTGAAGATCAAAGGCTGGGCGATCGAGAGCCGTATTTATGCGGAAGACCCGTATCGCAACTTCCTGCCGTCGATCGGCCGTCTGAAGAACTATCAGGCGCCGGCCGAGGGCAAGACCGGCGACATCACGCTGCGCAACGAAACCGGCGTCCGCGAGGGCGACGAGATTTCGATGTTCTACGATCCGATGATCGCCAAACTCATCACCCACGCGCCAACGCGCATCGCCGCCATCGATGCGCAAGCGGCCGCACTCGACAATTTCCTCATCGACGGCATCGCCGACAACATTCCGTTCTTGGGCGCGGTGATGGAGGAAAAGGATTTCCGCAAGGGCGATTTCACTACCGCCTACATCAAGGATCACTTCCCTGATGGCTTTGAAGGCGTGCCGCCGACGGACAGGCAGGAGAAACTTCTCATCGCCACCGCCGCCATCGCGCGCTCTTTCACAGCGCGCCGCGCGCGAGAGATCAGCGGCCAACTCAATGGCGGTTCGAAGGGGTGGCAACGCGAGTGGACTGTCATCCTCGACAAGGTTCACCACGAAACCAGCGTCGATCTCGATGATGCAGGCGCGACCGTGCTGATCGACGGCAAGAAGCATCGCATCGACACAGCGACGCGCCCGGGCGCGCGCATCATCAGCGGCAAGTTCGAAGGTCAGCCCTTCTCGGTGAAAATCAAAACCGCGCCCGGCGGTTACACGCTGCGCCATCGCGGCGTCACCGTGCTCGCACTCGTGGCGACGCCGCGCGGCGCGGAGCTCTTCAAGAAAATCCCTGAAAAGCAAAAGGCCGACACGTCAAAGCTCGTCGTCTCGCCGATGCCAGGCTTGATCGTCTCCATCGACGTCAAAGTCGGTCAGGACGTGAAGGCGGGCGAGGGCGTCGCCGTCGTCGAAGCCATGAAGATGCAAAACATCATCCGCGCTGAACGCGATGGCGTGATCGCAAAAGTGCACGTTGCCGCAGGCGCGAGCGTCGCGGCGGATGAGGTTATGATTGAGCTGGCTTAGGCTTGCGCCACAGCGTCGTCGTCCAGGATCGGCATCTCCACTGTGAATCGCGCGCCCGAAGGCGTGTTCTTCTCAACGATGAGGCGCCCGCCGAGTTGGCGCACAAAGCCGGTGATCAGTCTGAAGCCGAGACTTTTCCGCGGCTGGTCTAGGTCGAATCCCTCGGGGAGTCCGACGCCTTGATCGGAGACCTCGACTTCAAGGTTTTTGCCTCGCTTACGGGCGGAGACGGTGATGACGCCTTCGCCACCGGGATAAGCGTACTTGGCGGCGTTGGTCACGAGTTCGTTGATCAACAAGCCCAAGGGCACCGCATGGTCCGCGGATAGAACAAGCGGCTCCGCAGTGCAGGTTATGACCAGAGCAGGCGTCGTCTCGTTCATTTTCTTGCAGAGCTCGCCGACAAAATCGCCGAGCTCGATGAAGCTGATAGCGTCGCCGCGCCACAAATGGTCGTGGACTTGCGCGATCGTTTCCACGCGCGAGCTCGCATCGGCAAGGGCGTTTGCGATGTCTTCCGAGTGCGTGCTTCGAGCCTGTACGCGGAGCAAACTCACAACAGCCATCAGACTATTCTTGACCCGATGGCTCATCTCGCGCGTCAGCAGCGCCTGGTACTCGATGGCGTTTGCCAGCTTCGCGTCGGCTTGTTGACGCTCGATCGCAATGCCGAGGAGCCCGGCAAACACTGCGAGGAAATCTGCGTCTGTGCGATCGAACTGTCCTGGATCCGGGCTGTCTACTTCCAGTACGCCGTAAGGGTGTGCGACTTCGTTCCCGCGCTCGATCAGCACATTGATGGCGCGCTTGATGCCGTGATCGGCCAGCAACCGCGGTGTGCGAAAGCGGGCGTCCTCGTGCAGGTGGTTCGAGATTACAGATTGGCCGGTGTGATAGGCGTAGCCAGCGGGGGATTCCAAATCGGCGCCCAACGCGGCGACGTCGATCGTGCCCGGCGCCCAACCAACTCCAGCGCGCACCTCAAGAGTGTTTTCTTCCGGCGTATATTCAAGAACTTTGGCGTAAGGCGCCTCAAGGCCCTGCGCGCACAATTCGGCTGCGCGTTGAAGAATTTGATCGAGGTCGCGCGACTGCATCGCGAAGCGGCCGAATTCGCCGAGCAACGCTTGCTGGCGCAAGCGGTATGGGAGTTCGTCGCGCGTCTGGGCGTTCTCCACGCGCGGCGTTATCTCCATTTCGGGCGCCGCGTCGGCAGATTTCGGAGCGTTGTCGTCGGGCGCTTCTGGTGCGTCAGGCATGTGTCGGCAGATCCATCCCGTCGCGGTGATTTAGAAGGGGCGCGCTCCTAGGTGGTCCAATCTGAGCGAAAACGGAATTCTTTTCTCAGAAATTTCTCATGCGATCGCGCGGCGCCAAAGTTCCCTCCCATCTCAACGGTGGGCGGTGCTTAAAGGGCTCATCGCCGCTTCGCCTTCATTACCGCCGCATCCAGCGCCGACAAAAACCGCGAGCGATCGGCCTGCGAGAACGGCTTTGGCCCGCCGCCGCCTTCGCCCATGGAGCGCAGGTGCTCCATGATCTCGCGCGTCGCCAGTGCTGCGCCGATCGAGCTTTCGGTGAACGCTTTGCCCGTTGCGCCAAGCGCTGCGCCGCCAGCTTTCAGCGTGCGGCTGGCGAGCGGAATGTCGTTGGTGACGACGATATCGCCCGGTTGCACGCGCGCGGCGATCCAATCGTCGGCGACGTCGGGGCCGGCATCGACCACGGTCAGCGTCACGTCCGGCGGTACGCGCATGAAGCTGTTCGACACCACCTGCACCGGACAACCCGTTCGCCGGGCGACGCGATAAATCTCTTCCTTCACGGGGCAGGCGTCTGCATCGACGAAGATTGTGGGCGCGCTCACGGGCAGATCAAAGCGCTCAAATGGGCGCGCGGGTCAAGCGCACTCAAAACCCGCAGCGTTGCGGCGGCGGCTGGCAATCGACGCAGGCGCGGTTTTCCGGGCGCTCGCCGCGGATCAATGCCGCGAACCAATCGACAAACGTCTCGCCGCCACTGGTCTCGGTAAAGAAGCGCTGCGACCGCAGGATCGTGTGGGTATCGCCGGCCGCGACATAGGAGCGGAAGTTCGGCGCAGCTTGGCGTGCGGTAAGATCGCGCGTCATCTTTTCGCGCCATGCGGTGCAAGCGTCGTCGACACCCATCAGCGCATAGAAGCCGGCCTGTGTGCGATCATTGGCCGTGGTGAACTGAGCAAAAATGTCGTTGGGGTAAAGCGCCGCCAATCGTGCGACGGCCATATCGTCCGCCGGGGCGGCGCCATCGTTGCCGCGGAGCACGCGCGCTGCACGCGCTCCCCAGCGGTCATCGCGCAGCTCAGCGAATTCGGGTGTCGTCACGCCCTGGCCTGCGTCGCCCAGCATGATCGCGCGTGCACGCGGAAAGGCGTCGCGGATGCGAACATAATGGCCAACCGCGCCATAAGCGCCGGCGCTTGAACCCGTTACGAGCAGGTTTTGCGGCTGGCCCATATTGGCGCGCGCCCAGGCGAGCACGACGCGAAAGTTATCGGCGCCGCGATGGCGGATCTCGAATTGCTCGCCGCTATCGACGTCGCGATAAGCGGTGGTGTTGGAGCCGAGGTGGACGTCGCCGGTGCAGTAAGGAACGTAGATGAAGCTCCAGTCGCGGACTGGATTGCGCTCGTCGTTCACGAGGAACATACCACCAAAGCGGCTCGGATCGTCGCCGGGGAGGATCTCGGCTTTATAGAAGCCGTCATCGGGACGGCCCGTCGCAAGCCACGGCACCGAGCAGGTGAGATCGTCCCAGCATGCGCCGCCGCCATCGAAGAAGATGACAAGCCCGTTGCCAGTGCCCCGCCGCGCCCAGAACGCGTAAGCTGGGTTTGAGCCCGGCGCATCGGAGCACGTCGCGCTGATGCGCTGGAAACCGCTCATGATCGGTTCCGGTTCGACGCGCGTCCATTCGCCGACAGCCAACGTCGGTGCGCGTGTTTGAGCTTCCGCTTCCGGCGTTAGCGCCGGTGACGCGCACGCGCCGAGTAACACTGCGAAACAAGCGGCTGCAAAACGGTTCACGAAAGCTCCCCCGGGGTCCGAGGGCTTCAGTCTAGAACACAATGCGGCGCCTTTCAGACACGCCGAAGGCCACGCTCGGTAAAGCGCGGCCTTCTTCATTCAAACTCTGGTGAAGCGTCAGGCGGCGGTGCGCTTGCGCGTTGTGTAGTCGACGATCGCCAGGAGGAGGAAAGCGATGCCGACCGTGCCCAGAATGACGGCCGGGACAGCCATGCCGCGAATGACGTCGCCATCGTGCTCGTAGCCCTCAATCACGTAGCCGGCGGCGAGGAAACCGATCGCCAGGGCGATCAGGATGACGCCGTTGCCGAGGCTTTTGCGGGCGCGGTTGCCTTCGTCGAGCATGTTCTGGGTGAGTTGCGCGACCAATTCCGGATCAACGTTCTGGCCGCGGGCCATCGCTTGCGAAATGAGTTCGTGGGCTGAGCGCTTGGTACGCTCCTTGACCAAGGTCGGGATAAGGATCACCGCCGCCAAAAAGCTAAAAAACACAAATGGGACAAAGGTATCGGCTTCCATCGTACGCTCCATGCCGGGCTGTTTCCGCCCTATTGCTGACACAGATGCGCGTGGATGGCGTTTTGGACGCACGCCGCCGTCAGATTACGTTCAAGCTGGCCCGCCATCGACCCAGAGCGTGAAGGCGGAGCCCTTGCCCGGCGTGCTTTCAACGCTGACGCCGCCGCCCATAAGCTGAGCCAAACGGCGCACCAAGGTGAGGCCCAGCCCCGTGCCTTCGAAGCGGCGGTCTGCATCGCCATCAGCTTGCTCGAACGGATCGAATATCCGCGCCTGCTGCGCGGGCCCGATGCCGATGCCGGTGTCAGCGACGGTGAAAGCGAGGCGCACGCGCCCGTCCGCCGATGAGCGTGCGCCGCTGATGTGGATGGCGCCGTTCTTTGTGAACTTCGCAGCGTTGGAGACGAGGTGCATCAGACATTGATGCACGCGCCGCAGATCGATCTCGGCCTGTCCTAATGGGCCGCTTTCGATAGTCAGTGTGTTGCCGTTGAGCGCCGCGAGCGGGGGCGCCGCTTCGCGCAATTGCGCCAGTACGGCATCAGCATCGACTTGCTCGCGCTCCAGTTCGATGGCGCCGGATTCGAGCCTGGAGAGATCGAGGATGACATCAATAACCCCGAGCAATTGCCGAGCCGATGCGCGAATCTTGTCGGCGTCGTCGGCGATCGGACCTTTGCCGGATTCTTCCCCGATCAGTTCAGCATAGCCGATGACGGCATTGAGCGGCGTGCGCAATTCGTGGCTCATAGTGGCCAGGAAGCGCGACTTCGCGGTGTTGGCCTCTTCGGCGGCTGCCCGCGCAGTGGTTTGCTTTGCAATCGCCCCCAGCAGCACCCGCCGGTCGAGACCAAACATGCCGGCGGCGAGGACGAGCATGAGCAACGTCGCCATCGCAAACAGCGCTTCGATGCTGAAGCCATCCGTCGTGAACGGGGCGATGATTGCGCAAATGACGAGCGGCGTAAGGCAAGCGGCTGTCAGCACGCGATTGGGCGTAAAATAGACGAAGACGTGGTTGGCCGAGCCGCAGATCCAGGCCGTTGCGAGCACCATGCCGACAGGCTCGCCGCTGGCCCACGTGATCACCGGATAAATGCTGAAGGCTGTCCCGCCCACGCAATGGATAACAGCGAGCCATGCGATCGCTCGCTCGCGCGGCGCGCCGATGGCGAGCTTGTCCTCCAGGAAGATGCGAATGCCCAACTCCCACGCCGCCAGGAACCCAAACCAAGCCAGCGCCCAGAGCGGCGGCACAGCGACCAGCGAAAGTACTGCCATCACGCCGGCAAAGCCGACGCGGGCCCATGTTGCTTTGCGGACGTTGGTGATGACGTCATCGACGCTCAGCAGGCGCGCGCCCATTGTGGGCAAGTCGCGCCAGAGCGGCGGAATGGCGGGTGAATAGGCAGAATCAGTCATGGCGAAAACGTATCGCCAAGCTGTTTCACGCCGTTAATCGCGAGCTGTCATTGATCGCAGAGGAGGCGGGCGTTGCAAATCAGGCGCGCACCGCAATGCGGTCAGCTGGCGGGCGCTGCGCTTGAGATGGCGCGGTGCGCGGGAGCGAAACGCCGTAGCGCGCAAACCAGTCCTCGGCGCTCAAGCGCTTGGCGGTTTTGTCGGCTGGCGTTTTCATCATCGTCTCCGGCTGCGTACGAGGTGAGATGATCTGCGCATTCGCTTTGGATGCAACTCCGACGCGCGGCTTATGCCGTGCGTTGTGCAGTGATTATGGCGGCGATGCGTTTTCCGTTGCGCCGAACACACGCTCGAACGATGCGCGCAATGCGGCGTCTGCGTCGTTCATGGTTACAGGAAGTCCAAGGTCGACGAGGCTGGTGACGCCGAATTGCGGCGCGCTAATACCGCAAGGTGTAATGCCGGAGAAATGTTCGAGGTCCGGTTCGACATTGAAGGCGATGCCATGAAAGCTCACCCACTTGCGCAAGCGGACGCCGATCGCTGCGATCTTATCTTCGCGCGCCCAGCCAGGTCCCTTGCGCTCAACCCACACGCCAACGCGGCCGTCGCGGATCTCGCCTTTGACGTTGAAGTCTCCGAGCGCGCCGATGATCCAGCGTTCGAGATCGGCAACAAAGCGGGTCACATCGCGGCCGCGCTCGCGCAGATCGAGCATCACGTACGCCACACGTTGGCCGGGGCCGTGATACGTGAATTGGCCGCCGCGCCCGGTTTGAAACACTGGAAACCGGTCTGGCACGAGCAAGTCGCTTGGCTTTGCGCTCACGCCCGCGGTGTAGAGCGGGGGATGTTCTAGGAGCCAAACGAGTTCGCCCGCTTCGCCAGCCGCGATCGCGGCAGCGCGCGCTTCCATCGCGGCGACCGCCGGCTCGTATTCAGTGAGCCCTGGTGAGATCGCCCAACCGATGCGCTTTGCTTCGTTCACCGCCCCGCAACCCTTTCAGGTTCGACTAGAGCAGAATCAGATGGGGTCGTCGCGTGTCTCAGAAAACCCAAGTGCATCATGTGCAGGTCGAACTAGCGGTTGTGCTCGGGCGCTGTCACATGCCGATGCAGCAGCTTTTGCGTATGGGTCGCGGCGCGGTTATTCCGCTCGATACCAAGGAAACCGACGAACTTTGGATCCTGGCCAACGGCCATCCGATCGCCCGCGGGGAGATAACCATTCAGGGTGATCGCCTCTGCATTACGGTGACCGAGCCTGCAGACGTTCACGAATTCAACGCTGCGGCATAAAATTTCACGTCCACCCCGATTTTCGGGCTGGACGAAAGATTATCCGTCTGTTCATGTTCGGCTCAGGCGCGGGACGCCATCGTCATCGTGCGCGTCAGAGCCCGACGCGCGCAAAACCGGGGAATACAACTCATGTCGCCACTCGCTCGTATCGTCGCCGCTGGCGCGGCGCTGGCTGCTGTCGCAACGGCCGGCATCGCAACGGCGCAAGATTTCAACGCCCAGCCGAACTACGGCACCATCAATCTGAACGCTGGCTTCATGCCGGACCCGCAGGTCGTGAACTTGCAGTCGGGCGGCGATATCGACGCTCAGCGGGCGATCAGCTCCTCCTGCCGCGGCTTCATTACCAATGCGCCGGACGTTCGCTTGAACTATCAGGCCGGCGGCTATCCGCTCATCCTTTCGGTCGCCTCGGGCGCTGACACGACCCTCGTGGTCAACGCGCCGGACGGCACCTGGTATTGTGACGACGATAGCGGCGTGAACGGCCTCAACCCGATGGTCCGTTTCAATACCCCGCAAAGCGGCCGCTACGAGATCTGGGTGGGCACCTACGGCAACGCTTCGCTGCAGCCGGCTCAGCTCAACATCTCTGAGGTTGGCAGCCAATAAGCGGCCCCCGGGCGGCTCGCTGCCCAGGATATGAAAACCCAAGGCCCGGAGCGTCGCTCCGGGCCTTGTTCGTTGGAAGCGGGTCTGCTAACCCCGCGCCCTCATTCTACCGAAGCGGGCTCACACCCCTTCAGACATGCGCTCGTGGCGGAATTGGTAGACGCACTGCCTTGAGGTGGCAGCGAGTAACATCGTGGAGGTTCGAGTCCTCTCGAGCGCACCATCCTACGCTCGCGAAGCGAGAGTAAGGATGCCCTCCGAAGCCTTGGCGTAGGAGGGCTGCGCCCGCCACACGCGAGCTTCGGATGGCGGGCCGCGCTCCAAGGCGTAAGACTTAGCCATGTTCTATGTTTACCTGCTCATAAGCGAAGCACGCCCGGATCAGCGCTATACTGGGTTCACGACCGACGTGCAGGCGAGGCTGAAGGCGCACAACAAGGGCGACTCTCCACACACCTCAAAATACCGACCTTGGCGGCTCGTTTCGTATTTTGCCTTCGACACTGAAAAGAAGGCGCTCGAATTCGAACGTTATCTCAAGTCGGGCTCAGGCAAGGCGTTCGCCAACAAGCGCTTGTGGTGACGTTGTCAAACATGTCGTAACCGTCGCGCGTCCGCATTGGTGCGCAGGAGGCGAGAGCACCCATAGCGCTCGGTTCGCGGAGTAAGGTTCATCTGAGCCCCTCCCGCGATGATGCGTAGGTCGCGCTCAGTTCGCGGTAGTATTTCGAATTGAACGCCGCGATCGTCACGACAACGCCGAGTAGCCCGGCGACTGTAAAGACGAGCGCGATGCCGCGTTCGGGACCAACGCCGTACCAATCTCCAATCGCCTCCGCGCCAGCGCCCGTCGTCATGAACGGGATAAACACAAACTGGGTCAGCGGCGCGATCAAGAATGCAGTGAGCGGTGATGCGGTCTGCTCCACGGATTGCGCAAATCCAAAGACGCGGCCTTGGCGCTCAAACGGCACGACCTTCTGCAGCGACGTATGCTCAGCCGCCTCCGCATAGGGGCCGAGAAAGAGCCAGATGAAACAGCCCGCGGCCAGCAGCGGGATCGACGATTGCACCGTAAAGATCGCAGCGACCGCCCAGACCACCAGGTTCACCAGCAAAAGAGTGCGCTGCGGATTTTTGCCGAGGCCGGTTTTCGCGATGAGCAAGCCGCTCAAGATGAAGGCCGTCGAGACGAAGGCCCACAACAACCCCCAGTGCTCCACCGGCATCAGCGATAATCCGTAGGCGTCCATCAGCGCCATGAACACGCCGCCGAGCAAGTTGTTGAGCGCCGCAAAAAGAATCAGCGCGAAGAGCCCGGGAATGCCTGCCACGACCTTGATCGTGCCACGCAAGTCCACGCGATTAGGACCGTCCGTTGCGCTCGTGGGCAGGGTCTCCTCGAGCTTGACGCTCAAAAGATGCGCGATCGCCAACAGCGAGAACAGCATTGCGAAGGCCAGCGTGCCCTCCATGCCGCCCCACGCCACAAGAAAACCACTGACCGCCGACGTCGTCAGAAAGCCAATTCCCGTGACCATCCCGACCAAGCCGTTGGCTTTGTCGCGCCGATCGGCGGGGATCAGCATGGTAACGATCGTTGGGAGCGCGATGGTGCGGAGGTTGCCCGCGATCACCCCCAGCATGACGATGAAGATGAACAGCCAGAGCGGCCAATCCGCGACGTTTGCAAGCGTCTGCTCTGGCGTGATCAGGCAGATCGCTAGGGCTGTGGCGTAGAAAGCGAGTGATGCGCAGCTTGAGCCGATCATCACGCGTTTCTTGCGATGGTGATCGACCAAGCTGCCGAACCAAATGCCGAGCGCGCCGGTCAACACCAGATAAATCCCGGCGATCAGTCCCGTCGCGAACACAGACTGCGTTTCGAGAAACACCCAGAATGTTACGGCGAACCACACCGTAAAGTTCGTGATGCTGGCGACGAGCGTATTGGCGAGGAGGGCGTGGAACGTGGTCATATCCGCGTGCGACTAGCTGCGCCGCCATGGAAACATACCGCGCAATTTTTCATCGCGCAGCCACAAGCCGCCCCACATGAAGAGCGCGAGATACACGCCGAAGAGCGTGTGACTGAAGAGGGGGCTGTCGGCGCGGATGTGGGTGGCCATTGCGCCTCCGAAGAGCGCCATGAACAGCGCGCCGCCGAGCACGCTGGTGCGCGGATAGACATAGAGCAGCACCAGAACCAGTTCGACGATCCCGATCCAGAACGCATGCCCCGGCGGCCAGCCGAGGCCTGTCAGCGTCTCCTCCGCGATCGGCATGCCCATCAGTTTCGGCGCAACCGACGCGCCTAGCATGAACAGCACGAACAGCGCACTTAAAGCGCGGCCAGTCCAAACGAGCGGTGTAGCTTTCATGATCGTCTCCTTGGTCACCCGAGGACGACCCCAGAACCGACGATCCTACACCGCCGCCTGAAAAACTAGCCGATCTTCAACCGCACGAACGCCATCGCGCCCTCTTGGTCGCCGCCATGCGCGGACGCGATTTTCCGTCGCGGCTTTATGCGATCCTCTGCGTTATCCGCGATCTGGAGAAACACGTCGCGTGCGCGTTGCGCCGGCTGCGCTGCGGCCTGACGCGCCTGCGCATCCTCGATCCGATCGCCTGCGCCGAGCCGTGCCGTGCGCAATGCGCGCCAGATGTGGCGTTGGCCGATTCCCGCTGACCGCGCTCATCCCAATTATGCGATCACCCCACGGCGTTTCTCGAGGCGAGAAATGCCGCCGATGGCGCATTTTCGATGTCGTTTGCGTGCGCCAAGGGGTTGACGTTCGCCGCGACGCGGCGTTTGGAGAGGGTACGAACCCATCACCATTCACAACAGCGAAGCCCCCGCCGATGAACGACGAGACCGATACGGCGGCAGAGCAAACGCGTGCCGTCCCTTCCGAAGATGCGGGCTTCATCGTTCGCATCATTGCGTCCGCTGGCGATCACGATTGGCCAGCGCTGCGCCGCCAGTTGGCCGATCTCGATCCCGCCGATTTGGCCGACGTGATGGAACACGTGCCGCTTGAGACGGCGCGTACCATAGCCCGCATGGTCGGCCGACACTTGCCGGTCGAGTTCCTCGCGGAACTCGATTGGGAGCGGCGCGAGGAAATCCTGCCCGAACTGCCGTCCGATTATGTCGGCCGCGCGCTTGGCGAACTCGATACCGATGACGCCGCGGCGGTCGCCGCCGACATTGACGAAGAACAACTCGGCGAAGTCCTCGCCGCCGCCGACGAAGACACGCGTCTGGCCGTCGAAGAAGCGCTCTCGTTCGAAGAAGAGACGGCCGGCCGTCTCATGCAGCGCGAATACGTCGCCGCGCACGAGGGCGACACCGTCGGCGGCGTGATCGACCGCATGCGCGATCAGGCCGACGAATTGCCGGACGAGTTCTTCGAGATCTACATCGTAGACGCCGCCATGCGTCCGATTGGCGCCGTGCGCGTATCGAGCCTCATCCGGGCCCGGCGCGAGACGCCGTTGCGCGACATCATGCGCGCACCGCTCATTCTGATCCGCCCAGAGATGGACCAGGAAGAGATGGCCCAGACGTTCCAGAAATATCACATGGCGTCGGCGCCCGTTGTCGATGGTGCGGGCCGTATCACCGGGATGGTGACGGTTGACGATATCGTCGATGTTATCAGCGAAGAGAGCGAGGAAGACTTGCTCAAGCTCGCCGGCGTCAGCGAGGCCGCGCAAACCGATAGCGTCGCCAAGTCTGTGCGCTCGCGCGCGCCGTGGCTCTTCGTCAATCTTGGCACCGCGATCGTCGCGTCGACGGTGATCAGCGCCTTTCAGACATCAATTACTGAACTCGTTGCGCTCGCCGTTCTGATGCCAATCGTCGCCTCGATGGGGGGTAACGCCGGCACTCAGGCGCTCGCGGTCGCCGTCCGCGCCATTGCCGCGCGCGATCTCACTGAGAGCAGTGCGCCGCGCTACATCTTGCGCGAAGCGATGACGGCCATTTCCAACGGCTTGATCTTCGCCGTTCTGCTTGCCGGCGTTGTGATGCTCTGGTTTCACAACGTCTTGCTCGCCGTCTCGATCGCCTGCGCGGTGCTGATCACTTTCGCTTGCGCGGGGCTGGCCGGCATTCTTGTGCCGCTCACGCTGCGCCGCGCCGGCGCGGACCCTGCAGTTTCGTCTTCCGTGTTCGTGACCTTCGTGACCGATATCGTGGGCTTCCTAGCCTTCCTCGGTTTGGCGACGCTTATCCTTCTCCGCTGAGCGCGCAAACAAAAAGGCCAGCCGGTGGCGGCTGGCCTTTCGCAACACTTGCGTCTCACGCGTTAGTCGTGGGCGGCGCCGCGCAGAGCTTGTTCAGCGGCTTCCAGCGCCTGGATTTCGTCCGCATCGCCACGGCGACGCGCATCGCTGAGTTCTCGCGCGATCTCGCTATGCGCTTCACGCAGGGCATCGCGGGCATAGGCGCGCTCTTGCGGGCCGAGTTGCGCAAGCTCGCGCTCCATCTCGGCCATTGCAATACGCATCTCCGCCATAACCTCTGCCCGGATCTGAGCGGCTTCCGCGCGCGCTTCGCGTTCCTCTTGCAGCGCTTCCAAATGCATTTCGCGGGCTTCACGTTCGGCCTCGCGCTGGTCGTCACCGCGAGCGTGCTGAGCGGCGCGCGCTGCTTCGCGAGCTTCCTGAGCCGCCTCGCGCGCCTCGGCTGCACGTTCGCGTGCTTCGGCGCGCGCTTCGTTTGAAGCCTCGCGGGCTTCACGGATGTGCTCGCGGGCCTCGGCCAATTCGCGACGCACTTCAGCGCGCTCTTCCGGAGAGAGGTCTTCGTAGCGGACGGTACGGCCATCGCGCATGACGTGGACGCCGCGGCCTTCGAGTTCATGATCCTCTGGGAGTGCTTCCAATGCTGAGAGTGCGCTGAGTGACTCAAGTGAAGCCAGCGTCTCTAGTGACCCCAGCGATTCAAGCGAAGCGAGAGCGTGCAGCGCGTCCAGCGACTCCAGATCGGCAGTCGCCTCTGCGTCGGCGTCAGCCAGCATGACAGTCGCTGGCGCTTCTTGCGATGATGCGATGGTGGTGACGACGCGCGTTGGCTGCGCCGCCCAAGCGGCGGCTGCGACGCCGGCGGTGATGGCGATTACGGCTACGCCGCCAATCAACGTTTGCGTACGTGAGGGCAGATTGCGTTTCAGCATGGAGATGCGCTCCTTCAGGGCATTGAGGTCTGACGGGGGCCAGCTGCAGCCGATGGGTACGGCGGCTGCGATATGTGTCTTGAGGATGGCTTCGGCGTAGCGCCGACGCAGGCCATCGCTTTGCGCGAGGACGGTGGCGTCGCAGGCAAGTTCTTGGTCGATGCGCAGGGCGCGCGCGCCGATGTGCACAAACGGGTTGAACCAGTTCACGCACTGCAGCAGCACAACCAGCGCGTTGATCCAAGGATCGCCTTGCGCCAAGTGTGCGCGCTCGTGCGCGAGCACGATCCGTCGCTCCTCAGCGTCGAAACGCTGTTCGAAATCCGCCGGCGTTACGATGATCGGACGCAAGACGCCGATAACGGCAGGACCGTGTTCGCAACTTTCAGCGGCGCGGACATGACGGCCAAGATCGTCGCGTTTGCTGAGCCTCCCCAGCGCCATCGTAAAGCGTGCCTGGCGCATAGCGAGCACGACGACGCTGACGATGGCGCCGGCGATCCATGCCCAAAGCAGATAGGGCGGCTGCGTTGCGGCGGCTTCGGCCGATGTCACGATACCGGGCGAACCGAGATCGGCGGTTGCGGTAATGGGCTCAAGCACAACATGTTCAACGCGCGCCGGTGCGAAGCACATCGCAGTTGCTGCAAGCGGCAGAAGCCAAAGCGCGTACCCGATGCGGGCGCCGAAGCGCTTTCGCACGATCGGCCGAAGCACCATGACAAGCGCGATGCCCGCCGCAAGCGCCACGTTCGCGCGCAGAAGAAGTTCAATCCACTCAGAAGCCATCGTCGACCTCCGCCGCCAGGAAGTGAGCGAACACCAGACCAAGCGCTGCTGCGGCGATGATCATGGGTTCATTGAAGAGCGCGAACGCCTCACTGAGCATCGTCTTCGAGCTCCGCGATCAGGCGCTTCAAGTCGGCGATGTCGTCGGCGCTGAGCTGCTTGGTCTCGGCGAAGTGCGAGACGAGCGGCGCCAGCTTGCCATCGAAGAGGCGATCGACCAGCCCGCGGCTTTCGGTCTGCACATAATCGGCGCGATCGATGGCGGGCGAATAGAGGTAGCGGCGGCCTTCGCGCTCGGCTGAGATGGCCCCTTTGGTCAGTAATCGGTTAATGAGCGTCCGCACCGTTTTGTCCGCCCAGTTCTGGTCTGGGCCGACGGCGGCGACGATGTCTTCAGCGCTCTGGGGGCTCTGCCGCCAGAGAGCTTCCATAACGAGACTTTCGGCTGCGCTGATCCGCATGATTACACCTGTAATATGCAAAGGATTACGCTTGTAAGCGTCGAAGTCAACCGGCGCGGCGACGAATGGCGTTCATCGCTAACAGCCGTTCACCCAACCGGGGCGCGGTTGGCGCCGCACTTGCCTGAAAGGGGAAAGCCGCGAGGCCGGGCGTTTCAAACCCGGACGGGCGGCAGAAGTTTAAGCCCCGAAAGGCAGCCCATGACGTACTCGATTTCCGCCGAAGGCCTCGCGCTCATCCAGCGCCACGAAGGCTTCCGCGCCGAACCCGCGCAATTGCCGGATGGCAATTGGGTGGTGGGCTATAGTCACGTACGGGTTGGCCAAGCCGGTGAGGCGCTGTCGCAAGAAGAAGCAGCGCAGCTGCTGGCGATCGATATTGCGCCGACTGAGCGCCTCGTGAGCGCGCGCGTTACGGCCCCCCTCAGCCAAGCGCAATTCGATGCACTCGTCTCCTTCGCTTTCTCTGTAGGCGCGGAAGCGTTTGAGCAAAGCCAAGTGCTGCGCCGCGTGAATGCCGGTGACTTTATCGCTGCTGCGTGCGCGATGGATGCGTGGCGTAAGTCTGACGTCGGCGGCGAGCTTGAAGTCGTTGACGCGCTTGTCGGCCGCCGAGCGGCTGAGAAGGCGTTGTTCATGAAGGACATCGAAGTGGACGCCGCGCCGTCTGTGTTCGTTCGCGCGAAGCTCGATCATGCCGCCTCGATCCTTGGCGCGCCCATTAAGTTTGCAGCGGCGCCTGCTGTCGGTTCGGTTCCGGTTGCACAACCGGTGCAGGATCTGGCCGCGCGTCTGACTGAAATTTTGAAGTCCGAGCCGCAAACTGAAGCCTTGTTGCTGACGCAAGTCGTGCCGCCGGAGAGCACTGAAGACGAGGGCGAGATCGTCACTGCGCACGCAAAGCCTGTGGCGCGTTCGCTTGATACGATCCGGGAAGCCACGCGCCGCGCCCATGCTGACGCAATGGCGAGCGAAACCGCCAAGCCACGCTTTCCTTCTTTCAACTTCATGCCATCCACGGCCAAGCCGAACATCGACCGCCACCTTGGCAAAGTGCGCCGCAACGCCTTTCGCCTGCCGGAGCTGGATTTTGAGAGCGTTGGCCTGATCGCACTCTTTCTTTTCGGTGTGGCGCTTGTCGCGCTCGGCGGTTCGCTTCTGTTCGCCGGAACGGGCGATACGATCGAACTGATCGCTGGCGGCGCGGTTGCCACTCCGGGTGCGGCAGCTGTGCTGATGGCCATCGCCGGCTTTCGCCGTCCGAACGCCGCGTAAGCTTTTTCTTTATGCTGGTGAGCCTTGAGGGGCGGGAGCAATCCCGTCCCTCATTTTTTTGGGAACGGCGCGTGGTCTGCGTGATTTATCCTCACGCAGGAGTGTCACATGCCCGCCAAATCCAAAGCACAGCAAAAAGCAGCAGGCGCTGCGCTCGCCGCCAAACGTGGCGACGCCAAGCCGTCGGCGCTCAAAGGCGCGTCGCGACAGATGTACAAATCGATGAGTGAAAAGCAGCTCGACGAGTTCGCCTCGACCAAGCGGAAGGGAAAGCCCGACTATGTCGAGGATAGCCCCATCCCAGCGCAGAAGGCCGCGCGGAAGAAGGCCGCCAAGAAGGCGGCGAAGACCCGCGCTAAGAACGCCGCCAAGAAGACCGTGACGAAGAAGGTCGCCAAGAAACGCGCGTCGCGCTGAAACGACCGAAGGGCCGCACCGGTTCACGGCACGACCCTTCCATTGTCAGTTCACGCTTTAGCGGGACTGAAAAAACAGGCTTACACCGAGGAGCGTTCGCTCAAGGTGACCTCTGCCTGCAATCTTGCCCCTAGCGAGTGACAATGAGACATGGATCACCTCCTTTTCTACTAAGCCGACGCCGATCGCCGGTGATGGGGAAGAAGATAGGGGCAGAACGCGCAAGCGCAAGCGTCATGGTTAGAACGCTCTGCTTCTGGCGTATCATACGCTCAACGCTGACACAGGGAGGCGAAAATGCGGCGGTTGTTGTTAGCCTTGATCCTGGCGTGGGCGCCATTGAGCCCGGCTCTGGCGGATGTCGATGAGATCGATGCCTCGCCGCTGCTTCACTGCGTTGAGGCTGCCGACCATCAAGCGGAGGCGCTGCGCGCCTGTCAGGGCGTGATAACGCAGCCGTGTTTCGACGCGCCGTTCGGCGAGACCACGTCCGGCATGGTGATGTGCCTAAGCGCCGAGGGCGACGGATGGGCGCGTATCATGGATGAATCGCTCGCGCGCCTTGCCGCTGGGAATGTCGAGCTCGCGCCTGCGCTCGCCGAAACGCAAGCGGCTTGGAGCGTGTACCGCGAAGAAGAATGCAGCTATCGCGTCCAGCGCTGGGGTATGGGCTCCGGCGCACAGGTGGAGTTCGCCTCCTGCCAAGCTCAGCTCACCGCTGACCGCGCCATCACACTCCTGCGCTACGAACCTACCGCTGACTAAAGCCGCTCGGGCGTCAGCGAGCCAAGCAATGTCGCCGTCGTGCCGGCAAGTGCTACGCATGCATTGCTCTCGCCGCCATCAGGATAGCAAAAGAGCGCGCTCTGATTGCCACGCGCCGCTTCGTATGTTTGACGCGTCACGCCCTCTGCAGGCTGGAAGTTTGGCGGACGATCAGCGCGCGCTGGCCAAGCGGGGAGCCAATCGGCGCTTTGCTGCTCGGCTGTGTTCTGCGTCCATGCATCGAGTTCTTCTCGTAGGCGCGATTGGTCGCTGTTCGGTGCGAACGCCAGGCTTACTTGTGATGTCGGATAGGGGCGTTCGAACAACACCGCGCCTTCGCTTGTCGTGATGCGGATCGTGGCGGTGACTGCGCCGCAGTTTGCGCCGCTCGCTTCCGCCTCGATCACATAATACTGGCTGCCCACCGCTGACCAATCGCGTGAAGCTTCCGCAAAGCACCCGGCGGGCGCAGCCCCGATTGGCGCCGTCGCGGATACGTCTTGAGTCGGCGTTTCTTCAGCAGGCGGCGTGCACGCAGCAATCGCCAACACAGAAGCAGCCAGGCTCAAGCGTTTGATCATTCCGGTGTCTCCTCGGCGATGCGGTCAAACAGGTGGCCCGCGGCGCCCGCCGCTGGTTCCCAAAACACGCACGCCTCACGTGATGTTCCTGAATAATGGCACAACATCGGCAGTTCGCGGGCGCGGATGTCGTTATAGGTGAGTTGATCGAGCGTCGTTTGGCCGACCTCGAGTTCGGACCATGCCGGCGTTGATGCTGTCGTCAGCACGGCGGGCTCGGCCCATCGTTCGAGGAAGCTCTGCAAATGCTCGTCCGGCTCGGCCGCGAACACATCGCCGAAGCCACGCTGCAGCGGCGTCGTCCATGCGTAGATGAGATCGCCGGCTTCATCGCGGATGGTGTAGAGCGCGATGGCTTGGTGACAGTTCGGTCCTTGCGTTTCGGCGCGCAAGGCTACGGTCGCGCCAGCAAACTCCAGTTCGCGCGTGACATTGACGTTGCAATCTGTAGCCCGCGGCGTGCAAGCCGCTGCGAGCGCGAACAGGGCGAGGAGTGCAACGAGCCTCACGGTCCGTACGCAACGATCATGGTTGGTGCGTTGGTGGCGGGATCAACCACCAAGCATTGCGTCGCTTCCGCCGCCGCCGCGTAGCAGATCATGCGCAGATCGCGCGCGCGCAGCATCTCATAAATTTCGCGTTCGAATGGCGTATCGTAGGCGAAGGTGGCAGCGCTTTCCGTGAGTGTCGGAACACCCTCGCGCCATTCAGGCAGAGTGTTGGAGGTGGTCACGGTTACGTTAGCCCAACCGGCAAGAAACGTGTCCATCTGCTCTTCGGTTACCGGCGGCGCATCCTCAGGCGGCAAACCGCCGGCGGTGAGATCGTAATAGGTTGATGCGAACGTCCAGAGCGGATCGCCGGCGGCGTTGCGCGCTGTGAACGTCACCACCGCTTGCGCGCAGGAGGGGCCATCAGAGCGTGTCGTGATCGTGTCGGGCGCGCTTTCGCTGGTCCACGTCAGCTCATGCGCCGCTTCACGCGCACAACCCTCGCCAGCCGTCACTGTCTCGCGCGCGCCGCACGCTGCTAGCGCCAGCGCGGCCACTAATATGAAAATTCGCATCTCGACCCCTGAGTCGGGGGCGAAGATAGCGGCGCAAGCGCGTGGCGCCAGCCTAATCGGCGCTTTCAAGTGCAGTGCCGGTGAGATCTGCGATCGCATCTCTCTCGGGCGCGTTGAACAAACCATGCGGACGCTGCAACGCAGCGACGGCGGATTCGTAGCCTGCCGTCACAGCTTCGTCGAAACGCTTCCAATCGCGCATGTCGATGTCCGGCATTTCCGGTGCGATCAGCAGATCGGCGCCTGAGCGTCCTTCCCAGGGGTCAACGGCGAGTGTCGCGGCGCGCATCAGCAATGATGCGATCGGCGGCGCTGCTTGGAACCCGTGCGCGGCGACCCAGCCGAAAAAGCCTGGCGGATCGCGAAAGTCTTCCAGATCGATGCCGTCACGCCGTGCGACATCGACGCCGATGATCGGGCCGCGATGCATATCTTTCAGCACATCGACGGGAAAGTTTTTCAGCACCGCGCCATCGACGAGCAATTCGTGATCGCCTTCGACGACGGGCGGTAGAATGCCCGGCAGCGAGATTGAGGCGCGCAGCGCCCGGCGCAGCAAGCCTGCGCGATGTACGCGAACGGCGCCTGCGACGAGATTGGTCGATACCGCAAAGAAGGGCATTTCGAGATCTTCGATCAGTGTCTCGCCGAAGTGCTCGTGCAGCCGATCATCGACGCGCTTGCCGCGGACAAAACCGACAACCGGAAGCATGTAATCGCCAAGCGGATTGCTCTCGACGAACGCCTTACGAATGCGCGTCTCGATTTCGTTGTCGTCCCAGCCCATCGCGGCGCAAGCAGCGACGACTGCGCCCATCGAGGTGCCGCCGATGACATCGAACGGCAGGCCCGCTTCGCGTAAAGCCCGGATAACGCCGATATGCGCATAAGCGCGCGCGCCGCCGCCGGAAAGCACTAATCCAACAGATCTGCGCGCGATAACGCGTGCGAGCCGTGCGGCGTCATCATCTTCAAGACCGCGCCAGTGGAAGAGGCGCGATGCCTCACAGGCTGTGCGCCATTCATCGGTCGTCGCGGCTTTGCGATCCATGCCGTGGTGTAACAAAACGACATCGACCAACCGGAACTGCCGCGCCGGAGATGGTTCTTCCGGCGGCAAAAGCGGCGTCGAGGGCCGCGCGTCCGCGCGTGCGAAATACCAGATGCGATCAGCCTGGCGGATGCAGGTGCGAAACCACGGCGTGTCCGCGATCGGCGTCAGCAAGAAGACCGCGTCATTCTTGGCTTCGAGCGCATCGAACCATGCGCTGTTCATGCCGTCACTCAGCGCAGGCGCGTCTTCGTCCGTGATGATTGTCGCCCGCGCGCCAAGCCGCTTCAAAGCTGCTTGCAGGGTGCGCGCGCGCAGTTTGAGATCAATCGTCGGCGACGTCGAGATGAAAGCATAGATTTTCGGATCGGCGCGGGGGCTGGGTTTGTTGCCGGCGCGTGCACGTGTCAGCATCAAGCGCGCGATGTGCTCCATCATCGCCGGATGCGCATGCACCAGCATTTCGAATGCCGCCGGTGAAAGTCGCAGGATTTCGCTGTCGCGGATTGCGTAGACGCTCGCGCTGTGCGGTTCGCGTGCGATCATCGCCATTTCGCCGACGGGTTCGCCAGGCCGGATGTAACCGAGCAATTGGTGGCCGCCGCGATCAACAGGCCGGAATGCGGCGAGCGACCCGCTGACGAGGAAATAGACGCCCTCCGGCGGCTCACCGGCGCTGAGAAGGGACCACCCGGCGGGCAGCGAAAACCATTCCGACACCGCGTCCATCGCGAGCAGGAGGTCGCGCGGCGCGGAGTCGAGAAACGGAAAGTCGGCGAGGCTGGGCTTCATTAAAGAACCTGTAAGCTCTCAGGATAGAGCGGCTTCGTTAAGGCGCAATGTCCACAGCCGCTTGTGGCATTCCCCTGATGACGCCCCATGCTAAGACGGCGTTCATGACTGTATTCATCTCGCACGCGCCCGCTGACCGAAACGCCGCCGAAGCGCTGGAGAGAGTGATCGAGCGCCGCGGGCAGTTCGCTGAGCTCGACGACGGCCAAACCGCCCAGCGCCCTGTCCAGGGCGGCGACGTTCTTGTGCTTTTAGTGTCGCAAGCGCTGACTTTCGCGACAGCGCGACTGCGCTTGGAGCAGCGTGCGCTCGACGCTTGGAGCGATGGGCGCTTGATCATCGTGAAGCTCGATCATGGCATCGCGCCCGTGGGCTTGCGTGACCTGCCTGCCATTGACGCAAGCTTCGAGGCGCAGCGCGAGTTCAAGTGGATGGAGGTTGCTGACGCCATCCGTGAGAAACTCCGCGCGCCCGCCGGGCGTGCTGGTAGCGAGACAAGCCAGCCGCCGAGCCCGAAGAAAGAAAGTGGCTCCATCCTCGGTGCGATTGTCTTGCCGTTGCTTGCGCTGCCCGGCTTGCTGGCGCTTGCCGCGACGATCTCGATTTGGCTCGTCAATCGCATCGGACCGACGCCTGGCGGCTGGCCGGAACTTCGCGCCGGCATCGATGGATTTGGCACGCGTTATGGCTTGCCGAGCGGTATCACGGAGTGGCTTTTCCTGCTTTCGATCGTAGCGACGTTTGCAGTCTTCGCTTTGCTCGCGAGCCGCCTCGTCAAACGGTTCGTAAAGCGCGCGCCCAAGGCGGAGGCGCCACGCGCTGAAAAGCCAATCGCCGTGGGCGACGCCGTGTTCGTGTCTTACGCCCGCGCCAACCAAGGCGTGGTGCTCCCGGTGATTGAAGCGGCGAAGCAACTCGGAAAGCGCTTCTGGCTCGATCAGCAAGGGATTGTTGCAGGCGATGGCTGGGCTGGCGAAATTGTGCGCGCGATCAAAGCGTCGCCGCGCGTTGTCGTTATGTGTTCACAGGCGGCGTTCGAAAGCGATCATGTGAAGCGCGAGATTTATTTGGCCGACCGCTATCAAAAGCGGCTCGTGCCTGTGCTTATTGAACAGGCGGAGCCGCCTGAGGATTTTGAGTATTTCTTTGCGGGCGTGCAGATGCTCAAACTGTTCGAGACGCCCGAAGCCGAGCGCCCGCAAGCGCTCGCGCAAGCTCTAGGAAGCTAAATATGACCCTCGCCCCCGATCCCGTCCTGCTCGAAGTGTCGCTTGAAGGGATCGCGGTCATCACGCTGAATCGTCCCGAAAAGCGCAATGCGTTCGACGAACTCATGATTGCCAATCTGGCGGAGCATTTCGAGACGCTCAAAGGCGCCGAGCATGTCCGTGCCGTTTTCATTCGCGGAGCGGGCGAGACATTCTGCGCCGGGGCCGACATCGACTGGATGCGCCGCGGCGGCGAACGCACGCAGGGCGACAACGAAGAGGATGCGCTGGCGCTCGCCCGCATGCTGAAGCACTTGCATGACCTGCCACAGCTTACCGTCGCGCTCGTGCACGGCGCAGCCATGGGAGGCGGAGCAGGGTTGGTGGCCGCATGCGATGTCGCGGTGGCGGTGAAGGACGCGAAGTTCCGCTTCAGCGAAGTTCGATTGGGGCTCACGCCTGCAACGATCTCGCCCTACGTGGTCGAGGCGATCGGGCCGCGTATGGCGCGCGCCCTGTTTGCGACAGCTGAAGGCTTTGATGGCGAGTACGCCGAAAAGATCGGCCTCGTCCAATACAGCGTCGCCGCTGAAGCGGACTTGAAGACGATGATGGAGCATTTGTCCGATTTGGCGCTGGCTGCGGCGCCTGGGGCCGTGGCGGATTCGAAGGCGCTCATTCGCCACCTCACCGACGACGTCACGCGCTTGCGGAACCAAGTTTTGCCTGCGCAATTGGCGCCCGGACACGTCATCGACGACGAGTTGCTCCGAGAAACAGCGCACAGGATTGCCAAGCGCCGCGCTTCGACGGAAGGTCGTGACGGGCTCGCCGCGTTTCTTGAGAAGCGCAAACCGGAGTGGAATTCGTGAGACTGAAGCGCGGTCTGAGCGGGCTCTGGGCTTTCCTCTACCGCTCTAAGATCGTGCGTGCGCCGATGCCGTTCTGGCGGGTGGTTGTCGAAGCGCGGCTCGACCGGCGCGCCAAAAACTGGCCGAAGCGCCACGAGTCCGCGGTCGTCGCGGTTTATGTCTGGGCCCGGACCATCGAGGAGGCCGAGGGCCTGGCTACCCTAGCCCTGGAGGGCGAAGGCATGATGGCGGTAACGGCGGACGCCATGAAAGCGCCCCCGGCTGCCGCGGCGCGCCGCGAGCCGATGGCGGTCGCACGCTCCTCATACGGCTTCATCAATGCCCCCGAAGACGAAACCCGGGCCGGCGGCGCCTCCCGGCGCGACGCGCGGGCTTGATCGGGAACCCGCCACGCGGGAGAATCCCAACCCATGAGCGGTGAAATTGAAGCAGCAGGCGCGCTGGCCACGGCAGGTGCAGTCGCTGGCGTGATCGAGGGCCGGGAAGGCCAGGGGCCAGCCGAGGGGCCGTGCCTCAATTGCGGCGCGCAACTCACAGGTCCGTTCTGCGCGCAGTGCGGCCAGAACGGTCGCCCGCTTCGCAAGCTCACCCAACTTGGCGGCGAGTTCCTGCACAGCCTCTTCCACTTCGACACCAAGGCGTGGCGCACGCTGCCGATGGTGCTCTTCCGCCCCGGCACGCTGACGCGCGATTACATCTACGGCAAACGCGCGCGCTACATCTCGCCGCTGGCGACGTTTCTGCTCTGCGTGTTTGCGCTCTTCTTCGTGTTCTCGTGGGTCGGCGGCGCTGAGTTCGGCAACGGCTTCGGCGACGCGATGGAAATTACGCAGGAAGATTTGGACGAGGCCCGCGCCGATCTTGCCGAAGCGCGCGCAGAATTGGAACAAGCGCGGGCCAATCCCGATCCGAACGAGCCTGAGGGCCTTGCTGTTGGTCTTGCCGAAGGCGCCGTGGCGCGTGCGGAAGCCGCCGTTGCGCGTCTTGAGGCTCAGCTTGAGGCGCAGCGCGACGTCGTAGAGTCAGAAGCTGCTGATCCGAGCGCTCCCGCTTCTGCGCCGACGACGCCCGACGCCGCTGCGCCCGACGCCGCTGCGCCCAACACCGCTGCGCCCAACACCGCTGCGCCCGACGCCGCCGCGCCCGACGCAGATGCACCACCCGCGGAGAACTCCGTGAGCACCACAGTCGGCATTTCCGTCGGAGAAGATACACAGATCGACGGCGCAAACGGTCGTTGGCAGGACCAAATGAGTGCAGCCGTCGAAAGCGGCGAACTGAACGTCAATACGGGCAATCCGTATCTGGACGAGCGCATGGAGCAGAGCCTGCGCAACCCCGATCTCGCGCTCTATCGCGTACAGGAAGCAGCCTCGAAATTCTCGTTCCTGTTGGCGCCGTTGTCGCTCCCGTTTATCGCGTTGCTCTTCCTATGGAAGCGGGGCGTCACCTTCTATGATCACGTCGTTTATGCGCTCTATGCGCTCTCTTTTGCCTGCGTGATCTTCATGGCCCTGATGCTTGGCGCAGCGGCAATAGGTGGCAACGCGGCCTTCATGATCTTTTTCTCCAACGCGCTGCTTTTGGTCGCGTTGCCGGTTCATACCTTCTTCCAGCTCAAGGGCGCGTATGCGCTTGGCTGGTTCTCGGCGCTTTGGCGCACGTTCTTCATGATGACGTTTGCCGTCATCATCGCCTCGGTTTTCTTTCTCCTGGTGCTCGTTCTGGGGCTTGTCGGTTGAACGAGTGGATTATTACAGCCGCGTCGGCCGGCGTCGTGGCCTTCATGGTCGCCGTTGCCTTCGCGCTGGGCTTCCGCGCCCGCGCGGCACTTGACGACGCATCGCTCGCGGCCCTGGCCACCTATGAGGGCGACGCGGTGGACGCAGCGGTGATTGCCCCCAACAAGCGCGCGGCTTTCGCCCGCTTGCGTAGCGGCAAGTTGATGATCGCGCGCGTCATGGGCGCGGATGTCTCCACCCGTGTCGCCCCGGCATCGACCGCGCGCGTGAAGCTCAAGCGCGGCAAGCTCAGCGTAGCGTTTGCCGATATTGGCTATCCGCCGCTACATTTGAAACTTGGCGAAGCGCCGCCCTGGATCGCCGCGCTCGCCCAAGGAGAAGCCGCGTGACCACGACTGCGCCCGCCAATCCAGCCCTTTACGCGCCGTTCGATGTCGGCCTGATCATAACGTTCGCAGTGCCCGCCTTCGTGTTGCTGATCATTCTGGAAATGATCGTCACCAAAGTTTCCAAGAAGGGGCGCTACGAGGTCATCGATAGCGCCACCTCACTTTCCATGGGTCTCGGTAATCGCGTGTTCGGCATTCTGTTCGGCGCGTTTGCGGTCGGCGCGTACTTTCTCGTCTACGAGTATCGCCTGTTCGATCTCGGCTGGACGCTGCCAGTTCTCGTCGCCTGTTTCTTTGCGGAAGACCTTGCCTATTACTGGTTTCACCGCGTCGCGCATGAACGGCGCTGGTTCTGGGCCAGCCACATCGTTCATCACTCGTCACAGCACTACAATCTCACGACGGCGCTCCGCCAAACTTGGACCGGCACGCTGGGCTTGAGTTTCATTTTCTGGCTACCGCTCGTTTATATCGGCTTTCCGCCGCTGATGGTGCTGATGTTCTCGGCGTTTAGCCTCATCTATCAATTCTGGATTCACACCGAACTGATTGATCGCATGGGCCCGCTGGAGTGGGTGTTGAACACGCCATCGCACCACCGCGTCCATCACGCCATCAATCCCGTGTACCTCGACGCGAATTACGCCGGCGTGCTGATCATCTGGGATCGCCTGTTCGGCACCTTCATCCCTGAAGATAAGAAAGAGCCGCTGCGCTACGGCATCGTCAGCCAGCTCGGCACATTCAATCCGTTCCGCGTGGCGTTTCACGAATGGATCGGCATGTTCCGCGACGTACGCAACGCCAAGAGCTTTCGCGAAGTGCTCGGCTACACATTCGGCCCGCCTGGCTGGAGTCCCGATGGCTCGCGCAAGACATCCGCGTCGCTGAAGGCGGAGTGGGCTGCGCGCCACCAGGCCGCCGCCACGCCGGCGGAGTGAGATGTACGCCCCCGCGCATTTCGCGACGGATGATCCAGACGCGCTCATCGCCCGCCTCGCGCGCCGGTGGGCCGGTGTGCTCATCACGATCGGCGATGATGGTGCGCCTGTCGGCACGCACATGCCGATTTTGTGGGACGCAGAAAATCGCATCGCCACTGGCCATCTCGCCCGCGCCAATCCGCAGTGGATGCAAGGCGCGGGGCAGGGGCTGATCGTGCTCAGCGGCCCCGAGGCCTATGTCACGCCAACTTGGTATCCCTCGAAGGCTGAGCACGGAAAGGCCGTGCCGACTTGGAACTATGAGGCCGTGCACATAACCGGTCGCGTCGAGTGGATCGACGGCGGCGAGCGGTTGGAGGCCATTGTGCGTGATCTGTCGTCGTTCTTCGAGCGCGAGCGCCCGGCGCCTTGGGCCATGGAAGACGCGCCACGCGGCTACATCGATGCGCTGCTGCGCGGCATCGTCGGCGTCGAACTACGCGCTGAGCGCATCGAAGCCAAACGCAAGCTTTCGCAGAACAAGAGCGCCGCTGACTTCAATGGCGTTGCTGCAGGGCTTGCGGCGACGGATGATCCGCTCGCGCAGGAGGTGGCTGCGCTGATGCACGGTACGCGCGCTGTTGGCGACGAGCCGGGCGGAAATTGACTAACGACCGCCTGTCTCAGCCCTGTGGTTCATCGAAACTATGAATACATCTCGCGCAAGGCGTGCGGTTGCTCCTGCGACGCACGGAATCATGACAATCGGCAATATGGTCAGGAACGGCGCCCCCGCGAACGGTGCAATGACGGCCAGACCGAGGCTCGCCAGAAAAACAAAGTCGCCGACGCGACCGTACAGACGCGTTCGCTGATCCCAGACGCCCAACTTCGGATCACTCTGAATAAGCCGATCGGCCGCTGCGGTCAGTTTGGTCATCGAGTTAGTGGTGTTGCTGCTGGTGGCACGGACATCCGCAGGCCATAGTCGCGTAGACTCACATGACCGTCCACATCCTCAAACTCTGTGTCGGCGCCGATAGCGTTGAAGATCTCGCCGAGTGGCAGATCGAGCAGCTGAAGCGCGCCAGACGAGCCAAGCAGCGGCTCAATCCGGTGTGCGGCACGCGCATGTGGCCGAAGCGCGTGGACGACGTCCTCGCGGGCGGTTCGTTGTATTGGGTGATCAAGGGCGTCGTTACTGTGCGCCAGCGGATCGTCGCGATCGATGACGTGACCGACAATCACGGCCAACGTTGCGGGCTCTATCTCGATCCAGAATTGGTGCGCACCTCGCCGCAACCGCGCCGCGCCTTTCAAGGTTGGCGCTATCTCGACCCAAAAGATGCGCCGGCCGATCTCGGCGATCTCAAAGGCGGCGCCGATCTGCCGGAGGAGTTGCGCCGCCAGCTTGTAGAGTTGGGCGCTTGGTAGATTGACTCCTCGCTCATCCCTCGGTTGTCTGGGAACAATCTTGCCGGGGGTTGCACATGACGACAACGAGACGAGCGATTTTGGCGCCTATGGTGTTGGGCGTCGCAGCGTGCGCGACAGCAAACTTTCAGACAAACACCAAGATTGAGACGTCCGCCAGGCTGCCGGGCGCCGGTGTCTTCATCTACTCGTTTCTCGACCTGCGCGATCAAGATTTCGGCGCCGCTATGGTGCAGCAGGTCAATGCACAGCTGGTCGTGCAGTTGAATGCACGGGGCGTCACCACCGATATCATCACGTTCAGGGAATCCAGTCGCGGGCGTGCGACGTCCGTGACTGGCACGGTGAGTATCCCGGTCGACAACATTATTCGCGACAACCTCGCGCGTGAGCAGGTGCTGGGCGCGGACTACAGACTCATCATCGTGCCGAGCGACATCACCATTTACGGCGCCAATCACAGCTATCGTCTGATTTGGGATCTGATCGATGTGCGCACTGGCGAGATCGTTTGGTCGGCAAACATGAACGGCAATCGGACCGTTTGGTGGAACCAGAACGAGGACGCAGAGGGCCGCGCGGAGACCTTCGTCAGCGGTCTGATCGCCGAAATGACCTCAAGCGGCCTGTTCGCGGGCGAACGCGGGTTGGAAGCTTAGGGCGTTAGCCGAGCGCCTTCTTCACGGCAGCGCAGAACGGCGCGATGTCTTCCGCATCGTGGTAAAGCCCGAGCCCGATCCGCAGCACATCATCGCGCGCGTCCGTTATGATGTTGGCTTCCATCAGCCGCGTTTTCCACTCAACCGCCTTTGCGTGGCGCAAAGCCACAAAGCGCGCATTCGGCCCGCTCGCGTTCGGGCGAAGCAATTGCGCCTGGCGTAACACGCCCGCATCACCAGCTTCGATCGCCGCCTCCAGCGTCTCGCGTAGAGCGGCAACGCGCGCCGTTACGTCCGCGGTCGTAACGCCCTCGCGTTTGAGCGCCGCGTAAACAGCGTTGAAGCGATAAAGCCCGGTCGGATCGTACGTCGCGCCCAGGAAGCGCGAGCCGTCGCGGCCGTAGGCGACTTCGCCTTGCTTGCCTTCCATCGCGCCGAAATCCGCAAACCAGCCGGTGAAAGCAGGGCGCGGCGCGTAGCCAGGCGGCGCGTGAATAAAGCCCGCGCCTTCGCCGGCCATCGCGTACTTGTAGCCGCCACCGAGCAGAAACACGCGATCCGCCACCCGCGAGAAATCGCACGGCATGGCCATGAACGAGTGATAGAGATCAAGCACGATCCACGTGCCCTCCGGTGACGCGTAAGACGCGAGTTCTTCGACGTGGTCGAACCGCAAGCCGCTGCGGAACATCACGTGCGATAGAAAGGCGATGTCCGGCGCTTTCTCGCGCATCGCCGCCAAGAAGCGCTCGCCAAACTTATCGAACGGTTCGCACGGCACGACGCGACGGGTCACATAGCCGTCTTCTTCCCAGCGCGCGCTTTGCCGGCGGAAAGAGTGAAACTCCCCGTCGCTCGTCAGCACCTCGATCGGTCCTGTGCGCGCCGAAAAGAGTCGCATCAGAAATTCATGTGTGTTCGGCGAAAAGCCGATCGTTGAGGGATCGGGAAAGCCCAACTCGCCCGCGACATTCGCCTGCGCTTCTGGGGTCACCTCGCCGAAGACTTTGCCCCATTTTTTGTCCGCGAGAACCGCAGCATCGTCCCACGCCGCCATGTGGCCATCATACGAAGCATCCGGCCACAAATGGTGCGAGTGCGCGGCAAAGTGCAAACGACCGGGCGCTGCTGCAAGCGCGCGCGAGAACAGGTGCTTGTAGCTTTTCACAGCTTCGTCCTTACCGACCACAATTCAGGAAACGCGCGCCGCGCCAGCGTCCTTTGCAAATAGCCTACACCTTCGGTGCCGCCCGTGCCGCGCTTCATGCCGATAATGCGCTCGACGGTCAGCACATGCTTGTAGCGCCATGTCAGCAGCGCATCGTCGAGATCGATGAGCTTTTCCGCGAGCTGGTAGAGGCCCCAGTATTTTGCCGTGTCGCGATAGACCGCAAGCCATGCCGCTTCGACCTGATCATTCGGTTGATACGCAACACCGCCACGGCGATACGCGCTCTCCGGAATATCGAAGCCAGCCTTGGCCAGTTGTTCGATCGCATCGTCGTATAAGCTCGGCTCGCCCAACGCCGCATCGAGCGCTGCGCGATCGCCGCTGCCATCTTCGTGGTAACGCAGAAACGCCGCGTCCTTCATGCCGAGCTTATATTCCAGCACGCGAAACTGCGCCGACTGAAAACCAGAGCTTGAACCCAGCAACGCGCGGAAGCTCAGATAATCCGCCGGCGTCATCGTTGCCAGAATATCCCAAGCTTGCGTCATCACAGCTTGGATGCGCGAGACGCGCGCGAGATGTTTGTAAGCCGGGGAGAGGTCGCCCGCGCGCACCTCGCGTTGTGCGGCGCCAATCTCGTGGATGGCCTGCTTCATCCACAGTTCCATGGTCTGGTGCAGGATGACGAACAGCAATTCGTCGTGCTGCTCGGTTTGCGGCTGCTGGGCGGCCAGCAACTGCTCAAGCTTCAAATAACCGCCATATGTCACGCTTTCGCTCATCGCGGGCGTTCCTCACATCGAATCACGCGCTTAGAGCATGTCGCCCCCGCCTGGAAAAGCCGCGTTTCCCCTTTGTGCGCGCGAGCAATCCGGATTTGGGGTTTGGGAACGGGCCGCGGTTTGCTAGGGATCAGCGCTCTAATCAGAGGGCAAGAACGCCTTTAGGAGGTTATGGCCATGGGTGGCGCCGTACGGATCATTCTAATTGTGTTGGCAGTCGTCGTGATTGCGGCCGGAGCAGGGTATTTCCTGACGCCGCCAATCGCGAGCCGCAGCCAAACGCTGACTGTCGAAGCGCCGGCCTCAACCGTGCTCGCGCGCCTCGCGAGCACGCCAGTCGGCTCAACCGTTTCTGAGGGCATCACAGTTGCCGAAGCCGCCAGTGTCGAAGGCGACACCGTCACTGTTCCGGTTACCTACGCTGATCAATCCACCGGCCGCGCCATCTATACGGTGACGTCGGAGGGCGAAGGCTCGCGCGTTCAAGTGAAGCTTGAACAAGACCTGGGCGCCAACCCGCTCGATCGTTTTGCCGTGCTCACCGGCGGCGACGTTGCGCCGTTGATCGAGCCAGCCTCGGCTGCAGTCAGCGCCGATCTTGGCGCGCTGCCAAATGCGAGCTTCGAAGGCCTGCAATACTCGATCGTCGACATCGCCTCGCGCCCGTTCTTCTTCGTGCAGAATTGCTCGGACGCTTCCGCTGAATCGATCACCTCGATCATCAGCCAAGCCGTCGTCGCGATCCCGCCGGTGATGAACCAAAATCGCCTGACGCCGAACGGCCCGCTTATGGCGGTCGAGCCGCGCGTCGTGTCTGGTCAATATTGCTACCAAGTCGGCTATCCGTTCACCGGCCGCGCCCCGCGCGCTCTGCTGATCGGTCAAGTCGGTCAAACGCCGAGCGGCCAAGCGCTGCGCATCGTTTACACCGGCTCCGAAGAAGACGTGCTCGACGAAGTCTATAACCGCATGGACGCATTGCTCGCCGCCGCGCACCTCGACAATCCGGCGACGACCGAAGACGATTGGACCACCTACGAGGTCTATAACGATGACCCGACGCAAGCCGGTGGCTCGCGCAATCGCGAAATCTATTACGTCGTGCAAGGCGATGTCTCGGCTCTGACGCGCATCGCGCCGCCAAGCGAAGCGGTCGCCGTGCCGGAAGCTGCGCCTGCTGCACCAGCAGCAGAAACGCCAGCCACCGCCACCGAACCAGAAGCCGCGCCCGCAACGCCATAAGCAACGCGGACAGAGCAAAACGATTGAGGGCCGCAGCGAGAGCTGCGGCCCTTTTTGTTTATGCTCCGAAAGACCGCCCCGGAATGACGGAGCTAGGTGTGCGAAGAAAGGTCGAAAAAAATCTATCCCACACCCCCGCCACCACCCGTATCATCCCTCCATCGCTCCGCTTGGAGAGCAGTCGGCAGCCCTGTTCGAACGACGCGCGAGCGATGTGATTGAGCGTGGAAGGATGATGGTCTTCCACTCGGCGCGCGAAAGCGCGAACGCCGATGCGGGTAGGGCCCGTGCCGGCGGAGTGGGGGTGAGGCGCGTGCGCCAGGGATCTGCTGGTTGAACCAATGCCGGTTTACAGCGCGCGCAACGACGCCATCATCTTTGAAGCCCGCGGGGTGACAACCGCACGGGAGTACGACCGGAACGCGATGTGCTCGAACGCATCGTCCCGCACGCTGTCGGCGATCCTGCCAGGGGAGTGAAACACCTCCCTGTGCGGAGCCGGCGTCTCAGCAATCACGGGACGCGGATCGACCGCGTCTTTCCGCGCTGTGTAAACAGCGCATTTCGGCGCGACCGATCCGCGTCCCGCTCTCCGCTCTCGCGTAAGCGAGAGCGTCCGCCGAACCCCGGATTTGATCCGGGGAAGGTGGACAGCCCGCTTTTTCCGCGCTCCCGCGCACCAAGGATAACGCACGCCGGTGCTTACAGAGCCATATTGTCGATCAGCCGCGTCTTCTCGATCCACGCCGCTGCCAGAATGCGCGCTGGCTTCGACACATCGCCGACGATCGCCAGCGTGTCCGCATCGCGGATCGCCACATAATCGACGCTCGAAAATCCCGCCGCCATCAAATGCCGCTGTGCTTCCGCTTCAGCATCGCCAATTGGCGCGCCGTGATGCACGGCCTTGATCGCCTCGTGCAAAACCAGATTGAGGCGTGCCGCGATGCGTCGCTGATCGACGTTGAGATAGGCGTTGCGCGAAGACATCGCCAAGCCATCATGCTCGCGCACCGTGGCACAGCCGACGATCTCGATCGGCATGTCGAGATCGCTCGCCAAGCGCTTGATCACGAGCAATTGCTGATAATCCTTCTCGCCGAAGAACGCCGCATCCGGCAGGCATTGCAGCAGAAGCTTCGTCACGACTGTCGCGACACCGCCAAAGAAATGCGGTCGCATCTCGCCTTCGAGTGGCGTCGACACATCGGTGACGATGACGTTGGTGGCGAAGCCTTCGGGGTACATCACCGACCGTTCCGGCGCGAACAAGAGATCGCAACCAGCGCTCGCCAGCATCGCCGAATCTCCCGCCTCGTCGCGCGGGTAACGCTCAAAATCCTCATGCGGCGCGAACTGGCGTGGGTTCACGAAAAGGCTGGCGACGACACGATCGCAGCGCTCTTTCGCCGTGCGCACCAGCGAGAGGTGGCCTTCGTGCAGCGCACCCATCGTCGGCACGAGGCCGACACTCAAGCCAGCTCTCCGCCAGGCGTTAACGGCGCTGCGCAGGTCTGGGACGTCGCGCGCGACAGGGAGAGAAGAGGCGCTCATTGCTTTCGCATCCTTCGCGCGCGGTTCCGCGTCAAGCCGCTTAAGGCGGCCTTAACCTCGATGGACGAGGCTTTAAGCATGCATTTCAGCGTTGCGTCTCTTCGGCAGACTGCAGCGCCCGTTCTCCTGGGCGGGCGCTGATGAGCGTCGCTTATGCCCCGACCTCGGCTTACGCGCCGCGCATGGCGCACGTGATTGTCGTCGGAAACCAGAAGGGCGGCGCCGGTAAATCGACGGTGGCGATGCATATCATTGTCGCGCTCATGCGCATGGGCCGCCGGACCGGCGTTATTGACCTCGACGTTCGCCAGCGATCGCTTACCCGGTACATCGAGAACCGTTCTCGCTGGATCTCGGCCCGCAGCGCCCAGCTGCCCAGCCCGCAGATTTTGGAGCTTCACGAAAGCCATGAGCGCTCGCTCGATGCGGCCGAGGCTGCCGAGGAGAGCGAGTTCCACGCGGCGCTGCGCCGGCTCTCGGAAACTTGCGATTTCATCGTGATCGACTCACCCGGCGGGGATTCATTTCTGGCCCGCACCGCCCACGCCTGGGCGGACACGCTGGTGACGCCGCTCAACGACAGCTTCGTCGATTTCGACCTGCTGGGCGATATCGACGCCAATTGCCCGGAGATCGTGCGCCCCTCGATCTATAGCGAGATGGTCTGGGAGAGCCGCAAGAAGAAAGCTCTGGCGATCAAAACGCCCATCGATTGGGTGGTCCTGCGCAACCGCACGTCAGCAAGCCGGATTGAGGCCAAGAACAAGCAGCGGGTCGGAGAAGCGCTGAAGACGCTCTCCAGCCGTATTGGCTTTCGGCTCGCGCCCGGTCTTTCCGAGCGGGTCATCTATCGGGAGCTATTTCCGCAGGGGCTGACAATGTTGGACCTGGACAGCGATGCAGCGAAGGGCGAGATGCGCATGGGTCACCTGGCCGCCCGCCAGGAGCTGCGGGACCTCTTCATCGCCCTAAAATTGCCAGGGCTGGAGGGCGAGCCGCTCAAGTTCTGAGGTTTCGTGCTTCCGGCTCTGCTGGCGCTGACGGCGCTCTTTCTTGTTTTGTTTATCGGGCGCGTCGGGATGGCGCGCCGTAAGCAAGTGCTGCGGCGCTGGCCCGCGCTCGTGTTAGCAGGTGCAGCATTCGCGCTCGCAATGCGGGGGCAGATCTGGCCTGCAATCGTCTGCGGCGCGTTGGCGGCGATGGTCTGGTTCGTCTGGCCCGCGTTCGAGCAGCGGATGCGTGCAAACCAGGTGCAGCAACCACGCGACGATCCCGAAGATTCTGCAGCACGTGCCCTTTTGGGCGTCACTCCGACCGCGACAGCTGCTGAAATTCGCGCCGCCTATCGTACCAAGATCGCACGCGTGCACCCGGACCGCGGCGGCAAACACGCCGATGCCGCGCGCCTTACGGCTGCGCGGGATCGGTTGCTGAGGAAGCTGATCCAGCGTCCCTAGTCGAGTTCTTCGGTGGACCCGTCTTCGTCCTGGTCGCCTTGGCTGACCGCGCCGAGCGGTGCGCGCACGGGCGAAAGCGTCTCGACCACCGTGCCCATGCCATAAGACGAGGGCGGCAGCGGCGTCGGGGAGGCGCTGGTCAGCGCGAGCGCGCTGGGGGCGAGGCCGACATCGAGGCGGCGCATAGGCAGGCCGGCGAACTGAGCGGCGTTAGGATCCTGACGGCGGGCGTACTCTTGGTAGGCGCCTTCGACCAGGTAAGCGACTTGGGCGTCGCGCGCGGCGGCGGTTTCGCCGCCAAGGACGACCACGATCACACGGCGGCCGTTGCGTTCCGCCATGGTGGCGAGGTTAAAGCCAGAGGCGCGGGTGTAGCCCGTCTTGATGCCGTCCACGCCTTCGACTTGGCCAAGGAGACGGTTGTGGCCACGGATAGCGCGGCCGCGCCACGTGAAGTTCTGGACCTGAAAGCGATGATAATGCTCAGGATAATCGTTCCAAAGCGCTTGGCTGAGAAGCGCCATATCGCGTGCGGTGGTGCGGTGACGGTTATCTGGCAGGCCGCTGGCGTTAGCGAAGCGGGTCTCGGTCATGCCAAGTTCGCGGGCGCGGGTGGTCATGGCCGCAGCGAAACGTGCTTCGGTGCCGCCGAGGCGTTCGGCGACCACGGTGGCCACATCATTGGCAGACTGGACGATCAGAGCGCTGATCGCCTGCTCAACGGTGATGGTGTCATTGCGGCGCAGGCCGAGCCGGGAAGGTGGCTGGCGCGAGGCGTTGCGTGAGGCGGTCAGGCGCGTATCCATGGTGAGGTCGCCCCGTTCGATTGCCTCGAACAGCATGTAGAGCGTCATCATCTTGGTCAGCGAAGCGGGGTAGCGGCCGGCGTCCGCCTGGTCTTCGAGCAGCACCTCATTGGTGCGCGCGTCCATGACGATCGCAGCGTAACGCTCCTGAGCGGCGGCCGGAGCGGCTGCACCAACGGCCATCATCGCGAGCGCGGCGCCGACGATGAGAGTCCGAATTTTAAATCCCGCTGATCTCATCGAAGTCCAATCCCGCACAAACACGGACAATTTCAGGCAAAACGCGTGCCGTGTGCAGCTTACAGATTCATCATCCCGGGTTAAGCGACTATGGAGCCGGTCCGGTTAATGGCGATCCGAAGAGCGTTACCCGCGATTCACCGCATATTTCAGGATGTGGAGAACATGGTTAATTGGACATGAACGCAAGGCGTATCCGCTGCGTCAACCTGTCATCAGATCTCCATGTTGCACTGCAACAAAAGTGGTTGACTTCGCAGGTGCAGCATAACATATAGGGTCTCAGATTCGCGCCCCCCGGGTGCAGTCAGGAAGAGAACGCGGGCCGAACGGCCCCCAAAAAGGAGACCGACCCATGGCAACCGCACCGAAGACCGCCGCCCGCGCCACGAAGACCGCGACGGAAGCTTTTGAGCAAGTCACCGCTGGCGCCAGCGAAGCCGCCCGTGAAAACATCGACCGCAGCCTGGCTGCGATGTCGGAAGCTTCGTCCTTCGGCAAGCAGAACATCGAAGCCTGGCTGGCTTCGGCTGCCGTCGCTCAGAAGGGCTTTGAGGCCATCTCGGCGCGCACCGTAGCGTTCCAAAAGGAAGCGCTTGAGAAGCACGTCGCCGCCACCAAGGCGCTGATGACCTCGAAGAGCGTCCAGGAATTCGTCGAGAAGCAAAACGACTACGCGAAGACCTCGTTCGAGGCTTATGTCGCGGAACTCACGTCGGTTTCTGACCTCGTCCAAGGCGTCGCTAAGGAAGCGATCGCGCCGATCAACGATCGCGTGAACGCCGTTGGCCAGCTGATCCAGACGAACGTCGCTCGCTAACATCCAGCTTCGGGCGATTGCCCGAGGGGCTGAAAATTGAACGGGCCTGGCTCTCGCGAGCCGGGCCCGTTTCATTTTGTGCGCGTGTGCATAGCCGCATTGGGTTGTAAGAGGCTGAGCGCAAGCCCTTTCCAGGCGCGGATTCCTCCATAAATTGTTCAGCAAGTGAGCGAAGGCTCATGGGTGGACGACTCGGTCCAGGGTTCAGACGACAAAAATGAGTGGCGGCGGCAATCAGTGGGATGATGATAGCGACCAGGATGGCGAAGGCCGTCTAGGCACGCAGACCATCACCCGCACGAAAAAGCCATCGCTCTACCGTGTTCTGCTCCTGAACGACGACTACACGCCCATGGAGTTCGTAATCTACGTGCTCGAGCGCTTCTTCAATAAGTCTCGAGACGAAGCCACCACGATTATGCTGCACGTGCATCAGAATGGCGTCGGCGTTTGCGGGGTGTTCACTTACGAGGTCGCTGAGACGAAAGTCGCTCAGGTTCTCGATCTCGCGCGGCGGTCGGAGCATCCGCTGCAATGCACGATGGAAAAGGAATAAGATGGCGACGTTCTCCCGCACGCTCGAACACACGCTGCGCCGCGCGCTGGCCCTCGCTGGCGAGCATCAGCATGAGTTCGTGACGCTTGAGCATTTGCTCCTGTCGCTGATCGACGATGATGACGCCGCCGGCGTCATGCATGCTTGCAAGGTCGATCTCGATAAGCTCAAGGCCAACCTCGAATCCTATCTCGAAACAGAACTCGATAGCCTCGTCGTTCCGAACCGCGAGCACGAGGAGCCGCGCCCGACTGCCGGATTCCAGCGTGTCCTCCAGCGCGCGATGTTGCACGTCGATTCAAGCGGCGGCCGCGAAGTCTCTGGCGCTAACGTTCTCGTTGCGCTCTTCAGCGAACGCGAGAGCCACGCCGCTTACTTCCTGCAAGAGCAGGACATGACCCGCTATGACGCGGTGAACTTCATCGCCCACGGGCTGCCGAAGCGTGCAGGCGCAGCGCAGCCGCGTCCGGTGCGTGGCGCCAACGAAGAAGAAGGCGAGCGCGTTGTAAAGCAGGGCTCTGAGGCGCTCGCTGCTTACTGCGTGAACCTGAATAAGAAAGCCAAGGAAGGCAAAATCGATCCGCTGATCGGGCGCGAAGCTGAAGTGCTGCGGGCGATCCAGATCCTTTGCCGCCGCAACAAGAACAACCCGCTGCTTGTCGGCGATCCAGGCGTCGGCAAAACCGCGATCGCTGAAGGCCTCGCGCGCAAGATCAACGAGAAGCAAGTCCCGGAAGTGTTGGCTGACGCCACCATCTTCTCGCTCGACATGGGCTCGCTGCTCGCCGGCACGCGTTATCGCGGCGATTTCGAAGAGCGCTTGAAGAGTGTGATGAAGGAGTTAGAGAACCACCCTAAAGCGGTTCTCTTCATCGATGAAATTCACACCGTTATCGGCGCTGGCGCAACAAGCGGCGGCGCAATGGATGCGTCGAACCTGCTGAAGCCTGCGCTGCAAAGCGGCCAGCTCCGTTGCATGGGCTCGACGACCTATAAGGAATATCGCCAGCACTTCGAAAAAGATCGCGCGCTGGCGCGGCGTTTCCAGAAGATCGACGTGAACGAGCCGTCGATCCCGGACACGATCAAGATCCTCATGGGTCTGAAGCCGTACTTCGAAGAGTTCCACAAAGTGAAGTACAGCGACGACGCGATCAAAACCGCCGTCGAACTTTCAGCGCGTCACATGGGCGATCGCAAGCTGCCGGATAAGGCGATCGATGTGATCGACGAAACCGGCGCCTCGATGATGCTGCTGCCGCAAGGCCAACGCAAAGAGCTGATAGACGTCGCCGAGGTCGAGGAAGTCGTCTCGCGCATGGCGCGCATCCCGGCGAAGTCGGTATCGAAGAACGACAGCGAAATGCTGGCGTCTCTGCCCGACGATCTGAAGCGCGTGGTGTTCGGTCAGAACGACGCCATCGATCAGCTCTCGGCTGCGATTAAGATGGCGCGTGCGGGTCTGCGCGAACCGCAAAAGCCGATCGGCTGCTATCTGTTCGCTGGCCCCACCGGCGTCGGCAAAACCGAGGTTGCGCGTTCGCTCGCGAACATCATGGGCATCGAATTGTTGCGCTTCGACATGTCGGAATACATGGAGCGGCACACGGTTTCGCGTCTCATTGGCGCGCCTCCGGGCTATGTCGGCTTCGATCAAGGCGGCTTGCTGACTGACGGCGTCGATCAGCATCCGCACAGCGTCTTGCTGCTCGACGAAATCGAGAAAGCGCACCCGGATCTGTTCAACATTCTCTTGCAGGTGATGGACAATGGCACGCTGACCGATGCGAACGGCAAGAAGGTCGATTTCAGAAACGTCATTCTGATCATGACCACGAACGCCGGCGCATCTGATGCGTCGAAGCAGGGTATCGGCTTCGGCGCCGGCAAGCGCGATCACGAGAATGAAGAGGCGATCAAACGCTTGTTCACGCCGGAATTCCGCAACCGTCTCGACGCGACGATCAGCTTCGGCGGCCTGGCGCCGGAAGTCGTTCGCAACGTTGTGCAGAAATTCATCATCCAGCTCGAAGGCCAGCTGGCGGAGCGTAACGTCCAGATCGAGATCACCGACAAAGCCGCCGATTGGTTGGCGACGCGTGGCTACGACGAGAGCTTCGGCGCTCGTCCGCTGTCACGTTTGATCAGCGAGAAGGTGAAGAAGCCGATGGCCGACGAGCTGCTGTTTGGCAAACTCAAGAACGGCGGCATCGTGCGCATCGACATCGATCCGGACGATAAGGACAAGTTAAAGTTCGCCTACAGCCAAGAACAACGCGGGCTTCTCTCGTCCTTCGGACGCAAGCCCGAGAAGGCGTAAGCTCTTCTCCTCGCAAATAACGAAACGGCGGCTCGCAAGGGCCGCCGTTTTGCCAACGAGCGCCGTAACGGCCGGTCTCTGCCAAAGCTAAAGCGCCGCCGCGATGTCCTTCGCGATCGTTTCCAACTCAGCGATGTCAGCCTTGTTGCCGTGGCCGTGACCGGCGAGGCGCTGGCCTGCGTAACGCGGGATGATGTGGAAATGCAGGTGGAAGATGGTCTGGCCCGCATCTTCGCCGTTGAATTGCGTGACCGTGATCCCATCCGGCTTTAGCGCGGTCGCGGCGGCTATCGTCAATTTGTGCACCGCCGCCATCAGCGTCGCTACGCGATCGGCCGGCAGCTCCAGAAAATTCCGCGCCTTGACGTTCTTCGGCACAACGAGAACGTGCCCGCGCGTCTGCGGAAAGATGTCCATGAACGCCAGCACGTCTGGATCTTCGTAAACTGTCACCTTCGGCACTTCGCCGCGCAGGATTTTGGCGAACAGGTTGTTGTCGTCGTACGTCCCGTGCAGGCTCATGTGGTTTTCCTCGTCAGCGCCGCTACGTCAGGCGCTTGGCGGTGCGTGTCGGCCAGCGTTAAAACGTGCAATGGCCTCAGACAACGAGTTCAAGCTCAACGCCGACGAAAAACCGTTCGACCCGCCGGGCGCTGACAAGCCCAAGGCGACGCGCCCGCGCGACGCGGCGACCCTCATTCTCGTCCGCGGGCGGCGCGAAGTCATGATGGGCCAGCGCGCCAAGGGCCACGTCTTCATGCCGGATAAGTGGGTGTTCCCTGGCGGGCGGGTCGATCCCGGCGACGCCCGGCGCAAGGCTGCCGTGGAGCTCGACGAGGAGACAGAGGCGCTGCTGAAGTGCGGCGGCCTGATCCGCCGCCCGCCACGGGCCTTCGCCCTGGCGGCCGTCCGGGAGACCCGGGAGGAGGCCGGCCTCGTTCTAGGCGATGACCAGGGCCCGGACCTCTCGAAGCTCCAATTCGTCGCCCGGGCGATCACCCCGCCGTACCGCCCCCGCCGGTTCGACGCTCGCTTCTTCTTGGCCGACGCCGAGGCCGTCCTGGCCCATGACGAGCCCCAGGCCGGTGACGAAGAATTGCTGCATACACGGTGGTTTAGCCTGGATGAGGCCGAGGCCTTGGACCTACCCTCGATCACCCGGTTCGTGCTTAAAGAGGTGCGGACGAGGCTCGATGGCCAGCCTGTGGACCCACCTTTCCTGAAATGGAGCCGGGGATCGCATACTTTGGAGCGCCTTAAGCGCTGAGCCTGCCCAGTTAGCACATTGACTTTAGGGCCGCGGTCCGTATTTTCGCGCGCTTTCCAATCCTTGAGAAATCCGGTCCCGCGTCATGGCTAAGCCAGCAACCATCAAGATCCGTCTGAACTCGACGGCCGACACTGGCTTCTTCTATGTCACGAAGAAGAACCCGCGCACCAAGACGGAAAAGCTGAAGTTCAACAAGTACGACCCGATCGCCAAAAAGCACGTCGAGTTCGTCGAAGGCAAAATCAAGTAAGCTAACGCGCCAGGCGCGAGCTGCGAAAAACGGGGGCGGTAGGCGATGAGCCTGCCGCCTTTTGCTTTGCTCAATCAGCGGGCCACTGGTCGAGTAGGGGTTGGCTTTTGGCTTAGCCCGCGTTTAGTGGCTCCAGCTTTTTAGGCGATTGTGGGGATATAGCCGTGCGTGGTTTTCTAACAGGCATTGCCTTTGGCGTTTGCGTGCTGCTTTCGAGCTGCGCCACGTCTTCCGCTCCGACAGCGAGCGACGATCGCGCCGCAGTGCAAGCGCTGCTCGACCGCGTCGACATCGCCTACGAGACCTTCACGCTCGATAACGGCCTCCGCGTCGTCGTCCACGAAGATAATAAGGCCCCGGTCGTGGCGGTCAGCATCTGGTACAATGTCGGCTCGAAAGACGAGCCGGCTGGCCGCACCGGCTTCGCGCACCTGTTCGAACACTTGATGTTCAACGGCTCGGAAAACGCGCCCGGCGATTATTTCGAACCGCTGCGCGAAATCGGGGCAACCGATCTGAACGGCACCACCTGGTTCGACCGCACCAATTATTTCCAAACCGTCCCGCGCTCAGCGCTCGAGCGCGCGCTCTTTCTTGAGAGCGACCGCATGGGCCATTTGCTCGGCGCCGTGACGCAGGAAAATTTGGATAACCAAATCGGCGTCGTGCAAAACGAAAAGCGCCAAGGCGACAACCAGCCGTACGGCATGGTCGAGTACGCCCAACTCGAAGCGCTCTTCCCGGAAGGCCACCCGTACCGCCACTCCACCATCGGTTCGATGGCCGATCTCTCGGCCGCCTCGCTGGCTGACGTGCACGCGTGGTTCCGTGAAAACTATGGCCCGAACAACGCCGTCCTCGTGCTCGCCGGCAATGTGAACACCGCCGAAGCGCGTGAACTGGTTGAGCGTTATTTCGGCGATATCGAACGTGGTCCGGTCAACACGCCGGCCGCCGCCGACGTGCCGACGCTGCCGAACCGCATCGACGAAACCATGTACGATCGCGTCGCCACCACGCGGCTCTATCGCAACTGGGTCGTGCCTGGCCTCACCCACGAAGACCAAGTCGCTCTGCAAGTCGGCGCGACCATTCTCGGCGGCCTCGCCAGCTCGCGTCTCGATAACCAATTGGTGCGCGGCGAACAGACAGCCGTGCGCGTGTCCGCCGGCGTCCTGCCGTTCCAGCGCGTGTCGATGTTTGAAGTCGATGTCGATGTGAAACCGGGCGAAGACGCCGACGCTGTCTCGCGCCGCCTGGACGAAATCATCACCGACTTCGTGGCCAACGGCCCGACCGAGGACGAAGTGCGCCGCACCGTGATGCGGACGCTCTCGTCCCGTATCCGCGGCCTTGAGCGTGTCGGCGGCTTTGACGGCAAAGCCGTCGCCCTCGCCGAAGGCATGCTCTACGCCGACAATCCGGACTTCCAACGTCAGCGCCTGCAAGAGCTGGCGGCGGTCACGCCCGAGCAAGTCCGCGCCGCCATGCAGCGCTGGCTCACGCGCCCGGTCTATGCACTCCGCGTCGTGCCTGGCGAGCGTGCCGCTTACGCTGAAGCGCCGGCAACGGGCCGTGCTCCAGCAAGCCCGCCGTCAAACTATGTCGCGGGTCCGCCGCGTCAGATGCCGCCTGTGGCCGCCGATGCGTCGCTCGATTTCCCGGACGTACAACGCAGCCGGCTCGCGAACGGCATCGAGGTCGTCTACGCGCAGCGCACCGCCGTTCCGATCACCTACGTCACCGTCGAGTTCGACGCTGGCGTCGCCGCCGATCCGGCAAATCGCCTCGGCACGCAAGCGTTGATGCTCAACCTGCTGAACGAGGGGACGACGAGCCTCAACTCGATCCAACTCGCCGAAGCGCAAGAGCGTCTGGGCGCGACCGTCTATAACGGCGCATCGCTCGATCGCACCGTCGTTGGCCTGACGTCGCTCAGCACCAACCTCGATCCGTCGTTGGCGCTGTTGGGTGACGTCATCCGCAACCCGGCCTTCGAGCCCTCGGAAGTGGAGCGTATTCGCCGCCAGCAACTCGCAAGCATCGCGTCAGAAATGACGCGCCCGGACGCTATCGCACGCCGCACGCTGCCGGCTCTGCTTTACGGTGCGGACCATCCTTATGGCCGTCCGTTCTCAGGCTCGGGCACGGCAGGCGTGGTCGAAACGCTGACGCGCGATGAACTCGTCGCCTTCCACCAGGCTTGGATTCGTCCAGACGCCGCGACGATCTATGTGGTCAGCGATCTGCCGCTCAACCGCGTCACCGCCGCCCTCAACCGCACGTTCGGCAATTGGGCGCCGCCCGCGGTCGCGCGCGGAACGAAGAATTTCGGCGCGGCGATCCCAACCATGCGTCCGCGCATCGTGCTGGTGAACCGTCCGCAATCGCCGCAATCCTTCATCCTCGCCGGCCAAGTGCTGAACGCACGCGGGACCGACGATCTCTTGAACCTTCAGTCGGCCAACGAAGTGCTCGGCGGCGGCTTCCTCGCGCGCATCAACATGGAGCTCCGCGAACGCCGCGGCTGGTCCTATGGCGCACGTGGCTCGGTTCAGCTGGTGGAGCACCAGATCCCGTACCTCATCCAGGCGCCGGTCCAGGCCGACCGCACGGGTGACTCGATCGCGGCCACTTTGGAGCAGATCAACGCCTTCCTCACCAATGACGGCGTCCGTGATGCTGAGCTCAACCGCAATATCCCCGGCAACATCCGCCAATTGTCAGGCCAGTTCGAAACCTCGCCCGCCATCCTCGGCGCGCTGCAATCGAACGCGCTCTACAATCGCCCGGACAATTACTGGGAGACGGTCGCCGGTCGCTATCGTGGCATGACCACGCAAGGCCTCGACCAGGTCGCGCGCCAGTACATTGACGGCGACAATTTCGTCTGGGTGATCGTGGGTGACGCGTCCGTCGTCCGCCCGCAACTCGATCGCCTCGGTCTGCCGGTCGAAGTCGTCAACCCGCAATAAGAAGCCGGGCAGAGTAATGTGCGCCGCGGGCTGCTTGGGCAGTCCGCGGCGTCGCATTTCAGCGATGCGGCCGACGCGAACGCGCGCTCACTTCGGGTAGAGCACCATCTGCGTGCAGCGGAAGAGCGCGATGGTCTTGGCCGATGTTTCGTTTTTCACTTCGGCGTCCCAGATTTGGGTCATGCGTCCGCCATGCACCAGGCGCGCTTGCGCGCTGACGATTTCGCCATGCTTGGCTGTGCCGAAGAAGTTGGTCTTCAACTCGATGGTCGTGAAGCCAGTCGCGCCATCGGGCAGTGAAATGAAGCAGCCGTAGCCGCAGGCGGAATCGGCCAAAGCCACGACGCTCGCCGCATGCATGAAGCCGTTCGGCGCCATGTGATGTTCGGCGGCGGTGAAGAAGCCATGCAAAAAGCCCTTGCGCGCCTCGCGCCACTGCAAGCCCAAATGATCCGGCAGTTTGCCCGCCTGCCGTTCGGTCAATGGCGTGACATAATCGATTTCAGACATTGGGCGCCTCGTGTTTCATCGCTATGTAGCATGCATGACGCAACGCCAAGTCAAAGCCGCCGTTTTGCTGATCGGCGACGAACTGCTCTCGGGCCGAACGCAGGACATCAACCTGCAAACCATCGCCAAATTCCTAGCGCCGCTCGGCGTGCAGGTCGCGGAAGCGCGTGTGGTGGCCGATGTGCCCGATGAGATCGTAGCCGCAGTCAACGCGCTGCGGTCGAAGTACGATTACGTCTTCACGACAGGCGGCATCGGCCCAACGCACGATGACAAAACCGCCGATGCGATGGCTGCTGCGTTCGGCGTCAACATAGACGTGCGCGATGACGCGCGCGCCATACTCGAAGCGCACTACAAAGGCGCCGCCAACCTCAACGAAGCGCGCCTGCGCATGGCGCGGATTCCCGACGGCGCATCGCTGATCGCCAATCCCGTCTCGCGCGCGCCTGGTTTCCAGATCGGCAATGTCTTCGTCATGGCCGGCGTGCCATCGATCACGCGCGGCATGCTGCAGGACGTCGGCCATCGTATCGAAGGCGGCGCGGTCGTCCGCTCGGTAACGGTGCGTGGCAAAGGCATTCGTGAAGGCGATATCGCCGAAGCCCTACAGGGGCTCGAAGAAGCAGCGGAGGGCGTGAGCTTCGGCTCTTATCCGTGGTTTCTGCCGGGCGATTTCGGCGTGCACTTGGTCGCGCGTACATCTGATCTCGCGGCGCTGGCGAGGGCGGGTGATGATCTGAAAGCGCTGATCCGCGCGCGCGGCGTTGAGCCGGAAGAAGTCACTGACGCTTAAGCCCGCGTCCACGCAGCCATTGTCACATTGCAGCGATGCACAAAGCCGAGCTTTCGATACACCGAAATCGCCGTCGCATTGTGCGCGTAGGAATGCAGGAATGGCGTTTTGCCATCGCTCAATATCCGCGCCGCGACGATGCGCGTGAGCGCTGCGGCTAGCCCGCGTCCGCGTTGATCGGGATGCGTGCAGATGCCGCTGATCTCGACGAAATCATCAGTCTGCATGCGCTCGCCTGCCATGGCGATCAGTTGGCCTTGCTCGCGAATGCCGATGAAACGTCCGAGCGTATGCGTGCGCGCGCGAAACGGGCCGGGCTGCGTGAGCGTTGCGAGCGCCAGCATGTCGGCCGCGTCGGCCTCGCCCAGATCATCGAAGGCGATGTCATCGCCTGGCGTGAGTGCGCTCAGCATCATCTGGATGCCAGCGCCGGTGAACTTGATCGCGATGCCCGGCGGTGGCGGCGGCGGCTTGCGTTCGAGCAGGGACATATCGTCGTCAGCATGAACCAGCGCCGCCAGAGCAGCGATGGAGTCTGGAGACGTGTCCGCCGCTGCCGCAAACGGGCTGATGTCCTCACTAAACCGCCGCGCCAGCGCGCCGCCGGTTCCGAAGCGGCTCTGGCGCGAGCTGAGCGCACTCCAGATCGGACAATCAAGCGGATGGGATCGCATGATTGGAGTTTACAACGCGCGGCAGCGTAAGCCATCCGTAGCTGTGCGAACTCGGCGCTGGTCCTCCTTCGCCAAGGCTTCGGAGGGCATCTTACGCGCGCTCCGCGAGCGTAGGATGGTGCGAGCGGCGGGAGTTGAACCCGCACTGCCTTGCGGCAAACGGATTTTAAGTCCGCTGCGTCTACCAGTTTCGCCACGCTCGCGTTGGCCGAGGCTTAAGCGGGGCCGTATGCCGCCGCAAGCATTGTTCGGCGCGCCGGTGTAGAGAGGGGCGATGGTGAGTCCCGAAACCCTCCCCACACTCCCGCCTGCGCTCGATTATTTCGGCGTCGCGGTGTTCGCGCTGACCGGCGCGCTCGCGGCGGCGCGGGATCGGCATGACATCATCACGTTCTGGTTCTTCGCCGTCGTCACCGGCATCGGCGGAGGCACGCTCCGTGATCTGCTCATGGATGCGCCGGTATTTTGGATCGGCGATCCAACCTATCTCGGCATCGGCCTCGCAGCCGCTCTCGCGGTATGGTTCGCAGCACCGCACCTCGAACGCGCCAAGACTTTGATCTGGCTCGATGCTGTGGGCCTCGGCGGCTATGCGGTGATCGGCGCCGGCAAGGCGATGGCGCTTGGCGTCAACCCGTTCGTCTCGATCGCGATGGGCGTGCTGACGGCCTGCTTCGGCGGCGTCATCCGCGATGTGCTCGCAGTGCAACCATCGGCGCTCCTGAAGCGTGAGATTACCATTTCGGCAGCGTTGCTCGCGGCCGCGAGCTACGTCGCGCTCGACGTCGCCGGCCTGCCGCCGCTGATCGCGGGCATCATCGGCGCTGTCTTGGGTTTCGGTTTGCGCGCCGGGGCCATACATTATGGCTGGGCGTTGCCGGCGTTTGGAGCAAAGCGTGAGCCGAGAGAAACTTGAGCTTGTCGAAGTCAGCCCGCGCGACGGGCTGCAGAACGAGCCGGACATCGTCTCCACCGAAAACAAGCTGGCGCTGATCGGCCACATCACACGTGCGGGTTTTCGCCGCTTGGAAGCGGGCAGTTTCGTCAATCCGAAGAAAGTGCCGCAAATGGCGGATGGCGATGCTGTGTTCGCTGGCGTGCCGAAGCGCGACGACATTACTTACATTGCGCTCGCGCTCAATCTGCGCGGCGTCGAGCGTGCGCTCGCGGCGGGCGCCAAAGAGATCAACTACGTTTTTTGCGCATCCGATGGCTTTTCCATCCGCAATAATGGCGGCACGGTCGAGGAGACGTTTGGTGTTTGGCCGGATGTCGTCGCAACTGCGAAAGCTGGCGGGGCACGGATCAGCGCTACGGTTTCAACGGCGTTCGGCTGTCCGTTCGACGGTGAAGTGGCTGTCTCACGCGTCGTTGAAGTCGCAGAACGTTGCGTCTCGCAAGATATCTTCGAGCTTGCGCTGGCCGATACGATCGGCGTCGGCGCGCCCAGCGATGTGTATGAGCGCTTCCGCGCTGTGAAAGCCGCAATCCCTGCGCACATTCAGCTGCGTGCTCATTTCCATAACACCCGCAACACCGCGCTCGCCAATGCAGTCGCGGCGGTGGAAGAGGGCGTGCGTGTGCTCGATGGCTCGCTCGGCGGCATTGGCGGCTGCCCGTTCGCACCGGGTGCGGCAGGCAACGTGCCGACAGAAGATCTGCTCTATATGTTCAACCGCATGGGCTTCGACACTGGCGTCGATCTCGATGCGGCGATTGAAGCGGCGCAATTCATCGGCGGCGTGCTGGGACGCAAAACGCCAGGCATGGTGAGCCGCGCGCCAAAGTGGCCGAGCTGACGGGGGATTGATGGGCAAGCTTGCGATGGCCACCGCGCTCTTGGGCGCAGCGTGGCTCATAGCGATGGTGTTGATCGGCGGGGCGACATTCCCCGGCTATGATCACGTTTCGCAATACATCTCCGAACTCGGCGCCACCGGCGCGCCGCGCGGATTTGAAGTGAGCTGGTTCGGTTTCTTGCCGATTGGGATTCTGATCTGCGCGTTCGCGATCTTCGCTGGCTTGGCTGCGCCACGTTCCGTGCTTGCGGTGCTGGGTTTCGTCGGCGTGTTTTTGTTTTCGATCGGGTATGTCGGCTCCGCTTTTTTCCCGTGCGACTTTGGCTGCCGGCCGGAGGAGCCGAGTTTCTCGCAAGTGATGCATGAACTGATTGGTCTCGCCGGTTATCTGCTGGCGCCGCTCACCTTGCTGTTGCTCGGTATCGCAGCGTGGTCATGGCCCCGTGCGCGTTGGCTTGCGGTGTGGAGCTTCATTGAAGCAGCGGGAGCGCTCGTGGGTCTCGGTGGTTTGTTCGATGCGGAATCGCCGACTGTTGGGCTTTATCAGCGTGTGCTCGAGGCCAGCATGATGAGCTGGGTGGTTGCGTGCGGCCTCTATCTCGGCGCTCGCCCGCGCACGGCGTGACCTGGGTCATTAAACTGTCGGCGGTGATCGGTTAAGCCAGTCGTGGCGACGGGGTAGTCGCCACTGCGGGGAAACTGATGAACAAGATCGCTTTTGCATTTGTCTGCTTGATGGGCGCGGCTGTTTTGGCGCCGAGCGCCTCGGCTGCCGAAGTAACGTTCGCTACGTCGGAAGCGGCGTTGGTGGATGAAGCGCCGATTGAGGCCGCCATTTCACAAGACTGCCGCCGCCGGCCTGGGCGCATGTCCTTCATGCGCAGCTGCGCTAGCGTGGATGGCGCGGCCGTGGGCGGTCCCACACTCAGCGAAGGCTGCGCGCGACGCGTTGCTTATCGTGGCCATCGCCGCGTGACGTTGGGGCTGCGTAGCTGCCGTCCGATGTTCGGCGCTGACCGATCCGACGCCTAACCGCGCGCGCGATACGTTGCGACACCCTGGTCCGGCAACCACAAGCCGGCCGGGGCGTCGCCGGTCTGCCAAAACACATCTATCGGTATGCCGCCGCGCGGATTCCAATAGCCGCCGATGCGCAACCAGATCGGATCGATCGCGGCCACAATCCGCTTAGCGACGCCGACTGTGCAATCCTCGTGGAACGCGCCGTGATTACGGAAGCTCTGCAAGAAGAGCTTCAGGCTCTTCGATTCCACGATCCAATCTTTCGGCGCGTAATCGATCACGAGCACGCCGAAGTCTGGCTGACCGGTCACGGGGCAAATCGAGGTGAACTCCGGTGCGGTGAACCGCGCCAGATAGAGTGTGCCGGGGTGTGGATTGGCTGCGCGCTCAAGCACGGCCAACTCCGGGCTGTGCGGGATCTCCGTTGCGCGGCCAAGTTGGGTGAGATCATCGCTCATGGCCGCTCCATTCGTACGATGCAGGCCCGAGTGCAAGGTTGTTCGTCGATCTTCGACACGAAGATGTTGTCTTGGCTCGATTTTTCCGCCGCGCTGTGTTGCCGGGCTCACTTCGTGGTCTGAGCGTTCCGGAGAACGGTCGCCGCAAATTTACGCAAACGGGCAGCAGCCTCGATTGTGTGCGCCCAGGAAACAGGCGCAGACTGCCATCTGTGACGGGTTGGTGAAGCGCAGTGTTCAAACCGGCGCCGAGACAGGCGAAGGTCATCTTGCTTAACCAATCGTTCACGCTGAGGCGTGAGCCTCGCCACTAGCGCGGCGAGAACCGCGGGGAAATGAGGGATGAGAACAATGAAGAAGCTCGTTGGGGCGGCGATTGCCGCGGGCGCCACCATCGTCGGGGCCGGTGTCGCCAGCGCCGAAGTTTCGGCCAATGTGAACCTCACGACGGATTACGTTTTCCGTGGCGTGTCGTTGTCGGATAACGACCCCGCAATTCAAGGCGGCTTCGACTGGTCGAACGATAGCTTCTATGCCGGCGTCTGGGGCTCAAGCCTTCCTGGCGGCACCGAGATCGATGTCTATGCCGGCTACACGCCGACGCTGGGCGCGGTAACCTTCGATCTCGGCGTGATCGGCTATTTCTATCCCGGCGCGCAGGATGATGATGCGGAGTTCGATTATTACGAACTGCTGCTCGGCGCCTCTACGCCGATCACCGAACAATTCACCGTCGGCGGCGCGATCTACTTCACCGACGAAAATTACGGCGAGACCGGCGAAGCCATTTATTACGAGATCAACGCCGCATACGCGCTGAGCGATGCGCTCGAATTCTCCGGCGCTTTTGGCAACCAATCGATCGGGGACGCCGATGGCGAAGACGGCATCGATGTTACCGAAGAGAGCGACTACAACACCTGGAACCTAGGCGCGACCTACGCCTTCCACGGCTTCTCGCTCGACTTCCGCTATCACGACACCGATATCGATGAAGGCTCTGACATCGAGTACTACACGTATGGCCCGTCGAGCTACGACTCATCCTTCGTGTTCACGATCGGCCGCGAACTCTAAGGATTTTGCGATCTCATCAGGTAAGGCCGTCGCGGCGACGCGGCGGCCTTTTCTGTTTTAGAAGCGCGAAATACGCGAGGCCGCATCGGCGCGCACGCGCTCGGTTGGCGCCTCTTTCGCCGTGCCGAGATACACTATGCCGGCGATGCGTTCGTGTTCAGCCAGGCCCAGAGCAGCGCGCGCGCGCGCATCATAGGCAGGCCACTCAGTAAGCCAGCACCCGCCGTAGCCAAGCGCGTGCGCCGCGAGCAGAAGCGAAAAGCAAGCGGCGCCCGCAGAAAGCTGCTGCTCCCATTCGGGGATCTTCGCATGCGGCGCAGCGGTCGAGACGACCATCACGCATGCCGGAGCCCGTTGCAGCAGCGCGCGCGTGTGCGCAAGACGCGACTCATCGACACCAGCGTCATTGGCGATAACTTGCGCGAGCGCTTCACCGGCGCGTACGCGCGCATCGCCTTCAAACACCACAAATCGCCAAGGCCCGAGCTTTCCGTGATCTGGCACGCGCGCGGCGAGTTGGATCAACGCGTCGATCTCGGCACTGGTGGGTGCGGGTTCGGCAAGGTGCATCACCTTGCTCGATCGGCGCCGCGCTAGAAGCTGCAGCGTCTCGCTGCTTTCGAAGGTCGCATTGGCCACTTCGCCTTCGTGCGGTGCGGCGGGAATTGTCGAGAGCGGAAGAACCATGCGCACCACATGGCGCAGCCGCGCGCGCGGCGCTAGACCTTGGCGCATGCAAAATGATGTCGAAAGCGAATGGGAAGATGACCAAAACCCCTGGCAGGTTACGGGCATCAGCACCCCGTTCTCGAATGCGTGGCTGACGATCGAAAGCTCCGAGGTGATCCATCCGGACGGCAAGCCCGGCGTCTATAGCGTCGTGCGCATTCGCCGTTTAGCGGTCGGCGTGCTGCCGATCGACGATGACGGATATGTCCATCTCGTTGGCCAATGGCGGTTTCCGCTCGGCCGATACTCTTGGGAAATGCCCGAAGGCGGCGGCGAACCCGGCGAAGACGCGCTTGATTGTGCACGCCGCGAGATGGCCGAAGAAACCGGGCTCAGCGCCGCGACGTATCAACAGATACTAGAGATGGACCTTTCCAATTCACTGACCGACGAGCGCGCCGTGCTCTTCCTGGCCACTGGGCTCACGCCCGGTCAGGCGAACCCTGAGGGGACTGAAGTGCTTAAACGCCGCCGCGCTCATTTTACCGATGTGCTTGCGCGGGTTGCCGATGGTCGCATTCGTGACGCGATGACGGTTGCCGCCGTGCTGCGCGCCCACCACATGGCGGTCACGGGGCAGTTGCCGGGGTCGCTCGCTCGCGCGATGGCCGGCACAGGAGAGTAAGATGGCCGAGACGAATACGCGCCTGTTTGAAGCGTCCGGCGGCGTCTGGGCGCAATTGCGTGTTGAAGCCATGCAAGCGGCGGCGGAGGAGCCGTTGCTTGCCTCCTATCTGCACGCGTCGATCCTGCACCACGAGCGCATCGAAGACGCGCTTTCTTATCACCTGGCGCAAAAGCTCGGGCACGGCGACCTGCCGGCGCTTCAGCTCCGCGAAGTCATCCGCGAGGCGTACGCGTCCGACAGCAGCATGGCGGAAACAGCGATGCGCGATATGCGCGCGGTGCGTGAGCGCGATCCTGCCTGCACAACCTATTTGCAGCCATTCCTCTACTTCAAGGGCTATGGCGGTCTGCAATCGTATCGCATCGCGCACTGGCTTTGGCGCAATGATCGCGAAATTCTCGCTTATCATCTGCAAAGCCGTGTCTCCGAGCTTTTCGCCGTCGATATTCACCCCGCCGCGCGAATTGGTGCGGGCGTGTTTGTCGACCACGCACACGGCATCGTCATCGGTGAGACCGCCGTCGTGGAGGATGACGTGTCGATGCTGCATTCGGTCACGCTCGGCGGCAGCGGCAAACAGGGTGGAGATCGTCACCCGAAAATTCGCCGTGGCGTGATGATCGGCGCGGGCGCGAAAGTGCTGGGCAATATCGAGGTCGGCGAAGACGCGCGTATCGCCGCCGGCTCCGTCGTACTTGAGAACGTGCCGCCGCGTTGCACCGTAGCGGGCGTCCCGGCGCGGCCGGTGGGCGGGCCGTGTTGTGATGGCGTGACGCCGGCGCAGGAAATGGATCAGCGCATCGAATAGCGCGGCGCCGTGTCCGATGGCGTACGCCGCGCATCGGCGTAGCGTCAGCACTGTGACAGAACCATTCGCCTACCGGCGAGATCCGAACGTGCCTGCGTTCGACGATAGGCATCCGATCGTCATCTTCGATGGCGTGTGCGTTATGTGTTCGGGGTTCGTCAATTTTCTGCTGCGTCACGATCGGCGGGGCGCGCTTCGATTCCTCGCGGCTCAGGCGCCGCTTGGGCAGGCGCTTTACCTCCATTTCGGCCTGAAACGCGGCGATTTCGACACGTACGTGCTGTTGGAGAACGGTGTCGCGCGCGTGAAATCGGACGCGGCCTTGCGCTTGTTCGCGCGCCTAGGCTTTCCGTGGTCCTTGCTCTGCGTTGGCCAGATTGCGCCGCGCGTTTGGCGTGACGCTATCTACGATTTCGTCGCGCGCAATCGCTTCAAATGGTTCGGTAAGCGCGAGACTTGTTACGCGCCATCACCAGAAGAGCAAGAGCGATTCATCGCATGATTGCGCTCTATAGGCGTGTGCTCGGTGAGCGCTGGCGTGATCTGCCTGAGCCTGTGCGCACGCTTCATGATGGCGTCGCGGAGGCGGCAGGGGAAGCGGATGTCGAACGCGGTGGCCAGATATTGGCGCGATTGGCGGCGCTCATGATGGGCTTCCCGCCGGTGGCCGCCGCGACGCCTGTGCACGTCCGCTTTGAAGCAGATGAGCTTGGCGAGACATGGACGCGGCGCTTCGGTGACGCGTCATTCTCGAGCCGGCAATTCGCGGGGGTTGGGCGTGACGCAGGATTGCTGTGTGAGCGCTTTGGGGTGTTCGAGTTTGCGATGGCGCTAGAGCTAAGCGGCGATCAGATGCGCCTCATCCATCGCCGTTGGCGCGTTCTTGGCGTGCCCTTGCCGCAATGGCTTGCACCACACTGGCGCGCTTACGAAAGCGCCGAGAATGGCGTGTTTCGCTTCTTTGTGGAGATCAGTCACCTCTTGTGCGGACTGATCGTCCGCTACAAGGGATGGCTAAAGCCTCAGCCGCCCGGACCGCGCGTCTGATATGTGGCGGCGTTGCCGATTGCCGTCGACGTCGCTGCCACTGTGTTCGCGCGTTCTGACTCAACTGTTGCCGTTGAGCGCACATCGCCGGAATTCGTCTGGCTATTGCTCGCGTTCATCGACGGTACGTTCTCATCGCAATAAGCGCAAAGTGCTGCATTGACGTAATTGCCATAGGCCGCCGAAGAAGCCAGCGCCGAGACGCCGCCTTCGCCGGAAAATGCCGCGTTTGCGGAGATATCGCCCGAATTGTCCTGCACCGTGTCGATCACAGTGTCGGAGCCCACGTTCGAAATGAGCGCTTGATTGCCGACGCCGTATGCGCCCGCCGATCCAAAGCCGGTGAAATCGCCGCCCAAAGTGACAAAGCTGTCGGCGCGCACAGCAGCGCTTGAGCTCTGTGCCACGCGTGCGTTCACATAGCCCCATTGGTTGTCGATCGTGACAGCGTTGGCGTTCGCGGTCGCATTACCGGACGCATCAGTGACGTAGCCAGCGTAGAGATCTACGCGGGCATTCACATCGCCGCTCGCGGTTTGACGCGTGTCGGTAAGGATTGTCGCGGTTTCACCGCCGAAGCTCAGATTGTTGGCGCTGGCGATAGCGCCGGAAACGACTTGGCCGGCGACGCAGCAATGGTCAGCTTCGACCGCCGCGTTGATCGAGCCGGTGGACTCCTGCGTGCCGATGAAGCGGGTTTCGCCGTATTCCTGATTGAGAGCGCCGACATTGCCGCTGGCCGTCGCCGATGTGCCTGCGTCGCCTGCATCGCCGCCCGTAAAGCGGACAGTCGCGTCGACATCGCCGTGCGCGAGCTGTTCGGAGCGGATGTCTTGGTTGACGCCGTAGGCTTCCGATGTGCCGCCATTGCCCATTGCCGTGGCATTGAGCGCAATCGCGCCGCGCGCATGCCACACCGTAGCGTCCACGGTCGCGCTCGCATCGCCATCCATGTGCTGCGTATTCTCGACATAGACGTCGTGATCGTTGTGGACGCCGTTCGCGACCGTGCCGGCGGCGACAGCAGTCGCGCCGACATCGCGCGCGCGGCCCACGTCAACACTGGTGTGCGCCGAGACGTCGCCGGATTGGTACTGATCGAGCGTGTATTCCTGCGCATATGCGCAGGGTGCTGCGATCAGCGCGGCGGTGAGGAAGAGTGCGCGCTTCATGTGAGGCTCCTTGCGGGCCGCTTACGAGCGGCCGCGCAGGTCGAGATTGTCGTCGCGGCGAGCGTTCCAGGCGTCCGGATTGGTGCGGGCTTGGTCGATTGCGACGCTGGCTTGGCTCTGCGTCGTAGCGGCCGTGCCCGGGCCCATCGGATCGCCTTCGGCGTTGATGGCGGCAGCGCAAACATCGCTGTTTTGCACGTTGTAGAAGCGGCTCATCACCTGGACGACGGCGCGTTCCACACCGGCGCGGACAGCGAGCTGAACCGGCTCAAGCGCGCGCTCGCCACCGGCGATGTCGAGCAGCGTATCGTCGAAGAACGAGAACACGCCGGCGCGAACTTCGCGGCCGATGATCTGCTTTTGGTACGAAATCACGTCGACGACTTCGAGCGTGCGCGTGTCGATGACGCGGAAGTCGAGCGCGATGTTCATGACATAGAGTCGGCCGCCGACATTGCCGACGCCATCGCGCGCATCCGTGTGACCGCCTTGGGCGTCAACACCGATCGAGCGGATGTTGTAGTTGAGTTCGGTGATGCCGCCGACGAAGTAGTAATCGGAGCCCGGCATTTGGCCGGCATAGATCGGGCGAATGTTTTGATCGCCTTCTTGGCCGATCAAGCGATTGTTGGCGTAGCGCAGCTCAAGTTCGCTGACCGACGTGTCAAAGCGTTCGACAAGACGTGCGCCGGCTTTGGCGAAAGCCGACATCGCCATCAGCGAAGCGCCTTGAGTGATGCGGCGGCCGCCTTCTTCCGAAACGGTGCCGGTGTAATCGAGGATGCGGCCGACGGCGATGCGCGGGGCGGCGACGTTGTTCGAACGCGCATAGGCGTTCAAGCAATCGAGCGCCGGCGAGTAGGCGGTCGGGTTCGCCGTGACCGGCGCGTCGCCGATCGGCAGCGCGTACATGCCGTCATTGCCGGAATACGGCGTAACGCATGCGGTGAGCGCGGTAGTCGCGGACAAAACGAAGGCGAGAGTTTTCAGCGCACGCATTAGATTAATCTCCTCGGCCGGCATCGGCGCTGACGTCGCCGTTGTTGATCTGGGTGGAGTCGACGATCACCGTGTTGTAGTTGCCGGTGGTGACGACGTTCAGTTGATTGCCGATGGCTTGGGCGCTGCCCCAGCCGGTGGCGTAATTGTCCATGAGGCCGCCGGTAAGCGTGCCTTCCAATTCCATGCGTCCGTTGACGATGACGCGGTTGCCGTTCTCGTCGCGGCTCGACGGGTTAATCGGCGTATCGAAATTGTCGTAGCCCATACCGAACGGACGCTCGACGTCGCTCGTGCCTGGGATCGGATCAGCTGCTGCAGCGCTGGCGAAGCAAAGTGCTCCGATCGCTGCGAGTGTGAGTGTGCCGATACGCATTGCTTGGTCCCCGCGGGAATTCGTGTCCCAAGCGAGATAGCAATGGCTGTGCCACGCTTGGCGCGAGCCGGCGGTCTTGGTTAAGCGCAGATGAAGCGCCATATCGCGCGCTTAGCGGAGAACAGCCTTGAGACTTTCGCCCGGAGCCTTGGTGCTAGGAATTGCGATCGTTGCAGCGTTTTTGCTGCTCGGGCAGTGGGCGCCGCAGGAACAACCGGCGCTGTTCGATCAGTTCGCTATTGTTCCGGCGCGTTTCGATTTCGGCGCCGCAGGCGCTTATCAAAGCGTTACCGCGGCGGCGCTGCCGGTCTTCGGTCATGTCTTCTTTCATTACGGGCTTTTTCACCTTGCGATGAACGCGATGGCGTATGTGCAGGTCGCGCCATACCTTTCGGCGCGGCTCGGGGACGTGCGCTTTCTTGCGATTTTCTTCATCTCCGGGATCGGCGGCGCGCTCGCGTTCATCGTGATCAATCAGAATTCAGACACCGGCGCCGTCGGCGCCTCGGGTGCGATTTGTGGTTTGTTCGGCGCTTACTTCTTGGCGGTTCGCCCGACGCCACAAGCAGCGTTCGCGGATCCGCAGGTCCGCAACGCCATGTTCAGCTTTCTTGCGATTAACGTGGTGTTGATGGCGTTCTTGCCACTGCCGATCGCTTGGGAAGCGCACCTTGGCGGCTTCGTCGCCGGCGCGCTCGCCTATCTCGCAATGGCGCCGCGGCGCATAGCTGGTCCGTGGGGCTGAGGCCGGAACTCGACGGAGGCAGACGAACGGCAAGTGAGGTGTTCGCGCTTGAAGCGCGCCGAGGAGGGGCGCATGCTCCGGTTGTCGTCAGAAGCGTCAGGAGGAAAGACGCAATGCTGATCGCTCACGTGCTGCGCGATAAAGGCGCTGTTGTTTACACGGTGCGCGCCGAGCAAACGCTCGAAGACGCCGCGCGCATTCTCAACGAAAAGAGGGTCGGCGCGCTCGTCGTTATCGCTGAAGACGGCGCCATTTCCGGCGTGATGTCTGAGCGCGATATCGTGCGTGAAATCGCGCAAAATGGCGGGAAATCGTTGAGCGACACTGTTGCGACAATGATGAGCCGCGATGTCGTCACCGCGGAACCGACGGAAACGGTTGATGAAGGTTTGGGCCGTATGACGGAGCGGCGCGTCCGCCACTTGCCAGTCATGGAAGGCGGGCGGCTCATCGGTGTCGTCTCGATCGGGGACCTGGTGAAGCATCGGATCGCCGCCGTCGAAGCCGAGGCTGCAGCCATGCAGGCTTACATCGCCGCGCACTGAACTCTTGAAATGGCCGTTACACTGGCCATCTAAGCTCTCCACGCCGGCCAAGCCGGGACTGTGGAAATCTTTACTTTCGTGACCCTCGCGAAGCTTGATGCCTGTGAGGGGAATCGGTAAGTTGGGATCGTTGCGATCCCCGAACGTCTGGCGCGGACTGCGCCGATCTCGGGCTCGCCAATAATCCGTTGTTTTTTCAGCGTTTTTACTAAGTGCTGCGAAAAGCGAATTTTTGGCGAAAAGATCGTTGACAACCAAAAGGGGCGCGCATAGAAACCGCGCCTTCCCGCCGGGACCACTAACGGTTTCGGCCCGCACGCGCCGGGCTCCGGTTCGACGTTTGCGGGCTCAGATAATTGCCCCCTAAAGGCAGCTTTTTGAGCAGGTGCTCTTTGACATTGTGATTTAGGAGAAGGGAAACGCAGGCGGCGGCGTGCTGCGGGCGGCGCGAGTAATCGCGAAGCCAAGCGACGCTGACGTTATGTGTTTTCTGGAACTATAACTGACTTACAGGATGAGGTTTTCGGACCTCAGAATGTGCGTCGGTTCCCGTTACATTAAAACGCATACGCTTTAACCGGCGCCTCGGAGCTTTCGAGCTCGCGAGGATGTCAGAAGTCAACTCAACCTGAGAGTTTGATTCTGGCTCAGAACGAACGCTGGCGGCAGGCTTAACACATGCAAGTCGAACGCCCCGCAAGGGGAGTGGCAGACGGGTGAGTAACACGTGGGAACGTGCCCGAAGGTACGGAATATTCTCGGGAAACTGAGAGCAATACCGTATGTGACCGCAAGGTGAAAGATTTATCGCCTTCGGATCGGCCCGCGTCGGATTAGCTAGTTGGTGGGGTAAAGGCCTACCAAGGCGACGATCCGTAGCTGGTCTGAGAGGACGACCAGCCACACTGGGACTGAGACACGGCCCAGACTCCTACGGGAGGCAGCAGTGGGGAATTGTTCACAATGGGCGCAAGCCTGATGACGCAACGCCGCGTGGGGGATGAAGGTCTTCGGATTGTAAACCCCTGTCGAATGGGACGAAAGACTCGTGAGCTAATCATCACGGGAGTGACGGTACCGTTAAAGGAAGCCACGGCTAACTCTGTGCCAGCAGCCGCGGTAATACAGAGGTGGCAAGCGTTGTTCGGAATTACTGGGCGTAAAGGGCGCGTAGGCGGCCATCTAAGTCAGACGTGAAATCCCCCGGCTTAACCTGGGAACTGCGTCTGATACTGGACGGCTTGAGTATGGGAGAGGGATGTAGAATTCCAGGTGTAGCGGTGAAATGCGTAGATATCTGGAGGAATACCGGTGGCGAAGGCGGCATCCTGGACCATTACTGACGCTGAGGCGCGAAAGCTAGGGGAGCAAACGGGATTAGATACCCCGGTAGTCCTAGCCCTAAACGATGAATGCTTGGTGTGGCGGGTATCGATCCCTGCCGTGCCGAAGCTAACGCATTAAGCATTCCGCCTGGGGAGTACGGTCGCAAGGCTGAAACTCAAAGGAATTGACGGGGGCCCGCACAAGCGGTGGAGCATGTGGTTCAATTCGACGCAACGCGAAGAACCTTACCTGGGCTCGAAATGCAGATGACATCCGGCGAAAGCCGGCTCCCGCAAGGGCGTCTGTATAGGTGCTGCATGGCTGTCGTCAGCTCG
>JAIELJ010000013.1 GCA_019753105.1 Hyphomonadaceae bacterium
GGCGGGGGTGGCGGGGGTGGCGGCGGCGGCGGCGGCGGCGCGGCCGCGCCGGCAAACTGCCAACGCAGACCAACCGTCACAGCTTGCTGCTCGTAATCGGCGTCGAAGGTCGCGGGCGTCAGCACGATCGCGCTTGTGCCGCTGCCGACAAGACCATCGAATTCGCCGCCATTGGCGACGAAATAACGATAGCCAACGTCGAGATCGAGGCGCTCGGTGATGCCGATCGCGAGACCGACCATCGCTTGGTAAGCGAGGACGGTGTCTTCGTCGTCGATATAAAGGATCGGATGTTCAGTCGCGACACCTTCAACGCGCGCAGCACCGATACCGGCGCCGATATACGGCTCGATGCGGCCGCCACGGTTGAAATCATAGAACAGGTTCAGCATGCCCGACCAAACGCGGACATCGCCGTCGTCCAGGCCGACATCTTCACCGAAATTGTTGAAGCGGTGGCCGAGTTCGCCTTCCAGACGGAAGTTGTTCTGGAACGCGTAGCCAAGACCCAGATGCTGGGTCCAGTCGTTCTCCAGATCGAAATCATCGCTGCCGTCGAAATCGACGCTGCCATCGGTTGAATATCCGACGTCGGCGCGGCCGTACCAGCCTTCCGTTGCATGTGCGACGCCGCTGGCGCCTGCCATGAGCGCCGCCAAGGCTAGCGTGCGCTTCAACTTATTTGCCATTTGTGGTCCCCTCCGGATGAGCCCAGGACTGATCGCTCCCGCCGCGATCATCGGCCTTTATAGCCGGTCCAAGCCCCACGTTAACTACAATTTGGCCCCATTCGGCAAGCGCCTACCGGTAGATTTATTGAAAGCACCATAAATGAAACGGGCCCGGCTTTTGGCCGGGCCCGTCCATTTAGCTAGCCTTAGGGGCTGGCGATCAGCGGAAGCGGATCGTAACAGCCGAACGGCGGTTCAGAGGCTCACGCACGCCGTCGTTGGTCGCACGGGCCAGGTCGGTTTCGCCGCGGGCTTGCGCCTGGATCGAGCCGGTGGCGATGCCACGCGCCACGAGGGCGTCGCGGACCACCGAAGCGCGACGCTCCGAAAGACCTTGGTTGTAGGCCGTCGAACCCGAGGTGTCGGTGTGACCGACGACCACCACGCCGCTGACGTTGCACTGACGCGCGCGGTTGACCGCAGCGTCGATGGTTTCGAGCGCAGCTTGGTTGAGGTTCGAGCGATCCCACTCGAAGTACACGACGAATTCCGACGTCGGGCACGCAGTGACTGGGGGCGGCGGCGGCGGCGGCGGCGGCGGTTGGACCGGCGGCGGCGGCGGCGGCGGGGCTTCGGCGCCGGCAAACTGCCAACGCAGACCAACCGTCACAGCTTGCTGCTCGTAGTCGCCATCGACCGTGATCGGATCGAGGCCGTTGCCGATGTCGGCTTGACCATCGAATTCACCGCCTTCAGCGACGAAATAGCGATAGCCGACGTCGAGATCGAGACGCTCTGTGATGCCGATCGCGAGACCGACGATGGCCTGATAGGCCAGCACAGTGTCTTGATCGTCAACGTAGAGGATCGGGTGTTCAGTGGCGACACCTTCAACGCGCGCAGCGCCAATACCGGCGCCGATGTACGGCTCGATACGGCCGCCACGGTTGAAATCATAGAACAGGTTCAGCATGCCCGACCAGACGCGGACATCGCCGTCGTCCAGGCCGACATCTTCACCGAAGTTGTTGAAGCGGTGGCCAAGTTCGCCTTCCAGGCGGAAATTGTTCTGGAACGCGTAGCCAAGACCCAGATGCGTGGTCCAGTCGTTCTCCAGATCGTAGCTTTCGCCATCCCCGAAATCGACGTTGCCGTCCGTCGAGTAACCGACGTCGGCGCGGCCGTACCAGCCTTCCGTGGCCTGCGCGACAGTAGCGCCCGAAGCCATCAGCGCGGCCAACGCGACCGTCTTTGTGATGCGCGATTTCATATTCACCCCTCTCAAGCGGATTCCCCTGCGACTTGGCTCCACCCACGGTGGACACCCAGCGCATGTTGCTGAAGGCGCGAAGTAGGCCCCCTCAGACAAACGACTGACACCCTAAACTGGTTCCCAGCAGTAGGCGTTTCGCGATCATGGTGGCGTAGCGCCGACAGCAAGTCCATGCGAGCTCCACGCCGCAAACGCGTTTTTCCCGAGACGGTTGCTTTTTTGCCGCCATTTCCGGGGTGTAATGAGTGTTGCCAAAGCCTTAACGAAGTGGGGCCGCACCCCTCCCGGCGCGGCCCCTTCCCCTCGATCGCCCCCCTGCGCCAAGCAAATCCGCTCGGAGCAAAGCTCTGGACGTCCCCCAACGTCGAATGTCCCGGAGTTAAGCGCACGCGGCGCGATCAGCCGAGTCATCAAGGCGCCTCGGGGAGCGCATTTCGTCCACATGTTGCCCACACGTCACAAGCGGAACCTGGCGCTACCGCAGGGGTTGGTTCTGAGAAGATCAAAACCGCAGGAGTCCCTCATGGCCCACCACGAAGACATTGAGACCAATCGCGATCCCTACGCCCCGCCGCCGCGGCACCGGGATCGGAGCGGCGCGGTAGTGCGCGTTGCGCTCGTTGCCGTCCTGCTTGGCGCCCTAGCTTGGGGTTACACGCAATACGACAGCTCTGGACCAGGCCTCGTTGCGGAAGCGCCGGAGGAGCAATCGCTCGCGGACACCCGCTTCGACACGATGCAGCCAGAGCCCGCCCCACTAGGGGAGCCAGCAAGCGCGCCGGCCCAACCGCCAGCGCCGGCTGGTCGATAAACCACGCGTTCTTGAGACCCTCTGATCATTGTCAGGGGGTCTTTGACCGCTTGCGCGGCAATCTGCGGGCGCGCACATCTGCGCCGTGGAGCACTTAGCAGACAAAGAGAAAGTCGCCGCGCGCTGGTCAGACAGCGCCATCGTCTTCGATGCGTTTTCGCCGCAACTTTACTGGCTCGCCGTGCCCGCTGTGCAAGCGCGCCACCAGCGCCGCAGCTGCGCCGGCGCGACTTATCCCTCTTGGGTAGAATATTGCTTGAATGAGTTCATGTTCGGCGCGCGGGCGGAGCGCATGCTGAGCATTGGATGTGGTCAAGGCGCATTAGAGCGGCAGCTTCACGCTTTGCGCGCCTTCGATGCGTGCGACGCATACGACATCGCACCTGGCGCGATCGAGATGGCGCGCAATGCAGCAGCAGCAGCAAATATTCGAACCATCAACTACGAAGCGCGCGACGTTGAGGCGCGCGACTTTGGCGTCGGTGTGTACGATGCAATCTGGTTCAACGGCTCGCTCCATCACATAGAAGCGCTTGAGACCGTTTTGGAGAACGTGCGCAAGGCGCTCAAACCGAACGGGCTGCTGTTCTTGCACGAATATGTCGGCGCCGACCGTTTTGCGTTCCCGATGGTGCAACGGCAGGCGATTGAACGCGCTTTCCTGCTTATTCCCGACACGTACAGAAAAAGCTTTGCGCCACATGACTTCGGCGAAGTCGCGTCGCTTCCGCCCCTTCCTGATCCTGAAGAGGTGAGACGAGCCGACCCCTCAGAGGCGGTTCGCTCCAGCGCCATCTTGCCCGTCCTCTCGACCCTCTTCGACACACTGGCGCTCAATGCGTCAGGCGGTACGCTGCTCCAGTTTCTGTTGAGCGGGATCGCCGGCAATTTTCGCGCCGATGATCCCAAGTCGATGGCCGTTCTCGACATGCTCTTCCGAATTGAGGACACGCTGATCGATACCGGCCATCTGCCCAGCGACTTTGTGGTTTGCGCAGCGAGAGCCAAGCCTCAACTTACAGACGTCAGCGCCCCCATGCCGGACCTCGACGGCGTTCAAGCTGGGATCGCCGATCTGCGCGCGCGCACCGCGAGCGCCGCTGCTGAGATAGAAAGCTTGCGTAAATCGCTCCGCCGAAGCACGTAAAGCGCCCCATGCGAATTCTACTGTCGAACCATCAACTTACGGCCCGCTCCGGGTCAGAACTCGCAACTTGCGAATTGGCGCGTGGGCTGGCGGCGCGCGGCCATCAGGTGGCAGTTTTCACCTTCTTCAAGGGACCGCTCTCCGAGCAACTCACAGCCGAGCATGGCATCCCTGTTTTCGATGACACCCAGGTCGATCAGATTATTCTCTTCGGCGCGGAGATTGTTCACACGCATCACGCGCCATGCGCACACTTTCTGCGCCTCCACACGATGGGTGCAGTGCGCGTTCACGGCATGCTCGGCCTGGCGCCACTCGAAGCGCCGCCGCTTGATCCAGATATCTTTGCACTCGGCTTGGCGATCTCAGAAGAGGTCGCCGAGCGCGTTGCCTATACGCCATTCAACACGGTTTCGACCGAACTCTTCCGAAACTGGTTCGACGATCCGGGCGCCGCTTCGCTGGCGCCCCCGGACTTGGGGCGGCCAATCAAAGTAGCCGTCGTGAGCAATCACGTAGCGCCAGAACTCGCCAGCGCGCTCACTGAATTGCGGCGCACTGGCGAGGTTGAGCCCGAATATTTCGGGATCGAGAGCGCGAGCATCGTCATCGACAGTAAGTTGCTCTCACGCTTTGACGTTGTGATCTCGATAGGCCGCACCGCGGTGTTGGCCGCGGCCTGCGGCCGGCCATGCATCATGGCCGACATCCATGGAAACGACGAGCTTCTCACGGCGGAAACGCTGGAACGTGCACAGCGCGTTAATTTCTCCGGCCGCGCTACGCGCACGCCAATCACGACCGCGCACTTACGAGAGCAAGTCGAGCGAGCCTGCACGACTGATCTCTCCGCTTTACGCGAACGCGTGCTGCAAGAGTTCAGCATTCAAACGCGACTTGATTTTCTCGAACGCCGCTACGCCGAGCTACTAGCCGCCCCTGATTCACGTCGGCTAGATCGCGGCGACTGGCCCGCCGAGGGCGTCGCGTATGGCGAGCTCGCGGCGCGCGCGCGCCATGCCGAACATCTGCTTGCCGTTGAACGCGCCGCGAAATCTTCGGCGACAGACGCGATCGCCGCTGAACTCGATACGCTCGCTAGCCTCATTGATGCGCAATCGGATGAATTGGCGCGCCTGCAAGCTGAAGTCGCGCGCTATCAGCGCGTCTCCGCGTCCAGCACTGGCGCGTCCAAGCAGGACGCCCAGGTCATCGAGCACCTGCAACGCACGCTGTCGTCGCGCGACGAGGCGATCGCGTGGCTGCAAAGCGAACTCGCCTATGCGCGCCGGAAGCCAGCGAGACCACAGCCTTCACGCCCTGGCGCACGAGCCATGTTGCGTTCGTCGCTCAACGAAATCGCGAAACGTTCGCCGCTCTTGCGCCAAGCGGTGCGCGGCGCGGTTCCCCTACCCGTCCGCGAGCGCCTCCACCGGCTGCTTGCCGGCCATCAAGCGCCTCAAAAGCCCTTGGCCCCTGCGCCGGCGCCGCCCGCGGCGCACAGTGTCGGCATCAAGCTCCCCGATGCGCTCCCTGGCCGCTTCGACGTCATCTGCTTCGCGAATATCGAATGGTCCGCGCGATTTCAGCGTCCGCAACAGATGATGCTTCAGTTTGCGCGCGCCGGGCACCGCGTTTTCTACGTCGTTGCATCGCGCACGGCAGGTGAAGGCGAAGCTTACGCGCTCGAATCCGTGGCCGAGAACGTTGTGCAGGTCGCATTGAACACGGCCGAAGCCCCCGATCATTATGCGGCAGCGATGAGCGAGCGCGCTCGTAACGATTACGCTGCGTCTCTTGCGGCGCTCGCCCGCGATTATGGCGTCCACGCGCCAGTTCAAATTGTTCACTTGCCGTTTTGGGCGCCGCTCGCGCGCCAACTTCAGCAGACACGACAATGGCGCGTCACATACGATTGCATGGATGAGTGGGACAGTTTTCCGGGAATTGGCGCGCCCTTGTTGGAAGCGGAACGCGACCTCGTCCGCGACAGCGATCTTGTGACTGTCACGAGCCAGTTGTTGCTCGATAAGTGGCGCGAAGCGGCGCCGGGGGCGCTGCTCGTCCGCAATGGGGTCGACAACGGTTTCTTTGCCAAACGCTTGGCGCCAAACGCGCTTCTCGCTGGCATTTCGCGGCCGATCATCGGCTTTTACGGAGCGTTGGCTGAATGGGTGGACTTTCAGCTCGTCGCAGATCTCGCTGACATCGCGCCGGATTGGTCTTTCGTGTTGATCGGCGATCACTTCACGGCGGAAGTGGATTTGATCCGGAACAAGCCGAACATCCACCTGCTTGGCTTGCGGCCCTACAGCGACATGCCGGGATATCTCTTCAATTTTGACGCGTGCATTATCCCATTCAAGCTCAACAAGATCACCCACGCTGTCGATCCGGTGAAGTTCTACGAGTTTCTTGCCGGCGGAAAGCCTATCGTCTCGGCGCCGCTGGAGGAGCTACAGCCGTTCGGTCGCTATGTTTCCTTCGCTGAAACGGCGGAAGGTTTCAAACAGGCGCTTACGCGGCTTCTTGCTAATGACACGCCCGCAGAAGCCGAGGCGCGACGGGCGTTCGCCGCGCAGAACGATTGGCGCCAACGCTTCGCGACTTACAGCGACGCCTTGGCGGCGCTCTACCCGAAGGTGTCGATCATAATCGTCACCTATGGCAACCTCGATCTCACGCGGCTCTGTCTCGACAGCGTACTGCGCAACACTGAGCATCCACGCTACGAGATCATCGTCGTGGACAACGCCTCCAGCGATGGGACACCGGACTATCTGCGCCGCATCGCGACAGAGCAAGATAATGTTCGCATCATGCTCAACGACACCAATCGCGGATTCGCGGCAGCGAACAATCAGGGCCTAGCGGCCGCCGATGGCGACGTGCTTGTGCTATTGAACAACGACACGGTGGTCCCGCGCGGCTGGCTCTCTGGGCTCTTGGCGCATCTTTCGGACGAGAAGATCGGTCTGCTCGGGCCGGTTACCAATGCCGTCGGCAACGAAGCCAAGGTTGCGCCGGACTACACCGACATCACCGGGCTTCAGCCCTTCGCCGACAAGCGCCGCCAAACGCATGAGGGACAGCGTTTCGATATACGCATGCTCGCGATGTTTTGCCTCGCCATGCGTAGAGACGTGTTCGAGAAACTCGGTCCGCTCGATGAAAATTTCGGTGTAGGCATGTTCGAGGATGACGATTACAGCATGCGCGCCAAAGCGGCGGGCTACCGGGTGGTCTGCGCCGAAGACGTCTACATCCACCATTTCGGCCAAGCCGCGTTTAAGAAACTCATCGAAAATGGCGAGTACGACGCACTCTGGCAGCGCAACCAGGCATACTTTGAATCGAAGTGGGGCTCCTGGCAGCCGCATGTCCATCGCACGCCAGCGTAAGCGCTCGTGACGTCGTCTGGTTCACCGATTGCCGTCGTGGTGATGGCCTATGGCATTCGCCCGACTCTGGCAGCAGCCGTCTCCTCGATTGTCAGCCAACAGCCGGCTGCGGAGATTGTCGTCGTCCACTCCGGCAACGGCGATGCGCGCGAGACGCTCGCACGAGCGGGACTTGATGTGCGGCTCATCCGGTCAGAGACGAGACTGTTTCCGGGGGCGGCGCGAAACGCCGGCATTGCTGCAACGCGCGCGCCTATCGTTGCCTTCCTAGCCGACGATTGCATCGCGCAGCCTGGCTGGATTCAAGCCCGCTTAACGGCGCATCAAGGCGGCGCGGCAAGCGTGGCCAGCGCCCTTCTGTGCCATCAGCCAGGTAATCTCGTCGCGCTGGCTGCACATCTCAGTCTCTATACGCGCCGGCTGCCGGGTGCGGCGCCTGATCTCGCGCTCCGTTACGGCGCCTCGTACATGCGTACGTTGTTCGAGCGCTACGGCCGTTTCCGGGAGGATATGGAGGGTGGTGAGGACACAGAGTTTCACATGCGCCTACAAGAGGCGGAGCAACCCGTCTGGCGCCCTGAAGTGCAGACGGTTCACACCGGCGCCGAGACGATTGGTGAATTCCTCAAAACACAAACGCAGCGTGGCCGCCGCATGGTCCAATCTCTGAACGCGATCGGCGGGCAGAAAAACACGGCAGTTGCAAAAAACGCTATCGCGCGCACGCGGCGTATCGTCGTCGAAGCCTTGCGCTTCATGCCGGCCGATCAGCGCTGGCGTGTTTACTTGGCGACGCCTCTGATAGCGCTCGGCAACTTGGCCTACGCGCGCGGCGCGCTCTCCGGAGGCGAAGGCGATCGTGATTGAACTGACGATCACATCCACCACGCGGCCGCGCGTGCTCGCCGTCTTTTCCTATCGATACGACGCGCACCTCGTGCCGAACTTACTTGCCAACATCGCGCCGTGCGTCGATGGCTGGGCCGCGCTCGATGATCGTGGATCCGATCACGTGTTCACGGCCGAAGTGCCAAGGCGGCTCGCTCTGCTTGAAGCCGCACTCGCTGCGGGCGCGGACTGGGCGCTCGCAGTTGATCCGGATGAACGGTTCGAGTGCGGCCTTCAGGCGCAAATGCCTGCTCTTCTTCAGCATCCCGACGCGACGGCGCATACATTTGCGCTGCGCGAAATGTATGGCCCCCTGCACTATCGCGTCGACGGCTTATGGGGCGAAAAGCGGCAACCGCGTTTGATCAGCCTGCGCGAGGGTCTCCAGAGGCCACAAGGCGACCTGCACCTGCCCTGGTCGACCTTCATTCCAGAGCCGCACCTCCACGATACGCCAATCAATCTCTATCATCTGAAGATGATCGCACCGGCGCGTCGGCGTGCACGCGCGGCGCTTTACAACGCTCTTGATCCGAACGGCGTGGTTCAGCCCGTTGGCTATGATTATCTCGCCGATGCGCAAGGCGCGGTGCTTGAAGCGATCGCGCGAGGCCGGGAATACTATCCGCCACATCTTGAAGATGGCGGCTTGTGGATGGCGCCGGTTTCGCGACCCTAACTACCAGCCGAAACGACGATGCGTCTCCACAAAAGGCGCTTCTAGTCGGTAGCCAAAATGCGCGAGCAAGCGCCGGTCGGCGCCAGAAAACTCAAAGCGATGATGCGCCTTGGCCAAGTAGTCGGCGTTGTGGTCCTGGAATGCGGCGTCATCCACGTTGACGGGCGCGGCGTCCATAATCGGCCATATCCTGGAAAGCGTCTCATCTGCACTGGCGACGAGGTCCTCGTAGCGCACGCACACGCTACGGCGCAGTTTGCGCGCGTCTTCGAGCATGATGTGGTGGGCGCGCAGCCAATGACGGATCGGCTCTTCGACATTTTTTGAGCGCATCCACTTGAGGGTCGCGAGCGCAACCGCGAAGGGGTGGCGCACGATGAACACAAAACGCGCGTCGGGCATGACCTCTTGGAGAAAGCGCGTGCGGACTATGTTCGGCGGCGATTTCTCGACGCGAATTGGCCGGTCATCCCACAGCGGCGCCCACTCCGTGCGCAACGTGGCGAGCCGCGTCGCGTAGCGCTGGACATCTGCTTCCGTGAGCCGCGCGCGCGCATCAAATGCAAAGGCGCCTGGGCCGCCGAGATCTGCATCGGACGCAATGACAGATTGAAGATGCTGACCTTCGTCTCTGGGTGCGGCGGTTTCCCTGAAGCTCGTTACGTCTGGATGCGTCGCCAAAACATCATGCAGAACGGACGTGCCGCTGCGATGCAGTCCGCAGATGAAGACGTGACGCCGACCCAACATCGGCGCCGCCGGCGGTGGATAGCCGAGTACTTCGCCCCAAGCATTGTTATCGCCGGTCCATTCGTATGGCTCAGGCTGCCGTAGGAAGCGGTTGATGATCCCAGGCTCGCGCCAATCACCCTGTTCGTCGGGCGTGAGATAGAGAAGATCAAATCGCAGGCGCGGCGCGCGCGCCGCAATCGCGGCACGCAGGCGCAGCGCCGAGGTTCGCGCGTCATTGCCCCAAGCGTGCTGACGGACGAACAACACACGCTGATCCGAAGCCATGAGATCGCGCCAACGATCAACGAGCATGGCAAAGCGGCCAGAGTTAGCTTCGTAGGCCGCATCGAACTCCGCCTCCGGCGGAAACTCGTGCACAAACTGCGTTTCAGTCGCCTCGTCGATCACGACGCCGCTCTGATCGGCCACCAGGCGATCGCGCGCGAAAAAGCCACGGAGATCGGACTCGATCCAATGGATCAGCCCAGCATCTGTCGTGATGATCCAGTCGAACACGTGCGCGGAGTCTGATCCGGTCAAACGCCGCAGCTGGTAGGCGGGCTGGCACGCGCGACCGAGGCTCACGATTTGGCCGTAGCAGGCGCGATCAATCATTGGCGCGACGCGTTTGCATCGGCCCAAGTACGCCGAAAACCATCGCAAAAACAATGGTGAGCCCGCCGGGATTCGAACCCGGGACCCTCTGATTAAAAGTCAGATGCTCTACCGACTGAGCTACAGGCTCGCGCATCGCGAGGGACGCGCACTTAAGCTGTTGCTCGCCCATGTGCAACCTTCATCGTGGCGCAGCCGCTGCCAGCGACGCCGCCACAGCGCCGCGCCACCCCTTTTTGAGGCTGTTCCGCGCCTCGGGCGCAATGTTCGGCGTCCAGCGTTTCGAAGGCGCCCCAGCGGCAGCGCCGGTCGCGAGCCCCGCCCCCTCCGCCGCCAGACGCGCCGCTCCAACTGCGGTGACCTCCTGGAACGCTGGCCGTGCAACTTCAACATCACAAATGTCAGCGAGAAATTGCATCGCCCAATTGTTCGCGGTGAGACCGCCATCAACGAGCAGCGACCGGATCGGTGGCGCGCCATCCGCGCGCAACGCATCGAGCAAATCGGCGGTCTGGTACGCCACGGCTTCGAGGCCAGCGCGCACCAAATGATCGAGCCGCGAGTCGCGCGTGAGGCCAATGATGGCGCCGCGCGCCTCCGCATTCCATTGTGGCGCGCCCAGGCCCGCGAAGGCCGGCACAAGGTAGACGCCGCCATTGTCCGGCAAGGATGCGGCAATAGCTTCAGAATCCGCCGACGAGCGGATGAGCTTCAAGCCGTCGCGCAGCCATTGTATCGTCGCACCGGCGGAGAAGATCGAGCCTTCGAGCGCATAGGCGAGCGCGCTCTTGGTTTGGTAGCCGATCGTTCCGAGCAATCTATTGGCCGAGCGCGGCGGCGCATCACCCATGTTCATGACCAAGAACGCGCCTGTGCCGAAGGTCGCCTTCGCCATGCCAGGCGAAAAGCAGCCGTGGCCGTAGAGCGCCGCTTGTTGATCACCTGCCACCCCGGTGATCGGAGTGGCGCGGCCGAAATGCGCGACGCTGGCTTCGCCGAACGAGGCGTCGCAGGCTCGCACTTCAGGCAACAATGTCCGTGGCGCTCGGAAAAGCGCGCACATCTCATCGCTCCAGACGCGCTTGCCAATGTCGAAGAGCAAGGTGCGTGACGCGTTGGTGATGTCGGAGGCATGGACGCGGCCTTCGGTGAGCCGCCAGATCAGGAAGGACTCAATGGTGCCGAACGCCAGCTCGCCCGCTTCCGCGCGGCGGCGCAGGCTTGCGTCTTGATCCAATATCCAAGCGATTTTCGTTGCCGAGAAATATGGATCGAGCAGCAGGCCTGTCGTCTCTTGCACACGCTTTTCGTGACCCGCCTCGCGCAAGCTCGCGCACACTTCCGACGTTCGGCGGTCCTGCCAGACGATTGCTTTGTGAACCGGGACGCCAGTTTTGCGGTCCCAGATGATCGTGGTCTCGCGCTGATTGGTGATGCCGATCGCCGCAATCGCATCGATCCCGCCGACTTGAGCAATGACTTCACGGCAGACATGGACGGTGGCGGCCCAAATCTCTTCTGCGTCATGCTCGACCCAGCCGGGCTGGGGATAGTGCTGCGTAAGTTCGACTTGCGCGGTGGCGCGTGGGCTGAACGCAAGATCGAACGCAATTGCGCGCGTGGAGGTCGTGCCCTGATCGATGGCGAGGATATGCGTGCTCATCCGCGCACAAAAGGACGGGGAGGCGCCGAGGTCAACTAAGACCTCGCGGATCAGCGCCTCCCCGCCGGCGGAGCGGCGCTTAACCTGCGCCGGCCTCCGCTGTCTCAAGTGCGGCGCGGAACGCCGCTGAGGCGGAGCGCACGCGCGTCATTGCGCTCTCGAGTTCTTCGGCGCTGACTTCGCGCCCGGCCGCGGCCATCGCCTCAACCTCAGCGCGGATGCTGGCAAGCTTGGCAGCGAGATCGTCTAGATTGGCGCCGATGGCGTTACCCGCAGCGAGCGCTTTAGCGACGACGTCGATGATTTCGGCAGCGCGGATGCGGCTCTCTGACGGCACGAGCGGCAAGAACATCGAGAGCGCGGCGAGCAGCATTTGCAGCTGCATGATGAGGTTCAACATTGGTTGCTCCTAACCGCGCCGCGCGCGGACGAGACCTTCGAGTTCGCTCACCGGCGCGCGCGCGGCCTCGATGGCTTGGCTCAGCCGCTGTGCTGCGATGGTGAGCGCGGCGGCGGCGCGTTCGATGGCTGGCTGGCTCGCGCCGGAGGCCGCTTCGAAGTCCGAACGGGCACGGACATAAGCTGTGACCGCAACTTGCAGCGTCTCAGCCGCCGGCGTCGCGACACGCTCGGCTTGGCCAAGCGCGCGCTTGAAGGCGAGCGGCGCGCTGGGATCGCGGACGATGTCGGTCGCTTCCTCAATGACGGCGGCATAAGCGTTGAGCAGCGCATACGCCCGTTGGTCGAGCGTGCGCGCCGCCGACATAGGATTTTCGATCTGGGTTTCGCCCAGTTGCAATGCAGCGCAAGCGGGCGTCAGCGCCAGCGCAATGCCGAGGACGAAGGCGCGTAAGGGATGTCTCATGGGCGCCTCCTCAAACGATCGCCGCGCGCGCACGCGTGCGGCCGATGGCAACGCCGATGAGACCCAGCGTGATGATGAGATCGACGAACGCCGTCGCCATCTCTTGCGCCGCGCCTTCGGGCAGAACGACGCCGAGACGACTGGCGGCAGCGGCAATAGCGATCGCGGCGGCGCTGCGTAATGTCAGCGAATGGATCGCGGCTTTCTCTAGGGGTGATGTGCTCATGACTGGCTCCTCAATGACGAGAAGCCTAAGCGCGGTTGGCGCCCGGTCGGATTGATTGGCGCAAAGGAGCGCGGGTCTTCAGACCCGCATTGGCGCTAGTGATTGAAAGTTCGTGGCAAAGTGCGGGTCTGAAGACCCGCGCTCCTGTAAGCGCGTGTAGGATTAGCCCCCGCACAATCCCCGCTTTGCCTCGTCGTATTCGCGCTTGAGGCGCGCAATGAGGTCAGCTGTTGGGACAATCTCGTGCACCGAGCCGACGCCTTGGCCGGCGCCCCAGATTTCTTTCCAGGCTTTCGCTTTTGAGCCTTCGCCGCCGCCGAAGCTCATCTTGCTTGGATCGCTTTCCGGCAGATTGTCGGGATCGAGACCAGCGGCGCTGATCGAGCCCTTCAGATAATTGCCGTGAACGCCGGTGAAGAGGTTCGAATAAACAATGTCGCCGGCGGTCGAGTCGACGATCATCTGTTTATAGGCTTCGGTCGCGTTGGCTTCGGTCGTCGCGATGAAAGCGGAGCCCATATAGGCCAAGTCCGCGCCCATCGCTTGCGCCGCAAGAATGCCGCGCCCCGTCGCGATAGCGCCGGATACAAGCAGCGGGCCTTGGAAGAATTCACGGATCTCGCTGATCAGCGCGAACGGCGAAAGGCCTCCCGCGTGACCGCCGGCGCCTGCGCACACCGCGATTAAGCCGTCAGCGCCCTTCTCGAGCGCCTTTTCGGCGAACTTGATGTTGATGATGTCGTGCAGAACGATGCCGCCATACGAATGGATCGCGTCGTTCACGTCCGGGCGCGCGCCGAGCGAGGTGATGACGATCGGCACTTTGTGCTTCACGCACGCAGCGACGTCGTGTTCCAGGCGCTCGTTCGTCTTGTGGACGATCTGGTTGACGGCATATGGCGCAGCGGGCGCATTGGGGTTCGCCTCGTCGTATGCGGCGAGTTCGTCCTTGATCCGGTAGAGCCAATCGTCCAGCAGCGTTTGCGGACGGGCATTGAGCGCCGGGAACGAGCCGACAATGCCGCCCTTACATTGCGCGATCACCAATTCGGGGTTCGCGATGATGAACTGGGGTGCGCCGACGGCGGGCAAACGCAGCTTATCGAACAAGGGTGGCAGGGCCATGCTTCTCTCCGGTTGCCTTCAGCCGTAGCCTGCGTTCAAAAGCGCGTCGATGCTAACATTGCGTCAACCGGAGCGGAAATGACTGAGACGACCCTGAAGCTGGGCGAGGACGCCGACGAAGCCGCATGGCGCGCGCTCGTCGAGCAAGGCCTGAAGGGTGCGCCCTGGTCGCGGCTACTGGCCAAGACCAGCGACGGCATCGCGCTCGAGCCGCTTTATCGCGAGACGGATGTGGCGACCGCGCAAGACGAGGCCGGCATGCCGGGCGCTGCGCCCTTCGTACGCGGCGCGGGCGCGGGCTGGACGATTCGGCAGGCGTTCGAAAATCCTGATCCGGTCGAGACCAATCGCGAGATACTCGCCGACCTTCAAGGCGGTGTCGGCGGCATCGAACTCATCATTGATCCCGCTGGCGAGCGTGGCGTCGCGGTCAGAAGCGAGCGCGATCTCGATATCGTGCTGGCAGACGTCATCCTCGAAGCAGCGCCCGTATCGCTCGATGCCGGGGAGCATGGCGCCTGGGCGGCTGGGCTACTGCGCGACAAGTTGAAAGGCGTCGCCGTCAGAGGCACGTCGTTCGGGCTTGACCCGCTTGGCGCCTACATGCGCAGCGGCAAACTCTGCCAAGAAGAACATGCGCTGGCGCTGGATTTCACTGCGCGTCACGCCGCTGATCTGCCGAATGCGCGTTTCGTTCGAGCGGCGGCGGGACGCATAGTCCACGAAGCAGGCGCGACGGAAGCGCAGGAACTCGCGGCGTCGCTCTCGGGCGGCATCCACTATTTGCGAGCGCTGGAAGCGAAGGGCCTTGGCATCGCGAGCACCGCGAACGCAGTGTCCTTCGCGGTTAGCGTTGGACCCGATGTCCTCATCGAAACCGCAAAACTGCGCGCGCTGCGCCTTTGCTGGGCCCGCGTGCTGGAAGCGAGCGGGGTCGAACCCGGAGCGCGCGCTGCGCACATCCACGCTTTCAACTCGCGCCGGATGATGACGCGTTACGATGCATGGACGAACATCTTGCGCGTCACCACGGCGGCGTTCGCTGCCGCTGCAGGCGGCGCTGACGACATCACCACGTATCCCCTCACCGATGCGTTGGGCTTGCCCACCGCGTTCGGACGACGCGTCGCGCGCAATACGCAGAACGTGCTGATGGAAGAATGCCGCCTGGGCCACGTCGCAGATCCTGCGGGTGGCGCATGGTTTGTCGAGAAACTCACGCACGAGCTCGCGGCGAAAGCGTGGGACATTATGCAGAGCATCGAAGCCGAAGGCGGCATCGTCGCCTCGCTCAATGCTGGCAGTTTGCAAAAGTGCGTCGCCGAAGCACGCGCGGCGCGGCAGAAGCTGTTCGCGACGCGGCGCGAGACGATTACGGGCGTCACGGATTTCCCGCTGCTTGGCGCCAAACCACCAGAGTTCATTGCGCGAGCGCCGCGAGCCAACACCGCCGGCCTTGCGCCGATCCGCTGGGCCGAGCCGTTCGAAGCTTTGCGCGATCGGGCCGACTCACACGCGCCACGCATCTTTTTCGCCAACTTGGCGACGCTCGCTGAGTTCGCCCCGCGCGCTCAGTTCGCGCGCAACTTCTTCGGAGTTGGCGGGATCGCAAGCATCGGCGAGGAAGAGGCCTACCCGACGATGGAGGCTTTGGTCGATGCCTTCCGTGCGAGCGGCGCGCGCATCGCCGTGATCGCCAGCACCGACGCTTGCTATGCCGAGCACGCAGAGAATTGCGCGCAGCGGCTGAAGGCGGCAGGGGCTGACTGGATTTTGATGGCAGGCAAGCCCGGCGACGCGGAAGCGAAGTATCGCACGGCCGGCGTCGATCAGTTCATCTATGTCGGCGTTGACGTAGTGAAGGAACTCGAAACCCTGCACGCCGCTTTGGGGATCGGCGTTTGAGGCGCAACGTACTCATCGCTGCCGCCGTGGCGGTGCTCGCGCTGATCGGCGCGGGGCTCGCCATGCTTGGCGGATGGTGGACGCCGTTGGCGGCGCGATATGTTCAGGGTGTCGATGTTTCTCACCATCAAGGCGCGATCGATTGGCGGACGCTGGCGGCTGACGATATCGCGTTCGCCTACATCAAAGCCACCGAAGGCGCCGATCACATCGATGCGCGCTTTGCGTTTAACTGGCGCGAAGCAGCGGCCGCTGGGCTTTATCGTGGCGCCTATCATTTCTTCACGCTCTGCCGCTCAGGCGCGAGCCAGGCGCAGAACTTTATCGCCGTGGTGCCGCGCGACGCGGGCGCATTGCCGGCGGCCATCGATCTCGAGCATATGGGGCCATGCCGTCGCGGACCGACGATGACGGACGTTGTCGGCGAAGCGCGCATTTTCATGGACGCGGTCGAAGCCCATTACGGCGTGCGCCCGATCATCTACACGACGCGCGAGTTTCACGACGCTTATCTCAGCGACGTCACCGGCGAACGCTTCTGGATCCGCTCCCTCGGCGTGCCGCCGCGCTTCCGCGAACGCGATTGGATCATCTGGCAACATCACAATCGCGGACATAAACGCGGCGTAAGCGGGCCGATTGATCTCAACGCGTTTCGGGGAGATCTGGCTGCGCTGGCGCGGTTTGCGTCGGGAGACGCAAACTAATGCGTCCTCGTTTTCTTTCGTCATTCCGGACGCGCGTAGCGCGATCCGGAACCCAGGGGCCGCAGCCGGTGCGTTGGCCCCTGGGTTCCGGGTTCAATGCTGCGCATTGCCCCGGATGACTATGTGTTTTGAGTGCGACAATGACCCTGCCTGACTTCTCCAAGCTCTCCCTCTCAACCGATGTCGCAAAGACGTCGCCGCCCTCCGGCGATGCGTGGCAATCGCCCGAAGGCATCGCAGTGAAGCGCGCCTACACCGCCGCAGATCGCGCCGATCTCGACTTCGTGGACGGCTTTCCCGGCATGGCGCCGTTCGGGCGCGGGCCCTATCCGACGATGTATGTCCAGCAGCCGTGGACGATCCGGCAGTATGCCGGCTTCTCGACGGCGGAAGATTCCAACGCTTTCTACCGGCGCAATCTGGCAGGCGGGCAGAAGGGCCTCTCCGTTGCGTTCGATCTGGCGACGCACCGTGGTTACGATTCCGATCATCCGCGCGTTGTCGGCGATGTCGGCATGGCGGGCGTGGCGATCGACTCGATCCTCGACATGCGCACTTTGTTCAGCGGCATTCCGCTCGATCAGATGAGCGTGTCGATGACGATGAACGGCGCGGTGTTGCCGATCATGGCGCTCTATATCGTCGCCGGCGAAGAGCAGAACGTGCCGCACGCGAAGCTCAGCGGCACGATCCAGAACGACATCCTCAAAGAATTCATGGTGCGGAATACGTTCATCTATCCGCCCAAACCATCGATGCGGATCGTCTCGGACATCTTCGCCTACACCGCGACCGAGATGCCGAAGTTCAACTCGATCTCGATCAGCGGCTATCACATGCAGGAAGCCGGCGCGACGGCGGACTTGGAGCTTGGCTACACGCTGGCTGATGGCGTCGAATATATTCGCGCAGGCGTCGCGGCTGGTTTGGATATCGACAAATTCGCGCCGCGGCTTTCGTTCTTCTGGGCGATCGGCATGAACCCGTTCATGGAGATCGCGAAACTGCGCGCAGCGCGGTTGCTCTGGTCGAAGCTGACGGCCGAGTTCAATCCGAAGGACGATAAATCACGCGCGCTGCGGACGCACTGCCAGACGTCCGGCTGGTCGCTCACCGCACAGGACGTTTACAACAACGCCATCCGTACCTGTGTGGAAGCCATGGCTGCCGCATACGGCGGCACGCAATCGCTGCACACCAATTCGCTCGACGAAGCTCTGGCGCTGCCGACAGACTTCTCCGCCCGCATCGCCCGCAACACGCAAATTCTGCTGCAGAGCGAAGGCGGCGTGACGCGGCCAGCCGATCCGTGGGGCGGCTCGTACTATGTCGAGCGCCTCACTGCTGACCTCGCGGCGAAAGCGTGGGCGCATATCGAGGAAGTCGAAAAGCTCGGCGGCATGGCGCAGGCGATCGATCAGGGCTTGCCGAAGGCGCGCATCGAAGAAGCCGCGGCCCGTACGCAAGCGCGCATCGATACGGGGCATCAGACGATTGTCGGCGTGAACAAATACAAGCTGAGCGAACCGGAAGAGATACCGGTACTGAAGGTCGACAACGCCAAGGTGCGCGCGATGCAGTTGGAGAAGCTGACGCGGCTGAAAGGCGAGCGTAAGCAAGTCGAAGTCGATGCGGCGCTGGCGGCGCTGGAGAACGGGGCGCGCGCGAACGGCAATCTGCTCGATCTCGCGGTGAAAGCAGCGCGCGCTAAGGCGACCGTTGGCGAAATGTCATCGGCGCTGGAGCGCGCGTTCAATCGCCACCAGCCGCCGATCCGTTTGGTGACAGGCGTGTTCTCGCGTGAAGCCGGCGCCGACGCGGCCGTCGAGCGTGCGCGTCAGAGCGTCAAAGCGTTCGAGGAAGCCGAAGGCAAACAACCGAAAATCCTGGTCGCCAAGATGGGCCAGGATGGACACGACCGCGGGCAGAAGGTCGTGGCGAGCGCGTTCTCCGACATGGGCTTCGACGTTGAAATCGGCCCGCTCTTCGCAACGCCTGACGAAGTCGCGGCCCAAGCCATCGCCAGCGGCGTACACGTCGTCGGCGTATCCTCGCTCGCAGCGGGGCACCTGACGCTGACGCCTGCCCTGCGCGCGGCTCTCATCGAGCGCGGGCGCGGCGACATCATGATTGTCGTCGGCGGGGTTATTCCGCCGGAAGATGTGGCGACACTGAAAGAGATGGGCGCAGCGGCTGTGTACCCGCCAGGCGGGGTTATTGCCGAGATCGCGCAGGATTTGCTTGCGGCGCTGAACGAGAAGCTAGGATATGCGCAGCCGGCGCGCAAATCATGAAACTCCCAACTTTCGCGTTGGCTCTTTTCCTTGGCGCTTGCTCAAGCATCGACGACGCGTATTACCGCGTAGGGATTGCAGAGCCGCCTCCGGCGAGCTCTAGCTTCCATGAGGAAGCGATTATCTCTCTATGGCAGCTCTACACTCAGGGGCACTGCGGCGAGGAATACCCGATCCTCGACAATCAGAACATCTACACGCCGTCGTGCGGCCTCTCAGAGGCCGATCTGCGGGCGAGACTGTCTGGCCTTGTCGTGTTGGCAGATCACGAAGTGTTCGCATCCAGTCGCGAGGAATACGAACGGGCCCTGGCTCGCAATGACCGGATGCGTATCAATTGACAAGAATCCTCCTCGCCCTCTCCGCCGTCCTAGCCATCGCCTACGGCGCGTTCGGCTCGTCGTTCTACGAAATTCCGCCGCCTTATGTGATTGGCACGATCTTCAAAGCGTCCGGCATCATCGTGCTTGGCGTTATCGCGCTCATGACGCGATCCCGCCTGCTCGCGGCTGGTCTCCTCTTTGGAGCGCTGGGCGACGCGCTACTGGCATGGAGCCCGGACACGTTCCTTTATGGCGCGTTCGCGTTTCTGATCGGGCACCTCTTTTACATCGCGCTCTTCCTGCGCGCTGGCAGCGGCGTTGGCGCGGCGCTAAAGTCGCTGCCGCGGATCGTCGGCGCGATTGCCCTCATCATCGCGGCGTTCGTTATGACGATGCTGCTGGTGCCGCGTGACAACGCGATGTTCGTTTCGCTCTCCGTTTATACCGGCGTGTTGACGCTGATGGCGCTCACCTCCTTCACGTTACCCATCACGCGCTGGCTCGCGATGGCGGGCGCGGTGCTGTTCTTCATCTCCGACGGCTTCGTCGCCTGGAACATGTTCCACCCTGATCCAGACCCGACGCTCGCACATTGGCGCAGCTTTGCTGGCTGGATGGTGTATTGGGCTGGGCAAGCCGCGATTTGTTGGGGCGCGTTGGGATTGCACAAAGCGGCGACGCGCACCTAAGTACGCGCATGGCCGATCTCACCGCCGCCCGCGAAACGCTGCAGCGCGTGTTCGGTCACAGCGACTTTCGCGGGTTGCAGAGCGACGTCATCAATGAAGTACTCGATGGCCGCGATGTGATGGCTGTGTTGCCAACCGGTGGCGGCAAGAGCTTCTGTTATCAGATCCCAGCGATCCTGCGCCCCGGCGTCGGCCTTGTCGTCTCACCGCTGATTGCGTTGATGCAGGATCAGGTCGCGGCGTTGCGTACAGCGGGCGTCGCGGCGGCGCGGCTGGATTCGACGATCGATCGTGAAGCGCGTCATCATTGGCTTTCGGCGGCGCGCGAGGGCAAGCTCGATCTTTTATATGTTTCGCCTGAAGGACTCTTCGCACACGGCTTTCTCGATTTTCTCGAACAGTGCGAGATCGCGCTCATCGCCATCGACGAAGCGCACTGCGTCAGCCAATGGGGCCATGATTTCCGGCCCGACTATCGCGCACTCGGTCAACTTGCTGGACGCTTTCCGAACGTGCCGCGCATGGCCGTCACCGCCACGGCCGATCTCAAGACGCAAGCCGACATCCGCGCGCAGCTAAAGCTCGAGCACGCGCAGAGCTTCATCGCTTCTTTCGATCGGCCCAACCTCGTGCTGAGTGCAGAGCGCAAACCCGCCAAAACGCAGGACCGCATCTTCGATCTCGTCCACGCGCGGCGCGGAAAATCCGGCATCATCTACGCCGCGACGCGCGACAATGTCGAAAAGACCGCCGCCAATTTGCAGGCCCAAAAGATTCCAGCGCTCGCCTATCACGCGGGCCTCGATGCGGGCATCCGCGCTGAGCGGCAGCATCGCTTTCAAGAAGAAGACGATGTGGTCATGGTCGCCACCATCGCCTTCGGCATGGGCGTCGATAAGCCTGACGTGCGCTATGTCATCCACGCCGACTCGCCGAAGAGCATCGAAGCGTACTGGCAGGAGGTCGGTCGCGGCGGGCGCGATGGCGAGATGGCCGAGGGTTTTTGCATCTATTCCGCGACTGATCTGCGCCGCGCGATCATGTTCGCCAACCAAGGCGCCGCGTCCGATCAGGTCAAAGCGGTTCAGATCAAGAAGGCCCGCCAGCTTTTTGCCTTCCTCGACGGCCTCACCTGCCGGCGCGCCGGCGTGCGACGCTATTTCGGCGAAGAAAATGTCGAGCCGTGCGGCGCATGCGATGTATGCACCGATCCGCCCATTTCCATTGACGCGACTGAACTCGCGGCGAAAGCGATCTCCGCCGTCATGCGCATGGATCAGCGCTTCGGGCGTGGGCGCGTCGTCGGCCACCTTCTCGGCAAAGCAAATGATGAGATCGACCAGCGCTATGCGGATCGCACCACGTTCGGCATCGGCGTCGATCAACCGGAAGCGCTGTGGCGCAACGTGATTGAGCACCTGCTGTTTGAAGGCGTGTTGAGCGAGGGCGACGACGAACGGCCCACACTTTCGATCGGAGACGAAGACGCAGTGCGCGCGATCTTCAAAAAGGAGCGCGTCGTGCGCATCCGCGAAGCGGCCAAGACTGCGCGGCGCAGCAAGGAAGATCGGCGCGCGACTCGCGGCGCCAAGGATGCGGTGCGCGAAGGCCTCAAAGGCGAAGACGCCAAGCTCTTCGACGCACTGAAATCGTGGCGGCGCGAGACCGCGAGCGCCAGCGCCGTGCCGCCTTACGTCATCTTCCATGATGCGACGCTCGCAGGAATCGTCCGCGCCAAGCCGGCCGATCTCGCAGCGCTCGGCCGCGTGCCAGGCATCGGCGAAGCCAAGCTCAAGAAGTACGGCAATGAGGTACTCGCGGTCGTTATCGCGGGCGTCTAAGTGTTCTCTTTTTGTTCTTGCCTTGGGTTGCGATCCGCGCTTTAGTGCCGGCGGGAGGATCAAATGATCGGTTACGTCACTATCGGCTCGAACGACATCGCGCGCTCCTGCGCCTTCTTCGACGCTGCGTTCGAACCTCTGGGCTATAAACGCACGTTCGAAGGCGGCGGCTGGGCGGGCTACGGGCCAGGCGGCAAAAAAGAAGGCCTCGAACTCTATCTTGCGACGCCCGAGAACGGCGAGGCAGCGACTTTGGGCAATGGCTCGATGCTGGCGTTCAAGGCGCCATCGCGCGCGGCGGTAGAGGCCTTCTATGCAGCAGCGCTCTCAGCGGGCGGCAAGGACGCGGGCGCGCCGGGTGTGCGCGGGGAAAGCGATCCGCCCTTCTATGGCGCTTACGTGCGCGATCCTGAGGGCAACAAGTTCTGCGCTTACTTTAAGGGCTAACTCAGTCGATCGCTTCTTCGACGCGGCGCGCGGCGGCTGGTCCTTCTTCGGCCAGCGCCTGCGCTTGCTCGAGCCACTCCTCTTCGTCGATGCGATCTTGTAAACGCAGATAGGCATCGACCCAGGCGACGTTCTCTCGCGACCAAGCCGCGATCTGATCAAAATGGAAAACGCCAAGCGCGTTGAGCGTGCTTTGATTGAGCGGGCTAACGCCCTCGATAAGCGTGAGATCGTCGGGCGCGCCATTGCGCGCCGCGCCAAGAACAGGCGGCTTCACGCCGCGGCGGCGCGGCGGCGTGGGACCAGCGGGCGCGGGTTCGCCAGCGCCTAGGCTTTGAATGGTCTGTTGTGCTGCGGCCTGCGCCGTGGTGATGCGCTGTTCGAGGTGGCGTACACGCGCCTCAAGATAGCGCGCGCGCCATTTCCACCGATCAGGATCTGGTCCCGCCTCTGCAACTGCGAGCGGCGCTGGCGCGGGCGCTGGCTCGGGCGCCGTTTCCGGCTGGACGCTGGCTTGCGTCTGCAAGTGAGCAACGCGGCGCTCCAGATAAAGCAAGCGCCAGCGCAACAACGCGTCCACATCCGCGTCTGCGGCAAACGGTTCGGGCTCTTCTGCTGGGGACGCGAGCGGCTGCGATTCAACTTCGCCGGCTGGCTGCGACGCCAAAGCGTCGCGCAGCGCGCCTTCCAAATGCGCCGCGCGTGCCTCCGCTTCCCGGGCTCGCCACTCGGCAAGTGGTTGCTCACGCTCTGGCTCGACAGACGCGACCGGCAGGGGTGCGGCCGGCGCAGTGCGCGCAGCATTCTCAAGGTACTTCACGCGCTGTTCGAAGTAGCGCAAACGCCATCCCTGGAGCGCCACTTCATCATCGACCAACTGCTGCGCTGGCGCTTCCGGCGGCGCTACTTCGACATCGATCGTGCGTGCGCGCTCTGCTTCGTAATCGGAAACGAGACCGCGCAGTCGCGCCAGTTCCGCGCTCGTCTCGGTATCGACGGGGCCGCCGCGCTGCAGTTCGGCGAGTTGACCGCCAAGATCATCGGCACGCGAGCGCGCATGCTCCAACGTGCGCTCAAGCTCGGCAATACGGCCATCACGAATTTGCAGTTGCCGGCGTACGCCATCGAGCTCGCGCTCTTCTTGAACAACGTTGTCGCCACTGGGCGCTTCGCCGGAGAGACGCAAGATATCGCTCAATAGATTTTCGCGGTCGCGGCGGTTTGCGCGCTGCTGCGGCGCCGCGCGCGCGGCAGCGAACGCCCAGCCGGCGACAGCGGCGAACGCCATAGCCATCAACAAAAACGGCAGGAGTACGCTGATCAGGTAAATCATCTCAGCTGCTCACATAGAATTCGATGCGCCGGTTGGCGGCTTGCCCCGCCGGCGTCGCGTTGCTTGATCGCGGGCGATCGGGGCCGTAGCCGCGCGCCGTCAATCGCGATCGGGCAACGCCTTGCGCCGCCAGGTACGCAGCAACGGCATCAGCGCGGGCGCGCGACAGTTCAATGTTGAGTTCGCGCCCGCCTTGATTGTCAGTATGCCCAGCGACCTCGAGCGAGAAGCGGTCGCAGCGCAGCGCAACCGAAGCCAAAGCATTCAAGACTTGCCGGCTCGACGGATCGATCGCCGCCGAACCCGAAGCAAAATTGATGACGTTGCGTTCCATCAAGCGATCGAACGCACGCTCGCACGTCCCCGCGTCCCCGCTGGAGAGATTGAGGCCTTGCAACTCCGGATTTTCTACGTCGAGCCCGTCGATCGTAACGGCAAGGCGCGACCGGAAAGGCGCGGGCGGTTCGCCGAAACGCCGGCGTATAGCATCGACGCCAGCCTGGTCGCCATCGCCGATGAAAACAATCTGACTATCGACGATGCGCGCCTCGCCATTGCGCAAGCCGGCAAGTAGGCGCACGGCGTCGCGCGCCATGTCAGCAAACAGCGGCGATGGCGCCCCGCCCGCGATGCGCATCTCGTCCACCGCTTGCGCGGTCGGGAACGCCTGGGCTGCCGCGTTCATCAGTGCGGTCTTTGCAGACTCGCTCGGCACAACGCCGGCAAGCGTCACGCGATCGTCCTGCCGGCGCACGCTCCATGCATAGGGACGCTCAAACGCGCCGACCTGTACTTGGCTCACGTCAACGCTGGTGATGCCGCCGGCCCACGGGCCGCCTGCACCGGCTGCTTGAAGTGCCGCCTGGCGAGCGCTCGCTATGTCAGCTTCGTCCTCAACGATGCCGGAGAGCCGTGCATGTTGGCCGCTCATCTGAATGTCGAGACCAGAATATCCAGCAGCGGACAACGCAACCGCCACCCGTTCGCGCAGCACGCTCGGCGCGCGCCAGACGGCGCCGTCATGCGGCGCAAGAAGCCCCAGGATCATGGCGACAGCGACGCCGCCGAGGCCAATCCAGAGGAGCGTCCGGCGCGGCGGTTGTTGGGCTTCGCTCATGTTATGCGCGCCCGGCGCACCTGCAGATCGCTCAGGGCGCTGCGCAGGCGCTGTATTTCGCGCGCCTCCTCGCGCGCGCGCTCTGCCGCCAGAAAGACGAACAGACGCCAGCCGATCGCAAAGCCGATCAAGGCTGCCGCGAGGAACAACATTACCTCGGAGAAGAACAGGCCTATCATGTTTCCCGCGTCACGCGCATTTGCCGCCGCCTTAACGACCTTCTAATGCGCTGCGAACTAGGCGAAAACTAGAAACACCCCCGCGGTTGAGCGGCTCCGCAGGTCTCCTTCATGGCGCATCAGATCACCAGCGCGTCCAATCCCCAGATCAAGCTCCTAAAGAGCCTGCATCTGAAGAAGGCGCGCAGCGAGACCGGCCTCTTCCTGGCGGAGGGCGCACGGCTTGCCGTTGAGGCCGCAGACCTGGGCGTGTGGCCAGAGATTCTGGTGTTCTCTCCCGCCGCTATGGCGCGTGATCAGGTGCGCGCGCTCATCCAACAGGCCGAGGCGCGTCGCGTCCGCGTCATCGAGACGAGCGAGACGATCATCGCCCAGATCAGCAAGCGCGATAATCCGCAGACAGTGATTGGCGCCTACAAACAACAGCTGGCTTCGCTCGACAGCATCGACGGCGCGACCGTGGTTGCACTCGAGGGTATCCGCGATCCGGGCAATCTCGGAACGATCCTGCGCACGGCGGACTCCACCGGCGCCAGTGGCGTCGTCCTTGTTGGAGAAAGCTGCGATCCGTTCTCTGTCGAAGCTGTCCGCGCCAGCATGGGCTCGCTGTTTGCGATGAAGCTGGCGCGCGCTTCGTTTGACGATCTGGTGCGGTACAAGAAAGCACGCGGCGCTGAGATGATGGGGCTTTCGCTCAAGGGCTCAGCGCAGGACGCCGCGTCTGCGCCGCCGGCGAAGGCGATCGTGCTTATGGGTAACGAGCAGTCAGGTCTGCCCGACTATATGGAGGCGGCGTGCGACACCCTGGTGAAGTTGCCCATGCGCGGCCGCGCCGACAGTTTGAACCTTGCGGTGGCAACCGCTGTGATGCTCTACGATCTTTGGCGGAGACGCGGATATGACGGCGCCAAAGACTAACGTCACGCCTGAGATTTTGATTGCAGACGATTGGCGCGACTATTGCCTCCTCGATAGCGGCAATGGCGGCAAGCTCGAACAGGTCGGCCCCTATCGCTTCGTGCGTCCTGAACCGCAGGCGCTGTGGGCGCCGTCGCGCTCAGCGAGCGAGTGGGACAGCGCCGATGCCATCTTCGCGCCCGCTTCGACCGGTGATGAAGACGCCGGCCGCTGGCGGTTCAATCGCGCGCTGCCAGAAACGTGGACGCTTGAATGGGATGATCTCAAGTTCATCTCGCGGCCAACGCCGTTCCGGCACTTGGCGTTCTTCCCCGAGCATTCAGTGCATTGGCGCTATGCGCGCGAGTGCTTGAAAGCGCATAGCGGCGCTCAGCCGGAAGTTCTCAATCTCTTCGGCTATACCGGCCTTGCTTCGCTGGCGTGCGCTAGCGGCGGCGCGAAGGTCACGCACGTTGACGCGTCGAAGAAGGCGATCGGCTATGCGCGCGAAAATCAAGCGGCGTCCGACTTGAACGATGCGCCGATCCGTTGGATCTGCGATGACGCACTTGGCTTTGTGAAGCGCGAGATCCGTCGTGGACGGCGCTATGACGGCATCATCCTCGATCCGCCGAAATTTGGGCGCGGGCCGGATGGAGAGACATGGAAGCTTGAGGAGCAACTGCCGGAATTGCTCGATAGTTGTCAGACGCTGCTGCGGACAAGCGCCGATGATCGCGCCAGCGCCACGGGCTTCATGATTGCGACGGTGTACGCGGTTCGGCTCTCGTATCTGGCGCTCGCGCAAACAGCGCAGCAAATGTTCACCGGCGGCGAGTGGCAGACAGGCGAAATGGCGCTGCCGCATGACGGGCGCGACGAGTTGTTGCCGACGGCCATCTTCGCGCGCTGGCGCGGCTAGTGGAAGTTGCGCCCCTTTGGCATCACATTGGCGGCCTTCTTCACATCAAGATTGATCCGCACATTGCGCGGATGGCGCTGCCGCGCATCGCCCTCACCGCCTCGCTTAGGTTCATCCGTCGGACCCGTGGGATCGATCTCGGCGCCATGCGCTGAAAGCCTCGCCAGAAGCGGCGTATAATCATGCACGCGCTCGGCGATCACATGGATAACGCCACTCTCGCTCTGCACCGGCCCCTCAACAGCGATCAGACGTCCACCCAATATTTGCGGTCTGAACTGCTCGAAAATCTTCGGCCAGACGACGATGTTGGAAATCCAAGTCTCGTCCTCCAATGTTGCGAAGATCACGCCCGAGGCAGTCCCTGGCCGCTGTCGCACAAGCACAAGCCCGGCAACCCGAACGCGCTCGCCGCTGCGAATATCCTTCAACTGCTCGGCACGGATAATGCGCCGCGCGGAAAGCTCATCGCGCAGTAACGCCACCGGATGCTGCTTCAGCGACAACCCGATGGTACGATAATCCTCCACGATATGTTCGCCGAGTAACATCGACGGCAAGTCGAAATCCGGTTCCTGCGTCGGATCAGGCGCGCGTGCAAAAAGCGGCAAATCCTCCTGTCCGCCGACGCGATTCAGCCCGCGCGCCGCCCAGAGCGCGTCGCGCCGATCGAGGCCAAGTGATCGAAATGCATCGATATCGGCGAGCCGTTCGATGGTGGAGGGACGAACGCCGCCGCGAAGCCAGACATCGCGAACGGAATCGTAGCCGGCGCCGCGATTGGCGACGAGTTTGTTCAGCTCTTCCTCCGCCAATCCACTCGCCTGTCTAAACCCCAGCCGCATCGCATGTGTGGAACGGATATCGCCGCGCATCACGCTGTGACGCTCATGAATCCGCCCCGTTACACGATTTTCGCCTAACGGAGGCGCTTCTAGAGTGTTGTCCCAGTCCGATGCGTTCACGTCGATCGGCCGCACCTCAACACCATGCTCTTGCGCGTCGCGGACAATCTGCGCCGGCGCATAGAAACCCATAGGCTGGGAATTGAGCAAAGCGGCTGCGAAGACATCCGGGTAATAGCATTTCAGCCAGGATGAATTGTACACAAGGATGGCGAAGCTCGCTGCGTGACTCTCGGGGAATCCATATTCACCGAATCCTTCGATCTGCGCGAAAGACGCCTCCGCGAAATCGCGCTCGTAACCATTGGCGAGCATCCCCTCGATGAACTTTTCCTTGAGCTTGCCGATTGTCCCGACACGTTTGAATGTCGCCATCGCGCGGCGAAGCTTATCAGCCTCTGGCGGCGTGAAACCGGCCGCAACGATCGCGATCTGCATCGCCTGCTCTTGAAAAAGAGGAACGCCAAGCGTGCGTTTCAGTACTTCCCAGAGTTCAGGCTTAGGCGCCTCGGCTTTTTCCAAACCCTGCCTGCGCCGTAAATAGGGATGGACCATGCCGCCTTGGATCGGTCCGGGCCGCACGATCGCGACTTCGATCACAAGATCGTAGAAGTCTTTCGGCTTCAGCCGCGGCAGCATCGACATCTGCGCCCGGCTCTCAACTTGGAAGACGCCAATCGAGTCCGCCCGCTGCAACATCGCGTAAACACGGCCATCATCCGTGGGAGACTCTAGGCCTATGCAATAGGCGCCGGGATAGTGCTTGGCGACCAGATCATAGGCCTTCTTCAAGCACGTCAGCATGCCAAGGCCGAGCACATCGACCTTTAGGATGCCAAGATCCTCCAGATCATCCTTGTTCCACTCGACGACGGTTCGATCGTCCATGGCGGCATTCTGAACCGGGACGACGTCGTGCACTTTCTCGCGCGTTATGACAAAACCGCCGACATGCTGGGAGAGGTGCCGCGGAAATCCCTGCAGCTTATTCGCCAACTCTACACAGGCCATGAGCCGGCGGTCACTCGTATCGAGCCCCTGCTCTTTCAGGTCTTTTTCACTGACACCGCTTGACCACCAGTGCAGCACTTTCGCGAAACCACTCACTTGATCTTCGGAATAACCAAAAGCCTTGGCCACTTCACGGATTGCACTTCGGCCACGGTAACAAACAAGATTGGCCGCAAGTGCTGCGCGATCGCGGCCGTATTTTTTGTAGATATACTGGATCACCTCCTCTCGGCGCTCATGTTCGAAGTCGACGTCGATGTCTGGCGGCTCGTTGCGCTCTTCAGAAACGAAGCGATCGAACAACAAGCTGTTGTTCGCCGGGTTCACTGAAGTGATGCCAAGGCAGTAGCAAATGGTTGAGTTCGCGGCTGAGCCACGGCCTTGGCAAAGGATAGGCTCCTTCGGATTTCCGTCCTTGTCGAAGTCAGAGCGCGCGAAATCGACGATGTCGGCGACTGTGAGAAAGTATGGCGCGTAGTTGATGCGGTCGACAATCGAAAGCTCGCGAACGAGCGAGGCGCGTACCTTCTCCGGGATGCCTTCAGGATATTTCTTGCAAGCTCCCGCCCAGGCGCGCGCCTCTAGCGCTTCTTGTGGCGTAGAGAAACCTTCGGACGTTTCCTCCGGATACTCGTAGCGCAGGTCCGCCATCGAAAACGTGACGCCCTGAAGAAATCGCACGCTCTCACTCACTGCGTCCGGGGCCAGATTATAGAGTCTGCGAATTTCCTCTGGCGGCTTAAGCTGCCGCTCTGCATTCTTCGCCAACAGCACGCCGGCTTCGCTCAGTTTCTTCTTCTCGCGGATACAGGTCACGACATCGAGCAGCGGCCTGCGGTCGCCGTGATGCATCAGTGGCTCGGTGGTCGCTAACAGTCTTGCATCGGTTTCGCTGGCCAATTGCTTCAGCCGCGCAATGCGCCGGCGATCTTCGCCGTCGAACCGGAACGGCGCAGCGAGCCAAGCTTTGCCTGCTGCTTGCTTGATCTGCCGGAGATACGGCGCCATCGCCGACGGCTCATCGCCGAGATCGAATGCGGGAATGAGGATCGTCTGCAGACCTTGCGCGTGGTTCAGATAATCCTCGAAATCGAGCCAGCACTGCCCTTTGGGCGCGCGGCGGTTTCCGATCGTCAGCAGGCGCGTGAGGTTGGCGAACGCTGCACGATCTTTTGGATACGCAATAAGATCGGGCGTTCCGTCTCTAAACACGAGGTGCGATCCAACGATCACCCGGAGATCGACGCCATCGTATTCCTTCAGCGACTTTGCCTTCACATGCGCGCGCACAACGCCCGCAAGCGTGTTGCGATCAGCGATGCCGATGCCTGTAAGACCAAGCGCCGCCGCTTGCTCCACCATCTCTTCCGGATGCGAGCCGGAGCGGAGGAAAGAGAAGTTGGTGGTGATGCAGAGTTCGGCGAAGCTCATGCGAACAGCCCATGCACGAACCAACGTGGCGCTTCACCTTCGCCGTAGAAGCCTTCGCGATAGAGCCAGTAGCGGCGGCCTTCTTTATCTTCGACGCGGTAATAGTCGCGCGTCAGGGCGCCGCCGAGCCACTCGCCGCTAATGCGCTCCGGCCCCTCCGCGCGCGCGACTTCGCGCAGCACACGCCGCCAGCGGAAACGGATTGGCGGGCCGTCGGGAACGCTGGCCAGCGTTTCGATCGCTTGCGGTTGCGTGAAGACCGTAAACGGGCGGCGCATAACGCCGTCACGCGGCGGCCGCTCGATCTCCAAAACATCGACAGCGCCTAAGCCAGCTTGCCAGCCGCCCGCTTTTTCCGGCTGGTGCGTCTCGGCGAGCTTAGGACGCAGCACCCGTTTGGGGCCAAGACGCGCGCTCAGAACATCGACAATAGATGCAATTTTTTCTGTGCTCGCCTGCGTCTCCTCAATCGTCGCCAGTGTGCGCGTAGCGGAACCGATGCGCTCTAGTTGCACGACATCAAGACGCGCGGCTTCGATGCCGAACTCGGCATTGAGATTCTCGGCGACGCGGTCGAGCTTTTCGCGGAATAGCCGCATCAGATTTTTTATGTCGCGCTCCGGACGGCTGACGCCGATCTCAAGAGTGCGGTCGCGGCCATCGACCCCGAAGAGATGCAAGCAGGCGCGCCGCACACCCGCGCCGCGCACATCGAGCCTCTGCACCGCATCCTCGCACAGCGCTTGGGTGGCGATCAGGATTGTCTCGACACTAAAGAGCGGCTCCAGGAACCGCCGCAATGCAAACACAGGCGGCGCGGGACGGCGCGGAGAAAGCGCTTCGGGCGTCCGCCCGAGGGCTTGATCCAAACGCAGCATCGCCTGCTCGCCAGCGCGGGCTGTGAAGGCGGAGCGCGGTGCGGAGAACAATTGGCCGATGGTTTTAAGACCTAAACGGCGGAGCAAGGACGCCGGCGCTTCTTCGAGACGCAGCGCCTCAATCGGCAATGGCGCGAGCGTTTGCACCAGATCCGGCGAAGCTTCACGCGCACGGCCATACCTTGCCAACGCCCATGCCGCCCCCGGCGTTGGGGCGAGCGCGGCGCGCGCTGCAAAGCCCTGCGCTTGGAGGCGCGTGACGATCATATCGCACAGCGCCAACTCGCCGCCGAAAAGATGGCCACAGCCGGTGATGTCAAGAAACAAGCCGTCCGGCGCATCGATCACCACGATCGGCGTGAAGCGCTCGCACCAAGCAGCGATATGATCGAGCGTCGCTGCATCTTCAGCGGGCTCGGCTTCCACTGCCGCCAAGCTCGGCTGCATCGCCCGTGCGTCAGCCAGCGACATAGCGAGCCGCAAACCAAGCGCGGACGCGCGCTTATCGACGCCGGTTAGCAGGAAACCTTTGGCTTGCTTCGCATAGACAGCGAGCGGACGGCCTTCCGGCGCGCTCCCGGATCGGATCAACCGGTCCGTGCTCAGACGCGGCAAAACGATCGCCAACCAAATCGCTTCGCTCATTAGGCTTGCCGCGCTTCCTGACGGAAAACCGCCTCACGCTTTTCCTTGAAGCGTTCATCGAAGCATCGTGCATGGGCGTTCCACTGGATCGTGTAGCGCGCACCCGCGGGGCCGCCGCGGTTACGCATGAGTTCGAGCGCGTAAGCGGGTTGGCCGAGTTCGTGCGGATCGTCGCTACTTGGCGCCGGCGCGACACGCCAGCGCGTCCAGGCAGCGCTCGCTTCCGCCAGCGGCCGCACAAGCAAGCAGCGCGCATGATTGCGCTCGGCAAAGAGCAACAGACGGCGCGTGGCTTTGAGATCGAGCGGCTTGCCGCGTCCGCTGAGCGAACAGATCACGACAGCGCCTGATGCCGAGAGCGCTTCCTCCGCCGCCCACATCACTTCCTCGCGCTTGGCGGCGCGGATGACAATCAGGCGCTTAAGGTCCAAGCCGAATTGCGCGAGGCCGGGCGGATAAGGCGCGCCCTCTTCGGCGAAGACGCCTTCCTCCCCCGCCCAGAACACCTGCCCGCCCCAGGCCGAGGCCAGTCCTAAGCCAAATCCGATGGCAGCCGCCTCAGCACCGGGCCCAGCCGGGCAAAGCTCATGCAGCGGCTGAGCGGCCATAACGGCAGCTCGGGCCTGAAATCCGCCTTGGGAGGCGGAAAAGGTGACTGGACGCGGACTCATGTTCTCTATATGTTCTAGTCCTTCGAGTCCGCCACGGCAAGCCGGAAGCGCAACAATGTTCGCCTACGCCCTGTTCGACACTGCCATCGGCCGCTGCGGTATTTCGTGGGGCCCGCGCGGGGTCGTGGGCGTGCAGCTGCCCGAGAAAACCGAAGGGATGACGCGCGCCCGCATCATGCGTCACTACCCCCACGCCGATGAGGCAGAGCCGCCGAAAGCCATCGCGCGCGGCATTGCTGACATTCAGGCGCTGCTCGTCGGTGAGAAGAAAACACTGCGCGCAATAACGCTCGATCTCTCCCGCGTTCCCGCCTTCAACGCCCGCGTCTACGAGACCGCGCGCGCGATCGCGCCGGGGACCACGCGCACCTATGGCGACATCGCCCGCGCCATCGGAGACGCCAGCGGCGCGCGCGCGGTTGGCCAAGCGCTCAGCCGCAATCCGTTCGCCATCGTCGTGCCGTGCCATCGCGTCGTCGGCGCCGACTTCAAGCTTGTCGGCTTCAGCGCGACAGGCGGCATCGCGACGAAGCTCAAGCTGCTGCAGATCGAAGGCTGGCGCGCGGCTGAGCCGATGCTGTTTGACGGTTTGTCGTAACGATCGCGTGAGCAACGCGCGTTTGCATTCACAAGCCTGAGATATCGGCCCTCGTCCGCTTGCTGAACGCGCGGAACGCCCGTTTGCTCGATGCGCCAACAGGGAGATCAGGCATGACTACGAAAAAGACTGTAGCGTTCGTCGCCGTGGCGTTGGCTGCCGCTGCTTTCACAGCGCCTGCGTTCGCGCAGGATGCGGAGGTGGAAGAACGCGTGCTCGTTACCGGCGCAATCGTCGACCCGAGCAATGCTAAACTCACCGTCGATCCGCGCGACGAGAGCGTCGCGGAAATCGCGGTCGTTTATGAAGACGAAGCCAATGCCGACGCCAATGAATCAACGGCGGACACGAACCTCGGCCAATCCGTCGAAAACAAGTAAACTCGCCAACTGACCTGCGGCGGCGATGCTTCGTGCGTCGCCGTCGCCAATCGTCAGCGCAATATGCGTGCTGTCGAACGCGCCGAGCGCCAAATCGAAGCTCCGCCACTGACCGTCAACATACGCTAGCGTCCAGCTATGCGGCATGAACGCGTTGCTGACGCCGTGATAGTTCTCACGTGAATAGGCAAGCCCGCTCACGACGCGCGTCGGGATGCCGGCGCCGCGGCCGAGTGCGGCGAGCAATACGGCAGCCTCGGTGCAATCACCGGCGCGGCGGGTGATGGTATCGAGCGCGGAGTAATGACCATTGAAATCAAGGTCACCTAAGTAACGCTGTGCGCGCGTGATCAGCATTTCCATTTTGCGCTGATCGCTGACATCGAGCCGCGCGATTGGCCCGGCAATGGCTGTCAAACGCGGATGATCGCTCTGCAGCCAAGCTGTCGGCCGCAACGCCTCCGCGAGAGAAGCGGGATCGTCAGCCAAGCCCGGCCCACAGCTTTCGCAGATATCGACGATGAGCGCATCGCCATCACGCGCCTGCCGCTGCTCGCCTGTGACGGGCGGCGCGAACTCCAAGCCGTCGCGATACGAGAAGCGATAGCGAATGTGCCCGCGCCGCGCCTCCATCGTGATCCGCACTGGCGAACGGATCATCGAGTTTGGAACAACGGCATAAGGCGAGTGCGGCTGCATGACCGCATCACGCTCACCGCGCCGAAACCAGATGGTTTGGCCGAACACAGGTTGCGCTGCTTCGACGACGCGTCCCTCGCGATCGAGCACGATCCGCGAGACCCCACGAAGCTGATCGCCGTCAAAACGCCTGCGGATCGTGTTGATCTGGCCATCGGCGCCGCGCTCGCTGGCTTCGACCACGACGCGTTCAATACCGAGCGCATCGATGTTGAACGCATTGAACTCAAGCCGCGGCGCCGCGTACGGATCCCACGCGCGAAAGAGCGCCTCGCCGCCGTCGAACCGCACATCGCCGGTCAGCGGAATCGCTTGGGACCAGCGGCCAGACCGCGTCTCCAGCGTGATCTGCGCCCGCCCTTCCGCGATCAGCGCATGCGTTTCGGAGGTGAAGCCGTTCGTGTCGGTGGTTTCGCGGATTTCGGTGGTACGGCCGGATGCATCTTCACGGCGCACGGTAACGCTCGAAACCCGTGTGGATCTGCTGTTTTGTTCGCGCAGATAGTATTGCTGGCGATCCGTGATGGTGCGTCCGCCTTCGGTCGCCGCTTCCTCCCTGGAGGCGTAGCCAAGCCGCGCGCCCTCGCCCGTCACGATGTCGAACCAGCGATCGGCGCGCGCATCACCGGCCGCCGCGATTAGCACGACCAAGATCAGCAGAGCGCGCCAGACGGAGCCAACAAGCATGGACACGAGGCTAAGGCCGCTGCCGCGCTTGGATCAAAACACGAAGTGGTGTGCACGTTCGGACCAAGCGTAAATGGGGAGCGCCAAGCAAGGCGCTCCCCATCGCTCACTGCCAGGTGGTGAACTGAATCACCAATGCCGCCGGGCCCACAGGCGCCCCCGTCACGCTGACGATCTGCAATTCGCCGACGCGGCCATCGCTAGTCACGTAACACGCATACGAGCCAGCCGCCGGCAGCGCCACTTGCCCAGTCACATAGTTCGCCGACATGCGTTGCGCGAAACACGTTCCATATCCGCGCGGGCTTGCGCCGCCGATCCAGATTTTCGCGCCATTGCCGCCGGTCAGGAAGAAGGCGCCGCCACTCCGGCTGAAGACAAAGTCAGCGCCGGCCGCCGGCGCCAGGATGCCGGCGTCGAAATCGAAGCCTTGATTGAGCTGTGCGCTTAACGCGCCGCTGCGATGTACGATCGGATTGGATGCGGTGGAGCCGCGATCAACCGCCGGCGGCTCAGCCCCGTCATCGACGCGCGTGACGCGGAAGCTGATTTGGAAGTCCCCTTGTCTCGCCGTTTCGATGAAGCACCGGCAAGCGGGATCGAGCCGGCTTAGAACATCCGAAACGCTGTACGAGAAGGTGTGCCGGAAAAGCGGTCCGTGATGATCGAGATAGCAACCGCCGAGATCGCCCGGTGTTGTGTTGACACAAAACTCCGCTCCGCCGCCGACGACGGCGCCCCAGTTGGGACGCTCATGCCATAGCATCAGCTCAAATCGCACGGGCCCTGCGCGTCCACGAGGATCGCATGACCAAACGCCGTTCTCCTGACCATCAGGATCGATCGCGCCCCAAATGCAGTTCTGGGCAGAAGGAAATGGTCGAGTATCGCCGGTCATAACCCGACTATAGGTGCGCGTGACGAGGCGATAATCTTCGGTCTCGAACACCGCGAAGACGGGGCGGCTGAGGGGCAAGGTGTTGGGGAAAGGCGCTTGGCGCGGCGGCCCGCCGATTGCTGTGAAGCTGATGGCCTCGGCGATGAAACGCGGTTCGACGATCACACCTTGCGTATCGCCAAGCCCAGTGACGCCACCGCGCGGAGGCCGCGTGGTAGGCGGCCGGGGGCGCTCAGCCTCCTGGACTGGATAGCCCTGAACAGGCGGTACCTGCACGTTGGTCTGAGCGAGGGCTATGTTCGCTGGAGCGAACCAAGCCGTCGCCATCAACGCGGCGACTGCAATCTGCGTGAAGCGGAATGTGCCGGTCATAACGACCTCCACGGTGTTGCCCCAGCGTTTGGGACAACACCATCAAGTCGCAAAGACCGCAATGACTGCGGTCACGGATCAGCCTATCGCCCTGTGGGCAAATCCTTGAACGCAACACCTTTGTCCGCGCGCGGCTCTTGCGGGAGACCCAGCACGCGTTCGGCGATGATGTTCTTCAAGATCTCATCGGTGCCGCCGGCGATACGCAGACCCGGCGCGAACATGTAGCTCTGATGGAAAGCGCCTTCGAGCGGCGCCAAATCCGGATCACTGATAATGCCGTAATGATCCTGCGCTTCGATCGCCATGTTGGCGATGTCCATCATTTGATTGGCGTTGATGACCTTGCCGATCGAGCTCTCCGGCCCCGGCGTCTGGCCCTTCGACAACGCCGTCATGGTGCGGAATTTCGCCAGCTTGTAGCCTTCGGCGCGCACGATCCAATCGGCGAGCTTCTGGCGGAAGGACTCGTCTTGGATCAGCGAGCCTTCGCCGGCGGGCGAGTTGATCGACTTCGCGAACTCGAAGATTTCCTTGTAGTCGGGGCCATAAGAACCGCCGACGGCGAGGCGCTCATTCATCAACGTCACAAGAGCTACGTTCCAGCCCATGCCCGGATCACCGAGGCGCCAGGAGTCCGGAATACGGACGTCGGTGAAATAGACTTCGTTGAACTCGCGACCGCCCGAGGCTTGGTGGATCGGGCGCACGTCAACACCAGGCTGCTTCATGTCCACAATGAACATGGTGAGGCCCTTGTGCTTCTCCACGTCGGGATTGGTCCGCACGAGCAGGATGCCGAAATCGGCAAACTGCGCGCCGGTGGTCCAAACCTTTTGGCCGTTGACGATCCAATCGTCGCCATCGCGGACGGCTTTGGTCTTGGACGCTGCGACGTCTGAACCCGCGCCGGGCTCGGAAAAGAGCTGGCACCAAATCTCTTCGCCACGCAGCGCTTTGGCGACATAGCGATCCTTCATCGCTTCATCGGAAAACGCGATCACTGTCGGCACGCACATACCAAGCCCGATCGAGAACGGTGCGGCAGGCGCGTCGAACTTGGCTTCTTCCTGGTTGAAGATAACCGCGTAAATCGGCGGCAGACCGCGCCCACCCTGCTCCTTGGCCCAAGTGATCCCAGCGAAGCCGGCTTCGGCCTTCTTACGCTGATACTCTTTCGCTGCCTTCAGATACTCAGGCGGTGTGAGCTTGCGCTGCAGACGCTCCTTGTCGGAGCCCTTCGGATTGCAGTTGGCTTCGAGGAATTTGCGCGCGTCGGCGCGGAACTTGGCTTCCTCAGCGGTGTCGTTGAAATCCATTGTTCTGATCCCTCAAGCCGCGTTGCGTTGTTCAAGGCGCTTTACGAGTTTTTCTTTCCAGGCCGCCGGGCTGCCCGCTTGCACGGCGAGCAATTTGGCGCGGCGGAAAAAGAGGTGGCAGTCGACATCCCAAGTAAAGCCCATGCCGCCATGCGTCTGGATGTTTTCCTTGGCGCAGAAATAATAAGCGTCGCTCGCAGCGACTCGCGAAGCGGCGGCAGCAAATGGAAGCTCGGCGGCTTCGGTCGATAGCGCCCAAGCGCCGTAATAGGCATTAGAGCGCGCGACCTCGTTGTTGACGTACATATCCGCCAGCTTGTGCTTGATGGCCTGGAACGAACCGATCTGACGCGAGAACGCGACGCGGTTCTTGGCGTAGTCGATCGCCATTTCCATACACGCTTGCGAACCACCCAATTGCTCAAACGCAAGCAGAACAGCCGCACGATCGAGAACCGCCTCCGCCAGTTCCCAACCTTGGCCAGCGCCGCCGATTCGCTCGGCCTTCGCGCCTTTGAACTCAAGCTTGGCATGGCCGCGCGTTGGGTCGAGCGTCTTCAGCGTCGTGCGCGTGACGCCCGCCTGGTTGAGATCAACCAGGACCAGGGAAATGCCCGAACCCTCTTTCGCCACGACGACCGCGTGCGTCGCGCAATCGCCGTCCGTCACCGGGATCTTTGCGCCGGTGAGCGTCGAGCCATCGAACTTTGCTTGGATGCCGCTTGCCGTCGGCGTGCCCGGACCTTCGTTGAGCGCGAAGCAACCGATGACCTCGCCCGCCGCCACCTTCGGCAACAACGCAGCCTTCTGCGCATCGCTGCCGGCGAGCATCAGCGCCTCAGCAAAGAAATATACCGTCGATGAAAACGGGATCGGCGCCACTGCGCGGCCCAGCTCTTCCGCCAGCACGCAGAGTTCGAGGCGCCCGAGCCCCAAACCGCCATGCTCTTCGGGAATAGCAGCGCCCAGCCAGCCCATCTCGGCGACAGCGCGCCACAAGCCGTCGTCGTAAGAGACATCAGCATTGTCCAGAACACGGCGCGTGACTTTCGAACCGGCTTTGTCAGCCAGGAACCGCCGCGCCTCGTCCTTGAGACTCTTCTGGTCGTCGGAGAAGTCGAAGTTCACCCATTCCTCCCGGGCTTTATGGTTGCCCGCACCCTAACGCCCAGGCGGGGCAAGGCGAAAGAGTGTCTTGGCGTCAAGCTCTGTTCACGAAGGTTCAACGCCGCTGCGTTATGGTCGCCGTTCGAGTTTCAGGGTGAGTAACCAATGGCGAAGGCGGTATTTCATAAGGGCCAGCGCGTCTACGTAAAGCCGGTGGCGACGTGGGCGGTGGTCGAGCACGTCAACCCGCAATGGGTCAAAGGCGTCGAAGAGCCGCTGCGCGTCACGTACGACGCGGGCCTTGGTCGCGACTTTCACGCACATGAATTGGCCGCCGAAGAGCGTGGCCCCGACAAGCCCGACCTTATCGAAACCGAGAATTGGCGTGTGCTGCGCGCCGTGAACCGCCTTTCTGCCGACGGCCGTGATCCGCGTCACCCCTTCCCCGGCACCTATCCCGTCGTTGTGACGGATGAGAAAGATTGGGGCGGCTGGCGCGTGCCGATGGCGGAATATGACCGCGACCCTCTGCGGATCGAGCATCAATCGCGCGTGGTCGCCAACGCCCTGCGCTTGATGCGTGTCGCGCGCGAACTGACCGAGTTCGCTCAAGATTACCCGCACGAAACGCCGGGCCAATTGCAGGACCTGGCAAAGCAAGCCGAAATGCTGCTGACGGCCATCTACCACGAGCCGGCGCCAAAGATGGATTCCGCTGTAGCCGCCGAATAAAGGCGCATTGATTTCCGCGCACTGACGGCTCATTTCAGGGGCTCCCTAGGAGAGCCTCATGCGTGACGCTGAAACAGCGACTGTCCGTCTATCTGAATACCGGCCGCCGGCCTATTTGATCGACGAAATCGCGCTGGTGTTTGCGCTGGAACCGGACGCGACGATCGTTGCCGCCAGCAGTCACGTACGTCGCACAGCGGCCGCCCCTGAGCCGCTCGTGCTCGTCGGCGAGCGGCTTGAACTACAGAGTGTGTCCATCGACGGAACGCTGCTCGCGACGGATCAGTACGCACTCGAACCTGGCAAACTGATCATACACACGCCGCCCGCCAACTTCCGGCTCGACATCATCACGCGCATCAATCCGGCCGGCAACACGCATCTCGAAGGCCTCTATATGTCCGGCGGCCGCTTCTGCACGCAGTGCGAGGCGGAGGGCTTTCGCGCCATCACCTACGCGCTCGATCGCCCCGACGTGCTGGCGCGCTACGCAGTGCGCATCGAAGCCGACAAAGCCGCCTACCCGACGCTTCTGTCGAACGGCAATCTGACCGAAAGCGGCGACTTGGAGGATGGGCGCCATTATGCGGTGTGGGTCGATCCACACCCTAAGCCGTCATACCTCTTCGCGCTCTGCGCCGGCAGCTACGAGTCGATCCACGACACGTTCACGACGAAGAGCGGCCGAAAAGTCGATCTCGGCATCTATGTGGACAAGGGCGATTCCGGCCGCGCGCTTTACGCCATGGACGCACTAAAGCGCTCGATGAAATGGGACGAAGACGTCTTCCAGCGCGAATACGATCTCGATCTCTTCAACATCGTCGCCGTGCGCGACTTTAATTTCGGCGCGATGGAGAACAAGGGTCTCAACATCTTCAACTCGTCGCTGATCCTGGCCGATGCAGAGACCGCGACGGACGCCGATTTCGAAGCGATCGAAGCCGTCGTCGGCCACGAATACTTCCACAACTGGACCGGCAACCGCATCACCTGCCGCGATTGGTTTCAGCTCTGCTTGAAGGAGGGACTGACAGTCTATCGCGAGCAGGAATTCTCCGCCGACCAACGCTCGCGCCCAGTACAGCGCATCAAGGACGTGAAGCGTTTGCGCGCGCGTCAGTTCGGCGAGGACGCAGGCCCCCTTGCCCACCCCGTGCGCCCGTCGAGCTATCAGAAGATCGACAATTTCTACACCGCGACCATCTATGAAAAAGGCGGCGAAGTGATCCGCATGCTGAAGCGGATCATCGGCAAAGACGCGTTCGATCGCGGCATGCAGCTCTATTTCGAACGCCGTGACGGCACGGCCTCGACAGTCGAAGATTTCATCGCGTGCTTTGAAGAGGCCTCCGGCCAAAGCCTCGCAGGCTTCATGGCGTGGTACGAGCAGGCCGGCACGCCCGCGCTCAAAGTCACAGGGCGCTACGACGCCGCGGCGAAGACCTACGATCTAACTGTCTCGCAGCGCACCGCTCCAACGCCAGGGCAGTCCAACAAGCCCGTCCCCATTCCGCTTCAGATCGGCTTCATCGCGAGAGACGGCGCGATCATCGCCGGCAAGCGGGAGGGCGATGAGATCGCTCGCGTCGAACACCACGTCGTTCTGACCGAAGCGGAGAAGACCTTTCATTTCACTGGCGTACTCGAAGAGCCAATCACCGCGGCGCTGCGTGGCTTTTCCGCCCCCGTGACGCTCGATCAGAATCTAAGCATCGAGGATCGGCTAGCGCAGATCGCGCACGATCCAGATCCGTTCACACGCTGGGAGGCCGGCCAATCCATCGCGCGCGCAATTTTGCTCGGCGATGCGCCGGACGCGGCGCCCGCACTCGCGCAGGCGCTTGGGCGCGAACTCGATCGCGCGCAAGAAGATCCCGCATTCGCGGCGCTTGCACTCCGATTGCCTGATCTCAATGAGTTGGTTCTGTCGTCAGCCGCGCCCGATCCCGAAAAGCTGTTCGCGGCACGCGAAACGTTGCGCCGTGAAATCGCGTCAACACTACGCAACCGGCTTGAACCCATCGCGATGGCGCCAAGCGAGACACCGTTCTCACCGAGCGCCGATGCCGCTGGCCGCCGCTCGCTCAAATCAGCTGCACTCGATCTCCTCGCAGCGCTCGGCCCCGACCTTGGCGACCGTTTTCTCACGGTTTTCGACGAGGCGAAAAGCATGACAGAGAGTATCGCTGCGCTCGAAGCCTTGGCGAACGCCGACAGCGCCTTGTTCGATGACGCCCTCGCGCGCTTCTACGAGCGCTGGCAATCGAACCCGCTCGTCATCGACAAATGGTTCGCCGTCCAAGCGGCTGCGCCGCGCACCGACGCGGTCGAGCGCGTCAAGCGCTTGCGCGAGCACGCCGCCTTCAACACACGCAACCCAAACCGGGTCCGTGCGCTCGCTGCGGCGTTCGCAATGCGCAACCCGCGCGCTTTCCACAGCGCTGATGGATCGGGCTATCGCTTCCTCGCGGAACTCACAGAAGCGATTGATCCGAACAATCCAGCGCTTGCAGCACGGTTGTTAACACCGTTCGAATCATGGCGGCGATTTGATTCGGATCGGCAACAACATGCCCGCGCAGCGCTCGAGCGCCTCGCTGCTTTGCCAAAACTCTCGAACAACACCCGAGAGATGGTGGAACGCACCCTGACGTGAGTCCTTGGAGTCACGTTAACTTTTGCTTTTCGGCATAGGCCAGTACTGGCCTCGACATGGCGTTTACGTCTCACTTACGATTACAAATCTTGAGGATTCCGAACGGCGATTCGGGGCGGCCGGGGAATACTGTGTCGAAGAAAGAAAACACCGACGCTGTTTCGGGCGCTCAGCCCGATAAGACCGCACGGCCATTCATTTGGCTCGTGTTCTTGTTCATCACCGCATTCGCGGCGGCGATAAGCGCGCAAATCAAAGCGCATCACGACAATGCAGCGCAAACGATCATTGCCGCGCAAGCGTCAGCAGCAGGATTGGTCGCCGAGCGCGTCAACGCGAACTTCGCCGTTGCGATGGGCGCAACCGCTGGCGTTGCTGACTTGGCGCGCCAAACCAATGCTGACCCACAAAGCCTCGTCACGAGCGCCGCAAGCGCGCCGCAAGTCGCTGCAGCGGCCATCATCGCAGCGAATGGTGTCATCGAAGCGACGACCGACCCCACCCGCACCAATCTGATCCGCGCCGCCGCCAATGCCGCGGGCGACCAGCCTGTCTGGACCGGCGCCCCAGAAATCGGCGAGATCGCCTCCGCGCCGACGATCGTTCGCCAAATCGGCGGACGCACGCTGGTGGTCGTGATCGATCCCGCTCGCCTCCTGCCAGATTTGGACACAAGCACCCGCGTCATGATCACGGCGCAGAACGGCGATGTGCTCTACGCGTCGCCCGCGCTCCTGCAAGCTGGCGCGCGCGCTCAGCAGCAAGTGCTTTCGGCCACACGCAATCGCGAAAGCGGCGCAGCTCTCATTAGCGATAGCGCCGGCGCGACATGGGTCGCTGCGGAGTCGCGATCTCAGATCGGCGATCTTCGCGTCATGGTCGCAGCACCTTCGCCGAATGATCTTGCGCTTTGGCTGGCGGCATTGCTGCGCTTTGCGCTCGTCACCGCAGCGCCGTTAGCGGCCATCGGCGTACTTTATCTGCTTATGCGCCAGAACGCTCAACGCGCGCGTTACGCTGAGGCTGAAGTCGAGCGCGCAGAGACACACTTCCGCATCGCGGCGGACGGCGCGCGTGTTGGCGTAATTGAGTGGAGCGCCAGCGGCGACGAGGTGCAGCTCTCGGAACAAGCGGCGCGCCTGCTTGGCACGCCTCGTGACACTTTGCGTCTGCGCGAATTCCTTGAGCTGATGCTCAGCGACGATCGCTTCGCTGTCGAAGAGGAGTTTCGCCGCGCCCGCCAGACCGGGATGCTTGACGCCCGCTTCCGCGTCACGCGCGGCAATGGCATGGCGTGGATCGAGGTGCGTGGCACCGCTGTCGAAGATGGCAGTGGCCGGCTTGAGACCCGGGTGTTCGGCACTGTCGTCGACGTCACGCAGCGCTACGAAGCCGAAGCGCGCGTGTCACGCCTCGAGCATCAATTGCGGGCCGCGATCGAGAACTTCTCCGGCCCGTTTGCATTGTGGGACGCGCGCCGGCGCTTGCTGCTCTGGAACCAGAGCTTCGCCGACGCCTTCAAGCTTGGCCCGGAATTGCTGCGTCCGCGCGTCTCCTACGAGGCGGTGGCGGCCGCAGCCGCGGCAAACATTCGCCGCGAGAAGCACGACCCAGCAAACCCGGACGTTCGCGTCATCGAACTTTCGAACGGCGAGTGGCTGCACGTGGTCGAGCGCCGCGCCGCCGATGGCGGCATCATCACAGTCGGCGTCGACATCACGCCGCTGAAGCGCAAGGAAGAAGAACTCGCGCGCAACGAACGCCGCCTCTCGGACGCGTTGGCGCGTGCTGAGAGCCAGGAATATCGCATCAAGGCGCTTGCGCGTGAGGCGCACGAAGAACGTCAGCGCGCCGAAGAGGCGAGCCGCGCCAAGAGCACCTTCCTCGCCAATATGAGCCACGAGCTACGCACGCCGCTCAACGCCGTGATCGGCTTCGCGGAGATCATGTCGAAGGAACTCTTCGGGCCGCTAGCGAACCCGCAATACAAGCAATACTCGACCGACATCTATGATAGCGGCAACCACCTGCTCGATCTGATCAATGACATCCTCGACATGGCCAAGATCGAGGCTGGAAAGCTTACGCTGTCCCCTCGCCCGCTCGATCCCAGCGTCGCAATCGAGCAGGCCGTGCGCTTGACCAAGCGCAAGGTCGAAGAGAAGGGCTTATCAATCGTCGTCGATGCGGAAAATCTGGGCGAGATCGAAGCCGATCATCGCGCCGTGAAGCAGATCCTGCTTAACCTCTTGTCGAACGCCGTGAAGTTTACCGACCAAGGCGCGATCATGGTGCATGCGCGGGGCAGCGCTTCAAACATGACGCTGCGCGTTGTCGATACTGGCTGCGGCATCCCGCCTGAACACTTGCCGCGCCTCGCGCGTCCGTTCGAGCAGGTCGAGCAAGAGCTCACGCGTACCAATGCCGGCACCGGCCTTGGACTGGCGCTCACCAAATCGCTCGCTGAAATGCACGGCGGCAAGCTCAGCATTCAAAGCGAAGTTGGCCGCGGCACGATCGTCACAGTGACGCTTCCGCGCACGTTTGGCGGCCAACGCGATGTGGAAGCGACGGCGGCGGAGTAAGCTACTGCCCGCCCTGCTGGCGGCGCTCGCGCATTTCCTGGCGCCGTTCGCGCAAACGCTCGCGCAAGTTCTGCCGCTGCTCCGGCGTAAGCGCCGGATCCGCTGCGACCGCGTCATCCTGCCCCTCGACCACCGGGGCCAAGCTCTGCCGCGTCGCGGGCGGCGCCTGCCTCAGGCGCTGCATCACATCACGGCGCTGCTCGACCGATAGCGTCGACAGAAACTGCGCCATGTTCTCATGGAAGACACCAACCACGGCTTGATCCGCCGACCGCATGGCGGCGAACGCGGCGCGGGCGCGCTCGATATCGTATGGCTCCGCCTCGGACGCCACGAGTGCATCGCGACGCGCTTCTAGCGCGGCGCGGCGCAAATCACGCGTCTCGCGCCAGCTTTCGCCAAGCTCACGACGCAGCTGCGGCCGCGTTTCCGGCGGCACGGCGGCGATAAAGGCGCGCACGCCCGGAATGCGCGCGACGACGGCCTCCGGCGCTTCCGCGCGCTGCAACCGCGCGCCCGAACCGAGCGCGCCGCCAATCGCGCCGAGCACAAGAAGGTTCAGTGCAAGCGAGACGAAGAAGAGCGTCCGCCAGGGGAAGCGCTTTTCGCTCATCCCTCTTCCCCTTCCTCAAGATCATAGACCGGCATTTCGAAGGTGCTCGCGAAATATGCCGCCTCATCATCAGCCACGGGCGCCATCAAGCCGCCGCTATATCCTACGAGCACGCCAAAAACGGCGCACGCCGCTAAAGCTGCGACGGCACGCCAATCAACGCCGCTGCGCTGCTTTTTGTGCGCCGCCATAACGCGCGCCGCCAAAAGCTCAGGCGCAGCCACAGACACGCGACGCGCATCGAGCGCCGCATCGAGACTCTGCGCCTCAGCGAACAGCGGCGCGACAGCATCGGCATGCGCTGCCGCATAGGCTTCGCCCGCTTGGCGCTCCTCAGCCGGCCAGCGCGCGAAATCCGCGCCGTAGGCCTCTAGCAGGTATTCGAACCGCTGCCGGTCCATGCCCGTTCCTTCCTCGTCACAGTCTTGGGGCGCCATCGGCATCCCCGATCAAATCCTGGGCCACATCTGCCAAGGCCGCCTTCAACGCGCGCCGCCCGCGCGCGAGAAGCGACTCCAATGCTTCAACGCTGATCTCCAACGTTTCCGCCGCAGCAATGTTGGTGAGTTCCTGAAAATGCACCAGTTCAATCGCCGAACGCTGGCGCTCTGGCAGCTTAGCCAGCGCCGCGCCGACCTTCGCTGCCCGTTGCTGCGCCAACCAGGCGTCGCTCGCCAGGGGAGCGGCATCGGCCACATTGAGGCCAGCGTCCGGGTCGGCCTTCTCACGGCGGCGGCGAAGGCGATCGTAGCACTGGTTCAGAGCAACGCGGTGCATCCACGTCTCGAACTTCGCACCGCCCGGTTTCCAGCGCGGGGCCTCCCGCCACACGCGGAGAAACACCTCTTGAGCCACATCTTCCGCCTCAGCGGAATCGTTGAGCATGCGCCGCGCGAGCGCGACCATGCGCGGCAGATGCTTGCGCACGAGCGCTGACGCGGCATGAGCGTCTCCCGCCCCCGCGTTCCGGACGAGTTCGGCGTCCGGATCAATCATCCGCCGTGCCGCTCCTTAAGCTAACGCGATGACTTATTGCCTCGCCATGAGGCCACGTACAGCCTCGATCTCGCTGGAAGAGACCGAACCATCGTTGTTCGAGTCAAGGCGATCGAACCCGCGATAAGGCGCGGCCATCGCCTCGGTTCGGCTCAGGCGGCCGTCATTGTTGCTATCGGCGCGTGCAAAGCCTTGAGCTGCGCGACCGCCATTGCCGCGCTCCGTCTCGGATAGAAAGCCATCATCGTCCGCATCGAGGCGATCGAACTGAGCAGCCCGCACACGCTCCGCCTCAGCGCGCGACACAGCGCCGTCGCCGTTAAGGTCCATCTGCATGAACTGATCGATGCCGCCACGCTGCGCCCAGGCGGGCGTCGTAAACAGAGTAAAGGCAACGGCAAGGCTTGCGCCAAAACGCATGGAAATGCTCCTCTTTGGCATTCTAACGGGAGGGTTTGGCGTTTCCGTCGCTCGGCGGACCGACGATCTGCAGAAAGTCGGCGCGGACGCTGGCTTGTAAGGCTCTGAGCTTGGCTTCGCTTTCGTCTGCGCCGGCCGCGCCGATCACGCCGGCCAGGCGCGCAAGCAACGGCGCAGGCGCCGTCTCTGGAGAAAAATCGCCGTCCACTGCGATCCGCAGGATTTGCTGCACGTCACTCAGGACCCGCCAGGCGTGCAGCAGCCGCGATCCCGTCTCGCTCGCGATCACCCCTAACCCAGCCAAGCGCTGTATGGCCTCCCCGGTGTTTGCCACGATCACGTCGGGTGCGCGCGCAGCCTCGGTCAGTTGAAGAGCTTGAGCGATGAACTCGATATCTACAAATCCGCCCGGCGCGAGTTTCAAATCCCACACGCCACGCCCGCGCCGCTCACGCTCCATGCGCGCGCGCATATCGGCGACCTCAGCCAGTATCTTGGCGCGATCGCGCGAACCCGCGAGTGTTTTGTGCGCCGCGCTCATCACCCGCAAACCGAGCGCAGCATCGCCCGCCACGGCACGCGCGCGCGTCAATGCCTGCAATTCCCAAGTCCAGGCTTCTTCCGCGTAATAGCGCTCGAACGACGAAAAGCGCACCGCCACGGGGCCTTTTGATCCGGATGGCCGCAACTGCGTATCGATTTCGTAGAGCGACCCTTCTTCCGTCGGCGAAGATAGAGCCGTGATCAAACGCTGTGTCAGACGCGTATAGAAATCGCCGGGCGCTGCGGCATCGCTGGGCGCATCGTAGATGAGCATGATGTCGAGGTCTGAACGCTCAGCGAGCTCGCATCCGCCAAACTTTCCGAGCGCCAGCACAACGAACACGCCTGGCTGTTTGCCGTACTGGCGCTCCGTCTCCGCTAACGCCGCCTGCGCCATTGCCGCGACGCACGCTTCGGCAAGATCAGAGTGCGCAGCGCCGGCTTCCGCAGCACTCGCCACGCCTTCGAGCACTTGGACGCCAATGCGGAACGCCTCGTCGCGATGAAATCGGCGCGCTGCGTTGAGTTTTCCCTCGAAGCCGCCCGCGTCCGCCATCAGCGCTTCGATCTCAAGTCTGCGCGCGCCCATGGCGTCCTGCGCAAGCGGCACGTTGAAACGCGGCTCAATCAAGGAGTCGAGCAATGCCGGACGGCGCGCGAGCGCATCGGCGAGACGCGGCGCAAGCGTCAACAGACGCGCGATAAGATCGAGCAGCGCCGGGCGCGCATCAAGCAACGCCAAGACCTGAACGCCTGCCGAAAGCCCGCCGAAGAAAGACGAAAAACGCGCAAATGCTTGATCTGGCTCGCCAGCGCTGGCGAATGCACGCAAGAGTCTGGGCGTCAGACGCGTCAGCAGTTCACGCGCACGTTCGGAACGCATCGCGCGAATGCGGCCGTGGTGCCAGCCACGAATGGTTTGGCTGACATAGCCGGGGTTCGTAAAGCCAAGCTTCCCGATCGTCGACAGAGTCTCTTCGTGGTCTTCGACACCTGTGAAGATCAAGCTGCCCAGTGGATCAGCCAGACTATCGCCTCGTCCAAAGAGCTGGTGATCGATATCCGATACGATCCTGCGCTGACGCACTAGCTCCGCATCGAATGCGGCGAGATCACCGAAGCCAGCAAGTGCAGCGACATGCGCGCGCGTTTCCGCATCGCGCGGGACATGATGCGTCTGGGCATCTTCCAGCATCTGGATGCGGTGCTCAACTTCGCGGAAGAACACGTACGCCGCACTCAACGCTGCGCGCGCCGATTCCGCGATCGCGCCCGCCTCGGTGAGCGCCATCAAAGCCGCAAGCGTAGAGTTTGAGCGCAGCTTTTTGTTGCGGCCGCCGAGAATGAGTTGCTGGGTCTGGGCGAACAACTCGATATCGCGGATGCCGCCCCGGCCCAGCTTTACATCAAAAACCGGATCGGCCAGCTCGGCGCTCTTATGCGCCGACAATATCTGTCGCTTGATCGAGTGCACGTCCTCGACTGCGGCAAAATCCAAATGCTTTCGCCATATGAACGGTTCAAGCGAGGCGAGAAACGCACGTCCGCAAACACGATCTCCAGCCGCCGCGCGCGCCTTTATGAAGGCCGCGCGTTCCCAGTTTTGCCCAAGCGTTTGGTAATAGTGCTCAGCGGAAGCAATCGATACAGCGACGGGCGTAGAGCCCGGATCGGGACGCAAGCGCAGATCGGTGCGGAAGACGTAGCCATCCGGCGTCACTTCTTCCAGCGCCCGCACCAACGGCGCCACTAAGCGCACGGCGGCAACACGCGGCTCCCGCGCTTCGGTTACGGCGAGCGCCTGAGCATCGAAGAAAACCGAAAAATCGATGTCGCTTGAATAATTGAGCTCTCCCGCGCCCATCTTGCCCATAGCGATCAAAGAGAAACCCGGCACGGGTCCCTCGTCGGCGCCGGCGGGATGCGCGATCAGGTCTCCCGCGTCAGCGCGCTCGCGCGCCGCCAGTGAAAGCGCTGCGCGCAACGATGCGTCGGCAAAATCAGTGATGGCGCCCGTCACGCGCTGCAGCGGCCAAGCGCGAGCAATGTCTGCGATCGCAACCGACAAATGCACAGCATCCTTGGCGCGGCGCAGGATGCGCATGCCTTCCTCTAACGCGGGCGGATCGACGGCAATAGCGGCAGCGTCCGCAAGCGCCCGCGCGAGAATGCGTTCGGGCCAGTCTGCGCTCAAATCTTCAAGAAGGTCGGGACGACGGAGGCCGACGCGCTTGAGATACGGCGCGTGCTCAAATGCGGCCGCCGCAGCATCGGCCCAAGGCCCGCCGGCAGAATTGTCGCTCACGCCGCCGCCGGAAGCACGAGCGCAACATCGAGCCCTTTGCCGCCGCTCGTATTGTCGAGCCCGTCGCGCAGATGCAAGCCGCCGCGGTGTAGCCGCGCAACGGCTGCAACCAAGCTCAGACCGAGACCAACGCCCGCACTCGAACGCGCCGATTCCAAACGCACGAAACGCTCTTGCACGCGATCGCGATCGGCCACCGGCACGCCTGGGCCACTATCAGCTACAGCGATCTCGATGCGTGCGTCTGCCCTGCGGATCGCGCGCACTTGAACGCGTCCGCCGTGCGGCGTGTACTTGATAGCGTTTTCGATCAGGTTGGAGACAGCCTGCGTAAAGAGGCCGTGATCGCCTTGGATAAAGAGGTTGTCCTGCACTTCGCCGGAAAAACTTAAACCCTCATCTTCCGCGGCGGGCTCGTAAAACTCCAGCAGCTCGCGCAAAATCTCCGCCACATCGACACGCGTGAGCCGCCAGTTGCTCGCCTCTTCGACACGCGACAGCTTCAGAACGGCGGCGAACATGTTGAAGAGCTTGTCCGCTTCCTCCAGCGCTTTGCGCAGCGCTTCGCGATCCGCTTCCGAGTCCGCAGGCTTTTCGAGCGCAGCTTCGAGCTTTTGCCGGAAGCGCGTTAGCGGCGAGCGCAGATCGTGGGCGATGGCGTCACCGGCCGTGCGCGTCGTGTGCATGAGTTGCTCGATGCGATCGAGCATGGCGTTGAGCGCTTCGGCGAGTTCATCAAACTCATCGCCGGCGCCACGCACAGGCGCCCGGCGTGTTAGATCGCCAGCCATCACTTCGCGCGCCGTGGTCGAGAGCGTTTCAGCGCGTCGCGCGGCTTGCGTGGCCGCCAGCAGACCACTGACGATAGAGACGATGATGCCAATGATCGCGACCGTCCAAAGCACGCGCGTGATGCGCCCCGCGATCACGGCGCTGTCGCCCAGATCGCGCGCGACCAGAAGGATCGGCCCATTGATCAAGCGCCCAATCCGCCCGCTCGCGCGGCCGCGCACGGTCTCACCCGTGGCGTCTGGCAGTTCGAAGCTGAAATCCACGCGCTGTGGGGCTTCGCGCGGCTCGACCGGCAATTGCTGGAAGTCGCCGGTTACGACAACGCCGTTGCTCTCTGCGAGAACGTACAGAAACGGCCCCTGCCGCGCCGCGCGCTCGACGACTTCCTGATTGAGCCGGCGCATGCCGCCTTCGGCGTAAGCGCGCTCAAGCGTGGCGTATTCCTGATCAGCCAGCGCGTCAGAGTCGCGGATCAGCTGGCCGACTGTCGAGAAATAGACGTAGGCAAGCATGACGCCGACGAACAACAGAACGACCCCGGCTTGCACCAGGGCAAGCCGGAACGTTGTCGTCCGAAGGAGCGCGTCGAGGCGTGGCCTCATCCGTCCAGTCGATAACCCGAGCCTCGCACGGTGTGCAAAAGGGTTTGACTGAAATCGCGATCAATCTTTGAGCGAAGCCGCGAAATGTGGACGTCGATGACGTTCGTCTGAGGATCGAAATGATAGTCCCAGACATTTTCGAGCAGCATCTTGCGCGTCACCGTCTGGCCGGCATTGCGCATGAGATACTCAAGCAGGCGGAATTCGCGCGGCTGAAGATCGAGCTTCTTGCCATCGCGCCGCACCGTGCGCGCCAGCAGATCCATCTCAAGACCACCAACGGTGAGACGCGTTTGCGGCCCGAGATCGCGCCCGTGCCACAGCGCACGCACACGCGCGAGCAATTCGCGCGTCGAGAACGGCTTGCCGAGATAGTCGTTGGCGCCGGCGTTCAGGCCTTCGATGCGGTGATCTTCGTCGTGCAGCGCTGAAAGGATCAGCACCGGCGTCGAGACGCCTTTGCCGCGCAAGTCGCGCACGATGGCGACGCCCTGCTTGGTTGGCAGCATACGGTCGAGCACGATGACGTCGTAGCCGCCCTCGCTCGCCATTTGTTCGCCGACGCCGCCATCATTGGCGTGATCGACTTCGTGGCTGTCGGCTGAAAGCGAAGCTTTCAGGCTTTCGGCCATATCCGGATCGTCCTCGACGAGCAGCACGCGCATGGCGTTTGTCCCTCTCATCATCCTATTCCGCGACATCCACCGCGACGAAGCGGCGGCCACCTTGACCATCGATCTGCAGCAGCAGCGGCCGGTTCGCACGGCGCGCGGCATCGGCAGCTGCTGACAATTCTTGCGGCGTGCGGATGGCTCGCCCGCCCGCTTGCAAGATCACATCGCCGGCTTGAATGAACTTGCTGGCGGCATCGCTCGACGGCACGACCGACGTGATGACCAAGCCGCCGGCATTCGCGCCGAGTTCGAAGCGCGTGCGGTCAGCTTGCGTCAACGGACGCACCGACATGCCGAGCGAGCTTTGGGCGACGCCGCCTTGCGGTGCGACTTCGGGGGTCGGCGCCGATGGCGCGCTGTTGTCGGCAGCAAGTTGTTGCTCGGACGGACGCTCGCCAAGGCGGACGTTCAGCGTGCGGCGCTGGCCGCCGCGCAGGATTTCGACACGCGCCGTATCGCCGACACCAGTTGCGCCGATGCGTTGCGTAAGGTCGCGGTTATCCTCGATGCGATTGCCGTTAAGGCTGAGGATGACGTCGCCTTGCTGCAGGCCGCCACGTGCGGCGGGACCATCCGGCACGACCGAGCCGACAAGCGCGCCGCGCGTATCTTCAAGCCCAAGGCTGCGCGCGAGATCGTCGTCGAGCCCTTGGATTGAAACGCCGATCCAACCGCGCGTGACGCGGCCGCTGCGCAGGAGTTGCTGGACGACCTGGTTCGCTGTCTGCGCCGGGATGGCGAAGCCGATGCCGACATTGCCGCCCGTCGGCGAGAAGATCGCGCTGTTCACGCCGATCACGTTGCCGTTCAAGTCAAACGTTGGGCCGCCCGAATTGCCGCGATTGATCGGCGCGTCGATCTGCATGTAGTCGACGTATGCGGACGAGCCCGCATCACGACGGCCCATGGCCGAGACGATGCCGGCGGTTGCCGTGCCGTCGAGACCGAACGGGTTGCCGACCGCAACGACCCAATCGCCGACGCGCACATGGCGCGCATCGTCGAACGTCACGTATTGAAAGCGTCCGCCGCCGCGTACGCGAAGCACCGCGATGTCGGTCGCCTCATCGGAGCCGACAATGTCAGCGATGTGATCGCGGCCATCGCTGGTGCGGATGGTGATTTCTTCCGCGCCTTCGATGACGTGGTGGTTGGTGACGATGACGCCACCCTGATCGATGAAGAAGCCCGAACCGAGCGAGGTCGGCGGCAGACCGCCCTGACCGCCGGGACCACCACGGAAAAATTCTTCGAACCCTGGCGGCAAGCCTTCCGTCGAACGGCGCTCAGCGTTCGGACGCTGACGCACAGAGATCGACACGACTGCCGGGCGCACGCGCTCGATCAAATCTGCAAAGCTCATCGGTGCGCCGGACGGCGGCGCCACAGCTGATGGATTAATTTCCTGGGCGATCGCTCCGCCGGAGAGCAGGACGGGCGTCACCGTAAACCCGGCCAACAGGGCCGCCGTCGCGCTACTGGCGATCAAGGTGCGGCGCAGGACAATTTTCAGAGACGCGTTTTCGATCATGGAGAACCCTCGGGGAGACCCTTCGATAGGAGGCTTAGCCCAGCTCAGTTGCAAGCCCCAGAATTACGGCGAACGGTCCGGTAAGGGCCGTTTTGGGCGAAGTTGGGATCAATTGAGACAGAAGCCAGCGGCTTTTCTGCGGCCAAGTGGCGTCGGTAGCGACGAACCGTAGGGTTGGCGCGACGTTTACCGGTCCCCTTCCTCTGGGGACAAATCGCCGGTTTCCCCCCGTCGGCGGCGTTGCGAAGCCAAAACGGCAGCTAGCCCGCCTGCCAGAAGCACCAAAGGCGCGCCCCACAGTATCCAGGTGCGGGAGTCGAAGGGCGGGCGAAACAGCACGAAGTCGCCGTAGCGCGTTCGGAAGAAGCTGCGAATTTCCGCATCGCTATCGCCGGCCGCCACGCGCTCACGCACCAAGTCACGCATGTCGCGCGCAATATCGGCGGTCGACTGCGCGATCGGCTCGTTCTGGCACTGCACGCAGCGTATCTCTCGCTCCAGCGCCTGGGCGCGCGCTTCTTGGGCCGGATCGGCCAAGGCGGCCGGCGCGACCATGGCGACGAACAGGGCAATAAGGCTCAAGGCTGCGCCCTCCTGCGCCGCGCCAGCGAAACCATGCTGAGGGCGCCGCCAAGCGCCATCATCGCCGCACCAAGAAAGATCAGGTGGACCAGCGGATTGTAGTAGAGCCGCACCGACCAGGCGCCCTCATTGCCGCGCACAGCCTCACCGAGCGCAACGTAGATATCGCCATCAAGGCCGCTCAAGATTCCAACTTCCGTCGTGGGCATTGGCGATGTGGGATAGAACCGCCGCTCCGCCCCAATGGTCCGCGCGCCGTTGGCGCTATCGATGCGGAAATTCGCACGCGTCGCGGAGAAGTTCGGACCTTCGCGTTCGCCCACTTCGAGCAGCGTGATACGTCGCCCCGCGAACGCGACGCCTTCTCCAGGCGTGAGTGCGACCGACTGCTCGACCCGGAAACCCGTTTCCGCCACTGCGCCGATCGTCAGCACGCCCGCGCCGATATGGGCCAAACTCATTGACCAGACAGCGAGCGGAAGCAGCGCGAGCTTGGCCATCGCACGCCCCTCGCCACGCCCGATACGCGACCAGAGATAAACCAAGCCTCCGGCGATCAGCCATACACCAACTGCAAGTCCGATCGCCGGCACGGCGCGCCAGCTCGTCATCACCAGGGCGATAATCAACGTGAGAAGCGCCAGCGCCGCCGCCGGCGCCAGCTTCGTCAACGCGCTGCGCATGTCGCCCACGCGCCACGTCATGATCGGCCCGAGCGGCAGCAACAAGAAAAGCGCCGCCAGAAGCGGCGCGACCGTCATGTTGAAGAACGGCGGCCCCACTGAGATCAGCCCGCCTCCCACCGCTTCAACCAGCAGCGGATAGAGCGTGCCAATCAGCACGACGCCCGCTGCAACCGCCAGTCCGAAATTATTCCAGACCAGCATGCTTTCACGGCTAACGGCGGCAAAGCCCGAAGCTTGCGCCAGTTTCGGTGCGCGCAGCGCATAGAGCGTGAAGCCGACGCCAAGCGCTATGCCGAGCAACACGAGAACAGCGATACCGCGCTGCGGATCGACAGCAAATGCGTGCACAGACGTCAACACGCCGGAGCGCACGAGGAAGGTGCCGAGCAGCGCCAAGCCAAAGCCCATGATTGCGAGCAGGATTGTCCAGCTGGCCAGCGAGCCGCGCCGCTCAGTCACGATCGCGGAGTGCACCAGCGCACACGCAATGAGCCACGGCATGAAGCTCGCGTTCTCGACCGGATCCCAGAACCACCAGCCGCCCCAGCCGAGTTCGTAATAGGCCCAATATGAGCCGAGCGCGATGCCGAGCGTGAGGCATGTCCAGGCGATCAATGTCCAAGGCCGCAGAGAGCGCGCCCATGCTTGATCGGCTTTACCTTCAAGCAGCGCGGCAATCGCCAAGGAAAAAGGCACGCTCAGTCCGACATAGCCGAGATAAAGCAACGGCGGGTGCACCGCGAGCGCGGGATCCTGCAGCAACGGATTGAGGCCAGAGCCCTGCATCGGCGCGGGATCGAGACGCGCGAACGGGTTGGACAAAAAGAGCGTGTAGATAAGCGCGCCAGCGGTCACAAACCCTTGCACGCCAACACTACGCGACCAAAGCCCAGCACTTTGCTTGCCCCGCCACGTCGCGAGCACGCCGCCGAACACAGCGGAGACGAGGCACCACAAAAGCATCGAGCCTTCGTGGTTTCCCCACGTGCCGGCAATCTTATAAATGAGCGGCTTATCGATGTGCGAGTTGGCGGCGACGGCAGCGACCGAGAAGTCCGAACGCACGAACGCAATCATCAAACACGTAAACGCAAGTGCACAAAGCACTGCGACGGCTTGGGCGGCGGCGGCGGTTGCGTCCGCGCGCGAGTCGCGGCGCGAGGCGACAACACCGAGCACGCCCTGCGCCAAACTGATGGCCAGCGCCAAGGCCATGGCGAATGCGCCGATCTCTGCGATCATGGCGTTTCGCCGCCCTTCCACTCGCCGCGCTCTTTCAGCGCTTCAGCGACTTCGCGCGGCATATAAGTCTCGTCATGCTTGGCCAACACGCGCTCGGCTTCGAACGCTTGTCCCGGCGTCCAACGACCTTCGGCCACAACGCCCTGGCCCTCACGAAACAGATCCGGCAGCAGGCCGACATAGCGTATCTGCACTTCCGTTGCGCCGTCGGTGATGTTGAAGAGAACGACGCCATCCGTCTCGTGGCGCACCGTACCTTCGACAACGAGCCCGCCCACCCGGATGCGCTGCCCATCCTGCGCCTTCTGAGCGAGGTCGGACGGCGCTACGAAATAGACTACTGAATCGCGCAGGCCGGCAAACGTCAGCGTCGCCGCCAGCACCAGCACCGCGCCAGCGACGCCAATAATCATCAAGCGCTGATCGCGACGCCGGGCCATTATTGCGCTCCGCTCGCCATGCGCGCCGCCATTTCACGGCGCGGATCGTCCGGCTCCATACGCGCGAGCGCCTCGCGCCACATGTTTTGCGCACCGGGCTCGTCGCCCTGCTCCATCGCTGACATCGCCTGATAAATCCACGGAGTAGGATCGTTGGTGAGCGCGCCCGCTTGTTGAAAAAGCGCCAACGCTTCCGGCGTCACGCGACCGTTCTCGACGGCGACAAGCGCGCGCCCAAGACCCAGCATCGCCTCAGCCAAGCGCGGATCACGGCGCAGCGCCTGATCATAGGCGCGCGCCGCCTCGGGCGCACGGCCCATGCGCAGAAGAAGCTCGCCGGTATAAAAATGCGCCAGCGGATCTGTCGGATCGCGGCGCGAGCGATCGTGCAGGATCGCCAACGCTTCATCGAATGTCAGTGACGCCAGATCGCGCGTCTTCAGCGCTTCGAGACGCTCAGTAAAGGGCGCGTCCGGCAATTCGGGCCGCCCGATCGCGAGGTAAGCGGTCAGCGCCGCGAGCGCTACTGCACCGCACGCCGCCAGCGCCGGAATCGGCGAGCGCATGCCTCCGCCGGCGCGCCGGTATGCGCGCAGCACCCAAAAGCCAGCGCCCGCGGTCAAAACCGCGGCGACGAGCAGAACGGCAAGTGAGGTCCACACAAGGAAGGTGCCTAACGCGGTTTGGCCCGGGACGAAACGGCAGCGTCGCCGCAGGCGAGCCTAATCGGTAGCGGGCAGCCGCAGACGCGCTTTGAGGCCGCCCAATTCGCCGCGCTCAAAAAGCAGTTCACCGGCATAGAGTTCGACCGTTTCCATCAGAATGGAGAGGCCCAGCCCCTGCCCCGGCGCCGCTTCATCAAGTCGCGCCCCGCGCGCCATCGCCTTGGCGAGTTCCTCGTCGGACAGGCCCGGCCCGTCGTCCTCGACGACGATTTCCATCAAGCCGTTCGACTCGAAAGGCGGGAGCAAGCGCACGATGACCTGGCTGCGCCCGTACTTGCAGGCGTTGTCGATCAGGTTGGCGACCATTTCGAGCAAATCTTCGCGCTCACCACGGAAGGTGACGTCGCCTTCCGCCTCGATGGAAATATCCACGGCTTTCTGGTGGTCGTATTTTTGCTCCATCATGAAGACGAGATCTTCGAGATTCTGCAGCACCTGCGTGCGGTAGGCGATCGTCGGCGCCTGCGCCCCGGCGCGCGCTTCGGCTCGGGCGGCGACGCGGGCGCGGCGAAGCTGGCGCTCAACAAAAGCCTCCATCTCATCGACAGACTGCTTGAGCACCTCGTCGGACCTGCCATCTGCAGCGGCGTTCTTCAGCACGGCAATGGGCGTCTTCAGCGCGTGCGCCAGATTGCCGACATGCCGGCGCGCGCGCTCCACGACCTCACGATTGTGATCAACCAGAGCGTTGAGTTCTTGTGCGACAGGCTGCAATTCCGCTGGATATTCACTGCCCAGCCTATCGCTGTCGCCGCGTCTGACGCTGGCGATATCGCGCTGCAATTGATGCAGCGGCTCAAGCCCGATCCGAACCTGCAACAGCGCCACCGCCGCCACCATCAGCGCGCAAAACGCCACGAACACGGCGAATGCCAAACCAACCAAGTTCGCGGCCGGCGCCAAAATCGCCCGCGGCGCGACGCCGACGAGATAAAGATAACGCCCCTGCACCTCGGGTATTTCGACAACACGCGCGATCACGCGGAGTTGTTCATTGTCGGGCCCCGGCATATCGAGAAACCGCGCGCCGGGCGGCGCGTCTGCCGCGAACAACTGATCTCTCGTTTTCTTATCGACATCGATGGAGACGTCGAACAGTGACGGTGAAATCACCTGCACGTCGAGTTCGCCGTTCTCCTCAATACGCGCAATCTGGAAATAGCGGCCGCTCAGCGGCTGCAAATAGCGCGGGTCGTAGGGCAAATCCTGCAACGCCAGATCGCCGGCAAGGCCGGGGGCTGAATTGCCGATGAGATTGTTGGAGACCGCTTCGATCTCGGGATCGATGAGCAGACGCAGAAGCTGGCGATTAAACTGGGCGTGCGCGATATAACCCATCGCGACGAGACCGATAACGCTCACGATCGCAATCGTCGCCAGCCGCGCGGCAAGCGAGCGGCGGATGAGAATCCGGAAACGATCGAGAATGCCGCTACGCACGGCGCCTCCCCCGTTTGTGGAGGAGGATGCGGCGGTTTCGCTCACTGTTGTTCCGACGGATCGACCAGGCGATAGCCCAGGCCCTTTTCGGTAATGATGCGGTTCGAGCCGATCTTGCGCCGCAAGATGCCGACGAAGACCTCGATCGTGTTCGAGTCGCGCTCGTGATCCTGGCTGTAGATCTTCTCGGTGAGCTCCGTGCGCGAGACGATGCGGCCGGCGTGGTGCATCAGATAGTCGAGCACTTTGTACTGATACGCCGTCAGCTTGATCGGCGCGCCGTTCACGGTGACTTGGCCGGTCGCCGCATTGAGGCGCAGATCGCCGACTTCGAGCACTGAGGATTGGTGATCCGTTTGGCGGCGCACGTTGGCGCGCACGCGCGCCAGCAGCTCGGCCATGTGGAAGGGTTTGGTCACGTAGTCGTTGGCGCCGAGATCGAGGCCTTCGACCTTCTCGCTCCAGCGATCACGGGCGGAAAGAATGAGCACCGGCAGCGTGCGCCCTTCGGCGCGCCAGGCCTTCAGCACGGAGAGGCCATCGACCTTCGGTAAGCCGAGGTCGAGGATGGCCAGATCATAGGGTTCAGTTTCGCCCAAGAACTGGCCGTCCTCGCCGTTGTCGGCGGTATCGACAGTATAGCCCGCATCCGTGAGCGCCCCGCTGAGCTGCTCACGCAGGTTCTTATCGTCCTCGACTACAAGCACCCGCATATGGATCGTCCTTAGCGCGCGGCGTCTACGCGGATGTCGCGCACTTCGCCGTTCGGCATCTGCCAACGCAGGACATAGACAGGCCGCGGGCCGTCCTCAAGCCGGGCGCTAATCAGTTCGCCGCCGTAACGCGACCGAACATAATCAACGACTTCCCGGAGCGGGCGAATCTCACGCTGGCCGCCGCGATCCTGGACCGGCATCACCCAGGTCGGCTGCACCAGCTGCGCGCGCGTCGTCGCCGACGCCGGAGCGATGCCGGCGCTCAGTGCGATAATCGCGGAGAAGAGGAGCGAACGAACCCACATAACGCTTACGGGTTTACCTACCCCGCACTGAACGGGCCCTGAATGTAACCCGCGCTTCGGATCAGCCTTGCGGCCTAGGCGGGACATAGTCCCTTTTGGGCCATTTCTTGACGAACTTCTTCAATTCGTCGTCGACCGCCTCAGGTAGCACGATCTGCAGGCGAACATATTGATCCCCTTGCCCGCCAACGCCTTTGCCCTTGAGGCGCAGCGTCTTGCCGGTATTGGAACCCGCCGGAATAGTTAACGTCACGGTTCCCGATGGCGTTGGCGCTGGAACGCGACCGCCCTCGACTGCTTCCGTGAGTGAGATGTTCAAGTCCATGTGAATGTCTTGACCCTCACGCCGGAAGAAGGCGTGCGGACGGACAGTAAGCTCGACAAGCGCGTCGCCAGCCGGACCGCCTTGAATGCCAGCGCCGCCTTGGCCTTTCAGCCGCAACACCTGCCCGGATTCAACACCGGCAGGTATGCCAACTTCGAGCGTGCGGCCCTCCGCGAGCGAAACACGACGCTTGGCGCCGACGATTGCGTCGATGAAATCGACCTCAAGCGTGAAACGAATGTCGCGGCCGCGCATACGCGTATAGCTGCGCCCCCCACCGAGGCCCGGTCCGAACAGATCGGAGAAAATGTCGCCAAGATCGAACGGATCTTGCGCGCCGCCCGCGCCAGCGCCAGCGCCTCCTGTTCCAGCGCCAGCGCCTCCTGTTCCAGCGCCAGCGCCTGCATGCGCGCGCTGGCTTTGGCGTGGGCGTGAATTGAACGCCATGCGCTCGTTGCCGTCGGCGTCGATCTCGCCGCGATCGTAACGCGACTTCATAACCGGATCAGAAAGCAGGTTGAACGCGGCCGTCGCGCGCTTGAAGCGCTCTTCCGCCTGCTTGTCGCCAGGGCGCACGTCAGGGTGCAGCTCTTTGGCAAGCGACCGATACGCGCGACGGATCTCGTCGGCGGTAGAGGTCCGGCCTAGGCCGAGCGTGGCGTATGGGTCCCAGGTGCTCAAGGTGTCCTTCGGGCGACATTGGCGACCAGGCGCGGCCCATCGGAGGGAATCGCCAAGCCAGCCTTCTGGCTGCCGCCCTATAATGTTATGGTTAACTCCTTGTTCAACCCTTCTGCACCGTTGTCCGCCATTTGAGACACCCGGAAGCGCAACGATCCGGGCAGAACGCCGAAATCCGTTACCTGATCGGCGCTGGAATAGGTGTAGCCGGGCGACGCGACCGTGACGCTTCGCTTCACAATCGCCCCGTCGAGGATGTGAAGCCGGTAAGACTCAGCCAGCGCCCCGAGCGGCGGGTCGCCCGCCCCCCAGGAGTCGCCGCCAGTTCGGGCGCAACGCACCCAGCTGATCGCGACATCACCGCCAGCAACGCGCCGCGCCCGCAGGTGCGCCGGGGGCCATGGGCGGTTCGCCGCGTTCAGTAGCGCGATCGTTTGCGTTGCGGTGCGCGTGTCGGTAGCGAGCGCGCCCCACGGCGGCGCCGCAAAGAGGATATTCTCCGACCACTCGTGCGCGCCGATTTCACAGCGCGCGAGACGCGTGTCGATCTTTACAATACGCGCCCCGACCGGATGCGGCGTGCGTATCGCGTGCGCCGAGCCAAGTACGCCGCGAAGGAAGCCCCGCAATTCGTAGACATTCGGCTCGACCAAAACACACGATCGCGCCTGCAGCACTTCCCATTCGCCGTCACCGGCGTCGATCGCAAAGATGTTCGCGCCGTTCAGCACCGCATCCGCTTCAGCGCTCGCGAGCGCCCCGCCATAGAGTTTCAAGCGAACCACATTGCCGTCGTCCCAACGATCGACCGGCCCCGGCCAAAGCGCCCACACAAGTTCGCCCATGATCGCAGAACGCGTGGCGCTGGCGCGCCGCGTGAGCGATGCACCAGCGTGGAGATGGTGCACGCCCAACCAAGGTGACGCGAAGATCGCTGCGAGCGGGCGCTCGTCGTCTTCGGAACCTGGCAGCGGCGGCAGGTCAATAATTGAGAACGCGGGCGTTGGCGCCAACGCAGGCACAGGTGGGGCATTTGGCTCGCCGCCGTTGACTTGCCCGGCGAGCGCAGGGCGAACGCGGCGCAGTTCAAGCTGGCGATGCTCCGCATCGTCGATGCGCGTGATCTCAAACGCGTCGGGGCGATCGCCCAATTTGATCGCATCACCCGGCTCAAGCGCCATTTGCGCTGGCCCCAGATTGATTTGCAGCGTCTCATTGCCGGCGCGACGATCACTAAGGACACGCTGCGCCAGTGCTTCCGCCATGTCGGCGTCCGTCACCAATGGCGCGTCAACGATTGCGACACCGCCCTCTGCCCGATCGACACGCCGCGCACTGGCAGCGCCAATCAAATAATCCCGCTCACCATCGATAAAGCGCACGCGCGCCTCGATCGGGGCCTCCGCCGCATCCGCGCGCGCCGCAAATGCGCTGGCACTTGCCTCGGCGCTCAGATCATCGATCGAAACCGATACCGCTTGCGCTTCATGCCGATGGAAAAAGACCAGCGTCCCCTCCCGCTCTACAGCCGCGAAATCATAGGCCGCCATCAGGGGTTCAAGCGCGCTGCGCGCATCAAGCGGGGCATCCACGACGTAGCCGCCGACAGCCCCAAAGAGCTGCGAGGCATCAATCTCCGTCACGCCAGCACGCGCGCAGATGTGCGTGACGATCTCCGACAAAGACGAGAGCCCGGCGCGTCCGTTCAGCCAGTGGCCAACACGCCACGCCGCGCCGTCAGCCCAGACGTCCGCGCGCGCCGGGAACGCCGGATAGGGCCGCGCGTCCCATGCCCAGAGAAAGGTCTGCTTGAGCATGCGTTCGCCCGTGACGCTCGATAGCGGATTGCTCTCTTCCGCGTTCCAATAGCGCAGGCACGCTTCGAGCGTGCGACGCTGTATCAGATCATCGCGCGCGCGGGACGAAAACCGCGGCGCAGCGCTTTCATCGCTCTTGGAGTCGGTGAAGAGATTTGGCGCATTGGCGCCTTTGTCGATTGCGGGGCATCCCAGCTCCACAAACCAGATAGGCTTACTCTCTGCGACCCACGCCGTTGGCGACACATCGCGTACGCCGGCGGGGCGATTATAGTGCGTGCGCCCCCAGAAATTGCGCACATCCTTTGCGCGGAAAACCCACGGCTCATCATGGGCGCCGTCCTCAATCGGTGTTCGGATTTGTCCGTCGCGATCCGCTTCCGAGGCATAGTAAAAATCGTAGCACTCACCCGCTTCAATGCGGCTCTCGAGATAAGCGGGATCGTGCGGCCGTCGCGCAAGGGCAGCATCCGCGTGATCCGATCCATCTCGCCAATCGGTCAGCGGTGGATACCAATCAATACCGACGGCATCGATGCTCGCATCCGCCCAAAGCGGATCGAGATGGAAGAAGACATCGCCAGAGCCGTCTTGTGGTTGAGGTCCAGAATACTCGCTCCAATCCGCGGCATAAGTCAGCGCCGCATCCGGCAGCATGGTGCGGACATCAGCCGCAAGATCGCGCAGCGCCTGCACAGCCGGATAGCTCGCAGCGCCATCGCGCGCCGTCGTCAGCCCGCGCAACTCAGAGCCGATAATGAACGCTTCAACCCCGTCCGCGAGCGCCGCCAGTTTGGCATAGTGCAGAATGAAGCGCCGGTACGACCACTCGCTGGGGCCGGCATAGGTCGGCAGATTGAATTGTCCCTCGCCGAAATTCGCAGGCGCCGCTTCTCCGAAGAACGCCTCAACCTGCGCCGTCGCGGCGCCGGTTTTATCGGGCGAGCCAGGTTCGCCAGCAGCCGGATGAAGCGTGACGCGGCCACGCCACGGATAAGCACTCTGCGCCGCGTCGCCGTATGGGTCCGGCAGCGCGTTGCCGTGCGGCACATCCATCATCAAGAATGGATAAAGTCCGACTTTGTACCCGCGCGCCTTCAGCTCAATGATCGCCTGACGCACGGCGCGATCACTCGGTGTCCCGCCATAAGCCGGCGCGCCCTCATGCTCGCTCACGATGTAAGCATCCTCGCGCTCACCGCCGTTCACACGCCAGATCAGCGGCGTAGTTTCCTTCACAGCGGTTTCGACACCAGGCCGTATGCTGCACTCGCCACACCCCAGATCATCGCCGAACCAAGCGACGACGAGCAGCACGCTCTCGCAATTGGGAAACTCCGCCCCAAGCTGATCGAGCGAAACGAGCAGATTGGCGCGCGCCGCTTCGGCGTGGACGTTCTCAGCGATTTCTTGCCCCGGCCCGATACGGCGCATCACAGCTTCTGTCGCGTAAGCGAACTCACCGGCGCCGGGAATGAGGCAAACGCCCTTCACGCGCTCTTCAAACCGCGTTCCTTGCTCGGGCGCAGCGCGGATGATCTCGAACGAAAGTTGCGGAATGCGATTTCCGAAACGTTCGAGCGGCAAATCTTCAAACACGACATACGCCAACCCGCGATAAGCTGGCGCTTGTTCGCCCTCGATCGTCTCGATCAAAGGGTCCGGCGTTTGCTCTTCCGAACCGCGATGCAACCGCCATGAGGCTTGAGAGAGATCAAACGGCTCGCCATTGGCCCAGGCGCGTCCAATTCTCGTCACCTCGCCTTCGCAGAGGCCAACTGCAAACGAGAGCGAATACGAATAGGTCGTGCTTGTGACGCTAGGCCCGCCGCCCTTGCCGCCCGTCTCGACGTCTTCTGTGTTGACGCGCTCCTTGAAGCGCGCCGCCCAGATGACTTGCCCCGCGATCCGCACACGTCCGTAGACTGCCGGGATCGATGCGCCCTCGGTCGATCCCTGCACATGCAAATCAGTGAGGCGAGGACCTTCATAGCGCCGCGTTTCGCCGAACAATTGTTGATCGATTGAACGTCCGAGCAACGTGCCGCCATAACGGCCGAGCGCCCCGCCTATTGTGCCGAATATGCCTGGCAGCTGCGATCCAAGCCCATGGCCAATCGTTGAAAGAACTAGCTCGGCCATGCGTCCACATCCGGAAATGAAAATGCCGCCGCGCAGCGCGCCCGCCACCACGGCGCAAAGCGCGAACGCACGACAGCGCGCCCCCAATAAGCGTGAATGATGCGCTCCTCCTCATCGAGGATCGCCGCGTGCTTCACCGGCGACTGGGCATCCATGCGAAACAACAGCACGTCGCCCGGTCTCGCGTCTTCAATGCTGATCTCGCGAAGATAACGCTGCGCGGCGTGCAGCAGCGTCTCGCGTCCGGCGCGCTCGGCCCAATCGGGCGTGTATGCCGGCGCCAATTCTGGCTCCTGGCCGTACAACGCACGCCAAACGCCGCGCACGAGGCCGAGGCAATCGCAACCCACGCCCTTAGCGCTCGCCTGATGCTGATAGGGCGTACCGATCCAAGCGCGGGTTTCCGCAAGGATCGCAGCGCGTGAAATCATGAGAAGCGCGAGCTTCCGTCCATCGGCTCGCTCGCCACAGGCCCTGCCTGTATCGCGTCATTGCCGGGCATATGAGGAAAGCCGCGGAAGTTCACAGCGTTGTCGAACTTTGCGCGGCATGTCGCAAAGCGCTTGTCGCAACCAGCGTGCACGACGAACGCGGCGCCCACATCCAGCGCGAACCCAGGCGGATCGACGAGTTCAATAACGACGTTTCCGTCATTCACCCGATGCGCAGCGACCTCGCTTTCGCCGCCGCCGACCCAAGTCAGTCGCCCGCGCGCGAACCAGCCGTCAGCGAACACGCTCAGCCCATCGGCGCGAAAGCCGCCACCGGCGAGCACTTCGCTCACCACGCCTTCCGCGCGGAAGGCGGAAGTCTCGATATCCTTGCCACAGCGCGCATCGCCGACATCGGCGTCGCAAAAGCGGGAGAACACCCGCCCGACGGGGACGTTCAACCGCGCCTGCAACCCGCGCAGCTCCGCCTCAAACGCCTGCACGCCGCGCCGGACTTCGCCGAGAAAACCCGCGAACACATGCACCCGCAGCGCGGGCGCGCTCCAATCGACCCGATAAAGATCCGCCCGCGCGCCATCCCACAAGCCTCGGGCAATGTCTTCTTCCGTGATCGCGTCACTGTTCAGCGCACCGGTAAAGCTCGCGCTATCGGCGTTGAGGCCAGCGCTCTTTTCGATCGCGCCGGCGCTTAATCCGATCATCGGCTCACAGATCTGTTCATCGAACGCCAGCGGCTCGTCATGATCGGTGAAACAAAACACCGCCTCATCGCGCCGCGTAATGCGCCAGACATGGGCGAGCGTCGTCACACCGCTCGCCAAGCGCGCGGCCAAGGCTTCGGGAAGCTCACGCATGAGATTCGGATTTCAATCAGGGGTGCTGCGATCGCGCGCCCCGCGCCGAAGCCATCAAGCGAGAGATCCAGCCGGTCGAGGTCAAAGCGAACGGGCGTGTCGAACACAAAGCCTGCGCGAAGAACCGCGCCTTCGCCAAGCGGCGCATCGAGCGTGACGACCCCAGTGCTCACGTCGATTGCGAGCCCTTCCGCTGCGAGTTCCTCACCATCAACGCTCACTCGGACACTGCCGGCAACCGGCTTCTTGATTGGGCGCACATAAGCGCTCTCGCCCGCACCATAAGTCTTTATCAGCTGAAACGCCGCCTGTTCGCCGTCGCCCACGCCGATCTGCTGATCCAGTGGCGACACTGCCGCGGACGGCGCGCAGGATTTGTGATCAAACGGATCGCGAAAGCGAAAGCCGTGCAACTTGCCACGCCGCGCTTCGAAGAATTCAAGCAGCACATGGAGTTCATCCAGCGTGCGCACAGCGCCGCCGATATCGTAACGGCGCCGCCCGTGCGCCCACGGCGTGTTACGCGCTTCGGCCCCGGATCCCAGCGATACGATATCGACACGGCGCTCCGGCCCGCCGCTCGCGCCAAGCGCGAACGGCAAAGGCATCGATACTTCGTGAAACGCGCTCACAGATTGCGCCTCCCGTAAGCCACGGCCCGCGCGATCGCGGCGGCTATCTGGCCTTGATGCCGCGCAATCGCATTCGCGTCGGCGCCGGCCCCAAGATGAAAGTGCACAGAGACGCCGCCCGCGCCTTGCTGCGCAATCGCCCCGCTTTGGTGCGGTACGAACCATTCCGGCCCGCGCTCGCCCACGAGGTAAGCGCCGCCCGCATTGACTGATCCGCCATTGGCGCGCGCGCCGAAGAACGGGCCCTTGCTGCTGCTGAAGACATTGCTCAGCACAACTTTCGCAAGCTCTTCCAGAATGACCTTGGCAAGTCGCTTGAAGGAAAGCTCTCCCTCAAACGCCGCACGCCCGAGCGATCGCGCGATCCGTTGGCCAGCGCGCTCGAACGACGCCGCGACCTCGTCAGCAGCGCGCCGGGCGGGTCCGTCTGCAAATGCTTGCAGCGCCGCCGAGGCGTTACTGATCTCTTCGTTCAGACCCGCGAGTTCGCCGCCGTCTTTTGCGTTCGTCATCGTCTTTCGTCCGGAAACTGCGTCGCGAGCGCACGAAAGGCGTCGCGCGACAGGTGTTCAGTGTGATTGGGCGCGGTAAGCGCGCGCCACTCCCGCAGGCTGAGCCGCCAGAATGCAGCGGGCGGCACGCCCAGTGTTGCGCTCGATGCGAGCAATGCGCGCCAGGGCGTCGTCTCACGCATCGTCGCCAAGCGCTTGCTTGAACGCTTCCGCCACCGCCTCAGCCGCCGCGCGCGGATCAATCCGCGACGCCGCCAATTCAGCAGGGCTCATCACCTCACCGCCGCCGGCGACAAGCGCCGACAACACCGTGAGCAAATCAGCAGCCGTCAGATGCGCCAGTCGTTCACCGAGTTCGGCGAACGACACGACATCAAACGCCGCCTCCAACTCCGCCAGGGCGCCAAGGGTAAGGCAGAGCTTACGATCACGTCCGCTGATGGAAAGCAGCACTTCGCCGCGTGCGCGATTATGCAACATCAGAGCGCTGTGAAGCTGAGAACGCCGGCCGACGCCAGCGTGATCGCAAAAGCTGCTTCGCCATCATGGTCGCCCGCATAATCGACCGACTCCACCAGGAACGGCCCGGCGAGCGTGCCGAAATCAGGAATGATAAGTTGGAACGATCGCGCCGCTTGCGTAAAGAACGCCTCGCGCAACATCGCATCCGACGCGGCATCCTTGAACACGCCGGCGCCGCTGACGCTCGCCGCCTTAACGCCCGCGCCAGCAATCAGCTCGCGCCAGGCCTGCACGCTTTCACCGGACGTCCCGTCCACTGTGCGTGCGTTGAGCGAGATGGTCTTTGCGCGAATACCGGCTACCGTGGTGAACGCTTCAGGCGCGCCGCCGTCGCCAATTTTGATCAGGACGTCGCGTCCCTTCTGGCCTGCCATTGTTTCTCCTATTCAGGTTCGGTGATTGCGCGCACGCGCAGCACGCCGTGCGTTGTCCGCCCGTCGCCGGAGCGGAACACGTCAGCGAACACGGCGAACATCAGCACCAGCTTCCGTGACTCGATCGCGAGCGCGCCATTGTGGAGCACGGCGCGCAGAGCGCCGATGATATCGAGCACCTCAGCGCGCCCACCATAGCGCGACCACACATGCAGCGTTACCGCATGCTCAAGCGCGTCGGCGGTGCTGGCATCGGTGGAACGACTCTCCATGCGCCCAAGCGTGACATACGGAAAAATGACGTCCGGCGGCGGCTCGTCATAGATCCGCGCCGGTGCGCCAAGTGCGGCTTGCACGCCGGCATCGGCTAGCAAAGCCGCGCGCATAGCCTCCAACAGCGCTTTCTCGGGGCTCACAGAAACTCCTCTTCACAAATGAGCGAGAGTTTCGGCGCGCCGTCGTTGGGGGCGCTAATAACGCGCAGGCGTCTATCGCCCCAGACCAAACGCCAGCCAGCGCGCACGTCGGCGCGCCGGTGGATGGTTACACGGAAGCTTGAAACAGCGCGCTGCGCATCGAACGCAGGCGCATCGGCCCCGCTCAGCGCTTCAATCGCTGCCCAGACGTCGCCTTCGTCGCTCCACGCCGTCGCCGCGCCGCCGATTTCATCGGCTACGCGCGTCGGCTTCTGCAGCGTTACGCGGTGGCGCATGGCGCCCAGCGCATCGCTCACAGCCGCACCGGCGCGAACGGCCGCATCAGCGCCCGCGCCGTCTCCGGGACGCCGCCCTCGCCTTGTCTCAACTCATAAAGCGACGCGACGATCTGCAGAGTCGCCAGCCGAAGTGCTAGGGGCAGATCGCCCGCCTCTTCGGCATAGCCCGCGTCGTACTCGACCTCGATGCCACCAACCTGGCGCAGCGTCGCCGGTAAGCCAGACGCGAACACCAAACGCGGCCGATCGCGATTGCCCTCAAGCCGATAGCGGTCCGGATCGATGACGCTCTGCGAGCCGTTATCGGCCAGAAGCCGCACAGCTATGACGTCAGTCACCGGCCCGAGACCGAGCACTGCGCCCTGCGCCGCTTCAGGCCGCCAGATATCGAGGCTCTCGCGCACGCGCCGCGTGATCAGCGCGCGCCCGCACGCCGCCTCGACCGCCTCACGCGCCGCGCCGATCAGCGTTGCGATGAGCGCGTCCTCACCGTTGTGATCGATACGCAGGTAAAGCTTCGCCTCGGCGAGTGAGACAGGCTCACTCGCCGGCGGCGTTACGATTGTGATGGACATCAGGTGTCGCCGAACTTCAGCGCTTTGATCGCATCAAAGTTCTGCACGCCGCCGCCCACGCGCTTGGTCAGATAGAAGAGCACGTAAGGCTTGGCCGAATACGGATCGCGCAGGACCCGCACGCCGGCGCGATCGACGATCAGATAGCCGCGGGCGAAATCGCCGAACGCGATCGCCGCCGCATCGGTCGCGATATCCGGCATGTCTTCGATCTCGGTGATCGGATAGCCGAGCAGCGTCGAGCCGCCCGCATCGTTCGGCTCCCAGATGTAGCGATCGTCGCCGTCCTTGAGCTTGCGCACGGCGGAGACCGTCTTGCGGTTCATGACGAAGCGCGCGTTCTGGCGGTACTGCGTTTTCGGCGTGTAGACGAGATCGATCAGCTTATCGACCGGCGTCGTACCGAAGCCGCCATCAGCGCCGGTCGCGACATAACCGATCTTGCCCCACACGTACGAGCCTTCGGCGACGAGATCGTAATCCAGAAAGCCGCGCGGCTTGTCATCGCCGTCGCCATTGACGAAGGCATCGCGCTCTTGGCCTGCGAACGCTTCTTCGACTTCGCTGGCGATCCATTCTTCAAGATTGATGAAGCTGTCATCGAGCAGCGTCTGCGTCGCAGCCAGGTTGGCGTAGAGCTCAGAGGTCGGAAACTCGAGCAAAGCGAGCGTTGGTGTCGATGTCTGGGAGCGCGCGCCAGTTTCAGCGACCCAGCCGGTGCCCGCCGCCGTCAAGCCGATCGGCTTCTTGAACACGTTGGCGCCGGTCGTGCGCACCGTTGCGATCTCACGCATCGGCGAGACTTGGCGAAGCCGCTGCTCGATCATGCGATCGAGTTCGGGCGGGGCGGTATAACCACCGTCGGGATCGGAGCCGACCGAGAGCGCCTTGGCTTCAAACTGCGTCAGCGCCGAAAGATCGCCGCGACGCAGATAGGCATTCCAAGCCGATTTGTGCTCCGAGAGCATGGGATCAGCGCTCAGCCCTGGCCGGCGCCCAGCGAGTGCTGCACGTTCGATCATCGCTTTCTGCTCAGAGAGCGCGCGATCGATGCGATCGACCTTTTCTTCCAGCACGACATCGCCGCGCTTGCGCTCGATCGCGTTGAGCCGCGCATCATTGGCGGCTGAATTCCTCGAACGCGCGCAGAAGCGCGTCCTGCGCCCCTGCGGGCGCAGCTTTAGTTTCTTTCCTCACGTTTTTCTCCTCAGGCAGCGCGGGTGAACTCTCGCGCAAGAGTCAGCCGCGCTTGCGGCTGCATCGGATGCATCACGATCGACACCTCCAGAAGCTCAATTTCAGTCAGCACGCGGCCATGACCGGCATGTTGCGACACAAGCGGGATGAATCCGATCGACAGCCCATCCACGCCGCGCGCCAGCAAGCGCTTTGCGCGCGCAGCACCCGGCTGATCGTCGCTGATCTCGCCGCTCAGCCAAAGCCCGCGCGCATCTTCGTGCACATCCGTCCAGAAGCCAGCGAGCAAACGGCGCTCATGCTCAACCAACATTGGCAGCGGCTCATTGCGCCGCGCCAGGCTCGCCATGAACGCACCAGCGCGCACGACATCGCCCATCAGGTCAGCGGCGCCAAACAGCGCCGCGTAGCCTTCGATCCTCATTCCTCGTCCAACCGATGTTCGATGCGCGCCAAAGCGCGTCGCGCCTCGGCGACCTGCTCTTCGAGCCGCGCTAAACGCTCGGCCACTTCCGGCTGCGTCGCCACGGCGCGCTCAACTTCCTCAAGTCGCGCCGCCGCGCGCCCTGCCCAGATCAGCCCGCCGGCGGTCTCCAGAAACAGCGCCGCAATCAGCGCCAGCGTGACGCGTCCATCGATCCTCATGTCGCGCGCTCCGGCGCTTCGACGCCAGCCATCGCGCGCTTCTCCGCTTCAGTCAGAAAATCCGCGCTCGCGATCCGCGCCCACAGCGCTTCGCGCTCGAGTGTCAGCGCCGGCACCGCATCGACACTCACCGCTGCAGGCGCCGCCTCAGGCCAACGATCGCCGATCCAGTTCTCGATAGCGCGCGCCGCCTTCTGCGCCAGCGGCAGCGCCGTCTGGCGCCAGAACGCCAGGTTGGCTTCGCGATAGTTCGAATAGGTATTGTCGCCCGGAATGCCGAGCAGCATCGGCGGCACGCCAAACGCCAGCGCGATGTCACGCGATGCAGCGTGGCGCGCTTCGATGAAGTCCATATCCGACGGCGAGAGCGACATCGGCCGCCACTCAAGCCCGCCTTCCAGCAACATCGGCCGCCCCGCGTTCGCGGCGCCAACATGCATGTCTTCGAGTTCTTGCTTGAGGCGCCGAAATTGTTCTTCGCTCAACCGATCCGCACCGCCAGCGCCGGTAAACACAAGCGCGCCCGAAGGCCGCGCGGCGTTATCGATCAGCGCCTTATTCCAAGCGCCGCCGGCATTGTGGATGTCGATGGAGAAGGCCGCTGCCTCCATCGGCGAAAGGCCATACCAATCATCTGCCGGATGAAAGAGTTTCAAGTGCAGGATCGGCGCATCGTTGGTGACAGGATCGCGCTCGAAGCGCCGCACATGCGCGCCACTGCGATGCTCCCAGCCGATGGGCCAACCATCCGCGCCGGGCACGACGCTCATGCGATCGGGGCGCAGCACGTAGAGTTCGCTCGGCGCCTCGCCCTCTATGCTCGCGGCTTCGAGGTAGGCGTTCCCGGACACTTGTAGGTGTCCGTAAAACGCCTCCATCAATTCAACGCCCGTTTGCTCCGGGTTTGGCCGCGAAAGCAGACGCGCCAGCGGATGATTATCGGGTCCGACTTTTAACGGCGCGCTGGCAGCCGCTTCCGCAATCATGCGCACGCACCGATACGCAACCGCATTGCGCACATAGCCTTCGCGTGCGAACGCCGACGGATCGCGTGACATCCACACCGGCCGCCCCGGCGCGTGCCATGCCAACAGCTTTCGCTCCACGCCGTTGCCGGCGCGGAGTTTGCGCAACCACTCGAACATCAGATCTCTTTCGTTATAGCCCGCGCACGCGCGGACCTTGTCCGCCCATGAGCAAATCTGTCAGCGCCCATACCAGCGCATCGACGCGGTCCGGACTGCGCGTGTTTTCGCCAGCGCCGAACGCACACATTTCGTCTTCCAACTCAGCAAACGCCGCCGCGTGTGAGACCAGCCCACGCGCGTAGAACGTCGCCACCGGCTCCGCCCGCGCACGCTTGCCTTCCGCCGCACGCACCAGGCGCACCAAGAATTCCGGCGCTGCCGCGTTCAACACGCTGCGCACCATCTCGCCGCCATTGTTTGCTTCCGCGACGATCGCGTTAGCGCCAACCGAACGCGCCAGCGACGCCGCGCGCGATGCCCACTCATGCGGCGCCACACCGCGCACCGTCGCATCCGCAAGGATCACGGCACGGCGCTGATGACCGTCTCCATAAACGCCCGCAGCGATGATCCCGCAGGCATCAGCATCCGGACCGACACTCGCCGGCGGATCAACCGCGACGACCACACGATCGAACGCGCGCGCCTCGTTTGTTCGCAAACCTTCAAGCTGGGCACGCGTCCAGAGCGCGCCTTCCAAATCGTCAATCAACTCGCCCAATAATTCCTGCCGCTGCCGCGCGGTACCGTCCCAGCGCTCTTGCAGCGCAGCGATAAAATCCGGCGCAAGGTTGCGGCCATTGTCGAACGTCGATGACGTCGTCACCACTGTATCGCGCGCCGCCAGCGATCGCTTTAGCGCCGCAATCGGCCTGGGCGTCGTCGTCACCAACAAACGCGGCGCAGCGCCAAGCCTCAGACCGTGCGCCAGCGTCGCAAGCGCAACATCGGGCGATGCCCAGAAGCACAACTCGTCTGCCCAAGCCGCATCGAACTGCGGGCCGCGCAGGGCCTCGGGATCTTCCGCCGAGAAGCAATACGCCTGCGCCCCATTCGGCCAGACCAAGCGCCGCCGGCTCGCTTCAAAATCGGGCCGCGCATGCGGCAGCCGACGAATGCCTGAGGCGCCTTCGATCATCACCTCGCGCACGTAGTGGAATGTCGGCCCGATCAGCGCGATGCGGCGAGCCTTGCCCCACCGCGCCTGTTCCGAAACCCATTCCGCTCCCGCACGGGTTTTTCCCGCGCCGCGTCCGCCCATGAACACCCAGGTTCGCCAGTGGCCGCCCGGCGCCAGTTGCGGTTCCCTGGCCCAAGCGCGCCAGTCATTCAGGAGCCGGCGTAATGGCGATCCTGTCCAGGACCTCAGGAACTGCGCCAGCTCGAGCGGCCCCAACGTAAAGAGCAAGCCTTCGGCGAAGCTCGGCGCTGGCGGCCTCGGTATCTTCGTCATCCGTTTGCGCAGCGCCGGCGGCCTCCAGCTCCGCCAGTTCGCGCTCCGCGCGCACCAGCGCCGACACGGCCTTGGCCGATCGTTCCGCTTCCGCCGCCTCGCCCGCCACAAGCTGCGCCAGAGCCGCATCGATGATGCGCCGAAGCGCCGCTGCGGGGCTCGCCACCGCCTCTCTCCTTCTCAATCCCAGTTCTCGACAGTGCCCAAACACTACCGCAACACCGGCCCGGTCGGATTGATTTTGCGGAAGTGCAGCCGAATCTGTGGCTTAGAATTGCGAACGGAGGGATACGCGGGGCATCTATCCGCGTTTCCACTGGCCAGAATTCGGCCATACCTCTATTGGACACACCCCTCCCGGAGACGTGCTTGCCAGATCAAGGGCCCAATTTCCGCCGCAGCATCGACTGGGCTCGCCTGCGCGCAGCCTCTGCGCGCGCGCATGTCGAGCAAATGCTCGGCGATCGCTCACGCTTCACCTGGCGCACCGCAGCCAGCGTGACGGCGGGCTTGGTGCTGGCTGTGGTGCTCGGGCTTTGGGTCTGGATCTATTGGGGCCTGCCGCGCGTGCCGGATGCGGACGCGCTCTGGGCAGTCAACCGCCAGAACTCGATCATGTTCGTCGACTCCGACGGCGAGATCATCGGCGTGCGTGGCCCATATTACGGCCGGCGTACGTCGCTCGAAGAATTGCCCGACTACGTGCCGCAAGCCTTCCTCGCGATCGAGGATCGCCGCTTCTATCAGCACGAGGGCGTCGATCGCATGGCGATCTTCCGCGCACTGCTGGTGAACCTGCGCGCCGGCGAAACCGTGCAAGGCGCCTCCACGATCTCGCAACAGCTCGCGCGCAACCTCTTTTTGACGCGCGATCAAACTATCAACCGCAAACTGCGCGAGATGGTGCTCGCCTCGCGCATTGAGCGTCGTCTGACGAAGGACGAAATTCTCGAACTCTATCTCAACCGCGTTTATCTTGGCGACCAAGCCTATGGCGTCGATGCCGCCGCGCGCCGCTTCTTTGGCAAGACCGCGGCCGAGTTGACGCTCGCTGAAGCCGCGATGCTTGCCGGTCTGCCGAAGGCGCCGTCACGCTCCGCCCCGACTGAGAACTTCGAACGCGCCACAGCGCGTCAGCACGTTGTGCTCGACGCGATGGTCGACGCTGGGTTCATCACGCCCGAACAGCGCGACGAAGCGCGCGCGGAGCGGATCAACGTTGTCGAGCAGCGCCCGAATAACGAGCGCACGATGGGCTATGCCTTCGATCTCGCCGTTGAACAGGCGCGCGCCGCCGTCGGCCGTGAAGTGCCGGACCTCGTCATTCGCATGACGATCGACGCCGATATCCAACAAGCGGCAAGCGATTCCGTGCGCCGCCGCCTCGGCAACAGAGCCTTCGGCCGCCGCCCGCTGCAAGCCGCGATGATGGCGGTTGACCGCCAAGGTGGCATCGTCGCCCTTGTCGGCGGCACGGACTACAACACGTCCAAATTCAATCGCGTCACCCAGGCCGAGCGTCAGCCGGGCTCGACGTTCAAGACGTTCGTCTACACAGCCGCGATTGAAACGGGTCTCGACACCGAGGACATCTATTACGACGAACCGGTCGTCATCGATGGCTGGCGGCCGCGCAATTACGATGAAGGCTATCGCGGCGCGGTTACAATGCGCACAGCGTTTGCATTGTCGATCAATACCGTCGCCGCGAGTGTCGGCAGAGAAGTCGGCCCGCGCCGTGTCGCCGATCTCGCGACCAGGCTTGGCGTGCGCGGCATGCCCGATCGCAACGCGTTTGTGCCGCCATCGATTGCGCTGGGCTCGGTCGAAACGACGCTCTGGGACATGACCTCGGCGTTCGCCGTTTACATGAACGATGGCCGCCGCATCGATCCGCACATTATCAGCGCCGTCTCCAACAGCGCCGGCCAAGAACTCTACCGCCGCCCCGCCTACGAGCCGCCGCGCGTGCTGGACGAAGAAGTCGTGCAACGCATGACGTCCATGATGGGCGCCGTCGTCCTACGCGGCACAGGCACGGGCGCAAGCCTTGGCGGGCGCGATGTCGCCGGCAAAACCGGCACCAGCTCTGATTGGCGCGACGCCTGGTTCATCGGCTACACCGCCGATTACACAGCTGGCGTCTGGGTCGGACACGATGACTTCACATCGATGGGCCGCACCACTGGCGGCACGTTGCCGGCGCAAATCTGGAACGACACCATGCGTGTCGCCCACCGCGGCGTCGACGATCACCCGCTCCCGGGCATCGAACAACCGGCGCGTTCTCCGCGCGAACTCGAAATGGCGACCTTCTTCGATGGTCTCGCCAGCGCCTTTGGCGATGACGAGGATCGCGATCTCGGCGACATGATCGAAGACATCTTCAACTAGCAATGGCTAAAGGGCCGGCGCTCGCGCACGCTAAGGACCTGCGGCTGTCGCTCGGCGGCGCGCCGCTGTTCGACGGCGTCTCGTTCACCTTGCACAAGGGAGAATGCGCAGCGCTCGTCGGCGCCAATGGCGCGGGCAAGTCCACGCTGATGCGCATGCTCGCGGGCGATGTCGAAAGCGACAGCGGTGAGATCGCCTACGCCTCCGGCGCCAGCGTCGCCTTCGCGCGGCAAGAGCCCGACATCGAAGACTTCGCGACGTTGCGCGACTACGCGATGGCGCCAAGCGCCAGCCGCAGCGGCAGCAACCGCGAAGCGCCGGCCCACGCGGCCGAGGCTGAGCTGCTTCAACTGGGGCTTGATCCCGATCGCGCGCCCATCGGCCTCTCAGGCGGCGAAGGCCGGCGTGCATCGCTCGCACGCGCCTTCGCGCAAGAGCCGGACGTGCTGCTGCTCGACGAACCGACCAACCACCTCGACATCACGGCCATTGAGCAACTTGAACAGCGAATCGCCGCGTTCAACGGCGCCTGCCTCGTCATCAGCCACGATCGCCGCTTTCTCGAACGCGCCACGAGCGGCATGCTCTGGCTACGCCAACGCCGCGTGCTGACGCTCGATCAAGGCTATGCGCGCTTTGAGGAATGGGCCGAGCGTGTTGAGGCCGAAGAGGAACGCGCAGCGCAGCGCCTCGCCACGCATTTGAAAGCTGAAGAGCATTGGTTGCGGCGCGGCGTCACCGCCCGCCGCTCGCGCAATGAAGGCCGACGCCGCCGCCTTGAATCGATGCGCGCAGAACGCCGCGAACGCACCGCGCTCAGCGCAACGCCGCAGGCCGCGTTGCAAGCGGCGAAGGGTGGAGACTCCTCCAAGCTCGTGATCGACGCAAAAAATCTCTCAATCACCTATGGCGAGCGGCCGATCATCGCGAACTTCTCACTGCGCGTCATGCGCGGCGATCGCATCGGCCTCGTCGGGCCAAACGGCGCCGGGAAGACCACGCTGCTGGAGATCTTGCTGCAGCGGCGCGAACCGGATTCCGGTGAAGTGCGGCTGGGCGGCAATCTGGAGATCGCCTATGTCGACCAGACACGCGCCATCCTCGATCCGAATGAAACAATCTGGGACGCACTGACGCCGCAAGGCGGCGACCAAGTCATGGTGCGCGGCCATCCCAAGCATGTCGCGGCTTATGCGAGCGAGTTTCTGTTCACGCCGCAACAGCTCCGCCAGCCGATCCACGCTTTATCCGGCGGCGAACGCAATCGCTTGGCGCTGGCGGTGGCGCTGGCGAAGCCCGCCAATGTGCTGGTGCTCGACGAACCGACCAACGATCTCGACATGGATACGCTCGATGCACTCGAGGACATGCTCGCGAGCTATGACGGCACCGTGCTCATCGTCAGCCACGACCGAGCCTTCCTCGACGGTGTCGCCACCCAAATCGTCGGCCCCGTCGGCAACGGCAAATGGGTCGAGACGCCAGGCGGCTGGTCCGATTTCGAACGCGAACATGGCAACGCCCGCGCGACACGGCGCGAAGCCCAGGCGAAGGCCGAGAAGTCCGCCCTCGCCCCACCGGCCACGCCCCGAAAGCAAACCAAGCTGAGCTACAAGGACGAGCGCCGCGCCGCAGAGCTTGACGCACTCATGCCTAAGCTTGCGGCCGAGATCGAAAAGCTCGACGCCGAACTGCACGAGCCCAACCTCTTCGCCACCAACCCCGACCGCTTCAACAAGACCGCAGGCCGCCTCGAAGCGGCGCGGGCTGAGCGAGAAGCGGCCGAAAGCGAGTGGCTAGAGATCGAGCTCAAACGCGAGGCGCTCACCGCAGACGAGTGAATCGTCTGTTAACCAGTACGCTGCACTTTCACCGCATGCGCGGCCTTTTGACCTCTCTGGCGTTCGTCATGCTTTGCGTGGCCGTGACGCCGGCGCTCGCCACCGGCGGCGCCTATCGCACCATCGCAACGCAAACCGCCGCATCATGCGCGCGCGCTTGCGCCGATGACGGCCTTTGCATCGCCTGGACATTAACCGAAGCGAGCTGCGCTCTTTCGGCGATTACACCGCGCGATTGGCCGCAAGGCGCGGCCGAGATTGGACTTTCTCCGCGCGCGCCGGCGTTTGCCTCACTTCCTGAACGCCCTGTGCCGTTAACATCTGCACAAACAGAAAGCGCCGCGCCGCAAGCCGAAGACCCACCGCAAGATGACCTCGAATACGCCCTTCTCGGCGGGCGCGTCGAAGGTGATCTGCGCCCACGTCTCGGCGGGCGCAACTGATGGAACCGCAAGGTTTATTAACGGCATCACCGTATCATTCGCGTCTAATTCGGAGCCTGTAGGAATGTCTCAGTCGCGTTTCGCGAAGCTGGTCGATTTGGCGCGCACGCCGGACAGTGAAGTCCGCCGCGAGCTGCTGCGCGAAGTGACCGATCTATTTTTTGAGACATCAAGCACCCGCACCACGCGCGAAAGCGCCCTCTTCGACGAGGTGCTCCAAATGGTCGCTGCCGAGATGCAAGACAGCGTCCTGGTGGAGTTGTCCGAAGCGTTCGCCAACGCGGACAACGCGCCGATGGGCCTCATGCGCGACCTCGCGAACCATTCGTTCGAGATTGCAGGTCCCGTCCTCCGCAACAGCAAAGTGCTCGACGAGCAGACGCTGCTGCAGATCGTCAATTATCAGAGCCAGAACCACATCAAGGCCGTCGCGCAGCGCGAGAACGTCAGCGAGACGCTCTCCGACGCGATCGTAAAATTCGGCGACGATACCGCGCTCGACGCACTCATGCGCAATGAGACCGCCGTCGTATCGCGCACCAGCATGGAAACCGCCGTCGATCGCGCCCGCCGCAATTCGATGCTGCACGAGTCCGTTGTCGGCCGCAGGGACATTCCGCTCGATCTGTTGAACGAGATGTATTTTGTCGTCGAAGCGCGCCTTCGCGATCAGATCCTCGATCGCAACGCGTCCGTCGACCCAGCCACACTCGACGCTGCCCTTTCGAAGGCGCGCGCCCGCATGGCGAAAGCCGCCGGCGCGATGGATGCCGAGGCCAAGGCCGCGATGGCGTTCATTCAGTCGAAGAAAAATAGCGGCGAACTCAACGCTCGCCTGCTCGTCTCGCTCTATCGCGAAGCCAAGCGCACGCACTTCCTCTACGGCTTGGCCGAGATCACGCACCTCGACAACGACACCGTCCAAGGCATCCTTGAGCGCAAAGATATCGACGGCCTGGCCATGATCTGCCGCGCCTCCAACATCGAACGCCCGCTCTTCGTGACGCTTGCCGTGCTCGCCTGCGGCGGCGAAGACGCGATGGAGCGCGCCGAGGAGTTCGGCAAACTCTACAACGCCGTGCCGGTCGAAGCAGCACAACGCGCCATGCGCTTCATGAAAGTGCGTAAAGCGGCGGCTTAAGCCACTCGCTCTTTCGTATCGCTGAACCGCACCTTCGGGTTCTTTTCCTGCACGTAGCCGATCTCCCAGGCGCTCTTGCCGAGATAGACCGGCGCGCCGTCGACATCCTCGGCCATTTGCGAGGCTGACTTCTCGGTGAAGGCTTCAAGATCGCTGCGCTGGTCGGCGCTGACCCAGCGCGCGGCTTGATACGGCGATTGCTCGAAGATCACTTCGAGATCGTATTCCGCTTTCATGCGCTCGTTGAGCACGTCGAATTGCAGGGCGCCGACCGCGCCGACAACGAGATCGCCACCAAGCACCGGCTTGAACACTTGCGTCACGCCTTCCTCGCCCAGCGACTCCAGCGCCTTGCGCAAGTGCTTTTGCTTCAGCGGATCGCGCACGCGTACGCGCTTCAGGATTTCAGGAGCGAAGTTCGGAATGCCCTTGAAGACAATCGCACCATTTTGCGAGAGCGAATCCCCGACGCGCAAACCGCCATTGTTCGGAATGCCGATCACATCGCCCGGGAACGCTTCGTTCGCGATCTCGCGCTCTTGCGCCATGAACATCATCGGATTGTGCACGTTGAAGCTCTTGCCCGACGAACTCTTCAGAGTCATGCCGCGCTGAAACTTGCCCGAGCAGATGCGGAAAAAGCCGACGCGGTCGCGGTGCTTGGGATCCATGTTCGCTTGGATTTTGAAGACGAAGCCCGTGACATCGCCGTCGCCAGGCTCAATCTCGCTCGCCGCGCCCTTCACCGTCGCCGGCTGCGCACGCGGCGCCGGCGCATGCGCGGCCAAACCGGCGAGCAGCTCAAGCACGCCAAAGCGGCGCAGCGCTGAGCCGAAATAGACCGGCGTCAGGTGCCCTTCGCGGAACGACTGCAAATCAAACCTCGGCAACCCCTCACGCGCCAGTTCCGATGTCTCTTCCATCTCCGCGCGCACGTCATCCGATACGCCATGCAGGAAGTCATTGCCGCCACGCTTCTGGCGCTCTTCGATCGCAAAGCCCTGCTCACCCGCTTCCAAGCGGCGGAACGGCACGAACTCGTCCTTCGTCAGATCGAGCATGCCGGCAAAGCGATTGCCGGACGCGGCCGGCCAATACATTGGCGCTGTATCCATCGCCAGCTTGGAGTGAATCTCATCGAGCAGCTCAAACGGATCGAGCGCTTCGCGGTCCATCTTGTTGATGAACGTCGTGATCGGGATGTCGCGCATGCGGCAGACTTCGAAGAGTTTCAGCGTCTGCGGTTCGATGCCCTTTGCGGCGTCCAGCACCATGACGGCGGAGTCCGCCGCTGTGAGCGTGCGATAGGTATCTTCCGAGAAGTCTTCGTGGCCCGGCGTGTCGAGCAGGTTGAACACCAGCCCGCCGTGTTCGAACATCATCACCGACGACGAGACCGAGATGCCGCGCTCGCGCTCGATCTTCATCCAGTCCGACTTCGTGCGCCGCGCCTGCCCGCGAGCGGACACCACGCCCGCCAAGTGAATGGCGCCGCCGGCAAGCAGCAGGCTCTCGGTCAAAGTCGTCTTGCCTGCGTCAGGGTGCGAGATGATCGCGAACGTGCGGCGGCGGGCGGCCTCGGCGGCGGGGTCGGCGGACATAAGGGGTCTTTCGTGAAGCGGGGCGTTTACGCTTTGGTCAGGGCCGGGGCAACCCGGAGGGCTCAGCCCGCGCCGGAATCCACTCGTTCCTCAAGGAAATGCCGCCCGTGCTTGTCCTCGATCTCGATCACCCAAAGATCGGGGTCGGTTCCGGAGCGCTTACGGACATAGGCGTCCACCTCCGCCTCCACATCCCCCAGCGTCCCCGCCGAGAGATCGAGCCATATGCGCTCCCCCTCACCGTCGCGGGCCGGCGCGTAGAGCCGCGCCTTGCCGTCGAGCGAAGCGACCTTCACCAGCACCGCGCCCGCGTCCGTGTCGCCCTTTTGCGTGACGCCCGCGAAAGCGCCCGCGATCGAGGCCCGCCGGATCAGCGCGCTCGCCCAGAAATCGGTCTTCAGTTCAGACATTCGCCACCGGTTGTTCACCAGAACGCAACGCCATGAGCTTAACCTTTCCCGCTCGCATGCGCCTCTTTTTCCTTGCCGCAGCCTTTGCGCTGACCACCGTCGCCGCTTCGGCCGACGAGCCGCCGAACGCGCGCGCCGCTTATGCCGAGCGCCGCGGTCTGCTGGAAGCCGACGCGCAATGCCGCCTCTTTACGCCCGACATCCGCATCGCGCTGCAAGTGACTGCAGCGCAAGCCCGTGGCGCGCTGCTGCGCTCCGGCTGGAACGATGCGCAGATGCGCGAGCTTGAGCAAGCTGCCGTCAGCGCCGCACGCGCGCGCCAATGCGGTGATGCGCGCACGACGCAAGCCGCCGACAATGCGCGCCACGCTTTCATGCGCTGGGTCAATGCCGGCACGATGCAGTTTCCCGGCTGGGAGCGCACCTGGGTCGCGCGTCGCGCGGTCATCGACGAACCAGCGTGGCGCCTCAGCCAAGCCATCGACGCGCCGCTCGCAGCGACATTCGGCGTGCGTGAGCAGAACGGCGCCCAGCACCTCGTGCTCGTCATCCCTCTTGCGCGTGGCGAAACCGCGCCGGCTACGGTCTCTATCGTGATGCGCGACACCGCGCGTGCGCGCGCTGCACAAGTCTCGCTACCGCAGCGCATGTCGTACGGCATCGCCGCCGGCGCGCCGCAACCGACAGCAGCCGCGCGCCTGCCTTCGACGCGCACCATCGAACGCCTCGACGGCGGCCGCAGCCAAGCCGTCTTCACCTTCCCGGACAATGCGTTCCGCACATTGCTGGCGCTTGATCCGCGCGAAAGCGTAGCCTTCGATCTCGCCACCGGCCGCTCGACGCAGCGGCTTTACGCTGAAGTCGGCGACGTCGGCGCCGCGCGCACGTTTCTGACGATCGATTGATCCGCCAAGACGGGCAGCGTCATCCGCACCAGCGCGCCGCCTTCGGGCGCGTCGTGGAAACTGAGCGTCCCGCCATGCAGGCCGGCAAGCGCGCGCACCAGTGACAAGCCCAGCCCCGTCCCTTCCGCGCGCGCACCGCCCGAGCCGCGTTCGTACGCGACGCCGAGTGTCTCGCGCTCCGCTTCGGGAATGCCTGGCCCGTTATCGATCGTCTCGAGCAACAGCCCGCCCTCGCCGGCCGCCGCCGTGACGAACACGCGCCCGCCCTCCGGCGTGAACTTGATCGCGTTGCCAACGGTGTTGATCAGCATCCGCTTCAGCGCGCGCGCGTCGGCGCGCACCATAAGCGGCGCCTCGGGTGTGATCATGCCGAGCGCGATTTGCTTTTTCTCCGCGCCATCAGCGGAGAGCCGCACCACGTCCTCAACGACGCCGCGCACATCGAATGTCTCGAACTCAAGCTCGTACTTGCCGGCTTCAATCTTCGAGAGATCGAGCAGATCGTTCACCAGCCCAAGCAAGTGCGTCCCGCTCTTCCGGATGAGGCCCGCATATTCGACGTAGCGCGCACTCACTTCGCCGAAGATCTGGCGCTCGATCATCTCGGAAAAACCGAGGATGTGGTTCAGCGGCGTGCGCAGCTCGTGCGAGACTTCGGCGATGCGTTGGCTCATCGCCGCTTCGCGCCCACCGCTCGCTTTGCGTCCAAGCGCCATCAACCCCGCCGCAAACGCGATCGAGACGACTGTCATGACCTCCGCAAACGCTCCAAGCGGCGCCTCGGCGAAGCGCGCCAGAAAGGCCGCAAGCGCGTACGCCAGCACAGCCGCCGCACCCGCCTCCGGCGCCCAGCTCCGGCCAAGCGCGGAAGCCAAAGCCGGCGCGATCAGGAGCCCCGCCGCAAGCGGCGAGCCCGCTCCACCAGTGCCCGCGACCAATCCTGTCAGAACCGTAAGCCAGACGATGAGCCAGCCGAAGGCGACCCATTTCGCGCCAAGCCGCGGCAACACGATGAATCCCGCAAACGCGGGAACCGCGCCCAAAGCAGCGGCTGCGGCAACATCTGACCGCGAAACCCCGTCCGCATCGGCAAGAATGGCCGCCAAAACGACGCCGGCCAGCCAAAGCCAGCACGCCGCCATTAACGCAACTGCGTTTGGCGCTGCGTTTGCAGGCTGGTTTGCTGCGTGTTGTGTTGACACGGGAAGGCGAGCCGCGAGTAAAAGTCTTCTTAACGAGCCGGGGGACATGCTGCCCGCTCTGAGTCGGACTCGGAAGCGGACTCACCATTTGAGAACTAGGGAGTAGAGCCGATGCGCAGCTTAGCGGTCTGGACCACCACCGCAGCCGTCGCCCTGATGGGCGCGGCAAACGCGCAAACCGCGCCAACTGAGGGCGCGCCTGCCGCGGTCGATTTGCCGTCGGCCATCACCGCGTACGCCGCTTATCAGAACGACGTCTCAGATCTTCGCTCAAACGGCGTCGGCAACGCCATCCAGCTTGAAGAGGCGCTCGACCGCGTCGCCCGTCACAATCGGGATTCGCTCACGCGCGGTTGGATCGCCTATGGCGCCCAAACTGCCGCGCAATCGCCGGCGTTCGTGCAAGGCGTACGCGAGGCCGCCGCCTATTACGGCCGTGACGCCGTCATTTGGGCAGTGACCGTCGATCCGTCCTATGCGCGCGGTTTGCGCGGCGGGCCGGAAGTCACGCGCATGCTGCTGGACTCCGCCAACGCCGATAGCGCCCGCATCGTCGCCACCGCTGACCGCTACCAAGAACTCGCCTACTCGCTGCAGCGTCAGCGCTGGGCTAACGCAGTGGCGCCGCAACAAGCAGCGCGCGTCCAGCGCGTGCGTTCACTCGGCGCACCGGGCGGCTTCACGCCGTCTCTGCCGTCTGAAGTGTCGCCACGCCTTTCGGTCACCCCACTCTCCGTCACCGTCTCCGATCCGACAGCCTATGGCGGCCGCCGCTTCTGGGACGCGGTGCGCGGTGGCGCGGAGGTCGCTGAAGTTGCCTCAACGCCCGCGATCACGCACCAATTCCGCGTCAACGCCACGCGCGGCGAAGCGCTCGACCGCATGGCCGCCGTCGCCGCCCTGCAGGCGCTTGACGCGACCGAAAGCCACCAGAGCGCTGTTGGCCGCCTGATCGCCGATCCGCGCTCGCGCGATTGCTTCGAGATGGCCCAATTGCAGCTTTATCAATGCATGTCGGCCGCCCGCTTCCGCTATGAGAACGCGTTCTGCCTCGGCCAGCACGGCCTGCGCGACATCGGCACCTGCATCGGCGCTGTCGCACAGCCAGACGCCAGCGCAGCACTCACGCCGATCGTGGGCAATCGCGAAGAAGGCTGAGCCCGCTTGCTTCAGCGACCTCGCAGGCGCATCTGATGCGCATGGCGAGCGTCGACGAAGCGATCCAAGAGCTAACGGACGAATTTGCGCTCCTTCCCGACTGGGAGGAGCGCATTTCGTATGTGATCGAGCTCGCGCGCGGGCTTGAGCCGCTGAACGACGCTGAGCGCGTGGAAGCCAATCGCGTGCGCGGATGCGCCAGCCAGGTTTGGCTCGTCAGCGAACGCCGCGCGGATGCGCCGGAAAAGCTATATTTCCGCGGCGATTCCGACGCGCACCTCGTGCGCGGCGAAGTCGCCATGCTGATGCGCGTCTTCTCCGGCCGCACGCCCGCGGAAATTCTGGAAGTCGATCCGCAAGCCTTGTTCGAACGCCTGGGCCTCAAGGAAGCACTCACTGCACAACGCTCCAACGGCCTCTTTTCCATGATCAAGCGCATCCAGGACGAAGCGCGCGCGGCCGCCTAATTCGCCGCGAGTTGCGCCAGCGCCAGCTTGAGCGCGATCTTGCCCGAACGCGCCGGCCAGCCTTCGCCGCGTTCCAACGCCTCTAGCCCCTCCTCGCGCAGACACACACGTTCCACCACGCGCCGCAGCGGCACGGCCAAACGCGCCAGCGCATCGCTCACACGTTGCCGGGCGTCGCAGTAAGCGCCCGCCGCCTGCTCAGCGCGATTGCTAGGCCCCCGGGGCCCAGCGCCATTCGGCGGCGCGGTCCAATCGGAGCCGCGCACCAAGCCGCGCTCGCCCATCTCCCAGTCGCGCCGCAAACGCGCCGCCGCCGCGATTTCCGCGCTATCGAGCCACGCCGCGCCATTGCCATCACGCAGCGCCGCTAAGCGCCGCAGAATCGCGTCCGCGTCGTGGCCGCGCACCACACGCGTACGGCCATCCGCCTCTATCACCGCACGGTCGATAATGGGGCGGTGCTGCGCCAAGAAAGCTTCGCCGGGCGACGCGGTTTCGCGCGCCACCAGCGCGCGCCCCGCTTTGGTGATGGCGTAGCCCGCGCCTTCGCTCGCCAGAGCGCCGCTTGCCTCCAAGGCGCGCGCTTCTTCAGCGTTCAATCGCACCAACGGACGCCGGCGGCGATCATTGTTTGGAAAAAGCGCATAGCGCGTCCCGCCACGGTCCGGCGTCAGCAGCGCGCCCGTGGCGGCCATCCGCGCCAAGGCGCGCTCAACACGCCGCTCACTCATGCCGCGCTCCGCGGCGCTGGCGCGTCTCGCATCATCGCCTCAAGCGAACCGATCCAAAGATCGAAATGCGTATCGTCACGGCGATCTTCGACGACATGACAAGCATGCGCCACGGTCGAACGATCGCGCCCGAACGCGATCGCTAGTCCTCATCCTCACACTCCTCAGTCGAACCCATGCACCGGCCTAAACCGGAGATTATGGGAGCTTCAGAGGTGTGGGATAGATTTTTTCCTATTATTAGGAATTTTTTCCGCTACTCGCCACGACGGGCGTGCCCGAGGCCCATGCGCTTGGCCAGGTTCGAGCGCTCTTTAGCGTAGTTGGGCGCAACCATCGGATAGTCGTGAGGCAAGCCCCATTTGGCCCGGTACTCGTCCGGGGTCATGCTGTACTTGGTCCGCAGGTGGCGCTTTAAGCTCTTGAATTTCTTACCGTCTTCAAGGCAGACGATGTAATCCGGCGTGATCGATTTCTTGACCGGAACAGCCGGCTCCTGGGCGCTGGTGATGGCGGCCGGTACCGGACCGGAGATTTGCTGCAGCGAAGCGTACACGGTGCGGATCAGCGCCGGGATTTCCTGCGGTGTGACCTGATTAGCCGAGACGTATGCCGACACAATGTCCGCAGTCATCGCTACCAAGTCATTCCGAGTTTCCATTAGAGCACGCTAGGATTGTTAAATAAAATAAGGCTCTGCAACGCCCGAGTGAGAATAGCGCAACTGTAATTAGAACTCAAATATTTGCGCAAGTTTTACAATAGTCGAGAGAGTGCAGTTCTCGCTAACTATAGAAAGCGCCAAACCAAGGCTACGGCAGCTACCGTGATAAGAGCGGCGAAGGATGCGAGCCCAGAAGCGCCTCTATATGGACGGTCGCAGGCGCGAACGGCCCGCATGACGAAGCGGCCCAATTCAGCCGCCTGACGTTCCGTGAAAGCCTGCACCGTACCGTACACACGTAGCAAAACCACACCGAGCCAGCGGCCCGCCCCCGCCAATGGGCCGCGATAGAGCGCATCGACGTCGCGTAACCTCAGATGCTGCTCTGCCGGCGCGAGCCTCAAAGCGCGAGCAGCCAGAAGCGTCACACCTGCCGCGCCCAATAACGCCAGGTGCGGCGCAAGGCGATCGATCGCAAACGGCGCGAACTCGAGCGTCGTTGGAAGCAGCCCGTAAAGCCAACTCGGCGCAACGCCCACAGAGAAGCAGAAGAACGCCGCAAGTGCCGCGCTCAACAGCATCGGGAACGGAGCTTCTTCGATCGGCGTGCGTTGCGCCACGCCATCAAAGGCCGCGAGCGACAGGCGCAGGCAGAGTGCTGCAAACAACCCTGCGGGTACGCACGCCAACAGCGCCCATGCCCATTGCAGCTCCCATTGCGCCATTGCCTCCAGCGCGATGGTGATCGTCGTGTAGGACGCAAACAGCGGCGCGCCGGATGCCGCGAGTGCAGAGATCAACAGCAACGTCGCCGTCAACGGCATGGCGCGTGACACGCCCTCCAGCGCCGAGACATGCGCCGCACCGCGCCGGACAAGGATTGCGCCAAGCACTAATTGCACACCGCAGAACGCGAAGATGGTCGTGAACGCATGTCCCTCCGCCGCCGCCATGGCGAGCGGTGAGCCGAGGCCGATCAGGGCGACGCATACACCCGTCTGTGCAGTCAACGCGCTTGCGCCAACGCGGCGCGCATCATCTTCGGCCATCGCGTACGCGAGCCCGATCACGATCATGCCCATGCCGATGAAGATGAGCAGCGGCACCGCTGGGAAAAGCCGCGCCAGCGCATAGACGCCTAGCATGGTTGAGAACACGCTCAGCGCCGACGCGCCAACAGGCGAAGCGTGCGCAATCGCGTCTTTCAGCCAAACATGCGCCAGCGGCGCACCCGCGCGGATCAAGAGCGCCACAAAAATGAATCCGCCGCCGATCGTATTTACGTCGAGCTGCGTGAAAATCGAACTCGCCGCCCCCGCTGAAAGATGAAACGCGACGCCAACCAGAAAGAGCAGCCCTTCAAGGCCCTGCCAAATCAGCAATCGCACCCCACTCTGCGCAGCGTTCGCAACCGGCGAGGCGAACACAATCCAGGCCGAAGCGAGCCCGGCGAGCGCCGCGGCGCCGACAAAGCTGATAAGATCGCCGACGAACAACGCCGACACCGCGCCGCCCGCCATCAGCAGGATCGCCGCGTCCTCTGATCGATTGCGACGCGCGCTCGACGCTATGGCGATGATGATGAGCGCGATCAGCATGGCGATGCCGAAGATGCGATTAAGCGCATCGAGATCGAGCAACACGACCGGGACGCCCATTTGCGCATCCGCCACCGCCGCGCCGAATTCACGGTCCAGCATGAGCCAAAGCGCAGCAACCGCCGCACCGGCCATGATCGGCGCGCGTGCAACACGCGGCGCGGCAAGTACGATCAGCGCCGCCAATATGCAGACGAAGCCGGGATTAAGTGTGATCTGCAGCATCGCCACTCCCCCGTTCGCGCGTCGTCAGCAACAGGCGCATGCCGTGCGCCAACAAAACCAAGATCACAACGACACCGACGCCAAGCACGGCGCGCCCGCCGGGTTGGGCGACCACGCTGAAGCGCGGCGGCGTATCGTTCAAAAACTCAAAGCCCAACCCCGCGACCAGCGCGACGACGCAGAACAACAGCATCATTGCGGCGATGCCGCGTTTTGGCGGAGGCGCAGGTTTGATCATCGCGGCGTCCACACAGGCGAAAGGAATGAAGCGAGCGGGTCAGCGAGGACGAGCAAGCCCAACGTCGCCGCCGCGCCAAGGATCACCGGCGCCACAAGCAGGATCGACGCGCCGTCCGGCCGCTTGAACGCATCCGTCGGCGCACGCCCGGCGAACGCGTTGGCGGCAAGCGGGCCCAGATGCGCAAACGTCAACACTGCAGCAACACCCACTAAGCCTGCCGCCCATATCACGCCGGTGCTGGCCGACGCTGTAATCAGCCAAAGCTTCGACCAGGCGCCAGAGAAAGGCGGCATGCCAATGATGCTCGCGCAGGCAATGGCAAAGCCGGCGAATGTCCAAGGCATCACGCGCCCGAGGCCCGGGTAATCCGCCACGTTGTTTCGACCGGTTACCGCAGCGGTGGTGCCGACGGCCATCAGCAGAGTCGTTGCAGCACAGCTCGTCGCAACGATCTGCAGCGCCGCCGCGAACAGACCGGCAGGTGCGGCGAGCAAGCCGCCAATGATCGCAGCCAACGCCTGCGCCCACAGCGAATAGGCCAAACGCTCGCGAATGTCGGTCTTCGACAAAGCGATCACTGCCGCCGCGCACATGATCACACCGCATAGGCCGAGCAGGATCTGCGCTGCCAAGATTTGCCGCCCGGTCTCCTCCGCGATCAGCGCCGGGCCGAACACGTAGGCAAAGACTTTGAGCAGCCCAACGCCGCCCGCCGGCAGCACCGCCAAGGCTTGGACCTTCACCAAGGCCGGATACGGCGCCGTGAACGACATCGTCAGCCAGCGATGCATGGGCGGGGCCGCCGCTGCTGCGATGCCAAGCACGAACAAAACAAGCAGCGCATTTGCGCTCAACAAATCGATGCGCCCCGCAAGGACGCCGCCGACCTGAAACTCAAGCGTGCCAGAGAGCGTGTAGGTCCAGATCATCGCCGGCAGCAGCAGTGCGATCGAGGCGCCGAGCAGCATGGCGAGGAAAAGCCGCGCCGATGTCCGCGCCTCGTCATCGCCCACGTGCGCCACCAATGGAAACGCAGCCAACGCGAGGGCCTGATACGCGACGAAAAAACTGAACAGATTAGCGGAGAACATCACCGCCATCGCCGCGGCAGTGGTCAACGCCGAGAAGGCCATCAGCCGCGCCGGCGCTTTCTGGTCGATGGCGCGCACCATGCCTGACGTGTGGATCGCGTGGAGGAAGCCCAAGCCGCCGACAACGGCGGCCGCCAGCGTGCCGAGTGGCTCGGCCGAAAACGCCAACTCCACATTCGGCAACGGATTGGCAAGCACGATGCGCGGGCTGGCGCTCTGGGAGACGGCATGGACAAGATATCCCGCCAGCGCAGCGACCGCGCCCGAGCCCAACACGTGCACGAGGTCACGCAATCCCGGCGGCCGAGAGAGCGCGAGCACAAGCAGCGCCTGAAGAAGCGGCGCTCCCAGCAACGCGGCCAGTGCAAACTCCGGGCTCATGTGGTGAGCCCCAGAGCAAGCATTGCGGCGCGTTGCGCCAAGTCGAGCATCCAAGCCGGCGCCACGCCGCACGCGACCGCCAGTATGGCCGCAACCATCACGGGCGCGCGCGCCAGACGCCAAGCATCGACATCAAAATTGGAAGCTTCCGTCGCCCGGCGGAAATACAATCGCTCGATCAAGCGGCCGCCATAAAACACGGCCGCGAGCGACGTGATGATCGCAGCACCCGTCGCCCACCACCAGCCGGCGCCGACGCCTGCTTCAATGAGCCGCCAACGCCCGAGAAAACCCAATGTCAGCGGCGCGCCCATGAAACTCAGCGCGCCGATCGTGATGGCGATGCCCGCGAGCGGCGAGCGCCGCCCAAGACCATCGAGCGCAGCCAAAGTCGTGTCGCGCGATGCGGCTATGCCGGCCAGCAACGCAAACGCGCCGACGCCCCACGCCAGCAGCTGCACCAGCGCAGCCGCAAGACCGGCGGGGGACTCGAGCGCGATCGCGACAAGCACACATCCCGCCTGCGCGGCGCCCGCATACGCTACGAGGCGGCGCACGTTCACCGCGCCCACCGCCTGCAGCGAGCCTATCAAAACACTCGCCACACCTGCGCACACAAGCGCCGCGGCCACCCCGTCGGCCAAACCAGGCGCGGTTGTGGTCGCCGCGACAGCTGCCAAGCGCGTGACCACCGCGAGAGCGCTGATCGAGGCAACTGCAAGCACTAGGCCCGCATCGGAGCGTCCGTAAGCCGGCCCCGCCCACGCATGCAGCGGCGCCGCGCCCGCCATCAGCAAAAGCGGCGCGATCAGCAGTACATAGCCCAAAGTCGCCATCCTGGGCGCGCTGATCATCGCATCGGCCGCGCCAGCCACAGCGCTGCTTCCGGTCGCGTAGATCACGAGCGCTGCGCCCAGCAGCATGAACGCAGCGCCAGCGCCACCGCTCATCACCATGCGCAACGCGCCATTGAGCGCGCCGCGGTGCGCCGAGACCGCCACAAGCGCCGCCGTGGCGAGCCAAGCCGCATGCACGGAAACGACGATGCCAATGAGATCACGCGCAAACAGCGCCCCGACCCATCCAGCAGCCACAGCGAGATGAAGCGCTACGACATAGGCCTGCGCGCGCTTAGGCTTGTCAGCGAGCGTTGAGCCGCCGGCGAGAAGTGCCAGAAACATCAGGACTGCAATCAGAGGCGCCGAAAAAGCGGCGACGCCGTCGATGGCAAGCAGCGCACTTGTTTCCAGTGCGCCGCCCGCGGCGAGCAAGCGCCATCCCATGTCAGCGGCGACAGCAGCAGCCGCGGCCATGGCAATGAGTGCAAGCACCCAACTCGTCCGCCCATGCGGCGTCATCAACGCCACGGCAGCGCCGCCAAAGAGCAGCGCCAGCGCTGCCATCGGCGCGTGTGCACGAAGCAAATCCAGAACCGCGCTCACGTGCGTGGCTCCTGCGGTTCATCGCTGCGGTCGCCGTCGTCGATCGCCTGGGTTTCGATGGCGCCGTAGCTCTCCTGGAAGCGCACGATGAGGCTTGTCCCAAGAGCGCAATACGCCAAGGCGATCGCAACAGCGGCGATGAGCATCGCCGCACTCGCGCCGAGAGTGGCCAAGCCCAGCATCGCGCCCGTAAGTGCAGCGATCACGCCGGCAACACGTTTGACCAGATTTGCGCCCGTCAGTGCGGTCGCAGCGCCGCCGAAGACCAGCGCGAACGCCACCGCCAGCAATGCGCCGTTGGCGATCATCACCGCGCTCATTGCGCGTCTCCATCGCGCAAAGTTGGTGCGCGACCGATCAGCACCGTGAACATCAGGTGCAACGCCGCCACGGTGATGCAGAAGAGGCCCGCTTCGCCGAGTTGTGGCGCATAAGCGAATTGCTTTGCGGCGGCGCCGGCAAGCACGGCGAGCGCGCCCATGCCAAGAAGCGCGCGCGCTGCAATCGGCGGGAATGCGCGCCTCGCTTCCGCTGCGCCAAACACCAGAACGTGCGCCGCCAACGCAAGCGCTGCCACCAAGCCTGCCATGAAACCCACACCGCCGCCCGGCGCGCGCAGTACGAGAAGCGTCGCAGCGGCCAGCACAATAAGCGGTGCATAGAGACGCACGCCCGCAAGCAACGAGATCAGCGTTGCACGCATCAAAGATCCGCGCCTCTCTCTTGACGCTCAAGCACGCCGCGCTCGCCGTAGCCAAGCACCGCGACGCAGCCGACTGAGACCGCGAACAACAGGAGCGCCAGCCAGAGCGGCATCGACTCTTGCGCTGTAACCGCGCGCGCCTGAGAAGCCCATTCCGGCGCGATCATGGCGGCAGCAGCAATCGCGGCCGCTAACGCAATTGCATGCGCGATCCATCCCCTGCGGCTTCCTTTCGCCGTACGCGCGCTCAGCAGCACAGCGCCCAGCAACACGACCGGCGCAACGCCAACGCCAAACGCCGCGAGAGTCAGCGCGCCATCTCCGCCGCCCAAGAGCAGCAGCACGCCAGCCGCCAGCGCCGACGTGCCTGCGGTCGCTGCGGCCGTGATGAACAGCGAGCGCGCGCGCAACATCGCGACGGCGAGAACGGCGACGCCAAGCGCCAGCGCTACTGCGAGCCACGCAGCCAGATCGGCATCTGCGCCGCTCATGCCTCGTCCTCGCTACGCTTGCCGCCCGGACGCGGCGCCGTGTAACGCCCCGAAAGCGGCGCCAGCCCGCCGACATGGGCAGCGTTTGCGATCAGTTGTGCGATCAACGGCCCAATGGCGCCGATCAGCAGAGCCAACAGCACAAGGCGCAGCGCCACGGCGCCGTCGCGCGCCATGATCGCAAGCCCCAGGCATACGAGAACCGCGCCGACGCCATCACTAACGCGCGCCGCGTGTAGGCGCGTGTAAAAGTCTGGGAAACGCAGCATGCCGAGCACACCGCCCGCGATGAACACGAGGCCCAACGCTGCGACCGACCCACCGACACCTGTGCGCACGAGATCGAGTGCTGCATCCATCAAAGCCGCTCCTCACGCCGGGCGAGCGGCGCTTGGAAGGTGCGGGCGCGGAAAAACTTGACCGCCGCTGTGTTCAGAACGAAGAGCGCGAAGACGAGCACGATTGCGGTATCGGCGCCGGCCACGCTGCCCAAGGCTGCAGCGGCCGCTGCGCAGATGAGCGCCGATTGCAGGACAATGGTGTTCAGCGCGAGCGCGCGGTCATAGAGCGTCGAAGCGGTGAACAAGCGCATGCTCACCAGCGCGATTGTCACTGTGAGCAGCGCGGCGATGACAAGCGCAATCACGGCTGACGCCCTCCATCCAAAGCGGCCAGCACACGCGCTTCAAGCGCGCCAAGATCGTCCGCGTCGATCGCGTCTTCGTCGGTCACGTGCACAAGATCGCCGTCGGCTTCAGTCTCAACGACGATCGCACCAGGCGCAGCACTCACGAGATCCGCGATGACAGCGCGTGCAAGCCCACGCTCGCCGCGCGCACGCACGCGCACCAAGGCCGGCTTCAGCGTCACATCGGCGGCGATCGCGCTCCGTATCGTTCGCACTGCGCCGCTCAAGACTGCACCGGTGCGCGTCAATCCCAACACAAGCACTTGCGGTGCGCTCCACAGGGTTGCGCCAACACCGCCAAAGCGCGCTGCGAACAAAACGCACGCGACGGAAACCGCCCCCGCGAGCATCACTGCTTCGGAGAGAGAACGTTGCGAAAAAACCAGCAACGCCAGAACGAATAAGCCGATCAGCATCGCTGCGGCGTGAAGCATGGAATCAGCCTCCCCGCGCCGCCGGCGCGCGCCTCACGGGCTTAACGCCGGACTGCCGGATTCGCCAGTTTCCAGCGCTGTGAAAGCTCAGCCGTTACGGTGAAACAATAATGCGGCGTTTCGGCGCGCGAGCCTTAATTCCATGTCTGGATCATCGGCAGATACGCGCTCGATCCCGACGGCATCGGCGGTGAACGACCAATTCCAATACCGCAGCACAGTTTGCGCTTTCGCCGTCGCCAATGTGTCGAACACGTAAACCGTGCGGCCGAGCGGATTGTTGGTGGCGTCTGGATCGCCAGCTGGGCGGCGCAGCGCTTTCCACAGGGCGATGAGCGAAGGCCGCTTCAGGCCAACGGCCTTGCACAGCACGCCGATCGCCTCACCGCCCGCATCGGCGAATATCTGCGACGCTGTCGTCGGCTTGACGCCAGCGAGGTGCGCGATTTCGTTCAGCAAAGTGCGGTCCAAGCCGCGCTCGGCCGCCGCCAATGCGCCCTCAAGCGAGCCGTACGGGCTCTTTGCAGCGGCTGCGCGATTGCGCTGCCGGCGCTCGATCACTTGCAGCGTCTTGCGTGTATCCGCATCGGACCACCCTTCCGCCGCCGCCATCGCGAATACATCGCCTAGCTCATGCAGCAGAACGTTTCGATCGATGGCGAAACGACGTAGGATTTGCACGCGCGCGGGAAACTCCGCCCACCAAAACAGCATCAAGGCCTGGGTCGGACGCAATTCCGCACGCGCAACAAGTGAAGGCGGCAGGTGCGGCGCCTGCCGCGCCCGCGCGACCGCCATATCGATCGCTTGCGTTGAGAGCTTGGCGCCATTGTTGCGCAGCACGAGTTCGATGACTTCCACATCCCCTGTCTGCAAAAGCGCGTCGGAAACCGGCTCGGTCAACGCGCGTCTGCGTGCAATCGCAAGCCAATGCGCCGAGACGCCCGCGCGCACGGTCGCGATCAAATCGGAATCATCAAAGCCGACGCCGTTTTCCAGCAGCGGCTGCGCCACTGTGATCTCATCGCGGGCGAGATAGCGCAGCAACGTCTTCGGCGCGTCGTTCACGCGCACCAAGCCTTGCGCGCACTTCTTGCGCAGCTCGACATTGCTGGTGCGCAACAAGCCGACGAGGATGTCGGCCGCCAACTGCCGCTCGTGCCCCGGTATCCGGCTCTCGGGCCAAGACACCAGCTCGCAGAGACGCTGGACGAGCGCCTCGCGTGCGCGCGGCTGGTGCGCGCCCGTGAGCTCTAGCGGCTCGATCAGGTCATGATTCGCCCGAGACATAATCAACTGGACGGGAGCACGCCCGGCGTTAACCGGGCGTCAACGCTGGCGCGAAGGGTCTGGACGGCGCGGCGCTCTCGCGGCTTATGGCGGATGATGGACGATCCGCAGGAACAGACTGAGGAGCAGGCCCGGCCCGGCGACGTCCCGGAGCTCCTGTTCTACTACGGCCTGGTCGCCTGTTACTTCTTCGCCTTCGGCATGCAGTTTGTGCTGTTTCCGTCTCTGGTGACGTTCTTTCTCGGCGCAACGCCGCAGGGCGTGGGTCTGGCGCAATCGGCAATATCGGCGCCGATGTTCTGCTTTCTGCTGTTTGGCGGCCTCCTCGCCGAGCGCGCCAAAGCCGGCCCGACCTTGGCTCAGCTCAACGTTATCTTCGCACTCGCATCGCTCGGGCTTTGCGCGATCATCGTGATGGAGGCGCTGACCTATCCCATCCTCATCGCGTACGCGATGCTGGTCGGCGCGTGCGCCGCTTTCATGATGCCGGTGCGCGACGCTGCGCTGAACGGCATTGTCATGCGGGAATCCGCGCGCGGCAGGCCGACGTCAATCGCAACCGCCGCAGCCACCACGACGGCAGTGCAGATCGGCGCACAGATTGCGGGCATCGTTGTTGCCGCCAACGCCGGCAGCGATCCTGCGCCCTACCTTGCACTTCAAGCCGTCGCGCTCACCCTTTGCGGGACGGTGGCTCTTTTCCTCCAGGCGCCAAAACCGACAGGTCACGAACGCTCGATCTCCGGCGCGTTCCGCGACATGCGTGACGGTCTCACCTACGCATTCCGCAATCCTGTGATGTCGCCGATGCTGCTTTCGGCCGCATACACCGGTGTGTTCGTCATTGGCTCGTTTCAGGTGCTCTTCCCGCTCATCATTCGCGATGCGTATGGCGGAGATTCAGACACCCAAGCCGAGCGGCTCAGCACTTTGTTCGCATGTTTTTGGACAGCATCGTTTGTATCTGCCGTCATCCTGAGCCGCGCCAAGCCGCTGCAAAAGCCGGGGCGTGCGATGATCGTCTCGCACCTCATTGGCGCCGCCGTTCTCTTCACCTTCGCGGCCGACAAACCATTCCTGTGGTTCATCGCCATCACTGTAGTTTGGGGCCTCGCAGCCGGCGTTGCGATTTCAATGAGCCGCACGATCGTGCAGGGCGCGGCGGGGCAACGGTATCTCGGGCGCGTGCTGGCCGTTTACTCGATGGGCTTCATGGGCGGCGCACCCATTGGCTCTGCGATTGTCGGTTTCACCGCCGAGGAGCTTGGGCCGCGCACGGCGGCGCTAATCCCGGCCACGGGACTAGCGCTCGCCGCTATTGCTTTGGCGGTCTTTACGCCGATCTGGCGCTTGGACTCTTCAACGCATCAGTTCGATTGACGCGGACGGCGCGTGCCGGCGGCGCTCGGCGCATCGGTATTGCCGCGCGCGTTGTACTCGGCGACTTCTGCTTCCCACGACGTGTTGCTCTCGTTGAGGCCAGTCGCCGCGGCGTTGTACTCAGCGACGCGCGCTTGCCATGTCGCGCGCGCGTTATCCGCTTCAGTGCGGCGGCAGGTCAGATTGGCGTGATAAGTCTGGGACCACGCCGTGTACGCGGTGTTTGCGGCATCCATTTGCTCGCGATTGGCATTGGCGCCATCGGGCAATGTCGGACGCGCCGGAAGCTCGCCGCACGTTGATGCGGCCGCCGTTCCTGCGCTCGTTCCTTCGGTCTGCGCGTACGCTGAACCAGCCACCAAGAGCGCCATCGCCGCGCCCGCCAACAGAATTCGCATCGTCGAAAATCTCCTGCGTCCCCAGTGTGTCCCAGTAGACGAAGCTTAGCCCTCTCAGGCCGCATGTGCGAGCCAAAGAGGGCTAAAATGTGATCCGCTCAAAACACGAAGGCGTCACTCAACGCGGAAGGGAACCCGCATTCTGTAACGTCCTTCAACAGGGAGGCCATCACGCGTCGCCGGGCGCATTTGATGGTCCGCAGCGATGCGCAAGGCCGCGTCCGAAAAACCCTGTCCCGCCGGCGTTTCCGACACCACGCTGCAACGTAAGAAGCCCGTGGTCGTGACGCGGCAATCCAACAGCACGTCCCCTTCGACGCCCCGCTCTAACGCGCGGCGCGGATAGTAGATGTCGAGATCGGTGGGGCGTCGCAGCCAGTGTGGCGATGTCACGTTTTGCACGGCCGGCTCGCCCGTTCCGAACGGACTTGGGGGCAGCGGCAGATCCGCCACTTCTGTCGTGGCGTCGAAATCGATCGTGTCGATCGGCTCAGCGATTGGATCACGCACGACCTGTCGCTGCGCTGGGCGCTCTACCGGCGGCGGAGGAGGAGCTTCTTGTTCGACGTTCACGATTGGGCCGTTGGGAAACGGGATGTCCGGCAATCTGAGTTCGTAACTGAATGTGAGCGCAACCATCACTGCAGCGCCGAGGAGCGCCGCGGAAGCAGCCAAGGACGTTGCGCGCATGCCAGCAGTTTGCGCCATGATTCAAACCTCCCGTTTGCCGCGTTGACGCGGTCTGATGCGGGAAGCGTGCGCGTGATTTGTGGTGTTCGATATTCACAGCCGCGCGAGGCGCGATCACTTAAACGCGACATCACAAAAGCGAGAAGCCGCAGCGCTCTCGCACCGCGGCTTCCCTCATTCAATTCGCAACTGAGCGTTAACCCAGTCGGAACGTGATCGGCACGCGTGTCCGGCCACCTGTCGTGGCGCGGCCATCCGAGGTTTGAGCAGCGGCGCGGAAGTTACGCGAGATGCGCAACGCCGCTTCACCGAAGCCCCACCCTTGCGGGTCCTCCGAGGCGACCGAGCAAGAGATGCGCCCGTCACCCGAGACGATGCAGTCCAAAATCACGCGACCTTCCTGCTCACGCTCGGAAGCGCGGGTCGGATAGTAGCGGTTGAAGTCCTGCGCGCTCGGACGCTCGAGCCACACCATGCCGGTGAGCACTGCAGCGACCGGCGGCGACGGCGGCGGGTCCACAGCGACCGGCAGCGGAGTGGGCGTCGGTGGCGCGCCGAGATCCGGCGGCGGGACGCGCATTTCCGGCGGCGGCGGCGGCGGCGGACGATCCGGCGGCGGCGGCGGCGGTGGTGGTGGCGGTTTATCCTTCTGTTCGATTTCGACCTTCACAGCGTCGGAATCTTCGAACAGGTCGGTGATCGCGCTGAATTGCTGCGTGAGCGCCAGATAAACCAGCGCCGCGCAAACAATACCTGCGACCGCAAGCGAGATAAGGCGAAGTTGTACCATGCGCCGTTACCCCTCAATCGCCAGTTCGGAGAAGATGCCCACTTTCGCGAACCCTTCTTCCTGGAGACGGCTCATCACGTTCACCACGTTGGCATAAGCCGTCGTCTGATCGGCGCGCACGAAGATGCGCGCCTCGGCGTAGAGGTCTTCGAACTCAAGCGCCGGATTGTTGCGGCGCGCGTGATCGAGCGTGACCTGACCGATTTCGGACAATTGAACCGTTTCCTCGTCAACGAAGATGATCATACCCGTCGGCGTTTCGCGGATGCCGACGATCGTGGGGTTCAAACCCTCCAATCGGATCGGCACCGGATTCGGCGGCGGAAGATCGACGCGAATGTCGACCGTCGGGATCGGCGCGGTGACCATGAAGATGATGAGCAGCACGAGCAGGATGTCGATGAACGGGATCACGTTCGGATCCGTCATCGGCCCGCCTGAGCCGCCGGAAGAGACTTTGCCAGCCATGGCCTACCTCCTCCGATCTTCGGCCACGAGGCCGATCTTGGTGAAGCCGCGGTCTTGCAGCCGGTTCATGACGCGAACGATGTGACGATACTCGAGTTCACCGTCAGCGCGGATGTAGATGCGCTGATCCTTGACCTCGAAATCGTCGTTCGCGATCTGCGGCGAGTTTTCACGCACCGCTTGGTACGTCTCTTCGCCGAGCGTTTCCTGCGACACAGGATCGTTCATCACGTGCAGATCGATGCCACCGCCGGCCGCTTGCGAGACCGACACCCAAGTCGGCCGTGGCGGCCGCTTCGAGGGTTCGATCCGCGACGTCGGCATATCGACTTCGATATCCACGCTCGAGATCGGAGCGGCGATCATGAAGATGATCAGCAGCACCAGCATGACGTCGATGAACGGGATAACGTTCGGATCGGCCGTCACCTGGGGACCGCGTTTGCCGCCACCAGTTGATAATTTGCCCGCCATTGCGGATCCTCCGTTGAATTCGTTGGATCAGCCGGCGCGACGGTCCATGTCACGCGAGACGAGCGCAATGAATTCAGCGGCGAAGTCATCCAACTTCTGGCCTTGCTTGGAAATTTGCTTGGCGGCGAAGTTGTAGATGAGCACCGCCGGAATAGCGGCGGCGAGACCGGCAGCCGTAGCGAGCAGAGCGCCGGCGATACCAGGCGCGACGACCGCGAGCGACGTGGTTTGGGTCTTAGCGATACCGACGAACGCGACCATGATGCCCCAGACCGTGCCGAACAGACCGATAAACGGTGCGTTCGCGCCGATCGACGCCAAGAACGTCATCGACGAACCGAGGTCTTCGAGGTGTTCGTTCTGGCGGGTTTGCATCGCCGATTGAACGCGCTGCATCGTGTGATCGCGCGCGTCGCGCATGGTGTAGAGGCCGAGGTCCTGCGTGCGGCGGACTTCGCCCATGCCGGCGTCGAACATCGACTTGATGCCGGAGTTCGGCAGCTTGCGGACGATCGCTTCAGCTTCTTCAACCGAGTTCGCCTTACGGAACGCGGCGAGGAAATCCTTGGTTTGGCTCGAGGCCTTACGCATGACGTAGATCTTTTCGAACAGCAGCGCGACAGCGTAGATCGCGCAGAGGCCGAGGATGATCATGACGCCAAGTTCGACGGCGTTGAGCTCTTGAACGAGCTCCATCAAGCTCACGTTGGAGTGGCCGGCGGCCTCTGAGGCAGCTTCGGCGCCGCGCTCTTTAGCGGCGGCCATCTCATCTGCTGTCGGAGCCGGCGTGACCGGCGCTGCCGGAGCGGGCGTTGCGCCCGGTTGAGCGGCTGGCGCCGCACCTTGCTGCGCGACCAACAGCAGCGAAGAAATCAAGCTCATTGTCTGCCCTTTTGCCTCTGCCTTGAACAATTATTCTCTTGGCGAACCCGTGAGCGCTTACAGCACTGACGCGGCTTTGCCGCCTTATTCGTCTGACGCGGGAATGGCTCTTGGGGCATTCTTGACCCGCCCAAGGGTCTCGAACGCCGCCTCCCGCCAAATTCATTCTGGTCCAGCCGTTACCCGCACGGTCTTTTTGTCCCAGACGGCATCTGTATGCCTGCGCCTAAATTTTAGGAAATGGCGCCCTTGTCAACGTCTCCCACGCAGTGGGCGATCCTCTCGGGTCGCCTCTTCCCCCTAACGTGCGCTTTGGCCCGAAGACGCGCTCACGCGCAACCAAAACTTTCGTGATCGTCATGTGTTCCCGATGGCCTTAGAAAGGCGACAGTTTTGGTGTCCCCAGCGGCAAGAGAGACTGCGCATTCATGGCTATGTCCGTTCAGGAATTGGAGAATTTGCTGCGCGAGGCGTTTCCGGACGCCGATTTGCGCATCGATGACCTTGCCGGTGACGGCGATCACTATCGCGCTGTTGTTCGGTCGGACGCCTTCCAAGGCAAAACCCGCGTTGCACAGCACCAGATGGTGTATGCGGCCCTAAAGGGCCGCATGGGGGGCGAACTCCACGCCTTGGCGCTGGAAACCGGCCCAAAGACAGCTTGATAGGCGCAGCGCGCGCTCTTAAGTGCGCGCTCTAGGAGCAATTATGTCCGACGCGATCGAAACCATCCGCCGCACCGTCGCCGAAAACGACGTCGTGCTCTTCATGAAGGGCACGGCAGACCTGCCCCAGTGCGGCTTCTCCAACCAAGTTGTGCGCATTCTCGATCATGTCGGCGTGGAGTATGTCGATGTGAACGTCCTCGCCGACGACGACATTCGCCAAGGCGTGAAGGAGTTCACTAGCTGGCCCACGATCCCGCAGCTTTACGTGAAGGGCGAGTTTGTCGGCGGCTGTGACATCGTCCGCGAGATGTTTCAGACGGGCGAGTTGAAGGCGCTGTTCGCCGACAAGGGCGTAGCGGTTTCGGCTTAAGCGATCCGCTGCTCGTCCGGCCGTTCCGTCACGAGCAGCGTCAGCTTCACCAGCGAACCGTCGCGCAGCACCTGCAACTCCACGCGCTTGCCAATGCGCTCGCGCGTCAGCAGCTTATGAATGGCATCGACAGACGGCGTCGCCTGGCCGTCGAGCTTCAGCACTACATCACCAGGACGCAGATCCGCCGCCTCCGCCGGCGCGCCGCGCGAAACCGCGACCACAAGTACGCCGCTGCCCGCATCGAGGTTGAGCCGCCGCGCCAGCGCCCGCGAAAGCTCCTGCGTTTGCCCTGCAATGCCAAACCAACCGCGCGCCACGCGGCCTTCGCGCATCAGATCCGGCACGATCAGCCGCGCCGTATTGCTCGGCACCGCAAAACACAGCCCCTGCGCCCCGCCGATAATCGCCGTGTTGATGCCGACAACCGCGCCATGCGCATCGACGAGCGCGCCACCAGAATTGCCGGGATTGAGCGCCGCGTCAGTCTGAATGACATCCTCGATCACGCGCCCGCTTTCGCTGCGCAGCGTGCGTCGTAAGGCCGAGATCACGCCAACCGTGACCGTCGCTTGCAGCCCCAGCGGATTGCCAATGGCGATCGATAGCTCGCCAACCTTCAGTTCGTCGGAATCGCCAAGCTCCGCCGCTGCATGATTGCGCCCGGCCAAGCGCAACAAGGCCAAATCCGTATCCGGATCAGTTCCGACGACCTGCGCGTCCGCGACGCTGCCATCATGCAGCACAGCCTCGATGCGGCCAGCGCCGCGCACGACGTGATTATTCGTCAACGCATAGCCATCCGGCGAAATGATCACGCCGGAGCCTGCGCCATCATAAAGGTCGCGCCCGCGCGCCGTGCGTCTGACGCCGATCACGGCAGGGCCGATATCCTCGACCACCTTGATAACTGTTTCTGAAAAACCGTCCCGGGGCCCGCGCCGGCGCGGCGCCGAGACGAGTGAACTTTTGCGACCGAACATGGCGTCAGACTTAGGAACCGCTGTGGAAGAGCGCTAGCCCCGCTTCCGCGCTCCCGCTGCATGCCCTACATCCGGCGAATGACTCCCCCAGAGCCCAAGCGCGCCGCCAACTTCTTCACGTGGCTGCGCAATTCCTTCCTCACCGGCGTAGCACTCGTGCTGCCTTTTGTGGTGACCGCTTGGCTGATCTGGCTGGTGGTTACGCTCATCGACACGCGCGTTGAGCCGCTGGTGCCGCCGGAACTCGCCATCCTGACACGCTTCCCAGGCGGCGGGTTGTTGCTGGCAATCGCTGCCCTGACGCTGATCGGCGCGCTCGCGGGTAATTTGGTTGGCCGATGGATCGTCGCCACCGCCGACGCGGGGATCGCAAACCTGCCGCTCGTGCGCACCATCTATGGCGGCGCCAAGCAAGTGTTCAAGCAAGTCGCAGCGCCCGAGCGCACATCGTTCAAGCAGGCCGTGCTTGTTGAATTCCCGCAGCCCGGTTCGTACGCCATCGGCTTCATAACCAACGAAGACACAAGCGAAGTCGCGGCAGACATCGGCGCCGACCTTGTCGCGGTTTATGTCCCGCAGGCGCCGATCCCGACTTCGGGATTTCTGCTGTACCTGCCGCGCGCCACGCTGAGGCCGCTCGCGATCCCGCCGGATGAAGCGCTGAAGCGCGTCATTTCGCTGGGGATCATCAAGCAGGAGCCCAGCACCACCGGCAAGTGAGCACTACTCGACCTTGATCGCCGTTGGGTCAAAGTCGACCGCCGGGTATTGCGGGTTCATCCGCTCAAGCGTCTCGTGCACAACACGCGCGATGATCGCATTGCGCCGCCATTTCTTATCCGCCGGCACGACCCGCCACGGCGCATACGCAGTCGAGCAACGATCGAGCACGATTTCATAGGCGCGCTGGTAGTCGTCCCACAGCTTGCGATCTTCGAGATCGCCGGGATTGAACTTCCAGTGCTTCGCCGGGTCGTCGAGCCGCGCCTGTAGCCGCTGGCGCTGCTCATCCTTTGAGATGTGCAGCATGAATTTGAGAATGGTCGCGCCGTTCTCGGTCAGATGTTTTTCAAACGCATTGATCTGTTCGTAGCGCTGCTCGATCGCTTCCGGCGGGGCCAGGTTGCGCACGCGCCCGATCAGGACGTCCTCATAATGTGAACGGTTGAACACGCCGATATGCCCATGCCGCGGCACGGCAGCGTGGATGCGCCACAAATAATCGTGCGCGAGTTCAATATCCGTCGGCTTGCCGAACGGTGTCACCCGCACGCCAAGCGGTCCGCATTTGTCGAACACGCCGCGCACCGTGCCGTCCTTGCCCGACGTGTCGATGCCCTGCAGCACGACAAGAAGCGAGCGCCTGCCCTCGCCGTAGAGCCGATCCTGCAAAGCATCGATGGCTTTAGAACAGGCCTTCGTCACCTCCTCCGCTTCTTCCTTGCTGGCGAACAAGTCGGCGCGGACGGTATCGCGGTTGGCGAGGCCGGACTTCTCGCCGGGGTTTACGAGAATGGCGGCATCGATTGTTTTGAAATCACTCATCCGCGCAGCATACAAAGAAAAAGGCCCTCCCGGCGAGGGAGGGCCTTCGATCTTTCGCGTCGGACGCTTCTATTACGAGGCGTAGTATTCGACGACGAGGTTCGGTTCCATTTGCACCGGATACGGCACGTCCGAGAGCGTCGGGATGCGGCCATAGCGCGCCGTCATGCCCTTGGCGTCGACTTCGATGTAATCCGGCGTGTCGCGTTCGCCGCTGGCCAGCGCTTCGAGCACGAGCGGCATCGACTTCGCTTTGTCGCGGATTTCCAGAACGTCGCCGACCTTCACCAGGTAAGACGGGATCGTCACGCGACGGCCGTTCACCTTCACGTGGCCGTGGTTCACGAACTGGCGCGCCGCGAACACCGTCGGCACGAACTTCGAACGATAGACCACCGCGTCGAGGCGGCTCTCGAGCAGACCGATGAGGTTTTCAGCCGTGTTGCCCTTGCGGCGCGCGGCTTCTTCGTAGGTCTTACGGAACTGCTTTTCGGTGATGTTGCCGTAATAGAGGCGCAGCTTCTGCTTAGCGACCAGTTGCAGGCCGAAGTCAGAGGTCTTGCCCTTGCGGCGCTGGCCGTGCTGGCCCGGGCCGTACTGGCGCTTGTTCACCGGCGACTTCGGACGACCCCAGAGGTTCTGTCCAAAGCGACGATCTGATTTGTATTTAGCTTGAATACGCTTCGTCATGCGCTGATCGCGCCTTCTTCCGTGACGGGGACCGGCGGCCTCAGAATGAAGCCGCGACTGCCCTGGCGGTTAGCCCGTCGCCCAGTATAAACCGGCCCTGGAATGAACCGGGGCGCGGGAAAGGCGGGCTTTTGGGCGAAGGGCGGGATAAAGTCAATCAGCGGCCCGGGACGCGCCCGCGACGTGTAGGAGCCTTAACGCTTCCTAAAGCGCGGTGGCGCCAAGGAATTACCTCGTAGGAGGTAATCACTGTGACGCTCGTGGTGCGCCACAACGAGGCTTTGGAACTGAACCGTGTCGACTATCTCGGCGCGGTGAGCATGGCTGAATTGGCTGATCTGGCCAAATTCAACGCCGCCAACCCGACCTGGGTGACCTACGACTGCCTGAGTGTTGTAGCCCCCGGCGCGGACTTCCTAAGCGTGAACTTCCGTGAGTTGGACGCGCTCCTCGCCGAGTATCGCGCCATCTACCAGCCACTCAATTTCCTGATCCTGCGCCGCGCCGCCTGGCTTTGCCTCAGCGACGCCGCCTTGCCGCACGTCCGCCACTGGACACGCGACCCAGCAGACCGGCGCGTTTCAATGTCGAGCGATGTACGGCTTTTCTCCAGCTATGCCGAAGCGGCCGAATGGCTGCTGCTGCGACCATCGGAAATTCCGAACGTCGAGTCCGGCGAAGGCTTCACCGAAATTTTCCGCAGCGAAGCGCCCGCGACGGCGCCCAGCCGCTAGAGGTCGCGCCGATGCCGATCGTCTTGCGCCACAACGCCGATCTTGAACTGAGCCGCGTCGAGTATTTCGGCAAGATCCGCGTGCAGGATTTGCACGATCACGCCGCCTACAATGCCGCCAATCCGATTTGGCTGGGCTTCGACTGCATCAGCGTCATTCACGATGACGCCGATCCAACGACGATGAGCAAGGCCGATCTGGATTCCGTTTTCACGGCCTACCGCCAGCTCTTCCAGCCGTTGGGGCTTCTGTTCATGCGCCGCTCCGGCTGGGTGTGCATGAGCCCAATCGGCCAGCAATTTCTCAGCCACTGGATGGCCAAGCGCAACGCCGACAAAAGCCCGTGGGCGGATGTCCGCCAGTTCGACACGTTCGAAGCCGCAAGCGAATGGCTGCTTCTCAGCCACGAAGGCGCAGCGACGCTGAAAGCCGGGAGAGACTTCACCGAAGTCGCGCGCTTCGACGCTGGCGCTACGCGCGCCCGCTAATCACTCGGGATTGCTGTCCAATTCGTATTGGCTCTGCAGGTAATTCTGCAGCCCCATCTGATCGAGATTGGCGATCTGCGTTTCCAGGAAGTCGATGTGCTCTTCGGTATCGTCGAGCAATTCGACGAGTAGATCACGCGTGACGTAATCTCTCTTCGTCTCGGCGAGTTCGATGCCTTCCTTGATGCCCTGATGCCCAGTTTTCTCGGCGTTCAAGTCCGCAGCGAGGCGCTCAGGCACGCTCTCGCCGATCTGGAGTTTGTTCAGGTTCTGGAGGTTCGGCAGACCTTCGAGCAGCAGGATCCGGTTTATGATCCGGTCTGCGTGCTTCATCTCTTCGATGGATTCTTCGTACGTCTTTTTGCCCAGCTTGCCGTAGCCGTCGGACTGATACATCCGCGCGTGCAGGAAATACTGGTTTATCGACGTCAGCTCATTCGTGAGAATGACATTGAGCTTCCTGATGACGTCCGCATCGCCCTTCATCGCGCTTACTCCGCTGCGACGAGGCTCCGCTTGGCGCAGGCCATACCGCCGCTAGAAATGCCATCGGCGATCTCCGGGAGGCAGCGCCCGCAACAAGGCTCACAGCCATGATGGCCGAGCACCTCTTCCGGACCTTGCGCTCCAGCAGCGATGGCTTCGTCCACCTCTGCGCGAGTCACACCGTTACAATTGCAGACGTACATCCCGCACTTCTCTGTAAGCAAAGACATTTCCGGCAACTGAGAGTCAGCCGCAAAGAAAAGCTAGCCGATCGCGACCGCTCCTGCAAGTCATTCGCAGCAGCTGGGGAGCCCGCCCCACTCTCCTCATGGCCGTCTCATTCCGGACCTTGGGATAAATGGTGGGTTCAGCTATGAGCCCGGCCTCAATGTCCGCAAAAGCCCCCACCATCGGCGTCGTCTCGCTCGGCTGCCCCAAGGCCCTCGTCGATAGCGAGCGCATCATCACGCGACTTCGCTCTGAGGGCTATCAGCTCAGCGGCAGCTACGAAGGCGCCGACCTCGTCGTGGTAAACACGTGCGGCTTCCTCGATAGCGCCAAAGCCGAAAGCCTCGACGCGATCGGCGAAGCGATCGCCGAGAACGGCAAGGTCATCGTCACCGGTTGCTTGGGCAAAGAAGAGTCGCTGATCCGCGAAGCGCACCCGAAGGTGCTCGAAGTCACCGGTCCGCACCAATACGAAGCCGTCGTCGGCGCCGTGCACACGCACCTGCCGCAAGTGCACGATCCGAAAATCGATCTGGTGCCCGAAGGCGGCTTCCGCCTCACGCCGCGCCACTACGCCTATTTGAAGATTTCCGAAGGCTGCAATAATCGCTGCACCTTCTGCATCATCCCAAGCATTCGCGGCGACCTCGTCTCACGCCCGGCCAACGCCGTACTGAAAGAAGCAGAGTCGCTGGTGAAAGCCGGCGTCAAAGAACTGCTGGTGATCTCACAAGACACGAGCGCATACGGCGTCGACGTCAAATACGCCGAGAGCAAATGGAAGGACCGTATGGTCCGCGCCAAATTCTACGATCTCTGCAAAGAGCTCGGCGAGCTCGGCGCCTGGGTGCGCTTGCACTACGTCTATCCGTACCCGCACGTCGATGAAGTCGTGGGCCTGATGGCCGAAGGCAAAATCCTTCCGTACCTCGACATCCCCTTCCAGCACGCCTCACCAAGCGTGCTGAAAGCCATGCGCCGTCCCGCGAACCAGGACAAAGTCCTCGATCGCATCAAGGCCTGGCGCAAAATCTGCCCGGACCTCACCATCCGCTCGAGCTTCATCGTCGGCTTCCCGGGTGAGACCGAGGACGATTTCGAAACGCTGCTCGATTTCATCGAAGAAGCCGAAATCGATCGCGCCGGCGTGTTCAAATACGAAAACGTCGAAGGCGCGCCCTCACGCGATCTCCCGGGCCACGTCGATCAAGACGACGTCAACGACCGCTACGATCGCTTCATGGAAGTGCAAACCACACTCGCCCACCAGCGCCTGCAATCCATGATCGGCAAAACCGTCGACGCCATATGCGACGGCTGGGACGAAGACGCCGAAGCCTACGCCTTCCGCACCAAAGCCGACGCCCCCGAAATCGATGGCGTCACCTATGTCGATAGCGACGACGAAATCGCCGAAGGCGCGATCCTAAAACTCGAAATCCTCGGCGGCGAAGGCCACGAGATGGTTGGGGCTGTGGTTGACGATTAAGGCGCTTTGCGCGCCGCAATCCGCGCACCTGCACTGCAGATAAACGCTAGCCCCAAACGCGAACCGGCATCGTCTTTCGCGCCGCTTTGCTCTACACCGCGTCTTTGCAGAGACGCCCCGCCCTCGTGCGGGGCCTGAAAGATTCCGATGTCCGCCTTCGATCATGTCCATCCCGCGCTCGCCCGCGCGCTCGCCGAGCGTGGCTTTGAGTCGTTAACGCCGGTGCAGGACGCCGTGCTCGCGGCCGACGTGCAGGAGCGCGATCTCGTCGTCTCAGCCCAAACCGGCTCCGGCAAAACCGTTGCCTTCGGCCTCACGCTGGGCGCGGCCCTCCTCGGCGAACGCACCCGGTTAGCGCCAGCAGGCGCGCCGTTGGCGCTCATCATCGCGCCAACCCGCGAACTCGCCATGCAGGTGCGCGGCGAACTCGAATGGCTGTTCGCACCCGCCGGCGGCCGCATTGCCTCATGTGTCGGCGGCATGGACGCGCGTGACGAACGTCGCGCTTTGAACCAAGGCGCACACATCGTCGTCGGCACGCCAGGTCGCCTCGTCGATCACATCCGCCGCGGCTCGCTTGAGATGTACGGCCTCCAAACCGTCGTGCTCGATGAAGCCGATGAGATGCTCAATCTCGGCTTCCGCGAAGAGCTCGAACACATCCTCGACGCTTCGCCCGCCGAGCGCCGCACTTTGATGTTCTCCGCCACCATGCCGCGCGCGATCGAAGTTCTGGCGAAGACCTATCAACGCGATGCAGTCCGCGTCAGCACCGTCACCGGCCAGAAGCAGCACGCTGACATCGAGTATCGCGCCCTCGTCGCCGCCAAACACGATTCCGAGAACGCCATCTTCAACGTGCTGCGCTACTACAACGCCACTAACGCCATCGTCTTCTGCGGCACACGCGTCGCGGTCACACACTTGGCGAGCCGCCTCGAAAACCGCGGCATGTCAGTCGTCGCGCTGTCCGGCGAACTTAGCCAATCGGCGCGCACGCACGCGCTGCAAGCGATGCGCGACCACCGTGCGCAAGTTTGCGTCGCCACCGACGTCGCCGCGCGCGGGATCGATCTGCCGGACCTCGAACTCGTCATCCATGCCGATCTGCCGAAGAACACAGAAGCGCTCCTCCATCGCAGCGGCCGCACCGGGCGCGCGGGGCGCAAAGGCGCAAGCGTTCTTATCGTGCCGTACCCCGCCCGTCGCCGCACCGAACGCCTGCTCCAAGACGCCAACATCAACGCCAAATGGGGCGAACCGCCCGCCGCCGACGATATCAAGCGCCGCGACGATGAGCGCTTGCTCGCCGATCCGGTCCTGCAAGACGCGCCGAGCGAAGCCGAGAACGCCATCGTCAACGCGCTGATGGCCGAGCACGATGTCGAGCGCATCGCCGCCGCCTTCGTGCGCCTCTACCGCAAAGGCCAAGCCGCGCCCGAAGACCTCGCGCCCGCGCCGGCGTTCAACGAAAGCGCTAGCCGCGGAGAACGCGCCGAACGCACACCGCGTCACGCCGACAATTTCACCAGCGGCATCTGGGTCTCGCTCAACATCGGCCGTTCGCAAAACGCTGAACCGCGTTGGCTCATCCCGATGATCTGCAAAGCTGGCGGCATCAACAAACGCCAACTCGGCACGATCCGCATACAGCAGCGCGAAACCCACATCGAAATAGACGCAGCCAGCATCGATAAGTTCTTCTCGAACCTTGGTCAGAACGGCCACATCGAAAAGCAGATCTACGTCACGCGCCTGGACGGCCCGCCGCAAGACACCCGCCCGCACCGCGGCGACCGCGCCGAACGCGGCCCCCCGCCACGTGCCGAACGCGGACCATCGCAGCGCGCCGAACGCGGCCCACCACACCGTGCAGAACGCGGTCCGCCACAGCGCGCCGAACGCGCCGAACGCGCCGAACGCGGACCACCACCGCAACGCGCCGAAGGCGGCCCTCCGCAGCGCAGCGAGCGTCCGCGCGCTGAGCAAATGCCGCAAAAGCCGCCGCATAAAGCCAAGCACAAGGGCAAGCCGAAGCGCGAAGGCGGTGACGCCCCGCCAGCGCGGCCGAAGCAGAAGTGGCATCCCGTCGACTGAGGCGCCATCTTCCATCTCGTGTGCAATCTCTACTCCATGACCAAATCACGCGAAGCGCTGACGCGCTTACGTCCGCGCCATGCGCGACCGCACCGGCAATCAGCCACCGCTGCCGGATATTTTTCCCGATCAGCTCGCGCCGGTGGTCCGCACCGCGAAAGACGGCGTGCGCGAAGTCGTCACCATGCGCTGGGGCTTTCCGCCGCCGTCGGCCGCATCGAAACGCCCCGTCACCAACGTGCGCAACTTGAGCTCAAGCTATTGGCGCAACTGGCTCGACAAGCCCGAGTTTCGCTGCCTCGTGCCCGCGACAAGTTTCGTCGAATACACCGACACCACGCCAAAGATCGCGCATTGGTTCGCGCTCGGCGCTGACCGCTCGCTCTTCTGCTTTGCCGGCATCTGGCGGCCTTGGAGCGGCGTGCGCGGCAAGGAAGATGGCGAGCATCTGCTCTTCTCTATCCTCACCACCGATGCGAACGAACTCACCAAACCCATTCACGCAGCGGCGATGCCGGTAATGCTCACCGGCGATGACATCGAGACATGGCTGCACGGCTCAGCCGAAGAAGCCCGCGCGCTGGCGAAACCATTCCCGGCGGAGCGCATGCAGATCGTGCTTTCCGGCCCGCGCGCCGATCCCGGCGACTAAGCCGCGAACGACACCACGTTCGAGCGCGCCGTCGTGCGCGGCAATGTGAGCGTGAACGTCGAGCCGCGCCCCGGGGCGCTGGCAACGCGGATCGAGCCGCCCATCACTTCCAGCAATTGCTTCGTCACTGCGAGCCCGAGGCCCGCGCCGTCGCGTTCGCGCGTAAACGAGCCATCAGCCTGCACGAACGGCTCGAATATGCGTTCGACATTGCCGCCTGCAATGCCCACGCCGGTATCGCTCACTTCGAACGTGAAGCGCTCGGCATCGCCGGATAGGCGCAGCGTAATCGCGCCGTTCTCCGTGAACTTTGCCGCATTGTTGGCGACATTCAGCATGCACTGAGTCAAACGCCTCTCATCGATCCAGGCTGATCCGATATGCGGCGCACAGATGGCTTCGACAGTGTTTCCGTTCTGCACCGCCAACGGCCGCACCGCCTCGACGACCGCGGCGAATATTGGCGCCAGCTGCGTCTGCCCTGACTCAAGCCGCAACTCGCCGGTTTCGAGTTTGACGTGATCAAGCACCATGTTGATCATCGACAGAAGATGATGCGCGGCTGATCGGATGCGTTCGGCATCCGCGCCTATCGTCAGGGATTTGGGGTCTTCCTGGATCAATTCGGAATAACCGATGATGGCGTTAAGGGGCGTGCGCAATTCATGGCTCATGCTGGCGAGGAATTGCGATTTCGCCGCGTTTGCGCCGTCAGCGGCGACGCGCGCGATGCGCTCGTCTGCCAGCGCTACCTGCGCGCGCTGAATTTTTGAGTTCTGGCGGATGAGATAAGCCACGGCCGCAGGCGTCACGAGCAACGCGATCACCGCGGTCATCACCGGCGTGTAGGGCGTGTGCCCCGGTGCGATCACGACGTTCACCAGATAATCGACCGCCAACACAACAGCGAGGATGATCGCCGTCAGCACTGCGGTTCGGATCAGTTGGGCTTTGGTCATGCGCGCTCGCCTACGATTCGTTGGCGCGCGCATGATCGGCGCCAAATCGTAAACAAAGCTGAAGTCACAGGTTAGGGCCGGCGCACCTTCGGCTCGCCCAAGGTCATGAAGATCACCGGGCCTTCGGTCGGCGCGCGATAGACGCCGTGGGCGCCGTTCACTTTCATCGCCAGCGCCGTCATCTGCCAGGCGTTCTGTTCGTCCATTTTGAGCGACTTGATCGTCAACTCCTCAAGCCCGTGCTTGTGGCCGAACCAGCGCGTGCGCTCCGCATCATTCCGTAGACGTTGCGCCACCATCGGGTGGTCCCAGGCCCAGCGAAACACTTGGGTTCGCGGATTCCACGCGCCGATGATCTGCACCGGCGCTGTCACCATCGCGCCATCCTTGCGCTCGAACTGGATGATGCCGGCGTTCTGATCGACCTGCCACGGCGCGGTCTCGATCTTCAGTTTCTTCGCCAGCCAGCGCTGCCGATTGAGCAGATCAATCCAGCTCTCGGCCCAGAAGCGGTCAACATCGACCTGTTCGCCGCCCCACGGGACAAGCGCCTGCGACGCGGCGCGCGGCGCTTCCTGCACATTAGGTTTTGCACGTCGCCTGGCATTGCCCATGCGCGTCTAGTTTTCCCCAGCGACCAGCCCGGAATGTGGATAACCAAATTCCCCCGGTCAGGGAAAGTCATTTCCTAACCGTCATGTTTGTTAAGCGCGGGTCGCTGCGGGCGTTTAATCTTGCGGATCGTCTTTCTTGCGACCGCCACGCCCGATCGTCAGCGCTTTGATCACGCCGCGCATGGTCTGCGCTTCCTGCTGGGTCAAACGCGCGCGCAGGAAGATCGACCGCAAATTGCGCTTCATCAGCGGAGCCTTGTCCATCGGATGAAAGAAGCGCCCGTGCTCCAACTCTTGTTCGAGGTGGAGGAAGAGGTTCTCCAACTCCTCCTGCGTTGCCGGCGGGCTGTCTGATTGAAACCAGGACGGCAGCTCAGTCGCCTGCCGCGCCTCGGCATAAGCAAACGCAAAAACCGCCACCGCATTCGCCAGGTTCAGCGAGGCAAAGCCCGGATTAACCGGCAATGTCAGGATCGCATCGGCGCGTGCGATCTCTTCGGTCTCCATTCCAGCCGCCTCGGGCCCGAACATCACCACCGGACGTTCGCCCTGCGCTAAGGCCGCGCGGATATTGAGCGCCGTCTCACGCGCGCTCCACACCGGCTTTTCCAACCCACGCGGCCGGGCCGTCGCCGCGATAACCAAAGTCGCGTCGGAAAGCGCATCTTCCAGCGTCCACTCCACCTTGGCGTTCTTCAGCACCACGTCGGCGCCGACCGCGACCACCTCCGCTTTCGGGTTCGGCCAGCGATCGCGCGGCGAAACCAGGCGGAGCGATTTCAGGCCAAAATTCAACAAAACCCGCGCCACCGCGCCGATGTTTTCGCCCATTTGGGGGCGCACCAGACACACAGCCGGCCATTCCTCCTCGATTGGGGGCGGCATGTTTCGTGCGCGTGTCATTGGTCGGAGCAATCCTGGTACATGACGGCGGGTGTCATTTCTCATCGCGGCGCGCCCCGCAAGCGGGCGCCCTCACGCGGCTGGACCGCGCGACGGCTTTTGGCCGTGGCGCTTACCCTTATAGCGCTTGCTGCGATCATTTGGGTCGCGCCCTATCTGCGGCCGGCAGCGCCCACGGGCGCCGACCCGATCTTGCCGCCCCAGCCGGTGACGGTTGCTCCGGAACTGCCGCTCCCAACCGCAGCAGAAGCGCCGGCAGCCGCCGCCCGTCGCGCCCGAGCGCCACAGCGCGCGTCCGGCATCCCGCTCGACGGCCGCCCGGCCAATCCGGGCGAAGACTTCGAAGTGCTCACCGCCTCCGAGCTTGATGCCATTTCCCAGGCCAGCCCCCGCGGCGAATAGATGACGTAAACGAGCACATTCGCCCGTTTGCGCTCCGCCCGCTTGCTGCTACCACCGCGCCCAATTTCCCGGAACGCGAAAGGTAGCGAGATATGGCCAAGATCAAGGTCGATAACCCCGTCGTCGACATGGATGGCGACGAGATGACCCGGATCATCTGGGCGCTGATCAAAGAGCGCCTGATCCACCCCTATCTCGACATCGATCTCAAATATTACGACCTCGGCGTCGAAAGCCGCGACGCGACCAACGATCAGATCACGATCGATGCCGCCAACGCGACCAAACAATACGGCGTCGCGGTCAAATGCGCGACCATCACGCCTGACGAAGCGCGCGTGAAAGAGTTCAACCTGAAGGAAATGTGGAAGAGCCCGAACGGCACCATCCGCAACATCCTCGGCGGCGTCATCTTCCGCGAACCGATCATCTGCAAGAACGTGCCGCGCCTCGTGCCGGGCTGGACGCAGCCGATCGTCGTCGGCCGTCACGCCTTCGGCGACCAATACCGCGCCACCGATTTCCGCTTCCCTGGCAAAGGCACGCTCACCGTCAAATTCGTCGGCGAAGACGGCACGGTGATCGAGAAGGAAGTCTTCAAAGCGCCGGGTTCTGGCGTCGCGATGGCGATGTACAACCTCGATGAGAGCATCAAGGAATTCGCCCGCTCGTCGTTCAATTACGGCCTGATGAAGAACTACCCGGTCTATCTCTCGACCAAGAACACGATCCTCAAAGCCTATGACGGCCGCTTCAAGGATATCTTCCAAGAGATCTTCGACGCCGAGTTCAAAGCCGAATTCGACAAGCGCAAGCTCACGTACGAACACCGCCTGATCGACGACATGGTCGCTTCCGCGCTGAAGTGGAGCGGCGGCTATATTTGGGCCTGCAAAAACTATGACGGCGACGTCCAGTCCGACACCGTGGCGCAAGGCTTCGGCTCACTCGGCCTGATGACGTCCGTGCTGATCACGCCGGACGGCAAGACGATGGAAGCCGAAGCCGCGCACGGCACCGTCACGCGTCACTATCGCCAACACCAAAAAGGCGAGCCGACGAGCACCAATTCCGTAGCCTCGATCTTCGCCTGGACGCGCGGCCTCGCCCATCGCGGCAAGCTCGACAACAACCAAGCCCTGATCGACTACGCATTGCTCTTGGAAAAAATCACCGTCGACACCGTCGAAGCCGGCCAAATGACCAAGGACCTCGCGCTCCTCGTCGGCGATCAACAAGCCTGGCTGACCACCGAAGGCTTCCTCGATGCGGTGGCCGACAATCTCGATAAGGCGATGGGCAAGGCTTGATAAAGGAGCGCGGGTCTTCAGACCCGCATTTCCGCGCCGGTGTGTGAAGTGCGGGTCTGAAGACCCGCGCTCCTTTATTCCTTAAACGCCGGCGTCTCCCGCCACGGAAACGTGTCCGGCAAATCCTTCGACACGCGATCCGGATAAACCGGCGCGCGCTTCTCCAGGAACGCCGTCACGCCTTCTTTCGCATCGCCCGATTGCCCGCGCGACACCATCCAACGGCTCTCAATGCGATGCGCTTCCATTGGGTGGCTCGCATCGAGCATGTCCAACATCATGCGCCGCGCGAGAGCCACGGAGACTGGCGCGGTGTTATCGGCGATCTCGCGCGCAAGCGCGTGCGCCGCGGGCAGAAGCTCATCCGGCTTATGCAGCGAGCGCACCAAGCCGCGCGCCAACGCTTCTTCGCTCATAAACACACGGCCAGTCATCGTCCATTCCATCGCCGTCTGCACGCCGACGAGACGCGGCAAAAAGTAGGACGACAATGTCTCCGGCACGATCCCGCGCCGCGCGAATACAAACCCCATCTTCGCGCCTTCGACGGCCAGCCGAATGTCCATCGGCAATGTCATCGTAGCGCCCACGCCGACCGCCGGCCCGTTGATCGCAGCGATAACAGGCTTCAAGCTCTCATAGATGCGGATGCCGACCGTCCCGCCGCCATCGCGCTCAGCTGCTGGATCGAACGTCCCGCCACGCGCCGCCGCGCGTTTCTCGTAATCGAACGTCGACCCCGCGCCTGCGAGATCAGCGCCCGCACAAAACGCACGCCCCTCACCGGTGACGATGACGACCCGCACATCATCGTTGGCGTCCGTCTCATCAAACGCCGCGATCATGTCGAGCGCCATCTGCGGCGTGAACGCGTTCATCCGGTCAGGCCGATTGAGCGTCAGCGTCGCGACGCCATTGGCGATTTCGAGCTTGATGGTTTCAAAGGCTGGCATCGATACGGCTCCGCAATGAGCGTTCACGCTAGCTCAAAGCCGGAGCAAATCCACCTCTGCCGCTTGGTAAGGATCGAGCTTGTAAATCAGCTGGCGATGGATCGCGACCAGCGCGCCCGCGCCCCAATCGTCGATCAGTTCCGCATCGTCGCGTTCGCGTGCTTCCCATTGCGAACCGTCCTCGCAGATCAGCACTCGACCGTCGCCGAGCACGCAGTCGATCGTCGAGACCACGCCGGACTGCGCGCCGGCGCCTAATCCGACTCGGAACACAGAGAGAATCGCGTCACGCTGTGCGAAAGAGAGTCGGCCCCAATCGAGCCGCTCGAAAAGCTCTGGCCCGAGATAGGCTGCCAGCGCATCGTTCTGAGTCATCCCGTGTCCCCACACCGAATCGAGTCGTCCAAAAACGACTGATTTGGTTTCCGAGACATTACCGGGCCGGATCGAACTTAAAGCGGCAGCTTCCAGATGAAGTCGCGATCCGCGACGCGGCCGACCATGAACGTGTGCTCCTTTACGTGCTCGAAGCCGTAGCGTTTGTAGAATGCTTGCGCGCGCGCATTGTTTTCCCAGACGCTGAGAAACATCACACGCGCACCCTTTGCACGCGCCCATGCGAGGCCGTCATCCATCAGCGCCTTCGCAACGCCCGCGCCCTTCACTGACGTATCAACGTAGAGCCGATGCAATTCCAAAGCGCCGGTCGCATCTACATCCATGTCGACCGCGCCAAGCTTGGAATAGCCGACAATCGCGCCATCGCGCAGCGCGAGCACGTAGCGCGTGTCGGCATCGGCAATCTCAGCCGCAACCACATGCGGCTGATATTTCGCAGCTACGTGCGCGCTCAGATCTTCCGGCGGATAGAGATGGCCGAACGTCTCGGTGAACGATCTTTCCGCGAACAACGCCAACGCCGCCGCGTCAGCGCCGCTCGCATCGCGATACGTAATCGCACTCACGCCGCCAGCGCGCCTTGAAGCGCCGCGCGGATAGCATCGATGGCCTTGCTCGCGTCGCCGCCATTCGGCCCGCCGCCTTGCGCCATGTCGGGGCGTCCGCCCCCGCCTTGACCGCCAACGGCCGCAACACCGGCCTTCAGCAAATCGACTGCGCTGATCTTGCCTTTTAGATCGTCGGTCACGCCAACAGCCAACGCTGCTTTGCCATCCTCGACACCGACATAAGCGATGACGCCCGAGCCCAACGACTTCTTGCCTTCATCGACTAGCCCACGCAGCTCCTTCGCCGGAACGCCTTCAAGCACGCGAGCAAGCACTGACACGCCCGCAACTTGCTCCGGTCCCGCTGGAGCGGCTTGTCCACCGCCGCCCGCAAGCGCGAGCTTCTTCTTGGTGTCCGCCAATTCGCGCTCGAGTTTGCGGCGCTCGTCCGCAAGCTGGCTCACGCGCTCAGTAACCTCCGAGAGCGGCGCCTTGATGTTGGACGCAATCGCCTTCGCCAACGCCGCTTGCGCTTTCAGATGCGCAAGCGCTGCAGCGCCGGTCGCGGCCTCGATGCGTCGAACGCCCGAGGCGACGCCACTTTCGGAGAGGATCGCAAACACCGCGATGTCGCCCGTGCGCTTCACATGAGTGCCGCCGCAGAGTTCGACGGAGTACGCCTTCCCATTTGCATCGAGCGCATCGCCCAGACGCAGCACGCGCACGCTATCGCCGTACTTCTCGCCGAAGAGGGCCAGCGCGCCTTCTTCGATCGCCTTCGCCGGCGCCATCTCTTTGATGATGCCCTCGGCGTTCTGACGGATCACCGAATTCACTTCGTCTTCGACGCGGCCGATTTCGTCAGCCGTCAGCGCTTGGCCGTGGCTGAAGTCGAAGCGGAAGTAGTCCGCCTCAACCAGCGAGCCCTTTTGGCTGACATGCGGCCCGAGCACATTGCGCAACGCCGCGTGCAGCAAGTGCGTCGCCGAGTGGTTCGAACGGATTTTAGCGCGACGTGCGGTGTCAATCTCAAGCTTGGCCTTATCGCCAACTTTGATCGCGCCTTTCACCAAGCGGCCGACATGCACATGCAGCGCGCCCGCTTGCTTCAGCGTATCTTCAACAACGAACTCGGCGCCATTCGCGAACTTGACGACGCCGTGGTCGCCAGCTTGGCCGCCGCTCTCGGCGTAGAATGGCGTGCGATCGAACACGAGCCCGCCACTCACGCCTTCGCGCAGCTCATGCGCCTCTGCGCCGCCGCTCACGATCGCCGTCACCGCGCCTTCGCCCACTTCAGCGCCATAGCCCAGAAACTCGTTGCCGCGCGTGCGCTCCAAGATGGAGTGCCAGATCGCAGGATTATCGCCGCCGTCTGCGCCCTTCCAGCTCGCCGCGCCCTGATCGCGCTGCTCCTGCATCGCGACGTCGTACTCAGCGACGTCCACTTCCAACGAACGCGCACGCAAAATGTCTTGCGTGAGATCAAGCGGGAAGCCGAACGTGTCATGGAGCTTAAACGCCGTACGGCCGGAAAGTTTCTGGCCTTCCTTCAGCGTGCTAAGTTCGTCGTCGAGCAAGCGCAGGCCATTTGCCAGCGTGCGACGGAAACGTTCTTCTTCTTCGAGCAACTGCGCCTTGATCACCGGCTCGGCGCGCTTCAGCTCCGGATAGGCGTCTCCCATCTCGGCAATAAGCGTCGGCGCCAAGCGGTGCATCAACGGCTCTTTCGCGCCCAGAATATGCGCATGGCGCATCGCACGGCGCATGATCCGGCGCAGCACATAGCCGCGGCCTTCGTTGGACGGCGACACGCCGTCCGCAATCAAAAAGCACGACGAACGCAAGTGATCGGCGATCACGTTATGGCTTGGCGCCTGCTCGCCTTCGGCTTTGGTTTTGGTCAGATCTTGCGACGCGGCGATCAAGGTACGGAAGAGATCGGTCTCGAACACCGAGTCGACGCCCCGCATCACGCACGCGATGCGCTCGAGCCCCATGCCGGTATCGATCGACGGCTTCGGCAGTTTTGCGCGCGGGCGATCGTCGCCGAACTGCTCGTATTGCATGAACACGAGATTCCAGAACTCAAGGAAGCGATCGCCATCCTGCTCCGCCGATCCCGGCGGGCCGCCCCAGATGTGGTCGCCGCGATCGATGAAGATTTCCGAGCACGGACCACACGGCCCTGTGTCGCCCATCGACCAGAAATTATCGTTGGTATCGATGCGGATGATCTTGCTCTCGGAGATCCCAGCGATCTTCTTCCAGAGCGCCGCCGCTTCATCGTCGTCGTGATAGACGGTGACGAGGAGCTTATCTTTCGGCAGGCCGAAATCTTTGGTGATCAGCGTCCAGGCAGCGTCGATCGCGCCTTCTTTGAAATAGTCGCCGAACGAGAAGTTGCCGAGCATCTCGAAGAACGTCAGGTGGCGCGCGGTGTAGCCAACATTGTCGAGATCGTTGTGCTTGCCGCCGGCGCGGACGCACTTTTGGCTTGTCGCGGCGCGGGGGTACGGCGGCTTGGCCGCGCCGGTGAAATAGTTCTTGAACTGCACCATGCCGGCATTGGTGAAGAGCAATGTCGGATCGTCCTGCGGGACGAGCGGAGACGAGCCCGGCAGCTCGTGGCCGCGCGACTGGAAGAACTCAAGAAACTGCCGACGGATGTCGTTGACGCTGGTCATTTATGCTCAAGCCAAATCAAAGGTTCGGCTTGGTATATTGTAGTGCAGGTGCGAACGCCAAGCGGCGGCTGGCGATAGCAGTCCTGCCCCGGCGTTTCGGCGTCACGCCGGGAGCATCATCTCACCGTTCGGCCCAAGCGGAGCGAAGGGATTCCACGCCACTTCCCAAAGATGCCCGTCCGGATCGGCGAAATAGCCAGATTGGCCGCCCCACGGCGCCTCTTGTGAGGCCTTCACCAGGGTAGCGCCGGCGCGCACCGCCTCCTCGATCACGGCGGCAACCTCGTCTTTCGCACGAACATTATGCGCCAGAGTGATCCCGCGGAAGCCAGAGCCCTCAGCCGAGACCTTCGCGTCACACGCCAAGCTCTCACGCGGAAAGAGCGACAACGCCAAAGGGCCGAGTTGGTAGAAGACGACCTGATCGCTCCCCATCGATGATGGCCTGAACCCCAGCTTCTCGTAGAAGGCGCGCGACCGGGCGAGATCGGCAACACCTAGAGTGATCAGGGAAACACGAGGCTCCATCGGCTCACTCCCACCAACGTAATTTCGCCGGCCGGTCCAGGACCCATGGCCAGGGCATGGGGTCGGGTCGGCTACACGAGCCCCGAACCAGCCGGCGAAAAACTTGACCCTATTCGCCTTCAGCGGCGTCCTTGGCTTCCTCGTCGCTCGGCGGCGAGTACATCGCTTCCGCCACCGCCGTCGCCTTGCCACGGATCTTGTCTTCGATATCGAGCGCCACCGCAGTGTTCTCTTTCAAGAACCGGCGCGCGGCTTCCTTACCTTGGCCGATCTTCTGCGAGCCGTAGGCGTACCAGGAGCCCGACTTGTCGATGACGCCGGCCTTTACGCCGAGTTCGATCAGTTCACCGGTCTTGGAAATGCCCTCGCCATAGATGATGTCGAACTGCACCTGCTTGAACGGCGGGGCGACCTTGTTCTTCACCACTTTGACGCGGGTTTCCGAGCCGATGACTTCGTCGCGCTCTTTGATCTGACCGGTGCGGCGGATGTCCAAGCGCACAGACGCGTAGAACTTCAGCGCGTTGCCGCCCGTCGTCGTTTCCGGGTTGCCGTACATGACGCCGATCTTCATGCGGATCTGGTTGATGAAGATGACGAGCGTCTTCGACTTGTTGATCGAGGCGGTCAGCTTACGCAGCGCCTGGCTCATGAGACGCGCCTGCAGACCCGGCAGGCTATCGCCCATCTCGCCTTCGATTTCAGCGCGCGGCGTCAAAGCCGCAACCGAGTCAATGACGAGCACATCGACCGCGCCTGAGCGCACCAGCGTATCGGTGATTTCGAGCGCTTGCTCGCCGGTGTCCGGCTGCGAGACCAGCAGATCGTCGAGATCGACGCCCAGCTTGCGGGCATAGATCGGATCGAGCGCGTGTTCGGCGTCGACGAAGGCGCAGACGCCTCCCGACTTTTGCGCTTCGGCGATGCAGTGCAGCGCCAACGTCGTCTTGCCCGAGCTTTCCGGGCCATAAATCTCGATGATGCGGCCCTTGGGCAGACCGCCAATGCCGAGCGCGATATCGAGCGAGAGCGAACCGGTTGAGATCGCTTCGATCTCCATCACCGGCTTTTCGCCCAGGCGCATGACCGAGCCTTTGCCAAAGGCTTGATCAATCTGCTTCAGAGCGGCGGCCAACGCCTTCTGCTTGTCCGTTTCCACTTCCGCCTCAACAAGCTTCAGCTTTGCCATGGTGTGTCCGCCTCCCTTAGGCCCTGAGTCCAGGGCTCGCGCCACAGGCCGTTCTTCGAGAACTGCGCCGCATCGATCAGGAATCGAATGTACCGCCTTTGTTCTAGGAACACAAGCAGAACATCGCGGGCGCGGAGTGGTTTTGGTGGATTAGGGATTGGGGGCGCCAAATGCGGTGGCGCGCCGTGTGCATGACCCAATCCCTATTCCCTAATCCCCAATCCCCGTTAATCGTATCGGAGGGGGAAAGGGAGAGGATCGGCGTCCCATGGCTCAGTCACTGTCGCCACTGCCGCCAGACGACCGCCATCCGGCCACGCTGGAGGGCGTCACCTCCTATCGCGTGAAGACCGCCGCAATCTCCCGCCCCGCCGGACAACTCCAAAAGCCCAATCCCGACATGGTGCTCGTCACCGGCGCCGATGGCGGCGTTGTGGTGTATCCGCCGAGTGAGAAACTCGTGATCTTGGCGGCGAAGCGTCAGAGGCCTACTGGGCGCTAGGTTATCTCGCCCATCCCACTTCAAAGAAGAAGATGTGGTCGTGCCCTGCCCGCTCTATGCGCGCCTTGGTGCTCGACGTGCACAGAAAACTCAGACTCTGCGGAATTCTGAAAAACGGTGCATCCGATAGCATGTCCGCTCGGAAGACGTGCTCGTCGAAGGTGAAGTCCACGGTCCGCTCGAGCATGGCCTTAGGATTAATCGCTCGGGACTGCTCCGGGTCGTAGCAGTCGACAGTGCGCACGACATCTGCGAGCCAATAACTCGGCCCTGCGGAGCCATCAGGAAAGCGGGTGCCTGCCTTCAGATAATCAAAGCCATCGGGATCGATTGCATCGAAGGTCGATCTCAACCGCTCACTCACGGCCCAGATGAAAACAACTTGATAGGCATCAAAAAGCTCGCCTGCGGTTGGCATTGGCCGGTCGAACACCAAGACCGGCTCTGGCAGATTCTTTGGGAACGCCGACCCCACACCGTAAGTGTTGGCGCGCTCGAAGTGGTCGCCAGCGAATACATCCATGTTTGACCAGGATGCGTTCTCCGCCTCGGGGCCCCTTACGCCCAGATGCGGCGCATAAATGCGTTCACCGAGAAACTCTTTCCTCACCATGGCTCATGGCCATAGCGCGCCTAACTAAACGCCGCCATATCGCCAAACTTCCCCGCATTAAAATCCAGGATCGCTTGTCTGATCTCGCCTTCGCTGTTCATCACGAACGGGCCGTATTGCACGACCGGCTCGTTGATCGGCGCGCCACTCATGATCAGCAGCTTCGCATCGCTCTCGGCCTCCAGCGCAACCGCGCCACCTTCGCGTGCGAACAGCGCGAGTTGTGATGCGCCCGCGACGCGCTCGCCATCGAGGCGCACGTCGCCGCTCTGCACCAACACCAAGAGCGTATGCCCTTCCGGCAGCGCGAACGCGGCCTTGCGTCCGGCGTTCAAGCGCACGTCCCAAATGTCGATCGGCGTGAACGTCTTCGCCGGCCCGCGGCTGCCTAGATAATCGCCCGCGATCACGCGCACGCGCCCTGCCTCATCCGGCAACGCCACTGACGGAATCTCGCCATCGAGCAAAGTCTGATAGCCGGGCGGCGCCATTTTATCTTTCGCCGGCAGGTTCACCCAAAGCTGCACCATCTCCATCGTGCCGCCGTTTTGCGTGAACGCAGCCGAGTGAAACTCTTCGTGCAGAATGCCGGACGCCGCCGTCATCCACTGCACGTCGCCCGGGCCGATGTGGCCACCATTGCCTGTGCTATCGCGGTGATCGACTTCGCCGTTATAGACGATCGTCACTGTCTCGAAGCCGCGATGCGGATGGACGCCCACGCCCCGCTTTTGCGCGGCAGGCTGGAACTCATAAGGCTGCGCGTAATCGAGCAGAATGAACGGGTCGACTGCAGTCCCATGCGTCTGCGGCGAAAACATCGAGCGTACCGGAAAGCCATCACCCACCCAATGCGGGCGCGGCGCGTCATGAAGAGCGAGGAGTTTTCTCATGCGCGCAAAATAAGCGCGGGGTTGGCGCGTGCAATAAGGCACATGGATGGAACCTCCCCTCCGTCGCGCCGTTCCCGGTTCAAGGAGATTTCCATGAGATTGCTCGCCACGACTGCGCTCGTCCTCGTTCTCGCCGCTTGCGGCCAGACCACGACTGTGACCCCCGCGGAAGAGCCGCCCGTCGCCGAAGCGCCGGCGGTCGATGCCAACGCGATCACGTCGGAAGGCTGGAACGGCCTGCGCATCGGCATGACGCGTGCCGAAGTCACCGCCGCTCTCGGTGATGACGCAAACCCGAACGCCGTCGGCGGCAACGACCCCGCAGCCTGCGATCTCTATCGTCCGGCCAATGCGCCTGAAGGCGTGCTCGTGATGATCGAGCGCGACGTGCTCACCTCGATCATCGTGCGCAACAACACCGAACTCCGCACCGATCGCGGCTTCGGCGTCGGCTCAAACGCGAGCGACATCAAGACCGCATACGGCGCGAGCGCGCAGGTACAAGCGCATCGTTACGTCGAAGGCGCTGAGTACATCACGGTGTGGACCGCGAACGCTCCGGCTGCCAACGGCTACACCGAGAACGCAGCTGCGCGCGGCATTCGTTATGAGACGAATGCGCAAGGGGTTGTAACGGCGGTGCAGGCTGGTGGGCCGAGCATTCAGTATGTTGAGGGCTGTTCTTAAGTCTTAAGCAGCCATGCGCCACGCGCGCACGGCTAGCTCCACAACATCGGCGTGATCGAAGGCGAGCGGCGGCAATGCGGAAAGCGGTTGCCACCGAACGTCTGCCGCATCGTCAGCCGCTTTGACCGCATCCGCGCCAGTACCGACAACACCCCAGAACGCAAGCGATAGAGTACGCTCACGCGGGTCGCGGTCGACTGCATCGAAGTAGTGTAGAAACTGCAGGCTGAGGTTGGTCAGGCCCGTCTCTTCCTCAAGCTCGCGATGGGCGGCCGCGAGCAGCGTCTCGGTCATTTCAACGAACCCGCCCGGCAACGCCCACTTGCCCAAGTGCGGATCGCGCCCGCGTTTGATCAGCAAAACGCTTGGCTCCGCGCCGTCGCGAAACACCACGGCATCAACCGTGACCGCCATGTGCGGATATTGGTAGGTATAGGCCATCGGCTCCAGCTCAGCACTTGCGCACCGCTCGTCAAGCCGCCGCCAGCAGCTCTTTCACCCGCCCGACCAGCTGCTCCATCGTCACTGGCTTGCTCATATAGTGCACCGGATAGTTCTCCAGCATGTGGCTGAAGCTTTCCGGCGCGTAGCCCGAAAGGAAGAGCACTTTGGCGTTGCCGATGACTTTTGGATCGGCTTCTTGCAGCATTTCCGGGCCGGTCATGATCGGCATTGAGACGTCGGAGATGATGATGTCGTAGGCGCCGGGATTGCGCGCGAGCACTTCAAGCGCTTCCTCGCCGTTCTCGGCTTCTTCGACCTCGTAACCGCACTCTTTCAGATTGCGCGCGATCGAGCGGCGTACAGCGGTTTGATCTTCGACGAAGAGGATCTTGCCGCGTCCCGCCACGTCCTTCGGTGGCGGCGCGATGAGCGCGCGTTCTTTGGCGGCGATTTCTTCCAGCTCTTCCGATGTCGGATCATAGACCGGCAAGAAGATGCGGAACGTCGTACCTACGCCCAGCTTCGAGGTGAAGAAGATGTAGCCGCCCGATTGCTTGATGATGCCGTAGCTGGTCGCGAGGCCAAGGCCCGTGCCTTTGCCGGCTTCCTTGGTCGAGTGATACGGACGGAAGATTTTCGCCGCGTGCTCCGGCTTGATGCCCGAGCCCGTATCTTCCACTTCGATCATGACGTACTGGCCGTCTTCGATTGGGTTGTGGCCAAGCCCACGCGCCGCTTCGGCGCTGATCACCGACGTGCGCACCGTGAGCTTGCCGTCCTTCGGGATCGGCGAATCTTTCGGCGTCATCGCATCGCGCGCATTTGTGGCGAGATTGATCAGCACACGCTCGAGCTGGGTTTTATCCACCTTCACATACGGCAGATCGCGGCCGTGGCGGATTTCGTACGGGATCGAAGCGCCCATAATCCGGCGCATGAGTTCCTGACGCGAGCCGATGAAATCGCCCACATCAAACACTTCGCGCGCAAACGTCTGCTGACGCGCATAGGCGCGCAACATTTCGGAGAGTTCCTTGGCGCTCGCGGCGTTATCGGAGATTTCCTGCAGCGTCGGATAATCCGCGTCGCCGACCGGGTGACGGCGCAGCAGATACGAACAATTCTGCATGACGACCGTCAGCAGGTTGTTGAAGTCGTGCGCAACGCCGGCGGCAAGTTCGCCGATCTCGCGCATCTTTTCCGATTGGGCCAAGCGCGTTTCGAGTTCGCGCTGCTGGCTGACGTTGGAGATATACGCAATGCCGCGCCCTTCGGCGGAGCGCGCAAGGTGGACGTGCACCGCCGTCGGCGGCTTCGTCGCCAGCGTGATCTCGACCGGATCGTTCAGCGCCTGGCGCAAACGATGCGCCAGCGCACTCGGGCCTTCGGACGCTTCGAACAAATCGGCGAACGCCGCACTCGGCGTCGCGCGGCCTTGCGTCATTTCCATCAATGCCGCGTTTGAATCGAGCAACGCCGCCGAACCGGGATCGATGCCGTCGAGCATAGCCACGCCGAACGGCGCGTTCGCGAAAATGCCCTCATCACCATGGCCGCCGCTGCTCGCCGCTTGCGCGACCGGCGCTTCCGGCGCTTCGGCATCGGCGAAGAACACGAACGTGCGCGACGCGCCGTCCACCTCTTCAGCTGGCCAGAACGACAGCGCCGATGCTTGCGTTTCATGGCCATCAATGCCGCGCAATGTCACCTTCGCGCGCGACGCGCCAAAGCCGCGCCGATCGCGACGGAGCAAACGCGACGGATCTTCCTTCACGATGTCCTTGACGCGCAGCAGCGAAGGATCGTCGCCGAGCCCCAGCACCGAGCGCAGCGAGCGATTCATGTAAACGACCGTGCCGTCCGCGCGCGCTGCGAAGAAGCCGACCGGTGAGTCATCCAGAAACAATTGGCGGCCATCGCTCTCGACATCGCCGTGCTCAGCGACGCCCAGTTCACGCAAGCGCCACAACACATGCCCGCCGGGCATCGGACCAACCGAAGCCTCGAAGCGCGTGTGCTTTCCATTGATTGCCGCCGTCGCCGGCAGTTCTTCGCGGCGCACTTGGCCGAGCTGTGCTGCTTTCGACAAACGAAACATCGGCGCAGACAGCATTGGATCCGCGCCAAACAAACGGCTCATCATCGGCGGACGATCACTATCGCCCAGCGCGCCCGTGAGTTCGGCCAATTCGCGATAGACCGCATTCGCCGTCAGCGGCGAGAGATTGCCGTCCGTCACCAGCGCCGCTTCATCGAGCGCATCAATCAGCGCAAACTCATTGCGTCCACTCAGCAGAGAGGCCGCAGCGATCACGCCGCGTTCCGGAAACGCGCCATACTTGCGGCCTTGGCCGCGCGACAGCCAGAAAAACAAAACCATGCCCGCAGCCGCGAGCAGAACGAGCAACACCGCGCCAGCTTGGCCGACGCTCGGCCCCGCCGTGATCGCAACGCCTGCTGCGCCGACGCCCACGGCGACGGAAATCCAAAAGAGGATTTGCAGCGGATCGAGCCGCCCGCCGGTTCGCGGTGGTTGGTGTTCTATATGATCTGTCATTGGCGCGCCTGTTAAGGGCGCACTTGACCCCGATTCGGGGCGCCGATCACGCGGCGACACTGTCCGAAAACCATCCGCCATTGGGCGTCTCCAACCTATAAAGCCGACCGGCGCCGGCCCCGCCGCCGCGCCAACCGCATGACGAAGCCGATGATTTTCGCCACCGCCTCGTAATGTTCCTTCGGAATCGGCTGATCGATCTCAGCCGTCGCAAAAAGTGCCCGCGCCAGAGGCGGGTCTTCCACGATCGGAATATCGTGCTCTTGCGCGATCTCGCGAATTCGTGCCGCCACCGCATCGACACCCATCGCCAAGCAAATCGGCGCCGGCGTCTCGCCCGCTTCGTATTTCAGCGCCACGGCGTAGTGAGTCGGGTTCGTAATGATTACGCTCGCTTGCGGAACGTTCGCCATCATGCGCTGACGTGAACGCTGCATGCGGATCTGGCGCAGCTTGGCTTTGACCATCGGGTCGCCGTCCTGCTGGCGCATCTCTTCTTTGATCTCGTGACGGCTCATGCGCATGCGCTGCATGAAGCTCTGCCGCGTGAAGACGTAGTCCACCGCCGCCAGCAAAGCCGCAGCACAAGCCGCCGACATCAGCATGGCCACGACTTTATCTTTCAAGAACGGCAACAACGCGCCGACGTCTAGGAGCGAGATGTTCTCCAGCTCCGCGTCATGCGGCCAAAGCGCGGCGCCCACCACCGCGCCGACCACAACAAACTTCGCAAGCGACTTTGCAAATTGTGCAAACGCCTGCTTGCCGAAGACGCGCTTGAAGCCTTCGATTGGATTGAGCTTCTCAAGTTTCGGCGTCAGCTTTTCGCCGGTGAAAGTCGGCTTGTCTTGAACGTAGCGCGCCGCAACGCCGGCGATCGCCAAGGCGAGCATGGCGAGCCCGAAGATCGCGAACACCTTCATGATCACGCTGATCATGATCGCGGTCAGCGAACCTGGCTCAGCCGATAGCTGATCGGGCATGGCGAGGAAGGTGACGAAGCTCCGCGCCATCTCGGTGAAGATCGGGCCCGACATCCACGCCACGATCGCCGTTGCCGCCATCAATGAGAAAGCAGCGCCGACCTCCGGCGTGTAGATGATGTCGCCCTTCTCGCGCGCCTGATCCAGCTTTCGCTGTGTCGGCTCTTCTGTTTTGTCTTCGTCATCTGATCCAGCCATGGCTTATCCCAACCACGTCGCATAGCGCTCGAGACTGTCGAGCCAGATCAGCATGCCGGTCGATAAGCCCAGCGCGATGACGACCAAGCCGCCGAGGATCTGCAGCGGCAAGGCGACGAAAAAGACCTGAATTTGCGGGATCAAACGCGAAAGGATGCCGAGCCCGACGCGGAAGATCAGCCCCGCTGCAATCACCGGCATCGCGATTTGAAAGCCAACACGGAACGAGGTCGACACCGCTTCAAGCGCGAGTTCAGCCGCATCACCAACCGGCGCCGCAGCGCCAACATTGATCACTTCGTACGAGCCAACAACGCCCTGCAGAAACATGTGATGCAGGCCAGTTGCGAAGATCAGTGTGACGCCGAGGATGCTCAAAAACACCGCGAGCAACTGGCCCGATTGCGAGGCTGTCGGGTCCGCCGTTTGTGCAAACGAAAGACCGAGTTCGAGGCCCATGATCTGGCCCGCCGTCGCCGTCGCTGAAACCAAAATCCGCGCAGCGCCTCCGAGCAAAACGCCGACCAGAACTTCCGTCGTGATCTGCAAACCCATGCCCAGCGCTGTCGTCGCCGGCTCCGGCATGATGGCAGCAGTCGCCGGCCCAATGCAGATCGCCAAGGCCAAAGCAAACGCCAAACGAATGCGCGCCGGGACCGCTGTTTCGCCGAAACCTGGCAGCAGCATGATCATCGAGCCCATGCGCGCGAAGAGCAGCGTGGTCGGCCAAAGTTCGACGCCCCAGAGTGAAAGGTCCATCGCCCGCGCCCTAGAAAGCCGCGATGCGGGCGAAGATGTCGTTCATGAACGTGCCCAGCAGGCCGCCCATGATCGGCAGGAAGAGCAGGATGGCGAAGAAGATCGACAGGATCTTCGGCACGAACACCAGGGTCTGCTCCTGGATCTGAGTCAGCGTCTGCAACAGCGAGACGACCAGACCCACGATCAGCCCCACAATCATCGGCCCTGCCGCCACGAGCACGGTCACCCAGATGGCGTCGCGCCCGAGATCGAGGACTTCCGCACCGTTCATCGCCTGCTCCACCCGGCAAATTCTGCCGACTAGAGCCCCAAGGACGCCTGATGTGGTTAATGCCGGGTTAGGGCCTCAGCGCTCGCCGGTTTAAGTCTCCGCAAGGCGGCGATCGCGACACCCAGAACACGAATCCGTGCTGCTGAGGTCACAGTCGGATTCAGTTTTACGCTGTGGCCCCCAAGAAGCATCCAAAGCACCGAATCTAACTCATCTTGGATTCAGTCGTGCATGGAACGATGGCTCATCCACGAACGTAGAACACGCCAGAGGAAACGACCAAAGCGGGGAAATCAGATGTTCAGCTCCATTGCCGCCTTCTTCCGCGGCCTCTTCGGCCGCAAGGAAGATAACTTCAAATCGCTGCTCATCGCCGATCTCGGCATCGAGCGCTAAGCGCCCCTACCCACCCGGGGGCGCGCCTGAGGCGGCGAAGCTCTCGACCAGGCTGCCCGCGACCAAGCGCCAGCCATCGACCAGCACGAAGAAGATGAGCTTAAACGGCAAGCTCACGGTCACTGGCGGCATCATCATCATACCCATCGCCATCAACAGTGACGCGACCACGAGGTCGATGATCACGAATGGGATGAAGAGCATAAAGCCGATCTCGAAAGCCCTCCTCAGCTCCGAAATCATGAATGCCGGCGCCATGACGCGCAGCGGCACATCTTCCACATTCGCCGGCGGCGTTTCCAAGCGCGCCATATCGATGAAGAGCGCCATGTCGTCTTCGCGCGTCTGCGCCGCCATGAAGCGCTTCAGCGGCTCGACAATGCGCGGAAACGCTTCATCGAGCGGCATTTCCTCTTCCATCACCGGACCAATCCCGGCTTCGTAAGCCTGCTGCCAAACCGGCTGCATCACGAACGCCGTCAAGAACAGCGACAGCGACACGATCACCACGTTCGGCGGCGCCTGCTGCAAACCGATCGCGGTTCTGAGCAGCGAAAGCACGACGACGATGCGCACAAAGCTCGTCGTCATGATGATGATCGACGGCGCCAGCGAAAGCACCGTGATCAAAGCCGCCAGCTGCAGCACCCGCGCCGTCAGACCATCGCCGGTACCGAGGTCCACCGAGAGCGTTGGCGCCGCGGCGTATGCCACGCCTACGCCGATCATTATCGACATCGCCAGCGACATGGCGAAAACAGCCGCCCAATGGCGCGGCGAACGCAGCAGACTTTGCTTCTTGGGTTCGGGCGGAGCGCTCACGTTGCGCTCTCCGGCGCCTTCACGTCTTCCTTTGCAGCTTGTTCGCCCACCACGATATCACCACCAGGCCCTAGGAGGATAAGATGCTCACGGTCATCGCAGCGCACGATCACCATGCGCCGGCGCGGATCGAGCATCAGGCTCTCCGTCACCTTCAGGCGCTTGGGCGTTTGGGGTCCGACCTGGAGCATCCCTAAGCGCCGCGCGCCGTAGGCGACGGCCAGGATCAGCCCCAATGTTGCGATCAGCGCGAACAACGATCGCGCCCAGTCCAATACGTCCACGACACCCTCTCCATTCTGGAGCTTGGGCTCTTGGCTCGGCTGGTTTGGTAAATGAGAGATTAATTTCCGGGCTCGAAATTAATCTCGGCTTAACCATGCACTGTTCGACTAGGCAAAGTTTGCAGCCCTCTGAGTCGGACCTTTGGATCTCGCCAGCACCCCCTTCTTCGGAATGCTCCGCCAGCGGCTCGACAATCTGAGCGAGCGCCAGCGCCTCATCTCCGAGAACATCGCCAACGCTTCGACGCCCGGCTATCGCGCCCGCGACATCGATACGTCCGGCTTTGAGCGCATGCTCGCCACCTCCGGCGGCGGCGGTTTGCAGATGGCGCGGACCAGCGCGATGCACATGCCAGCCGGGGGCGGCTCAGCCAGCGCGCAAGTCGTCACGCGAGACGATAGCGAGACGACGATCGATGGAAACTCGGTCGTGCTCGAAGAGCAGATGGCGCGTGCCGCTGAAACGCGAATGGCGTTTGAGACGGGCATTGCGCTTTACCAGAAGGGCCTTGAACTCGTGCGCCTCGCTGCGCGCGCGCCGGGGAGATAAACCATGACTGACATCAACGCCGCCATTGCTGCTGCTGCTTCGGGCATGCGCGCGCAAACGGTTCGCATGCGGATCGCTGCGGAGAACGTCGCCAATGCGAGTTCGACCGGAACCAATCCGAACGAAGAACCCTTCCGCCGCCGCATTCCGCTCTTGGAGACGACGACGCTTGCTTCAGGCGGCGAAGGCGTTCGCGTTCGTGGGGCGGCGTTCGACATGACGGAGTTTCGTTCGGAGTATAATCCGAGCCATCCGGCGGCTGGCGAAGATGGATATGTTCGCCTTCCGAATGTCGACACGCTCGTCGAGATGATGGATTTGCGCGAAGCGACGCGTGCTTACGAAGCCAATTTGAACATGATCGAAGCTGCGCGATCGATGACGACGCGCGCGCTTGATCTGCTGCGGAGATAGATAAATGGCGATCGATCCAGTCTCGGCCGCACGGGCCTATCAGCAGGCCGCTCGCGCTTCCGGCAGCGGCGGCATTGAAGCCGGCGACAATATCGATTTCGGCAATCTCGTCACGCAAGCGATCCGCGATGCGGGGCAAACGGCGCAAGTTGCGGAGCAACAAGCTGTGCAAGTTGCGGCCGGACGTGGCGATATTGTTGATGTTGTCACCGCGATCGCTGCGGCGGAAACGCAATTGCAGACCGTGATGGCCGTGCGCGACCAAGTAATTTCGGCGTACCAAGAAATTCTGCGCATGCCGATTTAACTTCGGTTTTCGGGGTTCGGTTATCGGGGATCGGATCAGCGTCCCGAAACCCGAACCCCGACAACCGAGCAATGGAACTTCCGTTCGGAACTCGCGTTCTCCGCGCATCAGGTTCCTAAACGGAGAGTTTCTCATGCTTGGCTGGGCGATCGGATTTTTTGTGGCGGCGTTGGTCGCTGCGGTGTTCGGCTTTGGCGGCATTGCGTCAGCTTTTTCCGGCATCGCCATCATCCTGTTTTGGGTGTTTCTAGCTCTTGTTGTTCTTTCGCTTATCTTCAACACGTTCGGCGGCACGCATGCGGCGACGCACAGCGGAAGTGGTCGTACGGTCGGAACGGTTGCGCTGATCGCTGGTGTGGCGTTGCTGGTTTACGCCTGGGTCGACAATGACATGTCGGCTGAACGCGTCGGCGCGCAGATTGATGAGACCGCCGTTGAGCTCGCCGAAGGCGCTTCTGACGCGATCGGCGAAGCCGGCAACCGCGCTGAAGATCTTGTGCAAGATACCTCGGAAGAAGTGCGCCGCGATGCCTCTGATGGCCTCGATGACGCGGCCGACAACGTCGACCCGGAAAACAACTAACCTCCCCCCTTCACGCTGAACTCGGCCCGGGCCTCGCCCGGGCCTTTTTCTTTTGCGCATGCGCGGGCGCCGGCGTTTCTCTCTTCGAGAAACACCGTGGAGGGTTTTCAGGACGTGGGAATGCGTCAGCTGGAATCGGCCAGTGCTACAGGCGGCGCGGCGCACGAGACGCAACGCTCAGCGCAGGCGACAGGATCGATGATGCGCAGGCGCGTCAGGCCGCAGCGCAGACGGCGCATCGCGCGCGCGATGTGTTTGTCCAGATCGCGCATGACGCAAAGGATCGCATACATGCGGCTGCCGAAATCGCGCCCGCGCATGAGTTTGCGCAAACGCGAACCGATCAGCTGGCGATAGGCGCGGCCTTTGAGACTGATGCGGCCGTTACGATGCTTGCCGGAGCCGCGCGGCGTGATGCGCGCGGCGGCGTGGATAAAAACAAGCTTGCCGGTGAACCGCGCCACGGGATCGAGATCGCGCCGCGAAACCGCGCCACCGCTCGCCAACCAAACCGCGCAAATGCGCACGTACCAAGCAAAGAACGCACGCGCCCAACGCATGATGCGCTGGAGGCGGTGTGGTTCGATTGGAGGCTGGGCAGTTCGCATGACGGCGCATTATCACGCCGGTTGCGAGGGGGCGGATAAGTTTGGCGCCGGCGCGCGCGGGGCGTTGATGGGGCTGAGGTTTTTGGGGCGCGGGTGTGGGATAGATTGGGCGAAATCTCGCCTGGCGGCATTGGATTCACGAGGAAGTTATGGAAAATAGCTCAACCTCGGGTTCTTTTAGGGTGTCTTAATGCTGCGAGTTTGTGGTGCCGACATTTCCGGCAGCGACCTAGTTCTCGTTACGGTCAACCAGGACGGCGCCACGCTGAGCCAAGACAAAGCTGCGTCGACAAAGCTCTCACTGTCGGACTCAAACGATCAAGCCGAGGTGCGCGCGTTTTTTAGCGCGCTACAGAGCTTTGTGCGGGATCACTCAATCGCGCACATCCTTGTCCGAGGTCGCGTTTCGCGTGGGCAATTCGCTGGTGGCGCAACTGGCTTCAAAATTGAGGGGTACTTGCAGCTGATTGATCGCTGTGAAGTTCGTATCCTTGCACCCGCGTCAATCGCAGCGAAGAGAAGGAAGTCGTCGCTAAAACTCACACCAACCTACAGATATCAGTCTGACGCGTGCGACGCCGCTCTCTGCGGTTTGGAGGAATGAGCTTCCCCTTGAAGCTACCAGCGGAGATTCAGAAGGCGCTGAACGCCCTCGAAGCAAACTACACGCTTAGTCTGAACCCGACGCAGGGTGCAAATGGCTACGTCTTTCGGGGTCAGAACAAGATCACGAACACCGTCGTTGCCATCAAGTTCTATTTTTGGGACGGCGATCAACGCAAACATCTTGAGCCACAGGCAATCGCACAGCTCAAGTCGCCTCATATTTTGGAGATCTTTGACGCGGCGCGCTGCGGAGACGAATGGGCGTATTTTGTAACCCGCTATTGCACAGGCGGCGATCTCGACAACCTCATACCTCAGAACAAGCTGTCGACTTACGACATTATCCGCCTCGTCTCAGGCATCCTATCTGCTCTGACTTGCCTCCACCCCGAGCGCTATATCCACCGCGATCTGAAGCCTGCAAACATTTATCTTCAAAGCGGTCGGACAGTAATCGGCGACTTCGGCTCGATAACAAGGCTACCGGACAATCAAGATGTCGTTGCCGCGTCAAAGCACGCAATGATCTATCGGCCACCCGAGTCAGTAACGACCAACGAGTACGGCGTCCGTGGAGACATCTACCAAGCCGGCCTAGTCCTCTATCAACTATGCGGCGGCTTCCTTCCGTACGACGAAGTGCTTTGGCTCAACAAGCAACAGCGCCAACAGTATGAGGCGCTTCCTTATCCCGACAACACGATCTTCGCCGATCAATGTATCTGTGAGGTGATCGCGAATGGCGACGTGGCCCAAATTTCAAGTACTCATTCATGGATCTCCGACGCCCTGAGGTCTGTCATCAGGAAAGCATGCGCTGCCGATCCCGCAACACGATTCGCGTCAGCTTCGGCATTTCAGGCCAAACTGCAGAACATTCGCGCGAGTTGTTTCGATTGGAAGCAGGTTGGCGACGTCGCCGAACTGCTTGGTAGTACAAGCTATCGGGTCACGCTCACGAAATCGCCGACAGTATACAAGCGACGAAGCTCCGATTGGCGCAAGGATAACAGTCTGTCTGGCGGCAACGCTCGGCAACTCATCAAGGCGATCGAACGCACTTTACGCGCTTAACCCACCCTCCCCGCCAACTCCCGCAGCAAGCTTCCGCCATCACCGCGCCAGGCACTCCCGTGCATGCAGGCCAGCGTTTCCGGATTGAGCGCAGCTAAGCGCTCCAGCTGCGTGCGCGTTGCGGGCGCGTGGGCGAAATAGTCTAAGGGGCCGCGGAAGGCTTCGGATGGACCGAGGATGTCGGTCTCGACGAGCGGTGCGTGTTCGGCGCCGCCCTGGGTGAAGAGATCGCCGCAGAAGAGGAGTTTGCGCGTCTCGTCGAAGATGAGGCCGCAATCCCAGCCGTGCGGAACGTGGGGCGTGTCGAACCAGGTGAGGCGCGCGCCGCCAATGTCGAGCGTCTCGCCGTCGCGCAATGCGCGGGGCGCAACCGTCGTGACGTCGCCGACATTGACCATGGCGGCGATGCGTCCGCAGAGCGGGCGCGCATTGGGGGCTATGGCCAGAAAATCCGCGAGCGCGCCGCACTCGTCGGCCTCGTAATGCGAAAAGCCGATATGCGCGAGTTTGGCCGGATCGAGAACGCGCGCGATGGCGCTGCGTGTGAGCTCAAACAGGCCGCGCGGGCCGGTGTGCCATAAGAGCGGCTCGTCGGCGACGAGGAGATATTGGTTGAAGGTAAAGCCGAAGCCATCGGGCGTCTGGACGCCGGTGGAGATGCGGTAGGTCTGCGGGGCGATTTCGTCGATGTTTGTCAGCATGTCAGGCGCCGGGTCTCAGGTGTCGGAAAACCACACCTTACTCTGACACCGGCACGCTGACACCCGATACCTACTTCTTGCCGCCTGTGCCGATATTGCCGGCGCTGGCCGCACTCTTGGAGGCCTTTTCTTTCTTCGGCTTCCGCTTCTCTTTGTTCGATTTCATCTGACCCTTGGCCATAAAGAATCTCCGTCGCTGCTAGGCGACGGAGATTAGGCAGCAGACGATAGGCAATAGGCAACAGGAAATTCCTGCCGCCTATCGCGCCTATGCGTCAGTCACGATTAATCGTTGCAATCGCTATCGAGGATGCCTTCATCGTTCGGGCCGTCGCAAACGTCGTTGTCGTCAAAGAAATAGTCGACGGCAGCGGCGCCGACAGCGGCGCCGGCGGCGAGCGCACAGCCGCTGGCGAGCGGAGCGGAGAGTGCGAGAAGAGCGATAAGAGCAGCGCGCGTACGAGAGATGGTCATGATGCGGGACTCCATGGAGCATTCACGAGAGTCGCAACACACGAGCGCCGCATTTGTTCCCGGTTATCGGGTCGGGACTGCCCGATAACCGAATCCCGAAAACCGAAAACCGCCTAAGCCCGCGCCTCGTTCACGCCCCGACCAAGCGCCAGCAGCGCCGCATTGGCGATGGCGTCGGCGTCAAGCCCGGCGGCGGCGTATTGCAGCTCAGGCTTGTCTTGATCCTGGAAGATATCCGGCAGCGTCAGCGTGCGCACTTTGACGCCGCGATCGAGCAGCCCGTCGGCCGACATAAAGTGCAGCACGAAGGCGCCGAAGCCGCCCATCGCGCCCTCTTCGATCGTGATCAGCACTTCGTGCTCGCGCACCAGGCGGCGGATGAGATCCTCGTCCAGGGGCTTCGCAAAGCGCGCATCGGCGAGCGTGGTGGAAAGGCCCATGGCGTTGAGCTTGTCGGCGGCTTTGTTGGCTTCGAGCATGCGCGTGCCGAAATTCAAGAGCGCAACGCTCGTGCCCTCGCGCAGGATGCGGCCTTTGCCGATTTCGAGGGGCAAGTGCGCATCGGCGCCGAGCGCGCCGTCAGCGTCGCCGCGCGGATAGCGGAAAGCGCTCGGGCGATCGTCGATTTGCGCAGCGGTGGCGACCATGCGGCTGAGCTCATTGCCGTCCGCGGCGGCCATCAGCACCATGCCCGGCAGCGCGCCCATATAGCCGACATCGAACGAACCGGCGTGCGTCGAACCGTCGGCACCGACGAGGCCGGCGCGGTCCATGGCGAAGCGCACGGGCAGCTTTTGGATCGCAACATCGTGCACGACTTGGTCGTAGCCGCGTTGCAGGAAGGTCGAGTAGATCGCCGCAAACGGCTTCATGCCGTCTGCCGCTAAGCCTGCAGCGAACGTCACCGCATGCTGCTCGGCGATGCCGACGTCATACGTGCGCTCTGGGAATTTCGAGCCGAAAATATCGAGACCGGTGCCGGAGGGCATCGCCGCTGTGATGGCGACGATCTTCTCGTCCTTCTCCGCTTCGCGGACGAGCGCTTGCGCGAACACCTTGGTGTAGCTGGGCGCAGCACTTCCGCCTTTGGCTTGTTCGCCGGTGACGACGTTGAACTTGGTGACGCCGTGATATTTGTCGGCGGCGTTTTCGGCCGGCTCGTAGCCCTTGCCCTTCTTGGTGACGACATGGATCAGCACCGGGCGATCGGTGAAGTCCTTGGCGTTCTTCATGATGCGGACGAGCAGATCCATATCGTGGCCGTCGAACGGCCCGAGATAGTGGAAGCCCAGCTCTTCGAAGAACGTCCCGCCCGTCACCATCGTGCGCGCGTATTCTTCGGCCTTCTTGGCGACGTCATGGATCGGCGCAGGCAGCGCTTCAGCGATCGACTTGGCCGTCTTGCGGATCTGGCGATACGTCTTCGACGAAGCGAGACGCCCCAGATAGCTCGACATGCCGCCAACCGGCGGCGCGATCGACATGTCGTTATCGTTCAGGATGACGATGAAGCGCTTGGTGGTTTCGGCGGCGTTGTTCATCGCCTCGTAGGCCATGCCCGCCGACATCGAGCCGTCGCCGATGACGGCGATTACGTTGCTATCGTCGCCGCGCTTATCGCGCGCGACGGCAAAGCCCAAACCCGCGCTGATCGACGTGGCGGCGTGCGCTGCGCCGAACGGATCGTACTCGCTCTCGCTGCGCTTGGTGAAACCGGAGAGGCCCTGGCCCTGGCGCAGCGTGCGGATGCGGTCGCGGCGGCCAGTGATGATTTTGTGCGGGTAGGCCTGGTGGCCGACGTCCCAGATGATTTTATCGCGCGGCGTGTCGAAAACGTAGTGCAGCGCCACCGTCAATTCGACGACGCCGAGCCCTGCCCCCAAGTGGCCACCGGTGTGGCTGACGGCACTGATCGTCTCGGCGCGGACTTCGTCGGCCAGCTGCCGGAGTTGGCTCTCATCGAGCTTGCGAAGATCGGCGGGCAGGCTGACCTGATCGAGCAGCGGAGTATTGGGCGCCATCAAGTCCTCGGGGCCAGCGTTTGATCTCGATCAAAGCCTAGACCCGTTCCCCCGCTTTGGCGACGCCTAAGCCATGGCGGCACTAAGGTTTTTCGCCATCTTTCGTGCGTCAGGTGCGCGCAGCCGGGATTTGGCCCCGGCTGCGAGGCTAAACGGCTACGGTCCGACGATGAAATCCGCCGCCGTCAGCGCCAGCCCCGGCGACACCGTGGCGAAGAGCACGGGCACGTCATCGCCGAGCGTGCCGTCGATGTCGAAATAGATGTTACCGGTGATGGGGTCGTAGATGATGCGGTCGTCGGCATCGAGGGATTCCGTGCCGATCACGAACTGGCCGGCCGCGAGCGCGCCGAGGCTGAGGCCAGTGAAGACGGCGCTGCTTAAGATGAACTGATCGTCCACAGGGCTGAAGCCGATGATTGCATCAACATTGCCTGCGCCGAGCGCTGCATCGAACACGTATGTGTCGGCGCCTGGGCCGCCCCACAGCGTATCGGCGCCAAGGCCGCCATTCAGCACGTCGATGCCGTTGCCGCCCTCGAGATAATCACCGCCCGCTTCACCAATCAGCGTGTCATCGCCATCGCCGCCATAGATCGTGTCGTTATCTTCCCGTCCGAGGAGGTTATCGACGCCAGCGCCGCCCTCGAGATAATCGTTGCCAAAATCCCCACGCAGCGTATCGCCGCCGGTGCCGCCGATCAGCACATCGTCGCCATCGCCGCCGAAGATGCTGTCATTGCCGTTGCCGCTCCACGCCCAATCGGCGCCTGCGCTAGTGGTTGTGCTGGTGAAACCGTTGATGTTGGTGGCGTAGAGCCCGCCGCCGCCAGCCATGGCGTTCCATTGCGCGAGTGTAAGGCCGGTGACGTTGCTGATACGGAGCAAATCGCCGTTCCCAAGTTGCAGAATGGAGTCCGCGCCGCTCGTGGACACCCCGACAAACGGGTTGGTTCCGAAGAAACGATCCTCGCCAACTGTGAAGTCGGCGATCGTGTAGTTGCCGCCGAGAGAGAAATCGAAAAAGTCGCGGCCTGCGCCGCCATAGACGGTTTGCGTTCCATCGGCGGACAGCGCGTCGTATCCGTCGCCGCCGCGTATAACGCTGAGCGCCCCGGAAGCACGTAGCAAATCGCCGCCGCTGGTGCCGATGATTTCTTCGATGCCGCTGAACGTGTCGGGCAAGGCTGCGGGATCGAAGTAGGTGAAGTATGCGCCGGTCGCGGTGAACACCATGCCGGTGCTGACAACTTCGGAATAGTCGACGACGTCATAGTCGGCGCCGCCATCGATGACGTCGACGACGAGATCGTCACCGGGGCGCAAGATATCGTTGCCGTTGCCGCCTGAGATGGTGTCAGCGCCGCCGGCGCCGCTGATGATATCCAGGCCGTCGCCGCCATCCGCTACGTCAGCGGCGCCATCGCCGAGAAACGTATCATTGCCCGATGTTGCGCCTGGCCCTGGATTCCACGTTCCCATGCTCGTCCCCTCGCGTTCGCGGCGCTTGCGGCGTTATTCGTCGCAAACGCAAATCGAGCGCTTGGGTAAAGTGCGCCGCCGCCCTACCGTAACCCCATGAATAGGGGAATGACTTCGTGACGAACCCTTGGTTGTGCGCTGGAATTTTTGGTGCGGTGATGATGGTGGCGGCGTGCGCGACGCCAGCGACCGCGCCGATGTCTGAGAACGATCCGTATCTTTGGCTTGAGGAAGTCGAAGGCGAACGCGCGCTCGCTTGGGTCGAGCAACAGAATGCGCGCTCACTGCCGGTGCTGGAGAATGACAGGCGCTATGCGGGCTTGCTGAACGCCGCACTCGAAGTTGCGCAGAGTCGCGATCGCTTGCCGACAGGCCAAGTGCGCGGCGGCTATCTCTACAATTTCTGGCAGGACGCGACCCAGGTGCGCGGCGTGCTGCGCCGGTCACCGCTCGACGCCTACGCAGCGAATGCGCCGCAATGGGAAACCATTCTCGATATCGATGCGCTCGCGCGTGCGGAAAATGCGAACTGGGTGTTCCAAGGATCGGACTGCGATCCTTCCGGCGTGCGCTGCATGATCGCGCTGTCGAACGGCGGGCTCGATGCGAGCACGCGGCGCGAGTTCGATATCGAGACGCGCCGCTTCGTCGATGGCGGCTTCGTCGTACCGGAAGCCAAATCACGCATCGGTTGGCTGGATCGCGACACGCTGCTTGTCGCCACCGATTGGGGCGCGGGCTCGATGACGGCGTCGGGCTATCCGTTTGTATTGCGCGCCTGGCGGCGCGGGACGCCTCTGTCGAGCGCAACTGAAGTCATGCGCGGCGAAGCCAGCGATGTCTCCATCGCGGTGCAGACACTCGAGGACGAAAGCGGCGATCATATTGCGATCGCCGTGGAGTCGGAGACGTTTTTTGAATCCGTCTATTCGCTGATCACGCTCGAAGGGCCGCAGCGCATCACGCTGCCGCGCCGCGCCTCCATCCGCCGCTATTTCCAGGATCGTTTGATCGTCACGCTTGAAGAAGCCTGGAGCATTGGCGGGCGCGAGTATGCGTCGGGCACGCTGCTGGCGATGCCGCTGGCGACGGCGACACTGCCGGCGCCGCAGGTCGAAGTCATCTTCGCGCCGACATCGCGCCAATCGATCGAAGGCGTTACCTCAACCAGTGAAGCGCTTCTGGTGACTGGCTTCGACAATGTGCGCGGCCGTCTGCAGCGCTTCACGTTTGCCAACGGCGCGTGGCGCGGTGAGCAAGTGGCGCTGCCGCCAACAGGCGTTGTGTCGCTCGCGGGCGCCTCTTCCAGCGATGCGCGCGCGTTCGCAGTGTTCGAGGACTTCCTGACGCCGCCGACGCTCTATGCGCTTGACGGCGCCAATGCGCGCCCGGTGCGTTCGCTGCCGGCGCAGTTCGATGCGTCGCCTTATGTGACCGAGCAATTCGAAGCTGTGAGCGCTGACGGCACGCGCGTGCCCTATTTCGTCGTGCGCCGCCGCGACATGCCGATGAACGGGCAGAACCCGACTTTGCTCTACGCCTATGGCGGCTTCCAGCTCTCACAAGTGCCGAGCTACAACGCCTATATCGGCCGCCTCTGGCTCGATCAGGGCGGCACATATGTGTTGGCCAACATCCGCGGCGGCGGCGAGTTTGGCCCCGACTGGCACAGCGCCGGGCTGCTCACCAATCGCCAGCGCATCTATGATGATTTCTACGCAGTCGAACGCGATCTCGTAGAGCGCCGCATTACGAGCCCGCGCCGCTTGGGCATTTCAGGGCGTTCGAATGGCGGTTTGCTGATGGGCGTGATGCTCAATCAGCACCCGGAGATGGTCAACGCCGCCATTATCGGCTCGCCGCTGCTCGACATGCTGCGCTACGATCAATTGCTCGCGGGCGCTTCATGGGTTGGCGAATACGGCTCGCCGAACATCCCCGAGCAACGCGCCTTCCTGGAACAGATCACGCCCTATCAGAACTTAAATCCAGGCCGGAATTTCCCGACAGTGTTCATCTACACATCGACGAAAGACGATCGCGTTCATCCAGGCCACGCGCGCAAGTATGGCGCGCGTCTCGAAGAACTCGGCGTGCCGTTCCTCTATTACGAAAACACCGATGGCGGACACTCGGCTAACGCCAATCTCCGCGAAGCAGCGCGGCGGCGGGCGTTGGAATATATGTATCTGACACAGAGGCTGATGGATTAGCGCGGTGGATCGCGAGGTTTCTCGAGCATCAGCGTCCCTTCACGCTTCAGCTTTCCGGCGATCTTGTCGGCGAAGCTGGCAAGGAGGCCGGGTAAGTCGACTTCGATTTTCAGATCGTTGTCATTGACGTCGATGCGGCCGGTGATGCCTTGGCCGAAGGCGCGCGCCTGGAAGCCCAGACGATCCTCGCTCCAGGCGTGCTGGATTTTCCCCATGCCGGCTTGCTTCATCTGATCGGTGAAGCGGCCAAGACTTGCTTCCACCCGCGCACGTGCTTCGGTGCGGCCGAGCTTGTGCGGTATGGTGATGGTGATCGGTTGCGCCATGCACACTAACGCGCGCAACGCTGCGCAGGTTTCAGCCTCGGATCAGTGGCGCCGGTCGACGATGAAATCGACGGCTTCGAGCAGGATCGCCGCGCGCGGACCGAAGATGGAGAGATGTTGCTTGGCCTGGCTCGCCAGCATGCCGATGCGCTCGCGTGTAGCATCAGCGCCCAGCACGGTAACGAAGTTCACCTTGCCCCGCGCTTTGTCTTTGCCCACGGCTTTGCCAGTGTCGCGCACCACGCCTTCAGCATCCAGCAGATCGTCGACCATTTGGAAGGTGAGCCCGATATCGTGCGCGTAGCGTAAGAGGCAGGTCTTCTCTGCCTCCGACGCGCAGCCAATCATGGCGCCGGCTTCGACAGAGAAATTGATCAGCGCACCGGTCTTCAAGCGGTTCATGCGCGTGACGGCGATGAGGTCGGAGCCGATATCGGCGCCGGCCATGTCGGCCACCTGCCCCGCAACCATGCCTTGCGCGCCCGCTGCTTTCGCCAGCGCCACAATGAGCTTACAGCGCATTTGCGGGTCCGAGTGCGTCGCCGGTTCGCCGAGCAGCTCAAACGCAAAAGTCAGCAGTGCATCGCCCGCGAGGAGCGCCGTCGCTTCGTCGAACGCGCGGTGCAATGTGGCGCGGCCTCGGCGGAGATCATCATCGTCCATGCACGGCAGATCGTCGTGAATGAGCGAATACGTGTGCACGCACTCGATAGCGCAGGCGGTTCGCAGGAGAGCGCCCTCGTCGGCGTCGAACATGCGGCCGACTTCCATCGTGAAGAACGGGCGCAAGCGCTTGCCGCCGTCCAGCGCGGAATAGCGGATGGCGCTGATCAGCCGGGACTCCGGTCCCTGATCGCGCGGCAACAGACCGTCGAGCGCCGTGTTCACGCGCTCAGCAGTTTCCTTAAGACGGGTCTCGAAACGGGACATGGGGCCGCTGCCTAGCAGAGCCGCGCCCCCGCGCAAGCGCCCGGCCCCCCTTTCCCGTGGCGGATGTATGCCGTGGCGCTGGCCTGTGGACTTTTCAAACACAGGGTATCCGGGGCATCATAGCTGCAAGGCACGGGGCGCTGGCCGCTAGAGGCGGCTCGGCGTTGGGCGGTTGTACTTGAAAAGAAGTGGGGAAATCTGAATGGCGACGGTGGCGATCCTACACGCGGCCGAAGACGCCCTGCCCGCGCGTGCGCTGGCGGAGAAGCTGCGTCAGGCAAAGCTGACTGTCGTGCTGGAGCGCCAGGCTGGCGACGACGTGCGCGCCGCGGTCAAAGACGCCAAGGTCGCAGTGGCGCTCTGGTCACCGCGCGGCGTCTCCCAAGCCCCACTGGTGGAGGACGTGACCTTCGCGCGAAGCAAGTCGAAGCTCGTGCACGCGGTCATGCAGAATGCACAATTGCCGGACGCGTTCCGTAGCGATCCGGGCGTCAACCTCACGGGTTGGCGCGGTGAAGACGATTTTGCGGCGTGGCGTGATCTCGCGAAACTGGTGACCGATCGCGCTGGCGTCGCCCCGCTGCCCCCGCCAGCGCCGAAACCGACAAGGGCGTCACAAACTCTGCGCCCGCCCGCGTCAACACCGGTGTCACCGCCGCCCCCGCGCCCCGCAGCAAGCGGATCAAGAGCAGCGCCTTATACGCCGCTATGCCGCCGCCAATGATCAGAAGAATCCGCTTGTCCGTCAGCATGTCAGGCTCCGCTTGGGCTGTGTCACAGGTGTAGGCGCGCGGCCCCGCAAACTCAACTCCCCCGCGCCACCCATCACTTCCCGTGATGCAAC
>JAIELJ010000015.1 GCA_019753105.1 Hyphomonadaceae bacterium
GGCGGCGGCGGCGGCGGCGGATACCGCGGCGGCGGCGGCGGCGACCGTGGCGGCGGCGGTGGTTTTGGCGGCGGCGGCGATCGTCCCCCGCGCGCACCGCTCGGCGATCCGCAGGACGGCACCGTGAAGTTCTTCAACGGCGCGCGTGGCTTCGGCTTCATCACGCCGGACGGCGGCGGCGCTGACGTGTTCGTGCACGTGAGTGCAGTCGAGCGCGCCGGCCTCACGCAATTGGTCGAGGGCCAGCGCGTGAACTTCCAGACCCTGCCCGACACCAAGGGCAAAGGTCCGAAGGCCGTGAACCTGAAGGTCAACGACTAAGCGCGTTGAGCGACGAATAAACGAAGGCCCGCGGTTTGCGCCGCGGGCCTTTTTGTTTTGCGTCGCAATCAGCGCGCTATTGCAGCGGGATGAAAATCTCCATCCGCGCCGGCGTTGCGCCATCCGGGCTCGCGGCTTGATGCACGATCTCCCAAGGCAGCCCGCCCTCGCGCAGCGGGATACGATGGGCTTGGAGATACGCGTACATCTGTGCGTACGCCGCTTGCACTTGGCGGCCATTGCCTTCGACCAGCACGTTCATCGCCTGGCCCGACGGCGTCTGTCCGATCTGGACGCCAACAACCGTGAGCGGCGTCGCGCCCGCGAACGGATAGCCGACGCGAAAGCTCATCCGGTTGGCGGCGATGTCGTGCAGCGTCACCACGCGGACAAGCGGCCCCGAGGGCGTGAGGCCATACTGCGCCATGAAATCGCGGACTTGTTGGATGCCAAGCTCTTCAGCGCCGCGGATCATCGCCAAATCCGTGGCCGAGGTTTCGACCACGGCGTACACGAAGTTCTGCGGCTCGACCGCGCTGAATTGCGGATTTAGACCTTCGAAGTCGACGTTCGGCAATTGCTCGGTCAACGTCTTGAGACGCGCCAAACCGCCTTCCAGCTGCTGGCCGACCTGTCGGCTCATGATCAGATTCATGTATCGGCACGGCACGTTGATCGCGCCGGCGCCGCACTGGGCGGTCACCCTCCATTCGACAGCCGTGGCGTTTTGGCCGGGGCGCAGGCTGATGATGGAGTTGAGCGTCGCGCGCTCACCGAGTTCGAGGATCGATTGCACCTCTTGGTTCGGCGAGGAGCTCACGATCGACATCCGGCCGCGGCCGACGTCGCGAACGTTCGACGCCCAACGCATGTTCTGGCCTTCGCCCGGATCGCCGGAGAACGCGTACTCCGCGTCAGGATCGCGGGCGTAGAAAGGCGACCATTCGCGCGCGATCCGCAGATCATTGACCATCGCGAACACGGCCGCCCGCGGGCGCTCAACAGAAACGGTGCGCGTGACCTCAAGATCGTTCGATAACAGAAAGCGGCCGACGCCGTAGAGCACGCCCGTAATGAGCGCGACCACCAGCAACAAGCCCAGAAACCATCTCATGCGCCGCCCCCTCCGCATGCGCGGGAACAGAACGCACTACCATCGTGAAGGTCACCGCGCCACGCGCGACCATGCACGCTTGCATCGCGCGCAAGGCCCTCGCGCCAAGCGCGAAAGTCCCCTGCTTTATTCACCATGTTTCGCGCCCACCAACCCGGTCGACGCCTCCCCAGCCGAGGGAGGGTTACCACAGGGCAATGTCAGCCGTCAGTGCTGCAATGCAGCGCAACTCTCAGGGTTTTGTAGCGGCGCCCGGCGCCCGCAGCTCGTCCCAGACCTCGAACTCGTAGGCGATGCAGCATTCCATCATCTGACGCCACACCGGCTCGGCGATGGCCCAGGAGAGGCCGTGCTTCTCGGCTTCGGCTTTCACCTTGGCCAAGACGTCATTGATGCGAGCTTCGTCGCGGACGACGTTACGGTCGGTTTTGATGCGGGCGGCGGCGTCCATGTAGCCTTGGCGGCGGGCGATCAGCGCCACCAGCATGCGGTCGATCTCGTCGACGCCCTGGCGGACATCGGTCATGTCCCGGCAGGCTTCCGGATCGGGAGCGGCGAAGGTTTTGACGGCCTTCAGGGCCGGGGTGCGCACGTCATCCATGACTCTGTTTTGGGGTCAGGCGCCCTTCCCGTCCAGGGGGCGCAGGGCCGCAGGCGGGTTCCGGGTGGGATCGGAGGCGGGTCCTTCCCATCTCTATGCGCTATCGTGACTCGCACATGACAGGCGCAGACAAACCGATCACGCCGCCGCTGGAGCATTTGCCGGCGGAAGATGCGCCGACGCCCGTGCTGAAAGGCATCGAGGCGATCCGCGACGCGTGGAAGCGCCTGCCCGCCAAGCCCGGCGTCTATCGGATGATCGGGGCCGATGGCGAGGTGCTTTATGTCGGCAAGGCCAAGAACTTGAAGAACCGCGTCGGCCAATACGCACAAGGCCGCGGGCATACCAACGCGATCTACCGAATGATCCATCAGACATTGTCGATGGAAGTGATCGTCACCGCGACCGAGACCGAAGCACTGCTGCTCGAAACCAACATGATCAAGCGGCTGAAGCCGCGCTACAACGTGCTGATGCGGGATGACAAAAGCTTCCCGTACATTGCGATCCGTACCGATCATTCTTTCGCGGCGTTGCAAAAGCATCGCGGCGCCAAGAGCTTCAAAGGCAAATTCTACGGCCCGTTCGCCAGCGCAGGCGCGGTGAACCGCACGCTGAACACGTTGCAGAAAGCCTTCCTGCTGCGCTCATGCTCGGACTCCACGTTCAGCGGCCGCACCCGGCCGTGCATGCTCTATCAAATCAAGCGCTGCTCGGCCCCGTGCGTGGATCTGGTGAACGGCGATGAATATGCGGCGCTGGTGAAAGACAGCGTCGATTTTCTCGAAGGGAAATCGGTCGAGCTACAGGATCGCCTCGCCGTCGAGATGCGCGAAGCAGCCGAGAGGCTTGAATTCGAACATGCCGCGCGTTTGCGCAATCGCATCCGGGCGCTTGCCAGCGTGCGCGCATCGCAGGGCATCAATCCGAGCACGTTCGATGAAGCGGACGTGTTCGCAATGCACGTCGAAGGCGGCCAGAGTTGCATCCAGGTGTTCTTTTTCCGCGCCGGTCAAAACTGGGGCAATCGCGCCTACTTCCCGCGTCATGGCGGCGAAGAAACAGCGGCGGACATCATGGGCGCCTTCCTCGCGCAATTCTACGATGACCGCGAACCGCCAAAGCTGGTGCTCGTCAATATCGAGCCCACGGATCAGGAATTGCTGGAAGAAGCGCTGTGCGTGCGTGCGGAGTGCAAAGTCGAGATCAGGCGGCCGGAGCGTGGCGAGAAGCGCGAGATCGTGGACGCCGCTTTGCTCAATGCGCGTGAAGCGCTTGGCCGGCGCATGGCCGAGACAGGCAGCGTCGCGAAACTGCTGGACGGTGTGGCGGAAGTGTTCGGGCTTTCGCAGCGACCGGAGCGGATCGAGGTTTACGACAATAGCCACATTCAAGGCACAAGCGCGCTGGGCGCGATGATCGTCGCCGGGCCTGAGGGCTTTGCGAAGAACCAGTATCGCAAGTTCAATATGGAACGCGCGAAGTTCAACGGCGACGACTTCGCGATGATGAAAGCGATGATCAAGCGCCGCTTCGCGCGGATGCTGGCGGAGCGCGAGGAAACGACGGAGGAGCAAGCGCCGGAGCCTGAAAGCAACGTCTCAGATGGCGGCGTCGATTTCTCGAAAGAGCGCGATGAGCCTGAGCGTGAGACGAAGTTCGGCGCTTGGCCCGATCTCGTGCTGATCGACGGCGGCGAAGGCCAGCTCAACGCAGCACTTGAAGCGCTCGAAGAACTCGGCCTTAAGAACCGCATCAAAATCGCCGGCATCGCCAAGGGCGTTGACCGCGACGCGGGCCGCGAGCGCTTCTTCATCCCCGGCAAGCCGCCGTTCCGCCTCGATGAGAAGAGCCCCGTGCTCTACTATCTTCAGCGCATGCGCGATGAAGCGCACCGCTTCGCCATTGGCGCACATCGCGGCAAGCGCTCGGCCAACATCGCCAAAAACCCGCTCGACGAGATCGGCGGCATCGGCCCTGCCCGCAAACGCGCGCTTCTGGATCGCTTCGGCTCGGCCCGCGGCGTCTCGCGCGCGGCTTTGGCGGAGCTGGAAACAGTGGACGGCGTCAACACAGAACTGGCAAAGCGGATTTATGATTTTTTCCGCAAGGCTTGAGCCGTGAGCAATCTCCCAACACTGCTCACCATCTTCCGCATCGTGGCTGCACCCGCGATTGCCGGGCTCGTGCTGTGGGCGTCACAGATCGTGCACGTGAATGTGGAGACGGCGGGTCAGGTTTATCTGGCAGCGCTGGTGCTCTTCATCGCCGCATCGCTCACCGATTGGCTCGACGGCTATCTCGCGCGCAAGCTCGATGCAGTGACGCCGTTGGGCGCCGCCCTCGATCACGCCGCTGATAAAGTGCTGATCACCTGCGTACTCGTAGCACTCGCTTATGCGGCGCTGCCTTGGTGGCTTGTGCTCGCTTCTGTGCTGATCCTCGGGCGCGATGTAGCCGTCGCTGGTTTGCGCGAAGGCATTTCAGCGCAAGGTAAGACGCTGCCGGTGAGCGATCTCGGCAAATGGAAAGCCGCCGCAGAGATGGCCGGCGTGGCTGCGTTTCTGGCGTTCCAGACAGCGGCTCTCATGCTCGCGCCGCAGAGCTTGATCCTCGGATTGGATTGGGCCGCGCGCATCTTGCTGTGGGCGGCGGCGGCGTTGGCGTTGATCAGCGGCGCGCAATATCTCGCCGTGCTGACGCGCAAGGCTTAGTCGAGGCGGCCGAACTCAACGAGGTTGAGCAAGAAAATCGCGACGATGAAGACGCCGATGGCGATGAGCGCAGCCATGAGAAGCCCCGAAAACTGAATCTGTTGATGGCTGAAGTACCTGATCGCCCCGCTCTGGGCCAGGGGCGGGGTTGACGCACGCTTTCATTCAACCTATTGGTTGAATATGGAAGCTGTAGCCCTGGATCACACCATGCTTGCCCTCGCCGACCCTACCCGGCGGGCGATCCTTCAGCGTTTGGGCTCGGGCGAGGCGCGGGTGACGGAGTTGGCCGCGCCGTTCGCCATGTCGCTCAACGCCGTCTCCAAGCACATCCGCGTGCTGGAGCGGGCCGAACTGGTGAGCCGCCGCCGGGCGGGCCGCGAACATTTCCTCTCGCTCAATCCCAAGCCCCTCGATGAGGCCGCGGCCTGGATCGATGAGCAACGCCGTTTCTGGACCCAGAGCTTGGATGCGCTGGAGCGCGCCCTCGCTGAACACGAAGATTAGGGCCGAACACAAAGACTAAGGAGCATTCCTAATGGAGCTTGGCCGCATCACCGCGCCGGATACGTTTGTTCTCGAACGCCGCCTGAAGGCCCCGATCGAACGCGTGTGGTCCTACTTTGTCGACGGCGAAAAGCGCGCGCGCTGGTTCAATGGCGGCGACACGCTCAGCGCCAACGGCCAAGCCTTCACGATGATCTTCGCGCACAAGAACATCACCAGCGAAAAGCCGCCGGAGCGCTGGAAGGAAATGGAGACGGGTTCGTTCCCAATGGGCGGGCGCGTGCTCGCATTCGATCCGCCGCGTTTGCTGGCGATCACGTGGGGCGATGGCGATGAGGCTGTTTCCGAAGTGCGCTTTGAGTTCACGGCGATTGGCGATGAGACGCTGCTGACACTGACGCATATCAAAGTCGATACGCGCGAACACCTGCTCGATTTCGCCGGCGGCTGGACGGCGCACATCGAGACGCTCGCTGGCGTGCTGGATGGCAAGCCGACCAATCGCTTCTGGGCGGACGTAGTCGCCGCACACGCGCTCTATGAGCCGCAAGCGCAATGAGCGGAGCGCCTGCCATTCGCGTCGAACATCGCTTTAGCGTCTCGCCTGAGCGCGTGTTCGATGCGTGGCTCGATCCGGTTTGGATCGGGCGTTTCATTTTCGGCGCGCATTTGCGCGATGAGCAGGTGGTAAGCCTAGAGAACGATCCGCGCGTCGGCGGTGCGTTTCACTACAAGGTCACGCGCGGCGGCATCGAGATCGATCACACCGGCACGTATCGCGAAATCGAACGGCCACGACGTTTGGTGTTCACCTGGGGCGTCGATGCGGAGCAAGGCGATTTGAGTGTCGTGACAATCAGCTTCGCGCCGGATGGCGATGGGTGTTTGCTTACGCTGACGCACAAGCTGCATCCGGATTGGGCCGAGTACGCTGAGCGCACGCAAGCCGGCTGGACAAAGATTGTCGGCGATTTGGCGGGCGCACTCTAAAGCAGACCCGCGCCCCTTTAAGCGTGCTGCACGACGCTCAGCAGATTCAAATCCGGATCGTGGAACCACGCCACTTTCGTGCCGTCGGGCGCTGCCCAGATGCCGCGTGGGTCTTGCGGGAAAAAGCCGAAGCGCGCGAACACCACGCCCTTGGCGGCGAGCGCATCCACCGCCGCTTCGATCTCAGGGACCACAAACGCCAACACCGCATATTGCGCCGGCGCCATCGCCGGCACGCGCGAGATGCGGATGGTGGCGTTCTCGCCCGCGAACACGAGCGCAAAGCCGTCATCGGTGACGAACTTCAGCCCCAGCGTATCCGTGTAGAACGTTTTCGCGGCTTCAGGCTTCATGGTCCCGAGCAGCGGCGTGACGGTGGCGGTTGCGAGCATATGGGCCTCCCTTGGCGGCAAGCTCTAAGCGCGCAAGCGTACCCAAGCAACTCGCGGTTTCCTAAGCCGCGCCCGCCCTGCTAAGCCAAGCTAACGAACGGGGACGCGCTTATGGGTTTGGTGATCGATCTGGGCATGCATGTCGGCGACGACACCGCCTATTATCTCGCGCGCGGCCATCGCGTCATCGCGGTGGAGGCCAACCCCGCTCTGGTGCGACAAGCGCAGCAACGCTTTGCGCGCGAGATCGCCGATGGCGCGCTGACCATTCTCAATGTCGCGCTCTCCAATCAGGTCGGCACGGCGAAGTTCTTCATCTCCAAAGTCAACGCCGAATGGAGCAGCCTGGAGCAATGGCGCGCCGCGAGTACGGGCGACATCGAGGAAATCAGTGTCGAGACACTCACCCTCTCCGACATCATCGCCCGCTATGGCGATCCCGATTTCATCAAATGTGACATCGAGGGCGCCGACGGCATTTTCTGCCATCAACTGATCCAGCTTCCGAAGAAGCCGCGTTACATCTCGGTTGAGGCGATCTCAATCGATTGGATCGCGCTCTTGGTTGCGGCGCGCTACACGCACTTTCAGCTGGTCAACCAAGCCTTCATCCGGCGCATGCCGCCGACGATGAAGTTCATGCGTGACGGCCGCGAGCAGAGCTGGACATTCTCCGGCCACGCCAGCGGGCCCTTCGGCGACGATCTGCCGAATGAATGGACGTCTTTCCAGGAAGTGGCGCGCCGCTGGCTGGATTTTCAGCGCTTGAAAGCCGAAGCGCCCGGCATGGTGCTCGACAATTGGTTCGACGTGCACGCGCGATTGTAGCGCGTCTACATCTGCTCAAACGGTACGCCGAGTTGGGTGAATAACCGGGCCAGTGGCGGGATTCGCGCGACATCGGCGATCGAGAGATTATGTTCGTCCAGACACTGGCGCGCCAACGCTTGCGCCGTGCGCCTGCGGCCCAACATCCAATAGGCGTGGATCATCGCCGCGCGAAGGATAAGCTTATTGTGAGGCGAGCTTGCTTTTTGGCGCGCTGAGTCAATGCAGCGAACATTCTCTAGCTTGAAATAGTCGCTTCCCGTTTCGCCGAGCCGCTCACGCACAAGCTCCTTCGTTATTGGACGTGTCAGGCGATGAATGCTCGTGCAGCCGGTTGGTGCGTCGAACTCTTTGACGAAGCAATCGTCGAGTAACTCCATCGCCATGTGAAGCCACGGTTGATAAGCGAAGAGATAGTCCTGGTTCAGAACGATGGACTTCCCAGGCACGAGCCGCGGCATGAATTCGCGAACGACGTGAAGCGTGAGATCAGGCGTCTTGCCAACGTCGAATGAGAGCGCTTCGATCGGCAACTCGTCCGCGTATCCGCGGGTGCAAATGTCGCCGCGGCGAATATCGATAAGATCAGCGTAAGCGGCGGTCTGCGCCCGAAACATCGGCTCGAAATCCACCCGACCGTTCACGGCCTCGGGCACTACAAGATCGGCATACGCGCGAATGGCCTGCACCATCGCGCCATCGGCGACATCCTCAAACAGATCGTAAGACAAAATGCGCTTGGTCAGACCGGCGGCGCACGGGTTCTGACGCATCCCCTCCCCGATCAGCGTCGCCGAGCCGCCAATCAGTGCGCCTGCGTCGACGATCGAGCCAAACCCGGTGAAGAATGAGCGCCCGAGCCAGTAATAGACTAGGCGATCATGGAAGCTCAGCTGCGCTGGGCACGAGAAAACCGCATGCGGAATTTCCTCGTAGAGCGCTTCTAGATCGGCGACGGATAGGCGCATAGATACAACCTAACGTCTATCGGCGTCGACGTAACCACATTCCGCGCTCACGCGAAATCCGCCGGCAGTGCCAGATAAGTGAACGCGTTTACGGCGTCGGTCTCCGCCGCTAGTTTGCCCCCATGGACATGACAGCCTTCCGCCGCTCCGTGCTGGAGCGTGCTGGCGGCCTTCGCGGTGAAGGCTTGGAGATTGGCGCGTTCGCGCGGCCGACCGTCTCGCCTGCGCAGGCGCCGATGGCGTTCCTGGATTTCTTCACCACCGAAGAGCTGCGCGCCCAGGCCACCGCGAACGGCGCTGACCCGGAGGCGGTCGTGCCGGTCGAGTTCGTGGTGCGCGGCGAGGATTATCGCAACGTCGTCAATCGCCAGTTCGATTTCCTCATCGCCAATCACGTCTTCGAGCACATCGTCAATCCGATCGCCTGGCTGCAGATGCTTGGCGATCTCTTGAAGCCCGAAGGCCATCTGTTGTTGACGATCCCGGCGCGGACGATCCGTTGCTTCGATCGCTTCCGCGATCCGACGTCGTTCGCGCACATCATGTGGGACTACATCTCCGATCTCACGCACGAGCAGAAAGCGTGGGTGCATGCGGTGGAGACCAATCTCTATTACGATCGCTCATTCGCCAATCTCACCATCACGCCCGAGCAGCTCTTCAACGTCGAGAACATCAAGAAGGCCAAGCATCATCCCGGCGTGCATTGCCACGTCTTCTTGCCCGACACGTTCCTCGACAAAATCATGCGCCCGCTCTTGAAAACGCGCGTCATCGATTACTCGCTCGCCGCCTTCGAGCGCGCCGATCAATGGGGCGAGTTCTGCGTGGTACTGCGCAAGGGATGGACGCCAGTGGAACTCGGGCTGGAAGAATTCTACGGCGCGCCGCTGAAGCCGCCGCCGCGCTGAGCGCTTACGGCGTTTGCGCATAGCGCCGAGTCAACAATGCAATAATTGAGGCGGACTATACCCGCACTTAAGCCACGCGCTCTTGTTCGCGGCGCGGTTCGCACGTTGGCTCATCGCGAGTGAGGCGCATGGCGCCGCCGCGATGGGGACGAAATTGAAACGCGCGTTACTTTCAGCGCTCAGCTTGAGCGCGTTGCTTTGGACGCCAACGCTCGCTGCGGCGCAAACGGCGGAACCGGCCGTCGATGAGAGCGACACCGTCGTCGTCACCGCCGCGCGGCGCGAGCAGAATGTGCAGGATGTTCCCATCGCCGTGTCGGCGCTGAACGAAGAACTTCTGCTCTCCACCGGCACGTCCACGATCGCGCAGATCACGCAATTACAGCCGACTGTGCAGTTCATCTCTTCGAACTCGCGCAACACTTCGACTTTGATCCGCGGTCTCGGCAGCAATTACGGGCTGACCAATGACGGCTTGGAGCTTGGCGTCGGCATTTATGTCGATGACGTCTATTACGCCCGCCCAGGCTCAGCGACGCTCGACTATTTCGACATTGAGCGCATCGAAATTCTACGCGGGCCGCAAGGCACCCTGTTCGGCAAAAACACCACCGCCGGCGCCATCGCCATTGTCACGCGCGCGCCGACGTTTGAGCCGGAAGGCAGCGCCGAAGCCTCGATCGGTGACTATGGCTTCCAGCAATTGCGCGCCACAATCTCTGGCCCACTCATTGACGACTTGCTCGCGGGCCGGCTGACGATCGGCACAGTCGATCGCGACGGCTTCATCGACAACGTCACCTATAATCGCGATCAGAACAGCGTCTCCAATCTCTCGGCGCGCGCGCAATTGCTGCTGCGCGCCAGCCCCTCTCTCGATGTGCGCTGGAGCGCCGATTACGATCAGCAATCGCCTGACTGCTGCACGCAGGTTTTCGTCCGCTACGGGCCCTCGCTGCGTCCGCCGGCGCGCCAGTTTCCGGCGCTGGCGGCGTTTTTCGGGCACGAGCCAGCCAGCACGAATCCGTACGACCGCGTAGCGGATTCCGATGCCGAAATCCGTGCCTACCAGCGCATCTGGGGCACGTCGTTCAACGTCAATTGGGATACGCCGATCGGCACGCTGACGTCCGTCACGGCTTATCGCACCTGGCGTTGGCGGCCATCGAACGATCGCGATTACACTTCGCTCGATATACGCGCGCGCTCTCAAAATCCGTCGGATCAATTCCAGTGGAGCCAGGAGATACGTCTCGCCTCGAATGAAGACGGCGCGATCGATTGGGTGGTTGGCGCGTATGCGTTCGGCCAGGAGGTCGAAACCTCGGGCACCGAGGAGTACGGCGCCGACGCCGCCTATTGGCTGATCGGCCCGAGCGTGCCGAGCAATTTGTTGGACGGCTACGCCGCGAACACCGACGTTCTATCCGAGACAGAATCCTACGCCCTCTTCGGCGAAGCGACGTGGCACGCGACGGACCGGCTGCACCTCACGGCAGGCTTGCGTTACACAGCGGAAGAGAAGTCGGTCGACTACGTGCAAACCGTCTCGGGCGGGCTTGCGACAAGCAACCCGACCTTCATCAACGCTCAGCTCGGCATCGCGCGCCCGCAAGCGTACGCGGCCAGCATCGAAGATGAGAGCCTGAGCTGGCGCGCCAGTGTGAGCTACGACATCACCGAAGACATCTTCGTCTACGCAACTATAGCGAACGGCTTCAAGTCAGGCGGCTTGAACGCGGCGGGCATCCCAACCCAGCCGGACGGCAGCCCATCGCTGGTGAGCGCCATTATCGATCCGGAGGAGAACACGACGTACGAACTCGGGTTCAAGTCGCAATTCTTCGATCGCGCGCTGACCTTCAACGTCGCCGCCTACTTCACCGAAGTGAGCGACTACCAAGCCAATGTCGTTGATGCCGGCCCCGGCGCGATCCGCGGCTATCTCGCCAACATTGACAGCGTCGAAGTGCAAGGCATCGAACTCGAAGCGCGCGTCAGTCCGCACGAGAACTTCAGCGCCTACGCCACGCTAGCATGGACGGACGGGGTCTATGCATCATTCCCGAACGCGCCCTGCCCGCTCGAGCGGCAAAGCTCCGGCACATCGGTTTGTGACATCAGCGGCGCGCGTTTGCCCGGCGTTTCAGAATGGGCTGGCTCTCTCGGTGGCGAACTGCGCTTGCCAGCGCCGCTCCTTTCGCTGAGCGGCGAGTACTTTCTCGGCGTGGACGCGACGTACCGCTCCAACTGGTTCGCGGACGCGTCGAGTTCGATCTATACCGAGATCGATCCATCAACACTCGTGAACCTGCGCTTCGGCTATCGCACCGATGGCGGTACGGATGCCTTCTTCACGATCCGTAACGCGTTCGATGAAGAGTATCTGCTCTTCACCAGCATCCAGGCCGGAAACTCAGGCGCGATCTACGGCACGCCCGGCGATCCGCGCACGATTGCCTTCACGATCCGCCGGACGTTCTGAGCTTCAAAACAAAACCGCCGGTGTTTCCACCGGCGGTTTGTTGTTCGCTTAAGCGCCCTGCGGAGCGGCGCCGCCCCAGCCGGGGCGCGGCGCGGGCTCTTCGTCATCGTCCGTGACCGGCAGAGCCGGCGTCGGCGCCGATGGCGTCGTCGGCGTATCGTCCGGGCGATCAAGTTTTTCGCCGCGCAGAACCGCTGCGATCTCGTCGCCGTTCAGGGTTTCGTATTCGAGCAGCGCTTCGGCGAGGCGTTTGTGCGCCTCTGCTTTCTCGGTGAGGATACGCTTGGCTTCATTATAGCCCATATCGACCAAGCGCTTCACTTCGGCGTCGATCTTCTGCGCCGTCGCTTCCGCCACGTTTTGCGTGCGGCCAACCTGCATGCCGAGGAAAACGTCGTCGCCATTGTCGCCGTAGGCGACGAAGCCGAGCTCGTCCGAATAGCCCCAACGCGTCACCATCATGCGCGCAAGGCGCGTGGCGGCAGAGATGTCGGAGGCGGCGCCGGAGGTGACCTTGTCTTTGCCGAAGTGGAGTTCTTCAGCGACGCGGCCGCCCATCATGACAGCGAGGCGCGAGGTCATCTGGGTGAAGTTCATCGAATAGCGATCGGACTCCGGCAGCTGCATCACCATGCCGAGTGCACGGCCGCGCGGGATGATCGTCGCTTTGTGGACCGGGTCAGACTCTGGCACTTCGATGGCGACGACGGCGTGGCCGGCTTCGTGCCAGGCGGTCAGTTGCTTTTCTTGATCGCTCATCACCATGGAGCGCCGCTCGGCGCCCATCATGACTTTGTCCTTCGCGTCTTCGAACTCTTTGTTCGTGACCACGCGCTTGCCGCGGCGGGCCGCAAGCAGCGCTGCTTCGTTGACGAGGTTGGCGAGATCGGCGCCGGAGAAGCCCGGCGTGCCCCGCGCGATCGTCTTCAGATCGACGCCCTGCGCCACCGGCACGTTGCGGGTGTGGACGCGCAGAATCTTCTCGCGGCCACCCAGGTCCGGATTGCCGACCACGATCTGACGATCGAAGCGGCCCGGACGCAGAAGTGCTGGATCGAGAACGTCAGGGCGGTTGGTCGCCGCGATCAGGATGATGCCTTCATTGGCTTCGAAACCGTCCATCTCGACGAGCAATTGGTTGAGCGTCTGTTCGCGCTCATCGTTACCGCCGCCGAGACCGGCGCCACGGTGACGGCCGACGGCGTCGATTTCGTCGATGAAGATGATGCACGGCGCATTCTTCTTGGCCTGCTCGAACATGTCGCGGACGCGGCTTGCGCCGACGCCGACGAACATTTCGACGAAGTCCGAACCGGAGATCGAGAAGAACGGCACGTTGGCTTCGCCGGCGATGGCGCGGGCGAGCAACGTCTTACCCGTACCCGGAGGGCCGACGAGCAGCGCGCCTTTCGGAATCTTGCCGCCGAGGCGTTGGAACTTGCCTGGGTCCTTCAGGAACTCAACGATCTCGCCGAGCTCTTCCTTGGCTTCATCAATGCCGGCGACATCTTCAAACGTGATGCGGCCTTTGGCTTCGGTGAGCAGCTTGGCCTTCGAGCGGCCAAAGCCCATGGCGCCACGGCCACCGCCCTGCATCTGGCGCATGAAGAAGAACCACGCGCCGATCAGCAGCAGCATCGGCAAGAGAGCGAGCATCATGTCGCCCATCGTTGGGCCACGTTGCGGACGGAGCGTCTTCACTTCGATGCCCGCCGCATCCAAGCGCTGGACAACGTCTGGCATCACACCCGTCGGCAGATAGGTGATGTAGCGCTTCTGATCGGTACCGGTGGACACGATCTGGTCGGGCAGCGTCTCGACGCCCGAGATCTGGCGCGCGGCCACGCGCTCCATCAAATCCGAATAGCCAAGCTCTGTCGTGCCGCGCGTCGCGGGATTGCCGCCGCTCAGTGCGGTGAACAGAACCACGATAACCAGAGCGATAGCGCCCCAGATCAGCAGAGTACGGATGGGCATGAACGGACCTTCTGCGCGCGCACTGACGATCGCCGTCAGCGCGGAAAGACTTTAGTAAACAAGATAGGGACAGCGCCCCGCCCTGAACACCCCTTACTCTGACACGGTGCAGGTCAAAGTCCGATGAACGAAAAAGCGGAAAATTAGCCAGAGTTTCCGGCCGTTAATCCTGTCCGAGCAAATGCTGGACGCGTTCCTTGAGCAACCAACGCGGCGCGGCGGCGGCGAGCGGCAGGCGCTTGCCGTCCTTTTCCAGCTCCGGCTGCGCGTTGCGGCTGAGCACGACGGCCCAACCTGGCTCATCGATTTTGAGCGCGACGCGGCCGTCCCACACGGTTTCCACGCCCGCCTCCAGCACTAACCGCGGGATGGCGCGCGCGCCATCGGCGCGGCCATAGAGCGCGCCGCGATCGCGGCTGATGCGGATTTCATCCCCCTGCCGGCGCACCACGGCGCCGCCAAGCGTCTGCGCCTTGAACGGCCGGCGCTTGCTCAACATCAGAGCGTTCATGATCCGCGCCTTGGTTGGGTGCGGCGCGTAGCCGGAACCGCTGGCGGCGGCGATGAGCAGAGCCAAAGCCCGCTCGTACGCCGCGCCAGCGGGAAGCCAGTCCTGCGTGCTGAAGGATGCGGTTCCGTACTCGATGCGGACGACGCGTTCGATCAACGCGGCGGCTTCCGCGTCGATCCGCGCCGCCAACGGCGCGAGGCGCTCGGCAATGGCGGCGAGCCGCATTGGATCGAACCCCGCCGCTTCTTGCTCCGCCAAACGCAAGCGGGTGAGCACGCGCTCATAGTGCAGGCTCGAATTGGATGGATCCTCGATCCAGTCTGCGCCCCGTTGCCGGAGATCGTCGCGCAACGCTTCCCGGCGAACACCAAGCAGCGGCCGCGCAAGCCAAAGCCCTCGCCCTTCCGGCCAGAGCGGCATCGGCGTCATCGGGCGCATGCAAACGAGGTTGTACCAGGCTGACCAGCGCGCGGCGCGCATGACGACAGTCTCGGCCTGATCGTCGCGATTGTGACCGGTGGCGATCACGCGTGCGCCGCGGCTGTTGGCGAGCGTTGAAAGCGCTGTGTAGCGGCGGCGGCGGGCGAAGTGCTGATTGCGGTTAGCGCCCTCGTCCCAACTCAGCGTGGTGATGTGAGCGGGTACGCCCAACGCCTCGGCCATCCGCGCAGCGCACGCTGCATCATCGGCGGAGCCGCGCCGCAGGCCATGATCGACGATGCCTGCAATGAGACGCTCGGGGCCGAAGCGCTCAGCCAGAAAATGCAGGAGCGCAGTAGAGTCGCCGCCGCCCGAGAGCGCAACGATAGTCGGCCGGCTCGCACCTTGGGCCGACATGCGTTCAATCGTTGCGACATCAAGCATGGCCGCTCCCGGCCAAAGGCATTGTCAGCTTATGCGGCGCACTGAGCTGCGCGTGCTTCCCGCGCTGCAAGCGCGCGAACATTGGCCGACGCGTTGGGATAGCGGCGGGTGAGCGAGTTGAACGCGCCGCACGCACGCTGCGTCTGCCCCAAACCAACGAGCGCCATGCCGAGACGCACTTGCGCTTCCGGCGCACGCGGACCGTTGCCATTGCGCTCGATGTAGAGAAGGAAGTTGCTCGCGGCATCCTGGTAATTGTTACGCGCAAGCTGCGTGAACGCGAACCAGAAACGCGCATCCGCTGCCGTTGCGGCGTTGGGATGTGCTTCGAGGAATTCACCGAATGCGATCTCGGCCTCGGCATAGTTGCCGTTGACCAGCAATTCGCGCGCACGGCTGTAAGATTGCTCAGCCGTGAGCGCCGGTTCAGCAGCAGGCGGCGTGCCACGTGGGACGGGCGTGCCGGCCGGCATCGTGCCGAGCGTGCCGGAGGCGCGGCGCTGCGCATCGTTGAGCGAAGATTGCTCATCAGCTGTCGGACGCGCAGGCGCGCCCCCTGGCTGCGGTTGCGCGCCCGGCTCCGGCGGCGTGCCGGACGAGAGATCTTGGTTCACGCCGGCAAGCTCGCCGACCATCGTGTTCAAGCGGCGTATCTCGCGATCGCGCTGGATGATCTCGAACTGCAGACGTTCGTTTTCGGCGGTCTGCTCGCGGAGCTGTTCTTCGAGCTCCTCGATGCGATCCTGCCGCGCGTCGGCGTTGCCGTAGCTCGGCGGCGGCAGCGCGGTCTGCGCGATGGCCGGAGCGGCGGCAAAAAGAAACCCGGCCGCGGCGAGGATCGCCGCGAGCCGGGTGGTTTTGGTCAGAGCCAGAGAGAGAGTCATGGGGCGCTTCCTAGTCCCGTCCCTCGGGCTAAATTTTGACGCTTACGAGACGGCGCCAGAAACGATCTGCGTGTGACCGTTGCGGTTCACGCTCCACGCTTCTTCGTTGGCGCGCGGATCGAGCGGACGCTCTTTGCCGTACGACACCGTCTCGACGCGGTTGGCGTTGACGCCGAGCGACACGAGGTAGTCGCGCGCGGCGGCGGCGCGGCGGGCGCCGAGAGCGAGGTTGTACTCGCGCGTGCCGCGCTCGTCGCAGTTACCAGCGACCAAGATGCGGACGTTCGGATATTGGCGGAGCCACGCCGCTTGACGCTCGAGGATCGAGCGCGCTTCCGGCGAGAGATCGAAACGGTCGTAGCCGAAGAACACACGATCGCCGACCGAGACGCGGAAGTCTTCAGCCGAACCTGGCGTCGCGCCGGCCGGTTGCGAGGGCTGCGACGGTTGCGAAGGCTGTGACGGGGTCGGCGTCGGTTCTGGACGGCTAGCGCACGCGGCGAGCGTGCCAACAGCGGCGATAGCGATGATGAACTTACGCATATGCTTAAAACTCCCCTGATCGGATGTACGCACTCGGCTGGGCGTTCCCCCACCCTGCTGAATGCGAAGATTAGTGCTCCAGTTCCTACCGTACAATCGTGTTCTCTTCACGGCAGCAAGGGCGACCAAGCAGGATCGGAAGCGTCGGTTTGTGTAGGAATCTGACGCAAATTCCGTCCAGTAAGGTCAACAGACCACAAACGCGCGCCTTCACCACGGCCCTCGCGGAAGAACATTATTACGCGACCATTAGGCGACCACGTGGGCGCTTCGTCGAGATAGCTTTCGGTTAAGATGCGTTCACCAGAACCGTCCGGGCGCATCACGCCGATTGCGAAGCGGCCGCCCGATTGGCGCGTGAACGCGATCAGGTCGCCGCGCGGGCTCCACACTGGTGTTGAATACCGGCCTTCACCAAAGCTGATGCGGCGCTGGCCGGAGCCATCGGAATTCATCACGTAAAGCTGCGGAGAGCCACCGCGATCCGAGTTGAAGACGATCTGGCCGCCGTCGGGCGAGTATGACGGCGATGTGTCGATCGCCGCGTGATTGGTGAGACGGCGGCGCTGACGCGAGCCCAGATCCATCGAGAAGATCTCGCTGTTGCCGTTCATGTCGAGCGTGAAGACGATGCCTTGCCCGTTCGGCGAAAAGCGCGGCGAGAAGGTCATGCCTGGGAAATCGCCGAGCACTTCGCGGCGGTTGGTTTCGAGATTGTACAAGAAGACGCGCGGCGCCCCCGTCTCGAAGCTCATATAAGTGATCATTTGCGTCGACGGCGAGAAGCGCGGCGTCAGCACCAGGCCATCGGCGCTGGTCAGGAAGAACGGATTAGCGCCGTCCTGATCCATGATCATCAAGCGCTTCACCCGGCGCGTGCGCGGGCCGGCCTCCGAGACGAAGACGATGCGCGTGTCGAAATAACCGCTTTCGCCGGTCAGCGCTTCGTAGATCTTGTCCGAGATCTGGTGCGCGATACGGCGCCAGTTATCGGCGGTGGTTGCGTACGAGAACGCCACCGGGCGGCCATCGGCGTTGGTAACGGCTTGCTCGGCAAACACATCCCACAAGCGGAACTCAACTTGGATGCGGCCATCCGCAAGCGGCGTGACTTGACCAACCACGAGCGCTTGCGCGTCAAGCACCCGCCAATCGGCAAAACGCGGCGGCACTTCAAGGCCGGTGATGCGCTCGATGAAAGCGTCCGGGCTCACCGTTCGGAAAAGGCCGGAGCGATCGAGGTTGGCGCGGATGACGCCGGAGATGTCGCGGCCGACCTGCGCTGCCGCCGCGTTGTTGCCGTTGAAGTCTGTGACGGCAATCGGCATCGGATTGAGGTGGCCCTCGTTGATGTCGACACGCAATTGAGCGTGCGCCGTAGAGAAGCCCGCGATGGTCGCGAAGGCGAAAATCGCCAGCAGGAACCGTCTGATCATCTGCATCGCACTGCCCTTTGTCAGTTCTGTCTCGGCGCGAACCGGTACGAATTGGTCCGCCAGATTTCGTAATGCTCGCCGACGATCGGATCGTCGGGGAACGGGTATGGATCGCACGCGCGCACCGCGCGCAAGGCTGATTCAGCCGCAACACGCATCGGCGCATCGAACGTGTAGTTACGCGGGCTCGTCACCCGCGGCTGACCGTTGAGCGTGCCGTTGCGGTTCAAGTCGAACTCGACCACGACGACGAGCCGCTCAGGTTCGGGCAGGTCGACCGGACTGCGCCAGCAACGCGCCAAATGCGTTCGCACCAAGGCCGCGGCGCGCGCTTCCAGCGTCACCTGATCTGCGGTTCCGCGCCCCGCGCCTTGTTGGTCGCGATCGGCGCGAGTGCCGTCCTGCTGCTGTCGGCCACGATCTTTCGAGGTGTCGTTCAGATCGGCGCGGAGATCGCGCATCCAATCATCGTCCGCATTGCGCGGCTGCGGCCGGCGCGGCTGCGGCGTGGGCGAAGGCGCTGTGGCGGACGGCTCTGACTCTTCAGCGATCTCCGGCGCTTCCGCTTCCTCTTCGACCTCAACAGCCAAAGCGCGCACGTTCACTTCGTCAGAAATATCGACGATCTCGACAGGCACCATCGCCACACCGCCCGACGGCGGGGCAATGCTCGTAGACTCCCACGCGAGCAGCGTCATCATGACTGCGCCAATGTGGCCAATGATCGAGACGGCGATCCCTGCTGGGCGCATGTCACCCACCGCCTCCGCCATTGCCTTGGCGCGCGTCTGTCTCAAGTTGGATCTTGGTGAAACCACCGGAACTGACGCGCGCGAGCACATCGGCCATCACGCCATAATCGACATTGCGATCGCCACGGATCCAGATCGGGCGGTCATAGCCTTCGTTGGAAATGGCGCGCAGACGCGGCACCAATTCTTCCACCGTCACCACGGTTTCCTGCAGATAGACAGTGCCGTCCGATTGCACCGTGATCGCCAGCGGCTCGTTGTCAGCAGAACTCTGCTTTGCATCGGTTTGCGGCAGCTCGATCGGGATCGAGACGGTGAGCAGCGGCGCCGTCACCATGAAAACGATGAGCAGCACGAGCATCACATCCACGAAGGGCGTGACGTTGATTTCGGCAAGACGACCGCGCCGCGCTCGTCTGCGCCCGCGGCCGCCTCCTCCGCGCGAGGCGCCAAGCCCTGCCATTAGGTGCGCTCGCTCAAGCGGCGCGAAAGGCGAGCAGCGACTTCGTCGGCGAAGGTTTCAAGGCGATCACCGAAGCGATCGAGATCGCTGGCGAACTTGTTGTAGAAGATAACAGCAGGAATAGCGGCAACGAGGCCGAGCGCAGTGGCGAACAAAGCTTCGGCGATACCGGGCGCGACGACGGCGAGGTTGGTCTGCTGTTGCTGAGCGATGTTGGTGAAGGCGTTCATGATGCCCCACACCGTGCCGAAGAGGCCGATAAACGGCGTCGACGCAGCGACCGTGGCGAGAACGCCAAGATTGCGCGAGGCGCGCGACATCTCGCGCGAGATTTGCGCCTGCATGAGGCGATCGACGCGATCCAGAAATTGCTGGCCATCAGGAATGCCGCCACGGCGCGCTTCGCGCCACTCGCGCGCCGCCGCCGCATAGACGCGTGACAGTGAATCGCGCGGCTTGTCGCTGCCGCGATCGTCCATCTCGTCAGCCGAACGGCCAGACCAGAAGTCGCGCTCGACCTTGCGGGCGTTCTGTTCGAGTTCGCCGAACTGCAGCCATTTGTCGACCGCTACGGCCCAAGACCAGATCGAAGCCACCGCCAGGATCAGCATGACCCCTTTGACGACAGGGTCGGCCTGCAAAAACAGGCTCCAAATGGTGATCTGCTCTGCTGCTGCGGCGTCCATGCTCGCTCCCGTTCCCGCGGCCAATTCCAACTCAGCCGCGCCCCGCTTGGTGTAGAGCCAGCGGAATCTGTCAAAAGCTGGACGCGGAGGGCTCTAGAAATGGTTTAAGGCCGTCTAAAAGCACGGCTGGCGGTCTTCGGGGCCGGCCCGTGAGGCTTATGCAACAAACTTGGACCTCGGCCTTAACCAAGATCTCGCCATTTCGCTCGATCTGCTGGCTGATGAACATGCGCGGCCCACGGATCGTTTCGAAACTGGATCGCACGATCAGAGCGTCGTCGATCCGGGCCGCTTTGATGAACTCAAGGGTCAATTTATTGACGGCAAACCCAAGCGGCTCCTCGGCGTTCAACAGAACCGAATGATGGACGCCCGCCAGGCGCAGGAAGTCGCTGCGGCCACGCTCACAATAGCGCAGGTAATTGGCGTGATAGACGAGCCCGGTAAAATCCGTGTCCTCGTAATAAATGCGCACCGGCAAGATGTGAAACCGGCCTTCGAAGCGGCCGGCTGTCGGCGCGTCGTCACTCATCTTCATGCCTCCGGCGCCAGCATGGCTGCGATCGCAGCGGCGCGCACGCGGATTTCCGGGACCGCCGTCGATTCCCAGAACGCGCCCTGCGTGATCGGGCCAAGGGCGAACATCGTCTGGTGCGCGGCGGCGGCGCCGACCACCCTGTTGTCCGGATCGACGCGGAAGCCCAAACCATTGTCCATCGTCGCGACGACGCCTTCTTCCAGAAGTTGCCGCACAAGCGGATCGTCCGCGCGAGACAGGTCAACTGCCGTCCCGGTGCAGTTGACCACTGCGCCGACATCCATGTTGTGGCGCGCGAGCGAGCCGCGCCCGCGATGCTGGAGCCGCACACCCCGCGGGCCGGGCGCTGCGCTGACGATGCCGCCGGCCAGCACTTTCAAGCGGCCTTCATCGCGCAGCGCTTTGACTTGCGCGGTGATCTCGGGCGCGGTGCGGTGGCGGTGCACATCCCACCAGACCCGCGCGTGCCGCAGGAAGCGGCGCTGCTGCTCGGTTGAGAGCCGCATCCAAAGCTCCGGCGTTCGAGCGCGCAGCCGTTCCATCACGTATTGCCAGGGCTCGCCGCGCGCGGCAGCAGCTTCCGCTTCCTTGCGCAAGGCGAACAACGCCTCACTGAGCGGCAGCGGCAGCTCGATCGCTGCTGGCGGCGCCCGCGTCGGATCGGTGAGATGTCCGCGCGGGACTTGGCCACGGCGCGACAGCGCGTAAATGACGCCGCGCTTGCGCCGCTTCGCCAACGACAGCGCAACGTCGATCATGGTGAGCCCCGCGCCGAGCACCAGCACGTCGCCAGGCGGTATCGCCGCCAACGCCGCGCGGTCCCAAGGATCGGTCAGCAGCACGCCGCTTGATTCGAACATGGCAGGCGCCCGCGCCCGCGCGTTGCCGAGCGCCAGCACGACCTGATCGGCGCCAACGGCGCGTCCTGACGAAAGTGTGATCGTCCAGCCCTCGCCGTCTGGGCGGCAGGCGACCGCATCCTCGCGGACGCGTTTCAGCGCCGGCCCGCCAAAGCCGCCATGCGCACGCGACACGACGCTTTCAACGTACTCGCCATAGAGTTTGCGTGGCTGAAACGAGTTGGCCGCATCGCGCCGACCGTGTCGCGCCAACCAGCGCACGAAGTGATCGGGCTCGTCGGCAAAGGCGCTCATGTTCGATGCGCGGACGTTCAGCAGGTGCGCGGAATCCTCGGTGCCATAAGCCAATCCAGGCCCAAATCGGCGCGCGCGGCCAATCAGCAGCACGTCGGGGGCGTGCTTGCCGCGCTTCAACACGTGCGCCGCCGTGGCCGCGCCGCTGAAGCCGGCGCCGATGATGGCGACCCGCTGCCGCGTCATCGGAGTCTGCTGTGCTGGAACTTCGTCAACGCCATGATCCCCCGATCATTGTGCCCCAGTATGAGCCAGGAAGCCTATGCAATGGCGCATAGCTTCGTCTGAGCGCCGGGAGCCTATGCATACGGCGCCTGCTCGCGCGCGCGGCGACAATCCAACGCGTCGACGGCTAACTAACGACGCCGCTTGAAAATCTCGAAACCCTGTAGTTGTTTCGTCACATGAAGAAACTCCTGCTGGCAGCAGCCCTTACGTTCGCCTTCGCCGCTTCGGCGCAGGCGTACACCGCTTATCTCAAACCAAGCGAATTCTATCCGGACGATGCACGCATCTCCGTCGAAGGCTCGTTCGCCACGAGCTTCTTCGAACCGGGCATCGCGCTCTCCGGGAACTTCGTCGTCTTCGAACCGGATGGCACCGAAGGCGTGTTCAGCCGCGTGGAAGTCGGCGCCGAGACGGCAAACCTCGGCGCGTCGCTCACTGAGAGCGGCACCTACCGCGTCACCACTGGCGAAATCCTTGGCCAGGTCGTCACGCTCATCGCAGAGAACGGCACATGGCGCCCGCTCGCCGCCGGTGAAACGCCGGCCGCTGACGCCGAAACCACCACGCTGCAAACGGTCACGCTGAGCGATGTGTACGTCACGCGCGGCGCGCCTTCGCGTGCGAACGTCGATAGTGTGCTCGGCCGCCTTGCGCTGCGCCCTGTGACGCATCCGAACGAAGTGCTCGCCGCCAACGGCTTCCAAGTGCAAGCCATGTTTGATGGCCAGCCCTTCGCCAATGCGGCGCTCGTTCTGTATCGCGAGGGCGATCCGGAAACCGATCTCGATACCTATTTCGCGACGGACGCGAACGGCAACGCCACCATCGCGCTGCCGGGCCCAGGCACCTATGTGCTCGCCGCGCGTCACCGCGCCAACGCGCCGGCCGGTGCGCAAGCACAGGTGCAATCCTACACGACGACGCTGACGTTTGAGGCGCTGTCGCAACTCTATCCAATTGCGGAAGTGCGCGAAGCCGAACCGCCGCCGGTTGATCGGCACGAAGAGCGCCGCCGGCGTCGCGACCCGCGACTCGGCCGCGGCGGCTAAGTCAGCCACCAAAGTTGATTGGAACGCGCGCGGCCCTTAAGTCGCGCGCGTTCTGCTTTTCAGGAGGCGCATATGGGCGCGATCGTGATCACCGGCGCCAATCGCGGCATCGGCCTTGAGCTTGCCCGCCAACTGAAAGCGCGCGGCGGCGATATCATTGCGGTGTGCCGCTCCCCTTCGGCTGAGCTTCAAGCGCTCGGCGTACGCGTCGAGAGCGGCATCGATGTGAGCGACGCGAGCGCTGTCAGTGAACTCGCAAAGCGTTTGAGCGGCGCAAGCATCGATCTTCTGATCAACAATGCAGGCATCCTGCGCGGCGATAAGCTCGACGCGCCGAACTTTGACAGCATCGCCGAGCAATTCTCCGTCAACGCCATGGCGCCGCTGCGCGTGACGACGGCGCTGCTGCCGCTCATGAGCAAAGACGCCAAGGTCGCCATCGTCACCAGCCGCATGGGCTCGATCGCCGATAACGGCTCCGGCGGCCATTACGGCTACCGCATGTCGAAGGCCGCGGTGAACGCGGCCGGCATGTCGCTGGCGCGCGATCTCGCCAGCCGCGGCATCGCCGTTGGTCTTTTCCATCCCGGCATGGTCGCAACCGAGATGACCGGCAGAAATGGCATTCCGCCACAAGACGCCGCGCGCGATCTCATCACGCGCATCAATGCGCTGGCGCTCGAGACAAGCGGCAAGTTCGTGCACGCCGGCACCGGCGAGGAGCTGCCCTGGTGAGCGAGGCGCAAACAAAGCTGCAGATCCGCATCATGCCGGTGACGCCGCTGCAGCAGAATTGCTCGATCCTGTTCGATCCGGAGACGAAGCACGCATGCCTCGTCGATCCCGGCGGCGACGCCGACCGCTTGATGCAGGCGCTCGAACAGCTCGGCCTCACGCTCACACGCATGTGGCTGACACACGGCCACCTCGATCATGCCGGCGCCGCCGCCGAATTGCGCGAGCGCACCGGCGTCGCCGTCGAGGGCCCGCACGCCGACGATCAATTCTGGCTCGATCAGATCGAGGATAACGCTAAGCGCTATGGCATTGCCGATCTCCGCAACGTGACGCCGGATCGCTATTTCGAAGACGGCGAGACGCTGGAGTTCGAAGGCGTCCGCTTTGCTGTGTCACACACGCCCGGCCATACGCCGGGCCATGTCGTCATTCATAACGACGAGATGAAAGTCGCCTTCGTCGGCGACGTGTTGTTCGCGGGCTCCATCGGCCGCACCGATTTTCCGCGCGGCAATCACCAGCAGCTGATCGACTCGATCACCGGAAAACTCTGGCCACTCGGCGACGACATCACCTTCGTCCCCGGCCATGGGCCCCTCTCGACCTTCGGCCGCGAACGCCAATCCAATCCGTTCGTCGCGGATCGGCTCACGGGCTATGCGGGCACGGAGAAGCAAGCGCCGGATGTCGGCGAACAGCGCACGACGAAGCGTTATACTTAGTATGGAGCGCGGGCGTCCTCGCCCGCGGCTCTCGATCGATCACGCACAGGTGCTTGGCCTAAACGGCGGCGCCGCGGGCGAGCGCGCCCGCGCTCCACGCCTACTCCGCACCCAACTTCTTCGCGTAGCCGCTGGCCATCAGCCCAGCCATCACATCGAACAGCTGATCCGGGTTGGCGCGGCGAAGCAGTGCGCCTTGCAGCTCCATGCCTTCGGCAAGGATGAGTTCGCGCTGCCCGCTCTCAAGCGCTTCAACAATGCGCGACGCCGCGACATCGGCGGGGATGCCGTTATCGATCGCGGTATCGGAAAAGCCGCGCACATTGGCCGCGCCGTCGAGCGCGTTCTTCGAGACGTTGGTTTGCACGGAGCCCGGCGCAACGACGAGCACTTTCATGCCCTGATGCGTTGTCTCAGCACGCACGCTGTCATGATACGCCAGGATGCCAGCCTTAGCCGCGCTATACGCCGCGCGCAGCGGCGCGCCGACAATGCCGGCGACGCTGGAGATCGCCACCAAATGCCCGCCGCCCGCGGCGACCATGCGCGGCAGCACCGCTTGCGTCAGCGCAATCGGAGCCATGAGATCGACATCGATGATGCGGCGATAAACTTCCCACGCCGTATCGACAGCCAGCGAGCGCTGCGAAATCCCCGCATTGTTGACGAGCGCATCAACACGCCCGCCCCACGCCCACGCTTGTTCGACGATACGCGGCAAAGCAGCAAGATCCGTCGCTTCGAACGGCAACACCAGAGCATCGCTGTTGCAACGCGCTTTCACCTCAGCGAGCGCTGCTTCGTTGCGGCCTGAGAGGATGAGCTTTGCGCCCTTGGCGCTTAGAGCTTCCGCGAGTGCTGCGCCAATGCCGGAGGACGCACCGGTGATCCACCAAATCTTGCCTTCAAACATGGTCATCCTTCCGGGCCTTCACGCAAAGATCGCAACCGTCTGGCGTCCAACCGCGAGCGGTGCGCCATCGGCGTCCCACATCATCATGCTCTGCATCGAATAGCCATCGCCCGCGTGCTCGCTCGACGCATGCAGCAGCACCCAGTCATCTAAGCTCTGCGGCTGCGTCAGCACATCGACCGTCCACGTCATCGTGCTGATCGGCGCGGGCGCTGGAAAATGCACCATGGCGGCCGGCGGCAAACAATCCGCCATGGCGAGCAGCACCGTCAGCGGATGCGCCGGGCCGACATCGAGAAAGCGCGTCCAGACGCTAAACTCTGGGCGCGGCTCGCTGACGTCAAAGAGGCGGCCGCCTTTGGCGAGGCGCGTCTCGAAATTATTCCAGAACCCACGCGGCGCGGACGCGCCCTCCTTGCGAAACGGCGTAAGCGCCTCCGGACGCGGCAGCTCCGGCAGCGGCAGATAATCGTGCGCAACTTTGCTCTCGCGCGCGCCGCCAAAAACAAACAAGGATCGCGCCGCTGTCCCCTCGGCATTGAGGCAGTCGCAAGCCACGAGCGCCGATGAGCGCCCGCGCCGCAACAGCGATGTCTCAAAGCGCAACTGCCCGCTCGCGGGGCCAATAAAGGTGAACTGAGCCGACCGCAGCGGGCCAAGATCGCCCAAGCCGCGGCGCACGGCTTCGTGCGCCAGCGCCGCGGTCATGCCGCCATACAGCGTACGCCCCTGCGCCCAATCCTGCGGCGCATCAATTACATAAGCCGCGCCATCCGGCGCCAGCGCCTCTATGGCGTCGTGAAAGGAGGTCATCCGCCCAAACTATGCGCGCACCGCCACGGAGCACAATGTTGACGCCAAGTCAGATGGGAACCGCCTGCGCTGCGGCGCCGTTACACCCCCGCATTCGCAGTGTTCGGAGACCATCATGCTGGAAATTGCCCTGCTTCTCGGCGTCGCGGTCGTCGCCGCCACGTTCGTCACCGACGCCGGATCAGGCACATTGAAGTTGGCGCGCGCAATGCGCCGCCGAAACAACATACGCGTCGCGGACAAGTACTAACCCGCTCCGACTTTTCTTTTCGGCCGCTGCGGCGCAGAGTGCCGCGCGATGGTATCCGCCAATGCGCTCACGGAAGCAGCGCTGCGCGCAGCGCACGACCCTGTGGTCGTGATGTCGCGCACGGGGATTATCCAGTGCGCGTCTGAGCGGATCGCGATCACAAGCGGCTATAGCGCGTCGGAATTGCAAGGCCAGCACCTGCAGAAATTGCTGCCGCCTCGGCTTCACGGCGTCTTCAATCGCTTCCTCACCGAATTCTTCACCAACCCAACCGCGCGCCATGTCGGCTACGCCGAGCCGCTCTTCTTTCTGCACAAAGACGGCCAAGAGCGGCGCATCGAGTTCGGCATCAGCGCATTCGAGAGCGAGGGCGAGCTCTACGCCGTCTGCACGTTGCACGATGCGCCCGCGCGGCCGCCTATCGAACACAACACCAAGATGGCGCTCGAGCGCCTCGAGACACGCCTAAGCAATGCGCTGCAAGACGTGAAAATCCTGATCGCGCACGCGCCGGCCGCCATCGCCGTGCTCGACCGCGACATGCGCTACATGCTGGTGAGCCGCCGCTGGATGGAGGATTTCACACTCGAAGGCAATATTGCTGGCAAGCGCCATTACGATGTGATGCCCAATCAGCCCGATCGCTGGAAGGAAATGCACGCGCGCTGCCTTCAAGGCGAGACGTTCTTCAGCGAAGAAGAATCGTACGTCTGCCCCGATGGGCGCGTAGAAATCATCCGCTGGGAGCTGGTGCCGTGGCGGGACGTCGAGAACCAGATCGGCGGACTGATGATTTTCAGCGAACTTATCACCCAGCGGAAACGGGCCGAGATCGCTCTGCGAGAGCATCACGACCTTCTGGAGACACAAGTCACCGAGCGCACCGCGCAGCTTGAGCGCTCACGCGACGAGGCGCTCCGCGCCAACGCCGACAAGACGCGCTTTATAGCCGGCATCAGCCACGATCTGCGCCAGCCTTTGCAGGCGGCAACGCTTCTGCTCTCCGCCCTGCAACGCCGTGTCAGCCCTGACCTCAGCGCCCTCTGCGGCAAGATCGAAACGGCGATTTCCGAAGCATCCAAGAAACTGAGCGGCCTGATGGATGCCTCGCGCTTAGAAGAAGGCGTGCTGCAACCGCGCATCGCACCCTTCGAGATTGGCCCGCTGTTGCAGCAAGTCGCCCGCACGCATCACCCGATGGTTGAAGCCAAGGGCCTGGAGCTCATCGTCGAGGAGTGCGCCGCCATCGGCGCATCGGACACTTTGTTGCTCGCGCGGATCATCGACAATTTCATCTCCAACGCAGTCAAATACACGCGGGTTGGCGAGATCAAAGTCGGCTGCGCCATCGTGGGCGATGCGGCGCGGATCTATGTGGCTGATACCGGCGCCGGCCTCGACGATGCAGGCATGATCCGCGTGTTCGATCCATACGTTCAGCTCGATGATGCAAGCGCCGGCTACGGCCTCGGCCTCGCCATCTGCCGCACGATCGCGGACGCGCTGCATTGCCAACTCAACGTCACCTCTGAAGTGGGGCACGGCTCAGTGTTCTCGGTCACCATCCCGCTTGCGACGGCGGACGCTACGGCGGCGGAGTGAGCCCTTGGCGCGGACGCCGCATCAGCGCGCCGAGGCCGAGCTGACGGCTTACGGGCTGAGTTTTCCCGAAACCACTTCTGGCCCTGGCTGGCAAACCACGCGCGCGCTTTATGTGCGCAAGAAAATGTTCTGCGTGTTCGGCGCCAAGGGCGAACTGCTCAATGCGTTGACGCTGATCATGAAGCTGCCAATCTCGGCCGAGATGGCTGAAGATCTGCCCTTCGTCCGCCCCGCCAAGGGTTGGTACAAGCAGCACAAATGGGTGACGGCGCACTTTGGCGCTGACGATGATCCGCTCGCCGAGATGGAGACGCTGCGCGGCTGGCTGAAGCAGAGCTACATCGCAGTCGCGCCGAAGATGCTCGGGTGCCGAGCAACTTAGCAAAGCGCTATCGGAGCTGACGCGGCACGGCTATCGTTGGGCGATAGCGACGGGGGAAGCAATGACGGGCACGACCAGCGGCGATGGCGCCCCAAGGGCACCTCTGAGCCAACCAATCATCGGTTGGGCCCTCCTAGCCACTCTCATCGCCGCCGCACTCTCCGCCGGCATTGCTTTCTTGCTGGGCGACGAAACTGCCAGTGCGGAGGTCTATCGCACCCGCGGCAGCGACTATGCCGACCTCGTCGACGTGCTCTTGATGCTGGCGGTCTGCATCACAGTCTCGATTGGCGTGTGGCTGGCCTTTCATCTGCTCCTCTTCCGCAAGCGCGCGAAGCTGTGGAAGTCCGTCATCGCGCTCGTGGTGATCTTGCCCGTGGTTGTCTTCACTGGCTTCATCGCGCGGGCCGGCACGATCGTATCGCACTTCGAACAGGACCGCGCCGCTCTCAGGCAAATCCGGTCGAGTCTAAACCAGCGGCTCGCTGCGATGCGTGCTGAAACCGCCGACCAAGACGAGGCGCTGCGCGCCAATGCCGGTTTTCCGGCGATCAGTAGCGATGCTGATATTGTTGTCGCCCTCGAAGCAATTCGTACGCAACGCGATCGCATCCGGGCTTTCGAGTTGGAAGCAGACACAGAAATCGAACGCGCGCGCGAGGAAATGCTTGCTCTTGATGTCTATGAAGGCGAGCGCGTCGAGTTCATTCAGCAACTCGACGCCATCTTGGCGCCGAACTCAGCAACACACCGGCTGTTCGACCTTGAGATCTCGCTCTTGGACAAACAAGAAGAAGCGATGCTGCTCTTAGTGCAACGGCGTTCGACTTGGGCTTTCCATCAGGGCGAAATCCAGTTTCACGATCGCGACGCAGTCCACGATATGAACGAGTTCACGCGCCAAGCACACGACCTCATGCGACAGATAGACATTATCGAGGCTAATGGCGGCGAAGGCGTCCCGCGCGCAGCGCCTGACCCGCCGCCAGGCTGAACCATGTTTCACGTAGCGGATATTGACTTTCGAGACCCGCTACTTCCCCTCGAACAAGCTCCCGCTCTCAACCGGCTTGCTCGGCGGCTTCTTCCCCAGCCGCTCATACGCCTTCGGCGCAGCAACCCGCCCGCGCGGCGTGCGCATGACTAGGCCTTGCTGCATCAAGTACGGCTCAATCATATCCTCGATCGCATCGCGGGCTTCGGACAACGCCGCCGCCAGCGTGTCGACGCCAACCGGCCCGCCGGAATAGGTTTCGACCAAAGCATGCAGATAGCGGCGATCGAGCATGTCGAGGCCGTCGCTATCGACATCGAGGCGTTTCAGCGCAGCATCGGCGGCTTTGGCGTCGATGGCATTGTCGCCGGCGAAATCGCGGACGCGGCGGAGCAAGCGCACCGCGACACGTGGCGTGCCGCGCGCGCGCTTCGCGATCTCATAAGCGCCGTCCGCCGTGATCGGCGCGCCCAACTTTGCAGAAGCACGCGACACGATGCCGAGCAAATCCTCGGCACTATAAAAATCCAGACGCACCGGAATGCCGAAGCGATCGCGCAGCGGCGTGCTCAGCATGCCCGCGCGCGTCGTCGCGCCGACAAGCGTGAACGGCGAAAGATCGATCCGCACGCTGCGCGCCGACGGGCCTTCGCCGATGATGATGTCGAGGTGATAATCCTCCATCGCCGGATAGAGAATTTCTTCGACCGCCGGCGCGAGGCGATGGATCTCGTCAATAAACAACACGTCGCGCGGTTCGAGATTGGTGAGCAGCGCCGCAAGATCGCCGGCGCGCGCAATCACGGGGCCGCTGGTGGCGCGGAAGCCGACACCCAATTCGCGCGCGATGATCTGCGCCAGTGTCGTCTTGCCTAAGCCCGGCGGGCCGAACAGCAAAGTGTGGTCCATCGCTTCGCTGCGGCCGCGCGCGGCTTCGACGAAGACCTTGAGATTGGCCTTGGCGGCGGGCTGGCCGACGAACTCGTCGAACCCTTGCGGGCGGAGCGCACGGTCCGCGCCCTCTCCGGGCATGCGTTCAGGCGTGGTGATGCGTTCTGCTTCGGCCATTGCGCTTCTTAACTCGATTCGGGTTTCCGAATTGTTCTGGTCTACGCCTGTGGATAAACCGAAAATCGAAATGTCGGCTTTAGGCGCTGGGCTTCGTCCTCCGGCCAGCGCCGCTCACGGCCAGGCTGAAAGGACACGCCATGCACTACATGTTTCTGGTCTCCGGGGTCGAGACCGTGACTGCACCGCCGCAAGCCATGATCGATGCGATCGAAGAGCTGACCGAGAAAGAAATGGCGGCAGGACGCATGAAAGCGCGCGGCGGGCTGCTGCCTGTCGCGATGGGCGCCGCGCGGATTGAATCGCGTCGCGGCAAACTGAAAATGACGGACGGCCCGTTCGCGGAAACCAAGGAAGTGCTTGGCGGCTTTTCGATCTTCGAGTTCGAGACCCGCGAAGAAGCGCTTGCGGCCGCGCAGCAGTTCATGGACCTGCACAGCCGGCTCTGGCCGGAATGGGAAGGCGTTTGCGAGATGCGGCCAATGTTCGGCTTCGAGGCGCGCTAAAGCCGAGGGTCAGCGCGACGCTCGGCTCGGCGGCGTTAGCTCGCTTGGTATTGCGCGATCAGTGCGTCGAGGTGCCGGCGTTCGGGTGCGAGTTGGACGACGTATTTCACGACCATCCAAACCGCACCGCACGCCAGCGCCCCACCAAGCACGATGGCCGCCGATTGCATCTCGTGCGGCGCCATTTTGCCGGTCGCGACAAGCTGGTTGAGCAGCACGAAAAGCAGCGGTGCGAACGCAAGTTGGGCGCCGCCGATGATGAAGATCCGCAGCCGCGCTGCGTCATTATCGGCCTTCAGCGCGCGGAAAGTCTCAAGCAGCGTGCCAGTCGGCCCGCCCTGCGGCGCGGCGCGTTGGGCGATGAAAATGAGCGCAATGAAAGGGATCAGCGCAAAAGGAATGAGCCCCCACTCGCGCGTAAGATCGATCGAGTCGACTTGGCCGGTGAGCAGATCGACGCCCATCAGCGCCAGCGGAATGGTCAGCATCACGCCCGCGAACACCAGCATGCGGCGCAATTGCGTGCGGCGGCTAGCAAGCTTGGCTTGCGCTTCAGCCACGATGTAGGCGCTCGCGGCCGCACTCGGATTGTTGGCGTTCGAGGCCCAGGCGTTGCGCAGGGATTCATAATCCATCGTCGTTCTCCATCAGTTGCGTGAGCTTGGCGCGCGCACGCGTGAGCCGCGCGCCGACATTGGTTTCGCTGAGACCGTGAATGGCCGCGATCTCGGCGTAAGATTGGCCCTCGAGCGAGAGCAGCATGAGCGAGCGATCGACGGCTTCGAGCCTGCGGATCGCCGCGTAGAGGCGCTCGATCTGCGGATCTTCGCTGGCGTTTTCTTCGACGCGCAGCCGCTCATATTCGCTCTGCCGATGCCGCCGGCGCGCCTCAGACTTGCGCCAGGTCAGCGCGCGATTGTGCGCGACGCGGTAGATGAATGTCGTCTCCGCACTCTCGCCGCGAAACGACGGCGCTGCGCGCCAGACTGCGAGCAGTAGCTCTTGTAGAAGATCATGCTGGTCAGCGTTCACGGCAAAGGCCCGCGCGATACGGTGCAGGACACCAACATGCGCACTCACCCACGCCTGAAACCGCTCATCGCCCACAATCAGCTCCGATCCACTGCGTTAGACGGCAGTGGGGAGCCGCTCCTTACACGCGGCGCAGCCGAATAAGGTAACAGCGCCGCCCGATTTCGGTCCGACTGGCAGCCAACTCGGGAAAACGATCTGCGTAGACCTGAAAACTTCGCCGGCTCTCAGGCGGCGACGAGCGTCGGAACTCAGCGCAAAGATTGATCCGATCCGGGGCGGCTACCTCGTAGGACACCAGCTCCTCCAGATCCGTCCGCAGCGCGCCGCGCTCACAATCTCTGTTGTCATAGTTCATCGCAACGAGTGCTGTGCGCGCCTCATCGATGCTCGTTGGCAGCCGGTGCGTGGTTTCAAAATAGCATTGCGCCGCAGTTGCGACGGCGCCGATGGCTTGATAGTGCGCGTCGTCTAATCGCCGATCGCGCGCGGTGCTGGGACTTCCAACTGTCGTCAAGCCGGCGATGATTGCCGCAACTACAGCGAAGCCGCTGAGAATCGCGACGATTAGACCGAGATCAGGCTTGCTGGTCATTCTCATCGCCTCGCTCGGCGTCGCGGATGAAATAGAGAAAGATCGCGCCCGCGATTGCCGCAACCACCAGGAACTTGAGCGTCACGCGCGTTGTGAGATCGCCGTTGAGAAAGCCGTAAACCAGCCCGATCGCATCGCCGATCAGTGTGCACGCGGCGATCACCAGCGTGACGTAGGTGAGCCATTTACGTACGCGTGAACGCTGCATCATCGGATTGATGCGGCGTTGCTTGCGGATATGCAGCGCAAGCCAAACGAAAAGCGGCCCGCCGACAACGAGACCAGCAATGCCGCGCCGTATCTGACTGTCGAGAAAATCTGCGCCGTAAGTCTCGACCTCATCGGGAATTGTTGTGTCGATCAACGCAAACAGCAACGAACCCAAGTGCCAAGCGACAATGCCCAGCAACAGGAAAAGCACGAGATAGAGAAACGCCTCGCGCGCCGAGACGTAGGCTTTTGGCCTCGGCACCGCCAAGCCGGACTCAGTCACCACCCACTCGGCGAGTGCAGCATCCACCTCTTTCTTGGTCCAGCCAGCAGAGACGAGTGCAGCGCCTATGCGTTCGCTGCTTTCGCCGCGGTTGAGCGCCTCCTTGATGAATGCGTCGAGTGTCGCGTTTGCCATGCGGCCTCCGGTGCACGCGCCTTGAGGTATGGCGTGGGCGCGATACATCTACTCCATGAGCCGCGCTTTCGTGAAGGAAGATGATGACGCGCCGGAGGAGCGGGCTGAGCGGCCGATCTCGTCTGCGCCGAATTTAGTCACCGCTGATGGCCTCGCCGCCATCGAGGCCGAAGTCGCGCGGCTGACGCAATCCCTTGCCGCCACTGAAGACCGCGACACCCGCGCCCGCCTCAACCGCGATCTGCGCTACTGGAACGCACGTCTCGGCAGCGCGCATGTGCAGCCCGCGCCGGCAGACAACGAGATCGTCCGCTTCGGCGCAACGCTGACCATCCACCGCGACGACGGCCGCAAGCAAACCTTCCGCATCGTCGGAGAAGACGAAGCCGATCCCGAACGCGGCACCCTCTCCTACGTCTCTCCGCTGGCGCAAGCGCTCATGGGCAAGAGCGAAGGCGATAGCGTGCGCGTTGCTGGCGCAGATGCGGAGATCGTCGCGATTAGTTAGCGGCTGACTTCTTTCAACGCAGCGCGGATGAGTTCCGGCGCCGGCGCATCCGCGTCGAACTGCTTGGCCGCACTCGCAACAGCGCGTGCCGCGCTCGATTGGTCGATGCCGAGATTGACCAGAGCCGACACCGCTTCGGCGCGCGCGCCGGTGATGATGGCGTTGGCCGTACCTTTGCCGGCGCCGGGCGCAGCGCCCGAGATGAAGCCCTTCGGCCCCTGCTTCGCCGCCAACTCTTGCGCCAAGCGCGCCGCGAGTTTGGGGCCTACACCATTGGCGCGCGCGAACGCGGCTTTGTCCTGGAGCGCGATTGCATCGACCAGCACAGACGGCGGCATCGCATCGAGAATGCCAAGTGCGACCTTCGCGCCGACGCCCGGAATGGTTTGCAGATGCGCGAACCAGGCGCGCTCGTCTTCGCCGGTGAAACCGAACAAGCGGATCGCGTCTTCGCGTACGTGCGTCTCGACGAAGAGCTTGACCGTCGCACCCACGCTCAGCCGCTGCAGCGTGCGCGCGCCCGCTTGCACGAGGTAGCCCACGCCGCCGACCTCAATCAGCGCCGTCTCCTCGCCGACAGCACCCACGACACCGTTCAATGACCCGATCATCGGAAATCCTCTTCCCCTCTCCAGTGCGGGGATTCGGGCGCGGGCGGAACGATTGGCGTGGATTTCGTGCGGCTCGCCGCATGGGATTGGCCGCTCCGGGGCAGCCGCGCTAAGCCGGAGGCTCAAAGTTTGGGGAAAACGCATGCCACAGCTGACACGCCGCGCCGTCACCGTCTCAACGCTCGCGCTCATGGCCGGATGCGCCACAGGCGGCGGATCGACCTCGGCGCCGCGCGGTCGCGCCGCCATCGGCTCTTTCGGCATCGACATGACGTCCGTCGATCCAAACGTGAAGCCGGGCGACGATTTCTTCGAGTACTGCAACGGCACGTGGATGCGTAACAACACCATCCCTGAGGATCGCACCTCCTGGGGCACGAACGACATGCTGACGGTGAAAGCCGAGCATGATGTGCGCACGATCATCGAAGAAGCCGCAGCAGCTGGCGGCGAGGAAGGCTCGAACCGCCAGAAGATTGCTGACTTCTACAACGCGTATCTCGATCAGGACGCGATCGACGCGCGCGGCCTCACACCCATCCAACCGGCGCTGACGCAGATCGCAGCGTTCCGCACGCACGAAGATGTTGTGCGATTCATCGGCACGCCCGGCAATGGCGCGTCGTTCCCGATCTCGCTCTATATCGGCCTCGATGAGCGCAACCCGGATCGTTATCTGCCGCAAATGACGCATGGTGGCTTAGGCCTGCCGGAGCGCGAATATTATCGCCGCGAAGACGCCCGTATGCCGGCGCTGCGCCAAGGATACGAAGCTGCGTGCGCGAACATGCTGGGTCTCATCGGGCAAAGCGACGCCGCCGCGAAAGCGCGCGCGATCATGGCGCTTGAGACGCAGATTGCCGAATTGCATTGGCCGGTCGCGGATCGCCGCGAGCGTGAGCGCACCTACAATCTGCTCAGCAAAGAACAAGTCCGCGCGCTGGCGCCAGCCTTCCCGTGGAATGCGTATTTCACGGCGCGCGGGCTCGGCAATGCGAACGAGATTGTTGTCGCCGAATTGAGCGCAATGGGGCCGCTCGCGAACCTCGTCGTCAACACACCGGTGACGACGTGGCAGAGCTATGTCGCTTGGCATTACGTGAGCGCCCGAGCCGCGGTGCTGCCGCGCACGATTGATGATGCGAACTTCGACTTCTACGGCCGTCAATTGAGCGGCGCGGAGCGCCAGCGCGATCGTTGGCAGCGCGCCATTCAGGCTACAAACGGCGCGCTCGGCGAAGCGATTGGCGAGATCTATGTCGCGCGCCACTTCCCGCCGGAAACCAAAGCGCAAGCGCTCGAACTGGTCGAGAACATGCGCATCGCCTACGGCCAGCGCATCGATCAATCGCCCTGGATGTCAGAGGAAACGAAGGTCGCGGCGCGCGAGAAGCTCGCCACGTTCCGCCCGAAGATCGGCTACCCGGATAGCTGGAAAGATTATTCAGGCTACGAGGTGCGCGCCGGCGACGCGTTCGGCAACGCACATCGCTATGCGACTTGGGATTGGGCCAACGATCTAGCGCGCCTGGGCCGCCCAAGCGATCGCGATGAATGGTTCATGGTCCCGCACGCGGTGAACGCTTATTACAACCCGCCGTTCAACGAGATCGTCTTCCCTGCCGGTTATCTCCAGCCGCCGCTCTTCGATATCAATGCCGACCCTGCCGTGAATTACGGCGCCATTGGCGGCGTCATTGGCCACGAAATGGGTCACGGCTTCGATGACCAAGGCGCGAAGTCGGATGCGCACGGCGTGTTGCGCGATTGGTGGAACGAAGAAGATGTCCGCCGCTTCCGCGAAGTCACGGATCGTTTGGCCGATCAGTATTCGCAGTTCGAGCCGCTGCCGGGCTTGCGCCTGAACGGGCGCTTGTCGCTCGGCGAGAACATCGGCGATTGCGGCGGATTGCAAGTTGCGTTGCACGCCTATCGCATTTCATTGAACGGCGAAGAGCCGCCTGTGCTCGAAGGCACGACCGGCCTGCAGCGCTTCTTCATGGGCCGCGCCCAACACCGCAAAATGATTCAGCGCGAACAAGCGCTGCGCAATCAGGTGATGACAGGCCCGCACTCGCCCGCGCGGTATCGGATCAACGGCCCGGCGCGCAATATGGATGCGTGGTACGAAGCCTTTAACGTTCAACCTGGCGATGCACTTTACCTGCCGCCAGAAGAGCGCGTCACGATTTGGTAGCCCCATAAATGCGGGCTAGTTGCGAGACGTTCGCGCGTGCCAAACCGTCGCACGCGGTGTTAGATTCGTGTTTGAGGGAAGAGTTTGATGCGAGCGGCTCGCAAGTCGGGCCGGCGCTGACTTTTGGGGAGACCGATGTCGGACAAAAAGCGTTTGAATCGCCGCTCATTTATGGCGCGCGTTGCGGGCTCGGCCGCGATCATTGGCGGCGCTGGCGCCATCATCACCGGAGAAGCTGCTGCACAGAACTACACCGGCCGCACCGATAGCGATTCCGGCGCCTACGCCGACCGCGCCGGTTACGGCCGCACCGGCCTCACGGATAGCGACAGCGGCAACGGCTCCGACCGCGCCGGCTACGGCCGCGGCGGCGGCGGTGGTGGCGGCACGACTGGCGTAACCGATAACGATCCGAGCGATCCGGTCGGCAACGGTCGTGGCGGCGGCGGTGGCAACCGCACCGGTCTCACCGATAGCGACGCCGGCGGCAACGCTGACCGCGCCGGCAACGGTCGCGGCGCAACACGCTCATCGCCGACTGGCCGCACCGACGGCGATAGCGGCTCCTACGCTGACCGTGGCAATTACGGCCGTGGCCCACGCCGCAACTGGTAATCGCTAGTGTCACATAGCGAGCCTTGGCTCGACGACCCGCTCGGTTCGATCATTGGACCCGAGCGGGTCGCGCATTTCTTCGAGCACGTTTACGAGCGCGAAGCGCTCATCACGCTGCATAACCAGCCGCAGCGCTTCGCCGGTCTGCTGACGATCGACGACGTCGATCGTATCGTCACAGGCCTTGATCTGAAGCAAGGTCAGCTCGCGCTGGCTGATGCGTCACGTGAACTTAAAACGGAAGAGTTCATCGATGACGCCGGCTATATCGATCGCGGTGCTGTCGCTGATCTTTATCGCCGCGGCGCGACGATCATTCTCAATCAGGCGCATCAGTTCACGCCTTCACTTGCCCGGCTCTGCCGCGGGCTGGAGCACACCTTCTCGTCGCACGTGCAGACGAACACCTATCTGACGCCCCCCAACGCGCAGGGCTTCCGTACGCACTACGACAATCACGACGTGCTCGTGATCCAGGTTGAAGGCGAAAAGGCGTGGCGGCTTTACGACAAGCCGATCGACACACCGTATCGCGGCGAAGGCTTCGAGCCTGACAAGTATCAGGCGGGCGAGCTGAAGCAGGAATTCGTGCTGAAGGCCGGTGACTGCGCCTACGTCCCGCGCGGCCTGATGCACGACGCATCGACTTCGGGCGAGCATCCCTCGCTGCACGTCACCGTCGGCCTCATCACGCGCACCTGGGCCGACTTGATGCTCGAAGCGGTTTCGGAAGCGGCGCTGCGCTCACCAGAGCTTCGCCGCTCGTTGCCGGCGGGCTTTGCGCGATCCGGCTTCAACCGCGATGGCGCGCGAAAGCAATTCGCCGAAGTGATGCAGACGATCGCGCGCGAGGCGCAGCTTGATCCCGCACTCGATCTGATGGTCGACACCTTCATCCGCTCGCGCGGCGCCGATAACCGCAACGCCATCAACGAAGGCGCACACGGCCCCGGAATCGAGGAACGCTTTCAAGCGCGCGCCAACGCGCCGTTCCGGATCGCGGACGATGCAGGCGATGTGGTGATTATCTGCCCGGGCGGCGAACTGACGTTTGCGGCGGAAAGCTTAGCGGACGTGCAGCTCGCCTTGAGCGGCAAGCCGTTCACCCTGGCCGACATCAGAAGCGCCAAGCCAACGGCCTTGATCGCGTCGCTGCTGGCCTACGGGTTGGTGACGCGCGTCTGAAGCAACGTGGCGCGCCGAATGGCGTTTGCGAGCGTCGATGTCTCGAACGGCTTGGCGAGAAGCGTAAGGCCCTGCGCTTCGGCTTCTCTCCGCACCGAGTCCGCATAGCCGCTCGCCAGAATAACCGGCAACCCGGCATATGTGGCGCGAACCTCGCGCGCGAGTTCGATGCCGTTCTTGCCGCCCGGCATCATCACATCGGAAAACACAAGATTGGCGGCTGCGCCGTCTCTCAGCGCGGCAAGCGCCTGCTCAGCACTCGCGACACGGCGCACACGCCAGCCCAGATGCTCCAACATCGCGCCTGTCATGTCGGCCACGGCTTCGTCGTCCTATACGAGCAGCACGTCGCCATCGAAATGCGCTGCGGCTTCGGAATTGGCGGCAGGGGTGGCAGCAGCCGTCTCGGCGGGATTGCCACGTGGCAGCACGAGCGTGAACGTCGCGCCCTCACCTCGGCTTGACGCCACTTCAATGCGGCCACCCGATTGCTGCGCAAAGCCGTGCACTTGCGCGAGCCCAAGGCCCGAACCGCGGCCGATATCCTTGGTGGTGAAAAACGGTTCAAATATCCTGTCGATCAACTCCGGCGAGATGCCCGCACCGGTATCGCTGACAGCGATGCTTACGAACGGCGCGTCGGCGTCATTTGGCGCTCCATTCTTCGCGGCAATCCGCACGACGCCGCCATCGCCCATCGCATCGCGTGCGTTGACCGCGAGGTTGAGGATGGCGAGTTGCAGCGCATCGGGATCGGCAAAAACCGGGTCAGCGCCGTCGACATTGATAGAGACGCGCACGTTCACGCCGAGGCTGCGGTTCAAAAGATCACAGAGGCCAGCGAAATACTCTTTGAGCGCGATGGATTTCGGCGAGATATCCTGACGCCGAGAAAACGCCAGCAGCTGCTTGCTCAGGTTAGCGCCGCGTTCGACAGCTTCGCGCATGCGCGCAGTGATCATCGCCCGCCTCTCCGGCGTGTCGGAGCGCTCCAGCATGTTGAGACCGCCGGAGATCACCATCAGAAGATTGTTGAAATCGTGCGCCACGCCGCCGGTGAGCTGGCCCAACGCCTCGAGTTTTTGCGCCTGGCGCAGCTGCGCCTCGCGCTCTCGCAATTCGGCGGTGCGCTCGGCGACTACCTCTTCCAAACGATTGCGCGCGAGCCAACGCTCGGTAACGTCGGTCAGTGCAACGCAGAGCCCTTCCGCGGTCGGCGCGATGCGCAGCTCGACATAGCGCCCTGGCCGGTAGAGTGATTGCGACTCCATCATCGCCATCGGCGCGCCGTTCATCGCTGCGCGCAGGATTACCTTGAAATCGTCGTGCACCGCGCTGGCGAAATCCCAATAACTGCGCCCGACAATGTGCTCGCGTTCAATGCCGAAATACTTCTCAGCGGCGGCGTTGAATTCGGTGAAACACCAGTCTCGATCGAGAGCGTAGAAGCCGTCCGAGATGCTATCGAGCACGCCGCGAAGGCGCGCTTCGCTCATCGCGAGGAGCCGCGCGGCGTCGTTGTTAAGCGGCGTGTCTTCGGCCATCCCGAGCCCCGTGCACCGGTCCAGGCCGCCGCAACGCGGCCCATCGGCCAAGAACGCGTCAGCAGCGCTGCGGTTCCCGCGAGATCTAAGCGCCGGCCCGCCGCCTGAAGCCGCCGTGCGCCGCGTGGCAAAGCGCTACGCCCAGCGCATCCGCGGCGTCAGCGCTTACCTCTCCTGCCGTCGGCAACAGACGGCGCACCATGAACGCAATCTGGGTTTTGTCGGCGCTGCCCGAACCGACGACTGCTTTCTTGATCGTCGTCGGTGCGTATTCAGCGACCACGACGCCGCGACGCGCCGCCGCCGCCAGCGCTACACCGCGCGCCTGTCCAAGCGCCAATGCCGCGCGCGCGTTCGAGTTCACGAACGTCTCTTCAACGGCGCACTCGTGCGGTTGATGCTGTTCGATCACGGCGCTCAGTTCATCGAGCAAGCAAAGCAAGCGCGATGCGAGTTGCTGTTGCGCTGGCGGCTTGATCACGCCGTGCGCGACATGGCTCAAGCGCGAGCCTTCGCTCAGGATCAATCCCCAGCCGCAATTATTGAGGCCAGGGTCGACGCCAAGGATCAAAGTTGCCGTCATGCGCGCGCATCCAAAGCGAGTCGCGCCGCGACCGCCACATAGATTGTCCAAAACAGATTGTTGGCTTGCAGCGCGTGGCTCTCCGAGAGCGTGTACATCGCGAACGCCGCCAGAAACGCCGGCGCCCAGAGCCCAGCATCGCTGCGCGCAACCGCGCCCGCACCACGCCAGAGCGTTGCGACCAGTTGCAGCGCGAACAACGCAACGCCGATGCGCCCCATGCCGAGCGCCATCTCAAGCCAGCTCGAGTGCGCCGACGCCACTTCCCACGCGACCGCCTCACGCACCCAAAAAGCAGGGCCGTTATCGGGGAGCCAGAACGCGTAATAGCCGTAGCCGAACCATGGTTGGGCAGCGACCGCGGGCGCTGCCGCTTCCCAAATGTCGGTGCGCCCCGTGAGCGTGAGATCGCGCCCGATGACGGCGACCACCAGATCGGGCGCGAGCGTGACGATGCTGACGCCAATCACAACAGAAGCGAGCGCAGCTGCACTTACAAGTACGGTTTGCAACGGCCCCTGACGCGCCAGCGCGCACGCGCCCATCACAGCAAGGCCAAGGAGACTCGCAAGCAAAGCCGTCTTCGATGTTGAGAGCAGCACAAGCGCAAAAGCGCCCAGCGCAGCGCCGAGCCAAAGCAAGCGCCGCTGCGGTTCAACCACGGACGCTGCAACACAAACACAAACGCCGAGCGCCATGATGCCGCCAAGCGTATTCTTATGCGTCCAGAGTCCAGACCAAGCGCCGGGATGTTCGAACGTCATGCGGCCAATGCTCGGCGCAAGCGCGCCAACGAGAAGCGAACCGGCGATCAACACAACAAAGGCGCCAGCGATCACAGTGACAAGCTTCGGCCATTCGTAGCGCCAAGCGAGATAGAGGCCGAACCCCATCGTGAGGCCAAGCCAAACCGAACGCCGCAGCGTTCCGCCGGAATCGATCGACCAGAGCGTCGAAAGCCCAGCCAGCGCCAGCATTCCGATCAGCAGCGGAACAGCGAGCGCGGTTTGTGCCGCCGTGCGCGCCTGACGCCAGATCACCCAGCCGAGAAACGCATAGACCGGCAGAAAGAAAATTCGCGCATAGCCTGGCGGGTCCGTCGCGCCCTGGCTTTGCGCGAGTGCGGCAAAGAAAGGTTCCGAGAACTGCACCAGGCAAAGCGCAGCGGCAGCGACCTCCCAACGCGCGGCATCGACGCGGCCAGATTCGACGCGGCGTGGCGCGCCGGCGTCCACGGAGGCATGGGTCGCGGTCATCTCGCGTTAACGTTTGCCGCCAATCCCTTGCCAAAGCGCTAACCGGGCTCCAGCATCGCGAAAAAGCGGGAGGGGTTCATGGTTCGACGGTCGTTAGCGCTGGCATTTGCGTGCATTGCATGCCTCGCAGCGCCGGCTTCGGCGCAGAGCGACAGCGAGCGGCGCCAGGCGCGCGAACTCATCGAGCAAACCGTTGGCGTCAACACCGCTACCGGTGATCAAAACATCATTCTGGCGAACCGCTTGGCGGAGCGCTTCCGCGCCGGCGGCTTTGCCGCCGAAGATGTGCACATCATCAATGGCGGCGACTCCGCTGGCCTGCTCGTGCGCTATCGCGGCGATGGCGGCGGTGGGCGGCCGATCCTCTTTCTCGCGCACATGGATGTTGTGCCGGCGCTGCGCGAGGAATGGGAGCGCGATCCGTTCACGCTCGTTGAAGAGAACGGCATGCTGTTCGGGCGCGGCGTGCTCGATAACAAGGCGGGCCTCGTTCATATCGCATCGACCTTCCTGACGCTCCGCGCCGAAGGCTTCCGCCCGACACGCGATCTCATTCTCTGGTTCAGCGGCGACGAGGAAACCACAGGCCTCACCACGCAAGCCCTGCTCGCCAATCACCGCGCCCTGCTGGGCGATGCCGAGTTCGCGCTCAACTCAGATGCCGGCGGCGGCCAGCTCGCGCCCGACGGCCGCGCGCTCACTTACGTCGTGCAGACGGCAGAGAAGACCTATGCGAGCTTCACGTTCACGGTGCGCAATCAAGGCGGCCACTCCTCAGCGCCGCGTGCGGACAATGCGATCTATGAACTCAGCGAAGCGCTGCAGCGTTTGCGCTCCTTCGAGTTTCCGATCCAATGGAACGAGACGACGCTAGCGAGCTTCCGCAATGCCGCCGCCGCGTTTCCAGGCCCGGAAGGCCAAGCCATGCGCCGCTTCGCCGAGCGCCCCACCGATCGCGCGCTGCAACGCATGCTCGGGCGCACGTCGATGGGCAATATGATGCGCACGACGTGCGTCGCCACCATGCTGAGCGGCGGCCACGCCGAAAACGCGCTGCCGCAAACCGCGACCGCGACCGTGAATTGCCGCATCTTTCCGGGCGTGCCAGTCGATGATGTTCTGAGCGAGCTACGCGCCATCGCCGGCAGCGGCGTTGAAGTCGCCCAGCTTGGCCCGTCAAACTTCAGCGATGCGTCGCCCTTGCGCGCGGACGTGATGCAGGCCGTGACGCGCACCGTGCATGCGCGCTATCCCGACTTGGTGATCACGCCTTACATGTCGGCAGGCGCGACCGATGGGCTCTTCTTCCGCGCAGCGGGGATCCCCGTGTACGGCGTCGGCGGCGTTTTCATCCGCGGCAGCGACTCCTTTGCACACGGCCTGAACGAACGCATCCCAACCGACGCGCTCTACACCGGCCTCACCCACTGGCGTTCGCTGATCACCGAACTCGCCGCACCGGCGGCTGGGCCGTAGCCGGAACGGCGAGCACAAAAACAAAGGGCGCGACCGTAAGGCCGCGCCCTTCTCATTTCGATTGTCGCCTCGCTTAAGCGCTCTGCGCTTCAGCTTGGCCGTGGCAGTACTTGAACTTCTTGCCGCTGCCGCATGGGCACGGCGCGTTGCGCGAGACTTTGCCCCAGGTTGCCGGATTGTGGCGATCGAAGCCGTCCGGCGCGAGTGCTGGCGCATCGCGTTGGACCATCTCGTTCTCGCCGGTGTCCGGATTCTGGTGGATCTCGAACGTTCTTGGCGGCTGAAGCGGACGCTGCGCGACTTCGTCGGCCTGGCCGATCTGCAAGCGTAGCAGCATGCGCGTCACGGTCGTGCGCAAATCGAGCAGCATGCGCTCGAACAATGTGAACGCTTCGGTCTTGAACTCGTTCAGCGGATCGCGCTGGGCGTAGCCGCGCAAGTGGATGACCGAGCGCAGATGGTCCAGCAACGACAAGTGCTCGCGCCAGCGCATGTCGACGACGGAGAGCAGCACTTGCTTTTCGACCGCGCGCAGACGCTCCGGCCCGAGCATGGCGGCCTTTTGCGCATAAGCTTGATCGACCGCGCGCGTCATGCGCTCGATGATTTCCTGTTGCGCGATGCCTTCTTCGCCCGCCCACGCATCGATCGGCAGCTTGAGATCGAAAATCTCTTCCGCTTCGACCATGAGTTCGGCGGTGTTCCACTGCTCCGGATACGCCTTCTCCGGCATCGAGCGCCAGACTAGCTTCTCGACAACGTCGTGGCGCATGTCGCGAATGATCGGCGCAACGTCGGCGGTGCGCATGAACTCGATGCGTTGTTCAAAGATCGCCTTGCGCTGATCGTTGATGACGTCGTCGTACTTCAGCAGGTTCTTACGAATTTCGAAGTTGCGCTGTTCGACGCGGCGCTGCGAAGTCTCGAGCGCCTTGTTCATCCACGGGTGGACGATGGCCTCACCTTCTTGGATGCCCAAGCCGCGCATGATCGCATCGAGGCGATCAGCGGCGAAGATACGCAGCAGATCGTCTTCGAGACAGATATAGAATTTCGATTTGCCCGGGTCGCCCTGACGGCCGGTACGGCCACGCAGCTGGTTATCGATACGGCGGCTTTCGTGACGCTCAGTGCCGAGAACGTAGAGACCGCCAGCGGCAAGCGCGACCTGCTTCTTGGCGTCGATGTCGGCTTGGATTTGCTTCTTGAGCGCGGCGATCTGATCCGGCGTTTCATCGCCCTTGAGCGCCGTCTTCAGACGCATGTCCAAATTGCCGCCAAGCTGAATGTCGGTGCCGCGGCCGGCCATGTTGGTGGCGATCGTCACAGCGCCCGGCACGCCGGCTTGCGCGACGATTGTCGCTTCCTGCTCGTGATAACGCGCGTTCAGCACTTGGTGCGGAATGCCGCGCTGCTTCAGCAGGCCAGAGAGATATTCCGACTTCTCGATCGAGACCGTGCCGACCAGCACAGGCTGACCGCGACGGTGCGTCTCTTCGATGTCAGCGATGATGGCTTTGTATTTTTCCTTCGCCGTCCGGTAGACCTCGTCATCGATGTCGATGCGCTTGACCGGGCGGTTCGTCGGGATTTCGACGACGTCGAGCTTATAGATATCGCCGAATTCGGCGGCTTCGGTCGAAGCCGTGCCGGTCATGCCGCCGAGCTTATCGTACAAGCGGAAATAGTTCTGGAACGTGATCGAGGCCAGCGTCTGGTTTTCAGGCTGGACGTTCACGCCTTCCTTGGCTTCGATCGCCTGGTGCAGACCTTCCGACAAGCGGCGGCCATGCATCATGCGGCCGGTGAACTCGTCGACCAGAACCACTTCGCCGTCCTTGACGATGTAGTCTTTGTCTTTGTGGAAGAGCTTGTGCGCGCGCAGCGCTTGGTTGGCGTGGTGCACGAGCGAGATGTTCGACGGCTCGTAGAGCGAACCTTGCAGCATGCCGCGTTCGGCAAGCATCTCTTCGATCGTTTCCGAGCCCGTCTCGGTATAGGTCACCGAGCGTTGCTTCTCGTCATGCTCGTAGTGCTCGTCGCGCAGCAGCGGGATGAGCGTGTCCATGGTTTTGTAGAATTCGCTGCGATCTTCGGTGGGGCCCGAAATGATGAGCGGCGTGCGCGCTTCGTCGATCAGGATCGAGTCGACTTCGTCGACGATCGCGAAGCGGTGGCCGCGCTGAACCATCTCGCCCAGCGAATACTTCATGTTGTCGCGAAGATAGTCGAAGCCGAATTCGTTGTTGGTGCCGTAGGTGATGTCGGCGGCGTAAGCTTGGCGGCGCTCGTTATCGTAAAGCCCGTGCACGATCACGCCGACAGAAAGGCCGAGGAAGCGATAGACTTGACCCATCCACTCGCTGTCACGCTTGGCGAGATAATCGTTCACCGTGATGACGTGAACGCCGCGGCTCTCGAGCGCATTGAGGTAAACCGGCAGCGTGGCGACGAGCGTCTTGCCTTCGCCCGTGCGCATTTCGGCGATCTTGCCGTTATGCAGGAACATGCCGCCCATCATCTGGACGTCGAAGTGGCGCAGGCCCAGCGTGCGCTTTGACGCCTCGCGGACGGTCGCGAACGCTTCCGGCAGGATCTCGTCGATCTTCGCGCCGCGCGCGAGTTTGTGACGGTATTCGCTTGTCTTGTTACGGAGCGCTTCGTCGGAGAGCGCTTCGAAGGTCGGCTCGAGCGCATTGATGCGCGCCACGGTCGGGCGCAAGTGGCGGACTTTGCGGTCGTTGACGGAGCCGAAAATCTGCTTGGCGAGGTTCAGCATAGGCGCAATCTTAATGTTGATGCGCCGAGCAGGACAGGGCGCGGGAGGATGGGCTTAAAGTGTTGAGCTGGTTGGCTTTTTCTAGTCCCACCGACGCGCGCCGAAGTGCGTAAACACTCTGGACGGGTGCGTTCGCGAGACTTAAGAGCGGCCCTGGGCGGTGTCAATGCGACCCGACGGGTAAGCCCAGATGGGCCTCTCGAGGCGCAGGCCTTGCACGCTGCCGTCAGTTCCAGAGAGCAGAACGCATGGCGCCCCGAAAGAATTTCCTCTCCAAGGCCGGTCTTTTGGCCATGGGCTTGGCCATTGGCCTCACCCTCGCCGGCTGCGGCCTCGGCCGTGATTCCAGCACTGACGGCCAAGGCATCGACGATCCCGTCGTCGCCGCGACCGTTAACGGCCGGCCGATCTATATCGAAGACGTCCGCGCCCACGCCGTCGCGCGCGGCTTCATGCAAGAGGGCGAAGACCTCGACGCCAATTCCGACGCCTTTTTCGTTGCGCTTGAGGAACTGATCCAATTCCGCTTGTTCTCCATGGAGGCCGAAGCGCGCGGGCTCGACCGCGCCGGTGACGTCCGCCGCCAACTCGAAAACGCGCGCGAGCGCGTTCTGGCCGCCGCCATCTACGAAGAAATCGACCAGATCGCGACCGACGAAGACGCCATCCGCCGGCTCTATGAAGAGAACGCCGGCCGTTTGGGCCAAGGCTCGGAAGTGCATTTGCGTCATATGGAATTCGCCACACGAGAATTGGCTGACGCGGCCAAAAGAAGGCTCGATGGCGGCGAAAGGTTCGAAGCCCTCGCTTTTGAGCTCTCTTCCGACCGCGAATCCGCTCCGGACGGCGGCGATCTTGGCTGGTCGTTGCTGAACGACGTTGCAGCGCCGATCCGCGCCGCCGTCGTCGACATCAACACGGGCACGGTCGTCGGCCCAATCTCGTTTGAGAACCACTGGTATCTCGTCCGCCTGGACGATCGCCGCGAGCGCGGTGTGCCGAGCCTCGAAGAGCTGCGTCCGCGCATCGTCGACTGGCTCCGGTTCCAGGAGATCACGCGTCTGCACGAACGGCTTGAGCGCGACGCGCGCATCGAGCGCCTGCGGGAACCGGAAATCGCGCTCGATCCAGGCGAAGAGACGCCCGCGCCCGCCGACGCTACGCCGCAAGAGCCGTTGCGTCCGGCACCGGATGCGGCAGCGGCTCCTGGCCAAGCCGCACCGCCCTTCCCGTTCCCGATGGGCCCGGGCGGCGTCGTGGGCGTTGATCCAGCACCACAACAAGCGCCCGCGCCGGCGCCAGCCGCACAAGCGCCAGCGCCGCAGCCGCAGCCGAGCGACGAAGGGCCAACGCAGTAGCAGCGTCGCTTGCAGGTTGGATCGCGGGCCTCCGGCCCGCATCGACACACGCACCGCCTTTGTACAAGTGCGGGCCGTAGGCCCGCGATCCGACCTTGTGACGGCCGGTGGCCATAAAACCAGTTGTGCATCGCCCGCGCCTCGGATCAAACGTCGCGCATGACGCATCCGATCAGCCCGCTCGCGCCCGCGCGTTTTCCTGACCTGCCCGCGATCGCGGGCCTTGAGGCCGCGATCGGCCGCGCTGGTTTCTACAAGCACGAGCGCCCTGATCTTCTGCTCATGCGCATGCCCGAAGGCACGCGCGCGGCAGGCGTCTTCACCACCAATGCCGTGGGCTCCGCGCCGACCGATTGGTGCAAGCAAGCGCTCTCCGCCACGCGCGGCGGCGCACGCGCGCTGCTCGTCAACGCTGGCTGCGCCAATTCCTTCACCGGCCCCGCAGGCGACGCCGCGTGCAAGCGCGCACTGGAAAGCGCCTGCGCGCATATTGGCGTCGAGACGCGTGAGATCCTGGCTGCCTCCACCGGCGTCATCGGCGTGCTGCTCGATGACGCGAAGATCGCGCGCGCGATGCCGGACTTGTCGCTCCATCCAGTGAACTGGTTCGACGCCGCCTCCGCGATCATGACCACCGACACCTTCCCAAAAGGCTCGGGCGCAACGTGCGAGATCGACGGCGTCACCGTGAACATCGCCGGCATCGCCAAGGGCTCGGGCATGATCGCGCCGAACATGGCGACGATGCTCGCCTTCGTCTTCACCGACGCCGCCCTCTCCGCGCCGATCCTGAAGACGCTGCTCAAGGCCGAGTCTGAGACCAGCTTCAACGCCATCACCGTCGATGGCGACCGCAGCACCAATGATTGCGTGCTGCTCTTCGCAACCGGCCAAGCGAAAGTCCCGCCGATCGCCGACGCACACGATCCGCGCCTCGCCGCCTTCCGCGAAGCGCTAAGCGGCGTGCTACGCGATCTCGCCATCCAGATCGTCCGCGACGGCGAAGGCGCGACCAAGCTCGTGAGAGTCATCGTCGACGGCGCCGCGAGCGACGCCAGCGCCAAGATTATCGCGCGCACGATTTCCGAGAGCCCGCTGGTCAAAACCGCCATCGCCGGCGAAGACGCAAACTGGGGCCGTATCGTCGCCGCCGCAGGCCGCTCCGATCAGCCACTGAAGCGCGAAATGCTGAGCGTCCGCTTCGGCGATCTCTACGCCGCCCGCGACGGCATGGTCAGCCCCGACTACGACGAAGCCGCCATGAGCGCTTACATGAAACGCGATGAATTGGAGATCACCGTAACCGTCGGCCCCGGCGCCGGCCGCGCCGTGATGTGGACGTGCGACCTGACCAAACGCTATGTCGAGATCAACGGGGATTATCGGAGTTGAGGTCCGCTATTGGCCCAGATCTTCCAATAGGCGCGCTGACGCAAACAATTCGAGCGGTTCAGCAAACTCACATCTCATCGGACCGAGTCCAGGCTACTCGCGCAGTGGTATACTTATAGTTGTCGTGATTCGGGGGTTGCAGAATGGGGCGGTGGCACCCGCTTGCGGTCGCGTTCGCCTACTTCGTTCTTGCATATGCTTGCTTAGCATTCACGCGTTTTGACTCATTTGCGCAAGCGTTGTGGCTCAGTAACGCTTTGCTGGCTGCGGCGCTGGTGTCGCTTCCCAAAAGCAAATGGCCTCAAACGTTGTTGCTGGCCGGATTGGGTCATCTCCTTGCACACTTTGCGGTTGGCGACCCGCTGCGCGCCTCGATATCGTTTCTGGTGGCAGATCTAAGCGAGACTGCGCTGTTCGCTTGGTTGTTTTCTCGATGGGCGGAAGCCTCCGAGGCGAGCGCTCGCTTAGTGGGCTTCATCATATCGTCCATGCTAAGTGCGCTCACTTCGGCTGCCGTACTGGCTGGCTTGTTCTTTCTGACTAGCCAGCCCCCTACATTGCGCGACCTCGTGATCTCGTTTGCGGTCGATGCGCTCGGTCTCGTGATCTTTTTTCCTCTCTTCCATGGCCTCGCAGAAACGCGGTGGCGAAAAGTTCGCGAGCGCCCGCGGCTTTTCTCTATCCTTGTCGCTGCGGTCGTGGCGGTGGGGGTAGTCGGCGCGATTACCCAAAGTCCGGTTCCGCGATTGATATTCTTGCCTCTCATCGTTGGCATCGCATTCGAATTCGGTGTTGCAGGCGCACTCACTGGCCTAGGCACTCTGCTAGTGGTTTGGACCGCCTTCACTGTTGGAGGTCACCCGCCATCCGCTTGGCCCGGTTTTGACGAACAGCGCGGCGTTCTGTTGTTGGTTCAGCTGTATGTCGCTGCGGTCGCCATCACGGTACTTCCGTTGGCGGTTTTCCTTGAAGAGCGAGAACGTAGTGCACTCAAGTTAGCAGGTCTCGCCCGAGAAGAGGCTGCGCGCGCTGAAGCGGAGCGAGCCCACGAGTTTAAGTCTCGCCTCATTGCAATGGCCAGTCACGATCTTCGTCAGCCGCTACAGGCGGCGCACTTTTACGTCGACATACTCTCAACCAAGCTCGTCGATCGGCAACTGAAATCGGTATGTGAAAATGCCTCTTACGCGCTGGAATCCATTGGAAGCATTTTGGATGCGTTACTCAATGTTTCCCGCTTAGACGCAGGCGTACTCAAACCAACCATTTGCGAGTTTGACTTGCAGCCGATCTTGCAGCGTGTCGCCGCAAGCGTAAAACCGCTGGCGGACAAGAAAGGTCTTCACCTCACGACCCCAACTGAGGCTTGTTTCGTGGTCAGCGATCCGCTGTTGCTGGAAAGGATCATCAGCAATTTCGTCTCCAACGCCGTACGCTACACCCATGCCGGCGAGGTGCGAGTCTGGACGCAAACGTCCAGGGACGGCATATCGGTTGGGGTGACAGACACTGGTGTAGGGATTTCATCCTCGGATTTCGATCGAATTTTTCAGGATTACCAGCAGCTTGATGACGATCGCGATGCTCAAGGGTTAGGGCTCGGGCTTTCCATAGCAAAGCGCATGGCTTCCTTGATGAACTATACGATTTCCCTTCGCTCAGAACTCGGTGTTGGGTCGACGTTCGCTGTCGACGGAATAGCGATCCCGACTAAGCAGCACTAAACGTCAGCAGCAACTTAGCGTCTGCTATCGGCGAAAAGCGGACCTATCGCGCTCCCATCTTCTGCAACTTTTTGAAGCCCGTCATTCCGGGATCGCGAAGCGAGGCTCGGAACCCAGGGGCCGCAAGCTCGTCGTTTGCCCCTGGGTTCCGGGCTCAATGCTCACGCATTGCCCCGGAATGACGAAGAGCTGATGCACATCATTGGATCATAAGCACACCTCTATTCCGAGGATAGATTCCAGCCATGCGTGTCTATGGGCCCCGGACTTGCGGCGTTGCCGCGCTCCGGGGATGGGTGAAAACGGGGATACGCGGCCCTCTATCCGACCCACCTCAAACCAGTCGTATCATGCACTCATCGTCTTCGCATGGAGGGCAGTTGATCCCTGTTCTGGCAACGCGAAGACGATGTGACGAGCGTGATGTTTCGATGATCTTGTACAACATGGCCGCGCGCATCCCGGGAAATGCGTGAAGCTTGTATGAGTGACGCAAGGCGCCAGGGCCATGCTGGTTGACCCAATGCCGGGTACAGCGCCAAGCGTGATCACGTCGAAACGGAAGCCGGCGGGGAACATCCGACCGGAGCGCACCGGGGATTGGCGCTGGAACTCGCCAACCCGCACGCTGGCGGCGATCGAGCCAAGGGAGTGAAACACCTCCCCGTGCCGAGCCGTCATCCGCCGTCACGGGAGACGCGAGCCAAGCGTCGGCGCCAGAAATGGCGCCCTATGAACTACTCAAGGCGCAAATCTCGCGTCTCCGCCCTCCTTCGGAACGCCGTTTTCGGCGCGATGGCGGCTGGAATCCGTCCGATTAACAACTCGTTGTTTGCCAGATCGGGCAAAATCGCCCATATCGCCCCGGTCGATCTCGTCGCGTCACGCTTTGATCCTCGCAACTCGCGCCGGATGTCTGCTGTTTCCCTCGAAAAATCGGCGCCTGCCGTGGAAGGTCCACGCGGGCCGCTAATGCAAAAGGAGACGGCAATGGCTGTCGGTACTGTGAAGTTTTTCAACACCACCAAAGGTTTCGGCTTTATCGCGCAAGACGGCGGCGGCAAGGACGTGTTCGTCCACATTTCCGCCGTTGAGCGTTCGGGCATGAGCGGTCTGGCCGATGGCCAGAAGGTCTCGTTCGATCTTGAGAAGGATCGCCAAGGCCGCGATTCCGCGATCAACCTGAAAGCCGTCTAACGACGTCTCGGCGGGAGCGAGCTCAGAGCTTGCTCCCGCTCGTCGGCCGGTCACACCGCTGACACTTGAGCGCTCGGGGCAGCGCGCTAACTCCGCAAGCACGATTTCAGCGGAGAACCCAATGCGACTTCACTACGCCCCCGGCGCCTGCTCACTGGCGCCGCACATCGTCAGCCGCGAAGCCGGCCTCGACGCTACGCTTGACAAAGTGACGTTCGGCGCAGAGCGCACCACTGAGAGCGGCAAGGATTTCTACACCATAAATCCGCAAGGCGCGGTTCCCGCGCTTGAAACCGACGACGGCGAGATCCTCACTGAAGCGCAAGTTCTGCTGCAATACCTCGATTCGCTCGCGCCATCGAAGGCGCTGTTGCCAAGCGAAGGCTTCGCCAAGTGGCGCGGACTGGAGACGCTCAACTTCATCGCCACCGAACTGCACAAAGGCACAAGCCCGCTGTTCAAGAAGCCGAACGATGAAGTCCGCGATGCAACGATCAAGCTCGTGCAAAATCGCTGGGGCCTCTTCACGCAGAAGCTAGGCGATCAGGACTATGTGTTGGGCGCGTTCTCGGTCGCGGATGCATACGCATTTACGGTCCTTCGCTGGGCGAAGGCGTTCAAGATCGACCTCTCCGCTTACCCGAAGCTCGAAGCCTACTTCCTGCGCGTGCAAGCGCGGCCTGCTGTGCAGCAAGCGCTGACGGAAGAAGGCTTGCCAACGTCGTAAACGGCGCGGAAAGGTTGATGCGTTTCAACCATCCTTCCTCACGGCATTTTCATGCAGATCGGCGATGCTCCCGGTTCAAGGCGGCTTCTCTTAGTAGCAGCAGCCGCCTTGTTTGACCCATCGGGGCGCGTGCTGATCACGCAGCGTCCTCAATCGAAGCAGCTTGGCGGGCTGTGGGAGTTTCCTGGAGGCAAGGTCGAGCCTGGCGAAGCGCCAGAGCAGGCTTTGAGCCGGGAGCTGAAAGAGGAACTGGATTTGACCGTCGAGCCTGACTCTCTCGATCCGTTTGCGTTCGCATCGCACGCCTATCCGGATTTCCATCTGCTGATGCCGCTCTATGTCGCCACCAAGTTTGGCGGGGTGATCAAGCTCGACCCGAACGCTGCCGCCGACGCACGCTGGGTGAAACCGGCTGAATTGCCCTCAGTCGAAATGCCGCCCGCCGACGTTGTTCTGGTGAAGCGCCTGATGGAACGGAGCGTCGCATGATCTCGCGTTTTCTCCGTGATGAACGAGGCGCCACCGCGATCGAATACGGCCTGATGGCCGCGTTGATCTCAGTCGCGGTGATCGCCGCTGTTCAGGCTTTGGGCGTAGCGCTGGGCGAAAACTTCAACGAGACCGCAACGCGGGTAGCGGCTGTCGTTCCCTAACATTTCAGCTTTGTTGCAAGCGCTGACGAACGCGCGCAACGCAACCCGGCTATCCCCTCGCTCGATCGAGGGAGATTGCCATGAACTGCCTGCAAGCCTTAGCCGCCGCCACGTTGGTTGCGTCGGGTAGTCCTTTGGCAGAGCCGCTCCTGGACGCACCCGCTTTCATCGAACGCCAAACCGCGCGCGGCGAAGCGCTGCTGCGCGTTGCGGCGGCCAAGCTCGAAGCGAGGCTCCAGCGAGAGGACGAAAGCGACCAAAGCTACGCACGCACATGGCTGCACTCGCCGGATGGGCACATCCACGCAGCGCGCCTGCTCTAGACGCTAAGCGTCCAGTTCGACGTCCCAGTAGAGATAATCCATCCAGCTTTCGTGCAGGTGGTGCGGCGGGAAACGCCGGCCGCTGTGCTGGAGCTCGTGCATGGTCGGGCGGCGCGGCTTGCGGCGCGGACGCATATTGGCGTGATGCACGTATTTGCCGCCCTTGCGCAGATTGCAGGGCGCGCAAGCCGTGACGATGTTCTCCCACGTCGTGCGCCCGCCTTTCGAGCGCGGCACGACGTGATCGAAGGTCAAATCGTCCGGCACGCCGCAATACTGGCAAGCAAAACCATCGCGCAGGAATACGTTGAAGCGCGTGAACGCCGGCGGGCGATCCTGGTGCACATAGTCGCGCAGCGAGATAACGCTCGGCAGCTTCATCTCGAACGACGGCGAGTGCACGACATGGTCGTAATGCGCCACGACATCGACGCGCTCGAGGAAGACAGCCTTCACCGCCTCCTGCCAAGGCCAGAGCGAAAGCGGATAATAGGAAAGCGGGCGGAAATCGGCGTTGAGCACCAGCGCCGGGCAGCCCGCCAAGGGAGCGCTGGAAACGTTCATGGCCAGCCCATCCGAGTGGACTGGTGAACAATCGAGGAGAGGCTTTGGCTGCTCTTGAAGACGCGGCTCCTTCGCACCTGCACAGTACAGAATATGGGGCTATCGCAGGCGTGATCCAGCTATACCTGATTTGCGGCGACATGTTTATGACAGCCGCGCCACGTTGCCGGAAAATCTCAGCTTCCGGCGACTAAGCCTTGCGTTTTCAACTGTGTGGCCAGGAAATCTCCCGCCAGATCGACGCCGTCAGGCCCGACTGAATGCGGGATTCCGTAGGAAACATGCCACAGCGCGCCGTGCCCGGCTGCCGCCAAACTCTCGGCCGCATCGAACATGGCCGGGATCGGGATCATCGGATCGCGGTCGCCGTGGATGAGCAGGACGGGCGGTTTGGCGCGCATTTCGTCCTTGAGTTTCGCGCCGCCGACCAGCGCGCCTGAGAGCCCGACAATGCCAGCAATCGCCCGCTCGCGTCGGAGGCCGACATGCAGCGCCATCATCGTGCCCTGGCTGAAACCGACGAGCGCCAGCCGCTCCGGCGGGAGCCCATACTTTTCAAGCTCGCGATCAATGAAGCGATCCACCGAGGGCGCTGCGGCGCGGACGCCGTAGTCCAGCTCACGCGGGTCCGCGGCCGAGAGCGGAAACCACTGATAGCCGCCAGGCGCTTGCGGGACGGGCTCGATCGCATTCGGCGCAACAAACGCCGCACCCGGCAGCGCCTCGGCCCAATATGGGGCGAGGCTGATGAGATCGGCGCCGTTGGAGCCGTAGCCGTGCAGCAGGATCACCAGCGAATCCGGCTTGCCGCCCCGCGCCGGCGGCATGCGCGGGCCATCGATGAAGACTGTCATGGCGGTTAGGTAGCGTCTCGGCCCGCGAGCGCAAAGCACGGACGCGAAAATCTATCCCACACCGCGCCCACCGTCTTACATTGGCGCCCAATGAGCTTCGTCACCCGCTTTGCCCCCTCCCCCACCGGGTACCTGCACCTCGGCCACGCGCTCTCGGCGCTGACGGCGTTCGATGCCGCACACGCGGCCGGCGGGCGCTTCATTCTGCGCATCGAAGATATCGACCAGAGCCGCGCGCGATCGGAATTCGATGCGGCGATCTTCGAGGATCTCGCTTGGCTCGGGATCGCCTGGGAAGAACCGGTGCGGCGACAGTCCGAGCACATGGCCGACTACGAAGCCGCGCTGCAAAGCTTGATCGAACGCAACCTCGCCTATCGCTGCTTCCGCACGCGCAAGGAGATCGCCGACGCGATTGCTTCGGCCCCGCACGAGGCGGGTGAGATGTTTCGCGGCGAGGCGCTGCCGGCGGATGAGGAGGCGGCGAAGCTCGAAGCCGGTGAAGCGTTCGCGTGGCGGCTCTCACTGAAGAAGGCGCGCGCAGCGCTGGGGCCGGCCTATTTCACGCTGGTGTTCGAAGATGAGACAGGCCTCGTGCGCGCCGAGCCCGACAAACACGGCGATGTCATCCTCGCGCGCAAAGACTTTCCGGCGAGCTATCACCTTGCCTCGGTTTGGGACGACGCATTGCAAGGCGTGACGCATGTGATCCGCGGCGAGGATTTGCGCGACGCAGCGCACCTGCACGTGTTGTTGCAGAAGCTTCTGGAGCTGCCGCAACCTGTTTATCGCCATCACCGCTTGATGCTCGGCGAAGACGGCAAGCGGCTGGCCAAACGTGATGCGGCGGCGACGCTCCGCGCTCTGCGCGACGCCGGCAAAACGCCGGACGATGTGCGCGCGGTGATTGGCCTTAGCTAACGCGCATTCACCACGCGTGTGGGCGCAACTGCGCTGCAAAAACACATGCCATCGCCGCCATTTCCGAACGGAATCCTAAGCATAATCGGTGACACTGGCGTCACGAATAGAAGGATTGCGCCCGTCGTGGCGCTACAACGACAATGCTCTGGGTTGATCAAGACAGCTATTTCGGACCTAACCGCCGGCAGAAATCCGGTGGTCTGCGCATGCGTGAGCGGCGCCGGTACGATTACGCCGGTCAGCCGCCGTCGCTTTCAGTCGCCTTGCGCCAGCTCCGTATGCGCGTTCTCGATGCGCGCGGGCCGGGCGCCGGCCACTTCGCCGATCGCGCCCAAGCAACGGCGCTGCTCGCGCAAATGAACCATGAATATGCGGCTTCGGACGAACTCTCATCGCTCGCGATGCAAGCGGCGCGTGGCGTCGAGCGCGACATGCGCCCGGCTCTCTACGAATGCCTCGACCGCGCGCACGCGGTTCTGCACTGATCAATCCGGATAGTGACGATCGCCGGGCCAACCTTCGATGGCCTCGATTGTCTCGTGCGCGGACTCGAGCTTGTGATCCGGCACGTTCGAGATCCGCGCCGCTTCGATCCAGGCCTTGATCGCGGTTGGCGCCAATCGATCACGGCCGCACAACAGAAAGAACGGCTCATCCGGCGCGACCGCCGAAAGCGAACCGTGTTCGAGATTGGCGGCGAGATATTTGAAACCGGCGTCACGCAGAATTTTCGCGGCTTGCAGTTTCGCTTCGCGTCCGTCTTCCGCTGACATCGTTACCTCCTGCTCTGCGTTGCCGGCCGATCGCCAAAGGCGCCGATCAGGCGTGTCGACCAGTCGCCCAGCGCATCCCACGCTTCGGCGCCGCCGTCAAAGCGCCCGAGGCGCACCATCACCAAATCCTTCGACGGCACGACGACAATGATCTGGCCCTCATAGCCCTGCGCGGAGAATGCGTCAGACATGCTGTTGTCCGTGATCAGCGAACGACCCGGACGGCCCGGCCCGTGCGCCGGCGTCAGCCACCATTGAGCCCCGTACGTATCGGTGTTCTGCGCCGGCCCCGGCGTGCGCCCGAAATCGACCCAGCCCTCCGGCAGAACACGCTCACCATCCCACACGCCATCACGCAAATAGAGATAGCCAAACTTGGCGTAGTCACGCGCCGTCGCCCACAGAAGTGAGCTGCCATAGAACACGCCTTGCGGATCGTATTCCCAGAGCGCGCGCATGCCGAGACGCTCGAACAGCGACTGATTCATCCATTGCCGCATCGCCGCGCGGCGCGCCGATGGATCGCGCGCATCGGCAGCGATGACGCGCGTCAAAGCATCTGAAATTAGAATCGTACCGGCAGAGGTGTAGTTCCACGTCGTCCCGGGATCATGCAGCAGCGGCCGCTCGCTCGCCCAGCGCGACACATCGTGGCGGCCTTCGCCGAACAACATTCGCGCGTTGCCTGCACGCGTCAAATCTTCGTTGCTTTCCTGATAGTCGAGCCCATCGACCATTTGCAGCCACTGGCGCCACGTGGTCGAAGCGCGCCTGTCACCGGCGCTCCAATTCGGATGGCCCATCGGCGTATCGATCGAAAGCCGCCCCTGCATCTGCGCGATGCCAACAAACGCGTGCGTGAAGGATTTCGCCATCGACCAAGAGACGAGCCGAGAGTCGCGTGTGTAGCCATCCATGTAGCGCTCGAAGACGACGCGCCCGCCTTGGATCACGACTACCGCGCGCGTCTCACCCAAAAGCGGATGCGCGCCAGCGAATGCCTCGGTGACCGCCAGATCAAACGCCGGGCGATCGACGTCGGCGGGCAGCGGCGCGGTTTGCCAATCTTGCGTCGGCCAGGCAACGCCGGCCGGTTGCGCCGGCAACGGATAGAGCTCTTGGGCCGCGCTTGCGCCTGCCGTAGCGCAAACCAAAACCAGCGCCGCCAAGACGTTTCGCAGCATGACGCATCCCCTCGCCTTCGCTATGCTCTCCAACATACGGGGAGGCGGCGGTGTCGCGCAAACGCTGGTTTGTGATTGGTGGCTTGGCGCTGGCGGCGGTGGTGCTGTCGAGCGTCGCGTGGTCGCTGCGCGATGATCTGGCCTACGCGAAACTGGCGACCGGCTATGCCGCCAAGCAGACGTGCTCGTGCCTGCATATCACCGGTCGCACGCTCGACTCGTGCATGGCGGATTTCCCGGAAGATGCGCGATCCATGATCGCGATCGAGCAAAGCGGAAGCAGCGTCCGCGCCAGCGTGCTGTTCGGCGCCGTCGGCGCAACCGCCACCTACTCACAAGAATACGGCTGCACGTTCGACGATTAGACCAGCCAACCCTTGGCGTTGAACACTGGTTTGCGCATGCCAGCCAATACAAGCCCCACCAACGCGCGTATGCCTGCCCAAAGCGCCACGACAATGTTGGCCCAGAACACGATCAGCGCATACCAGCTGAGGATCTCGGTCGCGCTGCGCGGAATGACGAGCGCCGGCAACGTCAGAAATGTCGTCGCCACGAACGCGATGATGATCGTGCGCAGCGCTTGCTCATGGTGCGTCGCCGCCCACGGCGTAGCGCCTTCGCGGCTGGTATAAGCGATCACGCCAGCCGCGATGCCGACCCCTAAGCCGATAAAGCGCTCAATGCCGCCAAGCGGCAGCACGAACGGCACGGCAAAGCACGCAATCGTCAAAACGTGCACCAGCACCGCTTTACCGCGATGCGTCTTCAGCCCCCAACCTTGCTGTTGCGGGCGCACAGGCTTAGGCGGCGGCGGACGGCGGAAGGGCGTGACATTGTCGGCGGGCATGGGCGTGGTTTAGTGCGGAGCGGGCGCATCCCGCAAGGCGCGTCCTCGCGCTGGACGGTATAGGGGAAGTGTGGCGTAGTTCCTCGATGTCATCGGCCCGCGATCTTTTTCCGGTTACGCAAGCGACCGCTGCGGCTGTCTACGATCTGATCTTCGCGCCTTGGCTGAAGGAGATCGGGCTCACGGATTTCGTCATTTCCGAGGGCCGCGCTGCGGCGCGGCTGCCTGAGAGCGACCATTTGAAGTTTTTGGCTGGCGGTATCTGTGGCCAAGCCTTGATGGCGGCGATCGATACGGTCGCGGTCATGGCGGTTGCGACCGGCGATAAGGAAATCAAGGGCACCGCCTATCAGCACACGCAATTTCTGCGCCCCGCGCGCGGGGACGATTTGATTGTCAGCGCCGAAGTTCTGCGCGCGGGCAAAACAACCGCCTATGTCGACGCGCGGATCACGTTCGTCGGCAGCGGCGCACTTGTCGCCCACGCGGTGCTTGAGTTCGCCTTCTAGGACACGCGACCTTACTTGCCGCCCCCACCATTGGTGATGCGGATTTCGACGCGGCGGTTTTGCGCGCGGCCATATTCGGTGTCATTCGGCGCGACCGGCGACCACTCGCCGCGGCCGCTGGCGTTGATGCGGCTGAAGCCGACGCCGTAATCCATGAGCTGCGAACCCACGGCGCGGGCGCGGCGCTCGGATAGATCCTGATTGTATTGATCCGAACCGATCGCATCGGCGTGACCGATGATTTCGATGCGCATGCCGCCATGCTGGTTCAGCGTGCGCGCCAGGCCTGCGACGCGTGGTGCGAACTCGCTGCGCACATCGGCGCGGTTGAAATCGAACGTGATGTCGGACGGCATCGTCACGCGGATTTCGTTCGGCGAAACGCGATCGACGGCAACGCCAGCAGGCGCCATCTCCGTGCGGAGCGCGCGTTCAGCGGCGTCCATTTCGCTTTGCTGCGCGAACGCTGGTGCTGCGCTGAACATCAAAATGGCGGCGGCGATAAGAGCCAAGCGCATGGGCGAACTCCGAATTGACCGCCGCCGCACCTGCGCCGCCTCTATGGCTGATCTGTGGCTGATGTGACGAGCGCGCCGATGTGTGGCCGCCGCGCTTCAGGCGGTCCGGCTTGGCCGCGTCGCAAACCAGATGATCCAGACATAAACAGGCTGGAAAAGCAGGCGCGCCCAAAGCGCCGGCGCGCCGATGGCGTGGCGATCGGCGTTGATCAACATGTCGATATGAACCGGCGTGACGCAGATCGTGAACGCCATTAGCGCCCAACCCACGCGCTCGCGCCAGGCGCTGCGCATAAGCGCCAACGCGCCAGCGATCTCGAACGCGCCTGTGGCTAGCACGACGAGGCGCGGATACGGGATGTATGGCGGCACGACCGACGTGAACGCGTCAGTCAGCACGAAATGCCCGATGCCGCCGAGCAAGAACCACGCAAAGACCAGCGCGAGCGCAGCGCCCCGCCAGCTCACAGGTTCAGCAAATGCGGGTCGCCGCCTTGGGCAGCGATGTTCACCGAAACCGCGCGCTCTTCGGCAAAGCGCGGCAGATAGTTCGGCCCGCCCGCTTTAGGACCGGTGCCCGAAAGCCCTGACCCGCCGAACGGCTGCACGCCGACGACGGCGCCAACGATCGTGCGGTTCACATAGAGATTGCCTGCTGGCACGGCCGCCTTCACCGCTTCGGCGAAGCTATCAAGACGCGAGTGAACACCGAGCGTGAGGCCATAACCCTTAGCCGCGAGTTCAGCACCGACCTTGGCGATGTCGGCCGGATCGTAGCGCACGACATGCAGGATCGGTCCGAACACTTCTTTGTCGATCTGCGCCAGCGAGTTGAGTTCAACCAATGCAGGCCCGAAGAAATTGCCGCCGAGATGCGCGACATCGATCTGCTTCAGCACTTTCGCCTCGCGGCGCATGCGCTCCATGTGCTTTTCGAGATTGGCTTTGGCTTCGGCATCGATGATCGGACCGATATCGGTGAACGGATCGGCGGGATCGCCCATGACAAGGCAATCCATCGCGCCCGAAAGCGTTTCGATCACGTCGTCCGCAGTGTCATGCGGCAGAAACAGAATGCGCGCCGATGAGCAACGCTGACCGGCGCTGTTGAAGGCCGAGGCGATCATGTCGTCGACGACTTGCTCTTTGAGAGCCGTCGTATCGACGAACATGCCGTTCAAGCCGCCAGTCTCGGCGATCAACGGCACGATCGGGCCGTCTTTGGCCGCGAGCGTGCGGTTGATGATGCGCGCGACTTCGGTCGAGCCGGTGAAGGCGACGCCGGAGATGCGCGGATCGGCGACAAGCTTGCCACCGACCTCGCCGTCACCGATCACGAGCCGCAGCACGTCTTCCGGCAAGCCAGCTTGGCGGAAAAGATGCACCGCCGCTTGCGCGATGCGCGGCGTTTGCTCGGCGGGCTTGGCGACGACCGTGTTGCCCGCAGCGAGTGCTGCCGCGAGTTGGCCGGTGAAAATCGCGAGCGGGAAGTTCCATGGGCTGATGCAGACGAACACACCGCGACCGTGCATTTCGAGATGGTCCGTCTCCCCTGCCGGTGACGGCAGTTGCACCGGGCCAGCGAAGAGGCGCTCTGCCTCTGCGGCATAGTACCGGCAGAAATCGACGGCTTCGCGCACTTCATCAATGCCATCTTGCAAGCCGCGTCCTGCCTCGTGGGCGATGAGCTGCACCAGTGGATCGTGATGTTCTTGCAGTGCGTCAGCCATGGCGCGGAGCATGCGGCCGCGTTCGGCGCCGCCGAGCCCGTTCCAGCTTTCGAACGCTTTGTGTGCTGTCGTAACCGCGTCAGCCGGCGTCAGCGTCGACTCCGGCGTCGCGCCCTTGTTCGGCGGCGGGAAGAGCGCATCGCGATCGGCTTTGATCGAGAGGTCACGCCCAGTCGAGTTGCGGCGGCTCGCGCCATAAAGTTGCGGCGGCGGCGGCAGACGCGGATGACGGCTCGGGCGCGCTTCGAGCGTCGTGATCGGATCGGCAGCGACAAGTTCGGGCGAGACATCGTCATCGAGGAACGAGTGCACGAATGAGGTGTTTGCGCCGTTCTCTAGCAAACGCCGGACGAGATACGGCAGCAAGTCTTCATGGCCGCCAACGGGCGCGTAGACGCGCACCGGCAGTTGCGGTTCGGCGGCGGCGTAGAGCGCTTCGCCCATGCCGTGTAGGCGCTGGAACTCGAAATCGGTGCGCCCCGCGCTCGCGGCCATGCGGCGAACAGCGGCGACAGTATGCGCGTTATGCGTCGCAAATTGCGGGAAGATCGCGCCGGCTTGCAGCAGATCGCGCGCGCAGGCGAGATAATGGACGTCGGTCGCGGCTTTTGTGGTCCAAACCGGGAAGTCGAGACGGCCCATCACTTGCGCGCGCTTCACTTCGCCGTCCCAGTAGGCGCCCTTCACCAGACGCGTCTGAATCGTCGTGCCGCGGCGGCGCGACAGCGAAGCCAGCATCTCGATCAGTTCACGCGTGCGCTTCTGATACGCCTGGATGGCAAGGCCCAAGCCTTCCCAGCCCTTCAGCGACGGCTCAAGCGCCAGGCGCTCAAACAAGCGCATCGACATGACGAGGCGATCCGCCTCTTCCGCATCGAGCGTCAGCCCGATGTTCCATTTCTTGGCGCTCTCCGCCAGTTGCAGCACGCGCGGATAAAGCTCACGCATCACGCGCTCTTCCTGGCGCGCCTCGTAACGCGGGTGCAGCGCCGACAGCTTCACCGATATGCCATTCGAAGCGTGCGGGCCCGCGCCGCCTGCATCTTCGCCGACGGCGTCGATCGCCGCTGCGTAGGCCGCGAGATAGCGCGCAGCGTCTTCATTGGTGCGGGCGCCTTCGCCCAGCATGTCGAACGAATAGCGCGTGGCGAGGCCGGAGCGCACCATGCTGGCGCCCCGCTTCAACGCTGCATTGATGTTGCGGCCAAGTACGAATTGTTCGCCGAGGATGCGCATCGCTTGCATCGCGCCCGCGCGCACGACCGGTTCACCCATGCGCTTGATGAGGCCGCCAAGCACGGCGCTGGCTTCGCCTTTCAAGTCTTCCGGCAGATTGACGACGCGGCCAGTCAGCATCAGGCCAAACGTGCCGGCGTTGACGAGCCAATGGTCGGACTTGCCCAGATGCTCGGCCCACTGCCCGGTCGAGATCTTCTCGGCGATCAGCTTGTCGGCCGTCTCTTCATCCGGCACCCGCAGCAGCGCTTCGGCGAGGCACATCAGCGCCAGGCCCTCGGCGTTGGAGAGGCCGAACTCCTCGAGGAAGCTCTCCATCACGCCCTTGCGGCGCTTCAGGCTGCGGGCCTTCACCACCAGCTGTCGCGCTTCGGCCGCGACAGAGGCGCGCGCGGCGGGATCGAGGGGCGCATTGGCCAAGAGCGCCGCCACCGCGGCATCCTCGTCGCGGTATTTCAGCGCGTCGAGATGGTCCCAATCAATGGCGGCGGACGGGTGCGGCGTAGGGGCGGTTTGCATGGCGGGCTTTTGCGCGCCTCTGAACCTAAGGGCAAGCGTTCGGCGGGCGGCTCTTGCGTCGCAGCCTGCCCCGTGGTCAGAAGCGCCCCGTGAGCACCGAAGCCCCCGCGCCTGCGCCCGAAGCCGCGAGCCGAGAGAACGCGTCGGACGCGCCTCCGCTCGCTACCAAAATCCTGCTGGTCACCGACGCCTGGGAGCCGCAGGTGAACGGCGTCGTCCGCACGCTGTCGTCGACCATGAGCGAACTCAAGGCGATGGGCTGCGAGATCGAGGTGATCTCGCCGGCGGACTACAAGCACACCTTCCCGCTCATCACCTATCCCGAGATACGCCTCGCGCCCGGCAATCGCGGCGACGTCGAGGACCGCTTCCTGGCGTTCGCGCCGGACGCGGTGCACATCGCCACCGAAGGCCCGCTCGGCTGGGACGCGCGCGCGATTTGCCTCAAGCACAAGCACCCGTTCACGACCAGCTACCACACGCAATTTCCGGAATACGTCCACGCGCGCTTCTGGTGGATCCCGCTGGCCGCCGGCTATTGGTACATGCACGCGTTCCACGACAAGTCGGGCCGCGTCATGGTGGCGACGCCGACGATGCAAGACTTGTTGAAGCTGCAAGGCTTCCGCAATACGGCGATCTGGAGCCGCGGCGTCGATGTCGAGCAATTCCATCCAAGCAAGCGCGGCATCGATGGCGGCGTCTATAAGGATTTGCCGAAGCCGGTGTTTGCGTATGTCGGACGCGTCGCCGTTGAAAAGAACATCGAAGCGTTCCTTAAGCTCGATCTGCCGGGCTCAAAGGTCGTCGTCGGCGACGGGCCGGCGCGCGAAGCGCTGCAACAGCAATATCCGGAGGCGCATTTCCTCGGCTCGAAGTTCGGCGAAGAGCTGGCGCGTTGCTATGCCGACGCCGACGTTTTCGTCTTCCCGAGTTTCACCGATACATTCGGCCTCGTGATCCTTGAAGCGGCCGCAACGGGGACGCCGGTTGCTGGTTTCGTCGCACCAGGCCCCAAGGACATTCTGCCGGGCACAGGCGCCGGCATCGTCGATGACGATCTGCGGAAGGCCTGCCTAGAGGCGCTGAAGCTCAGCCGCGAGGATGCGCGTGCGCTTGCCGAGAGATATTCATGGCGCGCCTGCGCCGAAGACTTCCGCCGCAATCTAGAGCCGCTGCCGAAAGAGCGTGGGCGCCGCTTCTGGCACAAGCTCGCGGATCTGCGGAAACGCGCCAAAGAGCGCCGCCGCCTGGCGAAAGAAAAGCGCGCTCGCGAACGGGCGCAGCAGCAACAAGGTTCTAGGGGCTAGGCGCGCCCTAGAACTTCGCCGCTAACACCCACCACTTACCACTTGATGGCTTTGCGCAGCCGGTAGCGCAGATAGATCGCGGTGCCGTTCATCAAAAGCGTGATCGCGAGCAGCACGAGGCCGGCTGCCGCCGCAATCTCCAGGAACTCGGCTTGCGGGCGCGAAGTCCAGTTGAACATCTGGATCGGCATCACCGTGAATTCCGAGCCCAGCCAGTGCGTCGGCGACCAACTGGCGATCGCGTCACCTGTGGTCGCGACCGATTGAACGGTCGAGCCATGCGGCAGATCGAGCGTCTGGCCAGCGGTGACTTGCTGCTCCGTGAAGTCCGGCAAAACGACAACGCCGTCATGCGGGATGGTCACGCGCTCGGTCGCCATCGGATCAACCGCCGCGCCGTATTCGTCAAGGACGCCAATGGTCTCGAACGTTGCGTCGCCGGGGCGCGTGATCGGCAGGAACGCTACGAACGTCAAACCACCAATCATGATGAGCGGCGCGGTTTCGCCGAGCGCGCGTGAAATGCCGATGATGACGCCGGTAACAACGCCGGGCAGCGCGTAAGGCAGAACGTGATGCTGCGTCGTCTGCCACTTGGTGGCGCCGACCGCGAGCGCGCCCTGGCGCATTTCCTGCGGCACGCCGCGCACCGCTTCGCGCGTCGCCACGATGATCACCGGCAGGATGAGAAGCGATAGCGTGATGCCGGCGGTCAGGATCGATTGGCCGAACATGTCGGCGGCAGCGTTGCGGAAACTCTCGGGGAGGAAAGCGAACCAGCGGTTCGGATTGCCGAGGAATTGCACGAAGATGCCGACAGCCATAAGGCCGAACAGGATCGACGGCACACCGGCCAGGTTGTTGACCGCGATTTCGATGGCGCTCGTGAGCGGGTTCTTCGGCGCGTATTCTTCGAGATAAACGCCGGCCAGCATGCCGATCGGGATCGCGAATAACGCCGTGGTCGTGATGACGAGTATGGAGCCCACCCAAGCCGACAGAATGCCCGCCTCCGCCGCTTCGGACGACGGGAAGCTGCCGAAGAACGCAGCCGTCAGCCGATGTCCGCCATCGCCAAACAAGTCGGCGACCAGGGTTACCAGCGTGCCGAGCCCGATAATGGTGGCGACGATGCCCCAGACGATAAAGGCGCGGTCTTTGAACTTGCGCGTGACCAGGCCCTTGGGGTGCGCCGTGATATCGCGCTCGCGTTCAATGTCGGTCGCGGTCATTAATAGGCCTCCCGGTACCGGCGCTGCAGCCAGAACGCGACGAAGTTGAAGAGCAGCGTCAGCACGAGCAGCGCCAAGCCCGCCGCAAAGATGGAATTGTACTCAAGCGTGCCGAACGGCAGATCGCCCAAAGCGACTTGCGCGATGAAGGCCGTCACGGTCGCGCCTTGCATGGCCGGGTGCGTCACCATTTGCGGCAGCTGGCCGCCGGCGACGACGACGATCATCGTCTCACCGATGGCGCGCGACATGCCGAGGATGACGGCGCCGACAACGCCGGAAATGGCCGCCGGCACAACAACGCGGAACGCCGTCTCAAGCCGTGTGGCGCCCATCGCGTACGAGCCTTCGCGCATCGAGCGCGGCACGGCGCGCATCGCGTCTTCGGAGAGCGAGGCGATGTAAGGAATAATCATCAGGCCCATCACGAGGCCCGCGGAGAGAAGATTGAAGCTCGGCAACTCGATGCCGAACGGACGCAGCCAGCTCTGCAAGAGCGGCGTCACGAACAGCAGCGCGAAATAACCGTACACAACCGTGGGCACGGCGGCGAGCAACTCAAGCGTCGGCTTGATCGTCTCGCGCGTGCGCGCACCGGCGAACTCGGAAAGGTAAATCGCAACCAGCAAGCCCAGCGGCACCGCCACAGCGAGCGCCACCAGCGTCGACATGAAAGTGCCGGTGAGCAACGGCGCGATGCCATACTGCGGATTGTCGAAAAGCGGCGTCCACGTCGTCGAGGTCACGAACTCGATCGGCGAAACTTGTGCAAAGAATTTGGCGGACTCGGAAACGACGACGTAAATGATGCCGATCACAATTGCGACGGCGACGATGGCGGCACCGAAGAGCAGCCCCTCCATCACATTCTCAAGCGGGCGAAGCCTGCGCTTGGTGAAGTCCCGTTCCACGTTCGCCCCCAGGCTCTATTCTCAGCCCCAAAATACGAGGCCGGGACGGAAGGTCTCCCTTCCGTCCCTACCCGTTCGAGTCGCTTTTAGTCGTTGACCGGCGTCTGGACCAGACGGCGAGCGACAACTTCTTCAATGCTCGCGCCGATGGCGGCGCGGCCGCCGAAGGCGGTGCCGATCTGACGGCGCTGGGCGCGCTGCAGATAGGCCTGGTAGGCGCTGGCAGGCAGCGGCACGTAGCCGACGCGGGTGGAAACCTCAGCGGCGTTGCTGATGTAGTATTGGACGAATTGTTGCACCTGCGGACGACGCAGCGCAGCGGCGTTCACGTAGATGAAGATCGGACGCGAGAGCGGCGCATAGGTGCCGTTCTCGACGTTCGCGCGGGTCGGCGCAACCGGGCCATTGCCGCTGTCGACGGACAGCGCGCGGAGGCGCGACTGGTTTTCTTCGTAATAAGCCATGCCGAAGTAAGCCAGACCGCCCGGGTTGTTGGCGACGCCTTGGACGAGGACGTTGTCGTCTTCAGATGGCGTGTAGTCGGTGCGCGACGAGCGCGCCGTGCCGTTCACCGCTTCCGTGAAGTATTCGAACGTGCCCGACGCCGAACCCGGGCCGAACAACTGCATGCCGAGGTTCGGGCCGCCAACAGCGCTGAAGTTGCTCACACGTGAGCCCGGCTCCCAGATTTGGCGAAGCTGAGCGACCGTGAGCGAACGCAGCGGGTTGGACGGATGGACGACGACGGTCAAACCGTCGAACGCGACCGGGATTTCAACATACTGGATGCCGGCGGCGGCGCAGGCCGCCATCTCGCTGGAGCGGATCGGACGCGAAGAGTTCGCGATGTGGATTTCACCGCGGCAGAAGCGGCGCAGACCGGCGGACGAACCCGACTCACCGACGGCCACGCGGACGCGGCCTTGAGTGGTGCGTTGGAAATCCTCGGCGACAGCTTCCGAAATCGGAAACACCGTCGACGAACCGTCGATCTGAATGGTGAACGGCGTGCCGGCCGTCTGCGCCGAAACCGGCGACACGGTCAGCGCGAGCGCGGCGACCGTGGCCGCCGCTTTGCCGAGCGCTTTGGAGAAATGAGCCTTCATGTTGGATAGTCCTTCCAAGTAACGTGTCCCTCGAAAATCGTGGAGGCCCGGCGCTGCCGGACCTCCAGAGTCTGCGGGGGTTAGAAGTCAAACTGCGTGCGCAGCGTGATGACGCGGGCGTCAGCGTCGGGAGCAGACGCCGTTGGCGCCACCGGGAACGTGTTCACAACGCGATCCATCTCGGTGTCGGCGTAGTTCAGCATGAAGCGAACGCGTTCGACCGGCACCCAGTTGAGGCCTACGGCCCAAGCGGTCTGTTCGCCCCGCGCCGAGCCGCCATCGGGGTCGGTGAGATCGATGAAGTCGTAGCGGGCGATCAGGCCCCAGTGACCCCAGCCGCCATCAGCGACGGAGCTACGCGGAACGATCGGGCCGAACGAGCCTTGGTTGCCGCGGTAAGAGCGCGGCTCACCGGTGAGCGACCAGGTCACGTCGACGTAGTAGCCGTCCGATTCCAGCTCGACGCCGGCCGGCGTTTCGCCGCTGATCGTGATGTATTCGGCGGTGAAACCGAACGCATTATACTGACCCGCGACCTCGAAGCCGTAGGCCGTATCATCTTGCAGCGCGCTGCCAGATGACGTTTCGACCCAACGCGAACCCCGGCCGTTCAGCGGACGCGGGCGATAGCGGAAGAGCGCGTCGTCGCCGTTGTAGCGCTGACGAGCCGAAACACCGAGGTGCAGGAGCGTGTAGCTGTCCGGCGAGGTTTCGAAGATCGGCGCCCAGGTGAAGCGGCCGCTGATCGAGGTCTGCTCGCTGTTGGCGAAGTTCGAGTCCGAGTTGTTGAGCGAGTCGCCATAGACGCCGACAGCGGCCATCCAGTTGGCGCCGGTGATAAGGCCAGCCACGCCCGCCGCGCGGCCATAGCCGTAGGCATTGATGATGCTGGAGCGTTCGATCATCGGGATGTCGAGCGACGAGGTGCGATCTTCCAGCGGCGAGGTGATGTTGTTTTCGCCGATCACCACGGAATAGAAGTCGCCAGCGTACTCGAGGAAGGCGTCGTCGACTGCGACGGCGTTGTCGCCAGTGGCGGCGTCATCAACGCCAGCGCCGGGGTTCAGGATGAAGTCGATCTTATAGCGCCAGTTGTCGGTGAAGCGACCTTGCACGCCAAGGAAGGCGCGGCGGATGTATGTGCGCGAACCGTCTTCGAGGTTGACGCTTGGCGACACCAGCGGCGAAGCGACGCTCGCGTCCCACTCGTTCGAATACGCGTCGAATTGAATGCGGCCGCGCATGCGGAAACGCTGCTGGCCTTCGCGAATTTCAGGCGCGCCGGAGACCGGCGAGTTGATTGTGGCTTGGGCGTGCGCGACGCCCGTGGTGGCGACACCAGCCGCCGATGCCGCCAGAGCGGCAAGCGCGGCTCTGGAAAGTACATTCTTCATTGAGACACCCCCTGGTGATCCGAGCCCCGAAACGGCGACAAAGACTCGTCTTCGTCCCTCGGGCGAGGCGGGGGTTAGTCCTCACGCTTTACGTCTGCGCGACAGTTCGACTTCAGTTTTGTGACGTTGCTAGCGTGCAGTGCATGGCTCTTATGCGCCGCGCGCGTCACACACTGCAGATCGTTTTGACCGCGCAAGGGAATTAACCAACATTGCCTCTTTACATTGGGGAACGTTACCCATACTTCGCGTCTTCACCGGCGGACCTGGAAACAGCGTCCACTAACGCCCCCTCGGCCCAGGCCACCTGGGGGATCGCGCGAAACAGGAAGCAGGACGCTTCTTGGCGATCTCCCGGCGCAAGCTCCCAAGGGCGGACCTGACATTTAAGCATGTCCGACTAACGCCGGCCTGGGAATGAAACTGAACCGCCGAAAGCGGTTTCGAGTTTAGGGAGCTGCCGGATGGACTCTGTCCTCTCGCCTCTTGACCTGACTGCGCGCGAAGCGCCGGAAGGTCCCGTGGCTATTGCCCGCCCGCACCGCGTTCACGCGGCTGCGACGTGGTTTCGCGAAAACTTTCCGGGCGACGTGTTTTACGCCGTCAAGGCGAATCCGTCCGAATGGGTGCTCGATGCGCTCTGGGCTGCGGGTATTCGCGGCTTCGACGTTGCCTCCGACACGGAAGCGGCGCTGATCGCGCGCAAGTTCCCGGACGCGCAAATTGCCTTCATGCACCCGGTGAAGAGCCGCCGCGCGATAGCGCGCGCCTTTCACGATTACGGCGTGAAGACGTTCGCGCTCGATAGCGAAGACGAACTCGAGAAGATTCTCGCCGAAACCAACGGCGCGAAGGATCTGACTTTGGTCGTGCGCTTTGCCGTTTCCGGCGATGGCGCAGCCTACCCGCTCACCCGCAAGTTCGGCGTCACCGCTGAAGAAGCGCCGTCACTGCTGCGCAAGGTGCGGCAGTCGAGCGAAGAGATGCTGGGCGTCTCCTTCCACGTCGGCAGCCAGTGCATGCGCACGGACGCGTTCCGCAACGCGATGGACATGGTCAACCGCGTGATCGTGAATGCTGGCGTCGTCGTCGACATCGTCGATGTCGGCGGTGGTTTCCCGGCGATCTATCCGGGCATGACGCCGCCGCCGATGATGGACTACGTCAACGCCATCAAGAACGGCTTCGAAGAGATGTTCGTCGCGCAGAACGCAAAGCTCTGGGCTGAGCCAGGCCGCGCGCTTGTCGCCGAAGCCGGCTCGACCGTGACGCGCGTCGAACTCCGCAAGGGCGACGCGCTCTATCTGAACGACGGCGCCTTCGGCACGCTGTTCGACGCGACGCACTTGAACTGGGCGTTCCCGGCAAAGCTGCTGCGCCAAGAGCCGTCGCGCGCCAAGCTCGCGCCGTTCCGTCTCTACGGTCCGACCTGCGATAGCATGGATGCCGCCGCGGGCCCGTTCATGCTGCCGGCCGACATCCAAGAAGGCGATCTCATCGAGATCGGCTCGCTCGGCGCCTACGGCACGGCGATGGGCACGCGCTTCAACGGCTTCGGCGAAACAGTGACGATCGAGTCGAAGGACTCGCCGTGGCCGAGCATGTACGGCGAAGTGTCGAGCGTGGTGGCGATGCCAAAGCGCAAGCGCGCGCCGAAAAAGCAGCGCTAAGCTTCATGCACATATGAAAACGAACGGGGTCAGCGACATCGCTGGCCCCGTTTCGTTTCAGGCAAACGCACGCGTGAGCAGCACGCGCCCGAGCCAAAAGAACATCACAGCCAAAACGCTGAACGCCGGAATGAAGAGCAGGATTACTGGCTCGACGCTCTGCACCGCCTCGGGAAAGAATTGCAGCTGCCCCGGAAGAACCGACGCCACAGCGATGAAGAAACCGAGGCACATGCGCCAGAGATGGCGCGCTATACGCTGGCGCCCCGCCAACCCGCGCCGCAAGACTACGCTGAGATCGAGTAGCGCACAGAGCGCAGCGACAGCGGAGAAAATGTAAAAGGGCAAGCCGCCGAGCAGAGCAGTGCCTTTCTGCACCGAATCCCACGCCAAATAGAACGCCGCCGCCGATCCCGCAGCCGCGCAGAGCATGGCGACGACCTCGATCCAATCAGCCGTGCGCTCCGCCCGTTTCACCGTCAGCCAAGACGTGGTGATGAAGTATGTCGTCAGCGCGCCAGCGATGGCGTTTGTGAGTTCGTCCTTCAGCAAAGCGAGAACAACCGCGCTCAACGCCGTCGCAAGCATCGCCGCAAAGAACACGGTCCCCGCCCTGCGATGCACGCGCTCGCCTTTGCGCGCAATGAGCGCCGCGGCGCCTGCCACAATGCCGAGCGCACCGGCGCCGACGTGGAAGATGACGCCTAGCTCCATTGAGTCACGATATCCGCGGCAGCCACATGATCATCGCAGCGCCGAAGACGCCGAGCGCCGTCGCCCCTGCCGCCGCGAACAGCACGGCGGACATCGCCAGCTTGCTCACCGCGCCCGCGCGCTTGGCCCAGAAATAGAGCTCCGCGATCGCCAGCGGCAGCAAGTAGCAGCCGAACGCGACAAAGACGTCGAACGGCCCATCCATGTTATCGCCGACGCCGGGCGGCATGCCTTGAACCGCCATGATCGCAAACCCGTACAGCACCCGCATGAACCAGACGCCGCTGACAACGAGAAAGAGCCGCACCGCCCAGCGATTGTGCGCATCAAAATCCCGTCGCATGGCGGCGCGCACAGCCAGCGCTGCAAACGCCATGATCAACAGCGCGTCGATGGAAATGGCGATGTCGTTGACGATCGTGCCGATGCCGTCACGCGTCCAGACCATGTAGAGGCCAGCGATGGCGCTGGCGAAAGCCGTGACGATGTAGACCCGGCCATTCCAGCGGTGAAAAACTGGTGCGGCGTTGCGCACGAATGGCATGAGTTGCAGCGTGCCGCCGATGGTGATGGTGAAAGCAATGAAGAGGTGGCCAATCAAGGCGCCGTTGCCAACGTGATCGCCGTCGACGGCGCCGACAGGCATGAACTCGCGCAGCGGCGCCCAGTCCCCCCACAGTACGGCGCCATATTGGAGCGCGATGTAGGCGGCGAAAATCCACTGCCCGGCTGCCGCCACCGCAAACCAAAGCGCCGCGCTGGCTTTCAGCGCAGCGGCCGCGGCATTCCCTGCGGCCGGCAAACGCGTGGCGACGACATCGCTCATTCCGAACTCCTTGCTACGCCGCGCGCGTCGCGCGACTATCGAGTTGCGATATGCTATCGTTGACTATCGATATTCGCCCATGATGCCGCGCGCCAAAAACATGATCCTACGTAACACGCACAAAAATGACTGAGGCGACGGTCTCCGCCGGCTACGTGAAGTCGCTGATCGATTTCGCTGCAAAACAAGGCGCCGGCGAGCGGCGCCTGCTCATGCGCGCAGGCATTCCGCCCGAAGCGCTGGCGGACCAGGACAATCGCATCGGTTTTGCGCGCTATGTCGAGCTCATGCGCGCGGCTAAGGCGGAAACAGGCAACCCCGCTCTGGCGCTCGAGTACGGCGCTGAAACCGATATGCGCAAATTCTCCGTCGTCGGCCTCATCAGTCACGCCGCGGCGAACATGATGGAAGCGCTGGTGCAACTGAACCGCTATGGGCGCTTGGTGATCGAGGTTGAAGGCCTCGCCGATGGCCCGCGCTTTCACCTCACCAACCACAACGGCGAGCGCTGGATGGAAGACCGCCGCGCTGCGCCTAACGATTTCCACGAACTGACCGAATCCACTTGGTCGCGATTTATCGTGACGACGCGCCGGGATTTTCCCGATCATACATACGCGTTAGAGGCGCACGTCACCCACGCCGCGCCGCCCTATCGCGCCAAATACGAAGAGCTCTGGCAAGTGCCAGTGACGTTTTCCAGTCATTGGAACGCGATCCGCAGCGATCCCGCGTGGGAGCAGGTGCAGATTCAACCTGACAATCGCTACGTCTTCGGCGTGCTCACGGAGCGCGGCGATGCGCTGCTGCAGGGGCTGGAGGCCTCGCGCACCGTGCGCGGCCGCGTCGAGGCGCTGATCATGCCGATCCTGCACACGGGCGATGTGAGCGTCGAAACCATCGCGGCCAAGCTCGGGACGAGCCGGCAAACGCTCTACCGCAATCTGAAAGCGGAAGGCGTGACGTTTGAACAAGTCCTGGATGCGCTGCGCCATCGCATGGCGCTCGATTACATCGCGTCGCGAAAAGTCTCGGTGAACGAGACAGCCTACCTCGTCGGCTTTTCCGACCCCGCCGCCTTCTCGCGCGCGTTCAAACGCTGGACAGGCAAGAGCCCGCGCGCGTGGCGCCTGAGCTAGCTCACATCGCCGTCATGCCGCCATCGACGACCATCTCCGACCCCGTCATGAACGCCGCTTTGCTCGATGCGAGGAACGCAACGGCGTTGGCGATATCGATGTCACGGCCCATGTGGCCCATGGGATGGAACGACGCAAAACGTTCCATCGTATCGTTTACGCCGCTGGCGCCGGCGATAGCTTCGGCAGCTTCAGTCATCATCGACGTGTTGATGATGCCGGGGTGCACCGAGTTCACGCGCACCTTCTGCCCTGCCCGCGCACACTCAAGCGCTGCAGCCTTCGTCATCAAGCGCACCGCGCCTTTGGAAGCATTGTAAGCGAGCGTCATCGGCGATCCGATAATGCCGGCGACGGACGAGAGATTAATGATCGAGCCGCCGCCATCCCATTTGTCGCCGCGTTCGGCGATTGCAGGAATGGCGTGCTTCAGGCCGAGGAAGACGCCTTCGACGTTGACCTGTTGCATACGCCGGAACGCTTCCAGCGTCTCCAACGCGATCGGCTTCATCCAGAAGATGCCGGCATTGTTCACGAGAATATCGAGGCCGCCGAACGTCTGCTTCGCGAACGCGATCGCAGCGATCCAATCGTCCTCGCTCGTCACATCATGTTTGATGTAAGCGCCGCCGATTTCCGCCGCTACCGCGCTGCCGTCGCTGACATCCGTCACGACAACCTTCGCGCCTTCTGCCGCAAGCGCCTTCGCAGCCGCCGCGCCAAGCCCGCGCGCGCCGCCTGTCACCAGCGCGACGCGCCCTTCAAGATCGCCCACGTTTCTCTCCCGTCAGTCTTATGGCGTCAGCGTGCCTGGCGGCGTGTAGCTCACCGTGGCGTGCGGGCCCAGCGGGATGTCGAAATAAACCCAACCGACCGTCATCAGAATGCCAGCGACCATGAAGCAGAGCGCGTAGGGCAACATCAGCGACAGCAGCGAGCCGACACCGAACGTCGGATCCCAGCGGCGTGCAAACGCCAGGATGAGCGGGAAATAGCTCATCAGCGGCGTCATGATGTTGGTGTAGCTATCGCCCATCCGGTACGCGGCCTGCGTCATTTCCGGCGAGATGCCCAAGAGCATGAACATCGGCACCACGACCGGCGAAAGTGCGCTCCACTTAGCCGAGGCCGAGCCGATGAAAAGATCGAGGAAGGACGAAAACAGCAGCACGCTGACTAGCAGCAACGGCGCCGGCAACGCCAAAGCTTGCAAGATCTCCGCGCCATTGATCGCCGCGATCGGCCCCAGCCGCGACCAGTTGAACATCGCCACGAAGTGCGCCGCAAACAGCGCAAACACGATGTACGGCGCCATGGTGCGGATGCCGTCGATCATCTTGTCGATGACATCCTTGGCGTTCTTCACCGTGCCCACAGCGATACCGAAGGCGATGCCGCAAAGCAGGAAAAGCAAGAAGAAGCCGGTGATTAGCGCGCGATAGAACGGCTCCAGCGCTGATGGCCCCTCGCGCGTCTCGTCGATGAACGGCGTATAGCCTGGCCAGAACGACAGCGCCGCGAACAGGCCAACGATCAACAGCGCAACGACGCCCGCCCAAGCGAGCCCACGCTTCTCTTCCTTCGTCACTGCCGACTTTGCGAGTTCAGCCTTGATCGCATCGTCCTCGCTGCCGCCCCATTTGCCGAGGCGCGGTTCGATGATGCGGTCGGTGACGAACCAGATAATCGGCGTGAACAGCACCACGATCGCCAGAATGAACCACCAATTGCCGAGCGGGTTCATCGTCCAAGTCGGATCGATGATTTGCGCGGCTTCTTCCGTGAAACCAAACAACAGAACGTCGATCTGGCCCGGCGTGATGTTGCCGGCATAGCCGCCGGAGACCGCAGCGAACGCCGCCGCCAAGCCAACCAGCGGGTGCCGCCCGACAGCGGCGTAGAGCAAAGCCGCCAGCGGAATGAACACGACGTACGCCGCATCCGAAGCGTGATGCGAGACCATGCCGATGATGCAAACCAGCGGCGTCAGGATCACTTTCGGCGCGTCGCGCAAGCTCGCGCGGATCAAAGCGCTGAACAGGCCGACGCGCTCGGCGACACCGGCGCCAAACATGACGAGCAGCACGAGGCCCAACGGCGCAAAGCCAGTCAGCGTGCGCGGCATCTCGGTGAACAGCCGCGCGATGTTGGCTTCAGAGAAGAGCGAGGTGGCGGTGAAGGTCAGTATGCCGTTCTCGAGCACGCCGCCTTCCGGCGCTTCCTCGCCCGGATAAGCGAGCGAGGCCGACCACCCCTGCTGCGCGCCAATCGCCGAGAGGATCATCAGAAAGATGATCAGCCAGACGAAGATCATGATCGGGTCGGGCAAGAGATTGCCGACCTTCTCGATGAAGCCAAGGAAACCGCGCTGTCGTCGCGCCGCGCCCGTCAGTTCCGATGAATCCGTCACGCGCCTGCTCCCCGGGGCTAATGCGGCGCACACGGTCTTGGCCCGCTGATGAACGGCAGATGAATGCCAGCCACCCACGCGTCTCGCAACCCGACTGCGTCAAGTTGGCGGCGCCCAGCACAGCGCCTGACGCGCGAATGTCGAAAGAGTTTGCGGTGAGCACGCCGCGTCAGGCTATAGTCGTGGCGACATGAACGCTCCTATCCATCCCGTGGCGGGGGACCAAGCGGCGTTCGCGAGCGTCCTGCTTGAATGTTCCCCGGACTGCCTGAAGGTCCTCGACAACGAGGGCAAGGTCCTCTTCTTCAACGCCAACGGCTTATGCGCGATGGAGATCGACAGCTTCGATCAGGTCTCGGGCGCGTTCTGGCCCACGCTATGGCCTGAACCCGCCGTCGCCGAGACCGCGCTACGGCAGGCGCTGGCCGGCGACTTGGGATCGTTCAAGGGATTTTGCCCGACACGAAAAGGCACGCCGAAATGGTGGGATGTTATGGTCGCGCCGGTGCCGAACGAGTACGGACCGGTCGAACGCCTCATCGTCATTTCGCGCGATATCACGGCGCAGCAGGCGGCTGATCAGCGTCAGGCGGAGCTGGCGGCCGAACTCGGACACCGCATCAACAATACGCTGACGGTGGTGATGGCGATGGCGTCCCAAACGCGACGCGCCGCTACTGACATGAACAGCTTTTACACCGCGTTTGCGGCGCGCTTGAAAGCGATGGCGGAAGCGACGGCCGCGATCGTCGAAGGGCAATGGGACGGCGCTTATGTTCGCGCGCTGGCCGAGACCCAGCTCAAAACCTTCCTAACCAGCGCCGATCATCGCATCACGCTGGACGGCGCCGATGTTCTGGTGCCGACCCAACACGCCCAGACTCTGGCGCTCATCATCAACGAACTCGCGACCAACGCCACCAAATACGGAGCGCTGTCGAACAAGACCGGCGCGGTCATGCTGACTTGGGCGCTTGCGGACGATGGCCAGACACTGCGTCTGGAATGGCGCGAGCATGGCGGCCCGTCCGTCAGTGCTCCGACGCGTACAGGCTCGGGCTCTGCCCTGCTGAGCAACGCCGCGGGCGCCAATGTCGATCTACGCTTTGAGCCAAGCGGCGTTGTCTGCGTGATAACGCTCGACGTTTGAGGCTTTGACGCCGGAATCTCTTGCATTCCCGCGCGATTGCCCTATCTGCACCCGCTGATCGCGTGTCGGCGGAGCGTCCGCGCGGTTGTTGTTTCTGACGCCGCCCATAGGAGCACATCCCGTGGCTGACAAAATCGACACCAACCGCAAAGCGGAACTTCTCTCCTCGCCGGTCGAGCACATCGACATCGCGTCGTTTGACGCGCGCCCGATCATCGACGCGTGGGGCAAGATGAGCTTCACCAGCCGCGACGCCGCGCGCGCTGCCGGCATCCTCAACATGGCGCTCGAAGATCAGAACTGCTCGACCTGGCTGATCATGGCCGGCAGCACGGGCGCAGGCGGCTGCCTGCACGTCTGGCGCGACATGGTCACCTACAATATGGCCGACGCCATCGTCGCCACCGGCGCCTGCATCATCGACATGGACTTCCTCGAAGCCCTTGGCTTCAAGCACTACCAAGCCAAGGAAGTGCCGCACGACAACACGCTGCGCGCGCTCTATATCGATCGCATCTACGATACCTACATCGACGAAGAAGAGCTTCAGCACGTCGACGCCACGATCTACGAGATCTGCGAGATGCTCGAGCCGCGCCCGTACACGTCGCGCGAGTTCATCTACGAGCTCGGCAAGTGGCTCGCCGCCGGCAATGCCAAGAAGAAGGATTCGCTGATCCAGCGCGCCTACGAAAAGGGCGTGCCGATCTTTGTGCCGGCCTTCTCCGATTGCTCGGCTGGCTTCGGCATCGTCAAGCACCAGGTCGAGCGTCGCAAGGCTGGCAAGCCCTATCTCACCATCGATAGCGGCGGCGACTTCCGCGAGCTGACCGAGATCAAACTCGCGGCCGGCACCACGGCCCTCTTTATGGTCGGCGGCGGCGTGCCGAAGAACTTCGCGCAAGACACCGTCGTTTGCGCCGAAATCCTCGGCCACGACGATGTCGAAGTGCACAAATACGCCGTGCAAATCACGGTCGCCGACGTGCGCGACGGCGCCTGCTCGTCGTCCACGCTGCAAGAAGCCGCAAGCTGGGGCAAAGTCAGCACCGTGCACGAGCAAATGGTGTTCGCCGAAGCCACCAGCGTCGCGCCGCTCATCGTCAGCGACGCCTACCACCGCGGCGCCTGGAAAAAGCGCGAAGCACGGAACTGGGCGAAGCTGTTCGCCTAAGCGAACCGCGCGAACGCAGAAACACGAAGGCCGCTCCGTGAGGGGCGGCCTTTTTGTTGTTGTTCTTGACCACCACTAAAAGTTGAGGTTCTGTTAACCATAATTCTACGCCGCGTCAGACGGCCGAAGTGGGTGGGCAACATGAATTCGAAGCCGCTTCCGTTCTGGAAGCCTGGAAGCGAAGAGCGCAAGCTCCGCATCTTCATCAGCCACCGCTACGAGCACGACGACACGCTTTACAGCGAGGTGATCGCTGCATTGAATAGTCAGGGCTTCGCTGTTCAAGACGTATCGCTATCCGCCGCGCAGCAAATGGCCGGACCGCGCGGCGGCGACCTACCAAAGCTCAAGATTCAGGCCGAAATTGCAGCACGCATCTATACATCCGACATTTTGATCGCCCCAAGCCGAGTTGGTGCGGGCCGCTCCGAATGGGTAACTTGGGAAGTGCAACTTGCAGCGATCGGTTATGCGATACCGGTGCTTTTCGTAGACCAGGGAGAAGATCAGCAACGGCGGACCGCGCTCGTCTCCGAAGTAGCGAGCGTCTGTCTTCCACATGCCGTTTGCAATCCTTATGCGCGCGAGATCGTACCGAATGTGATCAAGCTCGTCGGCGGTCGCCCGAACTGGGCGATGCGCGAGACCGAGAACGACGCCCTCCTTCGGTATCGCGGGCCACCCGCGTCAGCGCGCGATGACGTGCTCAAAAAGTTACCGTTTGAAGGAAGGCTTGCCGCCTTCACCTCTCAAACGCCTGAGCCCAAAAAGGGCCTTTGGCCATTTAAGTGAGGCTCGGGCCGCGGGGCCCAAATGCGGAGCGCTGCGGCATTCGACAAGCGGGTGTCACCGCAGCCAACAGCGCCGTTGCACTCTCGCTTAGCCCACCACCCTAGCGGTTCATAAAGAACATAACCGCAATCACACCCACCACCGCGAGCCCAAGCGCCCATAGGAGCATCGGCACAAGCGTCGCGCCGCTGGGAACGTTGTCTTGCGCTCCGCGTGCATCATCGTCCGAGATGACAATTGGCTTTTGTGGCTCTTCGCTCTCGACCATTAGCGGCTTCCCGACTCGGCTGAATTACTCGTCTTGCGCGGGCTCGGCGCCTTGCGCTTGCTCTGCGACGTGCACGTCTTCCGTTATCGGCGTGGAGCCTTCTTCGAGCGGGGTGGTCGCTTCGGTGAATTCTACCGCCGTCCCGGGCTCGACATAGGGGCCATATGCCGGCGCCATTGCCAACGGTCCGAGCATCATAATTGCGATAACAGCGACGGCTGCAATATCCAGTGCGCGCATGGTGATTCTCCAGTGTTAGCCGGACCAACGTGCGCGATGACCGAATGTTTCGCCCGACACCCGCATATCACGCAGCTGCGCCTCTGCGCCGATTGCCAATCCGGTCCCACGCCCTCTAGATGCCAGGGGGGAACATTTCATGCGCTTCTTTCGCAAGATCGGCGATCTCACGGGTTGGAAGCGCTTCGGCTTCGAAGTCGCGATCATCGTTATTGGTCTCGGCATCACGCTCATCGCCCAAGATCTGATCTCCAACGCCAACCGCGCCCGCGCCACGCGCGAGGCCATCGACGCCGTCGAAGTCGATCTGGTCATGCTGTATCTTCATTCAAGCGAACGCCTCGCCGTGGAGCCGTGCAGACGCGAGCAAGTGCGTGCGCTTGCTGATCGGCTAGAGCGCTCCGATGGCTATTGGACCGCGGAGATTCCTGAGAGCATCAACCGGAACGCCGAGCAGTTTGTGCTTCCCCGTGTCCTGCGCTCGCCGCGCCGGAACTGGTCCGACGCGACATGGCGCGCGCTGCTCGTCAGCGACGCCGCAATCGAGATGGACCGGCAACGCTTCAACCAAATAAGCGCTGTTTTCGTTTCAACGGAAGGTTATCGACAACGGCAGGACGCGGCGTTCGATCTCGCGGGTGAGCTCTCGCATCTGTCGATATCGGGCCCGTTTGACGCGGCGCAACGGCGTGAGGCGTACGCGACGCTCAGCCGGCTCGCCTCGATGGAAGGGATCATGACGGTCCACGCGCGCCAAGCGCGGGAAGCCATCATGGCGTTCGAGTTTCAGAATGAGCGGCGGTTTTTTCGCTTCACTTCGTCAACAGATGGGGGCATCGCAGACTTCATCGCCAACACGGTCGCAACCTATGGCACGTGCGTGGACACAACGCAGTTTCAGCCGTTCATCGACGATCTGAACGCAACCACAGGCATGAACGTCACGCTCGCTTCCCCGAGCGCTACGCCATGATCCTCCGCCGCATCATTGCGCATTTCCGCAAGCAGGAATGGACCGCGATCGCGCTCGATTTCGTCATCGTTGTGGTCGGCGTGTTCGTGGGCTTGCAGGCGCAGGCCTGGAATGAGAGCCGCCAGGATCGCGTGCACGAGCGCATGTATATCGAACGGCTAGCGCGCGATTTCACCGCGATCGAAGAGCGCACCGAGTTCGCGAACGAGAAATGGCTCTCGGTAATCAATGTCAGCCGACGTTTGCTAGCGGACATCGACGCGTTCAACGCGACCGGGCGCATGCCCCGCACCGAGCAAGAAATCCTAGCGGACCTAAACGACCTGCAGGGCACCCGCATTCCGGCGCCGCGCGCCGCAACCTTCGTGGAAATGCTATCGACGGGCGAAATCCGCGTGCTTCGCGACGAAGACTTGCGCGACGCTCTGCTCGCCTACGACACACAAACGCATTATACGCTGATCGCCTACGATGTACTCGTCAACCGCGCGCGAGAGGCAACCGTCGCCGCCGGCGCCTATGCCGACGTCGATCTGCCAGACACGCTCGAGAACATCTACGACAACCCAAACCGCGAATTCTATCGGGCGATCGATTTCCCCGCCTTCGCGCGCGACCCGCGCTCACGCGCAGCTGTCAGCCTGCTCGGCGCGACGGCTGTGAATCAAGGCGGACTAAGCACGGCCCAGCGCGAAAGCGCCCGCCGCGTGCTTGAGATACTTGAGGCGGAGTAGTCATCCTCTAACGCGCCTCTAAACCGGCGCATAAGTCAGCCGCAGCGCGCTCTCGCCAATACGATCGCTTCCCACAAGCCGCAACCTTGGCTGCACGTCGGCAAAGAACGGCGCGCCGGCTCCGAGCACGACGGGATGCAGAAAGAGATGATACTCGTCGATCAGCCCAAGCTTGCTCAAGCTCGCCGCCAGCTTCGGCCCGCCAATTTCGATCTCGCCATCAATATCAGCTTTCAGCTTACGAACCGCCGCTTCAAAATCGCCACCGAACAAAGTCGCGTTCGGCCCGACTTCTTTCAGCGAGCGTGAGACCACCCATTTCGGCATCGCGCGCCACGCTTCGGCGAATGCGCGAAGGTCCGCGATCCGCGCCGGATCGTCCTGATCCCAAGCGTCGCCATCCCAATAGCGCATCAGGTCGTAGAGCCCGCGCCCATAGATGCTGCCTGCCGTGTTGCGCGTTTGCTCTATGAAATAGCGAAACAGCACCGGGTCGGGCGCGAACTTGTCGTGATCGACATAGCCGTCGAGCGACACGTTCATTCCGTAAATGAGCTTAGCCATCACTCTCCGCCTGCGCGCTCGGCTTCCACGGACTGCGCGTCATCCACTGCTGAACCTCAACGTGCTGCAGCCAGTCTTTGACCGAAGGTATCCAACCGAGATCATCCATAACGTGCTGCTCCGCGATCTGACGAACCGGAACGCGTTTCCCGTCCGCGTTCGTAATCGCAACGCCAAACAATGCCTCGCAGAGGAAGATGCCTTCGCTGTGATGGCGCAAAGCGCGGTGGCGCAGATCCGGCATGTGCGCTTTCGATGCATCGAACCAGTCGTGAATCGCTTGATAGTCCTCCGCGCGCCCGCCGAAGCGCGACGCCGACCGCTCTGCGTGATGCATCGGATGCGCCACCTTATTGCTCCTTAAACCGGAGATTTCGCGTGATCGGCGCAGGATTGACGTCGTCGGTCACCAAGCCGCTGGTCAGATCGACCGAGAACGCGCCGTACATGACATATTCGCCGGTGCCGTAACCACGGCCAAGCGAGTGCACAGCCCAAGTGGTTGCAATGATATCGTCGAGCGCGTTGCGCGTCGGGCTTTTCCCGCCCCACGTCGGCAAGCTCGTCGAAATGCCAGCGGCCTCCATATCTGCGGCCACTTGATCGGCATCCCGCGTAGACCCGTCCGCCATAACGCAATGATCGAACCAGGCGAAGCCTTCGTCGTTGCCGCCATCGTAGCGCGCGTAAACGGCCTTGGCGCCGAGGGCTGCAAGCGCGGCGGCAAACCGCGCGGCTTCGGCCTCCGCCTTTTTCGCAAACTCATCCTGCCAGTCCGGACGCTTGCCGGCGTAACGCTCATACGCGTCTGGGCCCCTCTCGATCTTGCCGACCTGAGACGGGTTCACCGCGACATACACGGGGCCCGCAGGGCCAAAGTCAGCCGCCGGCAAGTACTGAAACGCTTCGGGCGGCGCCTCAAACGGATAGAAATCCTCATCATCGAGCGCCTCGTCCGGCACGTCGTCAGCCATCTCGATCGAGAAAATGCGCGGCATCTTGTGCTCTCCCGTGTGCGTGCGTGCAAACAACCTAACCGCCACCGCAGTCGTCAGGCTATCGCGGATCGATGGGTGAAGCAGAGAACGGCATGTCAAAGGTTCACTCAGGCCCCGACCCGCGCCATAAATCGGCCGGGCACGCCAAGCCCCAAAGCCCGCGTTGTTCCGCACGCGCGCGCGCCTCGGCCTCAGCGTAACCGCCGCCGCGATTACGCGCCCATCCGCTGGCGACCATGTGCTGATTGAGACTCACCCCCTCGATCGCGCACTGCGCCACGTCTCTGCCATTAGCGCCGGGGAGATCGCTGATCCGGCATGTCACGGTTTCGGACCGCGTGATCTCGCGCAGCGCATCCGCCGCCGCGCGATAGACGTTCACGTCGCCACATCGCACGCTGCGTTGTGGCGTCAGGATGCCATCGAGTTCAATGCGTCGTTCGCCGATGCGAAGCGTGTCGCCGTCGCTGACGGTGGCGATGCCTGAGAATTCGGAAACGATGGCCGAGTGCGCACGTGCGATCTCAGGCGACGGCGCCGCCGGTTCAGGCCGTACTTCGGTGTAGATCGCATAGCCCACGGCGATGACGGCGAACGCGACGCTCGGCCGAAACCAGCCGGATCGTGCGCTTTGCGAAAGGTCTTTCGGGTCGGACAAATTGCACTCGGCTGATGGAGCGGCGATCCTACCCCCGATTGCGCAGCGCAACAAACGCTCCGCCTTATTCAAACGGGCCAGCTTCTGTTTTAAGATCACCCAAAAGGGGGATACATGACCAATCTTCGCGCAGCGCTCGCCGCCCTGCTTTTGCTCGCCGCCTGCGCAACGCCCGGCGCGCAGACCGAGCAAACGGCGCAAACCAATCAGCCGACGCACCCGACAACCGCGGAGCGCAATCCGGCTGTTCAAGTCGACGCCCTCGTCTTTCTTCCGCCCGCGCCTGCCGCGAACGGCGCGCTTGAACGCGCCGAGCGCGACATCGTGCGTGGTCCTTGGAGCGCCGAGCGGCGCGCGCAGGCGCTTGCGGACAACGCCATCGATCCGTTCGCTGCGTTCGATTCCGTGCTCGGTCCGACCTTCACGGCGGAAAACTTCCCCGCCACTGGCGCGCTGCTGGCGCGCGCGGGCCGCGCCGCGGGTTTTGCCGGCGATCCGGTAAAATTCCGCGATCAGCGCCTGCGCCCATTTGTGACGGACAGCTCGATCACGCCATGCATCGAAGATACGCCGCGTCTACGCGAGAGCTTCTCCTATCCGTCCGGACACGGCGCGTTGGGATTTGGCTGGGCGCTCGTGCTTGCGGAGATTGCGCCCGCACACGCTGATGCGATCATCGAGCGCGGCCGCGACTTCGGTTGGAGCCGCGTTGTCTGCGGCGTGCACTATCCGAGCGACATTGACGCTGGCCGCATCGTCGCCGCCGGCGCGATTGCGCGTCTCCACGCCGATCCGGACTTTCAGCGCGAGCTTGTGGCGGCGCGTGCGGAGATGGCCGCGGCGTACCCGCCCGCGCCATGAACGGCGCGAGCGGGGCCGCCGATTATTGATTCATTTCGATGAGCGGGCGCACTTCAATCGAGCCGGTCGCGGCACCCGGGCATTTCTCAGCCCAAGCTAAGGCGGCATCGAGGTTCTCGACTTCGATCAGATAGAAGCCGCCGAGTTGCTCCTTGATGTCGGCGAGGGTCCGTCGACGACCTGGCGCGCCCCGCCACGCACACGAACAGTCGTCGCCGCATGCGGCGGCTTGAGCCCAGCGCCGCCGGTGAAGATGCCTGCAGCTTGCAGCGCTCCGAAATAAGCGCCGTGACCATCCCAATAGTCCTTGGCCCGCTGATCCTCGCGGGCAGCGAAATCGTCGGCGGTTTCATAGACCAGAACTGCATACTTCATGTCTGATACTCCTTGCGGCCCATGCGGCCGTCGCGGTGTTGACGTTCCGGGCCGCGCCGCTTCGACATTCGCTGCCAGAGATTATCGCGGCGCTGCGCGAGAAATCGCTTCACCGCCTCATCCGGCTCACGCGCGATCGCCTCTTCATAGGCCGCCTGCGCCGCTTGCTTGCGGCCAAGCTTGGCGCACAGATCGGCCATGAGCGCCCAGTAAGGCTGGTACTCCCGCAACACGGCATAGTGCGCACCGGCTGCCTCAGCGGCTTCCAGGCCAGCGGCGGGCCCGTCGCGTCTGGCGATCGCAGCGGCGGCGTTCAGCAGCGCCACGGGAGAGCCGGTCAGCTCTGAGAGCGCGCGATAGAGCAGCACGATCGCGTCCCAATCGGTCTCGCCTCTCCACGCGCGTGAAGCGTGCGCGGATTGGATCGCGGCTTCCAGCTGGTAGCGGCCTGGATTGTTCAACGCGCTTGCGCGCCGGAGCACGAGCTCCGCCTCTTCAATCAGCGGCCGGAGCCAAGCGTTCACATCTTGATCGTCAAGCGGGATAAAGCCGCCATCGCTGCTGCGCCGCGCTGGCCGGCGCGCCTCCAAGTGCAACATCAAAGCGAGCAATCCCAGCGCCTCCGGCTCCTGCGGCGTCTGCGAGACAAGTACGCGGCCAAGCCAGATCGCCTCTTCCGCCAAGCCGCGCCGTTCAGGATCAGCGCCCAGCGGATCGCTCCAACCGGCGGCGAACGCGGCGTAGATGGCGTCCAAGACTGCATTGATCCGCGCTGGCCATTGCTCAGGACCAGGCACATCAAAGCTCAAACCGGCATCGCGGATTTTCTTCTTGGCGCGCACCAGACGCTGCCCCATCGACGCAGGCTCAAGCAGAAACGCCGCAGCGATCCGCTCAGCCGAAAAACCAAGCACGGTTTGCAAAATGAGCGGCGTGCGAACACTGGCTTCGATGGCGGGATGGGTGCACGCGAACATGAGCCCGAGGCGGCGATCTGGCATATCGAGAGCGCCCATATCGGCTTCCATTTCCTCAATGCCGCGTACAATTTCGGCTTCGCCGACAGCGGCGGTCTGAGCGCGGCGCGCGGCGTCAATGAGCTTGCGCTTGGCCGCCGCGAACAACCACGCTTCGGGATTGTCAGGCGCGCCGACGCGCGGCCACGCCGTCAACGCCGCGGCAAACGCATCCGCGAGCGCATCTTCAGCGGCGGCCAGATCGCGCGTGCGCGCGGCGAGTAAAGCGAGCAAGCGCCCATAACTCTCGCGCGCAACGCGCTCTGCCAGCGCAGCAGGGCTCATCGCATCATGGCGGGTCTAACTTCGATGCCGCCGCCGTGCAGCATGCTCGGCGCCTGCTTCGCCCAAGAGAGCGCTTCGGCCTCCGAGTCGCACTCGATGAGATAAAATCCGCCGAGCGCTTCCTTGGTGTCGACGAACGGGCCATCGACGACTTGCGTGCCGCCTTCGCCGCGGACGCTCTTGGCTTTGGCGACGGCGTCAAGCTCCTCCCCCGCCACGAACACCCCAGCTTTGATCAGCTTCTCGGTGTAGGCGCCGTAGGCTTGCAGGATTTCGCCGGCGCGCGCGGGCGGAATGTCTGCCCAGACGGATTCATCGCCGTAGATCAAAAGCAAGTATTTCATGAAGTCGTCTCCTCACGGCGCAGCGCCGTCACGATGGTGACGCGCGAGGCTCCGCCATTTCGACATCACGCCGCGTTTTTCTTCGAATCCTTGAGCAGCCCAAGCTTGATCATGCTCTCGGCGGTGGAAACGACGCATTCTTCATTGGAACGCGGCTGCCAGCCCAACACGCGGCGCGCCTTCTCGTTGGAGCCGTTCTTGCGCTTGCCGAGCTCCGGCAAAATTTGCGCCACCGCTTCATCGCGCTTGGCGGCCATGCGCACCATGAAGTCCGGGATTTGCATGGTCGGCACGCGCTTCGCAGCGGCGCCGAGACGGCGCTTCAAGATACGCGCGATTTCCTGAATCGAGAGGAAGTCGCCCGCAACCGCCAGGAAGCGTTCGCCCTTGGCGCCGGGGTGCGTCATGCAGGTGATGTGCATTGAAGCGACATCGCGCACGTCGACTGCGCCGAAATAGAGCCGCGGACAGCCCGGCATCGCGCCATCCATCAATCGCTGCACCAACAGGATCGACGTCGAATAGTCTGGACCAAGCACCGGACCGAAGACGCCGACCGGGAGCACCGTGGAAAGCTCAAGCGCGCCGCCCTCGGCTTTGATGAAATCCCACGCAGCGCGCTCGGCGAGCGTCTTGGATTTCACATAGGCGCGGACATCATCGCCATTGGGATCAGTCCAATCTTCTTCATTGAACGGACGGTTGCGCGGCTTTTGCCCATAGCCGATCGCCGCGAACGATGAAGTCAAGACCACCCGCTTCACGCCCGCATCACGCGCCGCGCGCAACACACGCAGCGCGCCCTCGCGCGCCGGAATGATCAGATCGTCTTCATGCTTTGGAATGGCCGGCGGAAATGGCGAGGCGACGTGCAGGACATAGGCACAGCCTGCCACGGCGTCAGCCCAGCCTGCGTCATTCATCAGATCCGCAGCAACAAAGTTGAGCCGGTCACCGGCTTCGACGCCGCCTTCACGCACCATCGCGCGCACTTCGCTTTCGCGCGAAAGATTGCGTACGGTGGTGCGCACCTGATAACCGCCTTGCAGCAGCTGCACGATGCAATGCGCGCCGATAAAGCCGGTGCCGCCGGTGACGAGTACCAATTCCCCAGCCATGATCGGCCTCCTGGGACTAGAGTGAGCTTAAGCTTGCGCGGTCGCGGGCGCGACGCGCGCCGTGAGATCATCGAATGCGGCCCAGAACTGGGCGCGCACCGCATCCGTTTCCATCAGAATTTCGTGCTTGGCGCCAGCGATCGTGATGTGCTGCGCGCCGGGCAATTGCGCGAGCACCGTATCGTGGCTCGCATTGTCGACGAGCTGTTCTTCGCCGGCGGTCGCGACGAGGAGCGGAATGCGCACATTGGCGAGCGAATTTGGCTGTTGCAGCGATTCCGTCGCATCAGCGGCGGCAGAGACCCAACCAATCGTCGGCCCCGCCAAAGCCAAACGCGGCTCTTCGCTGATCAAGCCCTGGCAACGCGCGTGACGCTCTTTGTCATGCGTCACCGGATTGCGTTTGAAGTTCTCGCGCTTCCACTTCTTCTCAACGCCCGGCGCGAACGTGCCGCCGAGGCCGAGCGACACCATGAAGCGCGCATATTTCTTCTGAAGATCCTTGAGGCCGCTAATGCCCCACATTGGCGCAGAGAAAGCGGCTGCATCAAGTTCGACGCGGCGCGTTTGCAGAGCGCGCAGCAAAATGGCCCCGCCCATCGAGTGAGCGAGGCCGATATGCGGCTTCGGCAATTTATCCGCGAGCAAACGAACAGCGGTGGCGAGATCGTTCACCGGATCATCGAAGCTGACGAAGTGACCCTTGAGGCTGTTCTCGACTTCGCGCCCAGACAGCCCCTGCCCGCGCCAATCGATACAGAACACGGCAAAGCCGCGTTGCTGCAATTCGCGCGTCACTTCGAAATACTTTTCGATGAATTCCGTACGCCCCGGCGCGACGATCACCGAGCCACGCGCCGGGCCACGTGCAGGCGCGGTCATGACCCGCACCTTCACGCCGCCGCGGCCTTCGAGCCAATGCTCTTCCGCGCCCTCGGGGATTTCGTTGCCTGGGACGCGTACGAACGCCATCCGCGTTTGCGCCTTAGCCGCGCAGCTTGGCCATCACGCCTTGCAGCTGCATGGCGACGCCCATGTCGCCTTCGACACGGAGCTTGCCCTGCATGAAGGCGGCGGTCGCGTCGAGCGAGCCTTGAGCCATCGCGACGAAGTCTTCGAGCTTCACTTTGATGGTGGTGTCAGCGGCGGCGTCATCGGCCGAAACCGTGTTGCCGACGCCATCGAGGAAGATCTTGCCGGCGTCGCCGAAGTCGAACTTCACCTTCTTGCCCGGCACCACGACCGTGGCTTCCTTGAAGCGGTTCAAAATTTCGTCGTACGTCATAAGCTCTTCCTCCGGACTGACCCGTTGTTCGGGCCCCGTTACACACCAGCGCGCTTGTCCCCGCAAGGGTGACGGCGCCGTCAGCGCGACTAATTCGGGATTGGCGCCCTGGCGGAAACCCCGGCAGGTTTGCGAAATTTCAGTGTCATCCGGTCGCTCTCGCCGATCGCCTCGTAGGGCGACGTGTCGAAGCTCGGATTATCCGGCTGCCCAAGCGGCGAGGTCCGGTAGGTCGGCGGCAGCGTCCAGACGCCGAATGGGTGATCGCGCGTGTCGCGCGGATTGGCGTTGATGTCGCTCGCGGCCACGAACTCGAAGCCCGCCTCCTGCGCCAGCGCGCGCACGTAAGCTTCCTGCACATAGCCAGTTCCAGCCAACGGATCCTGCAAGCCCGTCGACGCGCCGCGGTGTTGCTCGATGCCGAACGAACCGCCCGGCTTCAACGCAGCAAGCACGCCGGCGAACACGCGCTCTGCCGTGCCTTCGGCCATCAAGGTGTGAATGCTGTTGGCGATGATCGCCAGATCAACGCTATTCGCCGGCGCGAGCGCTGCACCGCGTGGCGTCACCGCCGTGCGCGTAATTTCGCCGAACAGTTCGCGATTGTGATCGAAGCGCGCTTGCCATGCCGCCAGCGTTTCGCGTTGCGCAAGCGACGGCGATGCTGGATCGAACTGTGCCGCGATCAGCTGGCCGCCATTGGTGTGCAGATACGGCGCAAGGATCGACGTGTACCAGCCGAGGCCGGGCAGCACTTCGAGCACCGTCATGTCGCCTTCGAGGCCCCAGAACAGCAGCGTCTGCAGCGGGTGACGATATTGATCGCGCTCGGCATCGATGCGCCACGCGCCACCGATCGCCCAACCGAGCGAACCGGGCGGCGGCGCGTCCGCCGCGTTCGGGCGGCCGGGCCCGCAAGCGGCGAGGCTCGCGGCGGTAAGCCCCAGGACGGCGTGGCGGCGCGTAAACATAGGCTCTGCGCTACGGCGGAAGGCCTAAGATTGTCAAAACAAGTGCTGCGGGAGGGGCTTGAAGCCCCGAAACCGGCCCCCAAATGACGGTCACGGCGCTCATTTGAGGCCGTGTCGCGGACGCCGCCGTCGCCTTCGGGGACGAGAGCACCGCACCCAACTGCACGCTTCCTAAGCCCGGAAGCGGATGTCGCTTTGAGGAGGACACTTACATGGCTACCAACGAACTCAATCCACTTTACCGCACCCTCGTCGGCTTCGACCGTATCGCGTCGCTGATGGACCAAGCCGCGCGTCTGGACGCAGCACCTGGCTATCCGCCCTTTAACGTCGAACAGGTCGACGAAGATTCTTTCCGCATCGAACTCGCGGTCGCCGGCTTCGGCCAGGACGATCTCACCATCGAGTTCAAGCAGAACTCGCTCGTCGTCACCGGCACGCGCAAGCAGCCCGAGACGCAGCGCAACTTCCTGCATCGCGGCATCGCCGAGCGCAGCTTCGAGCGCCGCTTCGGCCTTGCCGATCACGTCCGCGTCGCCGGCGCCAAGCTGGAGAACGGCTTGCTGACCATCGAACTCATCCGCGAGCTTCCTGAGATCATGAAGCCGCGCAAGATCGAGATCGGCACGCACGCTGGCGCCAAGTCGAAGCCGAAGGTTGTCGACGCGGCGAACGACGAAACCGAAGCGGCTTAATCCCCCGCTTCTCCCGCCGCGCGGCTCTCCCCCTCCCCCCTGCCGCGCGGCGGGGACTTCCATCCCCCGCGAAATGCCTCACGGCGCGCACCTCTCCCCCGAGTGCGCGCCGTTTTTCGTTTGAGGCGTACAAGAGCAGGTGGCGAACGTATGCTTGCCACTATGGTCGCGCGTTGGCTCCCGTTGTGCATCAGCATCGTGTTTGCGGTCCCGATCGCAATATTGAGTTTCATTGAGTTTCACGCCGTGGGCGTGGAACCTAGCCGTGCCGGCCATTTGGAAAATTTGACGGGTGGGCGGGGAGTGGCTCAGTGCGGAGATTCGATTGGCTAGCGAAAAGCGATGGCCACTCGAACTTCTTGGGCAGCAGTGCGCGAACTTGGAGTGGTAAGGTCGACCATCCGGATTAGCTCCAGCGGCAGTCCCTGGCCGATCATGTTATCTCGAACGGCCTCACCCTGAGCAAGATCCGCGAATGTAACGGTAACCGATTCCACGTTGCACTCGCGGGCACGATTCAGAGTACGGGCCACGTACGATGATGATGACTCATCGAGGGTGGGCCCGCCATCTTCGAAGGTAACGACGAACTCTTGATTTGAGCAGGGCAGTGGCTCCACGATGGGCGAACTAATCAGCCCACGGGCTATGTGATCTGCCTCGTTCAATCGGCGGTAGAGGTCCTCTGCGTTGGGGGCGTCGCAGCCGAGGCGCCAACCCGAACGAGTGCGCTCTCCGTTCATCACAAACTCAATTTCGCCGTAGGGGCCGTCCGTGGGAGCGTTCGAGCATTGGACACCGCTTTGGCGCCACGGACTCATGACTTGAAGTATCCGATCAAATGCCTCGATCGGGACCTGCAATTCGTGCACGCCGCGTTCATCCGTATATCGACCGGCGCCACCCCGGGTGATCGACCATCCGTGGATCGTTCGCCCCCAGAAGAGATGCCGCACGTCTATAGTGTCCGGTCCAGCAACGTGTTCGGGCGTGGGGCTTGATGATCTGGCCATGCTCTCGCCGCCAACCGGCGTCGTACTCGCGCAGGCCGCCGTGCACAGCGCAATGACCGCTATCAAAGCTCGCATGGGCCCCGCCTTCTTGCTGTGATTGTTCCACGCCCGCGCCAACGAAGGCTAATCATCCCATTTTAGCCGAAACTCAACTCACACAAAGCGTCTGTTCTCGGCGAAAAGCGGACCTAGCCCGCCGAGCGATCTATCCCACACCAAACACCGCGCTGCGCCTTTGTTTCAACGCTTGGCACAAAACTTATCCTACACCTTCGAACCGCGCTTAGACCGCGCATGTCTGCTTCATCGAAGGGGCGTTGGTCCAACCCAGCGTGAGGCGGAACGTGGTGAGCGAGGCTAGGCGGCGGGGATTGAAACCGTCGCGGTCTGGGGATCGGTGTTGGACTGACCCACTCGCCGTTGGCGCACAGGGCCCGGAGCGAATAACTCCCCATCTCTTGCGCTGATGTAAGCATCGCGGGGACGCTGAGCGAAACGCGCAGTATCTCTCATAGAATCTTGGCGCCTTAGCGCGTCAGCTCAGCGTCCCGCCCTTCGGCTTCATAGGAAGCGCGAGGTTGCAAACTTGTGACCTGCGCCACGCTCTAAAGCGGTGCGCCCACACGCTCCGCGTGCTACATCCGCCCCATGCCTGAGGCCCCCCAGACACGCAGGCTTGCGGCCATCGTCTCGGCCGACATCGCCGGCTATTCGGCATTGTCGGAGCGCGACGCGGGCCTGGCTGTGACGCATGTCGCGCACTTGCGCGACCACGCCCGCGCCGCTTGCGCGCGTCACGGCGGGCGCATCTTCAACACCTCAGGCGACGGCGTGATGCTCGAATTCGCCAGCGCCAGCGATGCGCTCGCCGCCGCGATCGAGCTTTGCGAGGCGCAGAGCGAGGTCAGTTTCCGCGTCGGCGTGCATTTGGGCGAAGTGACGCCGGCGGAGGACGACGATCTGCTCGGCCACGGCGTCAACGTCGCCGCGCGCTTGCAAGCGCAAGCCAATGCCGGCGGGCTCATCGTCTCGCAGCTCGTGCGCGACAGCGTCTCGCCCGAACTGGCCGCCCGCCTCACCGCGCGCGGCAGCGTGCGGCTGGCGAAAATGCGCGAGACGATGCGCATCTTCGCCTTCGACGCGGGCGCCGCACCCCGCCCTGCGCTCGCCACACCGATCCTTGCCGTGCTTGCCTTCGATACGCCCACACGCGATCGCGCCACGCGCGGCTTCGCGGACGGCTTGTCGGAAGAAATCCTCTACACCGTATCGCGCCTGCCCGGCCTGAAAGTGCTGGGCGCAACGTCGAGCTTCTCCTTCCGCGGGCGCGATAAAGCCAAGGCGGCAAAAACGCTGAACGCCACCCATGTTCTGGATGGCTCAGTGCGGCGCGGCGAAGAGAGCGTGCGCGTCGCTGCACACTTGGCCGATGCAGAAACCGGCGTCGTGCTCTGGTCCGATCGCTACGATCGCCCGCTCGATGACGCGCTCTCGCTGCAAGAAGAAATCGCCGCCGAAGTCGCCAAGGCGCTCGCTGTTGCGCTAGGCGAAGTGCGCCGGCGCGCTGCTCCGAAAATCACCGCCGCACTCTCCGACGCCTATTTCGAAGCCCGCGAACTGCTCCGCTCCGGCGCCATTGTCTGCATCCAAACAGCGGCCTCCGCGCTCGATCGCATCGTCCGCGAAGCGCCCGATTTCGCCCGGGCATGGGCGGCACTCGCGACAGCCAAGCTCGAAGTGCTGCGCCTGTCACGCTCCGATCGTGCGCGTCTAGTGGAGGACGCACGCGAAGCCGCCGAACGCGCGCTCGGCGCCGATCCCAGCATGGGCGAAGCCTACGCCGTGCTCGCAGCCCTCGAAGGCGAGTTCTTCGGCCGCTGGCGAGAGCGCGAGGCATTGCTCGAGCAAGCGCTCAGCGTCGAACCGAACAATCCGCTGCTGCTTTTCCGGCACGGACAATTCTTGGTGTCCGTCGGCCGTGTCGAGGCGGGCTATGCACGCCAAGCCGAAGCCTTCGCGCTCGATCCGCTCGATCCGATGCTGGCGGCGTTTCATGGCTATAATGTCTGGTCGAAGCGCGAAAAGGCAGAGGGCCGCGCCATCCTCGAACACGCGGCCAAGCGCTACCCCGACAACGTCTTCGTCTGGTTCATGCGCCTGAACACGGCCGCGCTCGATGGCGACTTCGCCGCGGCGCAGACGCTCCGCGAAGACGGCGCGCGCCTCATCCCGGGTCTCCGCGAATCCGCCTCCTATAAAGCCGGAGAGCGCATGCAGCAGCTGATGATGGCGCCCTCGCCGGAGGCGTTCATGCAGCTCGGCGAAGATTTCGCCGCAATGGCGGAAGCCGAGCCCGCCGCGGCACTTGATCTAGCGGTAGCGCTCTCAGTGCTGGGCTTCACCGGCCCCGCGCTCGAACTCTTCGCCGACGCGCTCGACAACGTCGACGCCTGGCGCCACGGCGCGCTGGAGACGACGCGCCCGCACATCGGCTAGGAAACGGCGCTGCTGTTCATCGATCAGACCATACAGCTGCGCATGAATGCGGACTTCCCGAAGCTCTGCACCCGGCTCGGCCTCTCGCGCTACTGGCGCGAAACCGAAGCGTGGCCCGATTGCGTGAGCCACGCGCCATACGATTTCAAAGCCGCGTGCGCGCTAAGTGCTTAATCTTCTTGGTGATTTCCGCCTTCGCCTTCTCCTCCCGCTTGCGTCGGTTAAAAACGCCGCGGAGGTGGCGAAGATCAGCGGGCGACAGCATTTTTTCAGCGGCCACGAATTGCTCCTGCTCTTCCTCACGAATGTGGTGCAGGTACTTTTCCTTGAGCTTCTCGAAACGCCGCAGCCAGCTGGGCGAAGCCATGTCGCGCGCGGCGAGATCGGCTAAGAGATCGTCGATTTGCTTGTGTTCAGCCACCGCATGGCGCGCGTCCTCCGTCGTCTTTGGATCGCGCAGCACAGACGACCACAATGCTTGTTCTTCGGCGGCAGCGTGAGCTTTCACTTCTTTGGTCAGCTCCAGGAAGAGCGTACGGCGCACAGCACTATCGCCGTGCGTTTCCTGGATCATTGCCAGCAACGCGCGATGGCGATCGTGATCCTCGACCAGCCTGCCGAAAATGTCGGGGTTGCCGCGGAAATGAGTTTCCGGCGTGCTGCCGATGCGCGCCGCGAGCTTGGGCGCGACGGCTTTGGCTTTCGACACGCCCACGGCTTTCGCGATGCGCGGGCTAATCTTTTTCAGCTTGGCAGAGTGCTTGGCGGTAGGCATTGCCCGAAGCAACGCTTACCGCACATGCCGGTTCCCGGCGCGCCGCGCGCTTATTCTTCGCGTTCGTCCCCGCCCTCGTCGCCATCATCGTCGTTGACGTCCGAGTCATCGTCGGCGGCTTCGCGTTGCGGTGCGTTGGCGCTTTGCAGAACGGTGTCGACGCCCGTTTCGGCCAACAGCGCCGCGAGCGCCTCGTCCTCAACGCCAGCACGCTTCTTCTTCAACTCCGCCAGCGCCTTCGCAGCATAGCGTTGCGGCTTCTGCGCGAAGGTTTGGCCGGCGATCTCGACGGCGACGCCGCGCGCATCGTCGGCGACAGCAGCAGCGTTCGCGGCGGCCCAGATGAAATAGGCGCCGGCGACTTCATCGCGCAGCAGCCCCACCAGATCATCGCGCACATCAGAGAAGCGCACGAACTCCCCTTCCGCCTTCGGCGCGTTCATGCGCTCGACCCAGGCAACCAGCTTCGGCGCCTGCGCGCGCAGGATCGCGCCCGGCGTCGGATCGGAGAGCAATTGGCCGAACTGCGCTGCGAGGCCGAAATCAGCCAAGCTCGGGCGGCCGCCGAAGAGGTACGGCTTTGAGCCAAGCAGCTGCTCGACAGCGGCTAATGCCCGATTGAACGAGCCTTCGATGATCGGCGCTGTATCCGGCGACGAGCCGACATGATGCAAACGGCCAACCATGCGCGTGCGCACGCTATCGGCCATGCCTTCCGGCGCTTCGGCGCCATCGAAAATCATCTCGACGATCCGGCGCGAGGCGCTCTCCTGATCGTCCGGATAGGACCAGCGATAGTGGAACATCGCCTTGTTCAACCACTCGTCGGCATAGTCTTCGAGCAACGCTGCGATGAACGCCAAGCTCGGCTCATCCGGCGTGATCGACGGCTCGGCGTACTGGCGCTCGATCGCTTCGATCATCGGCGTGGAATCTTGCATGGCGTTATCGTCGGCATCGACAAGCACCGGTACCAGCGGCAGCTTGGCGAAGCGGGCGAACTCGTCCTGGCGCGCGTTCGTGCGCTGCAACCATTCGAACTCGACACCCTTGAAACGCAGATACGAGCGAACCTTCACCGAGTATGGCGAAAGCTCTGCGCCATAGAGGCGGAACGGTGCGTTCATGTGGTCTTGTAATCCCTAATGCAGAGGATCGCCGCGCGGGCCCGCACGGCGATCCAGATGTTCAAAACTGAGCGGCCGTTAGACCGGCTTGATGTTCACCGCGGACGGCTTGTTCTTACGCGGATCGTTCTCCACGTCAAAGCTCACCGCCTGCCCTTCGCGCAGCCCAGTAAGGCCAGAGCGCTCAACGGCGCTCACGTGCACGAAAACGTCGGCGCCGCCTTCATCAGGCGCGATGAAGCCGAAGCCCTTAGCCATGTTGAACCACTTCACGACACCCGTAGCCATGGGCGGCACTCCTCAATGACATGCCGCTGCCGGAACTGGCGCGCGGCTGGACCGTAAGGAAGAACGAAATGCCGCCGCCCGAAGCGCGCGGTCGCAACGTCACGACCGGGTAGTCCGGAGGGCATAGGGCGCGCCCGAGCCATGCAAGTCAAGAAAAAGCAGGAACCGCGCTCAAGGTTGCGGCCCCACGCGATCGAGCGCCACGGCCAGCATCGCGCGCAAACCCGTCTCCATTGCGGGCTCGTGCACGAAGAAGCGCGGGTTATGATTGGGTGCTGCGTCCGCTTGCGAAACACCCGGCGGATTGACGCCGTAGAAGAAGAACACGCCCGGCAGCTCACGCTGAAAATAGGCGAAATCTTCTGCCGGCATTACAGGATAGCCGGAGCGCACGGCGTCCGCGCCCAGCGCGCGGGCGGCGGCGGCGCGCGCGCGTTCGAGATGTTCGGGCGGGTTCACCGTTGGGATCGCGTTCTCCGTAATGGTCACTTCAGCCGTCGCGCCGGACGCAGCGGCGACTTCAGTGACGGTGCGTCGGATGCGATTATAGAGATCCTCGCGCGTCTCCGGATTGAGATAGCGGACGGTGCCCTGCATCTGCACAGTTTGCGGGATGATATTGTAGCGCACGCCGCCCTGGATCATGCCGACGGTAACGATCACCGGCGAACTCACCGCATTCATCTGTCGCGACGGGATCGTCTGCAGCGCGTTGATGATCTGCGCCGACACAACAATCGGATCGATGCCGGCGTGTGGTTGCGCACCGTGCGTTTGGCTCCCTGTCACCGTGATGTCGAGCCGGTCGGAGCCCGCCATCATGGGGCCTGGGATCATCATGATCGTGCCGCTCTCGGTCGGCCACGCGTGCAAACCGAAGATGGCTTCCGGTTCGAGATCGCCGAAGACGTTCTCCGCCAGCATGCGCCGCGCGCCGCCGAGCCCGCCGGGAGGCGCGCCTTCCTCGGACGGCTGGAAGACAAAGATAATCGTGCCCGCCAATTCCTCGCGCCGCGCCGCCAGCACGCTTGCTGCGGCCATCAGGATGGCGACATGGGTGTCGTGCCCGCAAGCGTGCATGATGCCAACGTCTTGGCCGTTGTACGTTCCACGTGCGCGCGAACGGAACGGCAGATCGCCCTCTTCCGTCACCGGCAACGCATCCATATCGGCGCGGAGCGCAATCACCGGGCCAGGACGCCCGCCGCGCAGGATGCCGACAACGCCCGTTTGCGCGATGCCAGTCCGCACTTCCATGCGCAAGCTGCGCAGATGCGCAGCGACAACGCGCGCCGTGCGGACTTCCTCGTAGGAGAGTTCAGGGTTCTGGTGCAGATCGCGCCGCCACGTGATCATGCGCGGCAGCGTTTGCGCGATCGAAGCTTCGATCTCCGGCGAGAAGCCTTGCGCGGTTTGGGCCTGCGCGGGCGCAGCGAGCAGCACTGATGCGGCGATCGCGCCGATAACGAACCTCTTCATCTCCACCCCTTAGATCAACGCACGCCTGCCGCCAGCAGATCGTGCATGTGCACGACGCCGACCGGGCGGCCATCTTCAACCGCGAATAGCAGCGTGATCCGCTTTTCGTTCATGATCGCCAGCGCATCCGCGATCGGCGCATCCGGCGCGATCGTTTTCGGGCTGGCGCTCATCAGGTCGCGCGCAGTCTTGGCGAACATTTCCGGCGTCAGCTTCCGGCGCAGATCGCCGTCGGTGATGATGCCGATAAGCTTGCCGCCTTCGATCACGCCGGCAGCGCCGATGCCGCCAACGCTGATCGCTTGGATGGCCTCCGTCACCGGCGTTTCCGGCGCGATCAGCGGATCGCTTGTGCCGACGCGCATCAGATCGCGCACCTTCTTCAGCGCAGCACCCAGCTTGCCGCCCGGATGGATCGCGCCGAAATCCTTGGCCGTGAAGCCGCGCGCATCGAGCAACGCCACCGCCAGCGCATCGCCGAGCGCCAAGCACATCGTGGTCGAGATCGTCGGCGCCGGTGCTGCTTCGCTGGCTTCGCCGCAATCGGGCATAACGAGCGGCGCGGTAGACGCTTTCGCCAAAGTCGAGTCCGGCTTGAACGTCATGCCGATGACCGGAATGTTCAGCCGGTGGCAATGATAGAGCAAATCGGAGAGCTCAGCCGTTTCGCCAGAGCGCGAAATGCCGAGCACGCAATCGTGCTCGGTGATCATGCCGAGATCGCCGTGGCTGGCTTCGGCGGGGTGCACGAAATAGGCGGGCGTGCCGGTCGAGGCCAAGGTCGCCGCGATCTTGCGCGCGATGTGGCCCGACTTGCCCATGCCGGTGACGATCACGCGCCCCTTGGCGGCGGCGAGCAATTGCGTGGCGTGTAGGAAAGGCTCGCGCAACGGCCCCGCCAAGGCCGACGCCAATTGCTCAAGCGAGCGCGCCTCGGCGCGGATAGTTTCTTGCCCCACCGCAATAGCGGCGTCAGGCTTGATCAGGTCTGAACTCATGGGGTGCGGTGTTGGCATGGAGATGCGGCGTTGTCACGGGGTCACGCCGCCGAGCGTACACCACGATGATTGATATGAGCGCGACGTAAATCCCCGCCCGCATCAACGGATCGACCATCGACATTTCTGCGTTCGGGATGAGCAATGCCGAAGTGTTGTGAGCCGCATGAAGCGTCCACGTCAGGCCGAAAACGGCGAGCCCCGACCACTTCGCCCTCAACGCCCAACAAGCGGTCACTGAAAGTAGAACGTGAAGCGTCAGCGGTACGAGCGGAAACACTAAGATGCGCGCGGGTAGCTCGTTGAGCGTAAAGACCTGGACGAGCAGATCATTGAACTTCAGCACGGTCTCAAACAAACCGAAACCCAGACCAACGAACAGCCATCTTACCGCGCTAACCGGCGCTCCATTGCTCTTGAAGAACAAGACACGAGCGAATTCTTCGACGAGTGGCGCGACGCCGATCATTGCAATCCATATCGAGCCAGCTTCTGGGTATGCCCGCGACACCGGGCCATAGACGAAGAGGACGATCGCGTAGGCGATGACCGCTGGCCAGAGGCCGAAGTGGACGTCCTCCCTGTATCTGCCGGTGAAGCCGCCGATAAAGATGACCAAGACGATCGCAATCGCGACGCCGATCGACGGAAACACAAAATACTGCATTCAGCGCGGTGTTGGCATGACCCGCCGCCGTTGTCACGATTGCGCAACTGCCTCGCGTGTGGGGCGCAGCGTGCGGAAAAGCGCGAACGCCAGGAGCAAAGCCGCGCCAGCGACAGCAGCGAGCGCCAATGTCGGCTTGTCGGCTTGCTCCGCGACATAGACGCCGCCCAAGCCCCAGGCGATCGGCAGCGGATAGGCGAGCAAGCGCGTGCGATTGGTGACGGCCAGCCCGATCAAGACCACGAGCGCGATGCCAGCGCCGGCCCAGATCGGCGCGCTATCCGGCGTAATGATATCCCAAGCCGTAAGCACGGTGAGCATATTGATCGCGGTCGCAATCGTCAGCCAACCTGCAAGCAGTCCCAGCGGCCAGAGAATAAAAATGGTTTGCCGTGCAGAGGCGCCGCTAACTTCGCCGCCCCGCCAGAACGCCTGCACCAGCGCCGCCGCCGACGCAGTGATGATCACTATCGTCGCCCATTTGGCGTCGATCGCCGAGGCGTAAAGCCAAAGCCCGCACCCGGCCATGGCGATAACAGACGGCCAAGCCAGACGGTTGAGCCAACCGCCGTTCGCTGTCCCCGGCAGGGCCTGGTAGACCGCGTAGAGCGCCAGGCCCAGATAAATGACGCCCCAGATCGAGAACGCATAGCCGGCAGCGCGCAAGGTCGAGTCGCCATCGGCCGCGAACTCAGCGGCGCTCAGGCCGAAATCGGTCGCGTAGATCAGCGACGGCGCAGCGATCGCAACGACAGCAGCGAGCACGACAGCGATCGTGCGAAAAACCGGTTTAGGCGGCGAAGCCTGCTTGAACATGGAATATCCTTTAGCCGCTAACGCGCAAAACCGGCATCAGGCGCCATCCAAAGCGTAGAGACCGCTTAAGCGTTCGAACAATTTGTCGTTCCACCGTTTGAGATCGAACTCGCTTCTTACGCGCGAGGCGCCCGCTTGGCCCATCGCCGCCCAGCGTTCCGGCGCGGTGGCGATGGCTTTCATGTTGGCCGAAAGCGCCCGCCAGTCGCCCTCGTTGCAAATGAGCCCCGAAACCTCGTGCTCGACCAGCTCCGGCGTGCCGGAATGGCGGGTCGCCAGAACCGGAAGCCCCTGCGCCATCGCCTCCATAAGTGCGACCGGAATGCCCTCCATGTCGCCGCTCGCGGCCGTCTTGCTTGGGAGCACGAAGACGTGCGCCTGGCCGAGTTCGCGCGCGACCTCCGCGTGCGGCAAGAGGCCGGTGAATTCCACGACGCCGCCCAGGTTCAGGCTGGTGGCGAAGTTGTGCAGATAGCCGCGCAGCTCGCCGTCGCCGATCAGCGTCAGCGTGGCGTTCGGAAACTCATGCTCGCGGCGCAGCGATGCGAACGCGCGCAGCGCATCGTCAAAGCCCTTCTTCTCCACCATCCGCCCAACGCCGATAAACCGCACCGGCTCGCCTTCGCCAAGCGTGCGCGGCTTCGTCTCGAAGCGCGAGGCGTCCACGCCCATGCGATGGATCAATGTCCGCGCTTGCGGCGCGCCTAAGCTCATCAGCTTGTCGCGCCAGAGATCGCTGATCGGCAGGAAGAGATCGCCGCGCAGCAACAGCTTCGAATAGGCGTTCGGGTATTTCTTCAGATACGCCGACATGTCCTTGCCGTGAAACACGGTGGCGATGCGGCCCTTGATCAAACCGAGGTCCCGCAAGGCCGTCGCGAAGCGTCCCCAGCGTCCATAATGCGCCAGCCACACGCGCCGCTCCGGCGGCTCCTTGCGCCAGCGCGCGGCCGCTACGAGCAGGCGGAGAGACGACGCGTCATCGCCGAACTCGCCAACATTGAGCGTCGCCATCGCGTTTGGCTTGGAAAGCGCCCCCGGCGCCAATGCCAGCCGCGCGCCAAAACCCTTCGGGATCGGCGCGTAGAACGCTTTGAGCTTGTCACCGTGCTTAAGCCGCAGCGCGCCGAGCACCTCAGCGTCGCCGGCCGCCAAAGCGTGGATTTCGACACTCGCGCCGCGCTCGATCAGGCCCTCGACCTGCGCCTGGATGAACGTCTCCGACGGGTTCGGGAAACGCGAGACCAGGAATGAAACGGGCAGTGACGGCATCACGCCGCCATTGCCACGCCTACCCCGCGGTGTCAGGGGGAAAATCGAGGCTGGGCCTCGCCTGACCCATCGGCGCGGCCAATGCCGGCTATAGAGCCTGCCTTTGCTTCGGTAATTTCATGGCTGCCCGGCAGTGTGCGCGGTTGAGCCCTGCGCGCGCTGGGCCTATCTGAGGGAAGCGCCACCGAGGAAGTCCATGAACCCGTCCGCCACGATCCGTATCCCGCGCGTTGAATCCACGCCGCTTGAGATCGGCAACCACTTGCCGCTCACCTTCATCTGCGGCCCCTGCCAACTCGAAAGCCGCGAACACGCGCTCGCAACGGCCGAGTTTCTGCGCGACGTGTTCAAACGCGCCGGCGCGGGCTTCATCTACAAAACCAGCTTCGACAAGGCCAACCGCTCCAGCCTCTCGACGAAACGCGGCGCAGGCTTCGATACAGCGGCGCCCATCTTCGAAGAAATCCGCAAGAAGATCGGCGTGCCGGTCATCACCGACGTGCACTTGCCCGAGCAATGCGCCGAGGTTGCAGAAGTGGTCGACGTCCTTCAGATCCCCGCCTTCCTCTGCCGCCAGACTGACCTGCTCGTCGCCGCCGCCGAAACCGGCAAGCCGATCAACGTCAAGAAGGGCCAGTTCCTGGCGCCGTGGGACATGAAGAACGTGATCGCCAAGATCACGGGCAGCGGCAATCCAAACGTCATGGCCTGCGAGCGCGGCGCCTCGTTCGGCTACAACACGCTCGTCTCCGACATGCGCGCCATCCCGATCATGAAGAGCTTCGGCGCGCCGGTCGTGTTCGATGCCACGCACTCGGTGCAACAACCGGGCGGGCGCGGCGATACCAGCGGCGGCGAACGCCAATTCGTACCGATCCTGGCGCGCGCGGCTGTCGCCATCGGCGTTGCAGCCGTCTTCCTCGAAGCCCACCCCGATCCGGACAACGCCCCGAGCGACGGCCCCAACATGGTGCCGTTCGATCAGCTGGAAGATCTGGTCCGGGATCTTGTGGCGTTCGATAGGCTCGCAAAGCAGACGGCTATCGCGGCGGAGTAACGGGTTGCGGCGACGGATCGCGCGCCCAGCGCACTCCGAGAAAAGCGAAGCGCCCGGCTTACGCCGAGCGCTTCACGTGTTCCCGTCTTAAGCAGCGGCGCGATTGGCGCTCGACGCGATCACAGTATCGATCACATGGATGACGCCATTGCCGCACTCGATGTCGGCGGTGACCACTTTCGCGCCATTCACGGTCACGCCATTGCCGCCGTCAATGCTAAGGCTTTCACCTTGCAGCGACTTCGGCGAGGACTTGCCTTTAATATCGCTCGACATGACCTTGCCGGATACGACGTGCGACTTGAGCAGAGAAACAAGCTTGTCCTTGCTTTCCGGCTTCAGAAGCGTTTCCAGCGCGCCAGTCGGCAGTTTTGCGAACGCCGCATCGTTTGGCGCGAACACCGTGAACGGGCCTGAACCTTTCAGGGTTTCGGCTAAACCCGCAGCTTGCAGCGCCTTGACGAGCGTAGTGAACGTGCCGGCATTGATCGCCGTGTCGACGATATTTTTCTTTTGTTCCGTCATAAAGTTTGGTCCTGAGAGTTGGGTGCCCTGACGATAGTCGTCAGGGCAAACGCGCGTCTGGCTGGATGAGAAGCATCGCGAGCTTCGCGGTAGAGACCCAACCGCTCATGAGCCGCAAAGGTCCGTCCGTTGCCAAACCAACGCATGCGGCCAGTGCGCACGCGGTAGTCCCGCGAGCCCGTGGCGCTCGCGAGAACGCCCGTTTCTAGCGATTATTGGGGCTCCGTTGCGCGCGTCTCGCTGATCACTTCGCCAAACGCATCGTACACGCGCACCGTTTCCAGTGAGCGGTTGCGATCGAGGTCGATCTCGGAACGTTCAAGTCGGAGATTGGCGTAGTAATTGATGCGCACCAACCAGCCATAACGGTGGTCGGTAATCTCTTCGCGCTGGATGATGCCATGCTCATAGTGCAGAATAGTGTCGGGCACTTGGTTTCCGTCGGTGTCACTCTCGGTGCGCTGGCGGATGCCGCCGCGGAAGATCGAGCGCGTTTCGAACAGGCCGTCGAAATTGTCGTCCGAGCTTTCCTCAGTGGGTGTGCCAACCTCATCATAATGCGCGATGAAGTCAGTGCGCCCGTCATGATTTGAATCAAACTCAGCGCGGTAGGCGTTCATCGAACTAAATCTGTAGAACCAGGTGACGTCGTCGCGGCCGTCACCATTCTGATCCAGCGCGACAGTCGTTTCACCGATGGTGAAGCGGCTATTGTCGAGCGCCACCTTGGCGCCCCAGCCAATGAATGCGCCGACAAGTAGAAACACCAACGCCGCCACGAACCGGAACCGCTTACCGGGCTGCGCCACCGGCTCTTCCGGCGAACTCGAGCGCTCCCACTGCATCAGCAACGCGCGGGCGCGGTCGTAGTCCTCTTCGGCGACCATCAGCTGAATGAGATTGCTCGCCGGCAGATCGCCCACGGCGCCCTGCAGCGCAGCACCGTGGACGTGCGCTACGATGCCCTCGCCCCGCGAGCAGATCCGCCAACATATGCGCTTCGGCGACATTCGCCGGTGAATAGACTTGCCGCATGACGCCCCCCAACGCTGCCGCCAAGTAAACCTAAACGGGCGCCAAGCGCGAGCCCATTGCGCGCTTTGGCGATTGGCGTGACACTGCCGCAAGCAAAAAAGGGCGGAACATCAATGCAGGTCACGCGGCAAAAGCCGATTGTCACGACGCTGAAGCCGTCGAACCACCCCTATCTCAACGGAGCCTGGACGCCGCTTTATGAGGAAGTCGATGCGATCGATCTCGAAGTGATCGAAGGCGCGATCCCGGCGGACCTCGACGGCGTCTATCTCCGCAACACCGAAAACCAGATCCACGATCCGATCGGCCGTTACCATCCGTTCGACGGCGACGGCATGCTGCACCGGATCGACTTCCAAAACGGCAAAGCCAATTACTCAAACCGCTTCGTCCGCACCCGCTGCTTCCAAGCTGAGCAAGAAGCGAAGGGCTCGCTTTGGGCCGGGCTCATGGAACGCGCCGAAATGTCGAAACGCCCAGGCTTCGGCGCGCATGGCAGCTTGAAGGATTCCGCTTCAACCGACGTCGTAATCCACGGCGGCAAAGCGCTGGCGACCTTCTATCAGTGCGGCGAAGCGTACATGGTCGATCCGGAAACATTGGAGACGATCGGCTCGGCGCCCTGGGGGCCGCTCGACGGCGTCTCGGCGCATCCGAAGGTCGATGAGCGCACCGGCGAGCTGCTCTTCTTCAACTATTCCAAGCACGCGCCCTACATGCATTTCGGCGTCGTCGATGCATCGAACAAGCTCACGCACTATCGCCCCGTGCCGCTGCCCGGCCCGCGCTTGCCGCACGACATGGCGTTCACGGAAAACTACGTCATCCTGAACGACTTCCCGCTCTTCTGGGACGCGGGCGTGTTGGAGCGGAACATGCACATCGTGCGCATGCACCGCGAACTGCCGTCGCGTTTTGCTATCGTGCCGCGCCGTGGCGACGGTGAGATCCGCTGGTTCGAGGCGGCGCCCACGTTCGTGCTGCACTGGACCAACGCTTACGAAGACGGCGATGAGATCGTGCTCGACGGCTATTTCCAGTCGAACCCCGAGCCCGGAAAATTTCCCGGCGCGCCGAAGGGCTACGAGCACATGATGGGCCATCTGGACGAGCACTCGTTCCAGTCGCGTTTGCACCGCTGGCGCTTCAATCTGAAAACCGGCGAGACGAAAGAAGAAAACCTCGACCCGCGCATCCTCGAATTCGGCACCATCAATAATCTCTATGCCGGCCGCAAATATCGCTACGCCTACTCCACCACCTCAAAGCCCGGCTGGTTTCTCTTCACCGGCTTCGTGAAACACGACTTAGAGACCGGCACGAGCGAGAGCTACGCGCTCCCCGATGGCGTCTATGGCTCAGAAGCGCCGTTTGCACCGCGCATTGGCGGCAAAGACGAAGACGACGGCTATCTCGTCAGCTTCACCATCGATGAACTCAAAGGCAAATCCGAGTGCGTGATCCTCGACGCTAAGCGCATCGCTGACGGCCCGATCGCGCGCATCGCGCTGCCGCACAAAATTTGCTCTGGCACGCACGCGTGCTGGGCGAGCCGCGAGTTTCTGCGCGAAGGCAAAGTCGCATGACCTACATTCTGGGCGGCTGGCAAAGCGATTTCGCGGACAACTGGACGCGCAAAGGCTGGGACACGGCGAGCGCCTTCGCTGACACGATCGGTAGCGGGCTCGCTTCCGTTGGCTTGCAGCCGCGCGACATTGAAGTTGGCCACGTCGGAAATTTCGCAGGCGAGTTGTTCGCCGGCCAAGGCTTGATGGGCGGCTTCTTCGGCATGCTGCACGCCGATTTCAACGGCATGCCGACAGCGCGCCACGAAGCCGCCTGCGCCTCCGGCAGCGTCGCTATTCTCGCAGCGGCGGCGGACATCGAGTCCGGCCGCTACGATCTCGCTTGTGTTGTTGGCCTTGAGCAGATGCGCAATGTCAGCGGCGAACAAGCCGCGCGCAATCTGGGTGCGGCTGCTTGGGCCGGATACGAATATCTCGACACGCCGTTCGCGTGGCCGAAGGCCTTCTCCGATCTCGCAGATGAGTACGAGAAGCGCTACGGCCTCGATTATCAGCACTTGATGGCGATCAGCCAAAACAATTTCGACAACGCCAAGCGTAATCCCAACGCCCAAACGCGCAGGTATACGTTCACGCCGGACGCCTTCACCGCCAACGACGAGACCAATCCGATCATCGTCGGCCGCACACGCAAGATGGATTGCGGCCAGATCACGGATGGCAGCGCGGTGATCTTCCTCGCCTCAGAGAGGCGTGCGGCGGAATATGCCAAGAAGCGCAACGTCCCACTCGAAAGCATCCCTCGCATCAAGGGCTGGGGTCATCGCTCCGCGCCGATCGGCTACGCGCAGAAAATCCACACCAGCGCAGAGGCGGAGTACGTCTTCCCGCAAGTTCGCCGCGCGATCGAAGATGCGCGCACGCGTGCAGGCGTTTCACTCGATCAACTCGACGCCGTCGAAACCCACGATTGCTTCGCGATCACCGAATACATGGCGATCGACCATCTCGGCCTCGCCGCTCCTGGCGAAAGCTGGAAAGCCATCGAGAACGGCGACATCGCCATGGGCGGCAAATTGCCGATCAATCCAAGCGGCGGCCTCATCGGCTTAGGCCACCCCGTCGGCGCAACCGGCGTCCGCATGGCGCTCGATGCCTGGAAGCAAACCGCAGGCAGAGCTGGAGACTACCAGGTGGAAGGCGCGCGCAATGTGCAGACGCTAAACATCGGCGGCTCGGCAACGACGACTGTTAGTTTTGTGGTGGGGACTTAAGATTACACCCTCTGCTTGCACGCCGCATTTTCTCTGCTAGCGTCCCGCCGTTTTCCGGGGGGAGCACATGACGAAGTGGCTGTGGCAGTGGAAGTGGGCGTTCGTGATCGCGATCATCGCCGGTCCGGCGTTCGCGTATTTCAACTATAACGACGCCAACCGCATCGAACGCATCATGGCCAACGGCTCGTCGTTCGAAGCCGTCGTCACGGGCGGGTCGGAGCGGAGCGGCCGCCGCGGGTCGCGCACCTATATGCTTGACGTCGAATGGACCGCCGATGGCGCGCCGCATCGCGAGAGCTTCGAGATCAGTTCGCAATATGCCGACCAGATCTTCACCGCCGACTACGTCAATCTCGACACCGTCGAACTGCGTACCCTCGCGTCCGAACCCGAGAACGCGACGATTGTCGTGCCGGACGCGCCGCAGCAGCTGGCCAATCACCGCCAATTCCAGTGGCTCGGCATCGCTGCGGGTATTGCGGGCCTAATCATCTCACCAATCTGGTTCTGGGCCGAAGCACGCTTCCGCCGCCGCCGCGACGACGACATCGACGCCGAACTCGCGCGCATGCGCCAAGGCGAGCAGCAAGGCTAAGCCGCGGGTGACCGCGGCTCGGCGCGCACGAAGCTGACGAACGCAATGATCTGCGTGCCCAGTCCGATCGCGATTCCGGGTAGCACCAGGAAAAAGCCGAACACCAAGCCACCAGCGCCCGAAGCCTGCGCGAGCAGACCGCCGACTACCGCGATGAGCCAAGCGACAGCCGACACATAGCCCGCGAGCACTGAGCGTTTCGCGCTCACACCACGCGCCTTGAAATGATCGCTCATGCCGCGCGTGCCTGCGCCTTGCAGAAACGGCGTGAGCATCAGCAGCGCGTCGGGTCGCACATTCCAATATTGCGACGCTGGATAGATGATCGGCAGCAGCATGATCGCGCCACAGAAAAGCGCAGCGACGAGCAGATACCAGCGCGAAGCGATCAAGAACTGCATAAGCGGCCTCCGATCAGAGGCATACTATAGCACCGTCTCTAGGCTTTGTCCCAACGCGCGAAGAAGTCGACGTTCTGCGCGCGCGCCTCCGATTCCATCAAGCCAAACTCAACCGCAATCGCAGCGGCGCGCAAGCGTTCAACGCCAGCGCCTGCAGCCATCGGATGCGGATCGCGCGCGGCAATGACAACGCGCGCGACACCGGCTCGCTGGAGCAAATCAGAGCACGAGGCGCCACCCGCGCTTCGCTGCGCGCACGGCTCGAGCGTCACATACGCGACAGCGCCACGCGCCGCCTCACCTGCTTGCGCCAGCGCCAGCTCTTCCGCATGCGGCCGCCCGCCTGCGCCAGTTGCGCCTTCACCGATCACTGCGCCGTCTTTGACAATCACGCAGCCAACAGAAGGATTATCGCCCGTTTTCCCGATGCCGGGCGCCGCGAGCTCCAGCGCGCGCTGCATGAAAGCGGCGTCGCTCACGCAGGAAACGCCGGCAGCTTCACCGCGCGCTCGGCATTGAGATAGCGCGCCGCTTTCGGCTTCAGCGCGCCGTCCAACTCGATCAGCAACGGATTGCCCGTCGGCATCTCGACATCGACGATGGCTTCATCTGGCACAGCGAAAAGATGTTTCATTATCGCACGCAGCGAATTGCCATGCGCGGCGATGATGAGGTTCTTGCCCGCCTTCAGATCGGGCGCGATCGTCTCGTTCCAGTACGGCAGCACGCGATCCAAAGTCAGCTTCAGCGACTCCGTCCCCGGCACCGCGATGCCCGCGTAACGGCGGTCCTTGGAGAGATCGAACTCACCGCCCGCTTCGAGCGGCGGCGGCGGCGTATCGTAGGAGCGTCGCCAGACCAGCACCTGATCGGCGCCGTGCTTGGCAGCCGTCTCGGCCTTATCCAAGCCCGTCAGCGCGCCGTAGTGGCGTTCGTTCAGCCGCCAGTCGCGCGAGATCGGCAGCCACGCTAGGCCAGCATTCTCCAGCGCCAGATTGCCGGTGCGGATCGCGCGGGTCTGGAGCGAGGTATAAAGCTTGTCGAACGGCACGCCGCTCTCCGCCAGGAGCTTGCCGGCCTGACGGGCCTCGGCCTCGCCTTGGGCGGTCAGATCGACGTCGACCCAGCCGGTGAAGCGGTTTTCCAGATTCCACTGGCTCTGGCCGTGGCGAAGAAGAGCGATGAAAGGCATGGGCGCCTGATTTCAGCCCCAGCGGCGCCCGTCAAGCGCCTTTGCCCGGACGGGGCAGAGCCGCTAGAGCTACCGCTATGCGTTCGTGGTTCTTCCATCCCCTGATTTTTTACCCGCTGGTGGCGATCGCCGCTGTTGGCGTAGTGCTCATCAGCCTTCGGCCCCAGTTTTGGCCGCGAGACCCGGCCCCGGCCGCCGCAACTTTGGCCGAGAGCGCGCTGGTTTATGACGGCGATAGCTTCAATAGCCCCGCCGACCTGCCGAACCGGCCGGTGACGGTCATGCGCAATTTCTGGGGGACGCCGGAGGCGCTGCGCGTCGCCATTCGCGTCGAGCCTAATGCTCCCGAAGGCGAGCCAACGCCGGACGAAACTGGCGCGCGGATTCTGGTCACGCCGGAAGACGCGGCGCGGATCAACGGCAGGCCAGCCACGATCGAAATCAGCTACGGCCCGCTGGCGATCAACACCACGCAAGCGCTGGCAGTAAGCCTCCAGGGCGCGGGGCCCACTGTGTGGGTACAGCAGCCGACGCCGCCCGAGACCAACACGGTGCGTTTCGAGGTCCCGGCGCAGACAGATGTTAACGCCATCGGCCTCCGGCCCGTCGATCCCGGAGTCGATAGAGTTTACGGGCTTGAAATAACGCGTATTCGCGTCATTCCGCGCGCCTGACACAGCACAATAGATTGCACTTTGAGGGGATATCGGGGAAACCCCCGGCTTCCCCGGCCGTCATACGGAAACCTGCCCATGCTGCCCGCCCCGCGCGCGAGCCTTGCGACCAATTCAGCGGATTTCGAAACCTATCCGCTGGTGAAGCCGACAGGCTTCCGCGAATACGACGCGCGCTGGTGGTTCGGCATTCCCGGTTCGCCGAAAGCGCCTGAGCTGAATGTGCTCGGCGTGCAGGCTTTGGGCCTCGGCCTTGGCACCTTGATCCACGAATACGGCGTCGCGCCACGCATCGTCGTGGGCCACGACTACCGCTCGTATTCACAGTCGATCAAACAAGCGCTGACCATCGGCCTTATGCAGGCCGGTATCGAGGTCAACGACATCGGCCTCGCGCTCTCGCCCACCGCCTATTTCGCGCAATTCGCGCTCGACATTCCATGCGTCGCCATGGTGACCGCCTCGCACAACGAGAACGGCTGGACCGGCGTGAAGATGGGCGCGAACAAGCCGCTCACTTTCGGCCCCGATGAAATGGGTCGCCTGAAAGAGATCGTGCTCGGCGGCGCGTTCAAGGAAAAAGCCGGCGGCGCCTATAAGCGTGTTGAAGACATGCGCGAGCGCTACATCGCCGACGTTTCCTCACGCGTGAAGCTTTCGCGCCCGATCAAGGTCATCGCCGCCTGCGGCAATGGCACGGCGGGCGCGTTCGCGCCGGAAGCTTTGCGCCGCATGGGTGCGGAGGTGATCGATCTCCACACCGCGCTCGATTGGAATTTCCCGAACTACAACGCCAACCCCGAAGACAGCGAAATGCTGCACGACATGGCGGCCGCCGTGAAAGCGCATGGCGCAGATCTGGCGCTCGGCTTCGATGGCGACGGCGATCGCTGCGGTGTGGTCGATAACACCGGCGATGAGATCTTCGCCGATAAAGTCGGCCTGATGCTGGCGCGCGATCTCTCGGCCGAGTTCAAAAACGCCGTGTTCGTGGCTGATGTGAAATCGACGGGCCTCTACGCGATTGATCCAGTGCTGAAAGCCAACGGCGCCAAGGTCGATTATTGGAAAACCGGCCATTCCTACATCAAGCGCCGCACCAACGAGCTGGGCGCGCTCGCCGGCTTCGAAAAGAGCGGCCACTTCTTCTTCCGTGAGCCACTGGGCTTGGGCTATGACGACGGCATCGTCGCCGCCGCCGCCGTGCTCGCCATGCTCGACCGCAATCCAGGCAAGACGCTCTCGCAGCTCAAAGACGCGCTGCCGAAGAGCTATACCTCGCTCACCATGAGCCCGCACTGCGATGACGAAACCAAATACGGCATCGTTGAGCGCGTCGTCGCCGATTATCAAAAGCTTGCCGCTAACGGCGTCAAGATTCTTGGCCGTTCGATCCGTGACGTGAACACCGTGAACGGCGCGCGCGTGACACTTGAAGACGGCGCTTGGGTTTTGGTGCGCGCCTCATCGAACAAGCCTGAACTCGTCGTCGTGGTTGAAAGCATGACCAGCGACGACGATATGCGCGCCTTGTTCCGCGACGAAGTAAAACCCCGCCTCGCCAAGTTCGCCGAAGTCGGCGCCTACAATCAGGAAATCTAAGCATGCGCGTTACCATGATCGGCACCGGCTATGTCGGCCTCGTTTCCGGCGCGTGCTTTGCGGACTTCGGCCACGTCGTCACCTGTGTCGACAAGGACGAAAGCAAGATAGCGCGCCTGCAAAAGGGCGAGATCCCGATCTTCGAACCGGGCCTCGACGAGCTCGTAAAAGATAACGTCGAGCAAGGCCGGCTCTTCTTCACTACCGATCCAACCGCCGCCATCCGCGATGCCGATGCGGTTTTCATCGCCGTCGGCACGCCGTCACGCCGTGGCGATGGCCACGCCGACCTCACCTACGTCTATGCCGCCGCCGAAGAGATCGCCGGCTTGATGCAGGGCTATACGGTCGTCGTCACAAAATCGACGGTGCCGGTCGGCACTGGCGACGAAGTTGAGGCCATCATCAAGAAGACCAATCCGAGCGCCGATTTCGCCGTCGTCTCCAATCCGGAGTTTCTGCGCGAGGGTGCTGCGATCAACGACTTCAAGCGCCCCGACCGCGTCGTTGTCGGCGGCGCCAATGACGAGCGCGCGCGCAACGTCATGAACGAGCTATATCGCCCGCTTTTCCTCAATGAGACGCCGATCCTCTTCACCGAGCGCCGTACATCCGAGTTGATCAAGTACGCGGCTAACGGCTTCCTCGCTATGAAGATCACCTTCATCAACGAGATCGCCGATCTCTGCGAAGCCGTCGGCGCCAACGTGCAGGAAGTTGCGCGCGGGATCGGCCTCGATAACCGCATCGGCCGCAAGTTTCTGAACGCCGGCCCCGGCTACGGCGGCTCGTGCTTCCCGAAAGACACGCTCGCGTTGATGAAAACCGCGCGCGATAACCACGCGCCGATCGAACTCATCGAAGCCACCGTGCGCGTCAACGGCGCGCGCAAGCAGAAGATGGCGCAAAAGATCGTCGAAGCTCTCGGCGGCAGCGTCGCTGGCAAAACCATTGCCATCCTCGGTCTCACCTTCAAGCCGAACACAGACGATATGCGCGACGCGCCGGCGCTCGACATCGTACCGACGCTGCAAGCCGAAGGCGCCAAGGTCCGCGCGTTCGATCCTGAAGGCATGGCCGAGGCCAAGCACATGCTGAAGGACGTCGCCTTCGCAACCGGCCCCTACGATTGCGTGCAAAACGCCGACGCGGTGGTGATCATCACCGAATGGGACCAGTTCCGCGCACTCGATCTCGGCCGCATGAAGGACGCACTGAAGGCGCCGGTCGTCATCGACCTGCGCAACATTTACAGCCCGTCCGAAATGCGCGCGAAGGGCTTTACGTATGTCAGCGTCGGGCGGCCTTAACGTTCATCGTTAACGCTCCGCCCACCAGGCGTGTGCGATTGATAGAGCACAGCGCGGCTGACATGGTCGCGCCTCACACTTGAGCGGTACGCATGTCAGCGAACGGAGATGAGAGCCTTGCCGGTAACACGGCAACGAGCCGCCTTTTGGCGCGGCTGGCGCTCGCCGATCCGAACGCCATTGCCGCGATCGATCAATACGATCGCCAACTGACTTATGGCGAACTCCGCGCGCAAATCGAGAAGCATGCGGCAACGCTCCCCGTCTCCGGCCTCGCACTGATCGAAGCAAGCCCAACACTCGGCTGGCTAGAAGCTTATCTCGCCTGCTGGCATCGCGGCCTCACAGTTCTGCTGACACCGCGAGACGATGCGTACGCGCTCGATCGCCTGCGCGCTCAATTCCGCCCTGCCCTTTTTATGCGTGAGGAAAACGGCTACGCGCCAGAAATCGCGGACAACGCCGCAAACGCGCCGATCCATCCGGATCTCGCGCTTATGCTCTCCACCTCCGGCTCTACCGGCGACGCGAAGTGCGTGAAGCTCTCGCACGCGAATGTCGCCGCCAACGCCGAGTCGATCACGCAGTATCTGGAGATCACGCCGGAGCATCGCGGCCTGGTAAACCTGCCGGTGCATTATTCCTACGGCCTCTCCATCGTGCACTCGCACTTGTGGGCCGGCGCGACGCTCCTGCTCACCGATCAGTCCGTGATCGAAGACGCGTTCTGGGCCTTCGCCAAGAAACACAACGCCACCAGTTTCGCCGGCGTACCGCACGTTTACGAACTGCTGCACCGCACCGATCTCGAACAGCATGCGCCGCCATCGCTGCGTTACTTCACGCAAGCCGGCGGGCGGCTCCGCGCCGAACTCGTCAGCCACTTCGCCGACATCGCCGCCAAGCGCGATTGGCGTTTCTTCGTGATGTACGGGCAGACCGAAGCAACAGCGCGCATGGCCTACGTGCCGCCCGATGTGACGCGCGAACGCCCTGGCGTGATCGGCAAAGCCATCCCCGGCGGGAAGCTTTCAGTACAAGACGAAGACGGCGCGCCGCTCGCACCGGGCGCAGAAGGCGAACTCGTCTACGAAGGCCCAAACGTGATGATGGGCTACGCGTATGGGAGCGAAGATCTCGCCGCGCCGCCCGCTCTGACCAAGCTCGTCACCGGCGATCTCGCCGTGCAAGAGCCAGACGGCTTTTTCCGCATCACCGGCCGCAAGAGCCGCTTCGTCAAACTCTTCGGCGCGCGCGTCAGTCTCGATTCCGTCGAGCGTCGCCTTGAAGAACTCGGCCATCCCGGCGCTGCAGTCGGCACAGACGATCATCTCGTCGTTTACATCACCGATCGCGCGACCGAAAAAACCCGCACGAAGCTCGCCGAATGGCTGGGCGTGCCCGAGCGCAGCGTCACCGTCGAACACATCACTGAACTCCCACGCCTCGCCAGCGGAAAAACCGATTACACGAGCCTCAACGCGCGCGCGCCGAAGCAAGATGACAGCGCCGCGCCCGCCGGCAATGTGCTCGCCGCCTTCCAAGCCGCCTTCCCGCACGACACCGTCGAAGACGAAAGCTCCTTCGACGCACTCGGCGGCGATTCACTCACTTACGTCTCGCTCGCGCTCGATCTTGAACGCCTGATCAATCCGCTTCCAAGCGATTGGTCTCATCGCAGCGTCGCCGAGCTTTCAGCGCTAGCGCTCGCGCCACCGTCCGGCAAAGCCAAGGCCCGCAACCCTCTGCTTGCTTCGATGGAAAGCGTGCGCGGCCTTGCGTGCCTGCTGGTGGTCTATGCTCACGTCATCGGCTTTGGCGCCGATCAGGGGCTTGAGCTGCCCGACGGCGACCCGTGGCGCCTGAGTGTGCAGGTGCTCGACTTCCTGCGCATGCCGCTCTTCGTCGCGATTTCAGGCTTCGTCTACGCCGCGATGGCGCCACCGCCCGGCGCGTGGCGAACATTTTCTAGGCGCAAACTAATCCAGCTCGGCATCCCGCTCGCATTCGCGACCTTCGTGTTCTGGCTTATGCGCGGCGTGATGAACGGCGAGTTCGACGATATCGTGCGCGCCTATACCTGGGGCTATCAGCACCTATGGTTCTTGGGGTCGCTCTTGATGCTCTTGCTCATGGCGGCGGCGATCGACAGTGTCTTCAAGGCGCCGCAGGCTGTTTGGTGGGGCATTCTGCTTGTTGCGGCATTCACGGCGCATCTGACGCCCGATATTCAAGTTCTGCATCTTCGCAACACCGCGACATTGGTGCCTTTCTTTGCACTGGGTGTCTTGATGCAACGACGCCCCGCGCTCTTTACATCCCGCGCGATGCTTGCCGGCGCTGCAGTGCTCAGCGCCTACATCTTCGGGCTTCAGGCGTACAATCTCGCGAATGGCAGGTGGCCGTATGAAGGCATTTGGATCCTCGGTATTCCGCTTACAGCGGGCGTCATCCTGTTACTCTTGAACGTGCTCGGCCGCGTGCCGTGGCTCGCCTTCATCGCGATCTATTCGTTCACGATCTACCTCTGGCACCCGCTGCCGAACGCCGCCGTGCGCGAAGTTCTGCAGGCGATTGGCGTTGGCTCGATCCCGGTTGTCGCGTTGCTCGGATTCATCGCCGGAGTCAGCGTGCCGATCGCGATGCACTTGGTGGCGTCGCGGATCCCGATCGTGCAGACGCTGGTGACGGGGCGCTAGGCGAAGACCTTCGCTTCAACCTCGGCGTGCCACTTCCAGGCATCGCCGATCACCGTGTCGATGTTGCGCGAAGGCGACCAGCCAAGCTCGCGCTTCGCGTAGGAATTATCCGCCACAAGCGCAGGCGCATCACCAGGACGGCGCTCCGCGCGCGCCGCCGGCACAGGCTTGCCCGTCACGCGCTCGATTGATGCGAGCAATTCCAGAACCGTGACGCCGTCGCCGGTGCCAAGGTTCGCCGCCAGCGATTCGCCACCGCCGATCAGCCGCTCGATCGCGCGCACATGCGCATCAGCCAGATCCAACGTGTGCACGTAGTCACGCAAGCACGAGCCATCTCGCGTCTCATAATCCGTGCCGAAAATCTTGAAGCCCTCGCGCCGGCCGAGCAGCGTGAACAAAGCCAGGGGGATCGCGTGCGACTCCGGCTCGTGGCGTTCGCCGATGCCTTCTTCCGGGCACGCGCCGGCCGCATTGAAGTAACGCAGGTGCGCGAACTTGAGACCATGCGCCGTCGCCATGTCGCGGCTGGCGCGCTCGATCATGAGCTTTGTCCAGCCATACGGGCTGACCGGCCATTGCGGATGCGCCTCGTCCATCGGCAGACGCTGCGGATCGCCATAGGTGGCGCAGGTCGAGGAGAAGACGAAAGCGTTCACGCCCGCTTCGCGCATGACCTCAAGAAGCGTCAGCGCGCCGGTGACGTTCGCATCGTAAAAGCGCTCCGGGAACTTCACCGACTCGCCAACCTCGATCAGAGCCGCGCAATGCAGCACCGCCGCAGGCTTGTGGCGCGCGAACACCTCGGTCAGCCGCGCCTTATCGCGGATATCGCCGCGCTCGAACGGGCCCCATTTCACGAAACGCTCGTGGCCGTTGTGGAGATTGTCGTAAACCACGACGTCGTGCCCTGCGCGCTTCAGCGCCAGGCAGCAATGCGAGCCGACATAACCGGCCCCGCCCGTAACAAGAATTGTCGCCATGTCGCCGTCCTGTTAGAGCCTTGACCCCATGAGCGCCACTTCTTTCGCCGCCCGCGAAGCAGCCTTCGCCCAAGTCTCGCGCGAGGCCGAGCGGCTGCGCAATACGAAATTGCTGGACCTGTTCGCCGCCGATGCCGGACGCGCCGAGACGTTTACCCTTAGCGCGCCGCATCTCATCGCGGATTTTTCGAAGCAGCGCATCGACGCCGGCGCCATCACCGCGCTCACCGCACTCGCGCGAGCGGCGGATTTTGATGGCTGGCGGAGCAAGCTCTTCAGCGGCGAACGTGTGAACAACACCGAAGGCCGCGCCGCCAAGCACTGGGCGCTGCGCATCACCGACCCGCCAGGGGGCGATAACGACATCACGCGCGTGCTCGATCGCATGCACGATTTTGCCCACGACATCGCCGAGAGCGGCGATTACGACGCCATCATCCATCTCGGTATTGGCGGCTCGGATCTCGGGCCCCGTCTCGTTCTCGATGCGCTGAAGGCCTACCGCCGCCCGCACCTGCAAGTCCGCTTCGCCGCCAACGTCGACGGCGCCGATATCGTCGATGCGATCGAAGGCCTCGATCCGAAGCGCACATTGCTGATCGTCGCGTCCAAGACATTCACAACGCAAGAGACGCTCGCTAACGCTGAATATGTCCGCGCTTGGGGCCCGAAGCGCATCGCTGCGGCGACGGCAGCACCCGAGAAGGCTGTCGCCTGGGGCGTTGCGGCTGACGATGTGTTTCCGTTCTGGGATTGGGTTGGCGGGCGTTATTCGCTGTGGTCGAGCGTGTCGCTGGTTTGCGAGATCGCGCTCACGCATGGCGTTTTCTTCCGCATGCTCGAAGGCGCTCATGAACTGGACGAGCACTTCCGGACTGCTCCCTTCGCGCAAAACCTGCCTGCGCTTTCCGCCGCCATACAGATGTGGAATCGCGAAGCGTTGGGGCACGGCTCATACGCCGTTATCCCCTACGCCGAGCGCCTGCGCTTGCTGCCCGCCTACATGCAGCAACTCGAAATGGAATCGAACGGCAAGCGGGTGACGCGTGACGGCGAAGCCATTGCGCGCTCGGCCTGCGCCGTCACCTGGGGCGCCGCGGGCACCAACGCACAGCACTCGTTCTTCCAATTGTTGCATCAAGGCGTCGATGAAATCCCCGTCGAGTTCATCGTCAATGCGAGCGATCAAGAAGGTCCACCAGCGCACCGCGCCAAAGTGTACGCCAATGCGTTAGCGCAAGCGCGGGCGCTGATGGTCGGCAAAGCCTCTAGCGAACCGCACCGCGCCTTCCCAGGCAATCGCGCTTCGACGCTCATGGCGATCGACGCTCTCAGCCCCGAAGCGCTCGGCGCGCTGCTGGCGTTCTTCGAACACCGCACGTTCGCGCAGGCCGTGTTTGCGGGCATCAATCCGTTCGATCAGTTCGGCGTCGAGCTTGGCAAGGAAATGGCCAACCAGCTTTTGCCCGCGCTTGAGGGCGGGGATGTGCCGGAAGGCGTAGATGCCAGCACAGCAGCTTGGCTGGGGCGTTTGCGCTAACAACCGAAGCGCCAAACGTTAACGAAACAGTACCACACGCCGCCGTAAAGTCCGCGCGTGGCCAAGCAGGGCAATTCCGAGGGTATCCGCGACCTGTCGCTGATCCGCGCAAGCGGCTCGACAGCGCGCGTCATGAACCTGGCGCTGACCTATGAGCGCTTCGGCGAGAGCGAAGAGTTCAAAGAGAGCCCGCTCTTCCGCTGCGAGGCGCTCAATCGCGCGCTGATCGTTAAGCACGCACTACGGCCGCACGAGCGCGCGCTGTTCGAACATCCGACCACGCACGCCACCAAGATCATCTTCCCGTTCTCGCCCACCGAACTGAACCTCGGGGGCATCTCGGTCATGCTGGGCGAGATTCAGTTCGACAAAATTTTCCGCAGCGTCGTCGGCGGCGTTGATCCGATCAGCTTGGACGCCGACGTCGAATTGCTCGATTTGCTGAACGACGTTCCTTCGTTCGACCCATTCCTGATGCGCGAACAGCTGCGGCGCCTCGATCGCACGCCCGCGCGCTGCTTCTTTGAAGTCTCAGACGCCGACATCTCCAGCATGATGCGGTTCGTCGCCAAGGAGATCGAGCCGCTCGCGGCCCTCGCTTTCGGTGCATCCGGTCGCCGTATCGAGAAGATGGCAGAGCGCCTGGCCGATAAACTCATGATGGACGAAGGCGCGCAAATGCTGGAGCCGCTGCGCGCGGCGCTCGCGATGAACATGGCGCAGTACCGCGACGGCGTCTTCGCCTGGAAGGGCTTCCTTTATTACAAGTGGTCGCTCGGCCGGCTCGAAACAGGCCAGGAGCACTTCGGCAAGAGCTTGGCGCTCTGCCGCTTCACCGGCGGCATGCCGGCGACGAAGATGGAAGTCGAAAAGCTGCGCCGCAACGTGATCGCGCGCACCAATCTGGTTCTGCAGCGCACGACTGAAGCGATGCGGGATTATGAAAACGCGTTCGGCGCCCTCTCACGCGGCGCGCCGATGAGCTTCCGCGACTTCCTATTGAGCGCGCCCGGCCGCTTCATTGGGCTCGGCGAAGCGATCGGCGCAGTGAAACACATGCATTCGCTCTGGGGCTTCCGCTTCCCGCCCGGCGCGACGTGGATGATGGAAGCCGACGAGGCGCTCACCATGCTCGGCGAGTTTGATCGCATGCTAGCGACTGCGGAACTCACGCAAGAACAAGATGGGCTGGAACTGGAAGTCGGTTAGGCCAGCGCCCGCACCGGCAGCGGCGCATCGCCGTCGCCGATCACGCTCTCATAGACTTGAAGTGTCTGCGCCGCGACCGCATCCCAATCGAACCGCGCCAGCACAACGTCTCGATCAGCGTTGAAGCTCTCGTGAGGGAGCTGCAGCGCGTCAGCCAGCGCGTCGATATCCTGGCACGGGAAGTAGTGCTTCGCTGACAGGCCGATATCTTTGTTGGCGGAAATGTCGCTCAGCAACACCGGCGCGCCAGCACCCAGCGCCTCCAGCACAACGATCGGCAAGCCTTCGTGCGAAGACGGCAGAACGAACAGAGAGGCGTTGCGATAGAGCGCTTCCAGCGTCTTGCGATCGAGTGAGCCAGTAAAGATCACCCGATCCGACTGCCGCGCCATCAATGCGCGTACGTAGTCATCAGCGTGATCAGCATTGCCTGCGATGACGAGCTTTGCCGTCGGCGAAGCACGCTCGAACGCTTCGACCAGATTGTCGAAGCGCTTCTCCGGCACCAGGCGCCCGACGCCAAGCACGTAATCTTTCGGCGTAAGACCAAAGCGTTCCAGAACCGCCGCAGCATCGCCAGGCTCGGCATAAAGCTCAGCGCCGTTCGGCACATAATGGATGCGATCCGCGCGGCTCGGAAAATCCCGCTTCAGCTCTTCGGCCAGTGAGGGCGACACGGCGATGACGCCGTCGGCGAAGCGCAGCGCCGCTTGTTCGCCGATCTTCAGCGTGAGCCGGCCAAACCAATTCCACTTCGCGCGCGCATAGTCGCGGCCATGATGGGTGACGACGACGCGTTGCCCCATGAGCTTTGCAAGCGGCGTGATCAGCGCCGGGCCGATTGCGTGAACATGGACCACGCGCGGCCGCACGGTGAAAACAGCGTGGAAAAGCCCCGCGACAGCATTCGGCAACGCTTCGAGATATTTGTTGCGCACGGCAGCAACTGGGCGAACCTCAAGCCGGTCGTTCAACGCGCGCGCTTGGTTCACATAGCCCTGCCGGCCGAGCACCAGAAAGCGCAAGTCAGACGTGCGGCTCAAGCGCGTGAAAATCTGCTCGCAATGCGTCTCGATGCCCCCGGACACGCCCGGGAAGCCACGCAGGCCGATGACGCAAACATCGACACGATCTGACGCTTTGGCCTCAGCCACTTCCGCTCACCTTTGGCGCGCAGCCGCCAACGGCCCGCACAAAACAACCGAACCCTGGCTGGGTCCAGCGGCTTGGACATGCAGTATTTGAACCGTCGCGCGATTGGCGAAGACTGATGCGCACACACGCCAGATCGAAGAAATGGCGCCCGAATTGGAGCGGTTAGGCCGCCTTCGCCGCCGCGACCACGGCCGCCTTCACGTCATTCACGGCGCTGCGCACCAGGCTCTCATCATCGCCCTCGGCCATAATCCGCACCAGCGGCTCAGTCCCGCTCTTGCGGACCAGCAAACGCCCCGTGCCGACCAGCGACGCTTCCGCCGCCTTGATCGCGGCCTTCACGCTCGCCGCCTCCATTGGGTCCGGCTTGCCCTTTTCGTAGCGCACGTTTTCCAGAACTTGCGGCGCGGGTTCGAAGAGTTTGCACACTTCGCTCGCCGGCTTGCCCGATTGCTGAATAACCGCGATCACCTGCAGCGCGGCCAGCAGCCCATCGCCCGTCGTGGAAAAGTCGCTCAGAATGATGTGGCCCGATTGCTCGCCGCCGACATTGTAGCCCTTGGCGCGCATGGTCTCGACCACATAGCGGTCGCCAACCTTGGTGCGCTCCATGCCGAGCTTCATGCCCTGCAGAAAGCGCTCAAGCCCCAAATTGCTCATGACGGTCGCGACAATGCCGGGCTTGGTCAGCGTACCGTTCTCTTTCCAGCTCTTGGCGATCAGCGCCATCAGCTGGTCGCCATCGATGGAATTGCCCTTCTCATCGACGATCGCCACGCGATCTGCATCGCCGTCGAGCGCAATGCCAATATCGGCGCGATACTTCAGCACCGCATCCTTCAGCGCGCGCGTATCAGTCGAGCCGACCTCTTGGTTGATGTTGAAACCGTCCGGATCGATGCCAAGCTTGATGACCTCGGCGCCCAACTCATAGAGCGCCACCGGCGCCACTTTGTAGCCAGCGCCATTGGCTGCATCGATCACGATGCGCATGCCTTTGAGCGTCAGCCGCTTCGGGAACGTCGCTTTGACGATCTCGACGTAGCGGGCCTGGGCGTCGTCGATGCGGCGAGCGCGGCCGAGCTTATCGGGCGCTGCCAAGTGTTCATCGAGTTTGGAATCCATCAGCTGCTCGATCTCGAGCTCGGCATCATCCGAGAGCTTGTAGCCATCCGGGCCGAATAGCTTGATGCCGTTGTCGGCGAACTTGTTGTGCGAGGCCGAGAGCATGACGCCCAGATCGGCGCGGAGCGAGCGGGTCAGCATCGCCACGGCCGGCGTCGGCAGCGGCCCAAACAGCACCACATCCATGCCCGCGGCCGTGAAACCCGCCGTCAGCGCCGGCTCGAGCATGTAGCCTGAGAGCCGCGTATCCTTGCCGATCACCACCAGATGGCGGCGATCGTCAGCCGAGCGGAAGCGCTTGCCGGCGGCTAGCCCCACCCGCATGGCCACTTCCGGCGTCATGGGGAAGCTGTTGGCGGTGCCCCGGATGCCGTCTGTCCCGAAATAAGCCCTGGTCATGCCCGACCGGCCTCCCTGAAAAACCGTCGCATGTTGAAAGACTAATTGAGGTGCAAATCAATGGCCGCGTTGGCAGAAGCTGCGTGGGACAAGCATCTAGAGTAACCTCAGCCAGTTATCAGGCCGTCCGGACGCGTGAGACGCGCTGTCGAGCGGTCATTTATTAACAGCGAGCATCACCACGTATGTGCGGCATCATTGGCATTCTCGGCACCTCACCCGTGGCACCCCGGCTGGTGGAGTCGCTGAAGCGGCTCGAGTACCGTGGCTACGACTCGGCTGGCGTGGCCGCCTTGAATGGCGGCGCCATCGAACGCCGCCGCGCTGCCGGCAAGCTGGTCAATCTGGAAACCGAACTCGGCGCGAACCCACTCGCCGGCACAACCGGCATCGGCCACACGCGCTGGGCCACGCACGGCGCGCCGACGACCGCCAACGCCCACCCGCACGCGACCGACAAGGTCGCCATCGTCCATAACGGCATCATCGAGAACTTCCGCCCGCTGCGCGAAGAGCTGATCAAAGCGGGCCACAAATTCGCGTCGGAGACCGACAGCGAAGTCATCGCTCATTTGATCACTGAATATCTCAACCAGGGCCAATCGCCCGAGCAGGCAGCGATCAGCGCTGTCCGCCGCCTCGACGGCGCGTTCGGCATCGCGGTGCTGTTCGCAGGCGATGACGACATCCTCGTCGGCGCCCGCAAAGGCTCGCCGCTCGCTGTCGGCCTCGGTGACGGCGAAATGTATTTGGGCAGCGACGCGATCGCGGTCTCGCCCTTCACCACGCGCGTCATCTTCCTTGAAGAAGGCGACATCGCCGTTCTCTCGCACACCAAGGCGAAAATTCTCGACGCTAACGGCCAAATCGTGGAGCGGCCGGTGCACATTTTCTCCGGCGGCGCCGCAGCCGTCGAGAAAGGCAACCACCGCCACTTCATGCAAAAGGAAATCTACGAGCAGTCCGAGACCACCGCCCGCACCATCACGCGCTACGTCAACGCCAATGACGAGACCGTGCAGATGCCAGATCTCGACGGCGTCGATCTCGCCGCCGACAGCGCCATCGTCATAGGCTGCGGTACGGCGCACTATGCCGGCCGCGTCGCTGAGTATTGGCTGGAACAATATGGCGGCATCGCCGTCGAAACCGACATCGCGTCTGAGTTCCGCTATCGCAAACCGGCTTTCGGCAAGAAGGCGTTTTCAGTCTTCGTCTCGCAATCGGGCGAAACCGCTGACACTTTGGCCGCACTGCGCTATTGCAAAGAGCAGGGCTTAAAGACGCTCGCCGTCGTCAACGTGCCGGAGTCGACGATCTGGCGCGAAGCCGATGCGCGCTTGCCGACTCTCGCCGGCCCCGAAATCGGCGTCGCCTCCACAAAAGCCTTCACCGCCCAGCTCTCCGCCCTCGCCGGCCTCACCATCGCCGTCGGCCGCGCGCGCGGAGTGCTCTCTTCACAAGAAGAATCCCGCCTCGTCCGCGCGCTCATGGAAACACCGCGCCTCATCGCCGACGCGCTGACTGTGGAGCCTGAGATCGAAGCCATCGCGCACGAACTCGCGCAGGCGCGCGACGTGCTCTATCTCGGCCGCGGCGTGCACTACCCGATCGCGCTCGAAGGCGCGCTGAAGCTCAAAGAGATCTCCTACATCCACGCCGAAGGCTATGCCGCGGGCGAACTGAAGCATGGGCCCATCGCGTTGATCGATGAACATACGCCGGTCGTTGTCGTCGCCCCGCACGACGCGCTGTTCGAGAAAACCCTCTCCAACATGCAGGAGGTGAACGCGCGCGGCGGCAAGCTGATCGTGATCACCGATCCGGCGGGCGCGGCTGCCTGCGCCGACATCGCCAAGCACATCATCATGACGCCCGCCTGCGATCCGTTCGTCGCGCCGCTGGTCTACTCGATCCCGATTCAGCTGCTGGCGTATCTGACCGCCGTGCAAAAAGGCACCGACGTCGATCAACCGCGTAACCTCGCGAAATCGGTGACGGTGGAATGAGCAAACTTCGCGCAGGCGTACTCGGCGCAGGCGCCTTCGGGCGCATCCACGCACGCAAGTTTTCCGAGGACGCGCGCGTCCAATTCGTCGGCGTGTTCGATCCCGATCACGAACGCGCCGAACAACTCGCCGACACGCACGGCGCGCAGAGCTTTGCCAGCCTCGACGCGCTGCTCGCCGAAATCGATGTTCTCACCATCGCGAGCCCACCTTCCTTTCACGGCACGGCAGCGCTCGCCGCATTGAACGCCGGCAAGCATGTGCTGGTCGAAAAGCCGCTCGCCACCGACGTCGCGACGGGCGCGAAGCTCGTTGAACTCGCGCGCACCAAGAAACTCACCCTCGCCTGCGGCCACCAAGAGCGCTTGGTGTTCGACGCGATGGGTCTCCTCTCCGCGCCCGAACAACCGACCTACATCGAAAGCGTCCGCGAAGGCCCGTGGACCGGCCGCAGCGCTGACGTCTCCGTCACGCTCGACCTCATGGTCCACGATCTCGATCTCGCGCTGCAGCTCTTGAATCGCAAACCGGCGAACATCAGCGCCACCGCGCGCAGCGAAAAAGGCAAAACCGCCGACATCATCGAAGCGCGTCTCGCCTTCAACGGCGCCGAAGCGGTCTTCATCTCCAGCCGCGTCGCCGCCGAGCGCAAACGCACCATGCGTGCGGTTTATCCATCAGGCGAAGTGAAGCTCGACTTCCTCACGCGCGAGTTTTCCAACACCACCAGCTTCCCGCTCAACGCCGCCTTCGCCGAAACCCGCATCGGCAGCGATCCGCTCGGCGCCAATGTCGCCCAATTCATCGACGCCGTGCTCGGCGTCGCCCCGCGCCCCGTCGTCAACGGCGAAGAAGCGCTCGCCGTTCTTGAACTCGCGCTCGATGTCGATCGCGCGAGCGGGCTGCCTTCGCTGTCATGAACTTGCACCGCCCTCTCCCACGTTTCCCGGCCGTAGCGCAGCGAAGAGCCGGGACCCATTTTTGCGGCACGCGCCGCCGTCGCCTCGACAAAACTGACCATGGATCCCGGATCGGAGCCGCGCTCATGCGCGGCTTGTCCGGGAAGCGTTGAACTCCTCACACGATAGAGCAAACCAATGATCCCCTTCATCGACCTTCAAGCCCAACGCGCGCGCATCGAAGACAAGATCGACGCAGCCGTCTCCAAAGTGATCCGCTCCGGCGCCTACATCTTTGGCCCGGAGGTGAAGACGCTCGAAGGCCAGCTCGCGCAATTCGCCGAGGCCAAGCACTGCATCGCCAACGCCAACGGCACCGACGCGCTCGTGCTGCCGCTCTGGGCTTGGGGCGTCGGCGAAGGCGACGCTGTCTTCTGCCCAAGCTTCACGTTCGCGGCGACCGCCGAGATCGTGCCGTGGACCAACGCCACGCCAGTGTTCGTCGATGTGCTGCCCGACACGTACAACATCGATCCCGCCTCACTCGAAGCCGCGATCGCTGGCGTGAAGAAAGACGGCAAGCTGAAGCCGCGCGCCGTGATCGCTGTCGATCTCTTCGGCCAGCCGGCGGATTACCCGGCCATCGCCGCAATCTGCAAACGTGAAGGCCTCAAGCTCATCGCTGACTCCGCGCAGGGCTACGGCGCAACGCTCAACGGCAAACACCCGATGCACTGGGCCGACGCGCAAACCACGTCATTCTTCCCAGCCAAGCCGCTGGGCTGCTACGGCGACGGCGGCGCCACGCTTACCAACAGCGAAGACGACAACGTGCTGATGCGCTCGCTCGCCTTCCACGGCGCCAGCGGCGACGACAAATACAATTGCGCCCGCATCGGCATGAACTCGCGCCTCGACACCATCCAAGCCGCGATCCTAATCGAAAAGCTCGCCATCTTCGCCGACGAGATCCGCGCGCGGAACGAAATCGCCGACCGCTACGCCCACATGCTCGAAGGCCTCGTGCAAACGCCGAAGGTGATCGAAGGCGGCGTTTCAACTTGGGCGCAATACGTGATCGAAGCGGACAACCGCGACGGTCTCGCCGCGCACCTGCGCGAAGCTGGCGTGCCGACGGCGATGTACTACCCGAAGCCGCTGCACAAACAGACGGCGTACGAGAGCTTTCCTATCGGCGCTGGCGGCTTGAAGGTCAGCGAAACCATCTGCCACCGCGTGCTGGCCCTCCCGATGCACCCGTACCTGGATGGGCAAACGCAGACGAAGATTGCGAATGCTGTGCGGGATTTCGTGAAGGCTGGTTCTTAGTCATTCCAGACAGCCGCAGGCTGATCTGGAATCCAGGGCAACTATTCAGGCGCGGCCCTGGATTCCAGATCGCGCTCCGCGCGTCTGGAATGACTCAATTCACGAACTTGCACTAAGCTCACCTGACCATGAGCGCCGATGTTTACCAAACCGAGTGCGTCGTCATCGGCGCCGGCGCCGTTGGCCTCGCTTGCGCCGCGGCACTGGCGCGCGCGGGGCGTGACGTGCTGGTGCTTGAGGCAACCGCACAGATCGGCTCGGGCACATCCTCGCGCAACAGCGAGGTCATCCACGCCGGCCTCTACTACTCAACCGGCAGCCTGAAACACCAGCTCTGCGTCGAAGGCCGCCGCAAGCTTTACGCGTACGCCGCCGAGCGCAACATCGCGCACAAGAAGTGCGGCAAGCTCATCGTCGCCACCAATACCGCCGAAGAAGCACAGATCGCCGCATTGCATAAGCGCGCGCAGGAAAACGGCGTCGAGAACTGCGCGCTGCTGACCGCAGCCGAAGCGAAGACGCTAGAGCCGAACATCAAGTGCGTCTCCGCGCTGTTCTCCGCCGAAACTGGCATCCTCGACAGCCACGGCTACATGCTAGCCCTGCTCGGCGAGATCGAAGCCCATAACGGCGCCCTCGCGCTCAACGCGCCCTTCATCCGCGCCGCGAAAACCGCTGACGGCTACGAAGTCGAGATCGGCGGCGAGGCGCCAGCGCGCATTGCGTGCCGCGTGTTGATTAACGCCGCCGGGCTCGATGCGCAGCGCGTCGCTGGCGACATCGAAGGCGTCGAGGATATCCCGCCGCTCGTGCTGGCGAAGGGCTCGTATTTCGGCTGCGCCGCCAAGCCCGCCTTCTCGCGGCTGATCTATCCCGCACCTGTCGACGGCGGACTCGGCGTCCATCTCACGCTCGATCTCGGCGGCCGCATGCGGTTTGGGCCAGACGTGGAATGGCTTGACCACAACGAGCCCGCACGCGTCGACTACACAGTCGATCTAGCGCGCGCCGAAAGTTTCTACGACGCTATCCGCCGCTATTGGCCTGCGCTGCCGGATGCTTCACTCACGCCAGATTATTCAGGCTGTCGCCCAAAACTCTCCGGCCGCGGCGAAACCGCAGCGGACTTCCGCATCGAGACGCATGGGCAGCCGGGGCTTGTCTGCCTCTATGGCATCGAGAGCCCCGGCCTTACCTCGTCGCTCGCGCTCGCCGAGCGCGTCGCGAAGCTGGCGGAATAGTTTACGGCCCGCCGATCCAGTTTCCCTGTTTCAATGGGAAAATACAGGGATTTCGACGCGAGCTCGAAGCCTCCGGCACTGAGCACCGTCCACAAGGTTCAGTCTCGCCAAGGGCTAGAGTGGAAAGTCGGAGCGAAATCCCTGCGACGATAACAGGGAATTTTCGGATTCGAAAAGAGAGCCCTACAGCCAACCACCTCTCCCTTGTCCAATCCGCCAATGCTCCCCATTTCCGTCGCGGACGCACAAGATGCGTTCTTTAGTTCCTCGTAAGACACACCCTTAGACATCCCCTTAGATCGAGACCTCGCGGCTCAGTTGAACCCCGCTAGGCCCACCCCGATCCAGATCCGCTAGACGGCTCTTTTGGCGCGACCTCTAAACTTGGCCCTGGTCGCAGGCCTCCCCCAAATCGCCAGCTGGAACGTCGATGACGTTGCGCACCTGGCCTCACCCAGCCAGTCGCCGCGTCGCACGCGGCGCCAAAAGAGGATGTCATGACGCCGCGCCTACCGCCGAAACTCGACCTAAAGGTCGTGCGCCAACCTATCTCCGCTCTCCGCTTAGAGGGTCGTGCCGCCCGAAGCCATTCCGATAAACAGATGCGCGCGCTAGTCGCCAGCATCCGGCAGTTCGGGTTCATCACCCCAGTCCTAATCGATGAGGCCGGTGTCGTACTTGCCGGTCGTGCGCGATTGGCCGCTGCGCAACAAGTTGGCCTCACCGATGTGCCGACGCTTCGACTCGATCATCTCTCCTCCGCCGAGAAACGCGCCTACGTGCTGGCCGACAACCGCATCGCGGAGTTGGCCGGCTGGTCGAAGGATATTCTGGCACTCGAACTCAAAGAGCTCTCGCTGCTCGACGCCGATTTCGAGCTTGAGATTACAGGCTTCAGCACGCTCGAGATCGAAGCGCTGACGATCGACATTGGCGCGGACGACGATGGAGCGCCAACGATCGCGGAAGGGCCACCAGTCACACAAACTGGTCAGATCTGGCGGCTTGGCCCCCACCGCCTCCTCTGCGGGGACGCTACGCTGCTGCAGTCCTATCGCGCCGTGATGGCCGACGACATCGCGGACGCGGTGTTCACCGACCCGCCCTACAACGTCGCCATCAACGGCCATGTGCGCACGCGCCCTGGCAGCCGTGAGTTTGTCATGGCGGCCGGCGAAATGTCGGTGAGCCAGTTTACGGCATTCCTGTCGAACGCGCTCGCGGGCATGGCCTCCGTCACCAAGGACGGGGGCGTGATCTTTACTTGCATGGATTGGCGCCATCTCGGCGAACTCGACGCCGCGCGCATGGCGAGCACGCTCGACCTCATCAACGTTTGTGTCTGGGACAAGGGGGCGGGCGGCATGGGCAGCTTCTACCGCTCTCAGCACGAGCTGGTGTTCGTAATGCGCAAGGGCAGAACGGCGCACCGCAACAATGTTGAACTCGGCCGCCATGGCCGCAACCGCAGCAACGTCTGGAGTTATCCGGGCGCCAATATGAGCGCCGAGGGCCGCGCCGAACTGTCCCGCCACCCAACGCCTAAGCCCATCGCATTGGTCGCGGACGCGCTGCTCGACTGCACCATGCGCGGCGATATCGTGCTTGATCCATTTTGCGGCGGCGGCGCCACCATTATCGCCGCCGAGCGCACTGGTCGCGTCACGCGCGCGATTGAACTCGATCCCCTCTACGTCGACGCCATAGTTCGGCGTTGGCAGGACGAGGTCGGCAAGACCGCGATCTGCGCCGCCACTGGCCTTCCCTTCGCCCAAGGCGCACCGCCCCCGCTTCAACAAACGCCACCGGTTTCGATCCGATCGCGCCGGCGTTCGCACGTAGCGGAGGCGGACAATGTCTGATCAGCCGGAGGAAAAGCCGCCGCTTAGCATTAGTATACGCGACCGGCGCCGACCGAGGATCGCGCCGGCGCTCGTTGACGACGCAGAGCAAGATGTGGGCGACGCGCCCTACAAGGTTGGCTACAAGCGCCCGCCCCTAGGCCCCCGGTTTAAGCCGGGTCGCTCAGGCAATCCGAAAGGACGACCGAAGGGCTCGAAGAACTGGTCCACGATTATGGCCGAGGCCGCCAGCCGGCAGCGCACGATTGGCGTCGGCGGCCAAAAGGTGCGGATGAGCGGCAGCGAAGCGGTCGCCGAGCAAACGGTCATAAACGCCATTAAGGGGTGCCCCAAGGCGCGGCGCGACTTCCTCAACGAGATGCACCGGCTCGCCGGAAGTGCGCCACCCTCCCCTGCTGATCAGGCTCCCACAGCGCAAGCGCCTAAGCGACAGCGATGCCGCGCTGTTGGCTGACTTTTTTCAGCGGACGGCTAAGCTTCGGGGCGAGAAGCAATGAGCACGCCCACGCTTACCGCAGCTCACCTCGACGCCGTTCTCCGCCACGACCTAACCAGCTTCACCGCCAAGACCTTCGAGCTACTTCACCCCGGTACAGCGCTAGAGCCTGCTTGGCACGTCGAGGCGATGACCCACGCCTTGGGCGAAGTCTACGAAGCGCGCACGCGGCGGCTCCTCATCACGGTGCCGCCGCGCCATCTCAAGACGATTTGCTCGTCAGTGTCGTTCTGCGCTTGGGCGCTAGGCAAAAGGCCGGATCTAAAATTTCTGGTGGCGAGCTACGGCGATGCCCTTGCCCGCCGGACGGCGCGCGACTTCCGAACCGTCATGCAGTCGCCGCTTTACCGGCGGCTTTTTCCTCACGTTGGGGCTCGGTTGCAGGACAACGAACTCGAGTTCGTCACCAACCAGAACGGCGGCAGGCGCGCGGTGTCACGCGGCGGTGCGCTGACGGGCTTTGGCGCCGACATCATCATCGTCGACGACATTATGAAGGCCGACGACTGCCGCTCGGCAACCGAGCGTCAGCAGGTGAAAGACTTTTACGAGGGCACCCTCTTCTCGCGCCTCAACGACAAGCGCGACGGCCGCATCGTCGTCGTACAGCAGCGGCTGCACGAGGATGACCTGCCTGGTTACCTGTTGGAGAAAGGTGGCTTTACCCACCTCAATTTGCCGGCGATCGCGCCGATCGAGCGAACTTACGCGCTCGGCTATGGCCGCACCAAGTCGGTAGAGCCTGGTGAGCTTTTGTGCCCCGCACGGGAGTCACAAGCCGAGCTTGAGGAACTTCGTGTCGAAATGGGCGCGGCGAACTTCGCCGCTCAATATCTTCAAGACCCAGCTTCAGGGCACTCCGACACGTTCAAGTGGTCGTCGATCCGATTCTACGACGAGGCGCCCGCGTCCGATGACTGCGACCTGGTGGTTCAGAGCTGGGACACCGCCGCCAAGATCAACGCGAACAACGACTACTCAGCCTGCAGCACTTGGGGCTTTCATAGGGGCGTCTGGAAGCTCTTGGACGTGGTTCGTGGACGCTGGGAGTACCCTGACCTCTATCAACTCGCGCACGCACACAGGAAGCGCTGGCACGCGAGGCTCGTGCTCATCGAGGATAGTAGCAACGGTATCGCTCTCGTCCAACAGCTACGCCAGGATATCCTTCGCCTCACCAAACCGCGGTGCGACCCGCCGTGGCGGGTCGTCGCTTACGCGCCCAAAGTTGCAAAGGCCGTGCGGCTAGCGACGCAAACCGTGCGCCTCGAACAGGGCGAGTTTCTGTTTCCAGCGCAGGCGCCATTCCTCGATGAGCTTAAGCGCGAGATGGTGACCTTCGGCCACGCCAAACATGACGACCAAGTCGATAGCGTCACACAGTTCATGGCTTGGGCCAGCGCCCCCTCTGGACAACGCGCTATCCGCGCGACGGCCGAACGAAGAGCAAAACGCGACGCCATGCGCGCATGAACGTCGAGACCGATTCGGTGCTTTACCTACTCAGCCCGATCTCGTGTAAAGCGCCCCGCCATGAGTGCACAAGCAAATGCGTCGCTATCCACAGCGGCGAGCTGGGTGGATAACGCTCACTACTTTGGACCTGACCGTCGGCGAGCTTTCCATTGCGTCGTCAGCAAAGAACGCCGCGTCGTCAACTCAGCTTCAAGCGTGCCTTCGTTATGGTCAGCCCTTCGTAAACTTCGATTTCATGCGCTTGACGCTTACGGACAAGTCGGTGTTGCCGCCTTCAATGCCCGCATCAAAGCAGTCGCGCTGCTTGCTGAAGCCAACAATGAGGTCGAGATATGGGAAGAGCTTACCCATATAGCCTGCAAGTTATCGGCCTACCCCAAGGGGAAAGATGCGCGTGCGGAAATCTTGCGCCAACTCGATAGCGTTTGCACTCGCGGATCGACTGCAGGTTCACTCAAGGATTCCATTTAACGCGGCAGCACAGAAATGGGCCGCGAAAGACCAATGGCCGACAGATCGAAACTAGCCGCTAATGCTGTTTCCTGCGGAGCTGCATGCGTTCGCCGAAAACGGTCCTCGTGGGCCATAATCCTCGACTGGCGTAGTCGCCGCGGCGGAGATTTCTCGCAGCCAGCATTACGTCCCAGCGCGCGACGGGTACCCTGGGGCCCATAAAACTCGCGCACTAATCCAGTGGAACGGCTCGTGACTTACTCGGTGCGCGGCAAGCGGCGCCGGTCAGCAGCGGGCTAGTTTGGTTCAGACGAGCCTGATGACGCCTCCAACAGCAGCGCATTGTCGAGCGCGTGACGGAGCGCGTTCGCTGCAGTGACGCTGCAACGCAGGAAAGCGACTGCAACGACATCTTTGTGGATGCGATCTCCGTCAGGCAAGTTGCGCGCTGCGGCGAGCGTTATATTGACGATACCGTTGGAGCATCCAGAGTTTGGAGCGCCTTCGAAGTAAATAATCGGCGCCCCGTTAGGATCACTGATCCTCAGAAAGGGTTCGCCGGCCCGCGTCGTTTTTGGCTTTTTGCTCATAGTAACACCTCTCACTCTCTGCCTGGCTCGTTGCGCCAATCAAGGGCTTCGGGCTAGCGAATTCGCCTAGTTCAAAAGCCGCCCGAGCAAGCTAGGGTTCATACGGACAGCTCTAACGTCCGTCAGATGGAAGAAAGCTTCGTCACTAAAGCGACTATGCGTTGTCCCGACACTCCGGGCAATCACATCGGCGGACGACCATGCCGTTCATGCACTTCTTGTAGCCGATCGATTTGTGGTCGAGCCGCCCCACTCCGCCTATGGGGCTCCTCAGCGAACGGGCGCGTGAACGTCCGGTCTCATGAAAGCGCCGTTGTCGCTTGGCCTTTGCGATACGTTTTACATCGGCTCGGGTCTTTGTCTTGTGACAGCCCAGACAAAGTGCCGCCCAATTGTCCGGCGTGTTTTCTCCACCAAGTCCAAGAGGAATGATGTGGTCGAATTCCACGGCAATGAGCGCTGCCCCGCACGACAAGCATTGCCCCTTTTGGTTCTCCAATATCCACTCGATCAATCGCCGCGACGGCCGCTTCCTGCACTCAAGTTTCGGCGATGGATTTATCGGAACCTTCATTCCGCGACTCCATCACGAACTTGCGCACGATTTTGCGCCTCGTCTGGCTCGACCGCCTGAGGCGGCCATGGGCTCGTTGGCGGTGTGCCGAGCACTGCAGCACAGCGCTCCGCGGCAATCTTTACCTCAAACGCGACATTGGGCGCCCATTCCCAAAGTGTCTGCAGACTAGAGCGGTTCGCACCGTTGAACCATTCGAGATCATCCGATGATCCAGCGCGCTCATAACGTCGGCAAAGAAGCTCTTGCGCCTCGCTTAATCTCACTGGGGTGAATGCGCCGTCCGGCTCAAACAAGAACCACAAGACTCGCAAATCGCTCTTGCCTTGGCGGCTCTGCCTACTTTGCCATTGCACCTCGCGCTTCTTCCGTTCCGCGACATGAAGAGCATGCAGCTCCTCCTGACCATAGAGCCCTGCGAGTATATTGGGCCAGCCTCGACGCAGCGCTTGCGCTTCTGCGCACTTTGCGATCATCACCCGCCCCATGCGTCGCCACGTGGGCGACAATGTCCGCGCAGGCTCACTGTCCTCATTAGATGCGGCTTTGGAAGCATCGAAGATCGGCGCGTACTCGTCCCACCATGCCTCCCCCGCTACTGGATGCCACACACCATCGCGCAGCTTCCAAGCGCAAACTTCCGCTTTGATAATCCCGTGCGGATTGAGTTCCGGACAAACGGCCGCGTCGTCTGTCGATAGCGTCGGTGCGGTCTCCATGGGGCGATAATCCCCCTGTCGGGCTGCGATAACGCGCAGACCATCTATCGTTGTCCAACAAATCAGTCTTCGCCGTTCGAGATCTGCGGCATCGATGATAAGCGGCGTAATCTGGCGACGGAGTGGATCGAGGCCGCATTGAGCGGCGACAGCCATGAATTCCTCAAACTCATCGTTGGTGCAATTGCGGGCGACGGTTCGTCGAATGAGTTTTGTTTGTGCGGTGCTCAAAGGCCGTGAAGCGCCCAATGTCGGCAGTGCTTGGGTTTGCATTAGCGCCTCCGCAGCGTGAGCGAGAGAACACCTTGCGTAAGGCGCGCGCCGGCGATGTCCTCGCCTGAGACCAAGGCGTCTTTGAGAGCACCTCGGTTCAACACAGGGCGCAGGTCGAAAAAGCGAGCCGGAATTTGCGCTTCTTCTTCGACGACTAAGCCCGGCGCACGCTTGGCAAGGCTTAGCGTGCCGGTGGGACGTTCGAGCGTGCTTTGCTCGAGCAACAAAAGTGCTTGCTCAAGAATAGCCCTTCGCGATTCCCTGCGCTCCTGAAGCCTGTGAAGACGCACGGCCATCGTGTCTTTCTGACGCTTTAGGCCGTCGATCAAACCATCGTCGTACATATCGGCCTCGAGCATGAGGTCGATAACTTCCAAGAGCGAAGTCTCGCCCTCAGCAAGGCACATCATGAGGTCAGGATCATCGAGCGTTTCGTGGTGGACTGTGACTGACGCTCTTATGGCGGTGAGCACCCTCATTTGCTCTTCGGCGGAATGGTTGAGAGTGTGGTGCCCTCTACCTTTGGGTCGGTTCACTCGTGCAGGCTTTTCGCTGCCCAAATAGGGCGTGAGCGCATTCTGTTCTGGTTGCATATGATGTTCCGGCAGTTGGCGATTTTCGCCCTTTGGCGGGGTCGAAAGGAACGAATGTCGTTCCTACTGCCTGAAGCCCCCGCACATCGCATTGGGGGCACGCGCCGCCGCTCGGGAGCGGCTCTGGGCACCAGTACTGCTCGCAATTCAGACGAAGTCCAGCTCCGTCACGGCGCTCCGCGCCGAACCTGGGGACAAGTAAACCGGGACGGAAGCGCCTTTGCGAAAGCGCGCCAGTAAGGCCCGAACGCAGTGAGCCAATTGTGGACACGCGTGCAAAACCACGCGTGAGCAGTGCACAAGCCCAGCGATCGCAGTGGATTTCAACGCGAGGGCGCTACACTAGTGACTACCAACACTACCTACTTCCAATCAGTGAGCTGATTTGAATTGTAGAGAGTGTTGCTCAGTGAGTATCCAACCGCGCTCTAAGGTCCGCCTAGGAAGTCGTTATTTGTGAGAGCGAGTCCTGTACCGAGCGTTGCGAACTGCACTGCCGCACCACCGCCGTCGCCATCCGCATCGTAATAGAGCGCCCCGGTTGTCGGGTCATAGATGATGCGGTCATTGCTGTCGGCAGCGGCCGTGCCGATGACAAAGGCTTCAACCGCCAGCGCACCGATGCTGATCCCCGTGAAGATCGTCACATCCAGTTCGATCGTGTCGTCCGTGACGTTGAAGTCGGTGATCGCATCAATGTTTCCGGCGCCCAAAGCGGCAGCGAACACAAACGTATCTGCGCCAGCACCGCCCGTCAGCGTGTTAGCTGCGATGTTGCCGGTGATGACGTTGGCGAGCGTGTTACCCGTACCATTGATCGCACTTGTGCCGGTGAGCGTGAGGTTTTCGAGGTTGGATCCAAGCGTGCGCGTCACTGACGACAAGATCGTGTCGATCCCGCCAGCCGACGGTCCCTCCTGCGTGATGTCGCCTGCGTTGTCGACGACATAAGTGTCGTTGCCCAAGCCGCCGAACATCGTGTCAGCGCCTTCGCCGCCGTCGAGATAGTCATTGTTCGCACCGGCGGAGAGCGTGTCGTTTCCGCCGCCGCCGAACAATTGATCTTCGCCTGCGCCATCTGAGAGCGTGTTGGCGCCGCTATTGCCGGTCAGGATGTTGTTCAGATTATTGCCGGTGCCATTGATGTTCGCGCTGCCGGTCAATGTCAGATTTTCGATGTTGGACCCAAGCGAGCGCGTCACCGAGGACAGAACCGTGTCGGTCCCGCCATTGGCCAACCCTTCGCCGGTCACATCGCTTGCGCTGTCGACGATGAACGTATCATCGCCCAGACCGCCATACATCGTGTCGCCGCCGGTGCCGCCATCGAGATAATCTTGACCGGAGCC
>JAIELJ010000001.1 GCA_019753105.1 Hyphomonadaceae bacterium
CGGTGAGCGCGTTGGCAAGATGATAGCCGACAAAGGCGATGGCTGCGTTGAGCGAGCCGCCCATATGGCCTTCGGGCGCTGCCTTAAAAGCGTCCGCGGCCAAGTCTGCGCCGCTTAGATCGACGCGCGTGGCGTAACTCATGTGCGCTACGGTCCACAACGCGGCGCTGGCGAGGCGGTCAGCGGCCGCGCACAAGGCAAGCGCCCTGTCGCGATCAGCCAGCGCCCCGTCCATCCAGTGGCGCGCGACAAGGTTTTCGATTTTCGCGACGGTCTCGGGCCGGTGGCGGATGACGCCATACCCCTCCCGCCATGCGTCGCTGGCTGGTGCTGACACGACAATGATCCGCTTGGGGCCGGCGCGCGCCCTTCTTCTCGCCATCAACCAATACGCACGCCAGCGTCCGCGCCCTGACACATGGGTGTGCGTCCAAATTAGCTCATCGTCGCCAGCGCGGCGCGGGTCTCACGTGCGATGACGGCTTCTTCGTCGGCGGCGCGCGCCTCGATGATGACTTGCGCGCCGTCGCGCGAAATCACCCCCGCGCCCGCCTCGTTACGCGCCTGATCGAGGTCCACGCCCATAAAACTCAGGCCCTCGCATATCGCCGCGCGCACGCGCGGCGCGTTCTCGCCAATGCCGCCGGTAAACACCACCCGGTCGACGCCGCCCAGAACGCCCGCAAGACCCGCAAGCCAACGCCGACCTGTCTGGCAGAAGAGTTCCACCGCTTCCGCGGCGCGGGGGTCTGGCGAAACCAACAATTCGGCCATATCTGCGCTCACGCCCGAAAGGCCGAGCAATCCTGATCGGCGATTGAGAAGATCCTCGACCTCCTCAAGAGAGCGGCCGGCGCGCAGCAGGTGCAGCACAACGCCCGGGTCGATGTCTCCGCTCCGCGTCGCCATCGGCAAGCCCGAAACAGTTGAGAACCCCATTGATGTCTCGATGCTGCGCCCGCCTTCGATCGCCGTCATCGATGCGCCGGCGCCCAGGTGCGCGACGACGATGCGTTCGCGGCCAAGGTCGACACCCTCGCTTTGCAACGCCGCCAAAACCGAAACAATCGACAGTCCATGAAAGCCGAAGCGGCGTACGCCAGCGTTAAAGAAATCCCGCGGCAGCGCCATCATCGCCGCCGCCTTGGGTAGATTGGCGTGGAAGGCGGTGTCGAAGCAGGCGACATGCGGGCGGTCGGGCCAGCGCGCCCGGGCCGCAGCGACGCCCGCAAGGTTGGCGCTTTGGTGCAAGGGCGCCATGGCGGTAAAGTCCAAAAGCCTTGCCTCGACCCCGCCCTCAAGCAGAGTGGGCGCCACAAAGTCGGCGCCGCCATGGACCACACGGTGGCCGATGGCGTTAGGCGCAATCGGCGGCAAGACGCTGAAAAGCGCCTCAAGCGCCTCGCCATGATCGCCGGCGCGCGATGGTTCAATCGTTTTCATTTTGCCCGCGCGCCCGATTGTGAGTTGCGGGTCCTCGCGCCCAATGCCGCTGAAATGGGCGCGCCACACGACATCGGCTTCAAAGCAAGCCACGCGCACGCTCGATGAGCCGCAATTGATTGTAAGAATGGGACCCATCTTCAAGGCACGCCTCAAGCGTGCGATTTGTCCCATGCCTTCAGGGCCAAAGCTAGCGCTGCGGCGTCGCGCGGCGCGCCATCTCGCTTGCAAGCAATTCGCGCGCCCGATGCACGCGATATTCGAGCGACTTGACTGAGCAGCCGAGCGTTGCACTAGCGGCCGCTTGCGATAGACCGTCGACGGCTGTCAGCATCAGCGCCTCGCGGAGATGTTCGGGCAAGGTCGCCAGCGCCTGGCGCAGTATGCGCACTTCTTCGCGGCTTATCGTCTCCGCCTCGGGCGAGGGCCGCTCGTCGGCGACGCGCAGGTCGTCGCCATCAGGACACTGGCCCCAGAAGGTTCGGCGGGTCGCGGCGCGTCGCGCTGCGTCCCGGCATTTGTTCAACGCGATCGCGTGGAGCCAGGTCTTGAATGAACGCTCTGGATCGAAGCTCGCCATTGCGCCCCAGGCCGCGACGAAGGCTTCTTGAACGACATCGCTTGCCGCGTCCGCGTCAGCGACGCGGCGGCGCACGAAGCGAAAGAGGTCGTCTTTATGGGCGCTCATGAGCGCGCTGAACGCGGTCCGGTCGCCCCTTTGGGCGCGTGCAATCTGATCATCGAAACCACCGATGAAGGTTGCGCGCCGCAGCGGCAAGCGGGCTTGCCTCGACAGCGCGGAAGGCTGAGCCGTAATGGAATTCATGGTCGCCTCGCTGGCCGCAAGAAGCGCGGCCCCATGACAAGGTCGCGCCTAACTTGCATCCGTGCTTTGCTTTGGATCAAGTCCCTGCATTTGCGCCTTGGGCGTCTCGTCCTTGCTCTGGCGGAGCCCGATGGGCTAGCTCTACCCAGGGCGCGCGCCGCCGCGCGCGTATAGAAGAGTGTGATCGCCCGGAGGCTTACCTGACCGACCTTGATCGCCAACTCGCCGCTTTGGGCCGGGTGGACATCGACACAGCATTGGAGGGGCTGGAAAGCGATGTCTGGGCCCGGATTGATGCGCGCGCACAAAGCCGCGCGAGCGCCGGCGCCAACGGCGCCGTGGCCGGCGTCTGCGGCTTTGTGCTTTTGGTCAGCTCGGCCATCGGCGTGTCGACGGCCACCGCGTCGGTTGCGGTCGATGTTGGACCGTTTGCGCTCGATCAGCCCTATGCGCCGGCCACTGCGCTCGGCCGATAAGTCATGCTGAAAACTTGGAAGCTGCTGGCGCTCGCAGCACTCGTCGGGTTCGGGTCTGGGCTGGGGGGCGTCTTTGTCGGGACAATGCTCACGCGTTCCGACGCCCATCGGGACACGCTCGATGCAGCGGTCCATCGCGAACTTGATCTGACGCCTGAACAGAACCAGCGTCTGGAAGCGATCGAAGCCGGTTACGCCCTGCGCAAGGGCGCCCTTGACGCTGAGCTGCGCGCAGCCGCGCGTGACATCGCCGCCGCGGTAGCCGAGGATCACGCCCAGAGTGAGCGCCTCAGCCAAGCGATTGATCGGTTTCACAACGCCATGGGCCAAACCCAAAGAGACGCTATCGCGCACGTCTTCGAAATGCGCGCTGTGCTCAATGCCGATCAACAGGCGCGGTTCGACATTATCGTGCGCGAAGAATTGCTGCGCGGCGTGGACGAAGAATAAGCGGCCGCCGCCTTCGCGATGTGGAGGAAACCAAGAATGGCGATCGGCGCGCATGGGCTTTATGAAGCGGGCGCGGAAGAATGGCCCGCACCCGTGCTTTCGTAAGACTGCATCGTCACTGGAAAGCCTGGTTCATGCTTGGGGCGCCCCTTGAGAGAAAGGACGCTGCGGCGCCGCAATTATTACAGGCAGCCCCTCCGCGACCGATTGGACGCCCCCGCTCGCCCATTATTTTGTGGTCTTTCGCCTACCCAAGAGGGACAGACAAAAACGATGTCGTTCAGCGCTTGGCTATCAACCTTCGGCACTCGCCGGGTTGGGCGGCGGACATTCGCAATCGCCAAAGCCGTGGATGACGCACACGGCGCAGAGTCGCAGCACCAGCGCTCGTAGCCGCGCCCGCGCGCGGTGTAAGCGGACGGTCAGCGCATTCAAGTTGAGACCCAAGGTCGCGGCGACACTCGCTCGATCTCGCCCCTCGATATCGATGGCTCTGATCAGCGCCGCGTCTTGTGCCGAAAGAGCATCCAGGAGCGCCAGCAAACATGCGCAAGCAACGCTGTCGGTCTCGGTCTCGGTAGCGAGAGAGCGCAGATCCTCGGTTGACGCTTCGCGCGCCCGCTGGCGAGCGAGACCGCGATAGTGATCGGCGATGGCTGTCGCCAGCACGCGCGACAACCAGGAACGCGCCGCACCGCCCTCTTTCAGATCGCCAGCGCGCTCCAAGGCGCGGGCGCAAAAAGCCTGCAGCACTTCGTCGGCATGATTTGGATCGCCCAGCCTGGAGCGCAGGTACGCGCGGATCTTGTCGAGGCCCTCTTCGAGTGCGCGCCGCACATCCGCTTCAGGCAAGTCGTTTGGGTCCCCAGCCATAGCATCGATCGCTTCTTCAGGAGGGCACTGTTGCGGCTAACCAAGCGGAAGCCAAGCGCCACGGGGCCAGTGGGGCCGCTACGCAGCCACAAAGGGCGGCCACGCGGCCGCCCTCCCCACCCACAACGGGCCTCAGACCCGTAACGAGCCCAGACGCAGAGAGTTTGCAATCACCGAAACCGACGACAACGCCATCGCCATGGCTGCGATCATCGGCGAAAGCAGCGCCCCTGTTATTGGATAGAGGACGCCTGCGGCGATCGGAATGCCAGCGACGTTGTAGGCGAAGGCGAAGAACAGGTTCTGGCGGATGTTGCGCATCACCGCTCGCGAGATGATGCGGGCGCGCACGATGCCGCCAAGGTCGCCGCGCAGCAATGTCACGCCCGCACTCTCGATCGCCACATCGGTGCCTCCGCCCATGGCGATGCCGACATCAGCCGCAGCTAGAGCAGGCGCATCGTTGACGCCGTCGCCCGCCATCGCCACAACGCGCCCTTCCCGCTTCAACCGCTCGACGATGCGTGACTTGTCTTCCGGCAGCACCTCGGCCTCGATCTCATCGATGCCAAGGCCACGCGCCACCGCCTCAGCCGTGGTGCGGTTGTCGCCGGTCAACATGACGAGCCGCATGCCTTGAGCGCGCAAGGCTTCAAGCGCCGCCGGCGTCGTCGCCTTCACCGGATCGGCGATTGCAAAGAGGCCGGCAAGCCTATCGTCGATGGCGACATAGATCGCGGTCGCGCCGTCGCGCCGCGCGGCGTCCGCCTCACTCTTCAAGCTCGACGCGTCGATGCCTTGTTCGCCTAGAAAGCGTTCGGCGCCGATCACGACTTTGCGTCCGGCAACAACGCCGAGCACGCCCTTGCCGGTGGGTGAGTCGAATTCTTTAGGCTCGACCAGCCCGACGCCGCGCGCCTGGGCTGCGGCGACAATCGCCAAGCCAAGCGGATGTTCACTGCGATTCTCAAGGCTTGCCGCGAGGCGCAGCATTTCGCCGAGATCGCCGCCGTCGGCAGTGTGGATCGCCGTCACTGCCGGCTTGCCTTCGGTCAGCGTGCCAGTCTTGTCGAGCACAAGCGTATCGACCTTCTCGAACCGCTCCAGCGCTTCGGCGTTCTTGATGAGAACGCCCGCGCGCGCCCCGCGCCCCACCCCCTGCATGATCGACATGGGCGTTGCGAGCCCCAGCGCACATGGGCAGGCAATGATCAGCACCGAAACCGCCGCGATCAGGCCGTAGGACAACGCTGGCGATGGGCCCAACGCCCACCAGGTCAAGAAGGCGATCACGGCGACGACGATGACGGCCGGCACAAACCAGCCCGACACCTGGTCGGCCAGTCGCTGAATTGGAGCGCGCGACCGTTGGGCCTCGGCCACCATCTGGACGATGCGTGAGAGCATTGTGTCAGCGCCGACGCGATCGGCTTCAATCACCAATGCGCCGGTTTGATTGAGGGTCCCGCCGATCACGCGCTCGCCGCGCTCCCGCGTCACCGGCATAGATTCGCCCGTCACCATGGATTCATCGATGGAGGAGCGACCGTCGAGCACGATGGCGTCGACGGGGATTTTTTCACCCGGCCGCACGCGCAGGCGGTCGCCCACGACGATCTGATCGAGCGGAATTTCTTCTTCGGCGCCGTCGCGCAGACGACGCGCCGTTTTGGGCGCAAGATCAAGCAGTGCACGAATGGCCCCGCCGGTGCGTTCGCGCGCTTGCAGCTCAAGCACCTGACCCAACAGAACAAGCACAGTGATGACGGCGGCCGCCTCGAAGTAGACAGCAACGAGGCCGTGCGCGTCGCGGAACGCCGCCGGAAAAAGCGAGGGCGCTAACAATGCGACGACGCTGTAGGACCACGCCACGCCGGTCCCGAGCGCGATCAAAGTGAACATGTTGAGATTGCGCGTCTTGAGCGAGGCCCAGCCGCGCTCGAAGAACGGCCAGCCGCCCCACAGCACGACAGGGCTCGCCAGCGCGAACTGCAGCCAACCATTCCAAGCTGGCGGCACGAAACCATCGATACCAAGGAAGTGGCGGCCCATTTCGAGCGCTAACACCGGCAATGCGAGCGCAGTGCCGATCCAGAAGCGGCGCGTCATGTCGATCAGTTCCGGATTGGGTCCGGCGCCCGCGCTCGGCATCATCGGCTCTAACGCCATGCCGCAGATCGGGCACGAGCCTGGACCGTCGCGCACGATCTCGGGGTGCATCGGGCAGGTCCATTTCGAGCCTGCTGGCACGGTGGATGGATCGACCGGCGGGCCACCATGCATGGCGTGGCCATGATGCGCGTGCGCGTATTTGGCAGGGTCGGCGGCGAATTTCGTTTTGCAGCCGGCGCTGCAGAAGAGCACGTCCTCCCCTTCATGCGCGAGACGATGCTGACTGTCGGGTTTAACGGTCATGCCGCAAACAGGATCGGTCAGTCCGGCTCCTGCCTTAGCTTCATCGCCCCGGTGATCATCGCCATGAGAGGCGCAGCAGCTCGGCGCCTCCGCCATCGCGTATTTTGCCGGATCAGCCTCGAACTTGGTCTTGCAGCCAGCGCTGCAGAACAGCACCTCTTGGCCTTCGTGCATGAGCCGATGCGGCGTGTCAGGCTTGGGCGTCATGCCGCAAACGGGATCGCGCGGCGCGCTATCGGCGCCTGCATGGCTCTTATGATCGTGGCTGTGGTCGTGGGTGTTCATAGCTGACTAATGCGAGCGCTCGCGCCTCTGGTTTCACTTGAAAAGCAGTCTGCATCTTCCCACCATGGGAAGGTCCAATTTTGGACGGCTCGCCAACCGGTAACGCCCGCTCACGCGCGACATAATATTCGTTGATCCGTCGCCGATTTACTAGCTTGCCCTTCCGGCTTGGCGTAACGCGCGTACGACGAAAGCCTCGATTGCTCCCGATTCTCGCTCAAACTCGGCGACCTTGGTTTTCACAATGTGCTCGTAACGCGGCAAGTCAGCGAGAATCTGCTCAACGTCGCTGACAAGTTGGTCGACACTAAACTCGTCGGCCGACTGACAGAATTTGGGAATGCCAGCGGCTTCCAGCAGCAGATCGTGTTTTGGGCCATAGCTTATGGACACGCAAGGGCGCCGCATCTTCAAGCCTGCGATCAGCACGTGAAATCTAGAACCAATCACAACATGACAAGATGCTGCAGTCGCCATCACGTCATCCAGGGTCTCCATCCGTTCAGCGCGCAAGAAAGGATCATCGTTCGCCGCGGGCCGCGGAAGGTTAGCGAGTGCTCGTTTGTCGGACGGTTCGGCGACCAAGTATTCTAATTGATAGCCTCGCATTGTAGCATTTTCGACAAAGCGTGCGAGCTTGCCTGCGTAGCTGGTTTCGATTGTCGCATCGCGACGCCAGCCGCGATAAGCCATCACGCCGAGGCCAATCTTGATCGGCTCCCGCGGCAAGTTCGGCGACTGTTCCACATCGCCAGCGAAGACGAGGTCCGGAAACACTTCGCTTCCGGTTTCATCAAGTCCGATGCTTCGCATGAAATCCAGCGACCCCGTGTCACGATACGAACGAGAAATTGCGCATTGTGCAGCGGACTTCAGAAAGAATCGGCTGAGCGGATTGATTATCGGTCCCGCGCCCACACTGAGGCACACGACGCGCCTTCCTCTCAGGCGCGCCGCCACCGACCACCGAAACACCTGAGCCGGAAAACCAAGTGGCCCAGTGCGATAATCATCGAACACGCCTGTTCCAGCCCAAACGATGATGTCGTATCGACCGACGATCCAAAGCGAATAGAGCCAGTTTACCACGCCGCTTGGCAAACGAAGAAGTGCGTTGTCGAGCCAACGCAGCAATCCGGGCGGTTTGAGCGCCATCTGGAATGCTCGCAGACCGAAGCGAGCGGCGACTATTTTAGGATCATGGCAAATGGATTCCACCGGTACGTCCGGCGCGCATCTGCGCATCAGTTGTAGCGCGGCGTCTAACGACGCATCGTTGCCAAAGTTGCCGGTGCCGAAGCCGCCGATCAGCGCCACTCTTATTGACTGCACCCGTCGCGCCCCGCATTTCGACCATGACTTCATAAGCTGCCAACAAACCTCACTTGGAGAAACAGCAGCGAGGCTGACGCCCGCGGCTGAAACTGATCAGGGGCTGGCCGGATAACGCGCAAACACTTGGCGCCTCGAACCGAAGGCGATCACCTCAAACGCATCGCGGGCGCCATCGGAAGTCTCCATACCGGGCGAGCCTAGTGGCATGCCGGCGACCGCAAGTCCGATCACGCCGGCGGGCCGTTCGCGAAGCAAACGCTCGATTTCGCGCGCAGGCACGTGACCTTCGATGACATAATCATCGACGGTGGCTGTGTGACACGAGGCGAGATCGGCGGGCACGCCTAATTGCTGTTTCAGGCCCGCCATATTCGTGACGCTTACAAGTGTGGCGCGAAAACGTCCACTTGCAGCAATTTGCTCGGTCCAGATCGCGCAGCAACCACACCCCGCGTCACGACGGACCAGGAGCTCGCGCGCTTGCACTCTGGATGCGCAGCCGCCGATCGAAAGCGCGGCGCCGAGCACCGCGAAGCCTGCAAAAACATGTCTCCGGTTCAAACTAGCATCCTCTCGTCATTTTTTGCGCGCCAGCGCCATAAGTGTCCAGGCTAACCCCAACCGGGCCAGCGCAGTCTCATGCGATCTTCCGGCAATGAAACGAAGAGCGCGGCGAGCCCGCCGCCCGGCGATGAGGCAAAGCGGCCAACGATTTGCACGCGGCGTGATCGAGCGAATTTCGCATACTTCGAAATTCGCTGTGAGCAATAGCGCCTGAAGTTCGGCACGATCGACCCAGCGCCTAATCTGACCCGGCATCCGCTCATCGACCCGGTTGAACTTTTGCAACACGGGGCGATTCTGTGTCGCCAACATCAGAAGGCCGCCTGGTGCGGTCAAAGCCGCTAATTTTGCGACAAAGGCTTGCTGATCTTGAACGTGAGATAAGACCTCGATTGACACAACTATGTCGAAGGCGCCTTGATCAAGCGCCAAGGACATAAAGTCGCCTGCAATGAACTGGACGCCGGATACTCGCTCACCCGCTCGCCGCAACACCTCATCGGAAAGGTCGGTAGCTGTGACCTCCCCATAGGGCTTTAGCCAGGGGCATAACCATGCTGCTCCACAGCCGACCTCCAAAATACGCAAATTCGCGCGCCCGAGCCGCCCGAGCCATTCGATAATGACGGAACGCTGATCGAGCGACACTTCCGAGATGCCCGGCTCGCGATGCGCAGCATTCCAATCATTCCAAAAAATTTGCTGAAGAGCGATCGGCTCGCTCATACTCGGCCTCCACTCAACAGAGTTGCAAGTCTCGCTTTGTTTACGCATCCCCATCCAAAACCCCTCATCTCGGGAGTATTGAGGGTTCATGGCGCCGGGTGCGTAATGGAAGTGGGGCCGGAGAAAAACCATGTTTACCGAACTGGATCGCATGCTTGCCGCACTTCGTGATCGGCCACTGGATCGGTCACTTGACCAATTTGAACCGCGTGTATGGGGTCGGATCGACGTCGCCGCGACGAAGGCCGCACCGCCTCAAACCACTTGGCGCTGGCAGGCGGGCCTAGCCGCGGTGATGCTGACGTTCGGCGCTTTTGCCGGCGGCGCGGCGGTCGCTCGCTCAGAGAGCGACTCCTCGCCGTTTGCAGTGCACCAGGCTTATGCGCCTTCTACTTTGCTTGGGGATGATCGTTGAAGTTTTCGTTTCGAGCCATCTTGCTCACGGCCTTGGCGTCGCTGGCGGCTGGCTTTGGCGGTGTCTGGTTGGGCACGATCGCGCTGGCGCCAGCGCCCGCTCCTTCGATGCACGATCTCGTACATCACCGGCTTGATTTAAGCGGCGAGCAGCTCGCTCGAATAGAGGCTTTGGAGGCGGCGTTTGCTGCGCGCAAGCACGCGCTTGAACTAGAAATGCGTTCCGCCAACGCTGACCTAGCCGCAGCAATCCGCGAAGAACACGCAAACGGTCCAAGGGTGGCCGCCGCGGTGGAGCGATTTCATAATGGCATGGGTCGGCTACAGACCGAAACCATCGCTCACATGTTTGCGATGCGCGAGGTCTTGAACGATGAGCAGAAGGCGATTTTCGACGACACAGTCGTTGAGGCGTTAACCACCGAGCCGCAATGAGCGTCCCCTCGCCTGAAAGCGATGACGCATCGCTCGTGGCTGCGGCGCTCGCTGGTCAGGAGGCCGCATTTTCTTTGCTCATGCGCCGTTACAAGGAAAAGGTCTATCGGTTCGTGCGCTCCTACGTCGCCGACGCCGACGAAGCCTATGACCTCACTCAGGAAACGTTTGCCGCAGCGTGGCTTGCGCTTGCTCGTTATGACAAAAACCGTCCATTCCCCGCATGGATCAAGCGGATCGCGCTCAATAAATGCCGAGACTGGGCCCGCCGCCGCGCCGTCCGTCGCTTCTTCTTTGGCGCTGAGAGCATCGAGACCTCCCCAGATATCGCCGCCACAACAGATGCAAGCGATGAGGCCCTGCAGCGTAACCTTGCGCGGCTTGATTCCGCGATTTCAGCCTTGCCGGCGGGCCTGAAAGAGCCCCTGCTGCTGACGGCGATCAGCGGCATGAGCCATCACGACGCCGCGCGCGCGCTGAACTTGACGACTAAAGCGATCGAAACGCGCGTCTACCGCGCCAAGGTCGCTCTCGCACGGGCGCTTCGCGATGAGTAAAGCCGCCAAATGGCGGGGCGCAGCACGCATAGGGCCGTGGTGGGCGGCATTCCTGGGCGCTGCGGGCGACAATGGCTTTCATAGCCACCACGCCATTCAAGCATTCGCTGGCCCGCACGCACTGCTCGCGGACGCAAGCGCCGAACATCACGGCCAAGGATTTGTTGCGCCCGCCAACATGTCACATCGCGCGACAGCGGCATATCCCAGCAGCTTTCTTTACGTCGATCCCGACAGCGCACCCGGACAGCGGATTGCTCGTGCGATCGGCGAACGGATCAACGTGCTTTCCCCGGCCCAAGCAGCAGAACTGGCCGCCATCGTCAAAACCTCGATCGCGGATGAAGGCGCCGATCCAGCCGAGCGATTAGCCAGTTTGTTGGGCGCGGCAGAGATAGCGCCAACCCGCGACGCTCGCATTGGTGCAGCGCTCGCCGCTTTTCACGACAGCGAGGCGCCCCTTGACGCGCGCGCGCTCGCCTGCACGCTTAATCTCTCGCAATCGCGTGCAGCGCATCTTTTTCGCGATGAAGTTGGGGTGCCGATCCGGTCTTTCCTGCTTTGGTCGAAGCTCCGGCGCGCCATGACCGGCATCGCCCAGGGATTGTCGCTCACCGAGGCCGCCCATCATGGCGGCTTTGCAGACCAGGCTCACTTCTCGCGCACTTGCGTGCGCATGTTTGGCGCGAGCCCGCTCACCATCACGGGCGCGATGAAGTTCGACGAAGCGTAGCTGTTTCGTTCAAGCATTTTGCGGCGATCCCAGCCAATTTGGGCGCGAGGAGATCCCAATGCACCTTGCCGTTCGCTATCTTGCCTACCCGCTCGTCATCGGGATCGTATTCATTGGCGCCGTAACGCTGGCCGCCGCGCCGGGCGCCGCCATTGCTTTGCCTATTCTGACGCTTGCCGGCGTGCTTGTGATTGGGGGACTGGAGCGGCTCTCGCCATATCAGCAGGCCTGGACCAAGAACCACGGCGATCTCTTGGCTGACGTCCAGTATAATCTCATGGGTGCGGTCCTCATTCAGGCGAGCGTGCATTTCATCTACCCGCTTAGCGCAGCGGCGCTGTCGCTCGGACTTTGGCCCAGCACATGGCCGCTCTGGGCGAGCGTGCTCGGCGTCGGCGTTATTATCGATTTCGGACTCTATTGGATGCACCGCTGGAGCCATCGCTCGGCAATTCTTTGGCGTTTCCATCAGCCACATCATAGCCCCGAACGTCTCTATTGGCTGAACGGCGAGCGCCGCCATTTGGTGAGCGCGCTCCTTCTGGCGACGCCTGGCCTCGCCGCTGTAGCATTACTCGGCGCGCCTCAGGCAGCGCTTGCGGCATGGTTTGCGATCCTGCCGGTGCATCTCGCTTTCCAGCACGCCAATATCGACTACACGCTCGGACCATTCCGCCGCCTGCTCGGCGTCGCCGAGATGCATCGTTGGCACCACAAGCGCGACTACGAGGACGCCCAGGTCAATTTCGGCGAGGTGTTCCTTGTGTGGGATTGGCTGTTCGGGAGCCTTCACGACGCCTCAGAGAAAATCGAAAGCGCAGACTTGGGCTTGAGCGACGCGACCTATCCGAAGGGGTTTTTCACCCAGCACGCGGCGCCGTTCGACCCGCGGCGCTGAGAATGTTCGCTTCGCCTGCAAGGCTTTTGCGCGAGTTTCGGTCCGTCATTGCGTTCCATTTGAATGGTCACGACGAATGAACAGCTCTGCCTACATCCCCGCACTCGGTCGCCGCGAATGGACCGGGATGTATGATTGGGTCATTGCGGCCATGACGCGCGAGCGCGTCTGGCGATCGCTTGTCCTTACGGCGCTCGACGCGCGCACCGGCGAGGTCATCGTCGATCTGGGCGCAGGCACCGGCTCGCTCGGCATCATGATCAAAAAGCACGCGCCGGGCGCCCGCCTCGTGGCTGTCGATCCAGACCCTGACGTAAGGCTCATCGGCGAACGAAAGGCCCGCGCGGCGGGCGTGGAAATCGACTACGAAACCGCCATGGGAGACGCGCACCTCGCCTCTGTTGGGGCAGCCGACGCGGATGCGGTGACATGCTCGCTGGTGCTGCACCAATGTCCGCTTGAAGCGAAGCAGAGCATTCTGGAGAACGCGTTTCGGCTGCTAAAGCAAGGCGGGCGGCTCGTGCTTGCCGATTACGGCGAACAGCCGACGCCGTTGATGCGAACTGCCTTCTTGCTGGTCCAGATGACCGACGGCTTCGAGCCGACCGAGCACAATCGCCGCGGCGCGGTCCCCCATTTGTTGCAGGCCTGCGGCTTTCAACGCACTGAGATAGTAAAGCGCGTACCTACGGCGACCGGCCTGATCTCGATTTGGCGAGCCACGAAGGAAGTCTGAGTAAACCACAACGCCGCTACGGCTAATGACCGCGCGGTAACGCGTCCGGCGACTGCCGTGCGAGCGACAAAGCGCTTCAAGACGCCAAATCGCGTGGGCGAGGGGAACTGCGTCGCTGCGTCAGCCGCAATTTCGGTCGCGTCAGGTTTGCGCGCGAGCGCGCAGCCATAAGCGCAGCCGCAAGAGCCGGGTGAAACCCGGTCAAACCTGCTCACAGTTCATGAGCCGCTAGTTTGCTGGCGGCCGCGGAGCACGCGCGGAGGAATGATAAACGACGATACGCCAAGCGCCATCGCGGCGCTGCAGCACGCTGGTGGCGACGCCGCGGCGTGAAATCGGCGCACGGGCTGCGGCTTCAGGGAACGTGATCTCGTAGGTGTAGACTTCGTTGGCGTAAGCCAGATCCCCCACCACGGCGACATCGGTCTCAAGGCCATCAAAATCAAAGCTGGCGATTTCGCGCAGTTCGGGTCCCAAGTGGTGGGCAAGATAGGTGGCGAAGTCGCCTTCGACGCCGCCTTGCTCGAAGACTTGGGAATCTGGCCAGAAGTAGCGCGCGGCCGCTTCGCCGTCGCGGGCCTCAACCGCTTGCCGGTAACCAGAGAGGACCGCTTCCACGGCCGCCTCGTCGACGCTGGGCTGGGCTGCCGCCGCGCCCGCCATGGCCCAAGCTGCGACAAAGACGACGACTAATTTCTTCAGCATCCACACCTCCCCTTTTTCAGTGCTGCATCTATTTGCATTTACGCGCCGGTTGCCGATTTCCCGCATCCTGGCGTCAATCTCAGGCGTAAGGCCTGAGGGATCGCGCGGAAGCGCGCGTATCTTAAGATGCTGTTCGGGTTTTCTCAGTGTGGAGCAACGTGGTGCGCAAAGCCCTCGACCGTCGATCGCTACTGAAGGCTGCGGGCGCAGGAGCGGGCTGGCTCGCCTTTGAAAGCATGCTGCCTGCTTGGGCGCAAACGGGCTCGCCCGGCATCGCGCCCGCCATGGCGACCTTGGCTGGTCCAGATGTCGCGCTGAGCATCGGCCAGTCGTCCTTTACAGTGGGCGGCAGAACCGGCCACGCGGTCACCATAAACGGCACGCTACCGGCGCCGCTGTTGCGGCTCCGCGAAGGTCAGAACGTCCGCCTCGCCGTTACGAATACGCTCGACGAAGACACCTCGATCCACTGGCACGGCATTCTGCTTCCCTTCCAGATGGATGGCGTACCGGGCGTCAGTTTTCCGGGTATCCGGCCTCGCGAAACATTCGTTTATGAGTTCCCGATCATTCAAGCAGGGACGTTCTGGTACCATAGCCACTCGGGCCTGCAGGAAGCGTTAGGCCATTACGGGCCGATCATTATCGATCCGGCCTCGCGCGATCCTGTCGAGTATGACCGCGAACACGTGCTCGTATTGTCGGACTGGAGCTTCATGCATCCGCACCAGATTTTGGCGCGCCTCAAGCAAAGCCCCGGCTATTTCAATTATCAGCGCACGACGGTGGCCGGTCTTCTTTCTGGCGAAGACCGTATGAGCGCCGCCGACCGGCGGATGTGGGCTGAGATGCGCATGGACCCGCGCGACGTGCTCGACGTCAACGGCTCGACCTACACGTATTTGATCAATGGGCATGGTCCTGACGAAAACTGGACGGGTCTCTTCCGTCCCGGCGAGCGCGTGCGGCTGCGCATCATCAACGCCTCGGCGATGTCGATCTTCAACGTGCGCATTCCAGGACTGGCCATGACCGTCGTCCAAGCCGATGGCGAAAATGTGCGACCTGTCGAAACCGATGAGTTCCAAATTTCCGTCGCTGAAACCTACGACGTCATCGTCACACCGACCGAAGACCGCGCATACACTATTGTCTCCGAAGCCATAGACCGCTCTGGGATGGGCCGCGCCACCTTGGCGCCTCGGCTTGGCATGAGCGGAGAAATCCCGCCGCTGCGCGAAGTCCCAAATCTAACTATGCGCGACATGGGCATGGATATGGGCGGAATGGGTGGAATGGACATGTCCGGCGCCATGCCCGGCATGGACCACTCAGGCATGGACATGAGCGGCATGCAGATGGACGGCATGCAAATGGGCGCCGCAGATCACAGCGCTGGCGGTCACTCCGCCATGAACATGCGCGATCCAGAGAACGCGCCGCCCGACATGGCGGTCGGCGTCGGCGTGCAAACGATTTCGCCGATGCCCCAGAACCGGATGGGCGAGCGCCCGGTTGGGCTCGAGAATGTCGATCATCGCGTGCTCGTCTACACCGACCTTATCGCCCTTGCACCCAATCGCGACCGCCGGGCGCCCTCGCGCGCAATGGAGATTCACCTCACCGGCAATATGGAACGCTTCATGTGGGGCTTTGACGGGCGCCGCTTCAGCGAATTGGTCGAGCCCATCCGGTTTGAGCGCAACGAGCGCGTGCGCGTGACGCTAGTCAACGACACAATGATGTCGCATCCCATTCACCTCCACGGTCACTTCTTCGAACTGGTCAACGGCCATGACGGTCACCAGCCCTTGAAGCACACGGTCAATGTCGCTCCGGGTGGCAAGGTGACCTTCGATCTCACCGCTGACAATCCCGGCGATTGGGCGTTCCATTGCCACCTTTTGCTTCACATGCACGCGGGCATGTTCAACGTCGTGACCATCCGTCCGCTTGACGGAGACGTCTCGTGAGATTTTTCGCCGCAACGCTGACGCCGCTGGTCTTAGCTGTCGTCAGTCCTGCATTTGCGCAAACGCCTGACCATTCCGCGCACCGACGGACGCCGCCGGAAGAACAACAGATGCAGGCGCCTGACCCGCACTCGGGACATGACATGTCGGGCGCGACTTCGCCGCCAGCCCCGCAACACGATCCACACGCCGGCCACGACATGCCCGGCATGACCGCGCCGCAAGCACCACAAGACCCAGCGCAAGCTCCTCATGACATGCCCGGCATGACGATGCCTCAGGCGCAAGAGGCCGACCCCGACGAAGGCCATGACATGTCAACGATGCCGGGGATGATGTGGCCCTCATCACCACCCGCAGCGCCAGGGCCAAACGTGGAAACTAGCGCCGACAATGCTGGACGGCCGCCGGAGACACCCCCTCCCCCGTCCGCGAACGCCGACCCGGCACACGCGGCTGATCTCTATTTTGATCCGCAAGTGATGGCGGCGGCGCGTGGACAATTACTTGCCGAAAATGGCGACATCCGCACCAGCGTTGTCATTCTCGATCGTCTTGAGGCGACGTTCGGCGAGGGCGCGGACGGCTATGTCTGGGACGCACAAGGCTGGTATGGCGGCGACATCAACCGCTTCTGGTGGAAGAGCGAAGGCGAAGGCGCCATCAACGGCGAACTGGAGAGCGGCGAGATCGAAGCGCTCTACAGTCGCGCATTCACGCCGTACTTTGACTTTCAAGCGGGCGTTCGCCAGCGTTATACACCCGAAGCCGATCGCACCGATCTTGTCGTCGGGGTGCAAGGTCTTGCGCCTTATTGGTTCGAGGTCGATGTCGCTGCGTTCTTGTCGAATGAAGGCGAGTTCAGCGCGCGCGCCGAAGCCGAATACGATCTGCGTTTGACACAGCGTCTCATCCTGCAGCCGCGCGCCGAGATCGATTTTTCGGCCGAGGATGTTCCCGAACTTGCCACGGGCTCTGGCCTGACGAACGCAGAGCTGGGCGTGCGCTTGCGCTACGAAATCCGGCGCGAATTTGCGCCTTATGTCGGGATCGAGTGGTCAAGCAGCTTCGGGGATACCCGCGATTACGTCGAAGCGAGGGGCGAAGACGCGGAAGACACCCGTTTGGTCTTGGGCGTCCGCGCCTGGTTTTGAACAACTTCGGAAGGAAATCGACAATGAGAAAATTCGCGATCGTTGCTCTCGCCGTCACCGCGCTTGCGGCATGCCAGCCAGCGGCCGATCAAGACGCATCCCCGCCAACTGACGCTGTGGCGACACAAGAGCCTGCGGCTGCCGCGCCGCAAACGGCAGAGACGGCGCCTACGACCGAACCGGCGGCACCCCCCGCAACAAGCACGCCGGCGCCACCGCGCCCCCGCGCTGAGCCCACGCCTGCACCTACCCCGGCGCCCGCGCAAACTACGCCTGATCACGACATGTCGGACATGCCCAACATGGAGCATCCGCCAGGGCAGTAGTCAGGGCAGTAATCAGGTGCGCCGCACGGTTAGAGTCGCGGCGACATAGAACTACGAAAACCTTGGGGGAGGGACATCGTGAATCTCGCGCGTTTGGCGTCGTTTGTACATAAATGGCTTGCGCTCCTGGTCGGGGTGCAGATCGTCTTTTGGGTCGTCAGCGGCCTTTTCTTCACGATTGTTCCGATCGAGCAGATTCGAAGCGAGCACCTCATTCGCCCGCCTGAAACGGCGCGTCCGCTCGTCATCGCAAACGGCGCGGCATTGAGTGCGATTCGCGATGTTCAAGGCCGAGCGCCGGTAAAGCTGACGATCGAGGTGCGCCCGACGCTTGGGCAAGTCATCGTCGCGGAATTCCCCGATGGACCGCCGGCGCTTTTTGAGGCCGCCACACTTCGTCAGCTTTCGCCGCTCGACGCGGATACAGCGGCGGCTGTCGCGCGCGGGCATGTGACGCTCACCTCGCCACCCGCGCGCGTCGAGCTGATCGAGACAGAAAGCTCCGAGTATCGCGGCGCCCTGCCGGCTTGGCGGGCACAATTCGCTGATGGCGGCTTAGCGGTCTATGTCGCCGCCAACACCGGCGCAGTAACCGCTCGGCGCTCTGATATTTGGCGGCTCTATGACACGCTTTGGGCGCTCCACATCATGGACTGGCAGAACCACGAGGATTTCAATCATCCGCTCATCATCATCGTCACCGCCATCACGCTCTTATCGGTCATCGCCGGAATCGTGCTCATCCCCTACCGCGTCCACTTTGGAGGCGGTCGGCGCCGCAGGAATGGGCCTGCCGGGAGCGCCGGCGCCGACGGCTGAGGGATTGGCTGGAAGCGCGCGTATGAAGGACGTGAGCGGTCCCGACGCTCATTAACGGAGAATTCGAAAATGAAAGTCAAACTTTTGGTCGGCGTGATCGCTGCGGCGTTGGTGTCAAGCTTCGCGCTGAGCGCACCAGCCTTCGCGCATCAGGGCGAGCAGCATCAAGCAACGCCACAGACCGCGGAAGGTGAAGGCACGGTGACCGCCATCGATGCGCAAGCAGGCACGGTCACGCTCAATCACGGTCCCATTGCAAGCCTTGGTTGGCCGGCGATGACGATGACGTTCCGCGTCCATTCCGCCGCCGTCCTGCAAGGCGTCAGCGTTGGCCAGCGTGTTCATTTTGAGCTGATGAACGACAACGGCCGTCCGATGGTGACGGAAATCCACGTGCTTTGAAACGGAAGCGACGCGCCGCACGTTCGGTTAACGCTCTTGCGTGCGGCGCGGCCTTGAGGGGAAGAACATGGCGCACCCGAAGTCGACGGTCAGGATTGCGGCAGTGCTGGCCGTAGCGTTTTCGCTGCTGTTGCTAACTGCCCAAATCTCTTTGGCCCACCGGGACGAACAACATCCCCCGCAAGCGGCCCAAACCGACGCGTCGCAAACCGCGCCCGAACACGACATGGGCGCGATGCAGCCTGGCGAAATGACGTGGCCGACCGCCGAAGACACGGGCGGCATGATGATGATGGATCATGCGCGCCCGACGACCTTGTCGGGCCGGATCATCCGCTGGCTTGGAGTGTGGCACCCCGCCGTCATTCATTTTCCCATCGCTTTGCTGTTGACGGCCGCTTTCTTGGAAGCGGCTGCCTTCATTCGGCGCAAGCCCATCTACGCGGCCAGCAATAAAATCCTGCTTGCAGTGGCGACGCTCGGCGCCTTTGCTGCGGCGCCATTGGGTTGGGCGAATGCGGGTCTGCCTGCCGCTGACGATGAATCGGCGCTCGTCCTGCATCGTTGGATCGGCACGGTTATCCCCTTCCTCATCTTGTTCGTCTGGTGGTTGAAGAAGCCGGTCGATGAAGCCGCGGTGCGCCAAGGCGGGCGCTTCTACGAAACGGTTCTGGCGCTCACAGTGCTTGTCATCCTCGCGCAAGCTTATCTCGGCGCAGAGGTGACTCACGGCGCCGGTCACTTGGCGTTCTAGTGAACGAAGATGCGTTTGGCGCTCTGCGCGCGGCGTATCGTGACTATCATCCTTCGTGTCGGCGCGACCGGCGCTCGGCTGACGTTGAGATTTGGGCCGGATCGACAACGCTCGATTGGCTGGCCGCGCTTCAGCCGCTCAGTGTCGACATCCTCGATATCGGCTGCGGCGGCGGTTGGCTTGCGGGGCGTCTCACCGCCTATGGGCGCGTAAGCGGAATCGATGATAACGATATTGGGCGTTCGCTCGGGATTCTCGCGCTAGCGCGAGGCGAGTATCACGCTGGCGACATGAACAATCGCCTGCTGCCGCGGTACCAACAGTTGGCGCCCCCTCACCCCGCAGCAAGGATGGATTCAGCGTCGCGCTGGCGCTTAATGCGCCCGCGTTGCCAAGTGATTTTATTCGCTTCTGCGCCAGCGTCGCCGACATCCTTGCCGACGGGGGCTGGTTCGTGTGGAGTCCGCCGACGCATCAGTTCTTCAACGACACAGAAGATTGGGGGGCGGTGCTCGGCGCGAACTTCCAGCTTATAGACAAAGCCGTCATGCCTACAGTGGTCGGCGATCTGGGGTCCAATCCCGCCTCTGCGCTCATCATGCTCGCGCAAAGGCAATCGCAGTCTGAAAACAGACTGAATATGAGGGGGAGGCCGCCCAGATGATTCGAACACCCGACCTTCGCATTACAATTGCGCTGCTCTACCACTGAGCTAGGGCGGCCCCGGCACTCTAGAGCATGACCTGCGTCGCCAATGCTCACAAGCTAGGTCAACGAAGCGGTCAGAAAATTTGCTGGCGGCATGACATTCAGCGACGGCGCGCGCGGGATTTGCTGGCGTCGTGCGTAAATGACAGAGGGCCGCGCGCGACGAACGCCGCGGTGGAGCTGAGATCGAACCCATGACGGAACGAAGCGCGCGCATCGGGCCAAGGGCGAAGATAGCGCTAGCTGCGGTGACGGTGGCCGCCGCTGTGTTGGCATGGCTCTATTCTGCGGGCCCCTACCGCGCGGTCGCGCTCGACAGGCGCGCGCTTGCGTCCGCCGCGCCTAACGCACTTGATGACGCTTCCGGTGTGCGCGTTGCCACGCCGGACGCCTGGCAAGACCAACGCCAGCGCATCGTGGCCGCACTGCAAGCGGAAATCTATGGCCCTCTGCCCGCAGAAGTTCGCGCGCGCGCCGTGCGGCGCATTTCAATCGCTGCTGGCGACGCTGGCGGCGTTGCTGGCGTCGAGCAGATCGAGGTCGAGGTTGGCGATGGCGTCCAGTTTAACCTTGTCCTGGTCATGCCGCCTGGGGATGGACCAGCGCCGGTCATCGTCATGCAGAACTTCTGCGGCAATCAGGCCGCGTTTCCCGCACGCCCCCGCGCAATAGCGGCGCCGCGGAACCAATATCCAATCCCCTGCCGGCACAGCGCCTTCGATCCTTTGCATCAAGCCGCGTTCGGGCGGTGGATGCTGGGACCTCCTTTCGCGCGAATCGCCGAGCGCGGCTATGCGCTTGCACTTTTCTATGGCGGCGATGTCGTGCCTGATCATGCGCCGGATGCGCCTGATGCCTTACGCGTGTTGGATGCCGATGGCGCGATAGCAGCCTGGACCTGGACACATGCGCGCGTCGTCGATGTCATCGAGGACGATCCGCGCTTTGATCACGAGCGGATCGTCGCCTGGGGTCAGTCACGGTTTGGCAAAGTCGCGCTGCTGGCCGGCGCACTTGATCCACGCATCGATGCCGTGATCGCATTGCAGTCAGGCCGCGGCGGCGACGCATTGACGGCGCATCGCGCCGGGGAGAGCGTCGCTGCGATTACGCGGATTTATCCGCATTGGTTTTCGCCGCGCTACCGCAATTATGCGCGGCGAGATCCGCCCGTTGACCAACACCAATTGCTGGCGCTGATCGCCCCGCGCCCTCTCCTCATCGGGCACGCCGAGCGCGACGCTTGGGCCGATCCTCAAGGCGCCTATATGGCGCTGGCCGGCGCGCGCCCGGCGTTTGACCTGCTAGAGGCGCCGCCGCCCAGATTTGAGCTGCGCGGGGGCACACACGGGATCAACGACGCCGATTGGCAAGTCACGTTCGATTTTCTCGATGCGCGCCTGCGTTAGACACAAAGGGGCGCTCAGCCGCGGCGATCAAGCATCTGCTTCATGGTCGCGATCTCCTGGCGCTGGCTCTCGATGATGGCGCCGCAAAGTTCCCGGATCTCGGCGTCGCTGATCGAGGCCTCCTCACACATCAGGATCGCGCCCGCATGGTGGGGGATCATCGAGCGTAAAAACTCGTCGTCACCAATGGCGCCTTGTTCACGGATCGCCCAGAATGCGCCGACCAGCACAAGCGCGCTGCCGGCCAGAATGAGGGCGTTGGTCCGCTGGTTCGGATACATCGAGGCCATTAATACGATCTCGATGGCGACCATCGGCGCTGCCATTAACGCGGCCATATAGGCTTGATTGAGGTTGGGGTAGACGTTCGCGAAGCGATCCACCATCGCATACATCAGCGCATACATGGCGACGAAGGAAAGCAACGCCATGATCGCGAGCCGGGCGTAGGGCTTATGGTGGCTGCCTGTTGCTTCCATGACGAGACTCCATCGATCGCGCCACAGGGCGCCTCATTCCTCTCCAACGGCGCCCTGGGCGTCAGCGTTCCAATCCTCGCCACTTTCAATCCGCATGCGGGATGTGCGCGCCGCGTGGATCGCCACCCATCGAGACCGAAGGACCGAAGCGGCGCGAAACGCGCTAAAGTTCGCGCCGCCTCGCAACTGACGCCATCAGTCCTCGCACGGGCGCCCGCTCAAGGCGTGCGCGGCCTGATCGCAACGCGCGCGCAAGCCTTCATCGCCGGGCGCGGCGCGCAGCGCCTCACGAAGCTCGCGGCAGTGCTGGGCCAACGCCTGCTGACTGCCGGCCTGACGATGGCGGTGTCGGCGCGCCGCACACGCATCGGGCGCGGCTGCGCTCGCCTCTGCGCGCGAGACGAAGTCGCGATGGTTCGGTTTATGGTGCGCGAACGCGGGTTGAGCGAACAGCGCCATCGCGGCCGCAAGGATAAGAACACGCATGATGATCCTCGTACTTGTCTTAAGATTGAAGTGAGCGCGGTCCGGGGTTTCCTCCGGGCGTGCGCCAGCGCGAGAAGCGTTCAACCGAGACGAGGCACGGGAGGATCGTGCGAGCGATAGCCGACGCGAACGCGCTGCGAGGGCGAGCGGGCAAAATGCGGGTGCGGCGGCGCGGGCAAAGCGGCTGCGTTCTCCGCGAGCGCTGCTGCTACAGCGCAAGCTGTTGCACAGCAGAGGGCGCACGCCTTTTGGCCGTCCTCACATTGGTTGTTCATTGTACAATCGGTCGAAACGCAAACAGGGGCCTGATGCGGGACACAGGCGCGCGCAGACTGCGGCGTAAGCGCCACGATCAATGCAAAACTCAGAACAAGCAGCGCCAGGAACCGCATCAGGGTTCGTCCACCCTTCACTATTGATACGCACCAGCCGGCTTTTCCCCTCGGGTTTTCGGGCGCTAGTCCTTGCGAACCGCCGTCACAACCGTGCTTTCAGCTGCGCTCTTCAGTTCAAACTGGACGCGATCGCCGACGGCGAGATCTTCAAGGATTGCCGGGTCTTCGGCGGTGAACTGCATTTCCATGGCGGGCCAATTGATCGCCGCGATCGCAGTGTGATTGATCGAGATCGTGCCGGCCGAGGCGTCCACCGCCGTCACCGTTCCCGCTGCGGTGATCGGGGCATTCTGCGCCGCAGGCGCGGCCGGTTCGGCCTGGTCCGTCGTTGTGTTCTGCGCCCCATCGCCAGCGGGCGGCGAGCAGGCTGCGCCCAAAAGCGCGGCGGTCAGAACGAGCTGTCTCAGCATGGCGTTAGTCTCCTCTTTGCAAAGCGATCTGCGGAGCCGATACGTCCGGCGTCGCACGTTTGAGTTCCATCCGCCGGATCATGAGATAGGCCGCCGGTATCACGAACAAAGACAGAAGCGGCGCAGACAGCATGCCCCCGACCAGGGGCGCAGCGATGCGGCGCATGACTTCCGCGCCGGCGCCGCCGGTCCACAGGATGGGGAAGAGGCCGGCCAAAATCACCGCGACGGTCATAGCCTTGGGGCGCAGCCGCAGCAGTGCGCCTTCGCGCACGGCGTCGGCCACCACGTCCGGCGTGATCGTCTCGCCGCGTTCAACGCGCTCCTTGAGCGCATTCTTCAGATAGATCAGCATGACCACGCCAAATTCGGCCGCAAGCCCAGCAAGAGCAATAAAGCCGACAGCGACCGCGACGGAGAAGTCGTAACCGAGGAGATAGACCAGCCAGATGCCGCCGGTGAGCGCGAACGGAAGGCTGGCCATCACGATCGCCGCCTCATCGAAGCGGCGGAAGGTGAAATAGAGCAAGAGGAAGATGATGAAGAGCGTGGCCGGGCCTACGATCAAAAGGCGCTGGGCCGCCCGCTCAAGATACTCGAATTGCCCGGAATAGGCGACGCTGACCCCCGCCGGTAGTTCCACCCCGCTTGCAACGGACCGCCTCAGATCACCCACGACGGAGGCAAGGTCGCGCCCGCGCACATCGACATAGATGAAAGCAGACAAACGCCCGTTCTCGCTGCGGATCATGGCGGGACCGTCGGCGATTTCGATATTGGCGACTTCGCCAAGCGTGAGACGCAAACCCGCTTCAGTCACAACCGGCAGCGCGATCAATCGGTCGAGCGTATCGCGCACTTCGCGTGGATAACGCAGATTGATCGGATAGCGCGCGCGCCCGGCGATCACCTCGCCGATGTTTTCTCCCCCAATCGCCCCGGAGACCACCTCTTGAACGTCGGCGACGTTGAGGCCGTAACGCGCCGCGGCGAAGCGGTCGATCTCGACATTGACATAGCGCCCGCCCGAAATGCGCTCAGCAATTGCCGAAGAGACGCCTGGAACAGTGCGCGCCGCGGCCTCGATTGCACGAGCGGCCTGCTCGATCGAAGCCAGATCAGGGCCGCTTACCTTGACGCCGATCGGGCTCTTGATCCCGGTCGCCAGCATGTCGATGCGGTTGCGAATCGGCGGCACCCAGACATTGGTGAGGCCAGGCACGCGCACGGTGCGGTCGAGTTCTTCGATCAGACGTTCTGGCGTCATGCCCTGCCGCCACTCCGAGCGCGGCCTCAGACGAATGGTGGTCTCGAACATTTCAAGCGGCGCGGGATCGGTGGCGGACTCAGCACGCCCCGCCTTGCCGAACACGCTCTCCACTTCGGGCACGGTGCGGATGAGCCGGTCGGTCTGCTGCAGCAATTCCGAAGCTTCGCCCGCCGACAACCCTGGCAAAGCTGTGGGCATGTATAAGAGGTCGCCCTCGTCCATCATCGGCATGAACTCGCCGCCTAGGCGCGACAAGGGCCAGGCGGTCGTTGCAAGCGCGAGCGCCGCGATCAGCAGCACGAGCTTCGGCGTCGCCAAAGCGAAATCGATTGCCGGCCGGTAGAGCGAGGCGAGCCAACGATTGATTGGGTTTGCGTCCTCGTGAGGAATCTTGCCGCGGATCCAATAGCCCATCAGCACAGGCGTCAGCGTCACCGCGAGCGCCGCAGATGCGGCCATCGCGTAGGTCTTGGTGAAGGCGAGCGGTGCAAAAAGCCGCCCCTCTTGGGCTTGCAGCGTGAACACGGGCAAGAACGAGAGCGTGATGATGAGGAGGCTGAAGAAGAGCGCAGGGCCTACCTCGATTGATGCGTCGGTGATGACGCGCCAGTGGTCGGCGCCCTTCGGCATTTCTCCGTCGTGCTCGTCGCGCCATCGTTCGAGTTTCTTGTGCGCATTCTCAATCATGACGATGGCCGCATCGACCATGGCGCCAATGGCGATGGCGATGCCGGAGAGCGACATGATGTTGGCGTCGACGCCTTGCACGCGCATCACCAGAAAGGCCGCGCCCACTCCCAAGGGTAGCGTGACGACGGCGACGAGCGCCGAACGCAGATGGAAGAGAAAGAGCGCGCACACGAGGGCGACGACGATGAATTCCTCGGCGAGTTTGCTGGTGAGGTTCTCGATCGCGCGGTCGATCAGATTGGAGCGGTCGTAGGTGGTGACGATCTCCACACCTTCAGGAAGGCTGCGCTGAAGTTCTGTAAGCCTTGCACGCACGGCGGCGATCACCTCGCGCGCATTCTCGCCGGCGCGGATGATGGCCACCCCGCCCGCGACCTCGCCTTCGCCATTAAGTTCGGCGATGCCGCGGCGCATCTCGGGGCCCATCTGCACCCAAGCGACGTCGGCGAGCCGCACGGGCACGCCCGCGGCGTTGACGCCGAGCGGAATGGCGTCGAAATCCTCAAGCGTGCGCAAATAGCCCGTGGCGCGCACCATGTGCTCGGCTTCGGCCATCTCGACGACGGCGCCGCCAGCTTCGCCGTTGGCGGCGCGCACAGCATCGGCGATGCGCCGCTGGCTAATCCCGTAAGCGGCCATGCGCTCGGGATCCAGAACGATCTGGTACTGGCGCACCATGCCGCCAATCGAGGCGACTTCGGCGACGCCTGGCACGCTCTTCAATTCAAAGCGCAAAAGCCAGTCCTGCAGGCTGCGCAATTGGCCAAGATCATGGCGGCCGCTGCGATCGACCAGCGCGTACTGGAACACCCAGCCAACGCCCGTCGCGTCAGGACCGATCGAGGACCGCGCCTGAGAGGGAAGCCTGCCTTGGACCTGATTGAGATACTCAAGCACGCGCGAGCGCGCCCAATAAAGGTCCGTGCCGTCTTCAAAGATGATGTAGACGAAACTGTCGCCGAAAAACGAATAACCCCTGACCGTGCGCGCGCCCGGAACGGACAGCATCGTCGTGGTCAAGGGATAGGTGACCTGATCCTCGACGATCTGCGGCGCTTGGCCAGGATAGGACGTGCGAATGACGACCTGTACGTCGGAGAGATCAGGCAGCGCATCGACGGGCGTCGACCGGATGGCGAGCGCGCCGGCAACCGCGAGCGCCAGCGTCGCCAGCACAACCAGGAAACGGTTGGCGACCGACCAGCGGATGATGGCCGCGATCATGGCCGCGCTCCGGTCTTGCTGATCGCGGTGACGATGTAGCGCGGGCCCTCCTGGCGAATGCGGAAGTTGACCTGGTCGCCCACCGCGATCCCATGCGCGAGATGGGCGGTTTCGAGGGTGAACTGCATCGTCATCGCAGGCCAGTTGAGGCCGGCGATCGGCCCGTGCGCGATCGAGATGCTCTCGCCGTTCAAAGCGGTGATGCGCCCGCTTGACTCATAGCCGGCGGGGGCCGCGCTTTGGCGGGCGGTGGACGCTTCGAGCCGGTCGAGCGCGCCGGTCAGACTTGCCTCTGAATCGATCAGGAATTGTCCGGACGCCACGACGCGCTGTCCCTCTTCGAGGCCGCTCGCCACTTCGATGCGATCACCCGCGCGCCGGCCGAGTTCGACCTCGACTGGCATGAAACGCCCCTCATCACTGGCGACGATGACGACACTGCGCCGTCCCGTCTGGATCACGGCTTCGGCCGGCACGATGAGTGACGCGCGCGCTTGCGGCTCGGCGATTTCGACATTGGCGGTCATGCCCGGCCGCAGGCGCCCCTGCGGATTGGCGAGGGCAATACGCACTTCGATCGTGCGCGTTGCTGGATCAGCCGATGGCAGCACGCTTTCGATGCGGCCCGCGAAGGTCTCACCCGGAAACGCTGGCGTCCTGGCGACGGCCTGCTCACCTGGACGCGCGACGCCGGCGTCGGCCTGCGTCAAGGACGCCACGAGCCAGACCGGCGACACCGCGTTGATTGTGGCTAAGGGCGCGCCTTGCATGACGGTCATGCCGGCGCGAATGTCGAGTTGGGTAATGGCGCCGGCAATGGGCGCAGTCACAGTCGTGACAGGATAGGGCCTCCCCTCGCGCTCGACGCGCGCGATGAGCGAGGCCGGCATGCCAAGCATGGCGAGCCGCCGCCGCGCGGCGTCCGCCAAATCGCCGCCTGCCGCGCGCAGCGCGAGGTATTCGGCCTGCGCCGCCGTCCATTCCGGCACGCGAATGTCAACGATCGGCGCGCCCGCGGCGACGACATCGCCTATGGCGCGGCCATAGGAGCGCTCCACGAAACCAGACGCACGCGCCTGCACAATTGCGAGATTGCGTTCGTTGAACGCGATCACACCCGCCGCGGTCACGGTGCGCGCCAGTTCTCTGCGTTCAACCGTTGCAAGCCGCACGCCGAGATTTTGCGACACGCCAGGATCGATGCGCACGCCTGCCTCGCTCGCGCCTTCCTCGGCGTAGCGCGGAATAAGATCCATGCCCATGGATGATTGGCCCGGACCCGGATAGCGCTCGTTCGGCATCATCGGGTCATACCAATAGAGGATAGTCCGGCCAGCTTCGGCGCCAGCCCCGGCAGGCGTGCGGCTGACGCCCAGCCAGTAACCGGCGCCGCCAATACCAGCGGCGGCGACGATCGCTGCGGCGCCGATCAGCGCGAAACGCGGCAGCTTTGCCTTCAAGTCATCGTTCATGGAAGGCTCTCCCCGTATTGCATTGTGAGGGCTGCGCCGACCAGCGCGCGGCGCTCTTCAAGTTCGATTGTTTCGAGTTCTGCTTCGAGACGTGCGCGGCGCGCGTCGATCAGTTGAACGGCATTCGCGCGCCCAGCGGCGAAGGCGCCAGCTGCCGCATTGGCGCGTTGAGTTGCGAGCGGCAAACGCAAGCTGCGCGCCCGCTCCAGATTGGCTGAAAGCGCGCTATATTCGGCGAGTTGCGCGTCCAACGCGGCGGCGTATTCGCGCTCGGCGGCAGTTCTATCGGCTTCAGCGCGCGCAACATCAGCGCGGCGTGCGGCCACAAGCGGCCCCTGACGCCAGGGTTGGAAAAGCGGCAGGCCAACGCGAACCTCTATGGAAGCCATGTCGCCAAAGCTCGGATCGCGCCGCCCGTAAGAAAGCTCCCACGACCAGTCAGGACGCCGTTCGGCGCGAGCCATGGCCAGGCCCGCTTCCGCCGCATCGATTTCGGCGCGGTAGGCGCCAAGAGCGGGATGGCGGCGCAAACGCTCGCGCATTTGAGCAGGATCGATTGCGAACGCGGGCGCGGCTGCGTCCAATTCCTGATCGGCCGCGTCGCCGATCCATCGCCGCAGTTCGCTGCGCGCACGAATGCGCGCCGCCTCAAGCTCGGCGAGCCGGTCGGCCATGCGCGCGACTTCAATCTCAACCGCGATCGTTTCGTCCACTGTGCCCGCGCCGGCGGCCAGGCGGCCGCGGGCCGCGGCCGCTGCGGCACTCGCTTCCTCCGCTAGCGTGCGCAACGCCTCGGCGCGCTGTTCGACATAGTAGAGATTAATCCAGGCCAGGGCGGCGCCGAGGCGCGCCTCAAGTTCGGCTATGGCAAGGCCCGCGCCGGCGCGACCGGCTTCCGCGTCAGCCATCGACCGGCGCGCGCCCAGGCCGCTTGGCATTTCTTGCATCACGCCGATGCGCTGCATGGTCATCTCATCGCGGTCGAGCCGATAGCGATCCACGCCCGAGAGCGGGACGTTTTCTAGCCCGAGCACAAGCTCGGGATCGGGCAATTGGCCGGCGGGACCAATGGCGAGTTCGGCTGCACGCACGGAGGCGCGGCCCGCTTCGATGCGGGGGCCGTCGCTTGCCCGCGCGACCGCATCGTTGAAACTGAGATTTTGCGCATGTGCGATCGGCGCCCAGCCGAGTGCGCAGCATGCAAGCCATGCAACACGCATGAGAAACTCCGGAAAGACGGACAAGCCAGAAGGCGACGGCGCGCGCATGACGCGCGCAAAGCGCTTAATCTTCCGATGTCAGATGGTTCGTGGAGGACGCCAAAAGGCGTCGGGCGCCCGCAAGGCCAAGACCGAATCCCACTCCAAAGTGAGCCTGGCTTGCAAGGGAGGCGCGGAGACCCGAAGCGGGCCCGCGTTAGGCACAAGCGCAGGCGCGGTCCGGCAGGCTTGACCGACAAAACAGCCCGTCATCTTTGTTGGGGCCTCGTCGCTTGGCGCGCCCGGCGCGCCATCTGGGCAGCAATCGTGTGCAGCCGCCGCCACTGCAGCCGCTTGGGCTGACGCCATCGGGCAATCGGCAAAGCTCATGGCGTTCGCGACGCCGCTGACGGCGAGCGCGATAACCATAAGCATCGAGAGCCCGAACTGGCGCATTGCCCCATCATACTCGGCCTTGATCACCAATTGGTCAAAGGCCGTCGCCTGTTAGTACGCACGGGGAGCGGCGCGCCCCCTCCCCCTCGGTGCGGCGGGACGACACACCCGCACGCCGTAAGGCCCCGTCCAGCTGAGGAAGACCGCTCGACTACGTCGAGGACCACCGATGGCCGAAGTGATTGGGCCTCGCGCACCTTCGGCGCGCCGGGCTCTTGCGCTTTGCGCTGAGCCGGCTTGACGCCGTCTCAGTGCGTGGGGCTGCGTCCCTAAGGCAAAGGTCACGACTAAATGAAATAGAGAGCACCAAGTCAGCTTAATCCCATTGTGGACTCTGGCGCGTGCGCGCCGGAAGCGGACATCCAATCCGAATCGCCGACCGATCCGAACTCGCCGATTCCAGCCCCTCACACCGGCGCCGAGAACGCCAGCAGGTAGCCGCTTGGATCGCGCACCGCGAATTCGCGCATGCCATAGTCCATGGTTTCGGGGCCCCATTCGAACGCGCATTGACCACGCAAGATCGACGCCAGCATATCGACTTCATCGACATGCACGTAAATCGTGCCGCTCAGCGCTGGCTCTGGGGCTGTGCCCACGGGCGCCTCATTATAGAATTGGAGAACGACGCTGTGCCGCGACAGTTCAAGCCAGACTGAATCCGCTGCTCCGCCAGAGAGGCAAAATCCAAGACGCTCATAGAAGGTTCGCGTCGCTTGGAGATCAAGCGACAGAAGGCTCAGCACGAGCTTGCTCATAACGCATTGCCCGTCAGCGCCTCAATGATCGGACACGGCGCCGCGGGCGTCCGCGCGCAACGTTCCGTCGTTCCGGACAGGAGCCGTTCAAGCCGTTTGAGCTCGGTGATCTTGGCCCGTATGGCGTCGCGATGGCGTGTGGCAAGCCCATGCGCGTCGCGGCACGCCGCCTTGTTGTCTGCAAGCAAAAGCAAGGCGCGAATATCGGCAAGCGCGAAGCCCAGGTCGCGCGCACGGCGAATGAACGCGAGCCGCGCCGCTGCCTTGGTGTCGTAGCAGCGTCGCCCGTTGGCGGCGCGCGCCGGCTTCGGCATGAGGCCGATGCGTTCGTAGTAGCGGATCGTCTCGACGTGCACGCCAGAGCGTGCGCTGATTTCGCCAATCGCGGGCATATCTCTTGCTCCTGTAGCGACTACAGGTTTTACGTTCGAACCATGGAAAATGATACCGAGACTCAGCGTCCGTCAGGCGGGCTGTTTGCGGGCGGGGGAATTGTCACGGGGCTAGCCGCGCTGATCGGCGCGTCCTGCTGCGTATTGCCCATTTTGTTGGTGCAAGCCGGTGTCAGCACGGCGCTGGTGGCCCATCTCGGCATCTTCGTGCAGGCAAAACCGTATCTCCTGGCTCTGACCGCCGCTCTCATCCTTGCGGGCTTTGTCACCGCTTTCTGGGGCGGACGCAGACCACGTCCTCGCATCCTGGTCCTACTCATTGTCGCAGCGCTTCTGGTTGCCGGCGCCTATGTCATGCCGTTCTACGAGCGGGAGTTGCTGGATTGGGTGCGCGGCCGATGAACGAAACTGTTCCGGACTCCACGATTACATGCCCCCGCTGCGGCCATCGTCAGCGCGAGCTGATGCCGACGGAAGCGTGCCAGTTCTTTTATGATTGTAAGAGCTGCGGCGCGCTTCTGCGGCCTAAGCCAGGCGATTGCTGCGTGTTCTGCTCTTATGGTGATGTGAAGTGCCCGCCGATCCAAGCAGGCGAATGCGGCTGCTGACGACTCTCCAGGTTTAGCTTGGCGTCTGTCTGAAACGGGCCAATGCTGTTGAAGAAGTGGGTCGTTATTCGGCCAGCGAGGTTGGGCCTGCCACCTGAGTTGGCGGTGGCGATGCGGCTCACGCCGCTCGCTTCCTCGCTGTGATGTTCGACCGGGCGAGCTTTCTGAGGTTCTGAGCAGTCGCCGCCAGGGTCATCTCATCGTGGGCGCCTGAGAGACCGCGCAGACGCAGCCGCCTCAGACCGACGATGGTTTTGAGATGTGCGAAGCGGACTTCGACTTTCTTGCGCAAGCGGCGTGAGTGCTCGAAAGCTTCGCTTCCGGCGAGTGCGCGCGCCACATCGCGGGCGGCCTCGTCCACGTCACGGGTGAGCTTTCGATACGGCTGGGTTGGGCAGCAATTGGATTTGAGCGTACACATTTCGCAATCGAATTTGCTGGCGCGATAAGAAATGCGGCGATTGTACACGTGGCCGGTCGAGGTCAGACGTTTGCCCTCTGGACAGGTGTAATCGTCGCATCCGGTATCGAAGCTGAAAGCGCTTTCAGGGATGATGCCTTCGCCTTTGTTGGCGCTCTCGCGCACCGGCACGTGCGGGGTGATGGCGTTGCGCACCAGCCAGCCGACCATACGTCCAGCGCCGTAAGCGGTGTCGCCGATGAGCGTCTTAGGCCGGAGGCCAAAGCGGGCGTCGGTGCGCTCGATCATCACCGGGACCGTATCGACTTCGCGCTTCAAGCTCGCCGGCGAAGCCGCAACATCCATGATGATCCCGGCTTCGCCCGTATCGAGCAGGTAATTGGTCGCGTAGGCGAAGGCCACTTGGCTGCGTCCTCGTGTGGTCCAGCCCGCGGCGGGATCGGAGCGCGCGATCTTTTTCTGCGGCGTGATCCAATCGTCGGGATTTTCCGACGCGTTGGCGGCGTCGAGCACCGCGAGGTACTCGCGCACGGGCCGCGTCATCTGCTTGGCGTCTGTGCGGTCGAACGTGACCTCGCTGCTATCTTCCGGCTTATAGGGACTGGCGACAGCGTCGATGATGCTGGAATCCACCGCGAACGCCTCACCCTCGACCAAGCCCGCTTCGATGCAGGTCGCCACCACCCGCTCGAACACACGCCGAAACAGATCGCTGTCGCGAAAGCGGCCGTGCCGGTTTTTTGAAAACGTCGAGTGATCGGGAACCGCGCCGTCCAAGCCGAGACCGCAAAACCAGCGATAGGCGAGATTGACCTTCACTTCTGCGCACAGGCGCCGCTCGGAGCGAATGCCGAAGCAATAACCCAGCAGCAGCATTCGGATCATCAACTCAGGATCGATCGATGGCCGCCCCTCGACGGAATAGAACGGCTTCAACTCCGCCCGCAGCCAAGTCAGATCGAGCGCAGCGTCGATGCGCCTGACCAAATGATCCGCGGCAACGAAAGCCTCGAACCGGAAATCGTAGAAAAGCTGATCCTGCGTCGCTTCAAGCCGTCCCATCATCGCCATCTCTCCCGCTCAGATCCAAGCAGAATGGCGGAATCAGGCTTCGCGACCCCTTACAAGCGAGAGTTTTTCAACGGCATTGGCCAATTGCTGTCCTCTAGACGACATCTTACGAGCGGCTGGAAAGAGCGCCCTTACCCTCCTGTGCCACGTAGGGGACCGCCGACGCGGAAGTGATCGGGCCTCGCGCGCCCTTGGCGCGCCGGGCTCCTACGCTTCGCGCGAGCCGGCTGTGCCGTCGCAGCGCGTTGGGCTGCGATCCTGAGGCAACGGCGCGCAACCCTATTCCGCCAACAGCTTGCTGGGATGCACGCCCAATTGATCGGCAATGCGCACCAGAACCAGTAAGCTGGGATTTCGCCTCCCTCTTTCAATTCCACCCAGATAAGTCAGATCTATCTCAGAATCGTGGGCCAGCTGCTCTTGACTCAGCTTTCTGCGAACACGCAGCTTCCGAATATTTGCGCCCACGAGCGCCTTCCAGTCCATAACCAGAAGTCAATCGCACCGGGCTTATAGTCACCAGGGACTATAGTCCTTAATTACTTCGGGAGTTCAAAAAGGTCGGCAGGCAACACGCCAAGCGCATCCGCTAGACCTGCGATCTTCTTGACGGTCGGGTTTGCCTCACCCTTCTCAATCTCGCGTAAGTAGGTGACGTCGAGACCTGCATCCACGGCGAGCTGTTCCTGCGTAAGTCCTCGCGCTTCCCGCAGACGCAAGACATTCGCGCAAACTATTCGCTCCCACTCCATCGAACAGAAGAAACGGGATGACGATTATAGTCACCAGGGACTATAGTCCCTGTTTTGTAGGGTTCTTCGGCAAGAGCAGATGGGCGTCGTCGCAAGCCAACCAGTCGCAGCCGAACGACTTCAGGAAACCCTCGCGGAACTGGGCGTTAAGCCACTCGCGCGTGTGTGGGCGCGCGACGATGCGTTGGACATTGCATTCGAAACACGACGTGGACTAGCCATCGTAGCGCGCTGCGTTGACGCTCCAGATACGGCGGACGTGGCGGCACTCGCAAATATGCTCGCTGAAGGTCCATTCGGCAAAGCGATGCTCGTCAATTCGTCAGACGCCATCGCGAAGGCGAACGCGTCAATTCTGGTTTGCGGAGCCGGCGCGCTTCGCGAAACGCTGATTGCAATTCTATGAGGGGAGAACCGGAACTCAGGCGGCTGTTCGATAACGAGGCTGGCGTCCTCAGGCGATTTCTGCGCCGCTTCGGCGCAAGAGTCTCTCCAGAGGATATCGCACAGGACAGTTTCTTGCGTCTGTGCGCAGCTGACGCCAGACAGATCGTGTCGCCGCGAGCGTTCTTGTTCCAAACCGCAAAGAACATGGCAGTAGACGCGCTCCGAAGGCAGAAGGCAGCGCCCTATCGCGCCGTCGCGAGCATTGATCTCGTGCCGGCTGCTGCGCACGCCCCCAGCGCCGAGGATCATTGCATTGCCGTTGAAGAGGCGGCAGCCGTGCGTGCGGCGATCGCCGCCCTGCCGGAACTTGAGCGCAAGGCGCTGCTGATGCGCCGGGTTGAACTCGTGCCGCCTGCCGAGGTCGCTGCGGCGCTCGGCGTGAGCGAGCGTCAGGTGCAACGGCTCGTCTTGAAGGCCATCGCCTTTTGTCACGCCAGGCTCACCGCCGCTGACGGCGGCGCTTCGGCGCCTTAAGACAGATCGCCATGGACCACCGCGAGCCAACACAGGCCGAATTGGAGGCCGCGCATTGGCTCGTGGTTTTGGACGAGCCCCGCGTCAGCCGCCAAGACATCGACGCGTTCCAGGCTTGGCTTGCCGCGGACGAAACGCACAAGCGCGCCTATGACGCGGTCTCCGCGACTGCCGACAAGATCGATGCCGTCTTAGCGACAGAACCCGTCGAACACGAGATTGGCCATCGGAGAACAAGGGTCCCAGTTCGGCCGATCGCGATCGCCGCGCTCTCGGCAGCGGCCGCTCTCGCCTTGTTCGTCATCTCACCGCTCAGCCCGCTTCGGGACGAGCCGGGCGCCGTCTATGCCACGGCGCCGGAACAGGAGCGCCTGGTGCGGTTAAGCGACGGCACCACGATCGAAATGGCGCCTGGCGCGCGGTTGCGGGCCAGTCTTGAGGGCGATGAACGCCGCGTGCGGTTCGAAGAAGGCGTGGCGCTTTTCAATGTTGCGCACGACGCCTCGCGGCCCTTCGTCGTGACGACCAGGTTCGGAGACATCCGCGTGCTCGGCACCTCGTTCGTCGTGCGGCTCGGACCTGATGGCGCCATTACCACAGTGCTCAGCGGACGCGTCGAAGCACGCCGCGAGATGCTGTTCTCACCTGACAACAGTGTGGCGGCGTCAGCCGATCAGGAGATCGAGCTTGGCGGGGGCGCTCCCATTGTTTCAGTTCTGGCCCGGGACGCCCTCGATCGCCGGCTGGTGTGGCGCGAGCGTATGGTGGCGCTCGACGGCCAGTCCTTGCGTGAAGCAGCTGCTGAGGTGACGCGCTTTTCGGGCGTGCGCTTCGCGTTCGGCGACACCGCGACCGCGCAGGTGCGCCTCTCCGGATATGTGGCTGGAGACGACGTCGAGGCGTTTCTCGGGTTGCTCGAGAACAATGTCGGGGTCAGCGCCGATCGGCGCGCCGACGGCGTGATCGTGCTGCGCTCTGATTGAGCGCGCGCGAAAAACTTCTCCCTCGTTGTCGTTTTTGCCAAGCCCGTTCGTCTCCCCTTCTTGAAGACCGAGCATGCGGTCCAAGGGGAGGTAAGCTTGACCAAAACCGTCAAGCGCGCGGAGCGCGTTTCGCATTGGATTGCCGGCCTGTTGTTGGGCGTGTCGCCATTTGCGTTTGCGCCTGACGCACGCGCTCAGATCAACGGCGCTTCGCTCGCTGGTGACACCCGGATCGAGTACAACATCCCGGCACAGCCGCTCTCCAGCGCCCTGGCACTATACGCGCAACAATCCGGACTGAGCACACTTGTCCCAGCGGACCGCTTTGCTGGCCAATTTGCGCCAGCGGTGCGTGGCCACTTTACGCGCGAAGAAGCGCTGTCTCAGTTGCTTTCCAACTCCAACGTCCGGGGCGAGATTACGCCCGCAAATACGCTTTCGCTGGAGCAAGATCAGAGCCCCCAGCCCGGCCGCGCGAACGCTGAGACGCGCGTTCGCGCCGCAGCGAACGCCAACGCGGAAGCGCCCGACGTTGAGGCGGACGAAGAGATCGTTGTCACCGGCACACGCATCCGAGGCGCCGCGCCCGCCGGTTCGAATTTGATCGAACTCAGCCGCGAAGATCTGGACGCCACCGGGCGCTTGACGCTTCAGGACGCGTTGCAAACCTTGCCGCAAAATTTTGCTGGCAGCCAAAATGAAGGAACGGTGGAGGGCTCGCTCAACGCGCGCAGCAACTTTTCTTACGGCTCGACCATCGATTTGCGCGGCTTAGGCGCCGACGCGACACTGACCCTCGTCAATGGCCGCCGACTCGCGCCTGCAGGCGTCGGCAATTACGTGGATATCTCAATCATTCCGCTCGCGGCGGTGGAGCGTATCGAAGTTTTAGCCGACGGGGCCTCGGCCACCTATGGCTCGGACGCGGTCGGGGGCGTCGTCAACATAATCCTCAATGACAGCTTCGAGGGCGCTGAAACGCGAGGCTATGTCACTGGCACATCGCAAGGGGGCGCCGAAGGCGTAGGCTTCTCGCAATTGTTCGGCTTCGACTGGAACAGCGGGCGCTTGACCGCCGCTTACGATTATCGTGATCGCCGCCAACTCGACATCGACGACCGCGATTTCTTGGCAAGCTCCGACTTCCGCCCCGAAGGCTCCAATTTCTCGCGTACGCTCGCCAATCCGGGCAACATTATCCGCATCGGTGCGACGCCGGTTTCGCTCGCCATCCCCCAAGGCCAAGACGGCACGTCTTTAACTGCGGCCGACCTCATCCCAGGGGTGCTGAACCTCAACGAACTCAATGAGGGCGCCTGGCTGTTGCCTGAGCAGACGAGCCACTCGATCTTTGTAAGTGCGCAACAAGATGTGAGTTCGGTTCTTACGCTCAGCGCCGATCTCATCGCGACAGATCGTGAGGCATACCTCGAGCGAGAGCAACTCTTCGCCAATATCGTCGTGCCGGAGTCAAACGCCTATCGGCAGCTGAACAATTTATTCCTGGGCCAGGGACCGCTTACGATCGCGTACTTCTTCGGCCCCGACTTGGGACCGGTGCGCAATATCAGCCGATCACAAGCCTATTCAATGGCATTTAGCGGCGATCTCGCATTGCCCAACGATTGGACATTGTCGGCTTCCGTCACCCACTCTCAAAGCCGCGAGTCCATCGACAATGAAAACTTCTTCGACTCCGCAAACATTGCCCCGGCCCTCGCCAGCAGCAATCTGAACACCGCTTTCAATCCGTTTGCAGACGGCTCCAACACGAATTCGGCCGTGCTGGCGGGGCTTACATTCGACATCGCCACCGAAAACGAAGGCCGGGTCACGAGCTACGGCGCCACCATGGATGGCCCGCTCTGGGCCTTGCCTGGCGGTCCGATCCGCGCCGCCTTCGGCGTCGAACAACGCCGCGAACGCTTTTCGATTTCGCGTTTCGAAGACCATGCGTCAGGTGTCGCCGATCAATTCATTCAGGACCCTGGCGCACGCACAGTCGATGCTGTTTTCGCCGAATTATACCTGCCTCTCATTTCGCCCGATAACGGCGTGCCGCTTGTGCATGCCCTCACGCTGTCGGCGTCAGCCCGGCGTGAGGACGCGAGCGACTATGGCGCATCGACTACGCCCCGCGTCGGCGTCCGCTGGGCCTTATCCGAAGCCTTCGCGCTCCGCGCCTCTTGGGGCCAATCCTTCAAGGGGCCGTTGTTCGATCAATTGCTGGGCGGCACAGCGATCTCGTATCTCACGGCGAGCGCCGCACAGGACCCACTCGCAGACAACGGCTCGACCGGGGTCTTGGCTATTGCCGGCGCCAATCGCGAATTGCGTCCCGAACAGGCGGAGAGTTGGACCGCAGGCTTCGACGTCGAACTCGGCGCGGGCTTTACGCTCTCGGCGACGTACTACGACATAGATTTCGCCGACCGCATCACCTCGGCGGGCGGCACGTTTGCGATCCTGCGCAATCCTGCCGGCTTCGAAAGCATCATCTACCGCGATCCATCGCCTCAGCTCATAGCCGAATTTCTGGCGCTCGGACCGCCCCCATTCGGCGTGCTGCCCGCTGACGGCGTTGAGGTCATCGTCGACCGGCGCCTGGTCAATCTATCGGCCCTACGCGTGCGCGGAATTGATCTCTCTGCGGCCTACGCTTTCGAGACCGACATTGGACAAATCTCGCTGACCTTGGCCGCCAGCAACATGCTGCAGTATGAGACCACGTTGGCGCCGGGAGCGGCGCCAGTGAGCGCGCTCAACACTTTGAATGGGCCGGTAGACCTTCGCGGCCGCGCCACTTTGGCCTGGCAGGGCGTACAAACCGGCGCCGCGCTCACTTTCAACTACGTGGACGCTTATCGCGACACGTTGAGCCTACCGGCCCGTGACATAGATTCTTTCCAGACCTTTGATTTTCGGCTTACGCACGATTTCGGCGACCGTGAGCGCGGCCTCGTGGTTGCGTTTAATGTGAATAACGTCTTTGACGAAGACCCGCCCTTCGCCAATAACCCGACTGGCTTCGCATTCGACGCCGCGAACGCGTCGCCGCTTGGCCGCGTAATCTCGCTCGAATTGCGGCAGCGCTGGTGAGCGCGACGATGCGATTTCAATTAGCGATGATCCTCGGCTTCGCGCTTGTCGTGTCGCCGCCAGCGGGGGCGCAGGCAGAGCCGCGTCGTGCCGCGACGCTGGAGGACATCTACCTGCTTCGCGATATCGGGGGCGATGTCGATCCATTCCTTGAGATATCGCCAGACCAGACTCAAGCCGCCTTCTTCGTGCGCGAAATCTTGCCCGAGGCCGACGACTATGCCTATCGCTTGGCGCTGACCGATATCGCAAGCGGACACACCCGCATCATCGCCGATGCAGGCCGGTTTGTGTTCCGCACCGACGGTGGCTACCGCTCCGGGCTGGGTGTCGATCGCATTGCCCGCTTTTCCCCTGACGGCGCGGCGCTCTACTACACCGCCGAACGCCACGGACAGTTGAACATTCGCCGTGTCGACTTGAGAACGGGTGATGACGCTCAGGTGACCGACGCCGAGGGCGACATCCGCGGCCTTTGGTTCAGCGGCAATGTTCTGATGTTCGAGACCGCCACGCCGCGCGAGCAGGCGCGCGCCCAGTTACTTGAGGACGAACGCCGTGGTTTTCGCGTCGATGAGAACTTTCGAGCAGCGTACGGGCTTGCCCGTGTCACGGATGAAGCCGCCGGCGCGCGCACTTGGATCTACGATCCCTCGTCCGGATTGACGCGTGCCGCTGACGACAGCGCGCCTTCGGCGCCTGCCTACATCAGGCCGCTTGATTCCACTTCGACGGTTGCAGAACCCGCGCTTGCTCTCTTCGCGCCGGGCAATGAGCGGTGCATGGACCCCGCATGCGCAGGCGCGCTCGATGCAGCCTGGCTCATGTCAGGCGATCACGCCGAAGAGGTGCTGTTCCTCCGACGTGAGGGCCATGGGCGCGCGTTGCACGCCCTATACATGTGGTCGCCAGCGTCCGGCGCCGTGCGGTTGATGCGGCGTGCGGAAGAGCGTCTCTTTGCCTGTGCGCCTGGGCGCGCCGCGCTCATCTGCTTTCAGGAAAGCGCGCTGACGCCACGCCGTTTGGTTTCAATCGACCTTGTGAGCGGCGCGCTCACGCCGCTGTTCGATCCTAACCCCGGCTCTCGCACGATTGCAGCGCCGCGCATAGAACGCCTCGACTTTACCGATGCCGAAGGCAATGAGAGTTACGCACACCTCGTCTATCCGTTGCGCTACCGCCGGGGCCGGTTCTATCCCGCCGTTGTCGTGCAATATCACTCCCGCGGTTTCTTGCGCGGTGGCGTCGGTAACGAGACACCAATCTTGCCGCTTTCAGCACACGGCTATTTCGTTATCAGCGTCGAGCGCCCGGAATTCCGCTTGCGCGCAGCGCGCCTGACCGCTGCAGAGGTGCAGCGCGAGACCGAACTCGACGGTTCTGAAAGGCGCGCCAAGCGCGAGGCGCTTAACGCCTTCATCGCCCGCGCCGTTGACCGTGGCGCCGATCCGGCTCGAATCGGCATTACCGGTTTGTCCGATGGCGCCGAGACCGTCTACGCCATGTTGATGGACGAGCCCAACACCTTCGGAGCTGCAGTCGTCGGCTCGCCCCCAACCGATCCCGCAAGCTGGGCGCTCCAGGCGTCGGCCTATCGCGATCGCAGCCTCGCGCGCATTGGCCTTACTTCGCCGTGGGTCGAAGGATCGCCTTGGACACAATGGTGGCGCGACAACAGCGCTTCATTGAACGCCGAGCGGCTCAGTACGCCCATTCTCTTCAATTGGGGTGAAAGCGAAGCTGTGCGCGGCTTTCCCCTGCTGGCGCGGTTGCATGAAAACGGCACGCCGTATGAAGCCTACATCTATCCAGGCGCTTATCACCTCAAATATCGGCCTCAACAGCTATTGGCCGCGCAGCAGCGGACCATGGACTGGTTCGATCGGTGGCTTCAGCCAGATTGAAGGTCGCTTCCCATCTCTGGCGAAGGCCCAGCCCGAAAGGCCGGCGCGCACGCCGCTTTTGTTTTGAGGAAGCGCCGGAGCCAGAGTTCGGCAATGAAGGCGGTCATGATCTGCGCCTTGGTTTTTGCATCGACCACCACATCCCGCCGAAGCGCGGTCTCCAGCGGTTCGCGCGCCAATAGCCCGAGCTTCACGAGTTCACCGTCGCACAGCATCTCACGGATGAACGGCAATTGCCGTTCCAGCACCGCGCGGTGATAGCGGGTGGTGTCACCCTTATGGCGCCGCTCCAGAATAACGCGCGGAATTAAGTCGCCAAACGCGGCCCGCGCCAGCGCTCGCTCACGCCCTCCGCGGGTCATGTCATAAGGCGCGATTGACAAACAGCACTCGACCACTGGCTGACATGCGAGCAACGGCGCGGCGACAAAACCGCTCAACGATGAGCGCTGGTGATAAAAATGGAGATCGACCACATGCGCCATGCGCAGCGCTCTGGCTGGAGTGGCCTTATTCATCGCGCTCGCCCATGGGTGGGCCGCCCATTCAGCCCTTGCTGGCAGCGATCCTTCGGACGCAAGCACGTTGTCGAAGACGCTATTGTAGGGTGAAAACTGCCGCCACGGGGCGACTGTGCCCGCCATGGCTGCGAACACATCCCAGACCGGAGCGCGAATGAGCTGGGCGGTTTCGAGCGCGATCCGCCAAAGATCAGCGGGCGGGCAGCCGTCCATCATGGCATCCGCCGCGATCGATGCCGTGCGGCTGCGATGCAGCACTTGATCGCCGCCCTGCCCCGAAGCGACGACACGCGCCCCTGACGCGTCAATCGCTTCGCCAAGAAGGGAATCGGAGAAGCTGAACTGACTATAGGAAGGCCGCGCGCTGAGTCGGGCTTGTAGAATTGCTGGATAGGACACCGCGTCAGGATGCGCGGCAAGTTCCCTGAGCGAGAAGTTCAACGTGTCGGTCGCGATGCGCGCGAATATACGCTCGTCGCCCTCTGGAGTGTCTGCAGGGAATTCGTTGAAGCAAATCACGTCCCGGGCGCCGGCGTGGTGAAGCGCGCACGCGACTAACGTTGAATCAAACCCGCCGGAGAGCCGAAGGGCGATCGGCCCTCGCTGCTGGCCGTAGCCGACCCACGCCGACGCCGCGCGGCCAACGGCGCGGCGAAGCGCTGCTTGACCACTGACGAAGTCAAGCTTCGGCTCTCGTATGGACGGTTGCCACAGCGAAGCTTCACGCCGGCCAGTCCGCATCAATGTTAGGGCGACGCCAGGCAGCACCTCACGCACCTTCGCCAAGCCCGTGCGCGTCGTTACCAGGCGAGGTTGACAGAGGAAGGCGCTAAGCATCGTCTGGTCGACGTCAAGTTCGGGATCCACGACGAGCAGATCTTCCGCATCGTTCGCAAAGACGGTGAACTCACCGGCGTCGAGCACGTAGAGCGCGCCGGCGCCGCAGGGATCGCGCGAGAGGTGCAGCTCATCGCGGCCATGGTCATGGAGGACAGCGCAATAGCCGCCCCAATAATTCTGAACCAAAAGTGCGCCGCCGCTTTCGGCCAGCTTCCAGGCCTCAGTAGACGTTATTGAGGCTACCGGCTCGTCGCGTTCCTCGCCGGACAAAAATAGAGGACCAAGCACGACGCCGAGGTCGTCTGGCAGGATTCGCGAATCTGCGTCGGCCGCGGCAAGCGCAATAAGAACGCCGCGACGCTCGCTCACTTTGGAAAAACTGGGGCCAAGTCTTTCCAAACCCACGCGTGCTTGACGCTCGCCGTTTCGATCGGTCGGGCGCCACCGGAAACCGACCATACGAGCGGTCATAGCCGGATGATCTCTTGCATAGAGGCGCAGTCTTCGCCGCCGTCATCGACAATGGCGCCATCAAGCTCCACCCAACTATGGGCAAGAAAGGGCCGTGCCCGTACGCCAATCACAAGCGTCGCATGCGTGCCGCGCGCCAGGAGAAATCGAATGAGACAAAGCGCGTCGAATAAGCAGACGTAACGCTTTGGCAGCCACGGCCGCATTTCATTGAATTGGAGGATGGCTTTGCGGCCTGCGTCCACGTCCTGGCGGGACGCCCGCTTCCATGACCTGATAAATTGAGCCGCACGCCACATGTCCCCTCGCCGCACTGTTGTGGACGCCCACTGCGCAGCCCACGCAAACTGCATGATCGTCGGCGCATTAATGCGTCCGGAATGACCAATCAGCTCTTGTGCAGGATGCGCATCCTTTGAAGTGGTTAGCACCCCTCGCGCCGCCAGCTTCTGAAGCGCTCCGCTTTCTACGGCCGTCTCGTCATGACGCGCGTTCGCAATACCATCGATGGCCGCCGATTGCGCCGCGCTGACCGCGAAGTACCGATTTGCCTTCAGGTCCAGAAAAATGAGCCAATCGCCATCGATGCAGGCATGGACGTGAGGTGCGAGAACATACCTTTGCATCTGCGCGCCACTACTTGCTGAGCGCGGCGCCGGAGGGCCTCCGGCGCCGGCCGGGATCTCAGTCGCGATGATCCATCTGCCCCGTCGATTCCTCGAACGGGACTTTTGGAATGCCCAGCGTCACTTCGCTGACGGCGCCGAGATCGATGACGTCGGAGTGGACGTCTTGCACTGCTTCAGCCATTGCGGGCTCTCCCGTGTTGAGCGCGAACTCAATCGCGATAATCGGGCAGGCCCGTCGACTCTTCGGCGAAACGCTGCACGATGCCGCGGGTCACTTCGCTGGCCGCGCCCAGATCGGTGAGTTCGTCTTGTTCGAGGTCTTCACGCATAATTTCCTCCATTGAGGTGGATCGTTCATTCGATCCGGTGAGAGCGTGCGACACTCCAAGCGAATAAGAGAGTTTATAAGAATGAATATTAAGCCGGAAAGCGTCTAGGCGCCGTTCGCGGAAAGACCTAGCAGGGCGGCGCAGTCCCGAATGCGTTTGGCGTTCATACAACGCCGCATGTGATACTTTCGAAGTGCGTTTCTGATCGGAGCGATGTTGCCGCTCAAAATCGCCTTACTGATGGGCGCGAGGTCCTGCTCGACGTTTGGCCAGATTTCGGCTTCAGCGACCCGCGCCATGTGTAGCCGATCATCAGCATTCCGGGTTGCGTGTAAGAGTTCGGCATGCGCGGCAGTTGCTAACCCTGCCAATAGGTCTGCGGCCTTGTCAGGGTAACTCGCTGCGGCATTCACCATCGGTTGGGCCGCCGCAGCGAAATTCGCAAGCGCCAGCTCGGCGAGTTCGCCCCGCCATCGATAAAGATCGCGCAGACCGCTCTCGCTCCACATGGCGACAGCAAAGCCGTGCGACGGACGGAAGCTCACGAGCCGTTCTGAAGTCAACCGCAAGAGAGCCTCGCGCACCGGCGTTGTCGATACGCCGAGGTCGGACGCGATCGCGTTAGCGTCCAGTCGCTGACGCAGCCTGAAGCGGCCGGCTAAGACCCTTGTCTTTATTTCCTGATACGCGCGTTCAGGTATGGGTAAGTCAGGCGTCCTCGCCATAGTGAGCCTTGAGCTGGCGCGCGATATCGGGCGTCAACGCGTCCACGTGCGGACAAAGCGTATGAGGGTTTGTCGCCAGCGCTTGGATCGGATCCTGCCCCTCCCAGCCGCCAAGATTGGGCCGGTGCATCTGATAGCCGATGAGCCGCTGCAGCGGCGTTGGAAATGACCGCGCGACGGCGGGTGGGTAAGCCAGGAATTGGTTTTCGTACTGCTTCAGCCAACCCAAACAATAGGAGACGATGATGCCGTCACGCGGCGCGTTTGACCGGTTCTCGCCGGCGCCGTGCGTCAGCGCGCCGAGGAAGACCAGCGCATCCCCGGGCTGCATCTCCGCGGGGATCGACCGCGCTGGATCAATGCTGCGGTCGAGCACGTCCGTGTGACTGCCTGGCCAAAGGCGCGTCGCGCCATTCTCTTTGGTGAAAGCAGTCAACGGCCACATCACATTGATGAGCCAGGGGCGGAGCTTCGGTTCGTGGGGCCACATCTCTTCATCGCGGTGCGGCGCCTGGGCTCGCTCTTGTGGGTGCACGCGAATGGCTTGCGTCAAATTGAGCTGGATGCAATCGCACGACGGCTGCAGGGCCGCGCGCGTGATCGCGAGCACGTCGGGATGAAGAACAAGGTCTTGTGTTGAAGGGGCCTTGTTGAGGAGACCTCCGACGCGCGTTGTCTTCCATCCGTAAAAATCGCCAACGCACTTCGGCGTGGCGGCCAAATGCGGCGCGACCTCGGCGCAAATCAAACGCGATTTCAAACTACTGATCGCCTCTGGCAAGATGACGTAGCCGTCGCGCATCAAGTCCTCAAATGCGTTCGGGAAACGAGCCTCTGAGTGAACCGCCGGTTGAATAGACATGCGCGGGGTGGCGACTTGCATGACGGTCTCCTTAACGTGTTGCGTTGTTCAGCGCGCGCTCAGGCGGCACGCGCCAGTCCGGCATCAGCGAAGCGCGTGACAGGACCGGTTAGCCGCGCCCGCTGGCGTACGGCCGCAAGGCCATCGCTGGTGACGTCGGCCAGCATGGCGACGAGACGCTCTCGCCCCATCCTCTGCTTGGGCCCCAAAGCACAGACGTGCCAGCCCGCTTGAGCTGCGAGCGGCGCGAGCGCGGCGCCGGCAACGAAACTCACCTTCTCAATCCCGAAGAGGATCGAGGTCTCCAGAATGCCCGCGATCATTCGCGCCAACAATTCACGACGCGGCGCGCCTTTCGCAATGGTGGGGGCGGGGCAGAATCGGGATGCTTCCCAAACGCGCGCCGATCGCGGCGGTCCGTCGTCGCAGAGATTGGCGAACACTTCGCTCATGAGATGTGGCGAGAGCGTTGGCAGTAGCCGCGCCGATTGCTGCACGTCGCCGTGTGCGTCGACATCGATTAAATACATCGCCTCTTCGCTGTCGAACTCGTCGATCTCAAGGCCCATGCTTTCACTCAGCCGCCAATGCATGCGGTCGATGAAGACCTGCTTGCGTTGGCGATGCATCTCCATCAGCGCGTGATGAAAGAGGCGGCGATTGTCGCACGTGATGATCTGGATCATGAACCTAGTGTCCTCCACACCGAACTCAGTGAGATTGAGTGCAGACGCGTGCGCTCTGCTATGGGCCGATCGGCCCATTGACGCGCTTTGCACCAGAAGGAGGTGTGGAGAAGTCAGTCCGCCAGATCGGACAAGGTCAGCGTGCCGTCGAGATAAGCGAACATGATCGCTTGGATGCGGGAGCTGACCCCATAGCGCGCCCGCGCATGCTCAATTGTATGTTTGGCCGTTGCGGTCTTGATGCCAAGAATGTCTGCGATCAACGGATCGCTCTTGCCGCGGGCCGCAAGCGCCAAACACTCCTTTTGGCGCTTAGTCAACACGACCGGCTTTCGCGCCTCACCCGTCGCGCGCAGCCGCGCCTCTTCGTGGGCGTGAAACGCCATCAATTGTAGGTCTGGCACGATCAGAGGATCGATGCCGTCAGGACCAGGCACAAGCGAACACGACGCCGGCAGCGCCCCGGGCGAATGAATGGGAATAGTCAGTCCCTTCCTCAAGCCGCATTCAGCGGCTTCGTTCAAAATGCGGCGCTGGTCGCGCGCCAGATCGTATTGGACCACGAACTCTTCCCACCAAAACGGCAGCAGTGCGTTGTGCGCGCCGAAAAAGATTGGATCGCGGTTGGCGTAATTCTTATCGGAAAACCAGACCAGCCAAGGGTGGGGATAGTTAACGATGGCGACGGCGCCCGTCGGGGGCTTCAGCGGATCGACATGCGAGGCGCAGGCAACATATCTGATCCCGCAAGCCTCCATCTCCGCGAAAAGAAAACGCGCGATATCCTCTGCCGAAGCCGCCGCCCGGCACTTTTGCACAAAGTCCAACGTGGCCTCACGCCGGCCCATCGATACACCTACTCCGCTTTCTGCGCGCTCAGGTTGAACCCTAAGCGCGCCGTTTTTCAAGTGAATTGCAAGTTTATAAGCATTGCACTTCGCCCATTCTCGTAGCGCGCGACGTGGGCCCCGGCCCCATCCCGAGAGGCGAGTCGCCTTCTTGACCTCAACCTCATCGCACCCTGTCTGCCCGCTTCGGGTGATCGCGCTCGTGACTAAGTGGAATAGTTTGGCGTCCCGTGCAGCCGCGCGTCAGAAACTGCCAAATGCGAAGCATCAGGTTAGTGGCGCCAACGCGGACCGTCGCATTAGCCGGCTTGGTCACTTTTGCTCTGTGTCTCGGCATCGGCTTTGTTGCCGTATCGACGCTTTCCGACGTCGTCATCTACAATGCGAGCCCATCGATGCCTCAAGGCATCTACGTGCGCATGCACTCGCCAATCGTGCGCCATTCAATCGTTACGGTGCGGGCGCGGGATGTCGCGCTTAACTATGCCGCAGCGCGGCGCTTTACAGACGCAGATGATCGCTTCCTCAAACGCGTCGCCGCATTGGATGGCGATGTCGTCTGTGCTTTTGGTCCCCGGGTAACAATCAATCACGAGCTTACACTTCAGCGTCGAACAATGGACAACGTCCGACGCGCTTTGCCGACCTGGTCGGGATGCCGGCGCCTCAATGGTCAGATCTTTCTAATCGGAGACACGGCGGACAGTTTTGACGGCCGCTATTGGGGGCCGGTCGCCTCTGAGCTTGTGGAAGGCGTTTGGCGTCGGCGATGACGCCGCGCACCGCGCCGGGCCACTTCTTGTCGCACGCCGCCCTGCTCCGTGCGGTCAAGGGACGCTGCGCTCTTCGCCCTTGACCGCGCATGCCGGCGTGCAGGGCGAGCATCGCCCGGCGCGGCTCCTCGCGTGCGGGCGATGGAGAAAATGCAATGACCGACATCACCATGATCGCTTTGTCGAAGCTCGTTCCTGGACAGCGCAATGTCCGTAAGACCAAGCCTGCGATGAGCATTGATGAGCTTGCGGCGTCCATCGCGGCGCATGGCCTCTTGCAGAATCTGGTCGTCTCGGAAGCTGACAGGGGACGCTATTCCGTGGAAGCCGGCGGCCGGCGCCTGAAGGCGCTTCGAAAACTCGCCAAGGCGAAGACCATTCCCGGCAACGAGCCGATCCCCTGCCGCGTCGTGCCACTTGACGATGCGACAGAAGCCTCGCTGGCCGAGAACGTCCAACGAGAGCCGATGCATCCGGCCGATGAGATCGAGGCATTTGCTCAGCTTGCTGAAGCTGGTCACGGTCCGGAAGCGATCGCCGGCCGCTTTGGCGTCAACGGCACGCATGTCGCGCGTCGGCTGCGCCTCGCGCGCGTGTCGCCGAGGCTGATCGAGGCGCTGAAGAAAGACGAGATCGACCTCGACCAATTGGGCGCGCTCGCCTTCACCGACGATCATGCGCTGCAGGACAAAGCCTTCTTCGATACGCCGGAGTGGCAACGGACGCCCGAGCAACTCAAAGCACGTGTGACCCAAGCGCACGTCGCCGAGACCGATAAGCTCGCGCGCCTTGTCGGTGTCGACGCCTATGTCGAAGCCGGCGGCGCGGTCGCGTCCGATCTCTTCGCGGACGAAGACGAGACGCGGTTCCTTGCCGATCGTGAGCTTCTGGTTCGGCTGGCCGAGGCCAAGCTCGAACCGATCGTCACTGAAGTGCAGGCTGAAGGCTGGGCGTTTGTCCAGATTTCGATCGACGGCGTGGCCTGGAGCCAATTTCCGGAGCGGGTGCGTGAACGGCGGCGTGAGCTCACGGCCGAAGAAGCGGCTCAGCAAGAACAGCTTTACGCCAAGCTGGACGAGACCGAAGACGAGGCCGAGATCGAAAAGATCGAAGCGGCGATCGATGCGCTTGCGCCGGCGCAATGGGACGAAGACGAAGTCGCCCTCGCCGGCGCGATCGTGACATTGAACCACTCCGGCGAGGTCAAAATCGAACGCGGCCTGGTGCGCGTCGAAGACGTGAAGGTGCTGAGGGCGCTACGCCGAAAGGGCACGACGTCAGACCACAGCGGCGCTGACGCGGACGACGCGCACGCCGAGGTCGCAGCAGCGCCGAAGCCGGCCGTTCCTGCCAAGCTGCTGGACGAATTGCTCGCGCACAAGACGTTGGGCCTTCGGGTTGCGATCATCGATAGCCCAGCGCTCGCACTTCGCCTCGTGGCGTTCAGCCTGGCGGCAAGCTTCATGGGCGATGCATCCGCATCGTGCCTAACGATCTCTGTCGATCACGTTGACGTGGAGCGCTCCATTACGCGCGCGGAGAGTAGAGCGGCCAGTGAGTTTACCGAGATTGGTTCGGTGTGGCGCTCGCGTTTGCCGGTCAATCCAGAAGAGCTTTGGGCTTACATCTCTTCGATGGACGAGCCGATGCTGCTCGAACTCATCGCGGTTACGATCGCATCCGGCATCGATCTCAGGCGTGTTGGCCCGCTATCGGGTATGGAAGCACGTCAAGCACTCGGTCAGACGCTCTGCAACCTCGCTGGACTCGACATGACCAAATATTGGAAGGCGTCGGTCGAGAGCTACTTCGAACACGTCAGGAAAGACGCGGTCGTCGCGGCGCTGATGGAAGTCAATCCGAAGTTGGAGCGTGCAGCGCTTGAGAAAGCGCCGAAGAAAGAAGTGCTAACGCGCGCCAAGCGCACGTTCAAACAAAGCGCGTGGCTGCCATCGCCTCTACGCACGACAACCGAGGCAACGCCGCTAGCCGTCGCGGCCGAATAGTGGGCAAACAAAGCGCCGCCCCAGGAATTCAAACCTGTGGCGGCGCAATGTCGTTCGGACGTGGGGACGTCCTTACTTCTTCTTTTTCGCGGCCTTCTTCGGCGCGGCTTTGGCTTTCTTGGCTTTCTTCGCCATGCGTGATGCTCCAGCGTGTCGAGGCGTTAAGGAGACCTCAGGCCGTGAGATTGGGACTGAGTCTGGAATCAAACCTTAACGCGCCGCCCGGCGGCGTTCGCCCTCAATAGCGGATCATGCGCGGCTGACCGGCGTCGATATCGACGTGGATCGAAGTTTCACCGTACTCGCCAGGCGGCCCGGCGGCCAAAATGAGCTGGAGCTCGCCGTTGAACGGATCTGGCTGAGCCGGAATCGCGTGGCGCTCCGGCAGCATTTTGATGTTGTCGGTTTTATAGACCCAAACGTCGTTGCCCTTGAGAAGGGCGAGCAGTTCACGGAGCCGCCGGCGAATGGGCAGCTCCCCATCCGTTTGCAGCAGCGCGCGGTTGCTCCCGCTCCAGCTCAGGCTCGAAGCCAGTTCGTAGAGTTCGGTGATGTAGCCTTGAGTCTCTTCGGTAAGCCGGACCTTGATCTGCAAGAGGACGACCTGAGCCTTCGATGCGGCGTCCATCAAAACGGCCTCATCCTCGACCATTTCGGCGATGCCGGTGTCAAAGCGCGGGGAGAAACGATCCTTCTTAGGAGGTTTTGACGGCATCGCCGAGGCCGGCGCCGGAGCAGAAGCGCAAAGTTGCGTCCGCGGCACGCTCAGAGCTCGTGCTAGTCGATCGACAACGTCGACAGCGATCAATCCCTTTGCGTTCTCAATCTCTCGGAGCCGCCGCTCACTAATCCCCACTTCGTGCGCAAACTCCTTCTGCGTTGCGCTGCGCTCACGGCTTGAGCGCAAGCGTTTCACCTCAGCACCATCGACTTCAAGCTTGAGCACGCTTCCCGCCTCCTTGACCTTCGCCACTATAGGCCATCGACGCGGATTCGGGCGGCGCCAAACCGGCGGATAACCGGCGCCGATGCGGCGCCGCATCAGTTCCCACACTCCGCCTCTGCTGTTGGCCCTTCGCAGCGAATGCACGCGCCTCTCCCGCGTCTTCGGTCCGACAACACACCACGAGGCCTCTCGCTCATTGGTCCTCGTCTTCGCATGCGGGCGGTCGCTTGCAAGGGGCAAGCCTCCGGTCGCGGTACCCGCGACCCCTTGCAAGCGCCCTCTTACCCGCATGCAGCCCACGGCCCCATCGCGGGAAAGCCCCGCGGCGCTTCTCGCCGGAGCTACCGGCGAACAGGAGAGACACCCATGTTCCGCTTCACCGCTCAGGGCCGCATCGGCAAGATCGAAGAACTGAAAGCCAAGACGCTCCGCATCTCGATCGCCGCAGACCGTTTGGCCGAAGGCCGCGACGGCCAATACACCAAGACCGAATGGCTTCGCTGCGTCTCGTTTGACGCTGATCTGAACGCCGAGATGCTGACCCAGCTCGACAAGGGCGACAGCGTCACCTTCGAAGGCCGCATCGTTCCGACCGTCTGGCTCAAAGGCGAGCAGAAGATCTACGACAACACATTCGAGATTACCCGCTACCAGCGTCTGTCGCGGCCCAAGGCCAAGACCGCCTCGGCGATGTCCAAGGCCGAGAGCGCCGCTGACGCGGCTGCCTAACGCCTCTTTTCACTCGGCGCCGCCCACGCGGCGCCACTTTTTTTCCAAGCCCCCACGCGCTGACGCGCGTGGGCGCATTCATTCGGAGCGAACCGATGAAACGCTCGGCTCAATTGAAAGCGCAACCGAAGCGCACAGCATTTGACGCGCTGGCGCACGTCACAGCAGAAATCTCCTACATGCTCGAACGCGGCGTGATGCCGTGGCGCGCGCCTTGGGATCACGCCAAGGCGTTGGCGTTGACGCCTGGCCTGCCCTTACGATCGACGGGCGCCCCCTATCGCGGCGCCAATGTGATGCTGTTATGGGCGGCGCAGATTGCGCATGGTTATTCCAAGCGCACCTGGCTCACGTTTCGCCAGGCGCTCGAACTGGGCGGACATGTGCGCAAGGGCGAAAAGGCGTGCCCGGTCATCTTTTATGGCCAAGCCAAACCGAAGCAGAGGGACGCCGGCGACGCTTCCGCTGACGACAATGGCGATGCTACGCGCAGCTATCGTTTTTTGAAGCTTTTTTATGTGTTCAATGTCAATCAGATCGATGCACTGCCCGATGGCTTCGGCGTGGAAACCGCACCCGTGGCTGCGGAGCCTGGCGCCATCGAACGATGGACCGCGCGTGCCGGCGTACAGGTCCGCATCGGTGGCTCGATGGCTTGCTACGCGCCGGTGACCGACTTCGTGCATATGCCGGCGCACGAAGCGTTCTTGTCTGAAGAGCATTGGGCCGCGACCTTGTTGCACGAGAGCGTGCATTTCACCGGTCATAAGAGTCGGCTTGATCGCCTCGACGGTTATGCCACCGACCGAAAGTCGCGGGCGCGCGAAGAACTGTGCGCCGAATTTGGCTCAGCTCTTCTTGGCGCGATGGCGGGCCTGGCGCCTTTCCATCTCGAGGACCACGCGAGCTACATCGCCAGTTGGTTGGAGCTGTTGCGCGACGAGCCGCGGGCGTTTCTGGCGGCAGGCGCCAAGGCGCAAGCCGCGGTGGATTGGCTCATCGCGCAGGCGGGGCCATTGCCGGTCAGTTGTCGTGAGGATGCGACGAGTGACGTGCCAGCGCTGCCGGGGTGAAACGGAACTTCTCCGTCTTCTGCTACGCCGGTAATTGAATCCCCCGGCGGCTCGAACCCGACATGCCGAGCCCTCGCCAGCCGTAACGGCCGCCGCATCTCCCACCAGCGGCGCCCGTTGCCTTGGAGTTTGCGGTGCGGGCAAACCTCGATGTCCAGACATGGCTCTTTCTCGCCGCAGGTTTAGTGGCAATCGTGATTGTCAGCATCGACATCGTGCCCGACGTCATCATCTACAATCCGAGCCCTTCGATCCGGCGCGGCTTTTATGCCCGTGACAGCGGGGCGCCTGTGCGCGGCGCAAGCGTGACTGTGCGCGCAGTCGATGTCGCGGCGCGTTACGCGCGGTTGCGCAACTTCACCGATCTCAATTGATCGTTTCATCAAGCGCGTTGCCGCCATGGAAGGCGACACCGTTTGTGCAGACGCCGATGTTGTGATGGTCAACGGCGAACGGCGTGTTCGCCGCGCTGTCCAGGATTCAGCGGGGTCACGCTGCCGACTTGGACGGGCTGCCGCACATTGCGCGACGAAGTGTTCTTGCTGGGTGATACGCCTGACAGCTTCGACGGACGCTATTGGGGACCAACGTCGGTGGAACTAATCGAGGGCGCGTGGCGCGCGATCTAGGCGCGCACGTCCGGCGCGGGGGCGCGTGGGCCGTGCCACGCTTGGAAGGCTGGCCGCTCCGAACCGAAGAAACGCTGAAGCATTGCGCGATTGTCGTCGAACAAGGTTTGGGCCAATGCCGGCAACAGCTCGGCCGCGCTCTCATAGTCGTCCATCTCGATGGGGCGCGGCGCGCGGCCGTCGAGGCGATGCACGCGGTCGCCACCGATGAGCAAGCGCGCCTGGCCGATTGCATTCTGGCTCTGCAGCTGAGCGGCAGCGGAGAAGATCTTCCGCCAAGCCCAAAGCCCGCCGGTCTCGTGCGCTGAGCTCATGACATATTCATCGTCGGCGCAGCCAATCGATAGGATCTCGATGGCGCGGCGCTCGACGTCATAACACGCAAGCGCATCGACCAGGGCGCACATGATCGGGTTGTTGGCCCAGACGCCGCCATCGAGAAAACGCCGATCGGCGCCTTTGAAGGCGCGGAAATAGGTGGGCGCGGCAGAAGTGGCCCGAGCGACCGTCACCAACGGGTTCGGCCAATCCAGTTTATAATCCGGATGATGCGGCGTCTTGAAGAGAAACACTTCCGTGTTCCAGTCGAACGCCGGCACCACGAGGCGGCGCTCACACTGCCCAAGCATGGCGGCGCCGAATGCGCCTGAAAGCGCACGTTCGAGCGCGTCGGCGTCATAGCGATAGCGGTGGAGATCGTTGAGCGCACGCCAAGCAAGCTGCAATCCTCGCAAGATCGGAGAGCGGGCGGTCCTGCGAGGAAAGATTTCCGCGCCTTGGTCGACATAGATCTTGTGGACGGTGCTGGCGGGCAAACCGAAGCCCAGCGCCAACGCGATTATGCCCCCAGTCGATGTGCCGGCGATCATGTCGAAGTAACGCCCCGCGGGAACGCCGCGAGTTATCTCTTCTTCGATCCTCGCCAAGAGCGCGGCGGGCAGGATGCCCTTGATGCCGCCGCCGTCGATCGAAAGGATGCGGAACGGCTCACCGGCCGGCCAGGGCAGCTGTTCCCGCGGCCGAAAGAGCGTCCCTGCTGAGCGTTTCGGTGTTGTCATTGCTCTTCAGCGGATCGCCGGCGTGTTCACCGCCGCCGCGCCAGCGCCCGGTCGCCAACCAAAACTCATAGAAGAAGAGCCATTCGCTGGCGTCGGGCAGCGTCGTGTCCGCAATGGCGTCATCCCAAGACCATTCATTTTTCAGCGGCCGAAACAAGCACAGATTGGGCTGGCGCCGATAGCGCCGGTCCCACCAAACGTGCGGGATCGGCCCCAATTCGTAGTCCGGATGCTCTTCGAGTTCCGGGCGCAGCACATAGACGCGTGGATAATATTGATAGGTGGTGGCGTTGAGCGCGAAATGGGCGGGGAGCTCGAAATCGACGCGAACGTCGTAGGCTTGCGACGTCGGCTTGAGCACGCCTTCCCAGATCGCCCGGCGCGGTTCGAGCAGCAGGGTGCGGAAGCCGGCAAAGCGCGCATGCAGCCGATCATTCTGTTCGGGTAGCCAGAGCACTAATCGCGATCGCCTCCGAACGGCGTACGCTTGGTGAGCGCTTCCGCGCCCGATGGCGCCAGCGTGACCGCGCCACCGGCGCCGACGCGCGTGCGCCCTTGCGCGCGCTGGGCCTCATAGATCTCACCCAGGCGATCAACCGCGTGGTTGGCGGCGGTTTCACCGAAGTGACGCTTCAGGATTTCGATGCGCTCATAGGCGGTCAAATATTCTCGCGCGAGGCGCTGCATGTCCTTGATCAGACCGTCGAGTTCGCGCGCGAACATGTCCTGCACGGCGACGGTTTTCGGCCAGCGATCAGTGAAGATGTCGGGCGTCCACGCAGGGTTCGCGACTTGCAAAACCCGTCCGAACGCGCTCTCGGCCCGGATCGCATCACGGATCGTCGTCGCCACCGCGATCACTTCGTCGACGAGATAGTCGGACGCCACCACCGCATCGAGCGCCATGGCGGCCAACACCACGGAAGGCGGCTTGCGCACGCCGTTGAATTCGGCCCGGCGATAGGCAATGTCGCGTTTGCGTTTGATCAATTGCAGCGCCACGATCCGCGGCGCCTTCTGGTCGAGCGGGATTAGCGCAGGCAGCGGCTTCGCATCGGCTTTGGTGACGAGTCGGCGGCGCGCATAGGCTTTCTCGAACAACACGCTGACGCGCGCACGCGCCAGGAAATAATCGGCGAAACCCTTCGGGTTGACTTGCTTGTGGTAGCTCTCGCCCGCGTCGGCCTTCCAATGGAAGAGGGTCGAGACCTTCTCCGGCGTGCCGGGCAAACGCACCACCGGCATCAAATCGACGCTGCGCCCGTCGTCATACGTCACGGTCACGCAGCGCGAATTGCGCCTGGTCTTGTCGTGATAGCGCGTGCCCTCCTCGCGCTTGATCGCCTGCTCCAGCAATTCGAGCACACTCTTGGGATCGGCCGTCGGCGACAGCGCGAGCGGAATGACAGCGTCAAGGTCATGCTGTTGGCTCTTGATCTTGCCGAGGATCGGCGCGCCGATCGCGAAGCTGCCGGAGGGATAGACGTCGAGCACCTTGCCCTGCAGCACCGAGCCCGCGCCATCGACCCAGTCCGCCAGCGCATGATAGTTGCGCTCGGCTTCGCTGTGCTGGGTGGGCGTGAGCTGGATTTTGTCCGCCACGTCCATGAGCAGGATTTCGGCTTCGTCCTTGGCGGTCGTGAGGGGGAAGAGATCGTCGGCCATGGGGCTTTCCGTTAGGGTATAGAGGGGGAGATGGTGAGCCCGCGCTGAAGGCGCAACGCTTGGTCCGGCTCATTCTCTTGTTGTGCGAAACACGCGAGATCGTATCGCCGCAGTAATGTTTCGGCGGATTGCCGGCCATCACCGCAAAGCCACACGCATCGGGCTCGCAATGAAGTTTGATTCGATTCGCCGACCGGAGTCGTTAACGGCTCGTCTTGAACCAACAGCAACCGGGCGCAAACCCAATCGCCGCCTAGATCGACGAAATTTTGCGAGGCGCGCTGGCGCTCGACTTCTCTCTAGACACGGAGGCCGCCAAGAGCAGCCCGCATCGCTTGCGTTTGGCCCACCCGCCCACCCTCGCTGACGCGCCGCACATGTGCGTCCATCGTCAGCTCTTGCTTATGCTGATGGTGCGTAGTTTGGGCGCCTCGACGGCTTTGCCGTCGACCGGGCTCGCGTGAACCGAGTCTTTGTCTCGGCCCTTTGGGCTTTGATCCCTGGCGCAACACCCGCCCACCCGCCCCGACTATCGCGAAAGATGATGTCGTGAGTTTCCGTGATTGATGGTGAGTGTGAAGCAGGTTTGGAAAGTGGTGGGGTGGAAGGCAAGATAAAGAGAACCCCACCACCTTCGCCAATCGCTTGCAATCACTGGCGCAAATACGAGGTACGCGCGATGATCGCAGGGTGCGCACGAGGTGCGCGCACCTCACCACGCTGAGCGCACTCGATGATCGAAGCTCCAAGCATCAATCGACTCTTCCGCGCCGGAAAACTGAAGCGCGAGATGTTCGGCGCTGAAGTGTTTCGGCCGGGTAAATCACTTGGCGTCACGCGCGCGTTGAATGCCGACATACTCGAAGGCAAGCGAGACGGCCGCGCCAAATCCTCGGGCGGCGCCACGCGCGCAGGCTACGGCAAGAAGCTCGCGAGCTTGATCGGATCATCGCGCAACGTTGCGAGGAGCACCTCGTCGCGGGGTGCGCACGGCGCCTTCGATCCACGCCAACGCGCCATCGTGAAGATACATTATTTCAGTCACGCCCGCGGCGGTGGCGCCGCCCTACGCGCGCATGCACGTTACGTGGCCCGTGACGCGGCCGCGCGAGCGTCCAAACCTGCTGATACCCTGGAAGCCGAGCCGTCGACGCCGGAGGCGGAATCGAAAGCGCGCGCCCACACCCGCTATCTTGAACGCGAGGGAGCTGGTTCTGTTTTCTATGATGCGGCCGTGGATGCAGTCGACGGCGGCGGGCGCGCCGCCTCCTGGGCACGCAGCGATCGCCGGCATTTCCGATTGATCCTAGCGCCGGAGAACGGGACTAAGCTCGGTGATCTGAAGTCCTACACGCGGGACGTTATGCGCCGCGCAGAACTCGCTCTGGGCTCAAGGCTGGAGTGGGTTGCCGTCGATCATTGGGATACTGACAATCCACACACGCACATCATCCTGCGCGGCGTGCGTGACGATGGACGCGACCTCATCATTCCACGAGAGTTTGTGCAGCACGGCTTCAGGTCTGTGGCGCGCGACGTCGCCACCGAGCGCTTGGGGAACCGCACCCGTGAAGACGATCGGCTGGCACTGCAGCGCGAGGTGCGGGCGCATCGGCCGACACGGCTAGATCACTGGATTGCTGATCAACTTGACAAGGACGGCAGGGTGCGCATCGCAGACTTGCGGGCGCCAAACGGCGACCCGGCGGCCACCGACGCGCTTAAGGGCCGCGCGCACGAACTGCGACGCCTGGGCCTAGCGACCGAGGTAAAGCGTAACGTGCTTCAATTCGAACCGAACTGGCGCGACGGCCTCAAGGCGCTGGAGCTTCATCTCGACATTCGCAAGGCGCTGATGCAATCGCGCGCGATCGATGCTGCTCGCGGCCAACAAGCCGGCAAATCGATATCGACGCTTCTTCGCGGGCCGGGTCCAGACCGCTAGCACTTGGCAAGGTGGTCCTCTAAAGCCGCGCGGCGCTAGGTGCGTGGGAAGATCGCAACACCGTGATCTGCAAGTCGTAGCTTCTCCAATCGGGCGAGCACACCATTTCCCGACGTTTCCGGCCCCGTTCCTCTCGTTCCGCCGCCGACATGCTTCCATCGTCATGGAGGCACGCTTGTCCATCTCCGCGCATTTTGCTCCGCCCGTCGTTGACATGAACGACGCCAGTAATGACGCCGCCACGCCGTCGGCTAAGCTCGAGACGTTTACACCGGACGACTATCGCCATCATCTCGACGGCAGCGGGATTTCCAAAGCTGAACAGGACGAACTCTTGAGCGCCCTGTGGAAAATCATGTGCGGGTTTGTCGACCTCGGCTGGAATGTCGATGCCGTTAGTCTCGTGCTTGGACCGGCCTCGCCTTCTGCGAACGATGCCACTAGAATCGATGCTGACGATCGCTCTCCGGCTTCAAACCTCGGAGCGCGATAGCCAAGCGTTTGCTGAGGAATTGTGATGAAGCCAGTGCACGCCGCGATCATCTACTGCCGCGTGTCGAGCCAGAAGCAAGAGCTTGATGGCGACGGCAACCGAAGTCAGGAGCACCTGTGTCGGGCGCACGCTACAAAGCTCGGCGTGTCGGTCGAGGCTGTCTATACCGACAGCAAGTCCGGCTATGGCGACTACATGGAGCGCCCCGGCATGGTGCGCGTTCTCGAACATCTAAAGAAGCATCGAGGCAAGCGCTACGTCGTCATCTTCGATGACTTGAAGCGGTTTGCCCGGAGAACACGCTTCTATTGGGAGCTGCGCGATCGTCTCGCCTCATTTAACGCCTCGGTCGACAGCCCCAATTTCCGTTTCGAGGACAGTCCGGAGGGGCGCCACCACGAGACCATCACGGTCGCCGGCGGCGAACTCGAACGCGAGCAGCTCCGGCGACAAGCCATTCAGAAAATGACGGCTCGGGTTGAGCGTGGTTACGCCGTCACTTCGGCCCCTGTTGGCTACGAGTATCGCTCGGTCAAACGCAGCGGCCGCGTTCTATTCCCGAAGGAGCCCGAGGCGTCGATCGTGCGTGAAGCGCTCGAAGGCTACGCGTGCGGCCGCTTCGAGAGCCAGGCTGAGGTGCAACGCTTCCTTGAAAGCCGTCCGGAATTTCCGCGCGATCGCAAAGGCCGGGTCCACAATCCGCGCGTCACAGAGATGTTGAAGCGGGAGATGTATGCCGGGCTCGTCAGCGCGCCTTATTGGAACGTCTCGCTACGACAGGGCGTGCACGAAGGATTAATCAGCGTCGAGACCTTCAACACGATTCAAGATCGCTTGGCCGGAAAGAAACGCGCGCCCGCACGCGCCGACTTCAATCCCGATTTCCCTCTGCGGGGCTTTGTTGCCTGCACCTGCGGCACGATGCTGACTGCGGGCTGGACCAAGGGCCGCGAGCGGCACTACCCCTATTACTTCTGCTACAACCGGGGCTGCGCCCACTACGGACGATCCATCAAGCGCGACGCGCTGGAAGGCAAGTTCGCTGTCATCATGTCGAGCGTTCAACCGCCGGCCGGTGTGTTTCGCGCCGCGCGCCAGATGTTCGAAGATGCGTGGAATGCCCGCATCGCCGCGAGCGATACGGACGCAAAGGCGCTGCAGACAACGCTCTCATCGGCGGATCGACAGATCCAACAATTACTCGATCGCGTCGTTGATACTGAAAGCGCCGCAGTCGCCAAAGCCTACGAAGAACGCATCGAACGTTTGCAGGCGGAGAAGCTCGCAATCGCTGAGAAACTGCAACACGTGGACAAGCCGAAGCTCAATTTCGAATCCGCTGTTAGAACCGCGATGAACTTCTTGGAAAACCCAATGAAACTATGGAGTTCAGAGCGCATCGAGCAGAAGCGTCTGGCCCTGCGTCTAACGTTTGCCCAGCACCTGGAATTCGACCGCGAGACGGGTTTTAGAACCGCCCATTTGTCTTTGCCGTTCAAGGCTTTAGAGGCAATTTCAGAGCCGTTTTTGGGGCCGATTCAGGCAATGGTGGACCCTAGCGGGATCGAACCGCTGACCTCCTGCATGCCATGCAGGCGCTCTCCCAGCTGAGCTAAGGGCCCATCGGCCGGAGCGCGCATGCCCCCCGGCGATTTGGAAGCGCGGAACCTAGTCTCCGCGCTCCCCGTATTCAAGCGCGGCTAGCGGCCGCTGTCGTCGTCGTCGTCGCCACCGGCGATTTCGCCGAGTTCGTCTTCGGTTAGGTCTTCTTCGTCGTCGATCAGCGGCACCGTATCATCGTCAGCGGCGTCGGCGGCGAGATCATCGTCGCCATCGGACTCGGAGAAGCCTTCCGGAATTTCGTCGCTCGATTTCGGACCCGTTTCATCTTCCTCGTCGTCGACCAGCGGCACAGCGTCCGCCTCGGCGTCGATCTCGACGGCTTCTTCCACCTCTTCTTCATCTTCGTCGTCGCCCTTGGCCTTCTTGCCCTTGGCGTCTTCGAGTTCCTCATCATCCTCATAGGACGGGTCATGCGCGGCGGCGCGGCGGCCGCGCTTGGCGCGCACGCCTTCTTCAGCCGGATCGAACGCGGTCGTGCACTTGGGGCACACCGCCGGGCGTTTGCGCAGGTCGTAGAACTTAGCGCCGCAGTTCGGGCAGAGCTGCTTGTCGCCCAAATCGGTCCTGGCCAAACGCTTCTCCCATTGGCTTGCCGCAGAGGTCATACCCCACGCGGGGCGCTCGCTTGCCACCATCGGGCGCGGCTGTCAAAAGCTTTGTCCTCCCACGTTTTTCCAAGAGTTTGTTGTCATGCGTCTAAGGGCGCGATCCGCCGGGCCCATAAAGGGCCGCGCCCGCCCGCCGGGCGACAAATCCATCTCCCATCGGGCGCTGATTCTGGGCGCCCTGGCGGAAGGCAAGACCGAGATTGGCGGTCTGCTGGAAGCTGCGGACGTCATGGCCACGGCCGAGGCTGTCCGCGCTTTCGGGGCGAAAGTGGAGCGGGACGAACAAGGCCGCTGGATCGTCGAGGGCCAGGGCAAGCTCATCCAGCCGACGGGCGTCATCGATTGCGGCAATTCCGGAACCGCCGCGCGCCTGCTGCTCGGCGCCGCCAGCGGCTATACGCTCAGCGCCCGCTTTGACGGCGACCAGAGCTTGCGCAAGCGGCCCATGAACCGCGTGATCGCGCCGCTCACGCAAATGGGCGCGCGCTTCGATAGCGCCGACCAACGCATGCCGCTCAATGTTCACGGCGGCAAACTGAAGGGCATCACCTATCGCTCGAAGGTGTCTTCGGCGCAGGTCAAGTCGGCGGTGCTGCTGGCAGGCCTGAACGCAGAGGGCGAAACAGTCCTGATCGAGCCCGAGCGCTCGCGCGATCACACCGAGCGCATGCTCGCCGTATTCGGCGCCGAAATCGATCAAGTAGAAATCGACGACGCGCTACACCCGCGCGTGCGCGCCAGCACGTTGAAGGGCGCCGACATTTATGTGCCAGGCGATCCATCCTCGGCGGCGTTCCCGGTGGCGGCGGCTTTGATCCTGGCGAAATCGGAGATCCGCATCGAGGACGTGTTGGTCAATCCGTTGCGCCTCGGCCTCTTCGAGACGCTGCTCGAAATGGGCGCCAAGATTTCCTACGAAGAGCGGCGCGATCCGATTGGCGAGCCGATCGCTGATCTCGTCGTCAGCGCCAGCAAGCTGCAAGGCGTGACGCCGCCAGTGCGCCGCGCCCCGGCGATGATCGATGAATTCCCAATCCTCGCCGCCATCGCCGCGTTCGCAGAAGGTGAGACTAGGATCGTGGGCGCCGCAGAACTGCGCGTGAAGGAAAGCGACCGCATCACGCTGATGGTCGATGGTCTGCGCGCGTGCGGGGTTGATGCCGAAGAATTACCGGACGGATTGATCGTGCGCGGTCATGGGCCGAAGAGCGTCAAGGGCGGCGCTACGATCCGCACCCATGGGGACCATCGGGTGGCCATGTCGTTCCTTGTGCTGGGCATGGCGTCGAAGGAGCCGGTCATCGTCGACGAAGCAGAGATGATAGGCACCTCTTTCCCCGGCTTCTCAGCTTTCATGGCCGGTCTTGGGGCCGACATCGAAGAGCTCTGAAGTTCCGCCGCAACCGGCGCTCCGCTCGCGCGTTCACCCGCACAACAGGAGCAACTCACATGCGCAAAGTGTTCGCAGCAGCGGCGCTGGCAGCGACGGTTTCGATCGCCACGCTCGCGTTCGCGCAAACCAAGCCGCTTAACCAGACGGATCAGAACCAACCTCAACCGCAGCTCGCAAGGCAGCAATCTGCGCCCGTTTCAGACGCGCGTTCGCTCGCAAGCGATGCTGACGTAGCCGACGCGCGCCGCGCCTACCGCGCTGCCTGCGATGTTCATCAATCGACAGCTTATTGCGAGTGCGTCACTGCAGGCGTGGCCCAAGCCTTGATGCCGCAAGAAGTGCGCATTGCCGCGAGCACGATCGGCGAACGCATCAATGCTCAAGGCGACGCCGCGATCGCTTCGGAGAGCGACAATACAGGCGGCGCGCAAAGCTCAGCCGAACGTATCGAGCAAATCGAAGGCCACTACGCCGCCGCGTGCTGGTCTTACCGCGACTAATCCTGCAGCGCATCGTCCTCGCGCGGCTGTTTGCCCGCGAGGATTGATGTCGCGGCAAGGTCACCTGTGACATTGCCGAGCGTGCGGAAGATGTCGGGGATCACCTCGACGGCAATCAGGATGCCGAGCACTTCCGTCGGCACGCCTAACGCCAAGCAGATTGGCGCAATCGACGCGACGAAAGACACCTGCCCCGGCAAGCCGACTGCCGCAATGCTCACCGCATACGCGACAAAGATCGCGCTCGCGATCTGCAACATCGACGGCTCAAGGCCGTAGAGATGCGCGATAAAGAAACAAACGGCTAGGTTTGCGACGGGGCTCGTAAAGCGGAAGAGCGCGACCGCCAGAGGCAGTGTCACGTCGGCAATGTGCGCCGGTATGCGCAAGCCGCGCAGCGCTGCGTCGAGCATGGCGGGCAGTGACGCGAGCGACGATTGCGTCGATGCAGCAATCGCCCACACAGGCGCTGCCGCCGTGGTGAAGCGCGCAATCGGCTGGCGGCCCCATGTCACTGCGATCAGCCAAGCCAGCAGCGTGGAGCCCGCGGTCACGCCGGTGACGATGACGACGTACTGCACCAACGTCTCCGCCGCGCCGAAACCAGCGCGCAAGCCAACGCCCAGCGCCAGCGCGAACACCCCAAGGGGTGCGGCGAGCAACACCCAGCGCACCACCACGATCATGGCTTCCGAGACGGCGCGGAAGAACGTCACGATGGACTGGCGTAGCGAAGCTTCCAGCTGCGTCGTGGCGAAGCCGAAGAAGATCGAGAAGACGACAAGCGAGAGCACGCCATCGTCTGCCGCGGCGCGCACCGGGTTGGTGGGTGCAAGGCTCGATATCCATTCGCCGAAGCTCGGCGCTTCGCGCACGACGACGGCGTCATCGCCGACGCCCGCTATGAAGGCTTGCGCCGCGGCCGGATCGAGCGGCCAGATGTCGAGCCAGAGATTGGTGGCGATGGTGGTGTAGATCGCGGCACAGAAGATCAGGAACGTGAACAGGATGACGGCGCGCAGCACCAAGCCGCCCGTGCGGGCGGTGTCGGCCACCGATGCAATACCGGTGATCAGCAGTGACACGACGAGCGGCACGACCGTCATGCGCAGCGTGTTGAGCCAAAGGCCACCGAACGCTTCGACATTGTTGGCGAACGCCGTGAGGTTTGGCGCATCCGATCGGATCAGCGCGCCAACCCCGATGCCCGCGACGAGCGCCGCCAGCACGATAAGACTTAAGACTTTCACACGCGCCCCTTAGCTGCCGTTCGCGAACGCAGCACAGAGCGGCGCCTCATGCAACAGGCGCGGGCTCACGTCTAGCTTGAGGTAGAGGCGAACCCACCGGCTTCTTCGTAAACTCAAGCACGCCGTCTTCGATGGCGCCGAAGCGCAGCAAGCGCAAATCTCGATAGTAGCTCTGGCTCTGCACCCACGGCATTATACCCGCCTGCTTCGGCAGGATGCCGACAGCGCGTTGGATGTAACCGGACGAGAAATCAGACCAGGCTTTTTCCTCGTACGTTTCAGTCATGCGCGGCGTCGCTTGGTCGAGACCGTATTCGTCGAGATAGTTGATCAAGCGACAAGCGTATTCACAGATCAAATCGGCGCGCAGCGTCCACGACGCATTGAGATAGCCGAAGATGACCCAGACCAAATTCGGCACGTCGGAGATCATCACGCCTTTGTAGGCGAACGACTTGCCAGTATCGACCTTGGCGCCGTCGACGAACATTTCAGAGCCGCCAAGCATCTGCATGTTGAGGCCGGTGGCGGTGACGACGATATCAGCTTCTATCTCCTGGCCGGAGGTAAGCTTGATCCCCTTCGCGGTGAAGGTGTCGATCGTGTCGGTAGCCACCGAAGCTTTGCCTTCGCGTATGGCGGCGAAGAGGTCATTGTCGGGCACAAGACACATGCGCTGCGTCCACGGATTGTAGTGCGGTGTGAAGTGCTTTTCGACGTCGTAGTCGGGTCCCAATTGCTCGCGGATCAAGCCCAGGATGCGCTGCTTGACGCGCTCAGGGCGCGAGCGGGCAAGGTTGAAGAAGAATTGTTGGAACATAATCTTGCGGAAGCGCGTGAGGTGGTAGGCTATACCGCTCGGAAGCCTTCGCCGCATCCAATTCGCCAGCCTATCTTCGGCCGGTAGCGAGACGATGTAGGTCGGCGAGCGTTGTAGCATCGTGACGTGCTGTGCTTTGTCGGTCATCGCGGGCACCAAAGTCACCGCCGTGGCGCCCGAGCCGATGACGACGACGCGCTTACCGGAATAGTCCAGATTCTCGGGCCAGTGCTGCGGATGTACGACCTGCCCCTTGAATTGCTCGACGCCCTTAAAGTCCGGCAGATAGCCTTGCTGGTAATCGTAATAGCCAGTGGCCATCAGCAGAAATTTGCAGGTGAATCGTTTCTGCTCGCCATTGTGCTCGGCTGTCACAGTCCAGCACGCATCCGGCGTCGACCACTCGGTCTTCAAGACGCGATGCTTGAAGCGGATGTGCTTATCGATGCCGTGCTCGCGCGCTGTCTCGTTCACGTAGTTGCGGATCGAGGGCCCGTCAGCAATCGCTTTGGCTTCCGTCCACGGCTTGAAGCCGTAGCCCAAGGTGAACATGTCGCTGTCCGAGCGGATGCCGGGATAGCGGAACAGGTCCCAGGTGCCGCCGATAGCGTCACGGTTCTCGAGGATGACGTAGCTCTTGCCCGGACAATCGCGCTGTAGGTGCACGCCCGCGCCAATGCCGGAGAGGCCCGCGCCGACGATCAGGACGTCGAAGGATTCAGTGCTCATGGCGGCGACTCCCGCGCCATTCGTGACGCTGTGTCAAGATACTCGCAGCGGAAACTCAGTATGCGTAGATCGGCGTTTGCTCGATGCGGCCCACTGCGGCTGCGGCGGCGCGTACCTCGGGGCGGTCGCGCACCTCGGCGACGCGCTGAAGTTCGATCACCTCCATCGGCATCTGACGCGTCTCCATCCGCTGGAACAATTGCAGCGCGACCAGCGCGCCCTCGCGCTCCACGCGGTCATTCAGCCGGCGCACCATCAACGCCGCCGCTGCATCGATATTGCCGACACAGAGATAAGCGTGGGAGGCCGATGACATGTCCAAGCGCTCATCGCGTTGCACGATGGCGAGCGCCGCATCGCGCGCAGCCACGTCGCCGACCTGATGCGCGGCGCACGCCCGTTCCGCTTGGTGCCAGACTTCAGCCGAAGGCGGCAAAGGCCGCAGCATGGAAAGGATTTGCAGCGCATCGGCGGCGCGCCCCTCGGCGTTTAGCATGCCCGCGAACATGATGGTGATGTTGGCGCTGCCGACGCCGTTCGCACTCATGGCCTCGCTATAGATCGTGCGCGCTTCCTCGTTGCGGCCGAGATCGTAGAGCAGGTCCGCCTTGGTGAAGACAATCCAATTCAGCTGCGCGTCCAGATCGTCGTAGTGTGCAGCGGCGTCCGCCGACAACGCGCGCGAGACAACCGGATCGACCAGCGCCAACGCTTCCTCGCTACGGCCCATATAGCGAAGTAGCGCCGACAGCTGCATGACCGGCCCGAGCTGACGGGGGTTTTCGGCAATGGCGACACGGGCGCGTGCGACAGCCGCATCTGCGGACGCGACAATGTCCAAACTGCGCTCAAAATCGGCATCGCCGCGCAACGGATCGTAAAGACTATTGATGCGCACCATCAGCACGGCCCACGGATCCAGCACGCCGCGCATGCGCTCACGCGCCTCGTCGACACGGCCGCGCTCCAGCAGCAGGCGCGCGTGTGCAAGGCGGAAGAAGTCGTCATGAAAATCCTCGCGCGGTGCATAATTGGCAGCGCGCAGCGCCTCGTGCATGCGCAACATCGTGTCTTCGCCGCCATCAATTCGCTCAGCCGCGCGCAACGCGCCCCAGGCGTTGTAGGATTCCATCGTGGCGAAATCCTTCGGATCGCTGCGCGCGAGATCGAAGAACGCCTCCACGGAGAGCCCGTGATTCTCCGTTGATAGCGCCAACTCCAAGCGCGCGCGGTCGGCCCATGGCGCGCGCCGATCGTGCCCAGCGTTCGACGCTTCGATCGCCTCGTCCATGTCTTGCAGCGTGATGGCGCACTGAACGACGGCGCCGAGGAAGTTCTGCTGATCTTCAATGACCAGTTGTTCGCGAAATTCGCGGCTGCGCCATAGCTGGCGCGCCTCCGGCAGCGCGCTTTCGCAGGCGCCGACATCCATCAACTGGTTGAACAGCGAAAGCACGCGCGTCTGCGTGTAATTCTCCTGCGCCGCCGCCGCCGGCGCGGTCGCCGCGATCGCCAACCCGCACACAAGTGCCCTGAAGCGCATGCTCTCCCCCACCGCCCGAGCCTAGCCTGCTCTGCGCGGAACGAAAGTCCGCTTGCGCTGCCATGCGGCGGCGAACTCACTTTTCCTTCATCAATGCCGCCCCTAGAAGGCGACCCATGATCATCGCCATCGATGGACCCACCGCTTCCGGCAAGGGCACGGTTGCTGCTGGGGTGGCCCGGCATTTCGGGTTGAAGCGGCTCGATACCGGCGCGCTCTATCGAGCCGTTGGCCTGGCTGTGCTCGACGCGGCAGGCGATCCCGCCGATGAGCGCGCGGCGGTTGCGGCCGCCGAGGCGCTCGATCTGGCGGCGATCGATGAACGTCGCATTCGGTCGAGCGCGGTTGGATTGGCGGCTTCGAAGGTCGCCAGCATTTCTGCCGTCCGCTCCGCACTGCTTAAGGCGCAGCGGAGCTTCGCTGCCGATCCAGCCGGTGCGGTACTCGATGGGCGCGACATCGCCACCATCATCTGCCCCGACGCTGACGTGAAGCTCTTCGTCACCGCCTCGCTAGACGCACGCACCCAGAGGCGGTTGGCTGAGTTGCGCAATCGGGGCGAGGCGATCGAATTCGAGCAACTCAAGGCCCAAATCGCCGAACGCGATGAACGCGATATCAACCGCGCCGAAGCCCCGCTGCGGCAGGCGCAAGGCGCATTTCTGCTCGATACCAGCAACCTCTCGGTCGAACAGTCCGTAGCCGCCGCTATCGCCATCATCGAACAGGCGCGGGGCGGGTGAACCGCCCAGTCCGGCGCTTGCCCCGGCAAGGCTCCGTATCTATAGAGTGCCCCCGCGTTCCTGAGGTCCAAACGGGCCCAGGTCCATTGGCATTGCTCATAGCCAAATCGAGGACGGCCCCATGGTGGGGCCGAGACCGCCGGAGCCAACCGGTCGGCCCTTTTTTGATTGTTGGAGTTGAATACAGAATGGCTACCCAAGCCCCATCGCGTGACGATTTTGCGGCTCTCCTCGAGGAGACCCTCGGTTCACGCGGTATGATTGAAGGCCGCGTGATGCCGGCCACCGTGGTTGCAGTCGAGAACGATTTCGTCGTCGTCGACATTGGCCTCAAGACTGAAGGCCGCATCCCACTCCGTGAATTCCTCGTCGATGACGGCGCCGGCCAACCGAAAGTTGGCGACATCGTCGAAGTTTATCTCGACCGTATCGAAAACGCCCTTGGCGACGCTGTCATCAGCCGCGAAAAGGCGCGCCGCGAAGAAGCTTGGACGCGTCTCGAAAAGTCGTTCGCAGCCGGCGAAGCCGTCAACGGCGCGCTGGTCGGCCGCGTGAAGGGCGGCTTCACTGTCGACCTCGGCGGCGCCAATGCGTTCTTGCCGGGTTCGCAAGTTGATATTCGTCCGGTGCGCGACGTCGGCCCGCTGATGAATATCGTGCAGCCGTTCGCGATCCTGAAGATGGACCGCCAGCGCGGCAACATCGTCGTCTCGCGCCGCGCCGTGCTCGAAGAGAGCCGCGCTTCGGAACGCGCCGAAATCGTCGGCCAGCTGAAGGAAGGCGAAGTCCGCGAAGGCGTGGTCAAGAACATCACCGATTACGGCGCGTTCGTTGACCTCGGCGGCATCGATGGCCTGCTGCACGTCACCGACATGAGCTGGAAGCGCGTCAACCACCCGAGCCAAGTGCTCAATGTGGGCGACACGGTGAAAGTCCAGATCGTGAAGATCAATCCGGACACCCAGCGCATTTCGCTCGGCATGAAACAGCTGATGAGCGATCCGTGGGACGGCGTCGATCAGAAGTATCCGGCCGGCGGCAAGTTCACGGGCCGTGTCACCAACATCACTGACTACGGCGCGTTCGTTGAGCTCGAGCCAGGCGTCGAAGGCTTGGTGCACGTCAGCGAAATGAGCTGGACCAAGAAGAACCTGCACCCCTCGAAGATCCTGAGCACCAGCCAGGAAGTCGATGTGCAAGTGCTCGACGTGGACGGCGACAAGCGCCGTATCTCGCTTGGCATCAAGCAGGCGCAAGCCAATCCGTGGGATGCGTTCCTGGCCGAAAGCCCGGTCGGCTCGATCATCGAGGGCGAGATCAAGAACATCACCGAATTCGGTCTGTTCGTCGGTCTCAACGCCGAACTCGACGGCATGGTCCACCTCTCCGACATCGCCTGGGACGCGCAAGGCGAAGAAGCGCTCGCCCGCTACAACAAGGGCGACATGGTCAAGGCGAAGGTGCTCGATGTCGATGTCGACAAGGAGCGCATCAGCCTCGGCATGAAGCAGGTCGATTCCGACCCGATGGCCGACGCCGACTACAAGCGTGGCCAGATCCTGACCGTGGAAGTCGTCGACGTGGCGACGGGCGGCATCGAAGTGGCGTTCGGCGACAACAACGCCCTGCGCAGCTTCATCCGCAAGTCGGACCTCTCGCGCGATCGCCAAGAGCAACGCGCCGATCGCTTCTCCAAGGGCGACCGGATCGATGCGATGGTGACCGGCTTCGACAAGTCGAGTCGCAAGGTGGCGCTCTCGATCAAGGCCATGGAATTGGCTGATGAGAAAGAAGCGATCGCCCAATTCGGTTCGTCGGACTCGGGCGCCTCGCTGGGCGACATCCTGGGTGCGGCCCTGAAGGACAAGAAGTAAGCCTTACGGCAGTAAGGCAACACGGCACTAAGGGAGTGGGCGGCGGTCGAGAGATCGCCGCCCATTTCTTTGTCCGCTGCCCTACCCGCCTCACGCCCCTACTGCCCTACCCCAGCTTTTTCTTTCCGTATTTCAAGCTGCTAGTTGACCCGCCGCCGATCACGGCCTTTACTCCAAACACGGGAATGTGAACGGGGAAAATTTCGGATGCTGCGCTCCGAACTGGTGATCAAGCTCCAAGAGGAGATGGCGCCGCTCAAGGCCGCCGAAGTCGAGCATGCGGTCGATATCGTGCTCGATGAGATCAGCGTCGCGCTTGCGGAAGGCGGGCGCGTAGAACTGCGCGGCTTTGGCGCGTTCTCCGTGCGCGAACGCGAAGCCCGCACTGGCCGCAATCCGCGCACCGGCGCGTCCGTCAGCGTGGACGCCAAGCGCGTGCCGTTCTTCAAGCCAGGCAAAGAATTGCGGCTCAAAGTGAATGGCGGCGAAGAGCCGTAAGCTTACGCCGCAGCGACCCGCAGCGTTCGCTTCTTCATCCAAGCAGCAAGCTTGAGCAGAACCGCGAGACCGAGCAGCGAGAGCGTCGGGATGGCGAGCCAGGGTTTGTCTTCCAAGCGACCGAGATACGAGACCGCGAAGATCACTGCGATCGTCAGCGCGCTGAACGTGTGCAGCGCTTTCCAGTTGCGCGGGCCAAGCTTGCGCACAGACCAATCGTTCGATGTCAGAGCCATCAGCGCGATCATCACATAGCCGAAGCCGCCGCCGTAGACGGTCTTCGTCGACGGCTGGGCAGCGAACAAAAGCACCGCAATCAGCAGGGCCCCTAAGTGAACGCCGTGCGCGGCGGCGAAGCTCAAGCCGATGGCGCGGCGGCGACGCAACAGCACGCTACGCCAAGAGCCGGGCCAAAGCGTAGCGGTTGCGGACGCAGACCATGCCAGCACGAAGATCGGGAAAGCAAAGCGCGCCGTGTAGCGCGCGGCAGCGCCTGCCCCTTCAGCATTCCAGCCGCCGAACTCGGCATAGCCGTAAGCGGCGATCGCTGACGCCACTAAGGCGGTCAGCCCGATCAAAGCCGGTGTGGAGATCGCGCGGGCGCTTGTCATACCAGGAGTATGATGATCATACTGAGAGTATGACGTCAACCGGAAACCGCGAACGCCTGCTCGCCGCCGCGCGCAAACTCTTCGCGGCGCGCGGCTTTGTCGATGTTTCAGTGGATGAAGTTGCTGCGGCCGCAGGGCTCACCAAGGGCGCGGTCTATTATCAGTTCGCCGACAAGACCGACCTTTTCCGCGCCGCCTGCGAGAGCGTGCTCGACGACATCATGGCCGAGGTCACCGCCAAGACCATGGGCCATGCCAAGCACGCCACCGACGAAATCGTTACCGGCGGCGACATTCTGTTCGATGCTTACGAAAGCAAAGACGCGCGCCGTTTGCTGCTGATGGACGGGCCCTCCGTGCTTGGCCATGTGCAATGGACGCAGATGCAGGAGAAGCTGCGCATTGGGCTTGGCGAACACGCGCTCGGCCATCTCGCCGACGAGGGCCTCATCCCAAAGCGCATGATTCCGATGCTCGCACACCTGCTCTTTGGCGCCTTCACGCAAGGCGCGCTGCAGATCGCGACGGCGGATGATCCCGCCAGCGCCAGCAAGCAGGCCCGCGCCGCGTACAAACGCCTGGCGCTTGGCTTGCTCGCGAAGGTTTAGGCCATCGGAAAGCTGGTCATCGCGCGCGAACTTTGCCATGCGTGACGCGAAGAGAGAGGGAGACCAACCCATGTCCATGCTGAGTGAGTTCCGTGAGTTTGCACTCAAGGGAAACGTCGTCGACCTCGCGGTCGGGGTGATCATCGGCGCCGCATTCGGGACGATTGTTTCGTCGCTGGTTGACGACCTGATCATGCCGCTCGTTGGCGCGGTCACAGGCGGGCTCGACTTCTCCAACTACTTCCTGCCGCTTTCCGACACGGTGACAGCAACGACGCTCGACGCTGCGCGCGAACAAGGCGCGGTGTGGGCCTATGGCAAGTTCATCACTGCGGTGATCAAGTTCGCGATCGTCGCGTGGGTGCTGTTCTTGATCATCCGCTTGATGAACAAGATGAAGCGCAAAGAAGAAGCCGCGCCCGCCGCCGCCGAACCGGAAGTGCCGGCAGACGTGAAACTGCTGACTGAAATCCGCGATCTGCTGAAGAAGTGACGCAGAGCGTCCCGCTTTCCGGGGCGGGGGGAACGCGCTAGCTGATCCACCATGCCTGACGCTAAAATCTGCGGCATCACTAGTCCCGACATCCTCGACGCCGCCATTGATGGCGGTGCGCGGTTTGCCGGGTTTGTGAGCTTCCCCAAAAGCCCCCGGCATTTGGAGCTGGACAAGCTCGAAGCCCTCGCCCGACAAGCTTATGGGCGGATCGAGACGGTGCTGGTCACGGTCAGCGCCGATGACGTCTATCTCGCCGCTGCGGCCAGCGCGATGCAGCCGGACTGGATCCAGTGCCATGGCGGCGAAAGCCCCCGGCGGGTGGCGGAGGTTCGCCGCTTTGCCCGGCGCGGCGTGATCAAGGCCATCGGCATGTCCCGCCAGGAGGATCTGCCGACGGTATCCCCATACGAACAAGTTGCGGATATGCTGTTGTTCGACGCCCCCGCCCAAGCCCAGGAGATGCCCGGCGGGAATGCCCGATCGTTCGATTGGGGCGTCGTAAAGGGCTGGAGATTCAACCGGCCCTGGTTCTTGGCCGGGGGCCTGACCCCTGAGAACGTCCGCGAGGCGATGCGGATTAGCGGCGCGGACCTTGTGGATGTGTCCTCTGGCGTGGAAACCGCGCCGGGCTTAAAGGACCCAGCTCTTGTCGCCCAATTCTTGGCCGCTGTGGAAGTGTAACCTCCCCCAATGGACGCACGCCGGAACTGGCAGGACCTACCGGACGCCGAGGGCCGGTTCGGATCCTATGGCGGCCGCTATGTGGCCGAGACGCTAATGCCGCTCGTGCTCGATCTGGAGCGCGCCTATCGCGATGCGCAAGCTGATCCAGCGTTCGCAGCGACGATGGCGGACTTCTGGACGCATTATGTCGGCCGGCCTTCGCCTTTGTATTTCGCCGAGCGGATGACTGAGCATTTCGGCGCGGCGAAAATCTACTTCAAGCGCGACGAGCTCAATCACACCGGCGCGCACAAGATCAACAATTGCCTCGGCCAAGTGCTGCTGGCGCTGCGCATGGGCAAGACGCGGATCATCGCCGAGACTGGCGCGGGTCAGCACGGCGTTGCGACGGCAACGATCTGCGCGCGCTTGGGTTTGCCGTGCGTCGTGTTCATGGGCGCAACGGACATCGAGCGGCAGAAGCCGAACGTCTTCCGCATGAAGTTGCTCGGCGCCGAAGTGCGGCCGGTAACGAGCGGTGCTGCTACGCTGAAAGACGCAATGAACGAAGCGCTGCGCGATTGGGTGACGAACGTCGCGGACACGTTCTACTGCATCGGCACAGCGGCGGGCCCACACCCCTATCCGGAAATGGTGCGCGATTTTCAAAGCGTGATCGGTCGCGAAGCGCGCGCGCAGATTTTGGAGCGCGAAGGCCGTTTGCCGGATGCCGTGATGGCATGCATTGGCGGCGGCTCGAATGCGATCGGGCTTTTCCATCCATTCATCGCTGACGAAAACGTGCGCCTGATCGGCGTTGAAGCTGCGGGGCGCGGGATCGATGCGCGCTTCGAGCATAGTGCTGCGATCAATGGCGGCCGCCCTGGCGTGCTGCACGGCAACCGGACTTATTTGCTGCAGAACGAAGACGGCCAAATCCTCGAAGGCCATTCGATCAGCGCCGGCCTCGATTATCCGGGCGTCGGACCAGAGCACTCGTATCTCTCGGACATCGGCCGCGCGCAGTATCTCAGCGCCACTGATGACGAAGCGCTCGAAGCGTTCAAGCTTTGCGCGCGATTGGAAGGCATCCTCCCGGCGCTTGAGCCATCGCATGCGCTGGCGCGCTTAGGCGATGTGGCGCGTGAGGTGGGCAAGGGCGGGATCGTGATCATGAATCTCTGCGGCCGTGGGGACAAAGACGTCTTCACCGTCGCCGAAGCTCTAGGAGTAACGCTCTGATGCTACGCAACGCACTCTTCGCCCTGGCGACCTTGGCGCTCATTACGCCCGCTTACGCGCAAGACGCCGAAACGCCCGCGCCGGCTGCCGAACCCGCGCAAGCCGCGTCGGAAACGATCCTCAGTGAGTCCGTCCGCCTCGATATCGTCGATGGCTCGCTCATTCCCGAAGAATGCCACTATCCGGCGACGATCTCCGACACCGCACGGTTCGAACTCGCTTGCGTGACCATGCCCCGGTTCGCGGGCGGCCAGGTGGCGATGGAATATATCGGCCAGCTCGGCGAACAGGGCTTTCAGCAAGGCTCGTACATCACTGGCGGCATGACCGCGGTGCGCGCGAATGAAAGCAACTGCCAGGAAGTGATCAACATCTTCCCTGGCGATTATCCGCCCGGCACGCGCGGCTCCGACATCGTCGTCATCTGGTTCGCGCGCGAACGCGCCCCGCGTTGCCCGGCTTAAAACTTGAGCGTACGTCTCGCCTCCCGCTTCGACGCACTCAAACGCGAAGGCCGCGCTGGTCTTGTCGCGTATGTGATGGCGTCTGATCCGGATCATGAGACGTGCTTCGAGATTTTGCGCGGTCTGCCTACTGCCGGCGCCGATGTGATCGAGCTTGGCTTTCCGTTCACCGATCCGATGGCGGACGGGCCGAGCATTCAGAAGGCGGCGTTGCGCGCGTTGAAGGCTGGCGGTTCGCTCACGCGCACGCTCGATCTCGCGCGGCGCTTCCGCGAAACGGATAAAGACACGCCGCTCATTCTGATGGGCTATGCCAATCCGATCGAGAGCATGGGCTATGCGCCGTTCGCGGAAGCAATGCATGCATGCGGCGCCGATGGCGTGATCATCGTTGATCTGCCGCCCGAGGAAGACACCGCTCTGCGCGCCGCGTTCGACGCGCATGGCCTTTCCATTATCCGCCTCGCAACACCGACAACGGACGATAACCGTTTAACCAAGGTGCTCGATGGCGCTTCGGGCTTCCTGTATTATGTCTCCGTTGCTGGCGTGACCGGCGCGAACGCTGCGACAGCAGATGCTGTACGCGCCGCCGTTTCGCGTTTGAAGCGCGCCACGCAACTTCCGGTCGCTGTCGGCTTCGGCGTCCGCGAACCGGAGGCTGCCCGCGAAATAGCCCGCACTGCTGATGCGGTGGTCGTTGGTTCTGCTTTTGTCGATGAAATTGCCGCTGCACCTGGCCCAGAGGCCGTCGAACGTGTCTTGCGTAAGGTGCGGATTTTGAGTGAAGCTGTCCGCCAGGCCAGAGAGCCTGGGCGGGCAATGGAAGGGACACCCGCATGAATTGGCTGTCGAATTTCGCGCGGCCGGGGCTTTCTAAGAAGAAGCCCGAAGAGGCGCGCGATACGCCGGACAATCTTTGGATCAAGGATCCGCTTTCGGGCGAACTGATCTATCGCGCGGAGCTTGAAGCCGCCGATTGGGTGACGCCGTCGGGCTTCCACATGCGCATCGGCCCGGATGCCCGCTTCAAGATCTTGTTCGACGAACAAGCTTGGCAGACGATCCCGATGCCGAAAGTCGTCGTCGATCCGCTGAAGTTCAAGGACGATAAGAAGTACGTCGATCGCCTCAAGGGCGCTCGCGCCAAAGTTGGCCGCGATGATTGCATGGCGGCGGGCTATGGCCGCATCGGCGGCGCGCATGCCGTCGTGCTGGTGCAAGATTTCGAATTCATGGGCGGCTCGCTCGGCATGGCCGCGGGCGAAGCGTTCGTCGCTGCGGCTGAAGCGGCTGTGCGGCGCAAGGCTGCGATGATCGTGGTGACGTCATCGGGCGGCGCGCGTATGCAGGAAGGCATCCTCTCGCTGATGCAGATGCCGCGCACAACGATCGCGATTCAAATGCTGCATGAGGCTGGGTTGCCGTATCTGGTCGTGCTGGCTGATCCGACGACAGGTGGTGTGACGGCGTCGTACGCGATGCTCGGTGACATCCACATTGCTGAACCGGGCGCGCTGATCGGCTTTGCTGGCCCGCGCGTGATCGAGCAGACGATCCGTCAGAAATTGCCGGAAGGCTTCCAGCGCTCGGAGTATCTGCTGGATAAGGGTATGGTCGATATCGTTGTCGATCGCCGTCAGCTGAAGACGACACTTGCGACGCTGCTCACCACGTTGATGGATCGCAAGGCGCAACCGATCGATGATGCCGAAACCTTCGAACTGACCGAAATCGCCAAGGACGAAGCGCCGGCGAAAGGCGCCAAGCGCAAGCCGGCGACCAAGCAGCAACCGCGCGCGAAGGCGGCGGAGTAGTTTTCACTCCGATGCTCATCCCTCGTCATTCCGGGGCAATGCGAAGCATTGAGCCCGGAACCCAGGGGCAAACGACGCGCAAGCGTCCCCTGGGTTCCCGGGCCTCGCTGCGCGATCCCGGAATGACGAACTGAATGATCGATCCCGCACTGCAAACCTTCGAACGCCTGTTCGGCCCGGAGTTCGGGCACGGCAAGCCGTTTGATCTCACGCCGCTCAACGCAGCGCTGAAGGCACTAGGCTCCCCCGAAGGCAATCTGGGTGCTCCGCTCATTCACGTCGCCGGCACAAACGGCAAAGGCTCCACGATCGCGTTTATGCGCGCGATCATTGAAGCGGCGGGTTTGCGCGTGCACGCGTTCACAAAACCGCACCTTCACCGTCTGAACGAGCGTTTCGTCGTATCCGGCGAGATAGTCTCTGACAGAGTTCTCATCGACGCTGCCGAAGCCGTGCACGCGGCAGCTCCCACTCTGACGCAGTTCGATGCTCATGTTGCAACGGCTATGTTGCTCTTCGATGAAAACGACGCAGATGTCGTGATCATTGAAACCGGGATGGGGGGACGCGACGATTCCACTAATGTAGTTCCGTGGCCCGCGCTCACGATCATCACGCCTATTGGACTCGATCATCAAGACGCACTTGGCGAGACGCTTTCGGAGATCGCCACGCACAAGGCGGGCATTCTCAAGAAGCATTCACCCGCAGTGATTGCCAGGCAACCGCCTGTCGCGCTTGATGTGATCGAACAGCGCGCAGCGGAGATTGGCGCTCGGCTCTTTCGTCAAGGCGTCGAATGGGACGCTTTCGAAAGTCATGGTCGCCTTGTTGTGCAAACGGAAAACCAGGCACTTGATCTGCCGTTGCCATCGCTTGTCGGCCGCCATCAGGTAGATAATGCAGGCCTCGCCTGCGCCGCCCTGCTTTCCCCCTGGCGCCACAATTTCACCGACGAACAATTTGCGGCGGGCGTTACGAATACTGTTTGGCCTGCACGCCTTCAACCGCTGATGCGCGGCGCGCTCAGCGAGCCGATCCGCGCAATCGGCGGAGAGGTGTGGGTTGACGGCGGTCACAACGCGCACGGCGCCGCCGCGCTCGCGCGAGCGCTTGGCGATATGAAGGCGCGGCGCGGTGGAAGTGCGGTCGCGATCGTTGGGCTACGCGCACGCAAAGATGCGAGCGCCTTCATCACCGCGCTTGCGCCCTCGACGGAGCGCATCATAGCTGTGCCGCTCAGCGAAACGCACATTCCCCCCGAAGAGCTGGCATCCCTCGCACGCGAGCACGGCGCTGACGCGCAACCCGCGCCATCACTCTCCGCCGCAATGCAAATCGCGGCGCAGTTGCCTGCGCCGCGTGTTTTGATTTGCGGTTCGTTTGTGCTGGCGGCTGAAGCGCTAGAGCGAGAAAGCTCTTAAAGGACCGCGGGCCTTCAGGCCCGCATGCGCGTCTGAAGACGCGCGCTCCTTTAGACGCTCTCGTTCAGCCACTCGACGATTTTCGACTTTGGCATGGCGCCGACTTTCGTCGCGTGCACCTTGCCGTCCTTGAACACCATCAAAGTCGGAATGCCGCGCACGCCGTATTTGCCGGGCGTCATCGGATTGTCATCGATATTGAGCTTCACGACCTGGACGCGGTCACCCATCTCGGCGGCGATCTCTTCAAGCGCAGGCCCAATCTGCTTACAGGGGCCGCACCATTCCGCCCAGAAATCCACCAGCACAGGCTTGCCGGAGCCGAGCACGTCGGCTTCGAAACTATCATCGGAAACTTTGTTGGTGGCCACGGGATCGACCTTTCAGTGAACACAATTGTCGCACTCATGTAAGCGCGGCGCGGGCGGCTTTCAACTGGACGCGAACCCAGACGCGAACGTAGTGAAAACATCGTCAAGCTGACTTGGCGGCAGTTCCATCAGCAACGGCTTTTCCGTCCAAAGCAACGCGCAGGTTACGGGTTTGGCGGGGAAAATCTTGCGCAGGACTTCGCGGTAGAGCGCCAGCTGCAACGCATAGCTCGCCGGCACATCCGCAACGTCGGCGGGTGGCGGGCGACCGGTCTTGAAATCGAGCACGATCACGCGCGCGTCATCGACGACGAGCCGATCGACAATGCCGCTCACCAGCTTGCCACGCGCCTCGCCAACGATCGGCGCTTCAGCGCGTGAACGCGGGCCGAAGACGGCCGCGAAACGTTGGTCATCGAGCACAGCGAGCGCTTCGGTTGCGTAGGCTTCGATCTCGGTTGGATCGCAGCCTTGGCGCTCAAGCCAGTTGCGCGCTGATTTCGCGCGCTGACTTGGCGCGATATCCGGCAGCCGCTGCAGCAAGCCGTGGATGAGACGGCCGCGACGGAAGCGCTTCTGCCCGTCGCCGCGCGGCGAGAAGAGCGCAGGATTGATGCGCTCAATACGTGACGGCGACGCATACGCGCGCGCGGTAACTCGCGGCGCGACGGTGCGCGCCCATTCAGGGAGCGGCGTTTGATCAAGCGCGACTTTCGGCGCCGCCGCCGCGTGCGCGATATCACCATAGCGCAGGCCTTTGCCGTACGGCGTATCGATCTCGACAGCGCCGAGATTCCGTAACGCCTCCTCTACCGCGAGCCGCCAGCTCTCCTTCGCCTCGCCAAGCTTCGAGCTGCCGAATTGCGGGCCGCAGACGATCAGCCGATCGCGCGCGCGCGTCATCGCGACATAGAGCAAACGCCAATGCTCACGCAGCGCGCGTTGCTCGTGCGCCGCGCGGGCGGTGGCGACTTTCGCATCGTCGTCTTTCGTGCGGAACGAGACGAACGGGCCCTCGTCATCATCGAAGATTAGGCCGTTATCGGGCGCGTCGCCGACATCGCCTGTCGCGTCCGGCAGGATAACGATGGGCGCCTCCAAGCCCTTGGCGCCGTGCACGGTCATGATGCGCACCGCGCCGTGCTCGGCTTCCAATTCGCGCTTCACTTGGCCGGAATCGAGATCGATGTCGGAGATGAAACGCTGAAGGGTCGGCGCGATGTGGCCGGCGGGTTTGAGCGCGCGCTGCAGCAATTCCTCGATCGGATCGCGTGTTTCGGGGCCAAGGCGCTCGAACACGCGCCGCCAGCCAGTCTCACCGCCGCCATGCGGCGTCTCCAGCGCCCAGCTCAAGAACGCGAACGCATCCGCGCCGCTGCGCGCGATCACTTCGCTGACGAGCGCGCGCGCTGGCGCCAGGCGTTCGTCGGTGTTCGCCATCAAGCGCTTGTGCAGCGTCTCGCCCGCTTTGCGATCGTACGCGAGCGGGAAGAGATCGTTGTCGTCATCGGTCAGATTGCACCACGGGCCCTTGAGCACGCAAGCGAGCGAGAGATCATCGGCCGGATCGAGTGCGACGCGCATCAGAGCCAGGCAATCCTCGACCGCGAGTTCATCGCGCAGCACCATGCGATCGGCGCCGGCGACGGGGAGCTTTGCGCTCTTCAGCGCTTTGATCAGTTCGCGGAACATCGCACCGCGCGCGCGGACAAGCAGCAGCACATCGCCGGGACGCATGGCGCGTTGTTCGCCGCTGTCTTCGTCCCAGATCGCATCGCCTGCGGCGATCATGTCCCTGACGCGCGTGGCGATGTGCTTGGCGAGTTGCGCCGGCGCGCTGCGGCCGGTTTGGATATCGACAGGCGCATCCCACGGTTTGGGATCGTCGATCACAGGACGCGGCGTGCACGGCCAGACTTCGACGCTGCCGCTGTGTTTGCCGCGCGCGGCGAGGTGCTTGATCTCATCGCTCGCGCCGGGGCCCGCGATCAGCGGCTTGTTGCGCATGGTCTCGTCAACCGCGCGCAACACTTCGGGCACGGTGCGGAACGATGTGCGCAATTCGGGCGCGGTGAACGCAACGCCAGCATCAGCCGCGCGCGCGCCGAGACGTTGCGCTTCGCCGAGGAAGCGTTCGGGATCGGCGCCTTGGAAGCCGTAAATGCTCTGCTTCGGATCGCCGACGGCGAAGATCGTGCGCGCTTTCTCGCGTGCACCGGCGCCAGCGAGGAACTCTTCCTGCAATGGCGTGATCAGATCCCATTGCGCGGGGCTCGTATCCTGGCCTTCGTCGATCAGGATGTGATCAATACCGCCATCGAGCTTGTAGAGCACCCAAGGCGCCGCTTCAGAGCGCTGCAGCAGTGTTTGCGCGTGTTCGATGAGATCGTCGAAATCAAGCACACCCGCGCGCGCTTTTGCGTCGGCGTAAGCTTGGTCGAGCTTCAGCGCGAGCGCCATGGCGGCGACCGCATCTTCGGCGCGTTCAATTGCGTTGAGCGTTTCGTAGGCGCTGCGGCAGATGTCAGCGAAGGCGGAGAGTTCGCCTTCAAGCATTGGATGCGTTTTCTGCGTCGCTTTGGTCGCGAACGCGTCGCGCGGATCGCCATCGCCGGTGAGCGCAAATGCGGCGCAGGCGTGGGCTAGGCTTGCGGGCTTGTTTTCGAGCGCATCGAGGACGCGTTTCAACCGATCGGCGCATTGCTGATCGCGTGTCGAGCCTTCGTTCAGCTTTGCGATTGCGCCACGCATCGTTTCGATGTCGGCGCGCGCGCGTAGCGCCTGGAGATAAGCATCAAAGCTCTGCGTGACGCCGTGGCGATCACGCAGTGTTTGATCGGCGAAGAGCGGGCCTTTGCGTTCGGCGAAGCGGTGAAACTCGGCGCGGCGAAGTGCCAGGCGATCGAGGAAGGCTTCCAGCCCCTCGCCGTGCAGCTTTGCGGCAAAGCGGCGAAAGGCTTCGCGCGGTGCGTCGTCATCGAGTGCGGCATCAGCGCGTGCTTGGCCCAGCAGCGATGCGGCGCGGGCTTCGTCGGCGATATCGAAGCCGGGCGCCACGCCAGCTTCGAGCGGAAAGCGCGCGAGCAAGCGTTCGCAGAAGGCGTGGATGGTTTGGATGCGCAGGCCACCGGGCGTCTCGAGCGCTTGCGCGAAGAGCGCGCGCGCTTTGCCGAGATCGGCGCCTTTCGCGCCGAGTTTTTCCAGCTCCGCCGCAAGCTTTTCGTCATCGGCGACGCACCAGCCGCCGAGGCGTTCAAACAAGCGGCGCTGCATCTCGGCGGCGGCGGCTTTGGTGTAGGTGATGCAGAGAAACGCCGATGGCCGCGAGTCCGGCAGCAACAACAAGCGCGCGATGCGATCGACGAGCACTTTGGTTTTGCCAGAGCCGGCGTTCGCCGTGACGAACACCGACGTCGCCGGATTGGCGGCGATGCGTTGGTTGGCTGTCGCTTCCGCGATCGGATCGAGAGGCTCGCTCATTCGTCGGCCCTCTCGTCAGCCCATTCCTTGCGCCGGGCGAGATGATCGTAATCGTCGTAGAGTTTGATCTTGAAGACGCGCGGCTTCGATAGAAATGCCCGCTCCGGCTCGGCGTATTGCGCAAGTAGTTTGCGCAGCTCCGCCAACGCTTCGCGCGCCGCAACGGGAATGCCGCTCGCAAGCTCGACCGACCGCGGCGTCGGATCTGCGCCGCCGAAGCGCCAATAGATGAGCTCACCCACTTCGCACTTCGGCACACCAGCAAACGCGCCCTCTTCCAACATCGCCGCTTCAAGCAAGAGCTGCGGGCTTAGGCCGCTTTCGACTTGCTTGTCGGATGGTGGCAAGCCGGTTTTGAAATCGAGGATCGCGGCATAGTTTGGCGCGATCTCGATGCGATCGGCGACGCCGGAGAGCACGACATCGCCGATCACCAGTTCGCCACGCTTCTCACGATGTACTTCAGCGGCGCGGCCACGGCGTTCGTTGAACCAGGCGATGAGCGCATTGGTCGACACGTTGAGACGCTCGCGTTCGGCGGCGCGGCGTTCGGCGGAGACGCCGGCGTGGCGGAGCTTTTCGTCGAGCAAATCGGAGAGACGTTTAGGATCGTCGCCATCGCCGAAATCTTCGATGGCCGCGTGGACTGCCGTGCCGCGCTCGGCTGGACCTGCGGGCGCGCCGATGGGTTTCAGGTTTTCGAGCCCAAGGATACGGCGTGCGTAGACGGCGTAGGGATCGCGGATCAGCGTCTCCACAGTGGTGACGCTGATCTTCTTCAAGCGCTGATGCGCGGGCGGTTTGGGCTTCGGCGGCGACGCGGCGTGGATGGCGGGCGGATGATCGAGGGCTTGCGCCCAATCGATGTAACACTGCGCGCTTGCGAGTTCGGCTTTCGCGCCCTTGATCAAGGTTTGCAGACGCCAGAGCCAACGCGAGGCGACGGTGGGTGATCCGTCTTTGCGCAGCGCGCGTGTCATCACGACGTTGGGCGCGTTTGCGAGTTGCGCGAAATCGTGTGCGGCCAAGCCGATGCGTTCATCGACCGAGGGCAAGCCCAGGCGCGCGCGCATGCCGCGCGAGAGGAACGGGTCCTCGCTTGGTGGTGCGGGCCAGGTGCCTTCGTTGAGACCCGCGAGGATCATGAGTTCGCGGCGCTGCAGGCGCGCTTCGAGCAAGCCCCATATGGCGATGCGCGTATCACCGGCTTGCGACGGCGGCGCCACGCTGCCTTCGCCGAGCAGCTTCATCAGCACACGCGGTGCGGCGCGCACGTGCATGAGGCCGAGCGCTTCGCCGTGTGTGATAGCTTCGCGGAGCAGCGATGCCGCGGCTTCGCCGTCGCGGCCTTGCCAGCATTCGTGCTGCGTCGCCTCTTCCGCCACGGCGGAGAGCGCTTCAGCGAATTTCGCCAGCGAGACTTGCTTTTGCGACATCAGCGCCGTGAGCGGCGCGAGTGCGGTGCGTGTTGCTTCGACAATGGCGCGCGCTTGCGGCCAGCCGGGGATCGGTTTGCCGCGTTCGCCGCGCTCACCGACAGCGATCAGGTCTTGCAGCGTATCGAAGCGGCGCGGGCCACGAAGGATTTTGTGTTCGAGGCGCGTGAGGCCGTAGGCGTCGCGCGCGAGGATGACGCGCGGGTGCTTCAAGAACGCCGCGAGTGCGACCGGATCGCCTTCGTCGTGTGCGAGTTCGCAGAGCAGCGCTATGAGACGGCCCGCATCGGTTTCGCGCAGCGGCATGCCGTGCGAGACGGCGGGCGCGATGCCCCAGCGCGAGAGCTTCGCTTCGATGCGGCGGGCGAGGCCTGCGTCCGGCGTGACGACGGCGGCGCTGGCGTTCGGTGTTTCGAGCACTTCGCGCAGCATCAGCGCGATCGCCATGGCTTCTTCGTCTTCGGTCGCGGCCTCCAGCAGCTTCAAGCCGTTGGCGCCCTCGGCGACGAAGGCTTTGCCGCCGGCAAGTTCGAGACGCTCCAACCAGTCAGCGGTTTTCTCGGCTGGCGCCAAGGCTTCGCGCATCAGCACGCGGCGCGCGCGTCCGCTAGATTTTTCGATCTCCATCAGCGGAATTTGGCGGCGATCGGCGCCGAGCGCTTTGAGCGTATCCTTCAATGCGTGTTGCGGATGCTGATCGCCGATCAGATCCCACGCCGAGTCATCGAGATCGATATCGACGCCAGGCAGCACGACAACGCCGCGTGGCAGGCTGGCGACCACGCGCATCAGCTCGCGTGTCGTGTGCTGCGAGCCGGTCGAACCGGCGATGACGATCGGGCGCTTCGGTGGATCGGCTTTCCAGCGCGCGGCGAGTGCGAGGCGGATCGCGGCGCCATGCGTGGCCGGATCGCTGACGCCCTGCTCTTTCAGGATCTCCGGCCAATAGGTGGCGATTATGTCGAGGAAGGCAGCGGAGCTGGCCCAGTGCCGGGCGAGATCGATCTCTTCGACGAGCGTGCGGAGCTTGCTCCACTCGACACGCTCAACGGTGGCGGCGCTATCGAGCAGCTTGCCGAGTTCATCGGCTAATGCGAGCGCGCGAGCGGGATCTTCGATGCCGTTCTCGGCTTTGTCGCGGCGGCGGATGAACGATGCGAGTTGCATGCGCCGCTGCATCTTGTCGATCGGTGGGGCGATATCGTCGCCGATGAGATCGGCGCCCCAAACATCGGGATCGTCATTGGCGTGTGGGTCGCCGAGCGGGCGGATGGTGGGCAGGAGCGCGGCGCCACCGAGGCGTTTGGCGAACGCGTCCATGAGCCCGCGCGCGCCGCGACGGTTCGGCAGCAGCACGAGCGCATCGGAGAGCGCGAAGGGATCGTTCTTTTTGGTGAGCTCGCTCGCCATCGCATTGGCGAGGACTTCCAGGAACGCAGCCGATGCCGGCGCCGCGCGCAGACGCGGGGCTGAGCCGCCGAACAAGGGTTCGGGCAGCCCCAATGGCAGATCGCTCATGGACTCGGCGCCGCCGCCGCCAATCGCGCTTCCGCTTCACCACGCGAACGCGGATCGCCGACATGCATCCAGTAACCGCCAAGCGGCGCGCCGTGAAGCTGGCCTTTCGGCGCGAGCGTGCGCCACAGACGCGTCATCGAGAACGGCTCGAGCGGCTCGTTGTCGATGACGGTGGGATCCATGATGTAGGCGCCCATGTACGCCCAAGGCGCGCTTGGGGCATCGCCACGGAACGTGAGTACGCCCGCATCGTCCATGAAGAAATCGCCGGCGCCGTCGAAGCCTAGGCACTGATCCATCGATGCGAGCATCAAGCGGAACGGCATGGTCTGGCGGTGATAACCCGCTGCGAGGCGCGCGATGGCGGAGCCGTGCGCTTCTTCCCAGACGCTATCGATATTGCAGACAACAATCGGCGCATCGCCAAGTAGCGGTCGCGCTTGGCGAATGCCGCCGCCAGTTTCCATCAGCAACGGACGCTCGTCGGAGATGACGATCTCGATATCCGTGCGGCGGCGCACATGCGCCTCCAACATGTCCGCGAACGCATGCACGTTGACCACGGCGCGTTTCACGCCGGCAGCGACCAAGCGATCGAGCACATGATCGATCAGCGCGCGGCCGCTGACTTGCACGAGCGCCTTCGGGCGATCGTCGGTGAGCGGCTTCATGCGCGTGCCGAGGCCCGCGGCAAGCACCATGGCGGTGTGCGGGATCATGCTGCGCGCTCCAGATAGGGCGCAGCGACGCTTTGGACGAAATCACGCGCGTCTTCGAGTGCGGGATGTTCGAGCGTGCGTGAGAGGTGACCCCACTCGCGCGGCATGAAGGCGAGATAACGCTGTTTGCCGTCGCGGCCGGCAAGGCGCGAGAAGATACCCAAGATGCGCATAGCATTGATGGCGCCGAGCACGGCGAGTTCGCGCTGGAACTCTGCCTCGCTTGCGCCGCAGGCATCGAGATAGGCGCGGATCGCGGCCTCGTGCGCAGGATAGCTGACATCGCGACGCGCATCGTGGAGCAACATGGCGAAGTCCCAGGCGCGCCAACCGCGCACGGCGTCCTGGAAATCGAGCAAGCCGACGCGTCGAACGCCATCGCGCTCAGGCAGCCAGAGCAAATTCTCGGCGTGATAGTCGCGGATGGTGAAGGCGCGCGGGAAGCCGAGCGCTTTGACGATGAGGCTATCGCGCACCTGCTCCCAGCGCGCGCGCGCTTTATCGTCGATGTGAACATCAGCAGCGCGCGGCAACCATTCGACGAAGAGGTCAGCGTTCACTTCGAGCGCGAGCGCATCGTAATCGAGGATCGGCCAGTTGGCGCCGCCGGGACCTTCGATGCGGTTGGGGATCGGCGCGGAGTGAACATGCGCCAGCACGCGCGCGGCTTCCTCATAGAGCGCGATCTCGTCAGCGCCTTGTGGGATGACGTTTGCGTAAAGGGAGTCACCCAGATCTTCGAGGATGGCGAAGCCCGCTTCGCAATCGGCGCCCAAAATTTTCGGCGGCGAGAGGCCTAAGCTTTCCAGATGCTGCGCCACGGCGACGAAGGCTTCGACGCGTGAGGCGGCCAGCCGTGACGTCGCGTTCCAGCCCATCAGGCGGCGCTCGGCGACCGTCGCACCCGGCGGGCACGGGGCGCTCTCGGCGCTGAACGGCGCGTCCATCAGCATGGCGCGCCGCTCGCCCTGGACGAGGCGCTCATAGCGGCGTGTGGAGGCGTCGCCGGCCAGCGGATAGCGCTCGGCGCGGTCGAAGCCGGTTTCGGCCAATAAGCGGGCCAGCGCTTGGTCGCGCGAATCGTTTGTCGGGTGAGTACTCACGGCGGCGGATGCTGCCTTGGGGGAAGCGCGGCATCAAGGCCCGCTTGCGCCTGGCGCTGCGACGCTTCAAAGCTAAGGCGCTGTGAGTACGGGCGAAATCAAACGCGTCATCATCATCGGCGCCGGCCAGGCCGGCGGCGAGACGGCCCAGCGTCTGCGTCAGGCCGGTTTTGACGGCGACATTACGCTGATCGGGGAAGAGCCTGCGCCGCCTTATCAGCGTCCGCCCCTCTCCAAGGCTTACCTCAAGGGCGAGTACGACATGGACCGGCTGCTGCTGCGGCCGGCCAGTGTGTACGCGGAAGAGAACATCACGCTGCTCACCTCTCTGCGCGCGGTCTGGATCGACCGGGCCAATAGACGCGTGCGCGTCGAGGGCGGGCGGGAGCTGCCATACGATGTGCTCGTACTAGCGACGGGCGCGAAGCCGCGGAAGCTGCCTTTGGTTGGCGCTGATCTCGATGGCGTCCATCTCTTCCGTACTGCGGCTGATGCCGATGCCTTGCGGCCGCGCATGGTGAGCGGCGCGAAATTGGTTGTGGTTGGCGCAGGCTATATCGGCTTGGAAGCCGCCGCCGTTGCGCGCCAGCTTGGGCTTGATGTGACCGTGATCGAGACGGCCGTGCGGCCGCTCGCGCGTGTGACCAGCCCGGAAGTCGCGGGCTTTTTCCTTGATGAACATACACGCCAAGGCGTGCGCTTTGTGCTCGGCGGCCAGCCGGCTTTGATCAAGGGCCGCGACCGCGTCACCGGCGTCGCACTGAGCGACGGCGCGGACGTGCCCGCGGATATCGTGATCGCCGGCATTGGCGTCACGCCAGAAGTAGCGTTGGCGCAGCAATGTGGCCTCGCGGTCGAGAACGGCATCGTCACCAATCGCCAGTGCCTCACCTCCGATCCCGCGATCTACGCGATCGGTGATTGTGCCGCCCGTCCGATCGTTCACTTCGACGAGCGCGTGGCGCGGTTGGAAAGCGTCCACAATGCGGTCGAAGGCGCCAAGATCGTCGCCGCCGCCATCACCGGCGGAAAGCCTCACGTCGAGGAAGCGCCCTGGTTCTGGTCCGACCAGTACGACCTCAAACTGCAGATCGCCGGGCTTTTCCAGGGCTATGACCACATCGTCTTACGCGGCGTCATGGCTGACCGCGCTTTCGCGGCGTTCTATTACAAGGGGCCTAAGCTGATCGCCGTCGATGCGGTGAACCGGCCGGCAGAGTATTTAGGGGCGAAGATGCTCATCCAGACGGGGCGAACCGTCGCGCCGTCAGAGCTTGAAGATGAGTCTCGTCCGATGAAAGAAATAGTCGCCGCGGCGCGCTGAAGGGTTTGAACGGGACATGGCGAAGATCACTTACATCGAGCACACCGGCAAAGAGCACGTCATCGACGCGCCGAACGGCCAGACGGTGATGGAAGCGGCGGTGAAGCACGCCGTACCCGGCATCGACGCCGATTGCGGCGGCGCCTGCGCGTGCGCGACTTGCCATGTCTATGTCGATCCGGAGTGGCTGGCGAAGACCGGCGAAGCGTCGAGCATGGAGCAATCCATGTTGGATTTCGCCAATGACGTCGAAGACAATTCGCGCCTCTCCTGCCAGATCAAAGTGAGCGACGCGCTGGACGGCTTGGTCGTGCGCCTGCCCAAGAGCCAGCACTGAGGTTGGTCACCTTTCCTTCTCCCGCGTGGGCGGGAGAAGGTGTCGGCGAAGCCGACGGATGAGGGTGGGACGTTCAGGACGAAGCGCTATCGTCCAACGCCGCATCCAGCATTAGATACAAACCCTCACCACCCTCAAACACCACCGAATTCGGAATCCGCGCCACGCGCCATTCTGAGCGCGCGAGATATGCTGTCCGCTCGGCATCGAACTCACGTTGCTCCTCGTCATCGTGTGATGGACCATCCACCTCCACAACGAGTTTCAGCTCAACGCAGGCGAAGTCCACGACGTATATTCCGATTGCGTGCTGACGACGGAATTTCGCATCGCGGTAACGGCGAGCGCGGAGCATGGACCAGAGCTTCTCTTCCGCGCTCGTCGGGTCTTTGCGATTGCGCTTTGCGCGCTCGATTGATCGCCCGTTCCGCAACATGACTGGGTTGTAGCGCCAATTTCTGACGCTCCCACCCTCATCCGGCCCTGCGGGCCACCTTCTCCCGCCCGTGCGGGAGAAGGGAGAGATCAAGCTGCTTTCCGGCTTGGCGGCGGTGGTGGGCCGGTGTTGGGGGCGTGCTCGGGCAAGTGGCAGGTTACGGTGACGCCGCGGCCCGGTTCGCTGGAGAGTGCGACCCAGCCGCCGTGCATTTCGACGAACGAGCGCACCAGCGCGAGGCCAAGCCCCGCGCCGCGGCGATCGCCGCTCTCGAAGCTATCGAACGCGCGCGCTTGCTGATCGAACGCCATGCCCTTGCCTGTGTCCGACACAGTCAAGCGCACGACGCCATCGAGGCGTTCGGCTGAGACTGTGATCGTATCGCCGCGCTCGGTGTGGCGGAGCGCGTTGGAGAGCAGATTCACGATCACTTGCGTGATGCGTTTTTGATCGGCGTTGATCGTGCCGATCTTCGGATCGCATTTGACGCGGATCGGCACTTCGGTGTCGCGCGCCTTCGAGGCGGCCATCTGCACGCTCTCGGTGATCGCTTCGAACACGTCCATGGGCGCTGGATCGAGCACGACATTGCCGGCTTCGACCATGGCGACATCGAGGATGTTGTCGATCAGCTTCGAGAGCGAGCCCGAGGCTTCGATGATCGAATCCACTTGCTCGACCTGGCGATCGTTGAGCGGGCCGAACACTTTGTGCGCCAGCATTTCGGCGTTGCCGTAAATGGCTTGGAGCGGATTGCGCAGCTGGTAGGAGACGTTCTCGACGAACTGGCCTTTAAGTTTATCGGCGGTTTCGAACGCTTCGGCGCGCTCACGCAGCGCGTCTTCGACGCGGCGGTCGGCGGTGATGTCTTGGAAGGCGACGAGGGTTGCGCCGTCCGGCAGCGGACGGGTGAGGAATTTGAGCACGCTCTCGTCGCTGCGGCGCATCTCGCCGCGATATTCGGTGCGCGCTTCGGGCGACGGGTCAGTGATGCGGCCGCGGACTTTCGCCCACTCGGCCTTATCGTGGAAAAGCTTCTCGCAGGCGCCGACGACAGCATCGAACGCCATGCCGTCGCTGATCGCGCCCTCTTCCAGACGCCACATCGCGTTGAACGCAGCGTTCGAGAGCTTCAAGCGGCCATCGAGACCGAAGACCACGACGGCCTCGTGCAGCTTATCGAGTGCGGCTTTCTGCGTTTGCAGCAGCGCGTCGTACGAGCTCTTCAATGCGACTTCGTTGGTGATGTCGGAGAAGATCATCAGCAAGCCGCCGCTCGGGTGACGCTGGCGCGCGATGCGGAGCATGCGGCCATCGGGCAGCACCCAGAAATCCTGCGGGAGTTCCGCGACTTCAAGATAAAGCGCCAACTCACGCGCCCGCCACTCGGCGTAGTTCGCGTGCGCCGGCAGTTTGCGCTTTTCCTTCAGGTAATCGAGCCAAGCGGCGTGCGCGGGGCGGTCGGCCAAGAAGCCGGCGTCGAGATTCCACATCTGCTCGAAGGCGCGATTGTGGAAGACGAGCTTCCGCTGCGCATCAAAGACGGCGATGCCTTCGGCGAGGTGGTCGAGTGTTTCGTCGTGCGCGCGCTGTTGCTTGGCGAGCAGATCGCGCGCCGCTTCGGCTTCGGTGACGTCAATGGCGATGCCCGCGGCGCCGCCGGCGACGGGGCTGACGCGAACGCGCATGGTGCGGAGCTGGCCGGCAATGACGGCGGAGCGGGTTTCTTCTTGCGCTTCGCCGGTGTCGATGGCTTTGCGCGCGAGATCAACGGCGCCTTGGTCGAGCTGCAGATTGCGCGTCAGCGCTTGATCGAGCGAACGGGCTTCGAGCGCTGTGAGATATTCAGGGTTGGCCCATTCGAGTTTCAGCGAGCCGCTCACGCGCCAAGCCATGAACGGCGCGCCGTTCCACATTTCGAGGAACGCAGTCGGGTCGCGCGCGATGATTTCGCGGCCGCCTTCGACGCGCACACCGCTATCTTCAAGTCCGCGCACGCCCGCATCGAGCAGCCACACCACAGCGCGCGCGCCGGCAGTGCGGCCGTCAGCCTCGACGTAAACGCCATCGGGCGTGGTGATCTTCAACGAGAATGGCGCGCCTTCGCGGCGCAAACGCCCAATCACGGGCGCAAGGCGCGTGTTGGCGCCGGTGGAGTCTGTCGCGTCGAACAGCGAGAGGCCTTGCAGGATGCGCACGGACGATTCCGCCGCCGCTGCGTTGTCGGAGAAACGCAGCAAGCCGGCGAGCGCCAGCGGGCTGCCGTAAATGCGCGGGCTGCCCCATTCGCCTTCGCCGTCAGCGGCGAGATCTTCCCAGATCAGCACGACGCCCGGAAACGCGCCGAACACGGCGTCAGCCCACGCGACCTTGTCCTCAAGATCGCGCACGCGCTTTTTCCAGACTTCGACCGTGCCGCGCGCGCTATCGGTTACACGCAACGCCCATAAGAGCGATGCGATCGCGATTGCAGCTGCGCCAGCCGCCACAAGCAAGCTTGCGAATCCGCCGTCCAAAGCCGACCCCTAATTCCATCTTGCGGCGAAACGAATCGCCAGACCCCGACGGTCATCCTCCCGCACGTCGCGCGCGAATGCACGCACGCGGGCGCCAGGAAGCGTTAACAACACCTTAAAAGTGTGAACGGGTGGTTAAGTTAAGAAAGATCAACGCGTTAACACGTATGATCAGTTGGGGCTGCGCAACTTTTCCACAGCCTGTTGAGCCGCCTGCAGAGTCGGCCGCAGCGTGTGCGCGCGCCGCCCCGCTTCCTTGACCTTCGATGCGCCTGCGATGCGAAAGACGAACGGCATCCGGTAGCTCGAACCGAAGCGGACGTGCTGATCGGCCTTCGGTTGGAATTGCGTGTTGAGCAATGCTTCGCGGGCGGAGTCGAAGAAGACGTCGGATGGCCACGCATAGACGCAGTGAACGTTCTTCACCTTGCCGCCGGCGGCGATCTCGAACTCGGCGATGGCCACGCCCTCAACGCCCAAGCGCCGCGCAAGCTTCGGATAGCGCGCGCGCAAAGGCCCAGCGACTTCCCACGGCATAGCGTCTTCGCTCTCCTGCGCCGGCTCGGCGTTTTTCCACAGCACGCAGCACGGCCCGCTCGGCAGACGCTGTTTCACGCGCTGCATCTCGCGATGCTCGCGCAGTTTCGATGACACCCAATCGGCGACGTTGACCGCGATCAGCACGAGGCCGAGCACAACAACACCGGACGTGAGCAATGACGCGCTGCCGTTCCAGCCCTCGGTGCGCAGCGCGCTGGTGAGCGCTACGTGCAGCACAACCACGACGATAAAGAGCGCGACATAGAACAGCGCACGCGTCGTCAGCGCTGAGAGTGTGCGTGTGGCTGAGATCAGCATGTAAGCGGCGGTCCCCGATGAGCGGCTTTCTAGCGCTCAGGCGGGTCGCGGCGCAATGCGTCGGGACAGAGACGCTGGCGTCCACAAAGAAAAACGCCCCAGCTTTTGGCCGGGGCGCTTTCGCGTTTCTTAGTAGCGCCAGTCTTAGTAGCGGTAGTGATCCGGCTTGAACGGGCCGGCTTCTGGCACGCCGATATAATCGGCTTGCGCCTTCGACATTTTGGTGAGCTTGGCGCCCAGTTTGTCGAGGTGGAGCATCGCGACTTTTTCATCGAGGTGCTTCGGCAGCGTGTAGACTTCGTTCTTGTACGCCTTGCCGTTGGTCCAGAGTTCGATCTGCGCCAACGTCTGGTTGGTGAACGAGGCCGACATGACGAAGCTCGGGTGGCCCGTGGCGTTGCCGAGGTTCACGAGGCGGCCTTCTGACAAGAGGATGATCTTCTTGCCGTCCGGAAACTCGATGTGGTGCACTTGCGGCTTGATCTCGTCCCACTTGAAGTTCTTCAGGCCAGCGACCTGAATTTCTGAATCGAAGTGGCCGATATTGCAGACGATGGCGTTGTTCTTCATCGCCCGCATGTGATCGACGGTGATGACGTCTTTGTTGCCGGTCGCGGTGACGAAGATGTCGGCATGCGGCGCCGCATCGTCCATGGTCACGACTTCATAGCCTTCCATCGCCGCTTGCAGCGCGCAGATCGGATCGACTTCCGTCACCTTCACGCGCGCGCCGCCTTGGCGAAGCGACGCGGCCGAGCCCTTGCCGACATCGCCGTAACCGGCAACGACAGCGACCTTGCCCGAGAGCATCACGTCAGTGCCGCGACGGATCGCGTCGACGAGTGATTCACGGCAGCCATAGAGGTTGTCGAACTTCGACTTGGTGACGCTGTCGTTCACGTTGATGGCCGGGAACGGCAGATCGCCCTTCTTGGCCATTTCATAGAGACGGTGAACGCCTGTCGTGGTTTCTTCCGACACGCCTTTCACGGCGTCGCGGATGGCTGAGTAGAAGCCGGGCTTCTCTTTCAGGTAGCGCTTCATCGTGGCGTAGAGCGCTTCTTCTTCTTCGTTGGTCGGGTTGTTGAGGATCGAGGGATCCTTCTCAGCCTTCGGGCCGAGCACGCACAGCAGCGTCGCGTCGCCGCCGTCATCGAGGATCATGTTGGCGTAGCCGCCGTCGGACCATTCGAAAATGCGGTGGGCGTAGTCCCAGTACTCAAGCAGCGTCTCGCCCTTGGTGGCGAACACTGGCGTGCCCTTCGCGGCGATCGCGGCAGCGGCGTGGTCTTGGGTCGAGAAGATGTTGCACGAGGCCCAACGCACGTCGGCGCCGAGCGCTTGCAGCGTCTCGATCAGCACAGCGGTTTGGATGGTCATGTGCAGCGAACCGGCGATGCGGGCGCCCTTCAGCACTTGCTTGGGGCCGTATTCCGCGCGCGTGGCCATCAGGCCCGGCATTTCGGTTTCGGCGATATCGATTTCCTTGCGACCATAGTCAGCAAGGTTGATGTCACGAACGACGTAATCTGTAGCGCTCATCGCGCGCCCTCCTTCGAAAGCGGCGAGCGTCGTTTTCCAAATGGAAAGCCCGTCGAGCCTGGCGGCCATCAAGTGGCCGTCGCAACGCTCCTCGGCGGGCGCGGTGCACATAGCAACGCCCGCCGCGGGTTGCAATTGCCGCGCGCTCAATCTTCGAATGGCGGCTCTTTTTCCCAGGCCAGGAATGCCGCAGGCAGCGTCAGGCCGAGCATGATTGCGCCCCAGAACAGCGCGTTCCAGTGCTCAGGCGTCGTCGGCGCCCAGAGTGGGAACTGGTCAACGAAATCAAGGCGCAGGTTCATGTAAAGCAGCGCCAGTGCGACGAGGCCGGCCAGCAGCGAGAAGGCGCCGTAAGCGGCGCGATTGCGCTGCGCCAGTTCGCGCTCGTCGAGCTTGGCGTCCTGCTCCTGCGCTTGGCGTTGAAAGCTCGAACCCGCCAGAACCGCAAACGCCAAGAATGAGGCGGCGACCATGAGCAGGCCAATGATGCTGAGAACCGGCAAATCCTCGCCCGTATCGGGGCCGAGCTGCAGGATGCAGCCGAGCGGATAAAGCGTGTAGAGCGCTACAAAAAGGCTCCGCGCCAAGAGCGGCGACATGGCGCGCCCCATCGGGCGGCGGCGCGAACGGACGTACATCTCAGTCGTCTCCTTTGTTTCGAATGATCTGCGCCAAGCTCGAGAACGGCTTCAGCGAGAACAGCACTTCCACGGGCGCGCCGAACACGGCGGCGATCTTCAGGGCCAGTTCGACCGACGGGGCGTAGTCGCCGCGCTCGAGGTAGCCGATGGTCTGCGGGTTCACGCCCACGGCCTCAGCCAAGTCCTTGCGGCTCATGCCCCGCTCCGCGCGGAAAACCGATATACGATTGTGAACTGACATCGTAATGTTGTCTATACACAACATTACGCGGCATGCCAACAACCCTTCGGCGGTGTTGCCGCTTCGGAGCCGGTTGTGCGCTTAGGTCCCGCTGGTCCAGCGATCGAGCAGCCGCTTGGCCGCGTCGCGTCCGCCGATGCCGAACGCGAGCGCTACGGCCACCGCGACCGAGCCCAGGATCAGGCCGAAGGCGAGGACGATGATATCGTTAGCGAGGCCCATGAAGCGTAGGCCCACCGCCGTCGCCAGCGCGATCACGCCCCAACGCACCAGCGTCGACATGATCTCGGATGACGCCTTGCCTTCGCGGCGCGCGGCGGCGGCGAGGATGTTCGCCAACAAGATGCCGAGCGCGATGATGACAGCGCCGAAGAGCACGCGGCTCGCCAGCACCAGCACTTCGGTCAACATCACAGCCATCGCGCCGAACGAGAGCAGGCGCGCCGCTTCAACGGCGGCAAACAGAATGATGCCGATTAGCACCGCCAAGCCAATCATGCGCGACGGCGGGAAAGACTTAAAGTCGACCGTGTCGACGCCCGGGGTTAAATCCATACCCTCGCGGCCGACGCGAACTGGCTCGGCATTGGCGATCGACGTGATGATCTGATCGAAGCAGATCGACTTTAGGCCCTCTTCGGTCAGCGTCATGATCCAGCGGCCGATGACGTAGGCGATGAAGACGATCAACGCCGCGCCAATCACGCGCGGGATGGTCGCCAGGATTTCTTCCAGCATCGCCGTGGCTGGGCGCGATATCGCTTCAATCTGAAGGATTTCGAGCGCTGCGATCGCGACCGGGATGATGATCAGCGTAAACACCAACAGGCCGAGCAGGCGCCCAAGGCCGGGGCCTCTCGGCGTGTGCGTAAAGCCTGCGTCGATCAAGCGGCGGTCAAGCTCTACGGCGTCGACCATCGCCTCGACCATGCGGCGCACAATCGTCGCCATTGCAAAGCCGATGATGAAGATGAGCACCGCGCCGACAATGTTCGGCAGATAATTGAAGAAGCCCGCGACCATGCCGTTGAGCGGAGTGACCACCGGCTGCGCCCACGGGCCAAGCTGCGCCAGCGCCGCCATCAAGCCCAGGAGCCACACCAGCCAATAGCCGACCTCGCCAACGCGGGCGCCGACGTCTGGCCCTGAAGGCTTGGCGCTCGATGCGCTCGGCCCATCGCGGCGTGACAAGAACGGAATGCGGTCAATGCCCTGCGCGATCGCCCACTTCACGGCCTTGGCGGCAAAGTGCGCGATGATGAGGATGAGGATCGCGAGCAGAATACGCGGCACCCAATCGGTGAACCAATTGAGTGCGGCTTGCTGGTTTTCCGGCGTCATGTGCGCTGCTCCCTGCCGAGGCGCATGAATAAAGACGCAAATTCTCCGCCTCTAAGCGGCGGAATCAAAGGTTTTGCGCGCGGCAGGCGTGCGTTTCCCGGACTGCGGGCGCGAGATATTCGCCTCGCTGGCGAAGCGCCCAATTCGGTATCTAGTTGAGCGCCTCGGGAAACCGCGGCAGCGCGTCGAAATCTTCCTGCACGTGCTGGCGGATGACGAGCGCGCTGTTCTCGGTCGCAAGGCGCTCGACGATATCCATCGATGCAAGCGTTTGGGCGCGATCAACGTTAAAGCGCGGCACGGTGCGGCGCTCGCGGCTTTCAGCGAGGTGGTACATATCGCCCGTCAGCAAAACCGCGCCCGCGTTTGGCAAGCGCACCAGCAGAACGGTATGACCAGGCGTGTGGCCCGGCGTCTGATAGATGACGACAGAGCCATCGCCGAAGACGTCGTGGCTCGCATCGCCTTCGATCAATGTCGTTTGCGCATTTTCGAGCTGATTGTAGGCCGCAAAGGCTTGCGCATCGGCGCGCGCTTCCGGGCGGAAGAGATAATCACGCTCGTCCGCGTCAACGATCCAGGTTGAGCTGGCGAACAGATTGCCGTTGCCGGTGTGATCGCCGTGCGCGTGACTGAACGAGACAAACTCCACGTCCGCAGGCGTCAGCTGGAGTTCAGCCAGCTGTTCAACCAGCGTGCGCTCCATGGTGACGCGCGCGCCCATCTGCGGAATGTCGAGCCCCTGCGCCATAGCGGCGACTGCGTCCGGAAAGCCCGTATCCCAGATGAGATCGCCGCTCGGGTGGCGGATCAGATAGCAAGGATCGACCAACGTGCGCGACTGGTTCGCGAAGCTGCCATCATCGGCGAATATATCGACATTGGTGAATTCAGCGCGTCCGCAATCTATTGCATAAAGCCGCACGTCCGGCGCCGCGGGCTCGGGCGCTTCGGCTTGGCACGCCGCAAGAAAACCGATCGCAACAAGCACGGCGGCGCGCTTAAACATCGAGGGTTCTCCTTGGATCGATCGTCTTCAAGCGTTTCCGTCGCCAAAGCGCAAGCGCAATGCGAGAATTACGAGAACGAGACAAAGGCAAACGGCATTGGCGAGCATCACCGGCCACGAGCCGCTGAGCGCGCCATAAATTGTCCAGCAGATGAAGCCGACCGTCGTCACTGCATACATGCCAAGTGAGATCGCCGACGCGTCACGCTCGCGCACGATTTTCATGATCTGCGGGACAAAGCTCGCCATTGAGCAAAGGCCGGCGGCGACGCCGAACGTGTTGATCAACCAGTCCGGCGCCGCCATCTTTTATGCGCGCTTTATGACGCGAACCAAAAGCAAGAGCACAACCGCGCCGATGAAGGCGGTGAAGATGGTGTTGATGATGCCAGCGCCAATCGAGATGCCGCCGAGACCAAACAGCCAGCCGCCCAAGAACGCGCCGATGATGCCGACGATGATATTGCCGACGAGGCCAAAGCCGCCGCCGCGCACAACAAGGCCCGCAAGCCACCCGGCGACTGCGCCGACAATCAGCCAAATGATAAGTGTTTCAACGGACATTGTGATTCCTCCCGCCGCCATGGGGTGCGGCGAGATACAAACGTCGCGATGTGGCAATCGGTTCCCGCGCGGAACTGGTTACGTCCCGCCGATAACGGCCAGGCATTGCCCTAACGTGTTGTCGATGAGGTTTTCGCTCAGCACCAAACGCTGCTCGGTAAACATCTGAGCGCTTTGCGGCATGTAGCGCAACGTGCGCTCCACATCACCGTCACGGACAACATAGCCAATCTCAAGCGACGCATTGCCGATCTCGCCGCCATCGCGGCGGATGAGCGTCATGCCATCGCGCATGCCGGCGGCGTAAGCCGGATGGGTTGGATCGACGCCTGTGATGATGTTGTTGTTGGCTTGCGTCGCTTCGATGTTGAAGCCGCGATGAAACGCCGGAACTTGCCGCGTTTCGATCACGCCACAGGGCGCAAACGCGTCTTCCGGCAGCAAAATCGCTTCGCCATTCGTGATGTAGCGCTCGATCTCAGCCGCTGGATCGATGCCGAGTTCGCGGATCACTTCAGGGAAAATCTCCACAGCGTGGCGCTCATCGCCTGCCTCGACGCGCGCACGCATGCTGAGCACGACATCGTCGAAATCGCGTCCGCTTGCACGCAGGCGCTGATCCCAGATCGTCGCCAGAAAGCGGCCGCGCAGATACGGCAAACGCTGCACATCTCGGCTTGACCAGAATGCTTCGAGAACGCGCGCATTGGTGGACGCGCGCTCCGGTGATTGCGCGTAGGCGCGGAGCGCTTCGTTCAGATCGTTGGCGAACTGCTCGGGCGTCCAAATCCGTTCGCGGACGAGAACGCGGCCGGTGAAGAAGTCCGTGAACCCTTCGGACAACCAATACTCTAGCGCCTGATCCTCCTGCGCCATGCCGCCGATCTCTCCGGGGATCCAAGTGTGCAAGCCTTCATGCGCCAGCGTACGCGTGATCTGCGCTGCTTCGGCGTTGGTGGTGGCGAAGAACGCAAACGCATCGCCGAGCCCGGTGCCGCCGATCGAGAGCCAGCCTTGTTGCGGCGATTCCAGCGGGATGACAGTCACCAGATACGGCGACGGCCGATCACCGAAGAAGTGGCGTTGTGCAGCGATGATCTGGACGACGCTCTCCGTGAACGCTTCGTCGGTGAAGCTCCATTCGCCGCGCAGCGCGACGCGGACGCGATTGGCGCGATCTTCATGGATGCGGAAATCGCCACCGATGACGACGCTCGACCAGACATCGCCGAGGCGCAGATCTGGGTGTTCGAGGTCAGACGCATAGAGCCAATCGCGCGGCAAGCCACGCACGCGAAAGCGCACCGGCGTCGATTCCGCGCTTTGCCCGGGCGTCACCATGAAAGCGTTGCCGATCAGGTGGAAATAGGTTGGCTGAATGACCGGGCGATACGCATTGCCCTGGCGCGCATTCGGCGCGCCTTCGAAATCCTGGATGACACGATAACGCACGTGAAGCCGCGCGTTCGGGCGATGGGTGAGGATACGCTGATTGGCGGTTTCGCCGTTGGCGATGGTTGCGCCGGAGACGGCGGTGACGTCGGCAATCGAGCGCCAAAGCTCTGGCTGGCCGCCCCACTCATCCGGCAAACGCAAATCGGTTTCGCCGTCAGATTCACCGCGGAAGCGGAGATCGACTTGAACCGCGGTGAGCGCCCCGTTTTCGAGGATGGGTGTGAGTTCGTACTCAAGACGCCCTGACGGCGCCTGCGCGCTGCAGACTAAAAGCGCCATGGCCGCCAAGGCCAAGCCGAACATCCTGCGCATAAACTACTCCCCTCCGGTTCGAGGCAGGGATGCAGCGAATGTGGCGAAAAGGGGGCGTATGGAGCGCGGGCGTCCTCGCCCGCTTGCGGCTACCGGCAAACACGCCGCTTGATCGGTATGGCGGCGTGCGGGCGAGGACGCCCGCGCTCCATACTATTCGTCTTCGTGAAAGCGCGCCGCGAATAGCGCCTCGACCTCGGCCATCGCCCGCTCTGCTTGCGGGCCGCGTGTCTCGACTTCGACATCGGTGCCGATGCCCGCGCCCAGCATCATCAGATCCATGAGCGAGCGGGCGTCCGCTTCGTCGTCTTCCTTGCGCACGAGGATGCGCGTGCTCTCAAAATTGAGCGCAAGCTCGGCCAGCTTGCGCGACGCACGCGCGTGCAAGCCCTTCTTGTTGATGACCGAGATCGTACGCTTGACGCTCACACGCGCCCCTGAGGTTAGGCGGCTCCGCCGGCCAGTTCCACGGACGCGACTCGGATGTAGCGTCTGCCTGCATCCTGCGCCGCCAGCGCCGCTTCCGGCAAGCTGACTTTATCGCGGACCTCGGCAAGCTTGATCAACATCGGCAAATTCACGCCGGCGATGACTTCCGTCTTCACCTGATTGATCACCGAGATCGCCAAGTTCGACGGCGTGCCGCCGAACATGTCGGTGAGGATGACAACACCGTCGCCGCGATCAACGTTTCGCACTGCGTCGATGATATCGGCGCGGCGCTCTTCCATGTTGTCATTCGGTCCGATGGCGATGGCGCGCATCTGTTCTTGTGGCCCGAGTACGTGCTCAGCCGCGGCGATGAATTCATCCGCCAAACGGCCGTGGGACACCACGACGACACCGATCATTCAAAGCTCCCGCCACCCGCCAGTGGCTCTAGTCGAGGGCGCGGAGAATACCCCTTCGCGCCTGCGATAAAAGCTAAAGTCACACTGCGATTGCAGTTTTCGACCAATGGCCGCCTCATGGCCGAGCCAAGCTGGGGATCGGCAGCTCCACGATCAGCCGAGCGCCGCCTTCCTCACGGTTCTGCGCGTAAATTCGCCCATCAAGCGCAGTGATGATCTGCCGGGCGATGGATAGACCCAGCCCCGAATTGCCGCCGAAGGCCGCGCCTTTCGGGCGCTGGGTGTAGAATCGCTCGAACACCGTCTCGAGATTTTCCGGGGGAATACCCGGTCCGTCGTCCTCCACCAGCGCACGAACGGTCTGGCCGTCCTTGGTGCGCACGATCGACGCTGAGACGCGCACTTGGCCGTCTTCGGGACTGAACGAGCGCGCGTTATCGATGAGGTTGCGGAACACTTGGCCGAGCGGCCCAGGCTGGCCAAGCACGATCGCGCCTTCCGGCCGCGGCCCGCCGAACACCACGGCCACCGGTGCGCGCTCGCCCGGCGGCGGCGCATAAGCGCGCGTGAGTTCAAACAGCAGCGTGCCGATATCAACATGCTGCAAATCGGTGCGCGCGGTTTCGGCCTCGATTCGGCTCGCGCGGGCGATGTCGGTGATCAAGCGATCGAGGCGCTGCACGTCTTGCGCCACAATAGAGAGCATCTGCGCCTGCTGTTCAGGCGTTTGCGCCGCGCGCGCGGACGCGACAGCGGATTGAATCGAAGCCAGCGGATTCTTGATCTCGTGGCTGACATCAGCGGCGAAGTTCGCATTCGCATCGATGCGATCCGCGAGTGCGTTGGTCATGGCTTCGAGCGAATGCGCGAGCGCGCCGATCTCATCTTTGCGCTTGGCGACATCGTGCAGATGGAGGCGCGTTGCGCCGGTGTGACGCAGCGAATCCGCTGCGCCCGCGAGGCGCCGCAATGGGCGTGCGATAAAGAGCGCGAGCAGCAGAGACGATAAGAAAATCGCGATTGTCGCGCCGATCACGAACGGGATCATGCTGGCGCGCTCCGCCACCAAAATCCGCTCCACGTCGGCACTTTCGATCGTGACGACGCCCATCACTTGCTGCACGCGGCGCAAGGGCAGCGTCACCGAGACGACGCGCTCGCCGCGCTCGTTGAGCCGTTCGCCGGTGACGATCTCACCGCGCAGCGCCCGCGCGCGCTCCTCTTCCAGCGAGATGGTCGGGTTCCACGGCGTCAGACGCAAATACTCGACACGCTGTGCAGCGCGGCCGATGCGATCTTGTAGGCTGGAGCCCTCGCCGATACCGGGCAGCGGCGCTTCTTCCATGCTGTCATACATGACATCGCTATCAGCGATGGTGCGGCCATCTGGGCTGAACATGCGCACGCGCGGACGGCCAACGCCGGCGCGCGCGCCTTCGGCGACGGGCGGCAAAATGCGGTGCAGAACCAGCCGCACCGCGTCTTCGTTCACATACGGATAGGGATCGCCCTCAACGGTGCCAGTCTCGATCAGCAGATTGGTGATCAGCTCGCCCTGTGTGCGCATGTTGTTGAATTGCGCTTCGGTGAGCCCGGCGCGCATTTCGGTCATCAGCAACACGCCGACGATCAGGACGAGAAGGCCGGCGAAGTTCCAGATGAAGATGATGCGGGCGATGCGCGAACGCGCGAACGCCCGCCAGCCATCAGACTTCGTTATACCTGTAACCAACGCCATAGAGGGTTTCGATGGCGTCGAAGTCGCCGTCGATGTCGCGGAACTTCTTGCGGAGCCGCTTGATGTGCGAGTCGATGGTTCGATCGTCGACATAGACCTGGTCATCATAGGCCGCGTCCATCAATTGGTCGCGGCTTTTCACGTAACCCGGGCGCTGCGCCAGCGCCTGGAGGATTAGGAACTCCGTCACCGTAAGGCGAACCGCTTCGCCCTTCCAGGTGCAGGCGTGCCGATTGGGATCGAGAGTCAGTTCGCCGCGCACGATCGGCTTCTTATCGCCAACCGGCTCAGCGCCCGGCGTGCCGGCGCGCGTCCGGCGCAGCAGCGCTTTGACACGCTCGCTCAGCAGGCGCTGGGAGAACGGCTTCGAGATGTAATCGTCGGCGCCGACATTGAAGCCGACCACCTCATCCATCTCGTCATCCTTCGATGTCAGGAAGATGACCGGCAGGTTTGAGCCTTGCCGCAAGCGGCGCAGCACCTCAACGCCGTCCATGCGCGGCATCTTGATGTCCAGAATGGCGATGTCCGGCGGCGTCTCCGACAGCGCGGCAAGCGCGGTGGCCCCATCCGTATAGGTGCGCACCGTGTAGCCTTCGCTCTCGAACAGAACTTTCAGAGAGGCGAGAATGTTCTCGTCATCATCGACAAGGGCGATCGTGGCCATGTGTGTCCGTGCGTTCCTGACTAACCCGTAATGAATTGGTCCTGGCCTTCTTAGCCGTCAATGGGGCTAAAGAAAACAACTTCTAGAGCAGCGACAGCGCCCGCTCTCTGGAAAGTGAAAGCACATCCGAACAACGCGAAAGATGTTGAAAAGGTGGCGCCTCTCGCAGGCCTTCAAAACGCCTAGCGTACGTCGGCTTGCGTGCGGCTCAGCGTGAAGCCGTGGCCTTCCGTGCTTGAACAGCGCACGCCTGCTTCGCTGACGTCGCAAATGAACGGGCCATCGATCCAGCGCTCGCCATAGGGAATGACCTCACCGCTGCAGCAGCTGCGCTCGTCCGTCGGGACGATCTGCGCTGCGCCAAGTTCGGACATCACAATGCGCACGTACTCGGGCTCGTTGCGATCGCATGAAAGCTCGGCTGCGCCGTCAGCGGTTTGATACACATCCGTCCCGCCTGCCGGCGTGTAGACGCACGCAATGTTACCCGACGGCGCCATGAACATCGCTTGGCCGCCGCCGGCTGTCTGCTCGTCCGCCGCGGGCGTAGGCGTCTCCGCCGCAGGCGGCGGCGCTTCCGCCGCGGGCGGTGAACAGGCGGCGAGCGCAAAAACCAGTAAGGCGGCGGCGATCGAGTGCTTCATGTGCTGAAGCATGCGCGGGATTTGACTGCATCGCAACGTTTAGTGCGCCGCACCCCAAGTCGCGCCCGCCTTCGCTTCGACCGTTAGCGGCACGCTGAGCTGTACGGCGGGCTCCGGCGCGCCTTCCATGACGGTGCGCGCCAATGCGCAGAGCGCATCTGCTTCGTGCTTTGGCGCTTCGAACACCAATTCATCGTGCACTTGCAGCAGCATGCGTGCTTTCAGCCCTGATCGCGCGAGCGCATCGGGCAGGCGCACCATGGCGCGGCGGATGATGTCGGCGGCAGCGCCTTGGAGCGGGGCGTTGATGGCTTGGCGTTCGCCGAACTGGCGCTCTTGGCCGTTCTTAGATTGCACGCCTTTGACCCAGATGCGGCGGCCGAAGATGGTTTTCACGTAGCCATTAGCGCGCGCGAAGGTTTTAGTCTCTTCCATATAGTCGCGGATGCCGGGGAAGCGCTCGAAATACTTCTTGATGTACGCGCTCGCCTCTTCGCGCTCGATGCCGAGATTGCGAGCAAGGCCGAAGGCGGAAATGCCATAGATAATGCCGAAATTGATAGCCTTGGCGTTGTTGCGGATCTCTTTCGGCATCCCCTCCACCGGTACACCGAACATCTCCGACGCGGTGCGCGCGTGAATATCGACGCCATCGGCGAAGGCTTGCTTCAATTGCGGAATGTCGGCGACGTGCGCCAGCAGCCTGAGTTCAATCTGCGAATAATCGGCGCTGACGAGGACATTGCCCTTCTCCGCAATGAACGCCTCGCGGATGCGGCGGCCTTCTTCGGTGCGGATCGGGATGTTCTGCAGGTTCGGATCGTTCGACGCGAGGCGGCCCGTCGTGCTTGCGGCCAGCGCGTATGTCGTGTGCACGCGCTTCGTGTGCGGATTCACCGCTGCTTGCAGCGCTTCTGTGTACGTCGAACGCAGCTTCGAGAGTTGGCGCCAGTCCAAGAGCTTGCGCGGCAGATCATGCTCTTCGGCAAGCTCTTCGAGGATGCTGGCATCGGTGGACCAGGCTCCGGTTTTGGTTTTCGAACCGCCGGGCAGCTTCATTTCGTCGAACAGAATTTCGCCGAGCTGTTTGGGCGAGCCCATGTTGAACTCGCGGCCCGCAAGGCCATACGCCTCCTGTTCGTATTGCAGCATGCGCTGCGCAAAATCGCCGGAGAGGCGCGAGAGCATCGCCGGATCAATCTTGACCCCCTCACGCTCCATCGACGCCAGGACTGGCGGGAGCGGGCGCTCAAGTGTTTCGTACACAGTGACGAGGCGTTCTTGGGCAAGATCGGGTTTCAGCTTGCGCCACACACGCAACGCCGCATCCGCTTGCTCGCAAGAGTACGCGGCGGCGCGTTCGATTGGCACGAGATCGATCGCGACTTGCGACTTGCCTTTACCGGCGATGTCGGCAAACGGCGTCAGACCGTGGCCGAGATGCTTTTCAACAAGCGATGATTTGTCATGCGCATCGAGCCCGCCGAAGAGCGCATAAGAGATGAGTATCGGATCGTCATACGGCGCGAGCGCGATGCCGTGCTGGGCAAAGAGCGCGATGTCCCATTTGACGTTGAGGCCGATCTTGAGAACGCTTTTGTCTTCCAACAGCGCCTTTAGCGCAACGAGCGCACTGGAGATCGGAATCTGCGGCCCCGCATCTGGCGCCGCTTCCGCTGCCGGTTGCTCCGCGGCGAACAATTCGCCCGCGCGCGAATCCGCGCTGCGATGCGCGAGCGGGACGTAGATGGCGTCATTGGCGCCGAGCGAAAGTGACACGCCCACAATCGTCGCATTGGAGGCGTTGATCCCATCAGCTTCGGTGTCGATGCCAACAGAACCGCTTGCGCGGGCGCGGGCGATGTATGCTTCGAGCGCCGGCAGATCGCGCACGGTCACGTAGGCGTCGCGCTTGAAATCGGTTTCGACCGTCTCGCGCACAAGACCGGTGCTGGCGGTTGTCCCGCTTTGCGTCGGCGCGGCGGCGGCCGCGTATTGCGCGACAATCTGGATGCCCTTTTCCTTGGCGAAGTGCTCGCGCACGCGGCGGCCAAGTGTGCGGAACTCCATCGCGTCGATGAATTGCAGCAGCATCTCGGCGTTCGGTTCGCGAAGGCCGAAATCTTCCCACTTCTCTTCGACGGCAACATCGTCTTTCAGCGTCACCAGTTCGCGCGAAATGCGGATCTGATCGGCGAAATTGATCAGCGTCTCGCGGCGCTTTTGTTGCTTGATCTCATTGGCGCGTTCGAGGATCGAGTCGAGCGAACCGAACGTATTGATAAGCTCCGCCGCTGTTTTCGGCCCGATGCCGGGCGCGCCGGGCACGTTGTCCGTGCTGTCGCCGATCAACGCTTGCGCATCGATCACCTTGTCCGGCGGCACGCCGAACTTTTCCATCACAGCCTCTGAGCCGAGGGCGCGGTTTTTCATCGGATCGAAGAGTTCAATCGAACCATCGACGATGAGCTGCATCAGGTCCTTGTCCGACGAGATGATCTTCACCGTGGCGCCCGCGGCGGCCGCTTGGCGCGCATAGGTGGCGATCAGGTCATCCGCTTCGAAGCCGCCCATCTCGATGCACGGCAGATTGAACGCGCGCGTCGCGTCGCGGATGAGCGGAAACTGCGGAACGAGATCTTCCGGCGCCGGTGGACGGTGCGCCTTGTATTCAGGATAGAGTTTGTTGCGGAACGTGACTTCGCTCTTGTCGAAAATCACGGCGAGGTGCGTCGGCGCCTCGCTCGCCTTCATCTCCTCAAGAAATTTCCACAGCATGTTGCAAAAGCCGGCGACGGCGCCGACGGACAAGCCATCGCTCGCGCGCGTCAGCGGCGGCAGCGCGTGATACGCGCGGAAAATGTAGCCGGAGCCGTCAATGAGGAAGAGACGGGGCGAGTCTTTTTTGGCCATGCGCCCGCATATAATGCCTCGCGCGGCGCTCGTCTCTAGTTAGGCGGCGGCGGGGCGCGTTTCTTGTTGATGTGGGCTTCGCGCATGGTGATGAAGATGGTCGAGCCAATGACGATGGCGGCCCCGACAATCGTCCAGAAATCCAGCACCTCGTGGAACACAATGAGGCCGGCAAGAGCAGCCAGCGGAAGGCGGACATAATCCATCATCGCAAGCAGCGACGCCTCTCCCGCGGCTAAACCCGTCGTGAACGCGGTCTGTGCGATGACGCCCGAAACCGCGAGCAAGGTGAAAAGCCCGGCATCGATGAGAGTCGGCGTGCGCCAAGCGAGGAAAGCAAGCGGCAGCGCCAACACAGTCGTGGCGGCGTTCATCCAGATCACGAGCGAAATGGTTGTGTGATCGCGCGACAAATCTTTCACCGTGACGACGGTGTAGGCCATCAGCAGCGCCGACGTCAGAATGGCAAGGGCCGGGAGATTGAACACCATCTCCGTCGGCCGCAGCATCACCATAACGCCGATGAAGCCGACGATTAGCGCGCCCTGCCGCCACTTGCCGACAGTTTCACCCAGCAAAAGCATCGCAAGCAAGACGACGAAGAGTGAGCGCGCGAAGGACAGCGATTGGGCGCTGGCGAGCGGCATGTTGCCGAACGCGTAGAAGGCCAGCAGCACGCCGATGGCCGAGCCGATGCAGCGCCGCGCCATGACCCACGGACGTGACGTCGCCCACACGCCCCAGCCGCCTCGGATCATCGCTGGCGCAAGCAAAATGACGCCTGCCGCACAGCGGAAGAACAGCATCTGGCTTTCGGAGTAATCCTTCAGCGCCAGCAGCTTGATGCACACGGCCATCACCGTGAAGCAGACGGCGGAGACCAGCATCCATAATACGCCGCGCATGTTTCCCGAGAGCGGTGCGCGTGCGGTGGCGGTCATCGCGGGTGTGGTGCGCGCGATGACTGGAAGCGTCAAGCAGTGAAGAGCGTGTTGTAATCGAGCGGATTGCCGCGCTTGGACCAAAGCGCTTCGGAGTTGCCCGAGGCCAGGAAATCCGCTGTCGCCGCGGTGAGCGCTGCCATCGCAACATTGAACGTGCCGGTCGCAGCGCTGAGACGCTTGACGCCAAGTTCACGCAACGTCGCCGCGTTTGGCGCGCCGGGGCGAGCCATGACGTTGAGCGGCAAGCCCGCGCCGCGCGCCACTGACGCGATATCGTCGGCGCTCGCAATACCCGGAACAAACAAGCCACTGGCGCCGGCGTTCTTGATCGCGGCGGCGCGCTTCAGCGTTTCTTCGATCGCCTGCTCTGGCGGCACGAGTTGTTTCAAGATCACGTCGGTGCGCGCGTTGATGAAGAGGTTCACGCCTGCCTGCTCAGCTGCGGTGCGGATCGCTTCGATCTTGCGAAGATGGAGGTCGTGCGGCTGCTTGCCGTCTTCGAGATTAATGCCGACAGCGCCGGCGCCGATGAACCTGCGCACATTCTCCGCCGCACCCTCCGGCGTATCGGCGTAACCAGCTTCCGCGTCGCACGTGATCGGTAGGCTCACCACCCGCGCGATCTCCTCGACGACCGTCACCAATTTCTCGGGCGGAAAGTGGTGCCCGTCCGCAAAGCCATGCGCCCACGCAACAGCCGCGCTCGAGGTCGCGATCGCTTTCGCGCCGGCTTCCTGGATCACGCGTGCGGATGCGGCGTCCCAGGCGTTCGGCAGAATGAGCAAATCTTGGTGCAGCGCATGGAAAGCGGCGGCGTCTTGGGGGCGTGCGGGCATGTTTATCTCCTCCGCCGGTATGTAGGGACGCCGCGCGCTGCAGGCTCGCCGAAATCGGACTTTGTCGCTCGCAAAGTCTTGGGATAAGCCTAGTCGCAGGGGGGGACATGGATCAGGAAGCGCCGCCGCAGCGGGACATTGCTACGGGCGCCAAAGTTGCGCCCGTGCCGGCGTGGGTCGATCTCGAACCCTACGATACGCCCGCCACCGCCAACCCTCACTTCATCGCCAACGGCATCTGCGTACTGCTGAGCGATTCACAGATCGATCTGTGCGGGCCGGAGCGCGCCTGGTTTTACCGCCGCGCCGATTTGGTGACGGCAATGGCGGGCGCCGAGCAAGCGGCGCAGTTCAGCGTTACGTTCGATCCGGCGTTCGAGCATGTCGAAGTTCATGGCATCGCCGTCATCCGCGACGGTAAACGCACCGAATACGCACTGACGGCATTCTTCGAAGTGCTGCGCCGCGAGCGCAACATGGAGCGCCTCGTGTTCGATGGGCGCGTCACTATTCACGCGACCTTGCCTGACGTGCGTGCCGGCGATGTGGTCGAGACCATGTACTCGCTGCATGGCGGGAGAAAATCATTATCAGGGCGCCACTCAGCGTTTCTCGGCCTCGATTGGGCGGTCGGCATTGTCGATGTGCGCATGCGCCAGCGTTGCCCTGAAACGCGCCGCATCCACGAGCGCACGTACAATGGCGCGCCGGAAGGCACGCAAACGATTGCCAACGGGATCATCGACCGGCGCTGGCGCACGTTCGAGCGACAAGGCATGCGCCATGAGCCGCTGGCGCCGCCTTGGGTGATCCAGGGTGCTGCCTTGCAGCTCTCGGAATGGAATGATTGGGGCGAAGCGGCAGCAGCATTCACGCCGCTCTATGAAGACAATGGGCCCCTGCCAGCTGCGGTCGAGGCTGAGATCGCGCGCATCGGTGCGGCGGAGACAACCGCCTCTGGCCGCGCCGCCGCGATCCTACGCTTTACGCAGAATGACGTACGCTATCTTGCGATCTCGATCGGCGAAGGCGGCTACACGCCACGCACGCTCGCAGAGATCGATCAGACCCGCTACGGCGATTGCAAAGACAAATCGAAGCTGTTCACGCAGATGGCCCGCCGCCTCGGCCTCGATGCGTGCCCAGCGCTTGTAAACACACGCGATGGCTATGCGCTGCCAGATTTTCTGCCGAGCGCGCAATTGTTCGACCATTGTGTCGTGCGCCTGTCGCTTGACGGTAAAGTCTATTGGCTCGACCCAACGCTCTCGGTTCAGCCCAGCCCGCTAAACATGGTGACGCAGTGCTATTACGGCTGGGGCTTGCCCTTGCGTGACGGCGTAACGGCGCTTGAGCGCATGCCGGATCCAGAGCCGCAGCTACTGCTGGAAACGGAAGAAAGCATCGTGCTCGGCGCAGCACCCAGCGATCCCGTCAAATATGAATGGCGCCACCGCTTCCGTGGCGTGCGCGCCGAGGCGCTGCGGACACGCATCGCGCGCGACGGCGCCGTCAGCGTACTGAAGCATTACAGCGAAGATGTGCAGCGCGTCTGGCCAAAGGCGCATGTGGTGAAGCAAGAGATCGTCACCGACAATGTCGAGGCGAACTTCATCGTCGTCCACGAGAGCTACGATATCCATGAAGCATGGGCGCTCGGCGATGACGGGCAGTATCGCTTTGGCACGCACGACCTGATCATTCGCGGCACGCTCGCACGTCTCGATCCGGGCGAACGCAAGCACGATATTTATCTCGGACAACCCGGCCGCTATGCCCGCCGGGTGGAAGTGCGCACCGCGACGACGCACCAAGGCGGCTGGCGCCACAGCATCGCCGGCTCAGCCATTCAATTCACCGACGAAATGCGCATCATCGATCCGCACTTCCTGGTCATGGACCAATCGCTAGATTTGAAGGCGCTCGCGCTGCCGGCTTCGGAGGCCGAAACCTATCGCAGAGTCGTGCAAAAACTCGAAACCAACGAGCTGCTGCTGATTGAAAAAGCGCGTAACGGCAAGTTCATCAAAGCAAGCAATCAGCGTGAGAGCGCTTTGAGCGGCGCCGCGTTCTGGTTTGTCATCGCGATCGCGCTGCTTGCGATTGGCGGCTTGGGTTACGTGTTCTATCTCGCGGCGCTTGAGGCCGCACGGGCGCCCTAACCAATCTTGCGTGTGTGAATGATCACGCTGTGATGGCCGCCGTGATTGAGCGGTTCCAGATACATCGGGCCAAACCCGTCGCGCGTGAGCAGCGCGATGACACGCGCGAGATCGTAATCGTACATCATGATCAGGCCGGGCTTGGCCAAAAGATGATGCAGCAGATGCGCGATAGCCTGTTGCGGCGCCTTCAACCAGCTCGGGCCTCTGAGATGCGCGTCGCGGCCGGTGGTGACATGCAACGTCAAGGAACCACCGCGCGCGGTCAGCGCCGACAAGCGCTCAATGAAGCCATACCCTCGCTTAGGCTCGATATGTTGCAGCACGATGTAGGAATTGACCCAGTCAAACGCGCCCTTTACCTCGTCGAGCGATGCGACGACGCTGGCATTGCTTAAGCCCGCTTCCGCGAGATGCGCCGCACAGCGTTCGCGCATGCCGGCGGAGCTATCGACGCCCACCGCGCGCGTGGCGCGTTTGGCCATCGGAATGAGCAAGCGGCCGACGCCGCAACCGAAGTCCAAAGCGGCGCCGATCTCTGCGGGCGCACCGAGCCTTTGCTCAAGCGACGCGCGCAACCACGGAATGAAGCTCTCGCCGCTCTCAAAGAACGTCGCGCGCTTTTCGCTATCGAGCGATTGCTGACCGACGAAATCGGGATGCGTGTAGACGCCCCAATAGGGTTGGTTCGCGCCGAGAGTCTCCCAGTCGCGATCGGTATCGCGGCGGAAGATGCCGCTCAATGGCCGTCCGCGCCGTCGGCCAGCACGAAGCGCCGGTCGCAATAGAGGCACTCGACGAAATTTTCTTCGCCCATGTCGTAGAATACGACCGGATGGCCGAGCGCGCCCCCGCCGCCATCGCACTTCACCCGCTTCGACGTCACCGTAACCACTTCCGGCGCAGGGATCGCGTTGGGATCGCCCGGCGTCATCTGGTCGGTGTTGGGGTTGTGCTTCGTCATTCTTTGGCAGTCCGGGTTGAAGCGCAGCGCGCGCGCCCGTACCTAGAGCGCATCGCGCGCCCAGGCAATGCGGCGCCCCGGACCTCTCATGCTCGCACCCACATCGCCGCCCGACAACGCCATCGAAGCCCGCGGCCTCGACAAGACTTACCGCGCCCAGGGCAAGGGCAAGACGGTGCATGCGCTGAAGACGGTCGACCTGGTGATCCCACGTGGCTCGTTCTTTGGGCTGCTGGGGCCGAACGGCGCCGGCAAATCGACCTTTATCAACATCCTCGGCGGCCTGGTCGTGAAGAGCGGTGGAACCGCGTCGATCTGGGGCCACGATATCGACGCCGATCCGATGAATGCGCGCGGCGCCATCGGTATCGTGCCGCAAGAACTGAACATGGACCCCTTCTTCTCCCCCGGCGAAGCTTTGGAGATCCAGGCTGGCTATTACGGCGTGCCGAAGAGTGAGCGGAAGACGGAAGAGATTCTCCGCGCCGTCGGCCTTTGGGATAAGCGCGATGCGTATGCGCGGACTTTGTCCGGCGGCATGAAGCGGCGTTTGCTAGTGGCGAAGGCGATGGTGCATGCGCCGCCGGTTCTGGTGCTGGATGAGCCGACAGCGGGCGTCGACGTCGAGCTACGCCGCCAGCTTTGGGATTATGTGCGCTCGCTGCACGCACAGGGCGTCACGATCGTGCTGACGACGCACTATCTCGAAGAAGCGCAAGAGCTCTGCGATACGATCGCGATCATCAACCACGGCAATGTCATCGCCTGCGAACCGACGCACAAACTGATCTCGCGTTTGGACCAAAAGACTTTGGTTGTGACACCGCAAGCGCCGATCATGGCGCCAGTCGCTGGCTTTGAAGACGTTACCTTCGCGATGCGCCCGAGCGGCGCGTTCGCCGTCACCTACAGCACCGGCCAGCACAGCGTCGAAGAAATGCTCGACCGCGTCCGCAACGCCGGCGTCGCAATCAAAGATCTCTCGATCGAAGAGCCGGATTTGGAAGACGTGTTTGTGAAGTTGACGTCCTGAGTCATTCCAGACGCGCGACAGCGCGATCTGGAAACCAGGGCAAACGCAATGCTGGTGGCCCTGGATTCCAGATCAGCCTCCGGCTGTCTGGAATGACTGGAGAAGGATAGATGCCGTGAAATACACAAATCTCGGTCGCTCCGGCCTTAAAGTCTCGCGCATCTGCCTCGGCACGATGGCTTACGCGGATGCTTCGAAAGGCAACCATCCCTGGGCGCTCAATGAGGAAGCGGCACAGCCGTTTTACAAGCGCGCGGTAGAAGCCGGGATCAATTTCTTCGATACGGCCAACGTCTATTCGCTCGGCACCAGCGAGGAAATCCTCGGCCGCGCCATCAAGAAATACGCCCAGCGCGACGAGATCGTCATCGCCACAAAGGTTCACGGCGAGATGCGCGCGAACGACCCGAATGGCAAAGGCCTCTCGCGCAAGCACATCTTCGGCGAAATCGATGCAAGCTTGAAGCGGCTCGGCACGGACTATGTCGATCTCTACCAAATCCACCGACTCGATCCGGAAACGCCGATCGAGGAAACGCTGGAAGCGCTGCATGATGTCGTCAAAAGCGGCAAGGCGCGTTACATCGGCGCCTCATCGATGTGGGCGTGGCAGTTCATGCAGGCTTTGGCGCTGCAAAGTGCGAATGGCTGGACGCGGTTCGTCTCGATGCAGAACCATCTCAACCTGCTCTACCGCGAAGAAGAGCGCGAAATGCTGCCGCTCTGCATCAATCAGGGCATCGGCGTGATCCCGTGGTCGCCGCTGGCGCGCGGGCGTTTGGCTCGGACGAACGATGTGAAGACCGAGCGCAGCGAAACCGATCGCTTCGGGCAGTATCTCTACAAGAAGACGCTCGATGCCGACGCGGCTGTGATCGACGCCGTGGGCGAGATTGCGAAAGCGCGCGATCTGCCGCGCGCGCAAGTGGCGCTAGCGTGGTTGCTGGCGAAGCCTGGCGTGACCGCGCCGATTGTCGGCGCGACGAAGCCGGAACAGCTGGAAGATTCCATTGCCGCCGTGGACGTCACGCTTTCGCCCGACGAGATCGCCAAACTTGAGGCGCCTTATGTTCCCCACCCTGTCGCGGGATTTGCGTGATGTGCCGCAATATCAAGACGCTCTACAATTTCGCCCCGCCCGCGACGGACGACGAGATCCGCGCCGCGTCGCTGCAATTCGTGCGCAAGCTCTCGGGCTACAACACGCCGTCTAAGGCCAACGAAGAAGCCTTCAACGCGGCGATCGAGGACGTCTTCGACGCCGCCAAGCGGCTCATCTTCTCGCTCGAAACCAACGCGCCGCCGCGCGACCGCGAGGTCGAAGCGGCGAAAGCCAAAGCACGCAACGCCGAACGCTTCGGCAAACCAGCGGACGCCTAATGCCCTACGTCAACATCAAGATCACCAAGACTGGCGCGACGCCTGAGCAAAAAGCCGAGCTGATCAAGGGCGCCACCGAGCTGCTGCAGCGCGTGCTCAACAAGAATCCGGCGACGACTGTCGTCGTGATCGATGAGGTCGAGACCGACAATTGGGGCGTCGGCGGCGAGACCGTGACCGCGCGCAACGCTAAGACGTAGCGAGTCTGCGCCAGACATCGAACAGCACCAGCGCCAGCGGTGCGAGTGCGATCGTATCGATGAGGGCGATCATGCGCAGCTGCTCCGGCGCGCCGCCTAGCACGTACGCCGCGAGAAAACCCAGCACGCTGATCGACACCACCAAGGCCGCGCTAACCCGCGCCGCCGGTACGAAGGCCCCCAGCAGGCACGCTGCTGCGACCGCCAGAAACAGAACGCCGCGGTGGGTGAGCATCACATCGAGCGCGCCGCTGCTTTCGATGCCGTACATGCGCTGGCGGAGAACGGGCGAAAACGTGGCCAGAGCCGGCGGCGTGTGCACCAGCACGAGCGCCAGCCAAGCAGCCACGACCAACATCAGTCTGGCCGTTCTGCCAAAATGCTCACCGCGAGCAGACGCGATCCATCCGGCGCGCAGCGTTCGTCGATGATGCGCCAGCCTTGCGCTTTCAGCAGCGCGCTTGCACGGGCAATATGCTCCATGCCGCGTCCGGCGCCGTAGGCTTTGGTGGGGCGTTCGGGGTTGGCGGCGCGCTGGGTGATCACGAAACGTCCGCGCGGCGCAAGCACTCGCGCCACTTCGCGCAAGCCACGCGCCGGATCGGACCAGTGCTTGAACGAGTTCACGGCGAATGCGCCGTCAAACATCATGTCGCGGAACGGCAGATCGGCAACGCCCGCGCGCATGGTGACGGCGCGGCCTTGGAGCACGGCGCCGTGCACGGCGTGTGCCGCGCAATGTGAGGCCGTCGGCGATTGATCGATGCCCGCGACAAAGCCATTGCGCCCCACCCGCTTCAGCGCCGCGCGCAAGCCCATGCCAGGGCCGCAGCCCAGTTCGATGAGGCTCATGCCGGGCGCGGGGTTGAGCGTGTCGAGCGCCGCCTTGTTCTGACGATTGTTCTTCAGCGCCATCGCGCCGAGCGCGAGGCCCCCTGTAAAGCCGCGCGGGTCTCCCCAGATACAATCGACGCCCACACACGGCTCGGTGTGCTTGGGGGCCGTCATTGACGCGCGCATGGGTGTCTCCATAATGACAATTCAGCTGTCAGTTATGACAAGTGGATTGTCAAGTGAAAAAGCCCCAACAAGCGACGCCGGAAGACTTGCTCGAGTTCTCCGTCTCGGTGATCGAACTCTATTTCCGCATCGAGGCCGTAACCCAGGCGGCGGCGGGCTTTGCCAGCGCCGGCGGCGAATGGGGCTGCCTGCGCACGTTGATCAAGGAAGGGCCGATGACGGTGCCGGAAATGGCGCGCACGCGGCCGATCTCACGCCAGCATTGTCAGACCATGTGCAACGCGCTCGAAGCGCAAGGCTTGGTCGAGTTTGTCGATAATCCGAAGCACAAGAGGTCGAAGCTGGTGCGCCCGACGAAGAAGGGCCGCGCGCGCTTTGAGAGCATGCGCAAGCAATTCGTGGACGCCGCCGGCGTCTATTCGCCCTTCTTCACCACTGGCGAGCTAAGCGCCGCCACCGATGTCTGCCGCCGCGCACGCGACATGATCCAAGTTTAAAGAAGGCAAACGGCGTAATCGGCAGGTCCCGCACGCGGGCCACCCTCGGTTTGCTCGAACACCCAAGACACGCCGCGCGGCACGCCGCGGCAATCAGGGTTCTCCGGCCCCGTATCGACAATGCAGAACTTCAATGCGCCGTCGCGCGCAAACCAGAATTCGCGCCCCTCGACACGCGCGAGCGATGCATCGTGACCGGCGCGCGCCGCCTCGCGATAGAGAGCGGGTTCAGCGGGCGGCGGCGCGACGCGCCACGATGTGTCTCCATCATGGCCGCAGTGAAAGTCAGCGTGCATCGCGCCAAGACTGGCGCAGCCGGAAAGCCCAAGACTCGCTAAGACCAGAAACGAGGCCAGCGCTTTCACTATTCGATTTCCCAATCAATATCGCCGCGCAACTCATCAGGCACTTGCGAGCAGAGCGCGTTATGCAATGCGGCTTGATCGAAACTGCGAGGCGCGCGGAAGACGAAGTCGACCCGGTTTTTCGAGTATGACTTGTCTTCGCTGATGACCTTGCAATGATTATCGACCAGGATCTGGCGATAAGCGGCGGCGGCCTCTTTGACCTTGCCCTTCGGAATCTCGTTCACTTCGACGCTGCACACAGGATGGCCGTCGAAAATATAGATCAGCACCCACGCAAACGCGGCGGCGAGCACGGCGAAGTGCGGTAGGTTCAAGCCGCTGATCAAGCCGAGCAACGTCACCGTGATGATGCGGCCGGTGTCGCGCGTGTTCTCGGTGTCGGTGCGGAAGCGCATCAGGCCGCCGAGGCCGAAGATGATGAAGCCGACGACCATGCCGTACTCCAACACGATCTCGCCAACCATCGCGCCGATCAGCGCGTACATGACCAGCACCTTCGGCAGTTCCGCCTCGGTCTTGGTGTCGATGTTGCGTTGTGTCGTCGGGTGGAATGCGATCACCGCGGCGAGCACGGTGGCCAGCAGAAGCGCTGCCAGCGAGGTCAGCAGATATTCGTAGTCGAGAAACCCCCGCCACCCGACGGCCTGCAGCCCTTGCGTATCAAGAATCGCCATCTTTGCGCTACTCCCCGCCTCCGAGTCTGGCGCAAGTCGCGCAGCCAAACCAGGGCCTATCGCGCCCCGCGCGTAGAGCCGCTCACGCTTCGCCCAGCGTGATGCGCCGGGTGACGCCGACGGCCTCGAGAAAGCGCTCGTCATGGCTGACGATGAGTAAGGCGCCGTCATAGGCGGCGAGCGCGGTCTCGACCGATTCAATCGAGTCGAGGTCGAGATGATTGGTCGGCTCGTCGAGAATGAGCAGCGGCGGCGGTGCGGCGGCGCCGAGGACGCAGGCGAGGCCGGCGCGCAGAAGCTGCCCGCCGCTTAGCGTGCCAGCGATCTGGTGCGCCGCGTCGGCGCGGAACATGAAGCGCGCGAGCGCTGCGCGGCAGGCGTTGTCTTCGGCGTCCGGGTTGAGGCGGCGGAAATTGTCGAGCACGGAAAGCGTCGGATCGAGCAGGCTGACGTTCTGATCGAAGAAAGCGAACGCCGTAAGCACGCGAATCTGCCCGCTCTGCGGCGCGCGTTCGCCGGTGATGAGCTTCAGCAACGTAGTCTTGCCCGAGCCGTTCGGACCGGTCAGCGCAACGCGCTCCGGGCCGACGATGGAGAACGAGAGATCGCGAATGATGGGGCGATCCGGCTCATAGCCGGCGACGAGGTGATCGGCGATCAGCACTTGCTTGCCTGCGGGGAGGTGCGTCGACGGCAACGTGAACGAGAGCGCTTGCAGGATCTCGATGCGTTCGCGCGCGGCGGCGACGTCACTTGCCGCTTCCGCACGCAGGCGCTCCGCCAAACACGCGTTTTCGCCGCTTGTGTTCTCCGCATTGCGCTTCATCGCGCCGATGAGAATTTTCGGCATGTCTCCGCGCGCGGCTTTGCGTTTGCCCGCAGCGTCTTTGCGCGCTTTGCGTTCGGCGGTTTGCTGCGCTGAGTGTGCGACATTATCCAAGCGCTTTTCCGCATCGGCCAGATCGTGTTCGGCGGCGGCAAGCTCCAGCGCTTTGCGTTCGCGATACGCTGTCCAGTTGCCGCCATAACGCCGCGCACCGAGCGTCGTCATCTCGATGATCGCGTCCATCGCGTCGAGCAGCGCGCGATCGTGGCTGATGACGATAGCGCCGGCGCGCCAATCACGGAGCAGTTCGGCGACAGCGGCCCGACCTTCGCGATCGAGATTGTTGGTCGGCTCATCGAGCAGCAGGAAGTCAGGCTCGGCGAAGACGAGTGCGGCCAGAGCTGCGCGTGTGCGTTGCCCGCCGGACAGTGCAGCCAGCTGCGTGTTTGCCGCCGCTTCAAGCCCGGTACGCGCGAGGGCTGCGCTCACGCGCGCTTCAAGCGTCCAATCGGCTGCGGCGAGATCGGCTTCGCTCGCCTCCCCCGCCTCAGCCCGCGCCAGCAACGCCAGCGCGTCTCGCACGGCGAAGAGATCAGCGACCGTCTCGCCCTCGCGCACTTGCACGGCTTGGCGCAGCACGGCGATGCGGCCGCTCACGGACACCGAACCGCTGAGTGGCGCGAGTTCGCCAGCCATGATCTTCATGAGCGTCGTCTTGCCGACGCCAGTGCGGCCGACGAGGCCGGTGCGTTCAGCGACGAAGCTGAGATCGAGATCGGAAAAGAGCGTCCGCCCATCAGGCGTGGACCAGCTCAAATTGGAGACAGTAATGGCGGGCATGCGGAAATCCTTGTGGGCAAAACAAACGGGTTTGCTCAGCGGATATCCATTGCCTCTCGCCTTTCGTGGTTGGGTGGGGGCTCACATAGAGCGCTGACTTACGCGGATCAAGCTGTGACGTCGCCCTTCGACAGGCTCAGGGTGACGCTTTCGTTGAGACGGCGTTTGAATCGGCGTCATGCTGAGCTTGTCGAAGCACGACGCGTGGCGCCAACGAAAACGGCCGGCGCTCTCGCACCGGCCGTCTCGACAACCTCCGAGGAGGTTATGAACTTCTTTGCGTCAGTGACGACGTCCGCTCTTAGCGGCCGCCCATCACTTGGGCCTTCATCACGGCCGACTGGCGGAACGCCAGCTTCTTCGACGCCTTGATCTTCACCGGCTCACCCGTTTGCGGGTTGCGGCCCATGCGGGCCTTGCGGGC
>JAIELJ010000017.1 GCA_019753105.1 Hyphomonadaceae bacterium
TGCCATCATCAGCGTCGTCGCCAACGAAGCGGAGGATGACGACGAGAACAGCAACTCGTTATCGCAAAGCGTTGGCGACGCCGCCGCCCAGCAAGCTGCTCAGACCGGAGCCCGCATCGTCGACCGTGAGCTTGAAGTGCGTCCGACCTTGCGCGTCCGCGCCGGCGCCCACGTGCGCGTGCTGGTGACACGCGACATCGAACTTAGACCCTATTTCGCGCCGCGCACGCCGTGAGGCGGAAGGACCTCATTCCACAGAAAGCAGTAGCTGATGAACTCTGCGTGAGCATCACCACCCTCTGGCGTGCGCGATCGAGCAAGCTCGAAGGCTTCCCGACGCCGGTGATTGTTCAAGGCGCCGTGTTCTGGAGGAAAGTCGATCTCGACCAGCTGGAAGACGCCTTGCTCAAGTTCAAAGGCCGCGGCGTATTCGAGCGCAATCGCGAGGCGGAGCGAAAGCTCAAGCGCCTGCGCGCCGCCAAGCCTGCGACGTCGAGCGCCAAGCCCCCACCGCGTCCACCGCAACGCGACCTCTTCGACTAACAGCTCCTGGGACTGCACCCCTGGGGTGAAGTACCGACTAGCCGTCTATGAACCCCGAGGCGCAGGCGGCCGGACTTTGTTCTGGGCTGACGGGGCTTTTCGCGCTGATTGCGTCTCACCTCGGCTGCTCCGTGTTCGACCTCCGCCCGAGTAGGGCGAGGTCGAACATCATGAAGGGACGCTCCGCGTCCCGACGCCAACGAACCGGCCATCGCGCGCAGCGCGGGTCAAGCGCAGGGCCGCGCGCAGCGCGGTCGATGCGTGGCTTCGCTTGACGCGCGCGAGCACGATGGCACTCGCGGTTCCGCGTCAGCGATCGACGCGCGAAGCGGCGAGACGCGCCGCGAGCGCGGCTCGATAGCGAAGCCACGAGAGCGCGGCCGCGCCTGCGCGGCGACGCCCACCGTCTCTCGAAATCCGCCGTCCTCGGCATTGGTCCATTCCTGCGCCGCAGCCAACACGCCGGCGTTTGGCAAAGGTGCGTCCTCAACATCAAGCTCGTCGCCGCTAGTCTTCGCGATATCCCCTCAATCAATCCAGACGTCGCGCCGCTGCGCCATCAGCCCGCGATGGGCGCTTTCTACGACGCACAGCAGGACAAAGGCCAGCAGCGCCCAGGCATACAAACCCACCAGGAGGAGAATGAGTGTGCCGATGCGTAGGACGACTCGATCGATCGTAAACCACATGCGAAGCATCGCCCACATGCCGATCAGCAGCAGCGCGTGCTGAAGAAGGGAAAGGGCGTCGTTCATCATAGGCTATCGGGCTCAGTTTGGTCGGCGCGCAGCCAGGATCTCACGCCGTCGGCTTCGGCGATGGGTTCGCGAACGCCTTCACGCTCTTCGCGCGTCGGCCTGCGCTCGCGTCTCACGACACGCCACAAGCTTCGGTAGAGACGGCCTAAGAATAAAGAGAAGCGCACATGCGTGGCCCTTCGTTCGAGAAAACGAAAGGGCCCGGCATGACGGCGACAGGAGAGTCGCGCTGTCAGCCGCTAGAACTCACACACGCGTTCCAAACGTGCGTCAGACATCTCGCGCGCTTTCATAGCCGTTACCCGCCGGCTTGCTTGATTGCTCTCAAGCTCATGCACGCGTTGGCATTGACACTACCAGAACAAACATGGAACGCAAGCGCAATGACGCGCGCCGATTGGATGGCGGCCGAACGCGCCTTCAACCGGCGCGAACCGCTGCCGAAGGAAATCGAGATGGGCCAAGGACGTTGGAGCAAATGGAGCGTCGGCGGCGAAGAACGGCACACGTTGGAATTTGGTTTTGCCTATCGCTACGATATTCGCGCCGGTCCCAAATCCAACGGCCTTCAGCCTGACTTTTGGTACGCAAGTGCGCGTGTGGGCTCGCTTGGAGATTTTCCGACATTCGGAGCAGCGGCGCAGGCCTGCGAGGATGAAGCGAGGCGTCTCATCGAAGAGGCGCTTCAGCGTGGCGACGCCAGCTACGACATGAAGCTGATCGGCGAACAATGGACGCTCTATTTGGCGCTGCCACATCGTTTGCGGTCACGGAAAACGCGCACGCGGTACAAGTGAAGCTGCATCACCCCGTTAGGAACGGTTCACAGATAAGCCACTGGCTTGAATGATGATTGGCACGCCGTCTTTGGCTGGGTCATTCAAGATCAGGGCGCTCAGGCTGTTGATAGATTCGGCCGGGTTAAGGTCGTCGAGGTCATCGCTCAGAGGCCGCGCTTGTGCATTTGCAAACTGCTCGGGCAGTGCGGCGGTGAATGGCGCGACGCGACAGATCAGAGACAAATACTCGCCGTTCGGCAACTCTGAGTAACCAAAGGGCATGCCAAGTTTTGCCAGTTTGGCCTCGAGCGTTTCCGGCTTTTCGTTCGAGAAGAAGAAACCTACTTCGATCGCCTGGCCGGCGGGTGCGGGCTCCCACCAAAACACAGGCTTGCCCTTTTGTCCTTCCGCCAGCGGCTGGCGGCCCCTCAGATAATCCGTGGGGAATACCAGGGTGAACACATGCGCCGCGCCTCGTTCAGGCGTTGGCGGGCGTTTCCATTTGGAAAGCGCTCGATCAGGTGCATCATCCACCGGTGTCGCCAGCTTGGGCACGTAGCGGTCGGCGAGCGCGAAGCGAACCCATCCGCTGGCGTGAAAGCTCACCTTCGCGTGTCCCGTCTGACCATGCACGCCCAGATAAACGTCATTCTTGTGCTGCGACACGACCCACAGGGAGGAATGAGCGACGTCGCCCTTGCCCACACCGAACCGGAATTTATCGACCTTCACCGCACCCTCTTACGAGATGACAATCTGCGTGCGAACGGGCGCGACCTCCTTCGAGCCGCAGAAGAGGGTGCACAATACGTGGGCGGTTGCATGAACTAGCGGGGGCCTCGTCGCACCCGGGGCAAGCCAAGGGTTTGATTAAACGGTGTTTTAGCCCCGATCTTTGGTTGCCAACGCGTTGCGGGCGCGCGGCGGTTGGAGGCGTTGGCGGAGCCTCCAATATCTATGAGAATGGCCCGAGAATCGGGAAGTGAATGGAATGAGTGAAACTGGCGTTCTTGTCGCTTTCGCGGGCCCCATCGGGTCGCGGAAATCTGAAGTCAGCAAAGCCGTCGCCAAGGCGTTGGACTGGCCGCGGTGCAGCTTTGGCGATCATTTGCGTGCCGTGGCCGAACGCATGGGCGGCGATCGCAACGACCGCGCCCTCCTGCAGGAGCTTGGACAGAACAGCGTCCAAACCGACGTGGACAAGTTTGTAGGCGACGTCTTGGGCGACATCGATTGGTCGAAGACGCGCAACGTCATCCTGGATGGGTTACGCCACGCCGAAGTTCGTCACGCGCTCTTGCTCTATCTCCGCGCCCGCGATGTCGATCTCAAAGTCGTTTATGTCGAGATCTCCGAGCGCGAGCGCGAGGAAGTAGAATTGAAGCGTGGCGTTTCGCTTCGCGAGCTTGCGACCTACGACCGCGATCTAACTGAGGCGCAGATCTACGACATCATTCCCGCGTACGCGGATCTGAAAGTCAAAGGGGGTTGGCCGCAAGAATATGCAGTCGACACCATCATCACACGTCTGAATTTGCGAGAACGACCCCAATCTGCCGCGCACGCCTGAGGCCTCATGAAGGCGTTCGGTGTTTTTGAGGGCGGGGAGTTCGAGGCTATGCGCACATTGGCGCGCTGCGTGCCGTGGAGCGCAGAAAGATCGAGTTTGAGCAGGTCGCCGGAACCTCGATCGGGGCGGTGATCGCAGCGCTGGTTGCGGCGGGTTATCGCGCCGATGACCTCTATAAAGAAGTCGATGGTAAGGCGGAGGGTGCGGCGGTCATCGCTTTCGACACGCTCTTCTCGGCGGATGATTGGCGAAGCATCGGACGAATGGCGCGCGACGCGCGTCGGTTGCACTGCGTCAGTCAGTGGCTGGAAGCGCGCGGTTTCCGCTCACCGATTGATATGAGCCATCCGCTGGGCGCGGCGGTCCTGGGTTGGATTGCGACGCCGTTCATTTGGATCGCTGCGCCTTTTGTTTATCCGCGTTATCGCCGGGCACATGCGAGCCTTTGGCGTCATTGGGGCGCGGTGGATGCAAGTCCGCTGCGAGCTTGGCTTGACACGACACTCCGCCAGCGTCTGGCTTACGTCCCTGATGATCGTGAGATCCAATTTGTCGACCTGAAAACGCCGCTCCGTGTGGTGGTTGCCGACGTGCAATCGGGTGCGTTGAAGGTGGTAGGGGACAATCCGCACGACCACGTGGTCGACGCAGTGATCGCATCGGCGTCAGTTCCCTTCTTTTTTCGTCCACAGCGCCGCGACGGATCGATCTTCGTCGATGGCGGCATGTTGTCCAACGTGCCGGCGTGGGTGTTCGATCGTGAACGCGCAGCGTTGGCACATTCCATGCCGACGCTGACGTTTCGGCTCATCCCAACGGCAGCGCTGCAAGCGCTCGCGGAGGCAGCGACCCTTGCGCGGTTTGCGCCGCGCCTGCTGGGGACGGCGCTTGATGGCGCGCGTCAACTCGAGCTTCGCCGCATTGATGACCACCACATGATTCCGCTCGATGCCGACATTGGCATCCTCGATTTCGACAAGTTGGAGCAAGAGCGCGCGACCCTCGTTATCCAGGGCGAGAGCTGCGCGGAGACGTATTTCCGCGCCAATTTGGGCCCATTCGATCCGGTGGATGGGCGGAAGGCGCTAAAGGCCATCGCTTCGATCATTAAGCAAGTGCTTCGGATAGCGGGTTATGTGAGGGTTTGCGCAATTTTGCCGTTGGACGAGGAGTATCTTCGCGTCGCCTGCGCCGCCAATATGGACGAGGACTTGGACGATCAATTGTTGATCCGTCGCTCGTCGCTCGGACCGGGACTCGCCTTTGCCCGCAAAGAGCCGGTCATCGTCACGGTTGATCGGCTGGATCCCGCACAGACGCTCGATCCGCTCTTCAAGTATGAATACCTTGCGCGGCCGCGGGCGTTGAAGACGATCTGCGCGGTGCCGTTCTTTGCTGATCCCGCAGATTGGCTTAAGGCGCCCGATCAACGTCAAACGCCGATGGGGCTATTGGCTTTCGACGCCGACGAAACGATGCGCACAAAATTGGTGGACCTCGCGGCTGAAGACGCTGTTGCAAGCTACGCGCAATTCGTTGGCGAGCGCTTTCGGCGCAATGAAGTGAAGGCGTTCGGCGTCGACATTCATGGCGCCGAAGACGGCGGCAATCTTCTGGAAATTGTCCCCGGCGTTGAAGTTTACGATCGCAAGGAACGCTCTTTGCGGATGGACCGCGAACTCGTAAAGCTTCAATCAGAGCTGGCGACAGCCGCTTGAAACGCGTTGACCAGGCTTTCGAGAGCCTGCGCACCGTCGAATTCCAAGTCCGCTGCCGCCTTGATCTGATCGAGCTCACGCTCCATTGCGTGTGATTGCCAATGTGCAATTTGCTCAGGTGCGTGCCCGCGCTTAGCAAGCCTGTCCCGCCGCGTCTCAGGCGACGTGACAAGAAAGATGAGGCTCGAACGAACTGGGAGACTACCTGCGTGCGCAGCAATGGCGTCCCAGACGCCCACGTGGCGAACCCCATCATAGATAAGAGCGGGCGTGGCGCTGAAGCCGTTACGTGCGAGAAAGTCAGCGACAAACGCGGCGGGCGCCTCGGTCGCCAGTCTCTGCCCAAGGTCTTGCAGCGCCGTTCGGTCGTCGGCGTCGAGGCCAGCTTCTTGAGCGCGAACGCGAACATAAGCCCCAAACGAGGCGATTGGTGCGTTCAATCGGGCACCTAGCGCCTTCGCGAGCGTAGATTTGCCGCTCCCAAGGTGGCCAGCGAGCGCGACGTGCATCTCAGGCTTCGATCAAGAGTTCATCTCTGGCGCCACCATAGGTGACCCAACCTTGCCTGTCTCGCTTTGCGATGGAGAACGGCGACACCGGCGCTGGGTCTTCAAGATCGATCAAGGTGGCAAAGTGCTTCTCACGCCGCTCTTCCCAAAAGGCGTCGTCACGCGCGAACAGCGCCTCAGCAAACTCATCGCGCAAATGGTCGAGTACGCTGGGGGAGAGCTGGTAGAACCGCACAGTGTGCGCGAGCGCGACGCCCATGATCGGTCCGCCGGAGCGTTTGAGAACGATAATGTCGCCCGCCTCGACGCGGAGGTAGGGCGCCCGTTTGTGCATGGCAAAACGCGATTCAATCGTCTTCCGTCCGTCGAGTACGGCCGAGAGGTAGGGTTCAACAAAGATGGCGAGATGAACCGTCGGATCGGAATTGCGTTTGCCGAGTGCGCTGCTTAGGCGCCGCCGCCAAGGCGATCTCTTAGGAACGTGCTCAACGAGCTGTTCAAGAATCGCGCGTCTTTCACAGATCTCAACCATGACTGCGCCCCGACAAGCTCTTCCATCGCGGCGGTTTCTCTGACCGCCACATCGTGGAATTGCCGCATCAATGCCTGAGTCGCAGAACGATTTCCTAACGCAACCAGTTTCTCCAACGAATTCATCGGATCGGACGCCACGCCGTGATCGAGAGCCAGCGCAGCGAGGGCTGCGACGGCCTGGGGGAGCGGTGCCTGAAAAGCTCGATTTCCGGAAGTCCAGAAATTGGCGCGTGAGCGTCCTTCAGCCCGAGTGCTCACGGTTGGGAAGATCTCACTTTCCGTGAGCGGCGTGAGCGGGCCGTCATCATTGGGGTTGGTGAACAACGCACGGAACCGAACGCCGTCCAAGGTGACTTCAAATGCCGTGGGGCGTTCGATCGTTGCAGGCGCAGGGGCTACGTCGCGCGTCTTACGGAAGGTGATGAGGTCGCCGCGACGCCAGTCCGGCAGGTGGGTCCGGATTCCCGCCTGCGCGAGGGCGGCGAGTTCGAACGCGGGCGAACGATAGCGAAGCACGCCGGGTTCGAGCGATTGAAATTCGAGTCCGAACCCATTGGCGGCGGCGATCATCGCGGCGACATCAGCTTCGGCGTTCGGGCGAGCCCCCGACGGTGGCGCGCCGACCAAAACTATTGCGCCGATCGCGCATCGCCGCACGAACGCGTCGAACATCTCATCGTACGCGGAGGGGTACCAGGGAGGGTCGACAATTGCGGCGGTCACCGGGCGCGTCTCGGCGCTGACGACGGCAAACCTCGCGTCGTCTCTCGTCAGCTTACTCAGCACCGACCAAATGATGTCGTCGGTTCCGATCACGCTCCAATGCCGGTCAAGTGCGCTTCTGTTTGCGGCAACGACTAGCGATGGCATGCCGACAAGCAACGTAGTATCCGCGGGCTGGGTCGCATCTTCGAGGCGCGCGAGCATTGCGACAGCAGTCTCGCTCGTAAAACGCCACTCGAAGTCGCAAGGGTGAGGCAGCGGCAATTCTGCGATTTGGTTGGAAACTGTCCGCGCGCTCAAGCCGGCGTCCACCAGCAGCGTCCCAATAAGAGGATCGGGCGCCGCGCGCCTCAGCGCCGTGAGCACGTCGCTCGGATATTCCCCGTTTAGAAGCTGGAGTAACGCGCGAAACGAACTCGGCCGCCCCGCAAGTGCGGCCAGGAGGTTTCGATCAATCGCGGTTGTGTCCTCAATTGTTGTCACGCGCGCGCGCCCAACGAAATAGAGTAGATGGGTGCTGCCCGTTCGGCAGCCGAGAACCGTCGTTCAATGAGGTCATTCCAGAGTGCGATGGCTTGATCTTGCACGGCGTCGGTCTGAGCATTCGACCAGTGGCGTCGTTCTTGTCTCAGCGTGTTCGGCGCGAAGGGTTCGATGCGCAGAGGCACGATGCGAAGCGGCCAGGCTTCGTCGAGCTGCTGTAGGCGATCCATGAAGACGGGCATAGCCTCATCGACTGTATTCAATTCCGGCCCAGTCAATGTCACGTAGCCATAAAGGTCGATACCCAGACCTAGATAGCGTTGGAAGATCTCAAACTGTGCGTCGAAGCCGGCGCCGTCTGCGCCGGTGTTGAATTGAAAAGACGCGTTATCAAAGCCCTTAAAGCAGCATACGCGTCCATAATTCTTATGCGCGCGCAATCGCCGTCGCTGTTGGTCCGACAGCTTGGTGAAGAGATAATCGGTGCTGAGATTGTCGTCGGACCAAAGATAGGTCGTGTCGGCGGCGCCGGCGCGCTCGAGGCTTTCCATCATCCAGACGGTCCATTCCGGGGTCAGGTCTGGCGAGCCTCCGGAAAGGTCGAGAATCTGAGGCCGGTCGGGTTCGCGAAGATAAAGGTCGACCAGAGCGTCAGCCGTCATCCAGCGTCCGCGCGTGGCGTCGCCGGCGAGCAGGTTGTAGGGCACGTAGCAATACCAGCAGCGCCAGGCACATGCGGCGTTCTGAAAAACCTGCGCCAGCATCATGTCCGCGCGCGCAAGTCCAAGGGCCGCCGCTGCGGGGTCGATCGGCAAGGAGTTGGACGGCCAATTCTCTGACGTCGCGCGGCGAAAATGGCGGATGCGGCCAAGGCCTTCGCAATTTGGCGGCACGGTCAGATCGTCTTCCTGATCCGAGTGCTCCAGCCGACTAATGAGGATTTGCCCTTCAGTAGGTTTGATGATGCGTTCGCGCATACTTTTCGCGAACGTATCAGTTTGAATGAGGCGCGGCCCGCTCATTGCTCGGGCTCCATCTCATCGCCCTTTGGAGCGCTGGCTTCATCCTCCGGCTCTTCCGACGCCGGCTCGTCCGGCGCGGCCTCTTTCGGGAAGAGGTCGTCCTCGCGTCGTTCCAGATACTCAAGAATGAGGCCCTGGCAGAAATCGAGCTCAGCGTCTGTCAGCGGCCGATCGCGCGGAATGCCGTACCAGTATTCGAGGCATTTGCGGCAGCACGTCGCAGTGGCGTGCTGCGCGAAGTTGAGCGCCGTTTCTCCTTTCGGCGTTTGCGTGCCGTCACGGAAGATTTCCGGCCCAGCTTTGCCAACGCGCTGGACCAATTGCTTGCGGATGCGCGCCTTGATCTCGTCCATGCCAATCTTCTTGGCTTTCCGGAGTGAGTCTTCGTCAAATGGCGCATTGAAGAATACGTAGCGGATCAGTTCGCGCTGCAGCTCGGTGAAGGTGTTGTCGATGTCGCCAATGTTGCGTTGCCGCACGCGTGGGAAATCCACCAGTTGCTTGCCGCAACCCTGGCAGTTTCCAGAGAAGTCCACTTTCCTCTTCCGCCTATTAGGCGCAAAGCAGTGCAAGCCGGAATCGCATTTATGATCGCCGCATTTGATCTTCAGCGGCTCAAGGGGAATATCGTCGTCATCGTCCATAGCGTTAATCATTCAAAGCTAAGGTTAGAAGTTCGAGTTCGCTCTCATCTATTTTTGTGAAGTCGAAGCGTTCGAAGAACACATCGCGCGCGACGGCGAGCGGTTGTTCGCCGCTTGGCTGCAGATTGGCCGCCGCACCCCACCAATTCTCGCCCTGGAACGACAATCGAAATGCGAGGTAGTTCGCCAGTAGTCCAAGATCGGCGCCTTCGGCTGTCGCGACCTCTTGAACGGCGCGCTTCAGCTTTCGGAGATCGCCGTCGGCGGCGGTGACCGATTTTTTTGCAAGCGTCTCGGCCTGGCCGTCGAAGGCGACATTGCCGGCAAACCTCATGGCGGCCTTTTCCTCCTTGGAATCGCGCCGCTCGTCTGAGGTTTCCGGCGCCTCCACCACCTCCAATGTCGCATCGTCTGGGTTCTGCGCGGCATGGAAGAGTTCGTGCAAAAGGTCGAAGATCCAGCGCGCCGTGAAGGCAGTCGCCTGTTTCAGCACGACGACATTGACATGATCAATTCGCCAACACGCGCCGTGAAACGCGCCGGAATCATTGAGCGGGAGCACGACGACGCCGAGATCCCAGGCATAGTCGAGAGCGCTCCGAAGCGAGAGTTCGCCATACTTTTCGATCAGCTTAGCGCGGAAGGTCTTCCAATCCGCGGGCACGGGTTCACGTGGTGCCGACTGCATGGCGCGCGCGCAAAGCGTAGCAAGGTGGAAAGCGTACGCAGTGTAGATCGCCACCGAACGCGCATCGCGTCCTTTAGGCATTTTGAAGCGCGCCATTGCTGCGCCAAGCCCGGGCGGATCGGGTGCGACAGGTCCAAATAGCTGACTTTCCGACCATCCAAATAGCCGGGTTGTCGTGTTCGCCAGTCGCCGAACGCCTTCCGCCGACGCTGACAGCTGAGGCGAGAGGCGTTTTTGTATGAAGTCAGCATCGAGCCCGGTGGCGGCGAGGCGTTTGACCAAACCATCGATCGTATCGGCGTCATAGAGTTCAAGCCGCTTGCTGATGCGCAGGCCAATGGCGTCGGCAATTTGCCGGATGCGCGCGAAACTCGCGCCCTCATAGCGCGTCGTTTCGTAGCGTTGGATTTGCTGCTCCTTCAGACCGAGGCGATCGGCCAGGTCTTTCTGCGTCAAACCTGCGGCGATGCGCGCTCTGATCAAACCTTCAGGCAGCTCGGACAGAGCGCTTAATTCGAGAACGGAAATATCGCCGCCGCGCAGCGCTTCGTAGTCTTCAATTTCTTTGCGAATGAGATCGGCTTGGCTCTGCAGGGCGCCCTTTTGCGCCGCGGCAATCAGAGCGTCGCCATCTGCGGCCGAGCTCGCTGCGAGTTCTGCTTCGAAGCGTGCAAGCTGCGCGCGCGCCATCTGTAGCTGTCGTTCATTGGTAATCATGGCAGCGTTCTCAGGTCGATTTGCACCACGCCTTTTGCGAGGCCCGACCTGTCCTTCTGAAAGAACTCCAAGAAAATGACCCCCGATCTGCGCTCAGCGATCGCCCCCCACGGAAACGTTTCGCCCAGATATTTGGCTTTCATCGCTTTGCGGCCGTCCCAGTGCCGCAGCAAAATCGGATCGACCTTGGCGCCGTCGACGCCGGTCGGATCAAACGCCGCGTCGTAGTCGCCGGGCTCGTCCTTCGCGGACACAAAGCTCCCATCGACGATCACTACGAGGCAGCCCGCGGCTTTGAGGTTGCGCAGGGCCCGTAATAGGCCTGCGCAAAGTCTCACTCGCCAATCGTTCCAACCGAACCTCTGAGCAAACGCGGCCCAGGTCAGGCTGTGTACGCCCGGCGGCAAATACCCGGTGTCTTTGTCGAACTGGGGAATCACAGACACAACGATAACGTTGTGTGCGGCAATACGTCAAGTACAAAGGTAGAACACCCATGCATCTACGCGCTCGGATAATTGCTAGGAAAGCATCAAATTTCGATGCTTTATACGCCAGCCATGGGATTGTGTGGATATTAGGTATTCAAAGTATCATTATGTGATACCTTACGAGCGTGAAAACGGAACTTCATCCCCCGCACGCCCGCGCATACGTCGACGACCTGGCGGCCTCCGGCCGCCACCATTTCACGTCAGCGGACGCCCAAAAGGCGCTTGGCGTGTCGCCGGCGGCGGCAAAGCTCGCCCTGGGCCGTCTGGCCAAGCAGAAGCTCGTGGCCTCTCCGGCGCGGGGCTTTTACGTGATCGTGCCTCCTGAATACCGGGCGCTCGGCTGCCTGCCGGGCGACCAATTCATCCCAGCGCTCATGCAATGGCAGGGGCTCTCTTATTATGCCGGCCTGTTGTCGGCGGCTCAGTTTTACGGCGCGGCGCACCACGCGCCGCAGGTATTCCAAGTGCTGCTGCCGCGGCGGCGTTTGAATATCACGTGCGGCGCCGTGCGCGTCGCCTTCTACTCTCGCCGCAACCTCTCCGCTGTCGCGACGCGCATGTTTAATACGCCCCGCGGTACGATCGCCGTCTCAACGCCTGAGGCGACGGCGATTGATCTCGTCGGCTATCATCATCATGTCGGCGGCTTCGACAACGTCGCCACGGTCGTCGCCGAACTTGCGGAACAGATTGACGCAGCCAAGCTCGTCGATGCCGCGCAGACGGCGCCGCTGCCGTGGGCGCAGCGTCTTGGCTATCTTCTGGATCATGTCGGCGCAGGCGATCGAGCAGGGCCGTTGCGGGACTATGTGAAAGCACTCGCACACGATTATGCGCCGCTTCTGTCGTCGGCGGACTCGGTAGAAGCTGAACGCGACACGAACTGGAAGCTCATCGTCAATGAGCGCGTGGAGGCTGAGGTTTGATCCCGCGCGATTACATCACCGCTTGGCGTAAAAACGCGCCTTGGGTGCAAGACATTCAGGTCGAGCAGGATCTAGTCATCTGTCGCGCGCTCGTCGCGATCTTCTCCCATGCGCTCTTGTCGAAGGCGCTCGCGTTCCGCGGTGGCACGGCGCTCTACAAACTCTTCCTGAATCCGGCCGCTCGCTATTCCGAGGACATCGACCTTGTGCAGGTCGAGGCAGCACCCGCCGGGCCTATAATGGACGCGCTGCACGAAGTGCTTGATCCATGGCTAGGCAAGCCGACCTTCAAGCAAAGCGAAGGCCGCGTCACCTTCTTCTATCGCTTTGAGTCAGAAGGTCAGCCGCCGATCAAGCTCCGGCTCAAGGTCGAGATCAACACACGAGAGCACTTCACTGTCTATGGTCTGGCGACGCAGCCCTTCGCCGTAGACTCGCCCTGGTTCAAGGGCGAGTGCGCAGTTCTCACGTACGAGTTGGACGAACTGCTCGGCACCAAGATGCGCGCACTGCACCAACGCCGGAAGGGACGCGATCTTCTGGACCTTCATCTCGCCCTGAAAAGCGGCGCCGCCGATCCTGCGCGCATTGTCGAGGTGTTTCGTCGTTACATGGACGAGGAAGGCCATCCGACGACGCGCGCTATGTTCGAGAAGACCTTCGCCGGCAAGCTCGACGATCCGGTGTTTCGCGCCGATATCGCCCCGCTCCTGGCGCCGGGCTACGAGTGGGACATAGATGCGGCCGCCGACAATGTGCGCACGCGACTGATCGAAATCTTGCCAGGCGATCCGTGGAAGGGAGACGGCAAGCCGAAGGCGTGACGAGCCGTTGCAGTTTCCGCCCAGGAAACGTCGGGAAACGGCGGGAAATCATCGCTTCGGTGACGCGACCGCAACGACATGGTGGTGGGAGCCATGCGCCGTGGACCGCATCTTGGACGTGGACTTCGAGGCATTCGTCACACTGCGTTGGATGCAGGCTGCGGAGCGCGACGACTGGTAAGAGCATGAAGAGGCCGACTTTAACTCCGTTCACCGTTGCTTGTCGGTGCGGCGCTGAAACTCCTCGCGCGCCAGCTGCCTGCCGATCAGCCGGGCGAGTTCCTTCAGTTTCTCGTAAGCCTCCGGCGCGTGTGCCGCGAGGTCTGAGGTCTTCGGAAGCTCCGAGGAATCGGGCTCCCCGCTATCTCGATCAGTCGCCACAATCGGTTCTAACGGGAGAGCCACACGCCGGAAATGTCCGCAAAAGGGTTTGAGCCTTCAAGGCCCGTCCTTAGGTGGCTCCTGGACGACCAAGCTTCGATTCCAGTCCTGAAGCACGCCAAACACCTGGTCCCAGGCCCGGAATTCGGCCAATTCGGGGTTCAAACTATTATCGTCGCGGCCCACCATTTTTTCCGACCACGCATCGCCGCCGTCTCCTCCGCCACGCGCCACCCACGACCTTGGCGGGCCGCCCCGCGCGTGCCACATCCCAGCATGACCCACACAGACGCTGATCGGCCGAGCTATGGCGCGGAGCATGTGGCGAGCGTGAGCCTCGCTGCGGCAAAGCGCGAGCGCGCCCGCGACATCCGGCCATTGCAGCGCTTGGCGCCCTATCTTTTGCGCCATCGCCTCGATCTCATCGGCGCAGGCGTCTTTTTGCTTCTGGCAGCGGCTGCGAGTCTTGCGGTGCCATTGGCGTTTCGTGGCGTCATCGACCATGGCTTTGTCGCCGGAGACCAAGCGGCTGTCGATCGCGCCTTCCTCGCTCTTGGCGTCGTCGCCTTGCTGATGGCCCTGTTTTCAGCGGGGCGCTTCTACTTCGTCAGCAAGATTGGTGAGCGCATCGTCGCGAACCTTCGCGCTGACGTGTACGATCACCTGCTATCGCTATCGCCTGGTTATTTCACCCGCGTCAGCACAGGCGAGGTTTTGTCTCGTCTGACCGTCGATGCGGCGATGGTGGAAAATCTTGTTGGATCGACAGCCTCGATCGCCACGCGCGCCACGATCACCTTGATCGGCGCGTCAGTAATGTTGGCAATAACAAATGCCCAACTGGCCGGCATGCTGGTCTTGATCATTCCGGCCATGCTTGGCCCTATTCTGTTGTTCGGGCGCCGTGTTCGGACCTTGGCCAGTGCTGCTCAAGATCGCATCGCAGATGCGTCTTCGGCAGCATCGGAGAGCATTGACGCAATCGACACCGTGCAGGCGTTTGGTCGTGAAGATGATATGCGCGCGCGCTTTCGAACGGCCGTCGAAAAAGCGTTTGAGGCCGCGCGACGGCGCATTGGCGCCCGTGCGCAACTGACCGCCGGCGCAATTGGTGTAATGTTCCTGGGCGTCGCGTTGGTTTTGTGGTTAGGCGCTCGCTCGGTTCTGGCGGGCGATATGACGCCCGGAGCGCTGGCGCAGTTCGTCTTGTTCGCAATTCTCGCCGCAAGCAACGCCGCCATGCTCTCGGAGGTTTGGGGTGATGTGCTGAAGGCGTCGGGCGCAACCGAGCGTCTAACTCAGATCTTGGCGGAAACGCCCGACATTGCAGCGCCGGTGTCGCCGGTTGTTTTGCCCGAGCCCGGCCGCGGCTTGGTGCAGTTCGAGCGCGTCTCGTTCGCTTACCCTGGGGCGGGCGAGCGTTCAGCGTTGCGTGATTTCTCGCTGACGGTGAAGCCCGGCGAAACCGTAGCGCTTGTCGGCCCTTCGGGCGCTGGCAAGAGCACGGTGTTTCGTCTCTTGCTTCGCTTTTATGATCCGCAAGCCGGCCGTTTGCTGCTCGATGGGGTCGAAGCGCGCGACGCCGACCCACGCGCATGGCGCACGCGCTTTTCTTATGTCTCGCAGGATGCGCACCTCTTCTCCGGTACGGCAGGTGAGAACATCGCGCTTGGCCGCCCGGACGCAAATGTTGCCGCACTTGAGGACGCCGCGCGGCGTGCAGAAGCGTGGGCGTTTCTCGAACCGAGGGGCGGATTAAGTGCGCTCGTCGGCGATCGTGGCAAAGCGTTGTCCGGGGGAGAGCGCCAACGCCTTGCCCTGGCGCGGGCGCTGGCGCGCGATGCGCCGGTGCTGCTGCTCGATGAGGCCACCAGCGCGCTCGATGCTCAAAATGAACGTTATGTCCAAGCGGCTCTCGCCGAGGCGCGCAAGGGCCGAACGACGCTCGTGATCGCGCATCGCCTCGCGACCGTTTTGGAGGCAGACCGCATCGTTGTGATGGATGCAGGGCGTGTGGTGGAGGAAGGCGACCATGCGACCCTGGTCGCACGCGGCGGGCTCTATGCGAGGCTCGCCGCCATGCAGTTCATGGAGCCGTCACCACGTCTTGCCGGCTGAGCCGGATTGCAAGCGTTCGTTTTTCGAATTCCGGCGCTAAGCTGACAGGGGCACAAACCCAGGTACGTTTCTGTGCAACGTCGGCACGTCCAAAATGCGCAGCGTGCCTTGATCGTATGTGATGATCCCGGCGTCGCGGAGGCTCTTTAGCGTACGATTCACGTGCGCGTGCGTGAGGCCTAGCGCATCGGCTATGTCCTCCTGGCGGAGCGGGAAGGGCATGACGTCGTCTGCCACAAGATCCTGCTCGGAAAGCCTTTGTCTGAGCTCCAGCAGAAGCCCAGCGACGCGGCCCAGCGCGCGCCTGCGGCCGATTGAGATCATGTGTTTGGCCATCAACTCCTGATGGCGGCGAATTTGGCGTTTGGCGAAGCGTTTCGAACGGACATCGGCGCTGAGCAGCGTGCGATACTGCTCTATGTCGAAAAAGCAGACGGTAGAGTCTGTCAGCGTGCTGTAAGCGAAGAGACTTGGTGAATGCGCCAGGATGATTGCGTCTTTATCGAAGACATCGCCTGGCACGAGGAAGGTCAGGATTTGGCGGCCGCCGCTCGTCGAGTGTGCAGACTGCATGGCCCACCCTGACTGCAGTATCGCCACTGTCTGCGGCGCTTCCTGGCCAGTGTAGATATCTGTCCCGCCTTCAACGCGTTTGCTTGACACACGATGTAAGCGAACCCCCGCGAACTGTTCGCTGGATGGACACGCGCCGCGCATGCCGAGTGGGCAGGTCTCGCATGACATCTGCACATTGCGGTTTGAAGAGCGAGCTGGTGCTAGTGACGCTGTTGGCATGACACTCTCAGCAAAATCTGTCGAAGCATGCGCTGCTTCGCTCACAATGGGCGCCGCATCGGATCGACTTTTGTCAGTGATAATTATCAATGGTTGCATGCGTTTCGCTTAACGCAGCATTCTGTACGACAACGACACATTCCTCGCATCGCACAAAGAAAATCGACGCAATTGTCGAAGCTTAAGTGCGAACGCGGGGCGGTCTATGAAGTGCGTAAGAGTCGACATAGCGCGTGAGGCCTATGCCGAACTTGCACTATTTGAACAGATAGAGGCGGCGGCTCGGTCTTCGGCAACGGAGGGCGCGCCGCTCGCTGTCCATGTATCGCGCACTACACAACGACGATGCGCGTTTGTCGCGGTGGCCGCCGCGATTGGGATCCCCGCTACCGCCAGCGCACACGAAGGCGTGGCGGTAAGTGTCGAGTATACAGGTGATGTCGTCGGCCCATTCGCGGGCGCACAAAATCGGGGAGAGTATCTCGATAATCTGGATATCGGCGTCACTCTAGATATGGGCCGCTTGGCGGGGTGGGGCGGCGATACGACCGTGTTCGTCCATCTGCTGAACAATTCAGGCGGCGCGCCAAATGACTATGCTGGAAGCCTCCAAGGCGTCGACAATATAGAAGGTACGATGCGCTCAGAGTTTATCGGCAATCTGGGCCGAACGCCTAAGCGCGACAATCACGAGTTAATGGCCGAGGTATTCAACAGTTTCGATCGGCAGGTCGAGGGGCGCTTTATGGCTCAGCTTGGCGCGAAGGCGCACGACAGCGTCGAGCGCATTAAGGCGCTGATGTTCGTCTTCGACGATTTAGCGCGGCTAGACGGCACCGGAGTTCAAGTTTTGCTACGGTCAATCGACAAAAGCGACCTGTGCCTGGCCATGAAGGGTGCATCCGAGGCGATGTCGCAATTGTTCTTCTCGAACATGTCGGAGCGCGGAGCGAAGTTGTTGCGGGAGGAAATGCAGTCTGTCGGGCCAGTCAGAGCGAAGGACGTCAACGCCGCTCAAGCGCGCATAGTAGCGACGGCGAAAGACCTAGCCGCGCGCAATGAACTCATGTTGGCGGGACAGTCGGCCGAAGATGAACTGATCTACTGACATCGAAGGCGCGACCCGAGGCTGGACTCCGCGTGGAGAGTCGGGAACTTCTCAACGCATCCGGTGCGGGCCCGGGGAGGTGCATACAACGTTCACGCAGGGGAGCCGCTAAAGGTGATGTGGCATCACAATCGGAAATCGGCTTTCGGCTGGCGACGCGTCTTCTCGTGCGCGCTGTATTGCATCCTCCTGAATTCCGCGTTCCTGCTTCCAGAAGCCGCGCAATTCGGCCGGACCTGATACGCCGAAGCGTCCATGCGTCATGCACTCAAATAATGCCCCGTCGAAGGTGGCGATACGTCGAACCAGCGCCGCTCCACAGGTGGGGCATTTTCGCCAATCGGCGTCAAAGCGCTCTATAGCGACGACGCGCCCGTACTCGTTCAAATCGCGCACGTAAAACCCGACCGCGCCGAAACCGGCTGTCATTCGTTCACGCTGCTCGTGACCCTTCGCCTTCGCCGGCTCTAGCGCTGCAGCGTAGTCGCGAGGGCCGACGAGCACATCCGATGAAAAGTCGCACAGGAACGCGATCTGAAAGCGGGCCATAGCTGCATCACCTACAAGCATCCAGCTGGACGCCCATGTGAGTAGCGCTCTGGGCTCACGGCATCTGTACGGTAGCGCACGGAAGACCTTCGCGCGCCTGAGCGACCCATGACGCCTTAAAGTTCGACACTTCGTCTGATTGCGCACCGAGTTAGCGAGCAGCACCCTTCAGTATCTTCCTGTCGTCAGGTCGACTCTCCTCGCACCGCACGTCTGGCGCGTTCTGGAGACGGCTTGCTCGTCCCCCCGAGTGAGCCGTCTTTCCTACTGCGAACAGTAAGGCGCGCTTTGAGGTCTGCGATGATGAACCGCATTAAACGCACCAACGGGCTCAGCGCGGATGAAAAAGAGCGGATGGCGTTGACACGCGCGGACTATGCCGCCGCGCGCGTTGAGTTTCCAAACTGGACTGCCGATCCGATCCCGTCACTACAGACATGGCGGTGCTGGCAGGATGCCGAGAACCGAGCCATCGCTCATAAGCGCGCTGCTGATCGGATCGCGCGCGATAGCCTCGACGAAATTTGATCCAAACGTCCAGCGTCGGATGCTCCAACATTGAGCCGGCGTGCAGACAACTTCGCGCCCCCCGGGAGTTTACCATACCCCCGCTGTTGCACGCGCAGTCGGCGTTATGCGTTGAAGCGGATCGCGCGCGCGGATACATCGGGCGTCATGGTGATGGCAGAAATCCCGCGCGCGGGCGGCGTGAAGCCGCCGCTTGCCGTCGATCTCGACGGCACGCTGTTCCGTGGCGACATTTTTGTCGAAGCGATGCTTCGCTTCGTGACGGCCAAGCCGCTTCGGGTGTTTACCTTGATCGGCTGGCTGATGCGTGGGCGCGCCTACGCTAAAGCGCGCCTGGCTGAGGCCGCGCCCTGCGATCCGGGCATCTTGCCGTATGACGAAGATTTTGTGGAATGGCTCCGCGCCGAGCGCGCGGCTGGCCGGACCGTCGTGCTGGCGACGGCATCGAATAAGCGCGAGGCGCAGCGCATCGCCGATCATGTCGGCGTGTTCGACGGCGTCTTCGCATCGGACGAGACGACCAATCTGAAATCGCGCCGTAAGGCCGAGGCGCTACAAAAGGCCTATCCGGATGGGTTCGTCTATGCCGGCAACGAAAGTGCGGACCTGAAAGTGTGGCGCGCTGCTTCGGGCGCCATCGTGGTGAACGCACCCTCTGGCCTGGCCAAGCGCGCCGCGCGCGAGTTCGAGGTTGAGCATTCCGTGCCCGCCAAAGGCGGGGCGCTGCGCGGACTGATCAAAGCGATCCGGCCGCAGCAATGGGCCAAGAACGTGCTCGTCTTCGTGCCGATGATCGTAGGCCAGGGCTGGTTCGACGCCGCAACATGGGTGCAGGGCATCACCGCGTTCTTCGCGATGAGCTTCGCCGCCTCGAGCATCTATCTGATCAACGACGCAAGCGACATCGACGCGGATCGCCGTCACCACCGCAAACGCACGCGACCGTTCGCGAGTGGCGCGCTTTCGCCGCTGGTTGGCTTGCCGGTGTCATTGCTGTTGGCGATCGGCGGCTTGTCGCTTGGCGCGATGCTGGGCGTGCTGCCGTTCCTCGCGGTCGCCGTCTATCTGGTGATGAACGCGTTCTACACGTTCTGGCTCAAGACCAAGCAAATCGCCGACGTCTTCGCGCTCACCGGCCTTTACATCATTCGCGTCGTACTCGGCGGCTTGGCGACAGGCTTTCTTGCTTCGTCGTGGTTGCTCGCATTCTGCGGCTTCTTCTTCTTCAGCCTCGCGCTCTGCAAGCGCGTGACGGAAGTTGATACCGCTGCCGCTGGTGGCGGCGTTGGCTTAAGCCGCCGCGGCTACAAGGTGACGGATGGCCCCGTGCTGACCGCGATGGGCGTGGCTTCCGGCTTTATGTCGTGCCTCGTGCTCGCGCTTTACATCCAGTACGACATCACCCAAGCGCGCGCGTATAGCTGGCCGCTGCTGTTGTGGCTGCTGCCGGCGAGCGTGATGTATTGGTTCTGCCGCGTTTGGCTGCTGACATCGCGCGGCCAAGTGCACGACGATCCGTTGGTCTGGGCCGTACGCGACCGTGTGTCGTGGATTCTCGGCGCCATTGCCGCTGCTGGCCTCATCGGCGCCGAGCTTTTGGCGCCGCTGCCGATCACGCAATAATTTGACTTCGATCAATGCGGGCCAACCGCTCCCGGCGCTTCCTGAAAAAGTGACGCTAGCGTCATTTTTAGGGAGGTAGGTCTGCAATGCGCGTAAAAATCGTCGAGCAACCGCCGCAGGATGTCCGCACGTTCGAAGAGGTCGATCTGGCCGAGAAGCTGACGATGGGAGAGGTGGAGACGATCCGCGAGATCTTCCGCACCCCGCTCACCGGCTCGTTCAACTGGGACTACGACAGCGCCAACGCGAAAATCCAGCGACTCTACGAAGTCGGCAAAGCGCACAATTGGAACTCGACACTTGATGTCGACTGGGATGCGCCATGCGACATGAACGATTATCCGATGGAGCCTTCGCTCGGTGCGCTTAACGGCTATCCGGAATACGAGGCGCTCAGCCCGGAAGAAAAGGTGCGCTTCGCCTGGAAGGGCCACGCGCAGACGATGAGCCAGTTCCTGCACGGTGAGCAGGGCGCGCTCTTGGTTGCATCGCAACTCGTCTCATGCGCACCGACCGCGGACGCCAAGCTTTATGCGGCGTCGCAGACGTTTGACGAAGCGCGGCATGTGGAGGTGTTCAACCAATACCTGCGCAAGCGTTGCAAGATGATCTATCCGATCAACAAGAATTTGAAGCTGTTGATCGACAAGGTGCTCGCAGACGAGCGCTGGGACCTCAAATTCATCGGCATGCAGCTGATCATCGAAGGCTTGGCGCTTGCAGCCTTCGGTACACAGGTCCGCACCACGCGCGATCCGTTGCTGAAGCAAGTGGTCGAGCTGGTCATGCGCGACGAAGGCCGCCACGTCGCCTTCGGCGTGAATTACCTCGAAGACTGGATCAAGGTATTGCCGCAGGAAGAGATCGAAGATCGCGCTGAGTTTGCTTATCAAGCGTGCGTGATCATGCGGGACCGCTTGTTCGGCATGGATGTGATGGCGGAATATGGCTTCGATCTCGAAGCCGCGAAGAAGCACATCATGGACAGCGTTGTGATCAACCTATTCCGTGAGCTGTTGTTCGAGCGCCTTATCCCGAACCTGAAGCGGGTCGGGCTCATCACTGACCGCATCCGGCCGAAATACGACGCGCTCGGCGCGCTCAAGTATGAAGACTTGGCGGGTGATGTGCTGATCGATTGGGGCCACCTCGAGAGCCCGTTGCCGACCAAACAAAATCTCGCTGCCGCGCGCGTCGCGGCGGAGTAAGACTCCCTCCCTAAGCCGGCGTCGCTCTTGGCGGCGCCGGCGCCTTTTTAGCGCCAGAGCGCCGGCAGCGTCAGCGACAGCGCCGGGATGAACGTCACCAGTAGCAACACGGTGATCGCGGCCAGATAGAACGGCCAGATCGACTTCATCGCTTCCGCAACTGTGATGCGTCCGATCGCTGAGCCGACAAACAGCACCGAGCCGACAGGCGGCGTGATCAGGCCGATGCCGGCCGCGAGCACGAGGATCACGCCAAAGTGCAGCGGCGCGACGTCGTACGCACGCGCGACCGGCAGGAAGATCGGCGTGCAAATGATGATCATGGGCGCCAGATCCATGAACGTGCCGAGCACGAGCAGGATCGCCAGGATCAGCAGCAGCACGATCACTTTTTCGTCCGTGACGGCTTGCAAGAACTCCACAGCCATCGCCGGGATTTCGAGATAGGCCATCAACCAGCCGAACGCGCCGGCAGCGCCAATCACGAACAGCACCGCGCCTGATGAGCGCGCCGCATGCGCGACAGCGCCGAAAAACGCGTTCATGCCCATGCCGCGATAGACAAGGAAAGTGACAGCGAGCGCGTAGAGCACAGCGACCGCAGCGCTCTCCACCGCCGTAAAAATGCCGGCCCGAATGCCGCCGAAGATCACGAAGATCAGCAACAGGCCCGGAATCGCCGCGATCAAGCGAACGCCAACGGCGCCAAATCCCGGGAACGCTTCAGTCGGATAGTTCCGTGCGCGCGCGAGGAAGTACGCGGCCAGCATGACGCCCAGCGCAAGCAAAAGCGCAGGCACGATGCCCGCCGCGAAGAGATCGGCGATCGAAACGCCACCGCCGGCGATGGCGGAATAGAGGATGAGATTGTGCGACGGCGGCAGCAGCAGCGCCACGAGCGCAGCGGATATCGTCACATCAACCGCATAATCTTTGGAGAAGCCGCGCTTCTCCATTTGCGGAATCATGGTTGAGCCAATAGCGGAAACATCCGCGAGCGCCGAACCGGAAACGCCGCCGAACAGAGTTGACGCAACGACGCTCACTTGACCCAAGCCGCCGCGCAAATGGCCGACGAGCGAGGAGGCGAGCGAGATGAGCCGCTCCGAGATGCCGCCGCGCAGCATCAGTTCGCCGGCAAAGATGAAGAGCGGGATGGCGAGCAGCGAGACTTTGTTGAAGCCCGAGCCGACCTGCTGAACCACCACGATCGGCGGAATGCCCAGATAAACGAGCGTCGCGACAGTCGCCGCCGCGATCGCAAACGCGACCGGCACGCCGATAATCAAAAGCAGCGCGAAGACGCCGAAGAGAAGCGCGATTTCCATCAGGCGTGCTCCTCGGCCTGATAGTCGCCGGAGATCAGGCGCTCCAACGCGAAGAGCGCAATCAAGCCGCCGCCAAGGCAGAGGCCGACATAGGAGAGGCCCTCAGGCAGCGGCGCGCCGGCCATCGGCACGTTCCAGCTGTCGATCATCAGGAAGCCGCCGTACCAGCCGAGTGCTGCGCCAAAGACGAGTGCGATCAGGCGCGCGAGCAGTTTTAGCAATGCACGGATCGGCGCCGGCGCCATTTCGACGAGCGTCGGAAAATTGAAATGGCTTTCGCGTCGCACAGCGATCGCGGCGCCGAAGAGGGCGGCGACGCTCATCAAGATCAGCGCGACCGGCTCCGTCCAGCCGGGCGAGTCATTCAGTGCGTAGCGGCCGATGACTTGCCATGCGAGCACGAGCACGAGGATGCAAAGGCTGGCGCCGGCGATGATCATCGCCAGACGCGCAAGCACGCCGAAGGCGCCGCTCAAGGCGTTGGACCCAGCCATGTCCTCTCCCCACTCGTCGCCATTCGGCGATCGTTATGCGTGCGCGTCGATGCGCCGAATTGTGTTCGCGATGTCTTCGCGCGCGAGCCAGCGGCGCTTCATCGGCTCGACTGCGCGCCGGAATGCGTCCTTGTCTGCTTCGTTGTAGAGAACGCCGGCATCGAGCACGGTCTGGCGCGCCGCAGCCTGCTTCGTGTCCCAGAGCCCGCGCATGATGGCGACGGATTCCGTGGCCTTGGCCCGGAACAGATCCTGATCGCGCCGCGAGAGAGAATCGAAGCGCGCCTTCGACATGAGCAACGCTTCGGGAGCGCAGCAGTGATCGGTCTGTGACCAGTAGCGCGCGACTTCGTACTGGCGTGTGGACTGGAAGGTCGCCCAGTTGTTTTCCGCCGCATCGATAAGGTGCGTTTGCAGGCCGGTGAACACTTCGCCGAACGGGATCGGCGTTGAGTTGGCGCCCATCGCGTCGAGCATTTCCATGAAAATGTCGGCGCGCGGTACGCGGACTTTTAGCCCGCGCATGTCGTCCGGCGTCTGGATCGGGCGGCGCGCATTGTAGATCGAGCGCATACCGGAATCGTAGAAGGCGAGGCCAACAAGTCCGCGGCGCTCGAATGTCTGCAATATCTCGCGACCGATCGCGCCATCGCAGACGCTGCGCATGTGCGCTTCGTCACGGAACGTGTAGGGCAACGCGAGCGGCTGCGTCGCAGGAAACATGTTGTTGACGGCGCCCAGATAGACGCGCGCGATATCGAGCACTTGGAAACGCGCGAGATTGACGGTGTCGGTCTCAGAGCCGAGTTGACCTGATGGATAGAGGCGGAAGCGGATGCGCCCGCTGGTCTCGCGTTCAATTTCGTCACCCATCCAACGCACCGCTTCAACGGTGGGATAGTCGCTTGGGTGCACATCGACCGCCGTGATCGCCGCGCCAGCGCTATGTTGCTGCGCGAAGGCGACACCTGCGCCAGCGATGGCTGCACCGCCAGTGACTGCAAGCACGCGCCGCGTGATCATGAAAAGCCCCGCCCGTTGCCGACGGCTTTCACCGCAGTGCAGAGGATATCGCCGGAACCGTTGAAGCTCACGCGCGAATGTTGGCCGATGCGGATGTCGTGAACGCCGGTGACAGCGCCGGTTGAGACGAGTTGCCCAGCCCTCAGCGGCTTGCCGCGTTGTGCCAAGTGACCAGCGAGAAACGCCAGCGCATCGAGCGGTCCATCGGGCGCGTCACTCGCGCCGCCAGCGCCGACAGACTGGCCCTCAATGAACGTCTCGCACGTCACGCCCTTGGCGAGCTTGGCGCGCCAGTCGGCGACTTCGGGGCCGAGGATGAGCCCGTGATTATTGCCAAAATCGGCGACCACGACGGTGGCGCCAAGATCATTGATCGTCGCCAGCGGGCTGCCCGCGGTTTCGACGCCGACGTGCATCGCGCCGATCAGCGCAGCGGCTTCGGCGGCGCTCCACTCGGTTTTGTCGGCGGGGGCATCCTTGCCGACGCGGAAAACGTACTCGGCTTCGACCGCAGCGAAGCCTTTATCGAACACGGGAAAGTTCACCGCCGCGCCGTTGGCGACCCAGACATTCTCTTCGAAGATCGGGCCCGCGAGCCGTTCGGCGCCGAGCGCCTCAACTTGGTGCGGCTGCACGCGGCCGATCTTCCACCCGACGACTTCAGTCGGCCAGAGCGCGATGGCCTCGTCTTGAATCTTGTAGCTATCTGCGAGGACCGCAGGCTGGACGCCGGGAAACCCGTCGAGCGCACGCGCTTCTTGGCGCGCGGCGACGAAAGCGCCTGCAATCGCTCGGGTTTGTTGGGTGTCGCCCGCCACAATGCCTCCCCGCCAGCTTTGCGCCGGTCTCGTCGCGATGCCTAACAGACACCGGTGTCATTGGCAATCAGGAGACACTGCTGAGGCGTGTCAGGCAGCCCAGAGCACGTCCATCGGGGGCATGCCGGTTTGGAAGAGGGCGGCGACCGGCGCGTCTTGGGCGCTGAGCGCCTGTTCGAGCCGAGTGCGTTTTGCATCGCCGGTGATCACGAGAATGAGCGCGCGGCTTCGCTTCAATGCGTTGCGCGTGAGCGTCAAACGCTCTGCGCTGCCTTGCGCTTGCGGCGCATTGATTGCGGCGACGCTGCGCTTTGTGTTTTCGCTCAACGCTTCATCGAGACCGCGCGCATTCGGAAACCACGACGCAGTGTGTCCGTCGTCTCCCATGCCCATGAGCGCGATGTCGTACGAAAGCGGTGTGTAGAGAACATCCGCGCAATCGGCCGCCATTTCGACAGTCTCAGCAGCGAAGTACATCGGCTTGATTTCCGCGCCGGCTTCGAACGCTCGCGCGAGCGCGCGTTCAATCATCGCTTCGTTTGAGGCGGGCGACGACAGTGGCGCGTTGCGCTCGTCAACAAGCGCGAACGTGATCTTCGGCCAATCGAGCGATTGCGCAGCGAGCGCGCGATAGATCGGCTCCGGCGTGGAGCCGCCGGACAAAGCCGCCCAACCCTCTCCACGCGCGGCGATGCCCGCACGCAGAGCGTTGGCCAGCCGCCCGGTTGCCGCTTCGATCAGCGCCTCGCGGCTGGGGAAGGTGGAAAGCTTCAGCCCCTGTCCGCCAGCAGCGCTTTAAGGGTCTCAATCGCTTTAGCGCCGTGTTCTTCGTTGGCCATTGCGTACGCCGCAAACGCCTGCAAATAGCCGATTTTATCGCCGCAGTCGTAAGTGCGGCCCTCATATTCGTAAGCGTGGAAAGGCTGGACTTCCATCAGCCGCGCCATCGAATCCGTCAGCTGGATTTCGTTGCCCGCGCCTGGGCCCTGGCTGGCGAGCAGATCGAAGATCTCGGGCTGCAGAATGTAGCGGCCGCTGATGAAGAGGTTCGAGGGCGCCTCCTCGCGCTTCGGCTTCTCGACCATGCCTTTCATTTTGATCAGCCGCCCATCACGGCTTTCCGGTGCGATAACGCCGTAACGCTCGGGCGTATCGGTCGGCTCAACCGCGATCACGTTGCCGCCAACGCGATTGTACGCATCGACCATCTGCTTCAGGCACGAGGGCTGCGCCATCATCAGCATGTCGGGCAGCATCACCGCGAACGGCTCGTCGCCGATGATGTCGCGCGCGCACCAGACAGCGTGTCCCAAGCCTTGCGCCGATTGCTGGCGCACGAAGCTCATCGAGCCTGGCGCGCGGACCGGCATTTCAACTTCCTTAAGTTGCTCGGTCTTGTTTTTTTCACGCAGCGTTAATTCGAGTTCATAAGCGCGGTCGAAATAGTCCTCAATCGCGCCCTTATTTCGTCCCGTGACGAAGACAATATGTTCAATGCCGGCGGCGATTGCTTCGTCCACGACGTACTGAAGCGCCGGCCTATCGAACACGGGCAGCAGCTCTTTGGGGATAACTTTGGTCGCGGGGAGTACCCGCGTACCGAATCCCGCAACCGGGAGTACCGCTTTCCGTAGGGGTCGGTGAGAGCCCGGAACGCTAGCCATTGTGTTCCCTTTCGCTGCGCCGCAACACGAGCATCTGGTGATCTGCTTAGAGCGGAAGCAGGGGCCTCTCGCAACAGCTAGTGAGCGTCAGATTCGCCTTGAATTCAGGATTATCGGTTACGATCTGCATGAAGCCGCACAAGACGGTGGATGGGGTGTCCGGAGTAGTGACAGCTGTCACGGACGAATTCTCTTCGGCGCCGCAAAGTAGTGTTTGCCATTACGGCAACCTTTTGTTAACAGACCGCGCTTCCGGTCCGGGAGTTCCCAAGAAAATGTCGTCTCAAGCTCAAGCCACGCGCCGCATGATTATGGGCAGCTTCGCCGCTGGCGTTAGCGCCATGGTGCTGCTTGGCCTCATCGCGCCTGTTGCGATGCAGAGCAGCTTGACCGTGCGCGACGCTTTCGCCGCCACTTTGGAAGAGCGCGGCCCGGCGATCGAGCCGCTCAACGTGGCCGCGATCGAAGCCCAGCTGGCCGAAGCCGACCGCCTGATGGCCGATGCTCGCAGCACCACCGCTGATGAGATGGCCATGTTGGAGCGCCTCGCGCGCTAAGCTCACAACCAAATTTGAAGGAAAAGGCGCGGGGGCTGAGTCCCGCGCCTTTTTCGTTGCCCGTCATCCCGGGGCGTTCGCCGAAGGGGAGGACCCGGGATCCAGAGCAAACACACAGCTTTGTCACTCCTGGATCCCGGTCTCGCGCCGCGAGCCCAGCATGACGCAGCTACAAAATGCTCTGCCCCGTCGACTTCCAATCCTTCAAAAACGCCTCCAACCCCGCATCCGTTAGCACGTGCTTGTAGAGGCTCTTGAACACGGCTGCCGGGATCGTCGCGCAATCGGCGCCCGCGATCGCGGCATCCCGCACATGGCCGGCTGAGCGGATCGAGGCCGCCAGAATCTGCGTCGGGTAGTCGTAATTGTCGTAGATGGCGCGGATTTCGCGGATCAACTCCATGCCGTCCTGGCCGTTATCGTCGAGCCGGCCAAGGAAGGGGGAGATGAAGGTGGCGCCAGCTTTCGCCGCGAGCAGGGCTTGCACGGCAGTAAAGCAGAGCGTGACGTTGCAGGGCGTGCCTTCGTCTTCGAGCGTTTTGCAGGCCTTCAGGCCCTCGACCGTCAGCGGCAGCTTCACAACGATATTCGGCGCAAGCCCTCGAAGCTTGCGACCTTCCTTCAGCATCGTCTCGGCATCTTGAGCCACGACTTCGGCGCTGACCGGGCCAGGCACGGCGGCGCAGATGGCTTTCAGCGTCTCGAAGAAATCGCCGCCGGATTTGGCGATCAAAGATGGATTCGTCGTCACGCCATCCACAAGTCCGGTCTCGGCCAGCGCCGCCAGTTCCTTGGCGTCCGCGCTATCGATGAAAATCTGCATGAAAAGCTCCGCTGCCGCATTCCCGCAGCCGTTTTGCGCTGATACCGGACTGCCCAACTCAGGCAAAGCACCCGAATCGGCGCACATGAGCCTGAACGAGGATATTCATGAGCAACAGCGAACAGATCGAGGGCGTTCCAGCGCAAGACCTCGCCAACGCCATCCGGGCGCTGGCGATGGATGCGGTTGAGAAGGCCAAGTCCGGCCATCCCGGCATGCCGATGGGCATGGCCGACGCTGCCACGGTGCTGTTCTCGAAGTTTCTCAAGTACGATCCGACCGAACCGAACTGGGCCGACCGCGACCGCTTCGTGCTGTCAGCCGGTCACGGCTCGATGCTGATTTATGCGCTGCTCTTTCTCACCGGCTATGCCGACATCACGCTCGAAGAGATCAAGAACTTCCGCCAGCTCGGCTCAAAGACCGCGGGCCACCCGGAAAACTTCCTCGCCGCAGGCATCGAGACAACGACCGGCCCTCTCGGCCAAGGTCTGGCCAATGCTGTCGGGATGGCGATGGCGGAAGCGCATCTCAATGCGCGCTTCGGCGATGAGTTGGTAGATCACCGCACCTGGGTGATCGCCGGCGATGGCTGCTTGATGGAAGGGGTCAGCCAAGAGGCGCTCGCGCTCGCAGGCCGCCAAAAGCTCAACAAGCTGATCGTGATTTGGGACGATAACTCGATCTCGATCGATGGCGCCGTCTCGCTCTCGGATGTGACCGACCAGAAAGCTCGCTTCGCTGCCAGCGGCTGGAACGTGCTCGAATGCGACGGCCACAACATGGCCGACACCGCGCGTGCGTTTGAGGCCGCCACGAAATCCGACAAGCCGGTGCTGATCGCCTGCAAGACCATCATCGGCTACGGCGCACCGAAGAAAGCCGGCACAGCGAAGGCGCACGGTGAAGCACTCGGCGCTGAAGAACTCGCGGCAGCGAAGGCCAAGCTCGGCTGGGCGCACGGCCCGTTCGAGATCCCGGACGATATCTTGAATGCGTGGCGCAAGGTCGGCGCGCGCGGTTCGTCGGCGCGTCAGGCATGGGCGCAGCGTCTGAAGCGCTCTGAGCACAAGAATACCTTCGCCGCCGCGATCAGCGGCGCGAATGTTGATGCGGCGATTGCAGCACTGGGCATGCACGCGGCGAAGATGGCGAGCGAAAAGCCATCGCTCGCAACGCGCGCTTCTTCGGGCTTTGCGATCGATGCGATGTTTGAAGTCTGCCCCGAATTGCTCGGCGGCTCGGCCGATCTCACCGGCTCGAACAATACGTACGTAAAAGGCACACCCGATTTCACGCCGGAGAACCGGCTTGGCCGCTACGTGCGCTACGGCATTCGCGAGCACGGCATGGCGGCGGCGATGAACGGCATGGCCCTGCATGGCGGCGTTATTCCCTATAGCGGCACGTTTCTGTGCTTTGCTGATTATTGCCGCCCGTCGATCCGCTTGGCCGCGCTCATGGGCGTGCGCGCCATCCATGTGATGACGCACGATTCCATCGGCCTCGGCGAAGATGGACCAACGCACCAACCGGTCGAGCATCTCGCTTCATTGCGCGCGATCCCGAACCTGATGGTCTTCCGTCCCGCCGATGCGGTGGAAGCGGCGGAGTGCTGGCAAGCGGCGCTGCTGAACGAAGATGGCCCCAGCATCCTGGCACTCTCGCGCCAAGCGACGCCGGCACTGCGCGACGATGCGAGCGAAAACATGAGCGTGCGCGGCGCGTACGAATTGCTCTCGGCTGAAGGCGGGCCGTCACGCGTTGCGATCTTCGCCACCGGCACGGAAGTCGCGCTCGCCGTGAAGGCGCGCGAGTTGCTGCAAGCCGAAGGCATCCCAACGCGCGTTGTCTCCGCGCCGTGCTTCGAACTCTTCGAACTACAAGACGACGCCTATCAAGACGCCGTCTGTGGCGATGACGATGAAGTCAAACTCGGCTGCGAAGCCGCCATCGGGCAGGGCTGGTTCGAAGCTTTCGGACTGGATGCGTTCGTGGGGATGAGCACGTTCGGGACGAGCGCCCCGGCGAAAGATGCGTACGCGCACTTTGGGATTACGGCGGAAGCGTTGGTCGAGGCGGCTAAGGATTTGCTGTAGCGGCCGCGCGTTCGCGCCGCTGGAAATGAGGCGCGACGTGAGCGGCGACCAACAAACATATCTCGAGCCAACGCAGGAAAGCGGCCGCGCACTCTTCATGCGCGGAATCGCTGGTCCCGTTGTGATGCTCAATCTGATCCGTCTGCGCGAAACGGCAGACTATTCAGCGTCGCCAGAACTCGCGCCACCCGCGCCGATCACCGGCGCCGAAGCGTTCGATCGCTACATCGCGCACACGATGCCGTATCTCAAAGAGAGTGGCGGCGAGTTGCTGTTACTCGGACGCGGCGGCGCATTCTTCATCGGCCCGACTGACGAGCGCTGGGACATCGCGATGGTCGTTCGCCAAAGCAGCATCCAATCCTTCATCGCGTTCGCGTCCCACGCTGAATACTTGAAGGTGCTGGGCCACCGCACCGCCGCAATCGAAGACTCGCGGCTGCTGCCGTTGGAGGAAACTACAACTCGCTAGCTGCGAGCTGCGCTTATCGCCGCCACGATCTTCTCAGCCGCGTCTGCGGGCGACATCGCCGCAGCATCAATGCGGATCTCAGCTTTCTCCGGCGGCTCGTAGGGCGAGTCTATGCCGGTGAAGTTCTTCAGCTCACCCGCGCGCGCTTTCTTGTAGAGGCCCTTCACGTCCCGCGCTTCCGCAACCGCGAGCGGCACGTCGACGAAAATCTCATAAAACTCTCCCTCACGCGCCAGATTGCGCGCGAGGTCGCGTTCCGCGCGGAAGGGGGAGATGAAGGAGACGAGCACGATGAGGCCTGCGTCCGCCATCAGCTTCGCGACTTCGGCGACGCGGCGGATGTTCTCGACGCGGTCGGCTTGTGTGAAGCCGAGATCGCGGTTGAGGCCGTGGCGGATGTTGTCGCCGTCGAGCAGCACGGTGTGGCGGCCCATGGCGTGGAGTTTTTTCTCCACGAGATTGGCGATGGTCGATTTGCCGGCGCCGGAAAGTCCGGTGAACCACAGAATCGCTGGGCGCTGACCTTTGATCGCCGCGTGCGCGTCGCGGTCGATCTCGAGCGCTTGCCAATGCACATTGTGCGCGCGGCGCAGCGCAAAATGGATGAGGCCGGCGCCGGCGGTCTCAAACGTGTCGGGATCGATCAGGATGAAGCCGCCGAGATCGCGGCTCCGCTCGAACGGATCGAACGGAATGGCGCGATCGAGGCTGACATTGCAAAGCGCGATGCCGTTGGCTTCGATCTGACGTGCCTGGTTCGGCTCAAAGGTTTCGATGTCGATGCCGTGGCGAATGTCCGTGATCGTCGCATGCGCTTGCGTGGCGCCGATTTTCAGCGCGTAGCGGCGGCCGGGATAAAGCGGCGTCTCACTCATCCACACGATCGTCGCCTGAAACTGATCGGCGATCTCGCACGGCGCATCAGCAGCAGCGATGACATCGCCGCGCGAGCAATCGACTTCGTGATCGAGCGTCAGCGTCACCGATTGGCCCGCGACCGCTTCCGGCAAGTCGCCATCAGCAGTCACGATGCGTGCAACTTTCGCCGTACGCCCCGACGGCAGAATGCGGATTGCATCGCCCGGCTTCACGGCGCCTGCACTAATGCGCCCAGCGAAGCCGCGGAAATCAAGATTAGGCCGCACAACGCTTTGCACGCTCATACGCAGCGGCTGATCGTTGCGATCCGCCTCGCGTGGCTCAGCGCCTTCAAGCAAGTCGATGAGAGTCGGCCCATCGTACCAAGGCGTCGACGCACTCCTCGACGCGATGTTATCGCCGCTCACGCCGGAGACGGGGATTGCAGCCAAGCGCGGCAGTTCAAGCGCCGCAGCAATCTCCACGAAATCCGAGACGATCTTATCGTACGCGGCGCGATCGTAGCCGATCAGATCCATCTTGGTGATGGCGAGCACGACTTGGCGGACGCCCATGAGCGAAAGAATGTAGGCATGTCGGCGCGTTTGCGTGAGAACGCCTTTCCGCGCGTCGATCAGCAGAATGGCGACGTCAGCGTTCGACGCCGCCGTCACCATGTTGCGCGTGTATTGCGTATGGCCTGGGCCGTCGGCGACGATGAACTTGCATTTGTCCGTCGCAAAGTAGCGATAGGCGACATCGATGGTGATGCCCTGCTCGCGCTCAGCCATCAGCCCGTCAACGAGCAGCGCGAAATCCAGTTCGCCGCCGCGTGTGCCAACTGTTTTGGAGTCGCGCTCCAACGCCGCGAGCTGATCGTCAGGCACAGTGCCGAGATCGTAGAGCAGGCGGCCAATCAAAGTGGACTTGCCGTCATCGACGGAGCCGCAGGCGACGAGGCGCAGGAGTGCTTTCTCCGCCGCCATCAGAAATAGCCTTCCTGCTTCTTTTTCTCCATCGAAGAGGGCGTGTCAGAATCGATCAGCCGGCCTTGCCGCTCGCTCGCATTGCTCTCGATGATCTCGCGGATGATGTCGGCGACACTCGCCGCATCGCTCTCAACCGCGCCCGAGAGCGGGTAACAGCCGAGCGTCCGGAAGCGCACGCGGCGCATCTCCGGTTTCTCGCCCGGCTCAAGCCGCATGCGCGCGTCATCGACCATGATCCACGTCCCACTGCGGCGCACGACTGGGCGCTCGGCGGAATAGTAGAGCGGCACGATCGGAATGTTCTCAGCTTCGATGTATTGCCACACATCAAGCTCGGTCCAGTTCGAGAGCGGGAAGACGCGGAAGCTTTCGCCAGCGCGCTTCTTCGTATTGTAGAGGCTCCACAATTCCGGGCGCTGGTTTTTCGGATCCCAGCGTTGGTGTTCGGAGCGGATCGAGAAGATGCGCTCCTTGGCGCGGCTTTTCTCTTCATCGCGGCGCGCGCCGCCGATGGCTGCATCGAAGCCAAACTCACTCAGCGCCTTTCGCAGACCTTCGGTTTTCCAGATCGTTGTGTGCGCTTCCGAGCCGTGATCGAACGGGTTGACGTTTTTCGCTTCGCCATCGGGATTGCGATAGACGATGAGCTCGTGCTCGGCCGCCGCGGCATCGCGCATCGCGTACATGTCGCGAAACTTCCACGTCGTATCGACGTGCAGCAGCGGGAAAGGCAGCTTGCCCGGAAAGAACGCCTTCTTCGCCAGATGCAGCAGCACGCCGCTATCTTTGCCCATCGAGTAAAGCATCACCGGCCGCGCCGTCTCAGCCGCGACTTCGCGGAGGATGTGAATGCTTTCCGCTTCTAGGGCTTTGAGGTGCGAGAGGCGCTTAGACGCCATGATACTTCCGATACCAATCGACAAAGCGGGCAATGCCAGTTTCGATTGGCGTCTTTGGGGCAAAACCGACATCGCGCGCAAGATCGTCGACATCAGCATAGGTGGCCGGAACATCGCCGGGCTGCATCGGCAGGAAGTTCTTGAGCGCGGTCTTGCCGGTGGCTTGCTCGATCACTTCGATCAGCCGCATCAGCTTCACCGGCGTGTTGTTGCCGATGTTGTAGAGGCGGTAAGGGGCGCTTGAAGTTGCCGAGTCCGGCGCGTCGCCGCTCCACGCCGGGTTTGGCGTCGCGGGCTGCTCACCAACACGCGCGACGGCTTCGACGATGTCATCAACGTACGTGAAGTCGCGCTGCATCTCGCCATTGTTGAAGACGTCGATCGGCTGACCAGCAAGGATCGCCTTGGTGAAAAGGTAGACGGCCATGTCCGGGCGTCCCCACGGACCATAGACGGTGAAAAAGCGCAGGCCCGTCACCGGCAGGCGATAGAGATGCGCGTACGAATGCGCGAGCAACTCGTTGGCCTTCTTCGTCGCCGCATAGAGGCTGACCGGGTGATCGACGTTCTGATGCACTGAGAACGGCATCCGCGTGGTCGCACCATAAACGGAGCTTGAAGACGCATAGACCAAATGCTTCACGGCGCCATGGCGGCAGCATTCGAGGATGTTGACGAAGCCGTCGAGGTTCGAGCGCACGTAAGCGTGCGGATTGGTCAACGAATAGCGCACGCCAGCTTGCGCGGCGAGGTGATGGACAAGCTCGAACTTGTGCTGGGTGAAGAGCGTGCTAAGCGCGGGCATGTCCGCCAGATCGACTTCGGCAAACGTAAAGCCCGGATGCTTTTCCAGCTCAGCAAGCCGCGCGCGCTTTAGTGAGACATCGTAATAATCGTTGAGATTATCGAGGCCGACGACGCGGCGTCCTTCGCGCAGCAAGCGCTCGGCCAAATGGTAGCCGATAAAGCCAGCAGCGCCGGTCACGAGGACGGGGGTCGACATAAAAGTCCTGAGCATGAGCGCGTCCGCGGGTGCGCGCTTTCAAGTGCGTTCGATAGGCGCCGCAGCGGGCAAAATCAACTGAACGCGCGTTTGCGGGGCGCTTCCAGCGCGCCAATCGCGCCAACGATGCCGGCCGAGATGAAGAGTGTCGCGATCCACCACTCAGCCCACGCGCTAAAGCTTACGTTTGCGATCACACCAACAGTCGCCATCGTGCCGCACGCTGCGGCTGCGGCGATTGGGCGTTCACCATAAACACGCGCCAGCCACGCACCGCCGGCGAGCAGCAATAAAGCCGCGAGCACGGCGCCAACGCCGCCGAGTTCGAGCCAAATTTGCAGGCTGGCGCTGTGCGGGTGATTGTTCATCGAATTCATCTCGATGCCGCGCACAAGAATGCGTTCGCCCAAGCTACGGGATGCCTCGAACCCATGCCCGGTCACGGGCTGCTCGTGAATCTTCTCGATTGCATACGTCCAGATGCCTTGGCGGTGCGCCCAGCTCAGCGGCAAGGAATCGGCGATGCGCTGATTGGCGAACAGAAAAGGCGTCACGAACGGCGCCGCCAGTGTCCAAACAGCCAGTCCGCCGGTCGTTGCCCAGATCATCAGCTTGGGCATCAGACGCGCCGCCCCGAAAGCCAGCGCCCCTGCGGCAAAGGCAGCGAAGTTCGCCAAGGTGTCGAACTGTGTGGAAAACGCTGCCGCGCCTGCCAGGACGAGTAGGCCAAGCACCGTCCAGAGCCGGCCCATGATCATCAGCCCGCCGGCCGCGCCCCAGGCTATGGTTACCAGGAAGGCGGCCGCTCGGCTCAAATTGCGGGTCAATTCGCCCGGATCGACCACGTCCGGCTGGGCCGTTCGGTTGATCAGCAGCGGGGTCAGCGCCTCGACTGCCAATAAAGGCATCACGACAATAGCTGCGGCTGCTGCGCCCGCGAGGGTGATCCGGGCGCCTGCGCCGGCGGCGTATGTCGCAAAGAGCAGCCCGCCCAAAAGCTGTGAGCCAAACTTCAGCGCGGGCTCGCTGGCGGGGTAGGAGGACCAGGTCGAGCTGACCCCCGCCCAGAACCCAAAAAGTGCAAGTAATACTATGAAAAAAGGCTTGTTTTCGATAAGTGCGCGGAAGAAGGAGGGCCTCAGGCTGGCCAGCCCCACCGCGGTCACAAGCACGGCGAATCCCAGCGCCCCGCCGACCGCGATCCCGGGTGCAAGCGCGAAGAAAATCACCAGCGCGATAGCGCCGAGATCGAGACGGGGCGTGCTCATGCTTTCAGCTTTACGGGAAACGCCGCCCATCGCGTAACCAACATTTCTGTATCGTCACTGGGTATTCACTATAAAGGCTTGGCGCCGGGGATTTTTTACGCTTTTGTACCCTTCTGGCGCGTATGAGGGATGGGGGCAGCGCGCCGCCCTGGCGCGCGTGGGAGCCACAGAATGTCGGACAAGCCATCTGATTTCGGCCGCGAAGTTCGCGACACGGTCGTAAAGTCTGGGCTCACTGGCGTCGCCGCCACGGTCCTAGCTGTAACCATTTTCTCGCCTGCTGGTTTCGGCGGCTTGATCGGCACCTCGCTGGCCTCTGGTTTCGGTGGCGATGCGAACGCAGCCTCGGCTGAAGATCCGTATGCAAATCTTCCGGCGTTTCCGGCGCCGCTCTCGTCGGTTGAACTTGAAAATATCCGCAGCGAACTCGCGCGCACCACGGCGTCGCTTGAGATCACGCGCGCGGCGACGGACGACAAAATCGAATACATTCGCTCGATCGCCGATAGCGGCGCTGTGAGCTTCACGCCGATGGCGTCGAGCGCGCCGGTTGGCGCGGGCCTGCGCACCACGACCAGCAACGAAGTCGCGTTCGCGCCGGTCGAAGTCTCGACGACGGCGGTCAGCTACATGACCAACGAAGCGGGCAACGTGCAGTACGCCGATCCGCACCTCGAATTGGCCGAGCTGCTGCTCTCGCGCTAAGCGGAACGGACAACCAAATTTCTGATCGAGCGTCGCGCAAGCGACGCTCGATTTGTTTTAGGCTCATGACGTTGAAGGAGTGCGGCATTGCGCGTCTGCGCCGTCATCGTCAGCTACCGCACCGGGCCGGCTCTTGGCGCGTGCCTCGAAGCGCTCGCCGCCGCGAACGGGCTCGACGAGATCGTTCTCGTCGATAATGGCAATGCGGCCGCGGAGACGGCTGTGCTCGACGCGTTCGCGGCAACACATTCCAAGGCGCTTGTGATCCGTGGGCATGGAAACATTGGTTTCGCCGCTGCATGCAATCGCGGCGCCCGCGCAGGTGGCGGCGATGTGCTGGCTTTCGTCAATCCAGACGTCGTGCTCGCTTCCGATGCGCTGCCGCGATTGGTGGTCTCGCTTGAAGCAGCGCGGGCGCCTGCGATTATCGGCGGCGATTTGCGTGATGCGGAGGGACGGCCTGATCGCGGTGGCCGCCGTGAGCGGCTAACTTTATGGCGCGCGATAGTCTCCGCCTCTGGGCTCTCCAAACTTGAGCGCATCGCGCCGATCTTTCGCGACTTCAACCGTCACACCGATCCGTTGCCGGCAGCGCCGGTCCGCGTTGGCGCTGTCAGCGGCGCGCTCATGATGATCCGGCGCGCGGACTTCGAAGCGCTTGGCGGTTTCGATGAGGGCTATTTCGTGCATGTCGAAGACGTTGATCTTTGCCGCCGCGCGGAGGAGGCGGGCGGCGACGTGCTGTTTGCGCCGGGGCCGCACGGGCGCCACGAGCGTTCAACAAGCGATGCAACGCCGCGCGCCGTCGCGCGCTACAGAGCGGAGAGCATGGCCCGCTATTTACGCAAGTTCGCGCGCGGGCCGTTGGAGCGTGTGCTGACGGTCGTTGCGTCGTCAGTGCTTTTGGCGATGACGCCGAAGGTCTAGTGTTGGAGCGACCGAATGATCGGCCGCCGATCAAGGATGGCGAAGGGATCCCAGGCCAGCATTCGCGCCAGTTCGACCGTTCCAATCTTTCGGGTCCGTTGGGTCTTGAGCCGTGCTCTCCAAACACTGCCAACGCTTGTTATCCCCGCTAGAAACCCACGCAACGGAGCGGTGCGACCGTCGAGGGCGCTTCTGAGAACAAGCAACGTCGTAGCGAGCACATGCGCTGGCAGAAGCGGCCAGAACAAAAGAGGTGGCATACACTTTACGAACGTCCACACTCGATTGCGCGCCCCGTGAAAATCCGCAAATGGAGAGCGCACGCCAGTCGATCCACCGCCAACATGGGCGACGACTGCGTCAGGCGATTGCAGGATTTGTCCGCCCGCTAGCCGTAGGCGAAAGCCGAGATCGACGTCTTCGAAGAAGCAGAAGAAGCTTTCGTCGAAGCCGCCCGCCGCCTCGAACGCCTCGCGCCGCACGAGCATGGCGGCGGCACAAGCGCTGAACGTTTCGCCCAGAGGAGGTGGCGCGCTGCGTGAGCGGCCGTAGCTCGATCGATAGGCGATGCCGGTTGCGTGGAGTACGTCGCCGGTGCCGTCAAATAGGTCAGTGTCGGCTCGGGTCTGCGTTGAGCCGACTGCAACGGCGCGAGGATGCTTTTCGATCGTCTCGATGAGCTTTGAGAGCCAGCTGGGCTCAGGAAAGGCGTCGGGATTGAGGAAAACCAGATAGGGCGTATCGGCGTCTTGAGCGGCCCGATTATTGGCTGCTGCGAAACCGAGATTGACCTCGCTTTGGATAACGGTCGCTGACGCAGGCAGGTCCGTAAGTTTCGGCCGTTGGTCTGCGCGCGAAGCATTGTCGACGACCACCAACCGCCATCGCGTTTCAGTTTGGGCCGCCACGGCCGCTGCCATGCGCAACAGCCAGCGCGCACTGTTGTGCGTGACGACAATGATGGTGGCGACCGGGCGATCCACGATTTGCCTTCTACACCCTGAGGCTGCGCCGCCAAGGCGCAAACAGTTGTCAGTTGAGGGCAGCTCCCGTTAAAGACTCAGGCGAAGCTGTCGAGGCACGCAGGATAAAGTAAGTTTGCAGATGCGGTCGCTTGCTCGCAAATCTTGGCTTTAAGTGTCGTTTTTTGTCTGAGCGATGATGGGCTCTGCACCGCCACTGACAATACACTGGATTGGCGGCGTCCGGGGTGCCTGGCTCTATTTGGATCGAGCGGGACCGGGGGGACTCGGCGGCTGGATTGCGCCGGACAAGCCGCTTGAACTCATGTGGATTGAGGTTCAGTGCGGGCTTGTTCGTGTCCAAGCGCCGCTCATGCTGGATGGTGAGCGCCTTGCGGGACGCTTGCTCTATCGCTTCGACGTTAACTTGCCACTGTCGTGGCCTGCTCATGTAAAGCTCGCGACTGCTGACAAAACACTATCCCTGTTTGTGTTTGCGCGTCGCAAAGGCGCTCCGATCGTCCTGCCTGCGACGCCCGTTCCTTGGCAAACCTCAGAACGGAGTATTGCATCCTATGCCCGAGCGCTCGTGGTGCTTGCGCCAATCGATTGGAGCTTCCGCCGCCAGAGAAGTCAGCAGCTTACGCTGGCGTTGAGCAAGCATTACGAGGCAACCTATTATCTCGGCCCCGCTAGCCTGCGACTGAAGGGGGCGTCTGTCGAAGCAGAGGAGCGCATTGTGCTGCCACTGCTGGGATCGGCGCCTGATCTAGACTTCGCGGAGCGACGCTTTAGCGCTGAGGAGGCCCGCGCGTGCAGTGAGGGACTGATCGCTTTACTCGGCAATGCATCAGTGGACGTACTGATTCAGTTTCCTTCGTGGCGCGATGTTGCGACGCGACTAAGGCGCGCGAGCATCGTCTATGATTGTATCGACGATCATGGGCGTTTGCCGCATGTCACGACGCCATTGGAAGGTGATGAACGGGCATTGGCCCTAGAGGCGGAGCTCTCTGTGGCGACCAGTGAGGCTCTTGAAAGACGCCTCATCTTGTTTGGCGCGCGAAGTGTACTGCGGTCTCCAAACGCCGGGGTGGCGCCGAATCCGGACGCTTGGCCCCATTATCGCGATGCGGCGATCGTTTATCTGGGAGCCATCGAGGAGTGGTTTGACTTCACCTTGTTGGAAGCAGCAGCTCAAGCAGTGCCCGAGGCGGAGGTGCGTGTCATTGGCGCTTGTAATGTAACGCTGCCGCCGGGTCTGTCGCGGCGCATCCGCTTCATGGGAGAGATGGATCATGCCAGCGCAATGCGCGCGCTTTCGCATGCTCGCGTCGGCATTATTCCTTTCCGTCGCAGTGCTTTGATAGACGCTGTGGATCCAGTGAAGGCCTACGAATATTTGGCTGCTGGGCTACCGGTGGTCATGACCCCAATGGGAGCTGGGCATCTCACAGACGCCCCAGGCGTGAGCGTCGCGCATGATGCGGCATCGTTTAGAGCCGCGGTTGCGCGCGCTTATGGTGAGACACAGCCGACAGATCGCGCCGCTTTTGCAGCCTGGGCGCAGAGAGAGACTTGGGACGCACGCGCTGCTGCGATCGTCGCGCGTTTGCGGGATTAATCCTCTATCGCGGCGGCGAAGGCTCGGCCAAGAGATGCACGATAAGCGTCGAGGCCAAGGCGTTGCTCCACAAGCCGTCGACCACGCGCAATAAGGCTCTGGCGCCAATCATGATCGGCGCGAAGCCGTCGTAGCAATGCCGCAGCGTGAGCAATGTCGGGCTCAGCCCAATCTTGTCCTGAATAGATTCCCTGCGGGTCCTCGATGGGCCTGAGAGTGACCTTCACTTCCGTGCCGTAGTCCGACATAAACTCGGTGTTGCCGGACCAACCCGTTGCGATAACCGGCGTGCCCGCCGCCATTGCTTCTGCGAGCGTTAAGCCAAATCCCTCCGCCCGATGCAATGAAAGCAACACGTCCGCGGCGGAAGCTAAGCATTTCGCATCAGAGTCTGACCAAACCTCGTCGATGACGGTGATGTTGGCGGCTGCTGCCGCTTGCGCGAGCTCTGCGAATTGTGCCGGCGCGAACTCCCCATGCTGCGCTTTGACAACCAGCATGACTGTCGGATCGTCGCCGAAGGCTTCGCGAAAGGCTTTGATTGCTCCCAACGGATTTTTGCGGGCAAAGGATGAGCGAAAGTCGAACAACGTTGCTGCGATGAATTTAGTCGCCGGCAACTGAAGCCGTTGGCGGGAGATCATTCGGAGATCTGGGTCCGTTGCCAAACCGATTGGGTGTGGAACAACGCGCACGAGGGTTGCGCTGTTGTCTTTCAACGCCTGCGCTGTGTGTGTGCTTGGCGTCCATACCTCATCGACTAGCGCTTTGCGGCGAAGCCAAAGTGATGGCGCTCGTGGGAGCTCCCAGGACCAATAGCCGGCCACGAAAGCCTGCTTCAGCGATTCCTCGCCAACGGCGGCTAGAGCTACCACCAACTCCGGGGGATTTACGTGAAATATCCAGGCGCCTCCCGGCGCAAAACTTTGTTTCGGCCGCTGGAGAAGAGAAACATGCGTTGGGGCGCCGAGATCCACGCGTTCGACCGGGAGGTTTAGTTTCTCTAGCGCATCGGCACAGCGTTTTGCGGACGCGGCGATGCCATGGCTCTCGGCGAAGTAGCCCGCCACCTTCACCGTTCCACGCAGCACGCTAGGCGTGCCGCGACGCAATTTCAGCTCAAAGAAACGATCGAGCCCGCCCCAAATGAGCGGCGACATCGCCTGACGCAATCGTTGCGATAAGGGCAGGCTTCTCCAAAGAGATCTTGTCTCTTCAATCATCGCGGCCATGCTTCTTCGCGTGCGCTTGCTGCGCAAACCGAATGCGCGGCTCCGGGCGGCCTAGTTCAGCATGGCTGGCGTACACGGGATAATTGGAACGGCAGCTAACTGAGATTTCGGAACGGGGGAAGGGAAGTCTCAACAGCGTGTCCAAGATAGCGGCCAACATGTTCTGCGATACGCTGACTGGCCAGTCCATCGCCGTAGGGAGAACAAGACTGCGACATCGTCGCGTAAAGAGCTCTGTCGGTCAAAAGCTCTTCGAGCCTTGCGCGTATGCGGCTGCAGTCAAGTCCGACCAGCGCGGCTGCGCCCACTTCTATTGCTTCTGGCCGCTCAGATTCTTCGCGCAATACCAAGACTGGTTTGGAGAACCAGGGCGCTTCCTCCTGGACGCCGCCTGAGTCCGTGAGGACAAGATACGATGCTTTCATCGCGGCTATGAAATCGAAATAGCCAAGCGGATCGACCAGAGAGACATGCTCCATGCCGTCAAGGATCTCGTACGCGATGGCTTTAACTTGCGGATTGGGATGAACGGGAAAGAGCACGCGCACATTGGGAAAGGATTTCACAATGTCGCTTACAGCTTGGAGAGCGCCCCGCATCGGCTCACCAAAATTCTCGCGTCGATGCGCGGTCAAGAGGATGAGTCGCTCCGTCGCCGGCAATGCTAGTGGCGAAACTTGGGGGCCATATCGGGCTAGATTATCGATGACGGTGTTGCCAGTCAGGAAGATTGTTTGGGCCGGCGTTCCTTCGCGCAACAGAGCGTCGACAGCGCGTTGTGTTGGAGCGAAGTGCAAGTCTGCAACCAGCCCGGCGATACGCCGGTTGACCTCCTCGGGAAACGGCATGCGCTTGTTGCCTGTTCGCAAGCCTGCTTCCACATGGCCGAATGGGATGTCTTGGTAGAAGCAAGACAGCGCGGCAACCATCGCGGTCGTCGTGTCCCCCTGTGCCAAAACAAAGTCTGGCTTTAGCTCACGTAGCGCCGCGTCAAAGCGCGTGAACGCGGTTCCGGTTAGCCGACCTAAGGTTTGGTCTGGCTCCATAAGGTTGAGGTCATAATCGGCGACTACACCAAATTGCTCTAGTGTTTGATCGAGCAGCGCTCGGTGTTGTCCGCTTAGCAAAACGCGGCACTCAGCCCACTGCGTTGAACGCAGCGCGTGAATCACCGGGGCCATCTTGATGGCCTCGGGCCGCGTCCCAACGACAACCACGACTCGAGACAACGACTACCTCTTAACCTGCCGTGATCCTGATTTGGCGTTCAGCACAATATGCGTTCGCCTGAGATCACTATGTGCTGTGCCAGCGCTTGTGAACGGTGAAGAGGCCGTTGCTGGTCCTCATTTGCGCACCCACTGCAGAAAAAGCCGCCGGTGCGGTTCCAGATATCAGCCGATCATTGGGCAGGCGCGGGAAGAACGCGTATTTCGACGATGTTGATAGCGCCACTTTGGTCGGGTGTTTCGGACAGCGCGCGAAGACCGATAGCGTCAACAGCCAATTGCGGCGCAAGCTCGAAGCGAGCAACGCCTTCGCCTGACGCTATAGGTTGGCTTTGCCAGTCGGCCGGCTCAATTCCCTGCAGGCTTACGGCAAGTGCGCTCGCCGCACCGGTTGCCGGCGCCTCATACCGAACTTCAACAATCACCGCTTTGTCGTTCACAAGATCCGCACGTTCGGGCGCCAGGAGAATGCGAACGCCCCGTTCGGCTGGCGTCGGTGGCGGCTGGTTTGGAAGAACGGTCAGTAGCAGTCTGTCATCTGCGACAGAGTGAGTTTGCTCAGGGCTCTGATCCGGCGCGTTGAAATCACCGCCGCGCAGTACGAGCACGTCGCCCTCTAACTCGCCTGTAACTTGCTCGGCGCTCTGGTCAAGGAAGCGAGGCGCAAGCACGACCGCAGCACCAATCACAACAAGCAAGAGAACAACGCCGATCAAAATCTTTTTCATGGGCCCACTCGCTCCTAAGCGCGATTAAACTCGGCTCAGTAGTAGTGAAATGCAAGCTGGACCCTCTATGTCGCGACGGCTACGCTGCGTTGCAATTCGGGTGCAAAGAGGGCCGGTTTGGATCGCCGCTCGTGATGCTGACTGCGCCGCGCTGGACAAGGGAGACTTGCGTGTTTCGTTTTTTGTTCTTGCTAGGCGCTGCGCTCTTTGTGGGCGTGGGAACTGTTCGAGCTGAGACGTACAGGCTCGACTACGATGTCGCCGTGCTTAATGTTGTCGTCCTCGGAACCGCAAGTTACCAGGTGACAGCGTCGGACAGCCGGTATGCAGTCCGGGCTAATGTTCGCACCTCGGGATTGGCGCGGCTCTTCGATCAGACTGAGATCAATGCAGCTACAAGCGGTTCGGTATCGTCTGCTGGACTCAATTGGAGCCGCTACGATATCTCGCACGCGTACGAAGGAAAGTTTCGACGGGTTCAAATCAGTAGGGGCGCAGGCGGCGTCCTCAATGCGCAGATCACGCCGAACTATCGCGAGTGGGGCAATCCGCCAGCAAGCCCTACGCAGCAGCGCACATCCTACGATCCGCTCTCAGCGTTGTTTGCGCTCGGTCGGCAAGTGAATGCGCGGCAGCAGTGCCGCGGCGCAGTTTTTGTTTTCGACGGCTTGCAGCACTTTAGGCTCAGCGTATCTGGCGGATCGTCTCGTCAGTACGTGGGAGGCGGGTATCGAGGCCCGGCTTTGGTCTGTCAGTTCCGGTACGAGCCGATTGCGGGGTTTGACCTTACCGCAGCCGAGCGCGCGCGGATCCCAGTTGGCGAGGCGATTTTCGCGCTGCCTGCAGGCGCCAGTTTTGCTGCACCGCTTCGGCTGTCGGTTCCCACGCCCTTGGGGGCTGCCGTGGTTGAGGTTCGAAACTACAGTCGCACGAGCTAGACTTTGACGCGCCAAATTTCGGGGTCGCGTCGTGGGCGATGGCGGTTAGCCGGTGGGGCGTCGTCAAGCCCCACAAGAACGTGTGACACGGTTTTGTGAGCCGCGCGGCTCCACCGCCGCGAGTGGAGCGTCTTGATTTCTCCTGCAGGTACTATGGACTGACGCGCTGTTGGGTTCGGTGGATTTTCCTCCGAAATTCAACGTAAGTGTCTGATTTAAGTGGATGTATTGTTAGGATTGACTGGGTCAAGTCAGGCTGGCCTTGAGGCGAAATTGTGGTTATACTTAATCCTAAGTGGCAAGTGACGTGCCACGAGGGGCGGGCAGCATGTCAGATCGATTGATCTTCATTCTACACACGGCTGAAGATGGGGATTATGCGGCTCGCCTTGCAGCGTCGCTGTCGCCCATGAATGCCTTTGCCATGCGTCTTCGCGATGATGGTGCTCCTGGGGCGAAGATTGGCTCCGGCGCTGTCTCGCTGTTGCTGTGGAGTGAATCGTTTTCCCGGACGATCGTCGGTCGGTCGGCTCAAGCAGTTCGCGAACGATTTGGATCGGACGTGTTGATCTGCAAGCTGAGCGTGACTGACGCGAGCGCAGAGGCACTCACGCTCAGCGGTGAGGTTGAGGCTGACAAGATTGTTGTTGGTTCGGCTCTCAAGGCGTTGGAGCAGTCTGTACTCGACACGCAGGGCGCACGGACGCCGCGTCTCGGAGTTGTTCCCGCGGGCGGTGCAAGCGGACAGACTCACTTTGCCGCTCGCAGCGTGTTTGGTTTGGCCGCGACGCTCTCAGTGGCGGGCGTATTGGCGCCTGCAGTCGTGGAGCGTGCCCAAGCGGTGTCGCCCGCTTCAATCGACGATGGCGAGCTATACGAAGAGCCTCAAATTGACGCCGCTAGACTGGATACTGCGAGAGTGGCGCCAACCCAGCTTGCGGTGACTTCCGGGACGCCCACTCTTGATCAATGGCTGACGGAGATGCCTGAGGGCATTTCAAACGAAGTGCCTGATGAGATATCCAGCGCCCCGCGAGATGCAATGTTGCTCAGCGTGCCTGTCTCGTCCGATGGGGTTGCGAACGTCGTTTCGATAGCTGAAGCGCCGCGCGCTTTCGATCCGAAGCGCGCTTCGTTCGAAGCATTGCGCCCAGCGCATTCCACAAAAGCAGAGCGCGTTTCCGGGCCGGACCTTGCACTGGAATCGGAAAGTGCAGACCCGACATCGATGGTTAGTATCGATCGGCTCTGATCTGCAGCTCTGAGGTTGGTTTGAGGGTCCTTGTCACAGGCGGCGCTGGCTTTATTGGCTCGGCAGTGTGCCGGCACTTTATGCGCCAGGACGTAGCGAGCCTTCTAAACCTCGACGCGCTCACCTACGCGGCTAGCCTTACCTCGCTTAGTGAGATCGAGAACCGTGACGGGTATAACTTTGTGCGGGGCGACATTTGCGACCGGCCGCTACTTGATAAAGTCTTTGCGGAGTTTCGGCCGACCGCAGTTGTTCACCTCGCAGCCGAAAGTCACGTGGATCGATCGATCACAGCATCGGCCGCCTTTATCCAGACCAATGTGATTGGCACCCATACGCTGCTCGAGGCGGCGCTGCGCTATTGGGAAGCAATGAGCTCCAGCGCGAAACCCCATTTTCGTTTCTTGCACGTGTCGACTGACGAGGTCTTCGGGTCCCTGGGCGAGGGCGGCTATTTTTCGGAGCACACAGCCTACGATCCGCGTTCGCCTTACTCGGCCAGCAAAGCTGCCTCCGATCACCTGGTATCAGCCTGGCATCACACCTTTGGCTTACCGACGCTGATTTCGAACTGCTCCAACAATTACGGGCCTTACCAGTTTCCAGAAAAGCTCATCCCGGTGATGATCCTCAAAGCGCTCGAGGGCGCGCCGCTTCCTGTTTACGGCGATGGGGGCAACGTGCGCGACTGGCTCTATGTTGACGATCACGTTGCAGCGCTCACGACCATTCTGACAAAGGGCCGGGTGGGCGAGACGTACAATGTGGGTGGGCGGAGCGAGCGTAAAAATCTCGACGTCGTCAAAACGATACTCGATCTCGTCGATGAATTGGCCCCCGAGCGAACCGCGCCACGTTCAGAGATCGAGTTTGTGCAGGATCGGCCAGGCCACGATCGTCGCTACGCTATCGATTGTAGCAAGATAGAAGCTGAGCTGGGTTGGCGCGCCTCGGAAAGCTTTGAGACCGGCATGCGTCGCACAGTCCAATGGTATCTCGACCGCCGCGATTGGTGGGAGCCGATCCGCGCGAGCAAGTTCAAGGGCGAACGGCTAGGTCTGCGCGCGGTCACGTGATGGAGATCGAGCGCGCGGTTATTCCGGATGTCCTGATCTTACGGGCAAAGAAGCACGGCGATCATCGCGGTTTCTTTTCTGAGACTTTTCGCTTGGCGACGTTGAAGGAGGCGGGCGTCGATCTCAATTGGGTGCAGGACAACCATTCATTTTCGGCTTCGCGAGGGGTGGTGCGCGGCCTGCATTTCCAACGTCATCCGAGAGCTCAGGCAAAGCTTTTGCGAGTTGTCCGCGGTGCTGTGCTGGACGTGGCGGTGGATCTTCGCAGCAACTCGCCCACATATGGCAAGCACGTGGCGGTGGAGCTGAGTGAGGCGAACTGGACCCAAATCTATGTCCCCATTGGCTTTGCGCATGGCTTTTGCACGCTCACGGAAGGGGCTGAAGTGCTCTACAAGGTGAGCGCTGAGTACGGCCCATCGGAGGAGGGGGGATTGCTCTGGAACGATCCAGACCTTGGAATCGATTGGCCTGTTGATGAGCGCGAGGCGATCCTTACCGAACGCGATCGCACTTGGCCGTCATTGAGAGACTTGCGGTCTCCCTTTTAGCGTAGCAATTGCTTGACATAATCTCGCATGCTGTCGCGCCAAGGCATGGGCGTTAGCCCCAGCGCTTCGATCTTTGTTGTATCGAGGCGGGAATTCGCAGGGCGACGTGCGGGGGTCGGGTATTCTGCGGTTGAGATGCGTTGCACTTGAACGGGCGCGCACCCGTAGCGCTCCGCCTCGCTAAAGATCGCTTCTGCGAAATCGGCCCAGGTAGCTTCACCTGCGCCGGCACAATGAAAGAGCCCACAGGCGTTCTTGTCGCCGTCGAGCAGACGTTCCGCCAACGCTACACAAATGCGCGCCAATTCGTTCGCTGGTGTTGGACGGCCGCGTTGATCGGCGACTACACGGACGTCTCTGCGCGTCTCTCCCAGTCGAAGCATGGTTTTCAGAAAGTTTGCTCTGTCTGCTGAAAAAACCCAGGAGGTGCGAACCACGGCCGACAATGCGATTGAAGACAGCACCGCCGCTTCGCCCTCAGCTTTACTGCGTCCATAGACATTGATTGGATCAACAGCATCGGTCTCCAGGTATGGCGCGTTCTTTTCTCCGTTGAACACATAGTCGGTGGATACATGGACAAGGGGTGCAGACAGAGCATAGGCCGCGCGCGCCATGGCCGCGGGCGCTAGGCTGTTCAGAGCGAAAGCAAGTTCGGGGTATCGTTCCGCTTTATCGACCTCAGTATAACCGGACGCATTAATGACGACCTGGGGGCGTGCCGCGCGAAGAGCCGTCTCCACGGCGCCGGTATCGGCGAGGTCGAGATCCGCGCGCGCCAGGGTCTGAATTTCCCAGCCTCTTGGCAACGTTAGGCGTTGGAGCGCCAACCCCAGCTGACCAGTTGAACCGAGAACAAGCAGACGTGTCACGTGTTCAGCTGCCTACCTGACGAAGAATGTCGATCAGATAATTGGCGTACTCAGTCTTGCCGAGCTTTGCGGCCGCCGATCGCACCTGCTCGGCGCTGATGTAGCCGAGGCGAAAAGCAATTTCCTCGGGGCACGCGACCTTTAGACCTTGGCGCGTCTCGATCACCTTTATGAAGGTGGCAGCCTCATGCAGCGAGTCATGTGTGCCGGTGTCGAGCCATGCAAAGCCGCGACCCATCATTTCGACCGTTAGATCGCCATCGTCCAAGTAAAGTCGATTAAGGTCAGTAATCTCCAATTCTCCGCGCTCTGATGGCTTTAGCCTGCGCGCCCGCTCCACGACACTGGCGTCATAGAAATAGATGCCTGTCACCGCCCAATCGGAGCGCGGCGTTTGCGGCTTTTCTTCGAGACTGATCGCGCGTTTGTCGGCGTCAAATTCCACGACCCCATACCGTTCTGGGTCGCTGACCCGATAGGCAAAAACGGTCGCTCCTTTTCGCCGTGCGGCTGCGTCCTGGAGATATTCGGCCATGGAGTGGCCAAAGAAGATGTTGTCGCCGAGGATCAGAGCGCAAGGGCTATCGCCGATGAAGTCGGATCCGATGATGAAGGCCTCAGCGATGCCGCGCGGTGCATCCTGTACTGCGTAGGTGAGCTTTACGCCCCATTGCGAGCCATCGCCCAATGCTGCTTCAAACATTGGCGTGTCGCGAGGCGTTGAGATGATGAGGATATCGCGCACGCCCGCCAACATGAGCGTCGTTAGCGGATAATAGATCATCGGCTTGTCGTAGACGGGCAGGAGTTGTTTGCTGATCGCCAGCGTCAGCGGGTAAAGCCGCGTTCCTGAACCGCCCGCCAGTATGATGCCCTTCACTGAACCCTCCAAAGCGCGATCTGCAGCGTCGTGCCCACTTTAGCGCCCCCACCAAAACGCCTTAGGGTTTTCAGGCAGGGGTGACCACCAAGGCAAGGAGTTTTCCTGAGCTCGCGCCTCAGGAAGCGATGCAAGGCGATCCATTGTTTTGAACGCTCCACGGGGCAGGGTCCGGCGGTGCTTACAACAGCTCTTTTGTTTGGACGAAAAATGCGCACGGAGCCGATTTCGTGCTTCGTGCTGAGGGTTGGCGCGACAGCCAACGAGAATGGCACGGCGGCGCCGTCGCCGGCCAGGCTGGCCGGCCGACTAAATTCGCGTTCTTGGCGTGCTTTGCTCAACTGTTTGCGCAGTGTAAGAAAAAGTCAGTCTGTTAAAGGCGTTGTCGCTTTTGATCGTCGGCGTATCGAAGCCGGAAACTGGGTCTTCAGCCGGCGCGTAGGGGGGTAATCGTGAGTGAAGCAGACCCCGGCTTGAGCGCGCAAACTCAACCATCGCCAACGCTAATGAGCTTCGCTGCGGGGCATCCGTGGCTCGTGGTTGGTATCATCGTGGCTATGCTTTCCTCCTATGGCTTCGCCATGACGGAGTACAGCATCTCCATCGATGAAGAGTATCACCTGATTTCCCCGCAGGTTGCCGCTTGGTTTGAACAGCAGCGTTACGGCATCGGCCTCATCAAGTTGATCCGGCTCGACGCGATGCCGCTTCCATTCTTCAACATGTTCGCCTCGTGCTGTCTTCTGGGTCTGGCGGCGTTGGTTTGGTGCGATGTCTTTGTTCGCGCCTCCGGTGGAAAGCTGATGCAGTCACCGGCGCTCACGGCTTTCGCGATCTTCTTTGTGACCGTCCCATCCAATGCCTATTTCTTGACGTTCAACACCTATAACTTTGAGGTGAGTGTTGGGCATTTCGCATGCGCCGTCGCCGTGAGCTCACTCTACCGATGGGTGTTCGAGCAGGGGCGGTGGGCCAGTCTGCTCTTGGGCGCTGCATGCACGCTTCTGGCGCTTTCGATCTATCAGAGCTTTGTGTTTGCGTTTGCTGCGGGAATTGCGGCGGTCACCGCCGTGGCTTTTGCGTGCGGAGCGCCTTGGCGTCAGTGGACAAGCTTCGTTGCGGCCGGCTTTTTGCTGGATCTCGCGGGCGTTGGCGTGACGTTTGGCGCGGGACGCATTCTTGCTCCGGAGCAGCCCTATCTCGACTCGCTTTTCAATTGGGGAAAGCTGGAGACCGACTTCATTGTCCAATGGATCGCGGAAGCGGCGCGGCGAACCTATGTCGGTCAAGGGTTCTTGGGCGGTCAGTCGATCCCGCTCGCGCTTGGTGTCGGTGTTCTGGGCTCAATTGGCATACTTGTACGTAAGCCGTCGCGCGTGCTCGTCCTTGTGCTTGTCGCCTTGCTTGCAGTGTTCCCCTTCTTTTTGTCGGTGGCGATGGGCACGGCCATGCCTCTGCGTTCACAGCAAACACTGCCCATAGCGATTGGCGCAATGTTTATCTTGGCTGGGCTTGCAACAGCAGGCCTGTCGTGGCTGCGACCGTTCTGGGTTGGATTAGCGGCTTTGGTGCTCGTTTGGCACGGCCAGGCCAACACACGTTTGTTCTTCGCTGAGTACAGAACGTATCAGCGCGACCTCGCCATTGCCGAGGACGTCGTCGATCAATTGGCTGAACAGGGGTGGCGCGGCGAACGCATCGCCTTGATCGTTGTCGGTCAATTACCCACCCCCGAGGAGGGATTGTACGTTACTTCCGAGACCTTTGGCGCATCGCAATTCAACTGGGAGCAGGGCGGGCGACTTCCTTACTTCATGCGTCAACTGGGCTACTCATTTGAGATCGGTGGACCCAACCGTCGCGCAGCTGCGGTTGCTGCGGCAGCGTCGATGCCGGCGTGGCCAGCGCCTGGAGCGGTTTTGCTTCAGGATGGACTTGCCATCGTCAGGGTCGGCGAAGATGCGCCGGCTCCATAAAGAGTTGATGCGCGAATGACCTCGTCCATGATCACCATGAACGACCTTGGGCGGCACTGGCATGGTTCGCGTGCTTATGTGGAGCCGGCGATCCATCGTGTTCTCGCGCGCGCCTGGTATGTCTTGGGCGAAGAGTGCAGGTCATTCGAAGCAGAGTTCGCCGATTTTTGTGGCGCAAGACACTGTATCGGTGTTGGCAACGGAACCGACGCCTTGGAGCTTGCACTGCGGGCGCTCGGCATCGGACGCGGCGATCGCGTGGCGACGGTGGCGAACGCCGGCTATTATGCGAGTGCTGCGTTATTTCAGCTCGACGCGGTCCCAGTCTATGTCGATGTGGATCGGTCAACTCGATTGATGGACTTGGAGCGCCTTCAGGAGGCGCTCCAATTGGGCGATGTCAAATGCGTGATTGTCACCCACCTCTATGGGCTCTTGCATGATATGCGCGCGGTTAGAACGATCGCAGATAAGTACGGCGCGCGCGTGTTGGAAGATTGTGCCCAAGCGCATGGCGCAGAGAGAGGTGGCGTGAGGGCTGGGGCTGCTTCTGATGTCGCTGCCTTCAGCTTTTATCCGACCAAGAATCTTGGCGCACTGGGGGATGGAGGCGCGATCGTTACATCCGACGATGTCGTAGGCGATCGCGCGCGCAAATTGCGCCAGTATGGATGGACCAAGAAATACGAGAATGAAATTCCCGGTGGCCGCAATAGCCGGTTGGATGAATTGCAGGCGGCGGTTTTGCGGGCAAAGCTTCCGATGCTCCCTGCTTGGAATGCAAGGCGGCGTGCCATTGCGCAGCGCTACACTGATTTGATCGTCAACGATCGTGTTGTCATGCCCGGCAGCATCGGACCTGAACATGTGTTTCACTTGTTCGTTGTTGAGACGGACGAGCGAGAAAGCTTACGCGCGCATCTCATGGCTCGTGGTATTGGCTCAGAGGTGCACTATCCCATTCCCGATCACCGGCAGCGGGCGGCGCCTGGCGGCCTAAGTTCGACGCTTCAGCTTCCAGTGACCGAGCGTCTTTGTGGTCGCGTCCTGTCCTTGCCGTGCTATCCGGAAATGACGGACGAAGAAGCGTGTGCTGTTGCGACAGCTGTCAACGATTGGTGAGCGTATGTTCTCGGTCGTCATCCCGGTCTACCTCAACGAGTCGTTTGTCCCGTCTCTCATCCGAGAATTGGCGATCTTAAGCGACAAGGTAAGATCAACAGCTGAACTTGATGTTGAGTGCGTCTTTGTTGTCGATGGAAGCCCAGACGAAAGCTACGCGCGTTTGCTTGAGGCTTTGCCAGGGTCAGGGTTGAGGGCGCAGATCGTGCTTCATTCCCGAAATTTTGGCTCGTTTGCAGCGATCCGAACAGGGCTGGCTGCTGCGCGCGGCAATTATTTCGGTGTTATCGCGGCCGACTTGCAGGAGCCGCCCGATCTATTGCTTCAGTTTCTTCAGCGCATGACACACGACGGCTTCGATGTCGTTGTGGGCACGCGCGCGTCGCGCGACGATCCGTGGATGTCGACGTTGCTGTCGCGGGTGTTCTGGGGGTTCTACCGACGCTTTGTCGTTCGTGAACTTCCTTCGGGCGGAGTGGATGTCTTCGGTTGCAATAGCCAGTTTCGTGATGAGCTATTGAATCTTGAAGAATCGAACAGCTCTCTGGTAGCGCAGCTCTTTTGGTTGGGATTTTCGCGTACGGAAGTGCCTTATCGTCGGCGCAAGCGCGAGCATGGCAAGAGCGGATGGTCGCTCTGGAAGCGATTGAAGTACCTTCAAGACAGCATTTTTGCGTTCACCGACTTACCCATCCGATTATTGACGCTCTTGGGCCTATTGGGCCTCATCGTGGCGATTGGATTCGGTCTGAGCGTCGTGCTGCTTCGCATCTTCGGCGGTATTGACGTTCCTGGCTACGCTACAACCGTCATCGTTATCGCCTTCTTCGGCGCCTTGAACACATTTGGCTTGGGGATCGTTGGCACCTATGCATGGCGAGCCTTCGAGAATACCAAAAGGCGTCCGCTAGCAATCGTGCAAAGGCGTCACGTGTTCGATCCAAAAGAGATGAGTAAGAACGCGGGGGAGGCGATATGAGCAAGAAGCAGCGCCCCTTCATTCATGAGCGCGCGCTATGTGAATCCGAGAAAGTAGGCGAGGGCACGCGCGTATGGGCCTTTGCCCATATTCTTCCCGGGGCGCAGGTCGGTGCAGACTGCAATATCTGTGATGGCGTCTTCATCGAAAATGACGTGATCGTTGGTGATCGGGTGACCATCAAATGCGGGGTGCAACTCTGGGACGGAGTCCGCATAGCCGATGATGTCTTCATTGGGCCAAATGCAACGTTCACAAACGATCGTTTTCCGCGAAGCAAGGTGCGGCCTGAGGCTTTTGCGGAAACCATAATTGGCAAGGGCGCGTCGATAGGCGCCAATGCGACGATCCTGCCGGGTCTAGAGATTGGTTCAGGCGCAATGATTGGCGCAGGCGCTGTGGTGACGCGGTCGGTCCCAGCAAACGCCATCGTCGTGGGTAATCCAGGCCGGATCAGCGGCTATGTGAATGCGCACGATCATCAAGCGCCGCCGCCGCGTCAGGAAGCATTCGCGGGCCAAGTGGTTGATCTTGGTGTGGGCGGGTGCCAGCTCCACGCGATACGACGCGTTCGCGATCTTCGGGGGAGTCTGGCGGTTGCGGAGATCGGGCAGGATCTGCCTTTTGTCGTGAATCGTTTTTTTGTCGTTTATGATGTGCCGTCCCGTGAAGTGCGCGGTGAGCACGCTCATCGTCATTGCGCTCAATTCCTCATCTGTCTCCACGGATCGGTCCATGTGCTGTTGGACGATGGATCTTCGCGTCGCGACCTCGTGCTCGATAGCCCTGAGAAGGGGCTCTACATGGCGCCGATGATTTGGGGCGCGCAGTATCGATACACTGATGACGCCGTGCTGCTGGTCCTGGCGTCCGAGCCGTACGATCCGGATGACTACATTCGCTCCTACGAGCAGTACCTTGAAATCAAGAGGGCTGGGACGAGCGCAGCTTGAAGCGTTTTCTGATCTTTTGCGCCGTTGGTGGCGTGAATTCAGCTGCAAGCTTTGCGGTTTACTGGGTGTTGCTCCATGTGGCGGCGTATCTCTATGCGTACACGATCGCCTATGTTTTTGGCCTTGCCCTATCTTACGTCTTGAATGCGCGTCTCGTTTTTGGGCGCCGGTTGGAGTCCAAGACTGCGATCACTTTTCCACTCGTTTATGTCGTCCAATATGTGTTGGGTATGCTGCTGTTGCCGGCGCTGGTGCAGTTTGCGGCTCTATCCGCGCCCGTTGCCGGCGCTGTCACTATGGTGGCATTGGCGCCGGTAACCTTCGTGGCGGCACAAATGAACTTCAGAAGAGGTGAGCCCCGTGAGCCTCCGGTTAGTCCTCCGAGCGTTGGCACAGATAGACCTCAGTAAATTCTCCGATGATGCCATGGCGCTCGTCATGAAAGCGATAAACGCGCGTATCGAAATTCGCCCATGATCGGATAAGCTCCGGCAAGTCATAGCCATACCGGAACGTGACCAAGGCGCCGCGCGGATTGATCGGATTGCCGTGGTATTCCGGCTCGCGAAAATGCTCGATGACGCCATCGGAATTGAAGCGCGCAGCCCGTTCGCTTGCGATCATGTCTTTATAGGTTGGTGCGGTGAATAAGTATGCGCCAGTGCGTCGGAGCGTGCGCCAAACTTCTCGCATGCAGGCGGCGGGTTCGTTCACATGCTCCATAACATCGAGTGTGATGACCAGATCGAAAGACGCGTCTGCGAAGGTCTGCTTCTCGAGGTTCTCGTTTCGATAGCCGTTGCGCAAAAGTCCGGGCGCCATGTCAGGATAGAATTGTGTGGCGACGTAGCCGCCGCACTCGCGTGCAAGTTTGCCGGAAATGCCACGTGGCTCCGGCGATGATTCATGGATTTTCAGCGCGCGCCAATCCGGGAAGCGTTCGTTCAGCACCAAGGCGAGGGCGCGCTCTCTGGGGATCGATCGGCACCGAGTGCACAACAAGAAATCTCGGTACCAGTGGTTCTCTGCACTAAAGATCGTGTCAGCGCAGCAGATCGGGCAAAAGCCCTTCGAGGTGTAGGCGACGGCTGACATGTCTGCGAAGGTTTCCTCAGAGCATTGGCTATTTATAGGCGCGAAGCACATTGATGAAGGGGGTGTTGGGCGCCCCGAAGATGGCCTTCTCTGTCGATGCAATCATCACCATCTCCGCGCGCGCAAAACCTGCTTGCCGACAATCCTCTAGGATTTGCCAACCAGGCACTGTGAACACGAGGCTGCCTTTGTCGCTCACCGGATTGCCATGATATTCGGGCGTTGTGAGATGTTCGATTGTGCCATTGCGAACAATGGCGCGGCGGCGATGCTCAGCCTTCCAGGTAAAAGGGTGTGTTGAGATCATAACGCCGCCTGGACGCAAGATGCGAGCAAGCTCTCGCAAACACGCGTTGAGGTCGACGACATGTTCGAGCACATCACAGGTGAAGGCGGCGTCGAAAGAACTGTCCTTCAGCGTTAGCGCCTCTAGATCTTCAATATGTAGAGGGTAAAGGCGGTCGCGCTGGCCGGCGTCGCTCGCGAACTCCGAGCCGAGAAAGTAGGGGAATCTCCCGCGCATCTCTAAGGCCAATCGGGTGACAGCCTCGGGCGCAAAGATCCGCGCTGCCCCGCGCTGCCCGACCTTCCCTTCAGCAGCGAGCAATTCCAAGATGGCGCGTTGTCTGGAATTGAGGCCTTTCGCCATCAATTGTTCGCGATAGTTGAGACCGGCGACCACGACTTCGCTCGCGGCGACTTTGCCAAAGAAATCTGAGTGGAGGCCGGTTTGCTCGATAACGCGCACACACGATTGTACGGATTCTTGCGTGAGGTCGGCGTCAGTGTGCTTAAGCCACTCGTCCCAGTCAGCTTGTTGTGCGCAGGCTGCTATACACTCAATGGTCATGGTGGCTGCAGGCTTGTTCATCGGGACGGTGCGTATCCAAACACAGTGAAATCGCTTGCCCATCGTTGGCGCAGGCATTCAGCAGCATCGGGCGAAAGTTGTCTTGGAGTGCCCTTTTCAGATTGATTGACGTGCGGCAGTGAAAGGGGCGTCGCCGGTGGGGGCGCTAAGTTGGATACTGCATACGCAAAATCGCTATCGCCGCGTTCGAGCCGGGCGACAAACTTGACCAATGTCCGACTTTGATCGCCGGGCTCGCACAGCCAATGTGTCTGCGGCATGAACATGTCATCGGGACCGGCCGTGTTCAGAAAGAACTCTGATTGGACGAATTCAGAGACGTTGCTGAAGCGATCCATCACTTCCGACCCCTTCCAAGCTCGCCATGTCTTTAGGAAAGCGTAGAGTGAGTGCAGGCGCGCTTCGGGAGCGCGGACAAATCCAAAAGTAAAGAGGGCCGACCATGTGTCAGAGCCTAGGACCTTACGCACGACATGTGCGGGCGCATGCTTGTGCAAACCGAAACGCTGCCGATAAGGGCCGGCAATGGCCTCGCCGAACTCAGAGACTCCAAGTTCAAGGTCGCGCCAAGTGGTCAGCGCAGAGAGGGCGCTGGCTACGGATGACCCGCCGCTTTTGGGCACATGAATAAAAACAAAGCCGTGCGAGAGACTGACGATGCACATGAGGGTCTCAGTCTAGAGCGGGGGCGCTGCCTGCGCTACCTCAGCGGCGGGCAGGGCTTCGGTTCAGCAACGCGCGAAAGATCGTATTCAATCGGTTTTTGGCTGGCTCCACGCCAAAGGCGCGATCGGCGAAAGCTTGGCCGTTGCGAGACAAATCCTCCCAGAGCTGGGCGTCGCTGTAGAGCTTGCGCATGTCGGAGGCGAACGCTTCGGCGGTTGGGGCCACAAGCACATGTTTGCCGCGTTCGAGACCCATCCCCTCGACAGCCATGGGTGTGCAAACCGAGGGCACACCCAGGCGCATTGCATTGCCCACCTTTCCCTTGACGCCTGCGCCATAGCGTAAAGGAGCGAGGGTCACGCGGATGGCGCGAAGGTAGCCCTCAAGATCCTCTACCCAACCTGGAACAACGATATCGCTGGCTGCCAAATCAGAAATGTCCTTCGGCATGTTGCTGCCGATAATGTGCAGGCGCGCGCCGGATCCGAAGCTCCGGAATATGGGCCAGATTTCCTCCGCAAGAAACTTCACCGCGTCTAGATTGGGTGTGTGATTGAAATTGCCGATGAAGGCGAAGTCGCGCCGATCTGAAAAGCCTGTCTTGCGATTGTAAGACGGCAAGATCAGCGGGATGATGGTATGGGGAAAGTGCCCCACCTCTTCTTGAAGGTAGGTGAGTTCAAACTCTGAAACGAGAATAGTAAGATCGGCCATGCGGATGGCGCCGAACTCGGCGATCTTCATTCTGTGCAACTCGTTCAAGAGTTCTGGGCGGCCCTCAAGATCGTACTGCCGCTGCAATCGCAAATGGTGAATATCGACAGTGTCAAAAATGATGGGTGTGTTGGGGAAGTTTGCGCGAAGCGCCTGCATGCACGCACCTGCCGTTGGCGCGCGAGAGAGCATGAAAATGTCGAAGTCGGCGCCATGCGCTAGAGCGTAATCGAGCGGTAATGTTGCGAAGGGCGGATACAATACCTCGACGCCCATGCGCTGAAGGGCGCGCGAGTAGCGACCGCGCCATGAAAGAGTTTGGGGTATGAATGTTACGCGGTAGCACAGCTCAGTCAGCAGCCGCATGTACTGGAAGGCGGTCACAGAGCCGCTGTCTTTGTCCGGTGTCGGCGTGTCCGCGTCGATGATCAGGACTCTCGCTTTGGCGTTTCGATCGCTGATAGTGCGCCTGAGATCGCCGGGTTCTCCATGGGCTTCGAGTTGTTCGCGCCACTTGCTCAGAAAGAAGTGGCGATTGATCTCTTGGTAGCGTTTGACACCCTGAGTGATGTCAGTGCCAGAGGACGCGCCTTCATAGTGCACCACTTCGGAGAGCGGTTGATAGATCACGCGTTTACCGAGCGCGCGCACTTTCATGGCGAGATCGGTGTCCTCGTAATAGGCTGGCGCAAATTCTTCGGAGAACCCACCCACGGCGCGCCAGGTTTCGCGTGGGATCATTATGGCTGCGCCGGAGATGTAATCGGCGTCGCGCATGTAATTGAACTCAGGTCGGTCAGGATCCTGGCCCCTACCGTAATTGGCGCCCGAGGCGTCCTTCCAAATGATTCCGCCCGCCTCCTGCAAGCGGCCATCGGGGTAGAGAAGTTTGGAGCCTGCCAAACCAGCGCGTGGATATCGGCGAAAGACTTGAACAAGTTCGTCGAGCCATCCGTCGAGGACGAAGGTGTCGTTGTTTAGGAAAACAATGAACTCGGTCGTGACCCCAGAAGCTGCTCCGTTGCACGAACGCAGGAATCCCAAATTGCTGGGATTTTGTGCGACCTTGATCCGGTCAACACCGGCAAGGGCGGTCTTCAAGAAGTCGCCTGATCCATCTGGTGATGCGTCATCAACAATAAGCACATCAAACGACGTGCGGTCGCGCGACATCATCAAGCTCAAGACGCAGCGCAACGTAAAGGCGACGTTCTGAAAGACAGGAACGATGATCGTAGCTTCTGCCGGACCTGCCGCGCGTGCGGGCAGGGATTTGATCATGTCGACGATCTCGTAGGGCGTATGGCCTTCTGTTGGATCGAAGAACTTTACGCGCGGTTTTGGAGAGCTCGCTGTTACTTCGGTGTCAGCCGGTCTTTGCCGCGCTTTTTCCTCATCTGTCTCTTCGCTCTGTTCCGTTTCTTGCGTCTCTTGCGTCTCTTCTGCCCCGTCCCGCGCGCTCGATGTCGTCATCGGGTCCGGCATGCTTAGTCTTGCTGAGTCTGTTTGGTTTGGCGCCGTTGGCTCGATAGGTGCCGGCACTGTCTCAAGCGACTCGGACTCGCTGGGAGATGCGGACGCCGTCGGCTGCTGCGCCGGAGCTGTTGAGAGGCTTGAGGCGCCGCGTGCTAGTGCTTCGAGTGCGGCTTTCTCTTCTTCCTCTCCGTGCTCGATGAAGTGGATCAAGGGATTGAGTCCGGCAGCGGCGATATCGGGGTGGGCCTTTAGGTATGCCCCCGTATTGAAGTCACGGTTGGGTCGTCGTCCTTCTTTGGCGCCTTCCCAAAGGAAGTGGAGCAATGGGTTCTCGCGCGCAGCTACGACATCGGGGTAGGTTTCGCGGTACCATTCGATGTCGAACAATTTGTGGGGTTGGCGGATCTCGTCGCGTCCGCGCTTTAGGAAATGGGCGAGGGGGTTTAGTCCGAGTTCCGCAACGTCTGGGTATTTGTCGAGATAGAACGCGCCGTCAAAAAGTGGGTGGGGAGAGAGCCGCCGGCTGGCGCCAAACTCGGCATAATGCGCTAAGGCGCAGGATGACTCTTTCAGCGCGTCTGGATATTGGGTGAGATACCAATCCTGATCAAACAGCGGATTGGCTTCGCGTCCTTCGCGCGCGCCGTCTCGAAGATAGTGCGCGAGAGGATTAGCGCGGGCGGCCGCAGCGATATCTGGATTGCGGGCGAGATACCAATTGGCGTCGAAGAGGACCGAACCTGATCGGCCTTCGCGTCCGCCTGCTTCGACGTAGTGGCTGAGGGGGTTAAGGCCTGCTTGAGCGACGTCTGGATTGCATTCGAAGTAGTATTCGGTGTCGAAGAGTGCGCAAGGATTTCTGCACTCAGCCCAGCCGATGGACATGAAATGAGCAAGCGGGTCGAGGCCAGCCTTAGCTACGTCCGCGTTCTGGCGGACGTAATACTCAGGGTCAAAGATTGCAGCGATTTCGGCCGCATGCTTGCGCCCTCTGTCGCCTCCTAAAGTACTCATTGCGACACCCGCGCCCACCCAATCTCGTTTCCCTTTCTAAGGGATCGCCAATCGTCGCCACAAGCGCACGCAGGCGAGAGGGGAAACAGCTTAGAGAGCGTGGTGGAGCGCCGGCGTCGTTCTGCAGAACGGCGCAAACGACGGGGCGAGAGGGCTATACATCCAATAAGGAGAGTCGTCCGAAGCCGAGCCAGCAGCAAGGATTAGCAAGCTTTTCTAAGGTGCAGGCGCGTGAACGCTACCTCTCCATTACCAGGAGTGCCCTCTCTCACGAAGCTGCCATAAATGCTGATGTGAGCAGATTCAGTGCCAGCAGGCGCGACCGCGTCAACCGCGCCTCTTCGAACGCCTTCAGCAACGCTGATGGGCGGTTGTTCGCGCCACCAACCCACGACCTTTTCATCGGCATCGAGGAACATCGGGCCGACGAGGAAGTTTGCACGTCCGCCATTGGTCGGATCAGAGACCGCGGCGACTTCGAAGTCGAGGCTAAACGTCTCGCCGGGCGCTGCGGCTAGAGACTGCTTAGAACGCACTCCTGTGTTTGCTCCAACGCGATATGCCCCATCTGATAATGTTCCGATCGGCGGTGCTCCCCCTGGCGTAACCCAATCATCAGCCCTCGTCTTGTTGAGGTCCGCGGTTAAAGTCGCGGTCACGGTCCGCACATCGTACTTCGTTTGCGACCGTTTCCGCTTCTTCTTTGGCCAGACCAACAAGCACGACGAGGGCTAGGGAGCCGATGGCGACCGCGCTTGAAACGAACAGTTCGCCATTAGACACTAACAGGTTTTCCAGACTCAACAAATCTGCCTCTCAGGCACCGCGTTCCAATGATCCGCCCCCAATGATCCATCCCCGACGCTCCCTCATGGGCAGCTAGAGTCTTCGCGCACTGATCGCCCGGCCGCGCTGGTCACGACCAGGTGATTCAGCAGCGTTATCGGGGTTCTGTTTTGGATCGCGCCGTGTGGGCTTGCATCGTTAGAGTGTCTACGCCAGCGCTCCAACTTTTCTCTGCCGTCTTCAAGCGTCAAAAACCAATGCGTTTTCGGTTGATCCGACTCCAGTTACGCTTGGATGAGAAACGGGGGTCACGTCACGCCACAAGCTTGGCTCGCTGACGTACTCGCGCGCATGGCCGATCACGCCAACCGCACTGTCAACGTTGCTTTGGCTGCTTAGCGGGGCGTTCGGCCCACCACGCTAGACTACCAAAATCTCGTAGCCACAAAGACGGCTCGATTTACGAATGTCGCAGAGATTTGCAAAACTGTCCCTGTGACGTGCCCAAGCGGACATTCGGCACATCACGAGCTTGTTGTGACCTATCGCAAGGGGCCACAGCGACGGCCGAGTTCGCAGATACTGTGTTACCCCATCGATGACCCCTAACCAGTGGCGGTTTAGGATGTCGTCCACGACTATAAACCCCTCTTGCGCAAGAACGGCTTTTGATAGTTGAAGATCTGAGATTGTGTGCTCTGCAGTATGCCCACCATCAATTGAAATCACCTTGAACCGCCGTCCCCCAGCGCAGGCCAGAACCTCCTCTGGTGTAATGGTAGTCGAGTCTGCCTCAAGCGCCCTCACGTTCTCGCCACCATGCCGATCGAACAGCTTCAAGTTCTCTTGAAACCTGGAGTGTGAGCCTCTTCCACTTTGGTCGATGTTTAAGTGCTGGGCATCAAACACATCAAGCGCCACGGAAGTTGATCCGTCTGACACCATGGCATTTAGGGCGATGAAGAATCGGCCATGGTGCACGCCGATCTCAAGGACGCCGCCAGGCATGTCGGAACCCAAAGCGGCGTCCATTGCGAGAACGAAGTCAAATGCCTTGGGATCCAGCCATCCTTCGACGGATCTTTCGTCTCGGTAGGCGGCGAGCCAAACGTTTAGGTCAGTCATCATGCGCCCTGATCCAATAGGTCTAGGAAAAGCTGAGCGGTTCTTCGCCCTTCGATCTCCAACGAATAATCGTCTGCTGTCTGGCGGCCATTTCTCAGGTGATCGGCGTAATCTGAAGGGTTATCGAGGTATCGGAGTATTGTCGCGATTATGGAATTCTCATCATTGGGATCGATCAGCAAGCAGTTATAGTCGTGCTTAGCATACTGTGTGATGCCGCCGTTGCGCGTCAGTATTGGAAATGTGCCGCAAGCCATTGCTTCCAGGCCCGGGCGACCGAAGCCCTGAAAGGTAGAGCAATCGAGGAGTATCGTAGACTCATTCATTGCGCCGGCCACACGCTCCATGGAGGTAAGCAAGCCATAGTCACGACAAGGGAACGGTAAGCTCTTCGCGTCATAGCCAAAGCCATAAAGCGCGAGTATTGTATTTGGTCGAAGTTTGCTGATCTTTTCATAGACTTTCTGCACCATTGCGAAATTGCGGTGCTTCGAGTCTGGCCGACCAAGCGCTAGAATCTGATGATTTTTGCGAACGTTTCTATTGTAGAAATAATCTAGATTGAGCCCGAGCGGAATTCGATGCACTCGGCCTGGGAAGTGCCGCAGTTTGCCCTGCAGCCAGCGAGTTTTGACGATCTTGTCGGCGATCATGTGGTAGGTGCGCTCAGCAGCCTTCTGAAGATCCACGTGACTGGTTGAATAGAAGTCGGGCTCGTAATCTTGTACAAAGTAGCACGAGCGCAGGTGAGGGCGTTCTTGCTGCAGAATGTATATCGGGTAGACGCTGTCCCAAGAGGTGGCGACTACGAGATCGCAATCGGGAAAATTGGAGACCATCTCGGCTTGGGAAGAGAATTGAAGCGGGCTAAAGTACATTGGGAAGAGTTTCAGCGCGTCTTCTTCAATTTTCCCCCAAGTGCAGATCCGAGCATCGATACCGTTCAGGATCAGTTGGTTCACAACCTGCAAGACAGAGATGATCCCTCCGTATATTCGCACTGCTGGGAGCGCATAAACTACGCGGGGGCGTCCCGTGTCTTTGCTTTGTCTTGCCACAATCTTCGGCGGAGTTGGCGGGGTGCTTTGACCCTTGAGGGCAAGGACTCTCTTCTCGAAATCAGCTGAAGGTGCCTGCTTGTTTTCGATTGCAAAGATGTCTGGGAATTTCTTTCTGTCTCGAAGAACGTCCTCTTCCATGTAGCTAATCGGATTCTTCGATCGCCATATTCTCTCGTATGTTGTGTAGTCCGGCGCCCACCGGGCCATGAACGTTTCTTTGTTCTTGCTCATGTTCGCGTTGCGGCCAGCCTCTTGAAAGCTTCCCCAGCCGTGATGGTACACAAACAAGGATTCATCGACGACCACGCGATATCCCTTTCGGAGGGCCTTCATGCAGTAGTCAGATTCTTCCCAGTAACCGGCGCCGTAGATCGGATCGAATCCTCCGAGGAGTTCGAAGACCTTACGCGGGGTTGCGAAGAAGAAGCCTGACGCGTTGTATATGTCGCGGATCGGGTCTGTGCATCGTTCCTTCAGGCGTTCGTTGAGGGTGTAGACGTTGTGACCGGGCGGAATTGCCCAGCAGATGCGTGTCCAATTGGCCCAATTGGACACTGCATTGACCACGCCCACGCGGTCGTCGTGCTCGAAGGTTGCGGTAAGGCGCGTGATGAAATCGGGTGGCACCACTGTGTCGGAATTGACGAAAACCAAGTACCTCCCCGTCCCGGAGCCCGCAGCGCGATTGGCAGAGGCTAGGTAGCCAAGGTTCTTTGGATTGGTAATGATGCTCACTTTTTCGGGGGCGGCTTGCCGTAGGTCGTCAAGGGCGTGTGAGACAAAGCTTTCGCTTCCATCGTCCACGATATGAAGTCGGTACCCTGACGTAGCTTCAGCGTTCAAGATGCTCTTGATGCAGCTCCGAGCGTGGTGAAGCGAGTTGAAGACCGGAACGATCAGGTCGAACATTTACGCTGCTTCCAGTAGCTGCAAATACAGCGTCTCATAATTCCGGGCTATCGCGGACGGAGAGTGCGAGGTCGCCCAAGCGTCGCACATGTATCGATAGTGGCTTTGATACGGTGAACCGAAGAAACGCATTAGTTCGCGTCGGAAAGAACCTAGGTCTCCAGGGTCATACAGGAAACCTGTGTTGTCGTCCGACACGTACTCATGGAGAAAGCCGATGTGTGGTGCCAAAACCGGTGTTTGGTGACTAATCGACAGGAGCACTGAGCCAGAAACCCAAATGTCTTTGAACCCGAACACCGATAGATCAAATGCTGCCAGCCAAGATCCAACGTCGGTTTCGGGGACATCGTAGGGAAACAGTTTCACGTTACTAGGTAGGCGTCGCGACAATTGTTCTACGTAGTTAGGGGATGAGGCAAAGCCCACGATCACAAAGTCTGCATCTTGTACAAGAGAGGCGGCCTCGATAATGAACTCAAGCCCCTTATACTCCTTAAGCTCCCCGAGCGTGCCGAGTATCCTTCTTTCTGGAGATAGGCCCAGCATTCTTCTCGCTACAGTCTTTGAAGGTAAGGGGGAGGGCGCGGAGAACGCGGGGTGGGGAATGAATCTAACGTTTGCTGCGGGATGGTCATTCAAGACCGCGTGGCGAGCAGCTTCCGCGAGCACGATCACGCAGTCGGCAAGTTTGATTGCTTGAGACTCTATCTCTCGATCGAGGTCCAAGAAGTGGCGAGTATGAGGAATAGGATTGTGTTTTGTAATCACGATCCTATGGCCGGCCTTCTTGATACTCTGTAGTTCAGTCAGCAGGCGGTCTGCGCGTGCTCGCGTCGCCGTGACGGTTTGCGCACCTTTGTGATAAAATGGGTCGAGTTGATGTAGGTGCACAATCACCGGTACGCGAGAGCCTTGGCGCAGATTGTCCCAGTTGGTGGTGTACTCAACCGAAAAATCGCTGTGCTCATGTAACCGGTCGCCGATCAGCCTGAAGAACGGGTTGCGTGGGTTTGTGGGGGTCGCTTGGCGGAGCTCAAATTGTTTTGTCCGTTTTTGGTCGGTTGGTCGAAGCGCTTCTGGTGAGCCGGCAGCTTTAGCGGCTCCACGTGAGGACTCAGAATATGAAGCCGGGCTGCCGGTCGGTTGCGGCCGGTTCCCGCCCATCTCGGATCGAGGGTCAATTGTTGGGTGTGGAGCGTAGCCGTTCACAACTCCTATTGTGAGGTAATGGCTCAGCGGATCGAGCGCGGCTTCAGGGTGCTGGGCCACGTACCAAGGGACATCGAACCATGGTGAAAAGATAGCCCCACGGCGCGCACCGAAGATGATGTAGTGTAGTAGGGGATTGAGAGCGGAACTCGAAGCGTCGGGATTTTGCGCGCGATAGTACGCAACATCGAAAAGCGCGCACGGGTTAAGCCCCAGACGCCAGCCAACGCTCAAGAAGTGCTGCAGAGGATCGTCAATGACCAGCGACCGTTTCGCTGCTTGGCGTCCGTAATAATCGGCGTCGAATATCTGGCGCAGCGTTGAGCTGACGATAGAGGAAGTAGCGCTTGCGCCAGGCTTGCCGGTGCTCATTGCGCTGTCCTCGCGGACGATCCCGGCGTCGTATTGTCGGGACGGTTAAGCACCGCTTCAAGCTCGGCTGCCGCGTATCGGTGTGAAAGTCCAAACTCGTCGACAAGTTTTTGGAGATACGCTTTGGCGGCCGCCCGTGTCTCTCGATCGAGGCCGAACTCGGATGAAATATAAGATTGCATGCGAGCGATTTCGGCGAGTTCGTCTAAACCGAATCTTGAAATAGTGACGCTGCTCGCATGGCGGCGATGGTAGTTGAGCGCATCAGCGAAGAATGCCGCTCCTCCGTATCGGAGTGCATTCGCATAAACACACCAGTCACCAGCCACCCGGTAGGAGCTTACTTCGCCGAAGTGCTGCTGAAGCGTTTTCATCAGCGCATGGCGGCGAAACAGAACTGCGCTTACGTTTGGAATTGTGTTCTTAACTGACAGGCCTTCTGCGATTTCCCGCGGACCACTGGTGATGTAATTCTTGGTCCATCGTTCCCGTGAAATGTCACGAACGTACCCGAGATAATCGGGGGCGATCACACTCCCCGCCGCGTCCAGTTGTTTTGATTGGGTGTAAGCGAGTACGACATCATCATCTTTGAAGGCGCTTGTGGTAACTTCCAAGAACCGCGGATCGGCCCAATCGTCCGCTTCGGCAATCCAGACCAGTTCTGATTGTGCGCATTCAACGCCTTTGCGCCATTGTGCGAAAACGTTGCCGGAATTGGTCTCGTTGCGGACGATCCGCCAGTTTATGGCGCTTCCTTCGAGTGCTTTTTCGATAACTCTCAAACTATCGTCTGTGGATTTGTCATCAAGGACGATGATCTCGTGAGGCGGCGTGGTCTGGAGCAGAATGCTTTCCAGGCGTTGCTCAAGATAGCGTGCATAATTGTAGTTCGGCACCACAACGGAGACACCAGGATGGTCTGCGCCGAGCGCTGACAGCAGACTGCCCACATAGGAGGTAAAGCCAAATCTCTGACGTACGAGATCGCGGCCGTTGCGGGCCGCGCTTGCACGCGCAGTCTCGTCATCAAGCCATCGCGCGGCGGCTTGTAAGAACCGAGCAGCAGATGCATCTGCAAGCACGCTTACGCACTCATATGGTTCGAGCTCTTCGATGCCGCCGCATCCGGTGACGGTAATGACGGGCGTTCCGTGTGCTAGAGCCTCGAGCGCGGTTGAGGGAAAGGGATCCTCGCGCGAAGTCAGTGCATAAAGCGAAGCGGCGGAATAGAATTCAGCGGTGTTCTCGTGGAAGCCGACGAAATGGATACGTTTTGCTGCGTCACCGGCGCCGGCCAACTTTGCTTCAAGCGCCGACTTCATGTTTGCACAAACTGCACCCACCCAAACGAAGTGCAAATCCGACCAGCGTGCGGTGGCGGCTTGAGCCCACTCTATGAAGATGTCGGGGCCTTTGCGCTGGTCGGCAAAGCCTACAGCCAACGCAAAGCGGGAGTCGCGCGGAAGACCAAGACGGGCCGCCAGTTTTTCTCTTGCCGCCACTTTTGCGTCGAGGTCGCTCATGGCGCGCCCCTTATAGAGGCCCTGGGGCAGCACACACGCTTGACGCCAAGAGGGCAGATCAACCGTACGCCGATCTTGCTCTAGAGCGCCTTGAGTGGGGAAAACGAGTGCGTCAGCGAGCTCGTTCAGAGTTCGAAGGTCAGTGGCCAATCCCATCTCTGCGATAATGGACGGCAACTCGTGGACTAGGCCGATCATCTTGATGTTCTGCTCGGCGAGAAAGGGGGCAAGCCAGGCCGATGCAGCAGAATTTATAATAGCCTGATCGAACCCGCGTCCGCTCAGGTTTGCGATGGCCGCTTCGATGGTGTCCGGACGATTGTGAAAACGCGGCACAATGGTCAGTTCACCGACAGCGCGGAAGTCATCGGCGAGATCACCTTCGCCGCCCGCAATGATGGCAACTTCGTATCTGAAGGTTTCGCGCAAGGTTTTTGCGATTGCCAGAGCATTGTATTGTGCGCCATGGCGATGCAGATCGTGCGTAACAACGATGATGCGGCGATCGGTTGTTGGCGTGTCGTCGAGTGCTTCCCGCGCGGCCGCCAGCCAAGCATAGCCGTATCGCCGATCTGGCTCTAAGTGAGCTCCTTCCGCCCACTCGTTCCAGGCGTTTATGAAGATCAGTCTTTCGTCGGGCGAAGAAAATCTTGCGCGTGTGTCGCGAACTGCGTTCGATAGCCACTCCTTGAATCGAGTGGGCGACGAGTTCAGCAGGACTGCACCGTCGTGTGGCCGTCGCGCGGTGTTATCCCAAGACGGAGTTACGCCGCGGAAAAGCTTATAGCCGGGATCGCTATAGCGATGGCTCCGCTCACACAGATCAGTCCAGTCATAGAAGTTAAGGGCTTTGGATTCGTCCGCGAGATTTGGTGGTGCTGCAGCTTTTTCCAGCGCCATGTTATTGGGTGGAAACTCGATGGCCGCATCAAATCCGTAATATTCTGGCGGGCGATTCTCGAACGACTGCGTATAGGCCAGGTAGACCTCGCCAAATCCTTCCTTTCGAAGCCAATCGCGCCACCTCTGTGCTGTGCTGGCTGCAGAAGGCAATAAGTCTGGGCGGTAGACGATCAGTAGGGGCTTGCCGTCGATTCTGATGTAGCGCTGATCGCGAAAATAGGCGCTCACATGGGAAATAAAGGCAAGGTCGTCATCGGGTGAATGGTCTTGAGCAATGAGAACTTCGTTGTCCTTGCCGTCCCATCGACGCGTCCAATTTTCGTTGGCCCAGCAGAGGCAAAATTCAGTCTGGGCCTCTGGCGTTTCGAGGTAGCGTTGGATCGGCCCCTCAAGCAGTCTCTTGCCGGCGAACCAATAGAAGTAGAAGCAAAAGCCGGTGATGCCATGAAGGCTCGCCAACTGGCTTTGGCGCTGAAGTATGTCTCTGTCGGCCAAAAGATCGTAGTAGCCCAGTGCGTCGGACTCGTGGGGTTGGTAGTGCGCTTCGAAGCGGGGTGTGGCAGCGCGAACTTTCGTCCATTCCGTAAAGCCCTCGCCCCACCACAAATCATTCTCCGGGATTGGGTGAAACTGCGGCAGGTAGAAAGCGATTGCGCGGGCTGCAAGGCGACCGGGAGCGCGTGTCGCCGGAAGTGGAACGTAAACCGCATCGCCAAGAGACACCGGTGGGTCGGTGCTTCGGTTTGGGGCGCGGCCACTGGCGGCGCTCCAATGCCGGTAGACAGCAGTATTCTTGAACACTGCGGGCATGAGGGCAAACAAAGCGGAGCGGACTGGTGTCCGATAACGAGCGGGCACAACTAGTCGCCAGAGCGTTCGTGCACCACGGGCAGTTATCGAGCGCGCGCTTTGCACGGGATGGCGCGACACCCTCATCAGACTGCGCAGGGGGGCGGTAAGGCGCCAAGAGAGGCTACGGTGAGTTGCCGCTACAGCGGCGCGTGCAAGCAGAAGGTCTCTGCGAAGCGTGCCATTGGCCACACGACTTGCGCGGGCAATTTCGCCATATCTCCTTGCATCTTGGAGGGCGTCGTCGCGCGCTTTCGCTAGATCAAGCGCTGCAACGTGATCGAGTGCGCGCTCTTGATGCAACTCAACAACGCGCTGTTCCAAAGTAGAGATGTATGCCTTTTGTGCGTTCGCTGTTTCTTGCGTATGCGCCAGACTTGCCTCAAGATCGGCAATCGTTTTCTGATTTTCAGTAATTGCGAATCCGAGTTCGCTTGCCTCTTTGTTGGAAGATGCGAGATTGGATTCAAGCGTCGCCACTTCTCGTAGCGCTTTTACGATGTCTGCCTTGGCCCCATCAGCAAAGCGTCGGAGGCTTTCCAGTTGCGCGTTACTCTGCACGCGCTCGCTATCAAGGAAACGCTCTAACTCTAGGATGCGTTCGCTTGAGCGTCTCTCTAGATCGGATTTCTGGGCGTGCAGGTCAGCGAGGGTTTTGTGAAGCTTTCGAACTTCAGCTTCTAGGCGGTCGCTAACGCCGGTGTGGCGTTCAGCCTCGGCCAGCAGAGCTTCTATCTGCTCGACGAGGCCCGCGCTAACGGCATCTTTGCTTGCGTAATCTCCTTTCAAACTCGCACCCTGGTGCTCCAGAGACTTCACCAGATCACGCGCAGTCGCACTCTCACTATTCGTGCTGGCGACTAAAAGGCTGAGTCGTTCGCGTTCGGCTTTTTCTTGATTCAGCTTGTTGAGTGTGTCCTTCAAGTCGCGCTGTACTGTTGCTAAGTCGGAGCGGAGCTCGGCGCGCTCTTTCTCAAGATCTTGTGTTCTTGCGATCGCTGTCTTGTTAAGGGCGTGCGCATGTGTGAGATCGAGCCGGAGTGCACTGATCTCAGCATCAAGAGTGCTCTCTCTCTCTGGAGCCTCGGCATCGAGGCTAACGCGCGCCGTTTCGAGTTCTTGACGAGCATTTTTCGGGTCGGTCTGTGTTTGCGCGAGTGTTTCGCTCAGCCGTATATGACCAGCCGTGAGGCGTTGGATCTCGATGTCTCGCGCAGCGCTCTCTTGTGAGAGGAGGTCTTTCTCGGCATCGAATTTGGCCCGCATAGTGTCGAATTCGTTGCGAGCATTCTGTAGTTCGGTCTGAGCCTTCTCAAGCTTCTCGATCAGCTGAGCACGCTCATTTGTGAGGTGCTGCAGATCCCGGTCTCGGGCGGCACTGGTCTGCGACAGATCCTCAAGGCGCTTTGTTGCAGACGCAAGATCTTGAGAGATGCGTCTGCACGTCGTGTCGAGCCCGTCCGCATAAGTGATTAGGGGGCCAGTGGCAGCGTAGGCTCTTGCGAGCCTCGTGAGCGCGTCCGCGTCAATCTCGCGGCCGCTGTCGTTGGTGCACGCCAAAAGCAACTCGTAGAGCTCAACAACGAAGCCTGGCGCTTGACCCGATCGAGTGAGCTCGTGCCGGCTCAGATTATTGTGCCGAAGATCCAATGCAAGGAATTCGTTGCAATAAGCTTCGATCGCAGGATTTTCTGTGCTTGGTGATGGGACGCCTAAGGCCCTGGCTATGTCTTGAAGTGCTGCACGCGGCGTATTGAGCAACCGCTCATAACTCAGAAAAAAGGGTTTGCGGTCTTGGGTGAAACGGAGTGCACTGAAATTGTACTTGGCCCAGAGCAGCATTCCTCGGGTAGGGGCCATTTGATTCCGAGAAGCTAAGGATGCAGCGACCTCGAGTGGATTTCGAACCACCAGGAGGTAACGCTCATGGAGCTCAAGATCCTCGAAAACGCATTGCCAGAGAGGAAGCAGGAGCGCGGTTCTGGGATCCTTGAATGCAAACGGGCCAGCATCCAGTTTCGCTCGCAGAATACTGGCTGCTTCTCGGCGCTCTTCGGTAAAGTACGGGCTCACTAGCTTTGTGGGGTCGATCTCGTCCAACGAATCCCACCCTCCGCCGAGCTTCTTCAGCACGCGTTCGTTCAACTTTTGGATGTCAAGATCTTCGAAAAAGCCGCGATCATTGTCGCCGGCGACAGCCGGCATGAGATTGCTGCCGAGTGAAACCCCCAGCGCTTCCAACGCTCTTGTTGCGGCGCTGGTGCCTGATCGGTGCATGCCAAGCACAATGATCAGTTTCGGCGGCTCGGTTTCACCGCCGTTCTCGGTCGGCTGAATGCTGCCCCGCTTGCCTGTGTTCATAACGCCGCCCGCCACGATCCTTTCCTAGGGTGGGTGAGGGCGAACTCGCGAGTCACTGTTGCAGCGAGGGGGAATCTCGGCCCCACTGCAACCCCTGGGTTGTGGAAGAGTGCAAGTGCGCTTATGGGCTGGTCAAGTCTTTACTCCTGCGGTTATCGATCATCTGGTCAGTGAACCGTTCGCTGGTTCCTCGGGGGAATGCCGTGTTGGGCGCCATTGTAGACATGGGGGTGGGGATCGCTCGCTGGCGCACCAGCGCCGCGATGGCCTTCCAAGACATTGAGCTCCGCTACAAACGATCGCTCCTCGGTCCCTTTTGGATCAGCGCTTCGCTTGTAGCGACGATGTTGGCCCTTGCGTTCGTGTTCGCGGAGGTCTTTCGGCAGGACTTCGTCGATTATATCGCATTTCTCGGCGCAGGTTTGCTCGCCTGGCAACTGGTGCTTGCGCTTGTGACCGAAGGATGTGGCGCAGTTATTGAGCACTCTGCGATGTTGCAGAATCTGAGGCTCCCGCAGAGCCTCATCGCTGGGCGATTGGCGCTACGCAACGCGGTCATCTTCGCCCACAATTTGGTGGCTGTGATCTTGGTGCTGCTGATGTTCGGCGTCAGCTTTTCTCCCGTCGCACTTTGGGCGTTGCCGGGCGCGATGACGATCCTGCTTTTTGGCTATTTTGCTGCGATAGCGCTTAGCCCGATCTGCGCGCGCTTTCGAGATATTCCTCTGGTAGTGCAAAGCCTAATGCAGGTTATCTTCTTTCTGACGCCGATTTTTTGGATGCCGAGCGCCGTTTCGCATCGACCAATGTTCACCCAAGCAAATCCGTTTTATCACATGATAGAACTGGTGCGCGCGCCGTTGCTTGGCCACGAGGCGCTAGCGATCAACTGGCAGGTCGCGCTCTGGTGCTGTGTGGGCGCGGCGTTTGCGGCGGTTGTCGTTTCGTCGCTAACCTACAAGCGCATCAGTCTTTGGCTCTGACTGGGGAACACGATGGCCGCGGTCACAGTCGAGAATGCGAGTTTCTGGTATCCTGTCTACGACGTGACGGGGCGCTCGCTGAAGGTATCAATGATGCGTTTGCTCGGCAGTGGGGCGGGCGAGGGCGTGGTCGAAGTTCAGGCTCTTTCCGACGTGTCGCTGGAGCTCAAAGACGGCGATAGGTTGGGCCTCATCGGTAGGAACGGCGCTGGTAAGTCAACGCTGTTGAAGGTGCTCGCAGGCTTGCTGCATCCCCAGCGGGGCAAGATCAAGATCCGTGGCCGACGGATTGCGCTGATCAGCCGGGGCATCGGTATCCACCCGGAGCTCAGCGGATATCGCAATATCGAGTTGCCGATGCGGCTACTGGGGGCAAATGAGGCAGAGATCAGTCGAGCGAAGGAAGAGGTACCGGTTTGGTCGGGGTTGGGCGACTTCATTCATCTCCCAGTTCGCACCTATTCCGATGGCATGCGTGCGAGGCTCCTTTTCGCGATTTGCACAGCCATCAGAGGAGAAGTCCTCATCATGGACGAATGGCTGAGTGCGGGTGACGCAGATTTCGTTCACAAGGCGCAGCTTCGTCTCAATGAAATGCTCGACACGACAAAGATTGTTGTGCTCTCGAGTCACTCGCTCGAGATCATTCGCTCTATCTGCAACCTTGTTTGCTGGATGGAACACGGCCGGATCGTGATGGTGGGGCCAACACAAGAGGTCTTGGCTGCCTACCTCCAGGGTGTCCAGCGGCCACTGCAAGGCGCCGATCGACGCATTTCCATCGGTTGATCTGCCTAGCTTCGGCGGCGCTGCTTAACCGGTTTCGCCGGTCAAGCCCGTCACTTACTTTTACGGTCCGCCAAGGAAGTCGTTGTTTGTGAGAGCGAGGCCCGTTCCGAGCGTGGCGAACTGCACTGCCGCACCACCGCCGTCGCCATCCGCATCATAATAGAGCGCCCCGGTTGTCGGGTCATAGATGATGCGGTCATTGCTGTCGGCAGCGGCCGTGCCGATGACAAAGGC
>JAIELJ010000016.1 GCA_019753105.1 Hyphomonadaceae bacterium
TTAGCGTCGGCGACGGCCTTCTTCACGTCCATGGTGACGGTGCCGACCTTCGGGTTCGGCATCAGGCCGCGCGGGCCAAGCACCTTACCGAGACGGCCGACGAGGGCCATCATGTCGGGCGTTGCGATCAGGCGGTCGAAATCGATCTTGCCGCTATTGACCACGTCGAAGAGGTCATCAGCGCCGACAATATCCGCGCCCGCGGCCTTGGCTTCTTCAGCCTTCGGACCACGCGCGAACACGGCGACGCGCGCGGTGCGGCCGGTGCCGTTCGGCAGCGAGACAACGCCGCGCACTTGCTGGTCCGGATACTTCGGGTCAACGCCGAGGTTCATCGAGACTTCAACCGTCTCGTCGAACTTCGCGCTGGCGCGCTCCTTCACCAGCTTCACAGCTTCAGCGAGCGTGTGCAGCTTGCGGCTATCGATATTGGCGTGGCTCTTGGCCATGCGCTTGGTGACGCCTGGTGTCTTCTTTTTTGCTTCGGCCATCGTCTTACTCCACCACCTGCACGCCCATGGAGCGCGCAGTACCAGCGATCATCTTCGCGGCCTGATCGAGATCGGCGGCGTTGAGATCCTTTTGCTTGGCCTTCGCGATGTCCTTGCACTGGGCCATCGTGATCTTGCCGACGAAATCCACGCCCGGCTTCTTCGAGCCAGAGCCTGGCTTCTTCGCCGTCGCAAGCTTCGCGGCCTTCTTGATCAGGAACGACGCCGGCGGCGTCTTGATCTCGAAGGTGAAGGACTTGTCTTGGTAGTAGGTGATGACGACAGGGCACGGATCGCCCTTGTTCATGTCCTGCGTGCGGGCGTTAAAGCCTTTGCAGAATTCCATGATGTTCAGACCGCGCTGACCGAGCGCGGGACCGATTGGTGGTGACGGGTTGGCAGCGCCAGCCGGCACCTGGAGCTTGATCTGCCCCATGACCTTCTTAGCCATGATGTACCTCTCGCTTAGCGCCGGGAGATCGTTAAACCGCCCGGCCTGAGTGGGTGCGCGGTGGGGGCGGCTAAAGCCCTCCCGCGCGGGAAGCGGGGCGTATAACGGAACGACCCTGCCCTGGCTAGGCCTTCAGCCGCCGAAAAGCCCGATAATCGCGCTCATTACAGAGACCCAGAGCCCGCCAATAAGCCGCCCCGCCCCGCTCGCTATGGCTGCCGAGGCCAGGACCACAGCAGCGGTGGCCGCCAGCGCGCCGATTAGGGCGATGCGGCCGAGGGTGAGCGGCTTGGCGGTGCGGACACGTGTCATTGCCGAAAGCCTACCCCAGCTTCAGCCCAAACAGAAAAGCCGCGGCCCAAGACCTGAGCCGCGGCGAAATTTGCTGGGATGCGGGGGAAATGGCGGGGCCGGACGGGGCCCCGCCATCAAGTTTAGTAACGTGCGCGGAGCGTCACGCCGTAGGTCGCGGGGTCGCCCAAGAAGGCGCCTTGCGTCGGGCCGGCCGTGCCTTGCTGCAGCGGCACGTCGAACGCGACCTGCACATACTCTTCGTCGAGGATGTTGCGGCCCCAGAGTTCGAGCGTCCAACGCTCGTCCGCCGAACCGATGCCCAAGCGCGCATTGATGAGCCCGTACGAAGGCTGTGTCTTCGACGGACGCAGGTCCGAACCCGTGCTCTGTTCATCGACCCAACGCGCATCGGCGTAAGCAAGGAAGCGCATGTTGTCGAAGATCGAACGCTCGTACGTGGCCGAGATCGTCGAGGTCCATTCCGGCGCGTTGGTCAGCTGCGAGCCCGGCAGGCGCGCCAGCGTGAGGTTCGCCAGGATCGGATCGCGGTTGGCTTCGACCCAGCCGTCGTTTTCGCCATAGGTCGCGTCGGTGTAGGCAACGCCGCCTTGCAGGCTGAGGCCGTCGATCGGCGTACGCCAGATCACATCGATCTCGGCGCCCTGCGAGGTGACTTCCGGGATCGAGGTCACGACGAACTGGATACCGTTATAGGTGTTGAGCTGGAAGTTCTCGTACTCGTTTTGATAGACGGCGAGATTGACCAGCAGGCGGCGATCAAACCATTCGGTCTTGAAGCCGATTTCATACGCATCAACCAATTCGGCCGCGAAGTCCGAAGTCGGCTGGCCACCGACGATCGTGAAGTCGAAGTCGCGATCGAGGTTGAAGCCGCCCGCCTTGTAGCCGCGCGAGGCGGAAACGTAGGCGGCGATGTTGTCGGTGAATTCGTGGCGGAGCGACACCACGCCCGACCATTCTTCTTCCGTGCGGCTCTGATCATAACCGACGCCATCGAGTTCGTTGCGCAGCCACGGCACACAATAGCCGGCGCGCAGCGCACGGAACACATTGCCGAGCGCGCCACCCGGAAGCAGCGTCGGGTTGCAATTGTTGAACGACGCAAGCGAACCCGGCGCGAGCATAAATGCGCCTTCGAGCCCCGTGATCGTCGCGCCGCGCAACGGCGCTGCCGAGAACAACGTGTTGAAGTCGGCGGTCAGGTTCTTCTCTTCATGCGTGAAGCGCACACCGACCGTGAGGTCGGTCTGCTCACTCAGCGAGAAGATGTTATGCGTGAAAACCGCCCACGACGTGCCGTTCTGCGCGTAGGTGTCGCGCGAGCCAGCATTGGCCGGCACGGCCGCCAGCGCGTTGTAGAGCGTCGGCAGCGAACCACCGACCGGCGCAACACCAAGGCCCGGCGCAACCGTGCCGCCCGAGATGATGCTGTCGAGACCGGCAAAGTACGTTCCGTATTGAGCGCCGGTCGCGAACGCGAATCTGCGGTCGATTTCCTCATCCGACAAGAACATGCCGACGAGCCAGTTGAGACGCCCCGTCTCGCCCGCCAGGCGGAATTCTTGCGTCAGCGTTCTGTACTCGGTGCCGACGGCGTCGCCTTGCGGCACATAAACGAGGTCAGCCTGCGAATAGTCGGAGTCCGACCCGCCGCCCGACGACCAGACGCGATAGGCGAAGATCGCCGTCAGCGTGATATCGCCGTCGAGGTCCCAGTTGAACTCGGTGGAGACGCCGTAGTCCTCGACCTCGGCCGGATAGCCATAGTTCGAGAAGGCTTGACGATCGCCGATATTGCCGGCGCCGAGCGCGCCGAGCGGCGTGCTGCCGTTCACGTTCGGGCCATAGCCGCCAAGGTTCGCCACCCATTGCTGACGGCCAGTGCCGTAAGCAATCGGCGCGCCCTCTAGACCGGTCGGCCCCATGTTGGTGACCGGATTGCCGTTTAGCAGCACCGGATTATAGATCTGCGCGCCGCAGCACGTCTCATCGCGCTCGCTGAAATCCGCGATCGCGCGCATTTCGAGATTGTCGGTCATTTGCCAGAGCAATTGACCGCGCACAGTCCAAACACCGCGCGAATTGCTGTCGCCGGAATCTTGGTTCGCAACCGACGGGCCGAGCAACGGGTTTGTGCCGTCGGCATTGGTGTCGAGGAAACCATCGCGCTCAGCCCATGCGCCGAACAGACGGAAACCAGCAACGCCGGGCGCCAATGGGAAGTTGACGCTCGCCGAAGCGCGCCGCTCGTCGAAGGCGCCATAGGTGAGTTCGCCGCCGAACTCGTAGTCGTTCATGTTCGGCTGAACGGTTGCGATCGTGATGAGGCCTGCCGAGGTGTTGCGGCCGAACAGCGTGCCCTGCGGGCCGCGCAGAACTTCGATCTGTTGCAGATCGCCGAGGTCAGTCAGCGCCACACCGTTGCGCGCGCGATAGACGCCATCGATGAAGATGCCGACCGCGGATTCAAGACCGGGGTTCGAGCCTTGCGTACCAACTCCGCGTAGACGCGCCGTGGCGGAGGCCTCGGATTCCGAAACGTTGAACTGAAGCGCCGGCGCGACCGAGGTCAGATCCTGGATGTCGCGGATGCCGGAGTTCTGGATCATTTCCGCGCCAACCGGCGTCACGGCGATCGGAACGTCCTGAAGGGTCTGATCACGGCGCGTGGCCGTAACGATGATCTCTTCCTCGTCCCCATCCTGAGCCCAGGCCGGCGCCGCCGTCAGCGCAGCACTTGCGCCAAGAACCACCGACATCATAGCACGCAGGCTAACGCCCGCGCGTTCATCGCGCTTTCTCATCCGTCTTCCTCCCGCTGGCGGTCGTTGCGCCATACCTGCCTTAACCGCCCTTTCCGGGCGGCTGACTGAATTGAGGCTAAAATGCAGCGGACGGCTTGTCTATAAATCTGTGATTCAGAAAGTCCGGTATGGTCGGACCGTGTCTCCGGCGCATCATCCAATTGCCCAGGATTGCAGCAGATTACGCGGCGTGAAGCATGAACCGCCGGTTTGCCGGCGCCGGCGGCTATCGCCGCGCCCGCAATAACGGCCAAGTCAGATTCAGGGCCAACCCAGCCAATACCAGCCCAGCAGCCAGTATTTTCCAGGCGGGCATGGGCTCAGCAAGCACCAGCGCCGACGCCGACATACCGAAAACAGGAACGAGCAAAGCCATCGGCGTCACGACCGCGGCTGGGTGCCGCGAGAGCAGCCATTGCCATGCCGTGTAGCCGAAGAGCGTGTTGCCAACTGACTGCCAGACCACCGCCGCCCAAGAGGCAGCGTCCGCGCTTCGCAACCCCGCCTCGATCGCCGGCCAGCCCTCGAAGACCAGGGCCAGCACCACCAGCGGCGGCACCGCAAAAACGCTCGACCAAACGATGTAGGGCAACATCGGCGCCCCGCCCGCCTTGCGCGCGGTGATGTTGCCGCCCGCCCAACAGAGCGCGGCGAGCAAAGTGAGCCCGAGGCCTAGCGGCGTCGCGCCACCACCGGAATTGACAAAGATGATGGCGATTCCGGACGTCGCCAGCGCGAGAGCCGCCCATTGGTAGAGACCGACGCGCTCACCGCTCGTGCGCATCGATAGCCCGATGGTGAAGAAAATCTGCGACTGCACCACAAGCGAGGCGAGACCCGGCGTGATGTCGCTCTTCATCGCCAAAAACAGCAAGCCAAACTGGCCGGCGCCAATCAGCACGCCGTAGGCGGCGAGGTTCGTCCAGGCGACTTTCGGCGGCTTGATGAAGAGCGCCAGCGGAAAGAACACCAGCGTAAACCGCAGCGCCGCCAGCAGCAGCGGCGGCAAGTGCTCAAGCGCGAACGCGATAACGACGAAGTTCGTCCCCCACACCGCCATAACGGCGACGGCGAGAAGCAGATGCGGGAGGGGCATGCCGCTGAATAGCGAGCATGCAGCCGGGAAGCGACTCCCCTCCGCGATTAATTCCGCCAGCGCAGCTCGATGCCGAGCACGCGGCCTTTGTTCAGAGGCGAAAACGTCGGCCGTTCGCCACCAGAGAAGCCAAACGCAGCCGTCGCCGGCAGCACGGTATCGCCACCGAAGGTCGCTTCATCGAGCAGGTTCTCGCCGTAGAGCGCAATTCCCCAGCCGCTATCGTGATCGAAGCCCAAGCGCGCATCGACCATATCGGCTTCGTTCAAGCGGCCGAGATTGTTGTCATTGTAAAACGCGTCGTCGCGATGGTTGTATGCGAGCCGCGCCCGCGCCACGCCTTCGCCGAACGGGCGCTCATAGTCGAACGCAACGCCATAGCTCCACGGCGCGAGGCGCGGAATTTCGAGCGCATAGTCCGCGTCATTGATGACGAGATCACCGTTCAGATCTTCGGTGATGCGATCATATTCGCCGTGCACGTAACCCGCTTGCGCCGAGATCGTGAAGCGTTCGGTCACATCGAACCGCACCTCGATCTCGCCGCCCCAGATCGTCGCATCGCCGGCGTTCAAGACGATCTGCTGCACGCCGGAAATGGCGTCAGCCTGGTTCGTCTCGCGCTGCATGTTTTCGATCTCGTTGTGGAAGAGTGCGATGTTCAATCGCCCGCGCTCGAAGTCCTGCTTCCAACCGATCTCGAACGTCGATTGCTCTTCCGGATCGTACGCGAGCGGCGCGAGGCCAAGCGACGCCGTGCGGAAGTTGGCGCCGCCGCCGCGGAATGCGCGCGACCAATTGGCGTAGATGTTCGTATCGGCATTGGGCCGCCATTGCAGGCCGACGCGCGGCGAAAGATCATCCCATTCTTGATCAAACGGCGCGTCGGAGAAGACGAGAGAGCGCGCATCGATACTGCCACCCGCAACACCCTCGCCGGGCACGAGCACGCCCGGCCCATCGAGATCGTCGATCGCGCGGCGCACGCGCGAAATCTGGCTGAACTTTTCTTCGCGCGTGTAGCGCAGACCGCCGCTCAGCGTCAGCGTATCGCTCAACGCCCAATCAGCATCGACGAACGCTGCCCAGCTGGTGAAGTCGCCGCGTCCGCCGCCCGTGCGGCGAAAGGTCGGCGAGAAGTTGCGTTCGTCGATATAGGTAAGCTCTTGTTCGAGATAGAACACGCCAGCCGTCAGCCCGACAGGCCCGAACGTCCCGGCATAGCGAAGCTCCTCGCTCCATTGTTCGTGCAGGTTCAAGACGCGCGTGTGAAATACGAAATTCGGTGTTGAATCGATATCCGCCGCCCACGGCACTTCGACATTGCGCCAACCGCTGATGCTGGTGATGACGCCATCGCCAAACGCGACGCGCCAATTCGCTTCAAGCAGCGCTTGCTCCCATTCGGTGCGCGCATAACCGCGATTGTCGATGGAAAAATCAAAGCTATCGCGCGGATAGAGCGCATGGTTCTGGCCAGCAGGCCCGTCGCCATCGACATAACCCTGCTCGGCACGCACGATGAATTCCCAATCGCGCGCCGGCGTCAGCCGAAGCGAACCGCGATAGATGTTGGTTTCATTGGCACCGAAGGATGAGCCATCGAAATCGTTGGTGAGCCAGCCCTCATTATCGCTGTGATAAATTGCGAAGCGGCCATATAAGAGGTTCTCCGCGATCGGCCCGCCGATAGCGGCTTCCGCGATCAGGTTCGTGCCCGTCTCCAGCGCCACCCGTGCGCGCGCATCGAACACGTCGCTCGGCCCGCGCGTGCGCACCAGCACTGCGCCGCCCGTCACGTTGCGCCCATAGAGCGTCCCCTGCGGCCCGCGCAGAACTTCGATCGCTTCGACGTCGAAGAGATCAGTCAGCGAGCCGGCGTTCAGGCCGTAATACATGCCATCGACGAACACGCCGACGGCAGGGTCGACAGATGCGATCGACGAATTGATCCCGACGCCGCGGATCGAAAAGTTCGCGATCCCCCGCGCCGTCCCGATATCTTCCAGCTGCACATTCGGCATCGCGTACGAAAGCGACTGCAGATCCTCGACATTGCGCGCGCGCAGCTCGTCCGCGCCGAACGCGTTCAGCGCCATCGGCAAATCCTGCGCGACACTCTCGCCGCGCTTTGGCGCTGTAACGATGATTTCGTCAGCATCCTGCGCAAAAGCGGCGGGCGCGAACGCAGCGGAGGCGACAACGATGGCGAGGACAGCTCTGAGCATAGCCGCTGCCTAAGCTCATCGCGGCGCACGGAAAATAGAATTCGCGCAAAGGCCGAGTTGACGGCAGCTTCAGTTTTGCTGCCGCGCCAGCGCCGCTTCGAATTCAGCGCGGCTTTGCGCGAGATAAGCGCGGCACCCGTTGGGATCGTAGAACGCATCCAGCTCGCCATTGGCGATGCGCGCACGCTTGCCTTCAATGTCGAACCAATTGCCGTGCGCACCCAAGAACACCTCGCACGGCAGGCTTTGCAGCGTGTCGTAGGTGCGCGCGAAGTCTGCAGCGATCTCAGGATAGTCGGGATTATCGACGAGATCGAAGGTGAGCGTCGAGAGCGAGCAGATGATCAAAGCTTGCGCGACGCGGCCATCATGCATCGTCACCGGAAACGTCCAGCTCGTGCAGCCCTTGGTGTGGCCGGGCGTCAGATGCGCGGTCAGCGTCACGCCGCCCAGCGTCACTTGCTCGCCATCGATCAACTCGCGCTCCACCTCGACAGGCGGATAGCGCCAGAAATTGCGCAGGTAGAAATCATTAGCCCCGCCTTGGCGCAGCTGCACCGCATCGGCAGCGCTCGCATAAACCGGCGCACCGCTCGCAGCGCTGAGCGCCGCCAAGCCCGCCGCATGATCGAAATGCGCGTGCGTGTTCAAGATGAAGCGCACGTCGCTCATCTCGAACCCAAGCGCTTCGATATTGGCGATGATTTGCGGCGCGGTGCTGGCGTAGCCACCGTCAATGAGGATGACACCATGCTCAGTCTCGATCAAATACGAGGCCACATCTGACGCGCCGACCCAATGCACGCCGCGCGCAATCGTCACCGGCGGGCGCGGGTTATTGTCTTGTTGCAGGAGGGCGTACGCGCTCTGCAGCGCCGGCGGATAAACCAAAAACGCAAGCGCGATCACCGCGAGGATCGCGGCGATCCCGAGAAGCAAACGCGGCAGCGCTTTCAGCACGACCGCGCCTCCCGAATTAGCGGAGCTTTTCGACCTGGGCGTATTCGAGATCGACTGGCGTCTCGCGGCCGAAGATCATGACGGCCACTTTCAAGCGCCCGCTATCTTCGTCCACTTCCGAGACCGTGCCTTCGAAGCTCTGGAACGGACCGTCTGAAACCTTCACGCGCTCGCCCACTTCGTAATGGATGAGATTGCGCGGCTTGGCGGCGCCGACTTCGGCGACGCGGCCCAAGATGCGCTCGACTTCCTTGTCGGACACCGCTTGCGGCTTGCTTTGCGTGCCGAGAAAGCCGGTGACCTTCGGCGTATTCTTCACGAGGTGATACGCCTCGTCGGTCATTTCCATTTTCACGAGCACATAGCCCGGGAAGTGGCGGTGCTGACGCACCTTCTTCGAGCCGCGCACGACTTCGGTGACTTCCTCGGTCGGCACTTGGATGTCTTCGAACTGCTCTTCGAGGCCTTGGCGGCCAGCTTGCTCGCGGATCGCTTCAGCGACCTTCTGCTCGAAGTTCGAGTACGCGTGCACGATGTACCAGCGCGCCTTGCCGGCATAACGCGGCGAGCTTTGCGTGGCTTGCGGTTCTTGTGCTTCTGCCATGTTGCTCAACCACCAAAACCAAGAACGAGGCTGACCAATAAACGCAGAAGCGAGTCCACCAGGAAGAAGAAGATCGCGGCCGTGACGCCCATGATCACAACCATAATCGTCGAGACCGTCACTTCCTGACGCGTCGCCCACGTCACCTTGCGCGCCTCGGCGCGCACTTCGCCAAAGAAGCGGAACGGCCCGCCGCGGCGGCGTGGTTCGGATTCGTTATCGGTCTCGGTCGACATTCGGTTCGTTCTTCTTCTCTGTTTCTCTAAGCGTCACATCGGGCGTCTGCGCCCGGCCAACAAGCCGGGCTGGCAGGAGTTGAGGGACTCGAACCCACGACCCTCGGTTTTGGAGACCGATGCTCTACCAGCTGAGCTAAACTCCTGTGCCGCCCGCGCCTTAGCGCGATGGCTTCCGCCAGACACGCCAAAGCTCCCGCGCTGCTTTCTAGCACCGCCGGGAGGTCAGGCCGGGGCTTATGCCTGAAGGGGGAACGCCTCGCAAGGGCGGGCGAGCCCTGTTGCCAGCCGCCGCGCAGCGTGGTCGCCTCCGGGCCGGAGGGCGCATGCAGATTCTGCGGTGGATCGGGTTTGGCGCGGCCGCCGTGGCGGGTCTCGGCCTGTTGTTCCTGGGCTGGGTCTACGCCGCCAGCGAGGCGCATTACCGCTCGTTCGAGCCCCCGCCTCCGTTTGCAACCGCCATCCCAACCGACGACGCCTCGATCGCTTGGGGCGAGCACCTAGCCGCGACCCGCGGCTGTCGCGGCTGCCACGGCGCCGATCTCGAAGGCGAGATCATGTTCGGCGCAGTAGAGACGCCAAATCTCGCAGCGCTCGCGCGCAGCGAAACGCCGGCGACGCTCGAAGCCGCAATCCGCCACGGTATCGGTCGCGACGGCCGCGCGCTCTATTCGATGCCGTCGTACAATTTCGTGCACATGAGCGATGCCGTCGTCGCCGCGCTGATCGCGTACTTGCAGCAAGCCCCAGTTTCGGACGCGGTGCCGCAAGGCGCGTTCGCGCCTTGGCATGAGCGCCTCATGAACGAGTGGTCAGTGCGCCTGGCCATCGCCCGCGGCGAAGACGGCACGATCCCAATGTATCTCGATCAGGTCCCCGCGCTCGCGCAGCAAGACAACGCAGATCAGCGCATCGCGCGCGGCGAATATCTCGCCATGACAAGCTGCAACGAATGCCACGGCTTCGATCTCCGCAGCAATGCGCCATGGCCGGGGAGCGCGCCCGATCTCATCGTCGTTGGCGCCTACAGCGAAGCGGATTTCACGCGGCTAATGCGACAAGGCGTGCCGTCGAGCGGCGCAGAACTTGAAATGATGGGGCCAGTCGCGCGCGGCCGTTTCGTGCATTGGACCGACGCAGAAGTCGCCGATCTTTACGCCTATCTAAGCGATATGAGCCGGCGCGCGATCGAAGCAGAAACAGCGCCGTAACGCTTGCACAGCCGCGCGACGCGTGATCGTCTCGGCGCCATGAACGCGCACATGCAATCCGAACCAGCTGGTTACATTTACGACATCCCGCGCTCGACAGTTTCGCTGGCGGGCGGGCTTGACGCGCTGTTCGATCTCTTCGCTAGCCGTTTGCGCGGTTATTTTCGCCACGATGATTGTGTGCAAGTCCATCTTGATCCGGGCGCGATCTATGTCGATTGCGACGATGCGCTAAGCGGACTGCGCCTCGCAGACGCTGAAAGCGGCGATGTTATCCAGCTGCGCTTCGAGATGATGACCGCCGAGCGCGACGCATGGAGCACGGCGCATCAGGCGGTCGCCGACCTGATCGCGGTTTGGCCGGAGATTTCCGCGTGGCGGGCGCTTCCGCCGCCGCCTGCCCCGCCATCGGACCAAACACTCATCGCGCAAGCGCGCGACATACTTATCGCCGACCGGCGCGCGAGCACATCGTATCTGCAGCGCCAGCTCAAAATCGGCTACAACAAAGCCGCCAGCCTGATCGAACAGCTTGAGCGCGATGGCGTCATCTCCGCGCCCGACGCTTCAGGAAAACGAACCGTGCTGATCGACGCTTGAGCCCAAAAGAAAAGCGCGCGGGCGATGACCCGCGCGCCGCTTCAAAGCTCTTGGTCCGCTCTATTCGCTGTCGAACAGCACTTCCCAGGTGTGGCCATCCGGATCGGTGAAGTAGCCGGAATAGACGCCGTCATCATCCGACGCTGCAGACACCGATGCGCCGGCGCCTTTGGCCTTGGCCATCAGCGCATCGACGTCGCCACGGCTTTCGGCGAAGTACGAGATGATTGTCTCGGCGGCGCCGCGCGCGGCTGGGCGGTGGCCGACCTTTTCAACGTACGTGCCGAACTCGCTACGCTCGAGCAGCACGAGATAAACGCCATCGACATCATACGAAGCGTGCTCTTCGTCTTGCTCTTCCGGCGTCAAGCCAAGTTGAGAATAGAAGGCGATCGACTTCTGCAGATCATCGACCGGAAACGTCACGCAAGAAATTGCGGCGGGCATGGGGCCTCCTCCTCTGACGCGTTATGCGTCCCACTTAAGAGGCGACAAATGATCGGATTCTCCAGCCGGGCAAAGGGTCGTTTACGGCCCGACGATGACATCTCCACCGGCAATCACGCGCCGGGTTACATCGCCGTCAACATCGCGCACGCGCACCTCGCCGCCGCCGACGATGAACGCGTCGAGAGATTCCGCCGAGCCTTGATGCTCGACCCTACCGGGGCCGTTGATAACGACCGTCATTTCTTCGGCCTCGCCGCCGCGCACCACCGCTTCGCCGGGCCCTTGGATGACGAAATTCGTTGGTCCGTTAGCGCGCGCCGCTGAGAACGTGCCGGGACCCGCGATCGAGACGGTAAGCCCGTCACGCACATAACCCGCGACCACCTGGCCCTGGCCGGCGACCGTCGCCTCCAGCATGCCGACATCGTAGATGCGAAGCCGCGCCCGGTGCGAGACAGAAACCTCCGCCTCATCCTGGACGCGCTCGATATCCACATCCCCGCACGCGTCGAACGAGATCTGAGCCGCCTCCGCCGTGGTGATGTGCATGCGGATCGCCCCCGTCGCGCTGATCACGGCGCGTTCCGGAACCCGAATTTCGATGATGGGCAATTGCGCCCCGCTGACACGGCCCGCACGCATGAAATCAACTTCCAAGCCGGCAACGCCTTGGACCGTGCAACTACGCAGGCGCCCGTTCTCGCGGCCATCAATGACCAGCCGGCGCCCGACGCGGCGGATCTCTGGCACCTGGAGCGGCCCCGGATTGACGATCGCTATCGCCACATCTTCCCGGTCCTCTGGGCGGACACGCACGAACCCCACCACGCTTTGCAGCTGAATTTCGCTCGCGCGCGGGTAACGCTGCCAGCGCAGCCCGGACGGCGCGATGGGCGCAGGCGAGGGTATAGCGATGCGGGGCGTGACCTGAGCGGGAGGCGTAGGTGGAGCGGTCTGCGCCCAGGCGGGCGCGACGACCGCTAACGCGGCGGCAAAACAGGCGGCGGAAATCACTAGGCGCATGCCATTGGGCCCTCCTCGGGCCTTGTCCTCGTACTGGAGAGATGCAGACGCGTGGAGGATTGGATGCAAGGCCCCGTGATTCCCCGAATTGGCGAATTATGACAGTGACTTACGCGTGTCAGAGATGTGGCTCAGACGCATCAAGGCCCGTTAATTATTAACAAGTTGGGCGTGTGGAATTGCTCGTTACGGGGCCGAAGCGCATGTGTGCGTCTCCCAGAACGGGTGACTACAGGGGTAAACTCTAATGCGTAACTGGATTATCGGCGCAGCGGCGATCCTCGCCCTCGCCGTGCCGGGCGTCGCGGCGGCTCAAACGGGCTACGTGGGCGTTCAGGCCGGCAACGTCGACTTCGACGGCGGCGGTGACGACGACTTCTACGGCGTTGAAGGCGCCGTGGCATTCGCCGGCTCTGGCTCGATCGTTTTCGAAGTCAACGCTGGCTACACCGACTTTGACGAAGGCGACGAAGGCTACGGCCTGGTTGGCCACGTCTATGGCCGTAACGACGATCACCTCTTCGGTGCGTTCGTCGGCATTTCGAGCAGCGATGACGACGATGCCTACATCGTCGGCCTCGAAGCCAACAAGTACTTCACCAACTGGACCCTCGCCGGCGCCGTCGCTTACGCGGAAGCTGACGATTCCGACGCTGACGGCTACGGCGTGAACGCCGAAGCCCGCTACTTCATCAACGACAACTTCCGTCTCGATGCCAACCTCGGTTGGGCAAACATCGATACGGGCGCTGGCGATGACGACGCGTTCGCCTACGGCGTCGGCGGCGAATACCAATTCGCCTCTCTCCCGGTTTCGGTGACGGCCAACTACGGCACCGTCGACTTTGACGGCGGCGACGTCGACACGTGGTCGATTGGTCTGCGTTACAACTGGGGCGGCACGCTGCGCGATCGCGATCGCAATGGCGCCAGCCAAGCCAGCCTCGTGGGCGTCGGCGGCCTGTTCTAAGGCCAGCGATTACCTTTAGTACGCAACAACACTTCAACGCCCCGGCTTCACAGCCGGGGCGTTTTTCTTTGCGCGGTTGACTCTTCGGCATCCTTTATTTAACACGTTGGTTAAATGCAGACGGACGCCCTCTCCGAAACACTATCAGCGCTCGCCGATCCAACGCGGCGCGCGATCCTGGAGCGGCTCGCAAAGGGCCCGGCGACCGTGAACGAAATCGCAGAGCCGTTCGACATCAGCCTGCCCGCGATCTCGCGGCATCTCAAAGTGTTGGAGAGCGCGGGCCTCATCTCGCGCGGCCGCGAAGCGCAATGGCGCCCGTGTCAGCTCGAACCGCAAGCGCTGAAGCACGTTGATGAGTGGCTCAGTTACTACCGCCGCTTCTGGACGGGCAGCTTCGACAAGATGGATGGCTACATCGCCAAGCTGAAAAAGAAGGACAAGAAATGAGCGCGACGCTCGCCGACGATGAACTGCTGATCACGCGCGATTTCGATGCGCCCGCATCGCTCTTGTTCGCGCTGTGGACGGATGTGAACCATTTCAGCAAATGGATGGGGCCGGAAGGTTTCGATTGCCAGGAAGCCGAGATCGATTTGCGCATCGGCGGCAAGTATCGCGGCATGATCCGCTCGAAAGATCACGGCGATAATTGGTTCGGTGGCGAGTATCGCGAGATCGAAGAGCCGCACCGCCTCGTCTTCACCTGGAAGTGGGACGAAGGACCGTCAAGCGCGATGGAAACGCTGGTGACGATCACGTTCCGCGAGAACGCCAATGGCGTCACCACCATGACCTTCCACCAAACGCCGTTCGTCAGCGTCGAACGCCGCGACGCCCACGTCGGCGGCTGGACATCCCTGTTCAACAAACTGGCAGCCTACGCCGCCCAACAACAATCCAAGGAGTGAGACGATGCCAAAATTCATGGCGCTCTATGTCGGCAGTCCGGAAGCGTTCGCGCGCTCAGGCTGGAACGACCTTGATGAGCAGACGCGCAAAGAGCGCGAGATTCAAGGCATGAAAGCCTGGGGTGAGTGGCAAGAGGCGAACAAAAGCAAAGCCGCCGATGAAGGCAGCCCGCTCGGCAAGACCAAGCGCGTCGACGCCAAAGGCGTCAGCGACATCTCGAACAACATCGCCGGCTACATCATCGTCGAAGCAGAGTCGCATGATGCAGCTCCAAGCTCTTCTTGAACCACCCACACTTTTCGATCTTCCCCGGCGACGCCGTCGAGATCATGCCGTGCAATCCGATGCCGACGATGGAGGACATGCAATGATCACCATCTCCGCATTCGAGTGGGTGCCGGACTTCGCGCGCGGCCAAGTCCGCGATCTGCGCCCGCGCTGGGCGCTTGAGGAAGCTGGGCTGCCCTACCAAACGCGCCTGCTGAAAATGGGCGAGCAAGACACGGCGGAATACCGCGCACTGCAGCCGTTCGGCCAAGTGCCGATCTTCCAGGAAGACGGCGTCACGCTGTTCGAGACCGGCGCGATCGTGCTCCACATCGGCGAGCGCAGCGAAGCGCTGTTGCCGAAAGATCCCGTCGCGCGCGCGCACGCGACTCAATGGGTGATCGCCGCACTCAACTCGATCGAGCCGTTCGTACTGCAAGTCGCGCTCATCGATCTGTTCTACAAGGACGAAGAATGGGCCAAGCTTCGCCGCCCAGGCGCTGCCGAGTTCGCGCAGAAGCGGCTCACCGGCCTCGCCAACGCGCTCGGCGACAAAGCCTATCTCGATGGCGAACGCTTCACTGTCGGCGATCTCATGATGTCGAGCGTTCTGCGCATCCTGCCCGCGCTCACCAACGAGCACGCGAACCTAAAAGCCTACGTCGAACGCTGCACCGCCCGCCCCGCGTTTCAACGCGCGCTAGCGGCGCAGTTGGAGGACTTCAAAGACGCGGCGTGAGCGCTCAGCGAAGCTCGAACACGACGGTGACACTACTCCGATTATCCAACTCGCCGGGGCTGATGGCCCCGGCGCTTTGTTCATTGGCGCGCACTTCGACGGCGGCATAATCCATACGGCGCCCATCCATCAGCACTGGCGGCACGACACCGCCCGGCTCCGTGATCGACAGCACCCGCGCCACGCGCATGCCCGCCGCCTCCGCGTAGCGATCCGCACGCTGGCGCGCCCTCTCCACCGCTTGCGCTCGCGCCGTGTCGAGCGAGGCTTCTTCATCGAGATAGGTGAACTGGATGCCTTGCAGCTCATTGGCGCCATCAGAGACGGTCGCATCGATGAGGGCGCTTATGGCGGTTAGGTCGCGCACACGGATCGAGATCGTGTTGCGGCTTTGGTAGCCGGTGATGCGCGGTGCGGCGTTGCGTGGATAGGCATAGATCGGCTCAAGCCCGTAGCCGACCGTCTGCACTTCGCTCTCTTCAACCCCAGCCGCGCGCACGGCGGCCATGATGCCCTCCATGCGCGTCGCCTGCGCGGCCTGCGCCTCACGCGCCGTAGCGCCCCGCGCCAGCACGCCCAGCGTAACGACGGCAAGGTCCGGCGCAGTCCGCGTCGTTGAGGTGGCGTGGACCGTCAGCAGAGTAGGCGTACGCTCACCGCAGGCGGCGACGAGTGAGAGAGCGAGAACCAGCGCACCGGCGCCCATCAATCGGAGTCGAGCAAATCGCATTATGGCCTCCCTTTTTGAGACGGCCCTAATCCTCGCTCACGGCAAAATACGGGCTTATCGGCGGCAAGGCGCTATTGCGGTTTCGCCGGGATATTGAGGCCACGTTGCACCGCCGGTCGCGCTAGCGCGCGTTCTAGCCAAGCGGGTGTGTGTTTCAGCGCATCGAACTCAACAAGCTCACGCGCGCCGTAATAGCCGATCAGATTGCGCACCGGGCCGATCATGGCGATGTCGGCGATGGTGAAATCGTCACCCATGATCCAAGTACGACCATCCAAACGCGCATCGACAACATCAAGCAAGCGCCGACTCTCGGCCACATAGCGGTCGAGCGGGCGCTTATCTTCGATCTCGCGGCCATCGAACTTATGGAAGTAGCCGAGCTGCCCGAAGATCGGCCCGACGCCCGCAATCTGAAACGCCAGCCATTGGATCGTCTCATAACGCAGCGCTGGATCGCGCGGCAGCAACGCGCCCGCCTTCTCCGCGAGATACAAGAGGATCGCGCCAGACTCGAACAGCGCCAGCGGGTTCCCGCCCGGTCCGTTCGGATCGATGATCGCCGGAATCTTTCCGTACGGATTGAGCGAGCGAAACTCCGGCGTCTTCTGATCCTGCCTGCCGAAATCGACATAGTGCGGCTCGTAAGGCAGGCCGAGCTCCTCAAGCGCGATCGAAACCTTCACGCCGTTCGGCGTCGTCAGCGAATAGAGCTGAATGCGGTCGGGATGCTGTGCTGGCCAGCGTTGCGTGATTGGGAAATGAGAGAGATCGCCCATGAATGGGATTTAGGATGCACGCTGCATCGCTTCCAGGCGCGCCAGAGCGACGCAAAGCAAAAAGGGCCGCCCTTCCGGAGCGGCCCTTTCGCATTTCGTATCGCGTCGCGCTTAAGCGCGGAGCTTCGCGAGGACGTCTTGCGCGACGGCCTTCGGCACTTCTTCGTAGTGCGAGAATTCCATCACGTAGGACGCGCGGCCCTGTGAGAACGAGCGCAGCGTGTTGACGTAGCCGAACATGTTGGCGAGCGGGACCATCGCGTTGATGATCGTCGCGTTGCCGCGCATGTCCTGGCCTTGGATCATGCCACGGCGCGAGTTCAAGTCGCCGATGACCGAGCCGACATATTCTTCCGGGCTCGTGACTTCGACCTTCATGACCGGCTCGAGCAGACGCGGATCGCCCTTTTCCTTCAGTTCGCGGAACGCAGCTTGCGCGGCGATCTGGAACGTCAGGACGTTGGAGTCGACGTCGTGATACTTGCCGTCGATCAGGCGCGCAGCGACGTCAATGACCGGGAAGCCGGCGAGCAAGCCGTTTTCCTTGGCCATGTTGAGGCCCTTTTCGACGCCCGGAACGTATTCCTTCGGCACGTTGCCGCCGATGATCTTGTTCTCGAACTTGAAGCCCGAACCCGGTTCACCCGGCTCGAACTCGATCTTCACTTCGGCGAACTGGCCCGAACCGCCGGTTTGCTTCTTGTGGGTGTAGAGAATGGTCGCGGCGCGGCCGAGCTTCTCGCGGTACGCAACCTGTGGCGCACCAACGTTGGCTTCGACTTTGTAGGTGCGACGCAGGATGTCGATTTTGATGTCGAGGTGGAGTTCGCCCATCCCCTTCAGGATGGTCTGACCCGACTCTTGATCGGTCGACACGCGGAAAGACGGATCTTCCGCAGCCAGCTTCGCCAGTGCTACGCCCAGCTTTTCCTGATCGGCCTTCGACTTCGGCTCAACCGCCACTTCGATAACCGGCTCCGGGAATTCCATGCGCTCGAGGATGACCGGCTTGTTCGGATCGCAGAGCGTGTCGCCCGTGCGGACTTCCTTCAAACCAGCCAAAGCGACGATGTCGCCGGCGTAGGCTTCCTTGATGTCTTCGCGGTTGTTGGCGTGCATCAGCAGCATGCGGCCGGCGCGCTCTTTCTTGTCGCGCGTCGAGTTCAGCAAGCTGTCGCCGGCGTTCAGAACGCCAGAATAGATGCGGCAGAACGTGATCGTGCCGACGAACGGGTCGTCCATGATCTTGAACGCGAGCAGCGAGAGCGGCTCGGAGTCGCTCGACGGACGCGTCAGTTCTTTTTCCGGGTCGTCCATGTCGACGCCCTTGATCGCCGGGCGATCAAGCGGGTTCGGCAAATAGTCGACGACGGCGTCGAGCAGCGGCTGGACACCCTTGTTCTTGAACGCCGAGCCCAAAAGCATCGGGTACCAAGCAGCCTTCAGAACCGCGAGGCGGATCAGGCGCTTCAGCGTGGGGACGTCCGGCTCGTTACCATCGAGGTAAGCGGCCATGACATCGTCGTCCATTTCGACGGCGGCTTCGACAAGTGCCGCACGATACTCGGCGGCCTTGTCCTTCAGATCGTCCGGGATATCGACATAGTCGAACTTCGCGCCGAGGCTCTCATCCTTCCAGATGATCGCGCGCATTTCGACGAGATCGACCAGGCCCTTGAAGCCCGACTCGATGCCGATCGGCAGTTGCAGCGGCACCGGACGCGCGCCGAGGCGCTTCTTGATGTCTTCGACGCACATGTAAAAGTCGGCGCCGGTCTTATCCATTTTGTTGGCGAAGATGATGCGCGGAACCTTGTACTTGTCGCCTTGGCGCCAAACGGTTTCGGTCTGCGGCTCAACGCCTTGGTTGCCGTCGAGCACGACGACAGCGCCGTCAAGCACGCGAAGCGAGCGCTCGACTTCGATCGTGAAGTCGACGTGGCCGGGGGTGTCGATGATGTTCAGGCGCTTGTCGTTCCAGAACGTCGTCGTGGCAGCCGACGTGATGGTGATGCCGCGCTCTTGCTCTTGTTCCATCCAGTCCATGGTGGCTGCGCCATCGTGGACTTCGCCGATCTTGTGCGACTTGCCGCTGTAAAACAGAATCCGCTCGGTCGTCGTCGTCTTGCCGGCATCGATGTGAGCCATGATGCCGAAGTTGCGGTAGTCTTCGATTTTGTACTGACGAGGCATGACAATTCTGTCCGTGTGTTTGATCGCCCGGCGTCTTTCGAGGCCGGGTTTAGACCGGCGTCAAAAGCGCCGGCGATCCGTTTGGATTACCAGCGGTAGTGTGAGAACGCGCGGTTGGCTTCAGCCATCCGGTGCGTGTCTTCGCGCTTCTTCACCGCGTTGCCGCGGTTGTTCGATGCATCGATGAGCTCGCCGGCGAGACGCTCTTGCATCGTGTTTTCGTTGCGAGCGCGCGCAGCGCCCACGAGCCAGCGGATCGCCAGAGCTTGGCGGCGTTCGGGGCGAACTTCGACCGGAACCTGATAGGTCGCGCCACCGACGCGGCGCGAGCGCACTTCGATCGACGGAGCGACGTTGCCGAGCGCGTCGTGAAACACTTCGATCGACGGACGCTTCAGCTTCGCTTCGACCGTATCCATCGCGCCGTAAACGATCTGCTCGGCGGCGCTCTTCTTACCTTCGTACATGATGTAGTTCATGAACTTGGTCAGAACGAGATCGCCATGAACGGGATCGGGCAAAACTTGGCGCGGCTCGGCGCGGTGACGGCGTGACATTCTCTAATCCTTATTTCGGTCGTTTGGCGCCATAGAGCGAACGGCGCTTGCGGCGATCCTTGACGCCTTGCGTATCGAGCACACCGCGCAGGATGTGATAGCGAACGCCCGGCAAGTCCTTCACGCGGCCGCCGCGGATGAGCACAACGGAGTGCTCCTGCAGATTGTGGCCTTCGCCCGGGATGTAGCACACGGCTTCGATGCCGGTGGTCAGACGAACCTTGGCGACCTTCCGGAGCGCCGAGTTCGGCTTCTTCGGGGTCGTCGTATAGACGCGGGTGCAAACGCCACGGCGCTGCGGCGACGCTTTCAGCGCCGGCGACTTGTTGCGCACCGGCTTCGGGTGCCGCGGCTTGCGGATCAGCTGGTTGATCGTCGGCATTTCGCCTTTAGCCCTCTTGTCTTCCAAACTCGAACAGCGCGCCAAGCGGCCCTTTTGGGATCCGCATCCGGCGCGCAAAAAATAGTGCCAATCGGCGGGGCAACGCGGGTTAAGGCTGCAGCCGTTCCGAATGAAGGCTGGTCTCTAGCGACCGCCCCCAGCGAGGTCAAGCTAATCGCTGGCCGGAATGACGTCGAAAGCCACGGTTAGCCGCTGATCGCCCTGATCAAAGCTCTGTGTGCCGTGCCAAACATAGGACGGGAACAGCACCAGCTTGCCCTCCTCCGGCTGGACCCAGCGTTCAGCGGGCAGATCAGGCGACAGATCGGGGTTGGTCTCGCCCATCTTGAACCAGCCCTGGCGGCTATCCCCGCCCACCGCTTCGGGCAGCTCGATATAGTAAGCCGAGCTGATCCAGCCGGCCGAGTGGGTGTGGTTGACGTGATAGCCGCCGCAGGCCAGCCGCACCGACCACGAGCCTGCGAAAGCGATCGCCTTTTGCCGCCGGCCATAGAACGGGTGGCTCGGATCGTCCGGCAGCGCCGCCACGAAGCTCATCACCGCGTCATGGAGGCTTTGCCGCAAACCTTGGATCAGCGGATGCGGATCGGCGAACAGCGCGCCGAGCGTTTGCGTGCCGCCCGTCAAAGTCTGCCCGGACGGCGCCTGCTTGGTCAGATGTTTGGATTGCAGGTACGGCGCAAGTTCGCGGTGGAAGGCTTGGATATCCTTGAAGCCCTCCGGCGCACGCACGCTGATCACGCTAGTCAGCGCATCGTAATCGACCAATTTGCCGTACGCCTGCGCTTCGCCCAGCAAGCGCAGCAGCACTGACATGCGCGCGAGATTTTCCTGATCATACGGCGCAAGCGTGAGCGCGCGCGTTAGCGCATCGTGTGCGTCGCCGAGTTTAGCGTCGCGCACCAGAGCGTCGGCGTAGCTTGCCCAGGCGCGCTGATCCTTGGGCGCTAGATCGGCGGCGCGCTTGAAGCTCTCAGCCGCTTCCGCGAAACGCTGCGCGCCGAACAGGGTTTTGCCGAGCGCATCGTGGCTGGCGGGATTATCAGGCTCCAGCGAAAGCGCTTGGCGCGCATAGGTTTCCGCTTCTCCTAGCTGGCGCACGCGGATCAGTTGATTGGCGTACGCACGATGCAGCCCCGCATCCTGCGGCATGCGCTGGATCGCGTACGGATAGGACGCCAGCAGCCCCTGCTCGGCCGCTTCCCACGTCGTATCGTTCAGCGCTTCGTGGGCTTCGAGATAGTTTGGCTTGATCTCTATGGCTTGGCGGTAGGCGTTGATCGCAGCCGCATGCGCGCCGGCGCGGCGCTCGACATTGCCGATGCCGAACCAGGATACGGCCTGTTGCGGCGCGCGTTGCACCGCCTCCTTGAACGCCGCGAGCGCTGCCGCATCGTCTTTCAGCGCTTCGTGCGCGATGCCCATATTGTGCGCGATGCTGGCGCTGCCGGGCTTCAGCGCAGCGGCGCGCTTTAGCGCTTCCAGCCCCTCAGCCGGCTCACCGGCGCGCACCAGGACATTGCCCAAAGCTTCGTGCGCTTCGCTCCGGTTTGGCGCGAGTTCAGCAGCGCGGCGGAGCGGCGTGAGCGCTTGCGCATACGCGCCCGCCGCATCGAGGCTGAGCCCCAGATTGAAGTGCGCGTCGAACAGATCCGGCTGCAACGCGACAGCTTGCGCAAACGCGTCTTGCGCGCCGGCGAGATCGCCATTGGCTTTGCGTGCTGCGCCGAGAGAATTGTGCAGCGGCGCCGAGCGTGGCTGCAGGGCGACCGCCCGCTGCAGCAATGCCACCGCCTCCCCTGGCCGTCCGAGCTGGCGCGCGACGCCGCCGGCGACAGCCAGCAAATCCACGTCCTTGGGCGATGTCTTGAGCGCCGCCTGCAGGATCGCGTCGGCCTCGCGCGCTTGACCGCTGCGTAGCTTTTGCACGGCGGCGGCGAGCACGGCGTTGGGCGGCGATGCGGACGTCATCTTCGAGAAGTGCCTAAAGCAAAACGGCGGCTCTTTCGAGCCGCCGTTCGCTTACTCCGAAAAGTGCGGAGATTAGTTGCGGAGGCGCAAGCCAACGCGGAAGGAGCGACCCAGCTGATCGTAGCTGGAACCGTCCGTGTTGAACTGGCCGAACGCTTGAGCTGCCAAGAAGACCGGCGGCTCTTCGTCGAGCAGGTTGTCGATGCTGCCAGAGATCGAAACGTTGTCGTTCAGATCGTAGCGAGCGCCGAGCGTCCACTGCTGGTAGGGCTCAATCGTATCGTTGTCGCCGATACCAAGCGAGGCGCCTTCCAGTTCGGACTCCCAGGTCCAACGCAGCAGGAGCGACAGGGCGTCGCGATCCCACGTGAACGTCGTCGCTGCGGTGTACTCGTTGAACGCACCACCGATACCGCCCGAAACTTGGCCGATGCCCGCGAAGGCGCCGGTGGCTTCGTCGTACCAGGTGACCAGCGTGGCAACGCCGACCGTGCCGATACCGTCGATATCGTGGCTCCAACGGATGTTGTAGTCGATACCGCTGATCTCCGAGTGGCCCGCGAAGTTGGCGCGGGTCTGGTCGACCGAGATGATCTGGCCCGACGCGTTACGCGGAGCGAGATCGCAGTCACCGCCGCCCAAGCCGAGATCGGTCAAGCAGCCGTTATAGATGCTTGCGATCGAGCGGAGCGCGATCTGGTCTTGCAGATCGAGGTTGAACCAGTCGATCGACAGAGCCAGACGGCCAATCGGGAACCAATCCGGGTTGAACACGACACCAGCCGTGTACGAGTCGGCGATTTCCGGTTGCAGGCCAGCGGTACCCGTTTGGAACGCTTCAACCTGGTTGTTCGACTGCTGGTAGGTGTACGGACCACCGCCCGAACCCGGGAAGGCAGAACCGCCAGCCGCGAACCAAGCCGTGCAGACCGCATCCCGCTGCGTCTGAGCCGCGCCTGCCAACGAGTTGATGATCGTGGCCGAGCACGGGTCAGAGTGCGCCGGGAAGTTCTGGTCGCCGCCTTGGAACAGTTCGAACGCCGTCGGCGCGCGAACCGAGCGGTTGTAGATACCGCGGAACGTCAGCCACTCGACCGGGGCATACTCCAGACCGGCCTTGTAGGTGTCGGTCCGACCAGCGCCAGTGGAGTAATCCGAGAACCGATAGCCGCCTTCGAAGCCGAGATAGTGCGCAAACGGCTGGTTGGAGATGATCGGGAGCGTGAACTCGCCATACACTTCCATCACGTCGTAGCGACCCGAGATCGAAGACTGCGCGTTGAACCCGAAGATGTCGCCGGCTTCCTTGGCAGCGTCAGCACGCTGTTGCAGTTCTTCCTGACGATATTCGACACCGACGGCGAAGCCGATCGGGCCCGCGCCCCACAGATCCCAGCCATCGCCGGCGACATAGGCGCCGACAATGCTGCGTTCGTAGATTGTAGTGTCGGTCGTGTTCACGCCGATGAAGTTGATCATCGCATCGCTGAACGTGTCCCAACCCAGCGGGTTGTTCGAGGTGCCGGTGGCCGTGAAGGTCGCGCCGAGACGGTTCGGGAACGGGCAGCCCGGCAGAGCCGAAACCGGCGCCGCTTGGTTGACCAGGGTGGTCGTGCCGCAGGCATTGATCAGCTGGTTGATCGCCGTCTTGCCGACGTTGTTCTCCGCGTACACGCTGGTAAAGTTGCGCGCGTACGAAGCGAACGCTTCCCAATCCAGTTCGGAGTTCGGGAACGTGCCCCGCAGACCGCCTGTGACGCCGATGGCGTTGGTTTCGGCCGTACCGACGCGGAGACCGCCTTGGTTCGGACGAATGTTCATCGTCAGCGTGCGCTGGTCGAGGTTGCCGCCATATTCCAGGTTCAACAGCGCGAGCAATTGCGCGTTGGCCGTGACGTACGGGTTGACAACCGTCGTGCCAGGGTTGCGATCGAGGTCGACGTTCACCGTCAGGCCCGTCACCGGGGTGGCGGCGAGCTGCTGTTGCGAACGCGAGTTGGTGTAGGTCGCTTCCACGAACGCGGCGACCGCGTCGTTGATCTCGTACTCACCAAACGCCGCAATGTTGATGCGCTCGTTTTCGAGGATCAGGAAGTTATCCGGCGCGAAGTCGTAGCGATCGCTGCGGTTGGTGATGTTGCCTTGGCCCGAAACCGTCGGAACGGCGCAGTTTTGGAACGGCTGGATGCCGCCCGCGGCGGAGAAGCGGATCGGGCTATTCAGACCGCTGGCAGCCCCGGTGTTCTGGACGCCGTTGGCCGGGTTGCAATCGTTGTCCAGCGTAAGGCCGGTAACGGTGGCAATATCAACCACGCGGAAGCCGCCCGGCGTAGTCACCGAGGCCCATGGGGCGGTACCGGAGCCGCCTGGGTTCACGAGCGAGTAGTTGGCGTTCGGGACGAAGTCCGGACCAACCAGTTCGACTTCGTTCGTCGTCAGGTTCAGGTAAGCGGCGCGTGCGTTGGCCGACCACCAGCGAGCCGTCGCCGGCTCGGAGTCACGCGAGTAGTAACCCGCGAACAGGGTGATGTGGCCGCGGCCGTCGGCGAAGGGCGTGCCCATCGAGACGTCGAACGCGTATTCCGGCGCGATGCCGTCTTCCGCTTGGCCGTAGGAGATGTTGGCTTCCATGCCTTCGAAATCGTCACGAAGGATGAAGTTGATGGCACCGGCAACGGCGTCTGCGCCGTACACGGACGAGGCGCCGCCCGTGATCAGTTCGACGCGCTCGATGAGAGCGGCTGGGATCGTGTTCAAGTCGACCGCGCCAGAGCGGTCAGACGGGTTGGCGCGACGGCCATTGATCAGGATCAGCGTCCGGCCCGGGCCAAGGCCGCGAAGGTCGGCGGTGGCGAAGCCGTTCAGCGACGGGTTGTTCGAGGTAACCGTCAGGCCCGGCACGACTTGCGGCAGGGTGTTGATCAGTTCTTCGACGTTGATCGTGCCCGTGAGCGAGATTTCCTCGGCGCCGACCGTTGCGATCGGGCTGGTGGTTTGGAAGTCACGTTGACGGATACGCGTGCCGGTAACGACAATCGCTTCTTCTGCTTCTTCTTCGTCTTGGGCGAACGCCGGAGCGTTCATGGCGCCCAGAGCCGAGAGCGACGCGCCGAGCACGAGAGCGCTCTTAGCAACGGTCTTTCCCAAGCCTGCTTTTTTGGAACTCATATTATTTTCCCCCTGACGCCAAAATGGCCTCAAATCGGACCCGCGGGCGCCGGTCATGAGGTTTTACCCCCCAACACTGCCGCCACGCGCCCCGATCGAGACGCATTAACGGCATTAACGCCTTCATCGGTCACGCTAGCGACGACCTTTAACGGTCGCAACGCCGCCAGAACACTTTTTTGTCGCTTTTGAGGGGGGTGATGCCAGATGGCAACGCCGCGGCGACACCGTTTGGCCACGGAACTTACCGCCACGCGCCGGAACAAAGCACGAAACCCGCCCTTCGCACTGGCCCGCCCTGTTGCCGCGCCGATCGGGACGGGTATGAAACGGTGCTTCCAGGGGGAGGATCTGCCTTGAAATACGCCATCGCCGCCATCGCTTCGCTCGCCATGCTGTGGACAACCGCCTCTCCTGCGGCAGCCCAGGACACCGCCACGACACCCGCCGCGCTCGAGGCCGTCTATGCCTGCGCCAACGAAACCGATCAGGCGCGCCGGCTCGCCTGTTACGATTCGTCCGTCGCCGCGCTCCGCGGGGCCCAAAGCAGCGGCGATGTCGTCGCCATCGACCGGCAGAATGTCGAGCAAATGCAGCGCGACTCGTTCGGCTTCAATCTGCCGAGCATCTCCAATCTGATCCCGCAGATCGGTCACGAGGATAACGTCGTGCGCAGCATCGACGTGACCGTGACCCGCATGTCGCTCAGCCCCACCGGCCGCACCACCTTCTATATGAGCGACGACACGGTCTGGGTTCAGGTCAATGCCGAACGCGTGCGCAATGTCCGCGTCGGCGACACTGTCGCGATCGAGCGCGCCTCGCTCGGCAGCTTCATGCTGAGCTCGCCGCGCGGCGGCATGGGCCACCGCATCCGCCGCCAAGAATAGTCGCCGGCAGTAGTTCTCCGCACGTTCCGCGCCTATCTCTAGGCGCATGGCGAGAGCACCCAAACCGCCCGGCGTCGCCGAGGCGAACGTCACCTTTGATACCAACGCTTCGATGTGGATGCCGCATCGGCCCGATCGGCGCTGGGAAAAGCTCGAAGGCGGCAAACGCTTCAAATTAGTCAGCGACTACCAACCCGCCGGCGATCAACCGACCGCGATCAACGAACTCGTCGAAGGCCTAAAGCGAAACGAACAGGACCAAGTCCTGCTCGGTGTCACCGGCTCGGGTAAAACCTTCACGATGGCGCAGATCATCGAGCAGGTGCAGCGCCCCGCCCTCATCCTCGCGCCAAACAAAACCCTCGCCGCCCAGCTCTATGGCGAGTTCAAGAACTTCTTCCCGGAGAACGCGGTCGAGTATTTCGTCAGCTATTACGACTATTACCAGCCGGAAGCGTACGTCCCGCGCACCGACACCTACATCGAAAAAGAATCCAACATCAACGAGCAGATCGACCGCATGCGCCACGCCGCAACGCGCGCGATCCTCGAACGCGACGACGTCATCATCGTAGCCTCCGTCAGCTGCATTTACGGCATCGGCTCGGTCGAGACCTACACGTCGATGACCTTCACCGTGAAAGTCGGCGAAGAGATCGGCAGCCAAGAGCTCATCCGCTCACTCGTCGCCACGCATTACAAGCGCAACGAAGCCGGCTTCGCGCGCGGCATGTTCCGCGTCCGCGGCGACACCATTGAACTCTGGCCCGCGCACTTGGACGATCGCGCCTGGCGCTTTTCGTTCTTCGGCGACGAAGTCGAGAGCATTGACGAGTTCGATCCGCTCACCGGTCGCAAGACCGCGACCATGCCGGCCGTCAAAGTCTACGCCAACTCGCACTACGTCACGCCGAAGATGACGCTGCAACAAGCCGTCGAGCAGATCAAACTCGAGCTCGACGAGCGCCTCATCCAATTCCGCGCCGAAGGCAAATTGCTCGAAGCCCAGCGCCTCGAGCAGCGCGTCAATTTCGACATGGAGATGATGGCCGCCACCGGCTCATGCGCCGGCATCGAAAACTACAGCCGCTACCTCACCGGCCGCAAACCCGGCGAGCCGCCGCCGACCATGTTCGAATACATCCCCGACAACGCCCTCATCTTCACCGATGAGTCCCACGTCACCGTGCCGCAAATCGGCGGAATGTATAAAGGCGACTTCAACCGCAAGCGCACGCTCAGCGAATACGGCTTCCGCCTGCCCTCATGCATGGACAATCGTCCGCTCAAATTCGAGGAATGGGACGCGATGCGTCCGCAGAGCATCCATGTCTCGGCCACGCCTGGGCCCTGGGAGATGGACCGCACCGGCGGCGTCTTTGCCGAACAAGTCATCCGCCCCACCGGCCTCATCGATCCGCCGGTCGAAGTGCGCCCAGTGCAAGCGCACGGCCACAGCCAAGTCGACGACGTCATCGCCGAAGTGAAGGACGCCGCGAAGAAGGATCTCCGCAGCCTCGTCACCGTGCTCACCAAGCGCATGGCCGAAGACTTGACCGAGTACATGCACGAGCAAGGTGTGCGCGTGCGCTACATGCACTCCGACATCGACACCGTCGAGCGCATCGAAATCATCCGCGACCTCCGCCTCGGCGCCTTCGACGCTCTGATTGGCATCAACCTGCTGCGCGAAGGTCTCGACATTCCCGAATGCGGCCTCGTCGCCATTCTCGACGCCGACAAGGAAGGCTTCCTGCGCAGCGAGACCAGCCTCGTACAAACCATCGGCCGCGCCGCCCGCAACGTCGACGGCAAAGTCATACTCTATGCGGACCGCATAACCGGCTCGATGGAACGCGCCATGGCCGAAACCAAGCGGCGCCGCGAAAAGCAAGCCGCCTTCAACGCGGCCAACAACATCACGCCGCAAAGCATCAAGTCGCGCATCAAGGACATTCTGGATTCGGTCTACGAAAAAGACTCGCTCACGATCGACCCACGCGACCCCATGGCCTTCAAACGCGGCGCCGGCCTCAAAGAGCGCGGCGGCAAAGGCGTCCGCGAAGACGGCACACCCTTCATCGGCCACAACATCAAGAGCTACATCGCCGATCTCGAACGCCAGATGAAAGACGCGGCGGCGGACCTGGAGTTTGAGACGGCGGCAAGACTGCGCGATGAGATCAAGAAGCTCCAGACGACAGAGCTACTGATCGCCGATGATCCGCTAGCGCGACAGAGTGCTGTTTCGGCTGCGGCGGAGGATGCGGTGCGCGAAAGCCGCGCGACCGCAACGGGCGCTACAGTGCGGGAGGGTAAAGCGCCGTATCGCGGGCGGCGAAGGAAGGGGCCTTAGGTTAGACCCGTTTTTTCCCGTATCACGCGCACGAAGGTGTCTAGGCGCTCTTTGGTGACCGGTCGCGCCTGCGCAGCGGCCTTCTCAACAAGATTGAGAACTGCCGTGATCCACACGACCTCCGGCGCTAGTCGTGACTGTAGTTTTCCGAGTTCATAGCGCGCTTCAAGCCCTAACATAACGCGGCGTTGCGCACCCGGAGTTAGCTCCAAAAACTCCCCAACGAACTCACTCGGCGCAAGGGCGGCTAACAACGGCACACTATGATAGAGATTGTCTTCGCTATTCGTCACACAGACACGCCTTACGAAGAGCTCCACGTCATCGCGCATCTCGACCAATAGCTTTTGCGCTAACGCCGGGTAGGAGTCTTCCTTGACCCTCTCGCGCATTGACTTCAAGTATTCAAACAGCTCGCCGTACTCTGACGTACCGCTCTCCCGCACTCGGAGACCACCGTAACCGTCAAAGCGGATCTCATAACCGCTGAGGTCATCATAGGCCGACAATCAAAGCGTTGCGCTCCTTCATCCGAGAACCATGCGACGCGCCGCATCGCATCAATCTCTACGATCGATTGGTCCACGCCTGCGATCTCGCCGAGGCGCACTTTTTGAATACGAGCTAAAAGTGGGGCGCTCTCACTTTGAAACGCCACAACGCGCCATCTGGCGCGCGCAGACGCATGCGCGTCAGAGTCTTGAGGTCTTCACCGAACGGATGAAGCTCATAATCTCATGAGAGCCGTGCGGCCCCTCATCGCGATCGGTGACGGCCGCGGCCTGGTCGATCAGCAAATCCTGCAGATCGTCGGGCAGCTCGTCCCAATGCAGCACCACGGCCTGGCCAAGCCGGCGCAGCAAGTGCTCCTGCGGCTCCTTGTATTTGAGCGTCAGCGCGACAGCGACCGGCTTCCGGGGCTCGCCGCCATTACTCATAAACGACGGCTTCCAGGCGCACTTCGTCGATCACGCGCTCGAAATTCTCGGTTTCACCACGCACGCGATAACGCTGCGCACCGGCATCGCGCGGCAAAACGCTCACGATCTGAAAGTGCCCCGCTGGCGCGCCAACGCCGCCCCTGGCCGCAAGCACGCGCTGTCCCGCGCTGAACTTGGTCTGCGCCATGAGATGTCCTTTTCTGGGTGCCTCGCGCGAAAACAGGCGCGGGTCTTAGTGACGATATGGGGCCTCAGAGCCTCAAAAGCAATGTGCGGGCAAAACGCGCGACGGAGTTGAGCCTCCGCCGCGCGCCCCAGAAGGTTGCGCCACACTTAGAGCAAGGGGGTCCGCGTACGGCGCAGCCCAGCCTCAGAAGCGATAAGCGACCGATGTGGAGATGATCCACGGATTGATGTCGACGCTATCTTCGATCGAATTGTTGATCGTGACGTCGGTGCCGATCTCGACATAACGAACATCAAAGTTCACGCCCCAATGCTCGTCGATACGATAATCGAAGCCCGCTTGCACCGCCAAGCCGAACGACTCGTCATAGTCGATGGTCATGCCTGCCGGCGGCTCATCGTCGATGAACGCAGTGTAGTTCACACCGGCGCCGACATAGGGCTCAACCTGGCCGAAATTGGTCCAGCGATATTTGAGCGTCAGCGTCGGCGGAAAGTGCGTGACTTCGCCGAGATCGAGACCGCCCGTGGTCGCCACATCATGCGTCGCCACGCAGCAGAGCAGTTCAGCCGAGACGTTGTCGTTGAAGAAATACTCGATCTGCAGCGACGGAACCCATTCGTCGGAAATGTCGACATCGATCGGATCGCCGCTCTCATCCGGCAGAATGCCGGAGACGCCTACCTTGATCTGGAAGTTGTCGAGTCTTTGCGCATTGGCCGGCGCCGCAAAAGCGAGAGCCGCGAAGGCCGCCACAGCGGCTGCTTGAAGTTTGATCATAGCCATCCCCTATCGTGCGATGGGAAGAGAATGACGCCGGCGTCACTTTTGCGATTTGATCCGGATCAAGCGGCGGTATGGACAGAACGTCGCGCTCAAAGCGTCTTCGCCAGCGCCTCCACCTGCCGCGCCGTTTGCGTCCAGCCGGGCTCGAAGCCCATTTGCGCATGCTGCTTCATCGTCTCTTCCGTCCAGTGGCGAGCCACAGCGCGATACTTGGTTTTGCCATTGCCGAGATCTTCGAACGTGACTTCGGCGATCATGAAAGGGCCGGACGGTGTGAAATCGGGAGTCACCGCATCGGTGGTGATGATTTTCTTGTTCGGTACGATCTCAAGATAGATGCCGGCGTTCGGATATTCCTCGCCTTCGGGCGAAGCCATCACAAAGCTCGAGCGGCCGCCGGGGCGAAAATCGTTGTCGACGCTTTTGATCGTCCACGGCTTCGGCGCGAACCACTGCTTCAAGAGATTTGGATCGGAATGGCAGCGGAAAAGCTTGTCAGCCGGGGCGTCGAGTTCGAGTTCAATCTTCAGTTCGTATTGCGACATCGTCGTCTCCTTGATGTGAACCTAGGACGATCCGCCCGACAGGAAACCGACAGTCGATGTGATTATTTTTGCGCCGACAGCGCGTCGAGATGTTGACGGATATGCGCCGCTTCAGCCGGCGTATTCGCGAGCGCAATGGCTTTGTTGAAAGCCTCGCGGGCTTCTCGAGTTTGGCCCAGCTCTTTAAGCATCGCGCCGCGCATGCCGTGAAAGTAGAAATACTTATCCAACCGCTCCGCCAGCGGGCTTATCATGTTCAATGCGGCTTGCGGTCCATGGAGTTTTGAAACAGCGACAGCGCGATTGAGCGTCACCACCGGCGACGGCGTATGGGTTTCGAGCGCCGCGTAGAGTTGCTCGATGCCGGCCCAATCGGTTTCATCCGCAGTCTGCGCCCGCGCGTGAAGTCCGGCTATCGCGGCTTGGATCTGATACGGCCCGGGCTTCCGCGCAAGCATCGCTTTATCGATCAGCGCCAAGCCTTCCTGGATCAGCGGCCGCTTCCAAAGCGCGCGATCCTGGTCATCGAGGAGGACAGCATTTCCATCCGAAGCAAACCGAGCCGCCCAGCGCGAATGCTGCAACAGCATCAGCGCCAAGAGCCCCATGATCTCGGGCTCCGCCGCGTACATGCGCAGCAACAAACGCGTCAGCCGGATCGCCTCATCGCAAAGAGAGGCGCGCTCGCTTTGATCGCTGCCGGCCGAATAGCCCTCGTTGAACACGAGATAAAGCATTGCGGCGACCGCGGCCAAACGCTCGGCGCGTTCCACCGGCCCCGGCGCTTCAAACGGCACGCCAGCGCCCGCGACTTTCGCTTTGGCGCGCGTTATCCGCTGCTCCATCGCGCTTTCGCCGACAAGAAATGCCCGCGCGATTTGCTTGACGCTGAGGCCAGAGACAATGCGCAAAGCCAAAGCCACTTGCTGCGTCGCCGGCAGATCGGGGTGGCAGCAGATGAACAGCAAGCGAAGAACATCATCGCGGTAGTCGGCGCCATCCAGCCGTTCAGCCTCCACCTCCTCGCGGTCTTCGCCATCGCTGAGCACTTGCTCGTCCGGCAGCGCCGTCAGCTTGCTGCGCTTACGCACGCTATCGATCGCCGCATTGCGGCCGACCATGATGAGCCAGCTTGCTGCATCACGCGGCGGGCCGTTGGCCGGCCAGGCTTTGAGCGCGCGCAGGCACGCGTCCTGGAACGCTTCCTCAGCCAGATCGAGATCGCGGAAATAGCGCAGCAGAGCCGCCACCGCCTGCGGGCGAGCCGCGGTGAGCGCGCCTTCGATCCAGCCGAGATCGCTCACTTACGAGCCCTGATTGTAAATCATGATCGGGCGCAGCTCGTACGCACCGCCTGGATTGGCCTTGGTAAGCTCGCGCGCAAACTCCAGCCCCTCTTCCAGGCTCTCGACATCGATGATGTAGAAGCCGAGCAGCTGCTCCTTCGTCTCGGCATACGGTCCATCGAGCACCGTATCGTCGGACTTACGCAGAGTGACGGCAGCCGAGGTCGGCAAGAGACGGATCGACGGCTTCAGCTTACCGGCCTTTTCCCACTTCTCATGCACGACATTGAGCCGGCCCATGACCGCGTCGTCTTCTTCCTTGGTCCAGGAGAAGACGGCGTCTTCGTTATTGTAGCAAAGGATGGCGTAGCGCATCGGATAAGGCCTCATACCTCTAAGGACGAAAGCCTAGGGCCGATCCCGACACCGGGTCGAGAATTTCCTCACACGGCGGTCATGGTCGGCGGCGCCTTAAGCCTCAGCAATGTTCAACGAACACGCTTGACGGTGCCCCTCGTGCTTCGGTTCATCGCAACCGCGAGGTGGGATTGAATGGCGGACGTCTATGTTGCGGCGGCCCCGGGTGAAGAAGACAAAGCGCGCGGCCTTGCCGACGCGCTGAAGGCGCTTGGCTTTGACGCAGAGGCAGGCGCGCCGAAAGAGAACGACGTCAAACAACTCACCGATAGCGCCAAGGCGGTGCTGCTGATCTGGTCGCGCGCTGCCAATAGCGCGCCGTGGTTCATGGCGCTCTCGATGCTGGCGTTCGATCGCAAGAAGCTGGTCAGCGCCGAGGCTGAAAGCGGCGCGACCCCTGGCCCCTTCCAGACCGCGCCGCGGATAGATCTCGCCGTCCGCGATCGCACGCAATTCAAGGCGCGCTTCCAGGCGCTGATCGTGGAGCTCGACAAACTCGCGCCGACAAAAGGCGAGGAGAAAGCGATGCCGGACGCGCTCAGCAAAGCGCGCGCGGCGTTGCTGAAACCGATCGTCCCGCCAAAAGGCTCGCAAGCGCGCAAGGTCGGCATCTTCATGGCGGCGGTGGTTGCGTTGTTCGCGGTCGGTTTCGGCGCCGGGCGCGTGATCCAGGCCGTTCGTGCGGGCGATTTTTCGCTCGCGCCGCCGCGTGCTGAAGCGTCGACGACATCCGCGCCAGTCGAGGCCCAAGCGCCAGCGCGCATCACAATGGCTGAACTCGAGCGCCAGCCTTGGCGTGAGGTGGTCGCCCGGATCGACGCCGATGCGGGCGAGAGCATTCAAGACGGCGCACGCCGCGGCGACGCTCTGGACCAGACACTCGCCTGTTTAGCCCATCTTGGCGGCGCCGAAGGCTTTCTGCCGAGCCCGGTCAGCGCGCGCGAGCAATGCGATGCGGCAGCAGCGCAGAACAGCGCGGCTGGGCTCTATTTCTCCTGGGTGCTTCATCGCGAAGCGCCCCACGCCGAGCTCGGCGAAGCGGAAGCGCGCGCCCGCCTACTCCGAGCCGCCGAACTTGGCTGGACGCCCGCGCTTATTGATTACGGCCAGTTGCTGGGCCCCGGCCAACAGGCAGAGGCCGGCCGGCTTTTCTTGGCGGCGGCGGAGAAAAACGACCCGCGCGGGCAATTCGCCTACGCACGCTGGCTGCGCGATAGCCCGGCGGGGCCGCGCGATCCGGCAGCGGCGATCCCCTATCTCGATCGCGCCGCGCGTGCGGGCCAACTCGATGCTGCACACATGTTGGCGACGCTTTATCGCGACGGCATCGGCGCCGAGCGCAATGCAACCCGCGCACGCGCGCTTTATGAGCAGGCAGCGCGCGGCGGGCATAGTGCGGCCATGTTCAATCTGGCCGACATGCTCCGCACCGGTTCCGAACAGGATCGCGCCAGGGCCATCGCGCTCTATCGCGACCTCGCTTGCATGTCGGACGAACGGCAAATCCAGCCAATGGCCGCCGCGCGCTTGCGCGCATTGCAGGAAAGCGCTGCTTGCCGCTAACAGAAGCTGTGGCATGGCGGAAAACTTATGACGGCGCGGAACCGCAGCGGGTCAATAAATGGCTCGCCGGCGAAGGCGTCTGCTCGCGGCGCGAAGCCGAAGACCTGATCGCGCGCGGTCTCGTTTCGATCGACGGCGCGCGGGTGGACGATCCGGGACGCAAAATCGAACCGGGACAGACTCTCGAGTTGAGCGAAGCCAACTCGAAGCCCCAGATCAGTGTCGTGATCAACAAGCCTGTGGGCGTGGTCTCGGCGCAGCCGGAGGGCAATCAAATTCCAGCGGCGCGTTTGCTGACCCAAGCAAACCTCATCGGCAAAACACAAAACATGCCGAACAAGCAAACGAGCTTAGCGCCGCTCGGGCGGCTCGATCAGGATTCACGCGGGCTCTTGGTGTTGAGTGAAGATGGCGTGCTGGCGAAAGCGCTGATCGGCGAGCACTCAAAGCTCGATAAGGAATATCTGGTTCGCGTCGCGGGCCAGATCACCGAGCAGAAACTCGCTTTGCTGCGGCATGGTCTTTCGCTCGACGGCAAGCAACTCAAGCCCGCCAAGATCACGCAGATAGAGCCACAGCGCATACGCTTCATTTTGCATGAAGGCCGCAATCGTCAGATCCGGCGCATGTGCGAGTTGGTCGATCTCGATGTCACCGATTTGCTGCGCATCCGCATCGGACCACTGAAGCTCGGAGATCTTCAGGAAGGGAAATGGCGGATGCTCGATGCAAAGGAGCGCAATACTCTAATTGAAGCCAGCAAATGACGACACCTGAACACGCCGCCCATGCGTTACTCGAGCGCGCAGCGGTCTCGTCGCCAGCGGACGTGTTCGCCGACGGCAACGACCTCAATCTTGCGAAAAACGGCGCCGATATCCTGGTCAACGCAAAGCTCGCGAAGTTCGCCGACGACGGACGGACACAGGTCACGATTACAAATGCGGGGCGCTATTGGGCGCTGCACGGCGGCTATTTTGGCTTTCTGAAAGAGGAGCCCATAGGCGCCGGTGGAGGACGTGGCCGCAACCCAGAACTCGAAGAAGCGCGGCTGACCTTAATGCGGCTCCGGCTCAACACCTTTTGGTGGAGCTTTGGCGTCTCGATCGCTGGTTTCATAATTTCGATCATTTCGCTGATCGTCGCTTTCAGCCTGGGCGGCAGACTGGCGGGATTTTGACGCCGATCAAGGCGCCCCGGCAAACCTTGGCTACGCTCCAGTTCTGGAGGTTGCCCATGTTTCCGTTCGCGTGGTTTGTCGTCGGCGCGATGTCGACGTTTCTGATTGTGCTGGGAGTCGTTACGTTCGTCAGCCGGGAGCGCTGATCGCGTTTCTGCGGCGTAGCTCCGAAAGCAAGGCGCGATCGAATACGGCCGGTGGCGTAACGTTCAGCGCTTGAATGAACTCCGTCATATCCGACCGGACGTGCGCCTGTGCGAAACTCGCGCCCGGGATGATGCCGCGACGAAAGAGGTATTCATCGGAGCGGCCGGTTAGCACGTACGCTGGCGCCCAGTTGAAGCCAGCGGCCTTGGCCAGCTCATTGGTGCAGTTCGAAAGGATCGTGTTGTAGTAGCGCGGCGTCGTCTCAAGCGACTCTGTTCGAGCGAGGAGATTACGCAGCAGCGCTTGTTCTTGCTCGTCGGTGATATCGACCGGATACACGAACACTTCGTGATCCAGCATCACGGCGCGACGTGTCAGCAAATCGCGCGCGGACGCCCAGATGTAAGAAAGCTCGAACGCATTAAAGAGCCCGCGGAACGCGGAATATTCCTCGCCCTGCTCGCGTCGCGCTTCGATGGTGACGCCAAGCAAGCGATCGCCTTCAAACTCGAACAGTAGAAGCGTGTGTGCGGCGAGCTGCGAGCCTGGCTGGGGCTCGAGCATGAACCAAACATTACGCAGCTCATCGAAGCGATAACTTGCATCAACATACGTTTCTGCCGCGACATCCGGACCGGTATAGGACCAGTCACTCACCGGCCCCACGGTGAACCGCCCCTCGGTGAGCGTCACGTCCGGATTGATCGCGAGATAGGGATACCAATCGCGATCGGCGCGCGGCGGCTGCGTCATCGAGGCGGCGCTGCCGAGAACCAGGATCGCAAAAATGCTCGCAACCGCGGGCCGCAGCGGATTGGCGCCGAACCAGTCGATAATCCGCTTCAACCAAAGCTCCCGCGTTGCTTCGCCTCGCTCATGGCCATGCGCCGGTTAAGGGCTGGTTGTCTCGGGCCGAAGCGATCCCATTTCTAGCGGCATACGCCGTCGTGTGCTATCCGGCCGCTACGGCCAGTTCCTTCCAGGAGATCACTCATGCCGCTCCGCATCGGCGACAAAGCCCCAGACTTCGAAGCTGAAACCACAAAAGGCCGGATCAAATTCCACGACTGGCTCGGCGACAGCTATGGCATCCTCTTCTCGCATCCGAAGGATTTCACGCCGGTTTGCACCACGGAACTCGGCTATCTCGCCAAGCTTGAGCCGGAGTTCACCAAGCGCAACGTGAAGATCATCGGCCTTTCGGTCGATCCCGTCGAGAACCACGAACGCTGGCGGAGCGACATTAAAGAAGTCACCGGCGGCGACGTGCAATATCCGATGATTGGCGATCACGACCTCAACGTCGCCAAGCTCTATGACATGCTCCCCGCCGAAACCGCCGGCACATCGGAAGGCCGCACGGCCGCGACGAATGCGACCGTGCGCACGGTCTACATCATCGGCGCCGACAAGCTGATCAAGGCGATGCTGATCTATCCGATGTCATCGGGACGGAACTTCGATGAAGTGCTGCGCTTGGTCGACTCGATCCAGCTCACCGCCAACCACAAAGTGGCGACGCCAGTGAATTGGAAGAACGGCGAGGACGTCATCATCGTCCCGGCGGTGTCGGACGAGGAAGCCAAGACGCGCTTCCCGAATGGCTGGACGACGGTGAAGCCCTATTTGCGCATCGTGCCGCAGCCAAAAAGCTAATCGTCATCCTGGGTCATCCGCCGCAGGCGGGTGGCCCAGGATCCAGGGCAAACGACGTGCTCGTGGCCCCTAGATCCCGGCTCGCGCTGCGCGCTCACCAGGATGACGGAGTACTCAGCCTGCGCGCGAGCCATTGCATCGCTCGATCAGACGTAGGAATCTCCGGCTCGGAGGAGCGTCCGATGATTTTCGAGCAAGTCGCGAACGGCGGCTGCCAGTCTTATCTGGTCGGTTGCAGCGATAGCTGCGTGGCGGCGCTGATCGATCCGGAAGTCCGCAAGATCGACCGCTACCGCGCGCTCGCGGCGCAGCATGGCGTCCGCATTCAATACATTATCGACACGCACACCCACGCCGATCATTTCAGCGCCTCGAAGCAAATGAGCGAAACACTGGGCGTCCCGGTGATCGCGCATCGGCTTTCGCCAGCGCCTTATGTCGATCTTCGCGTCGACGAGGGTGACGTCATCAAGATCGGCAGTCTGCGGCTCACCGTGCTGCATACGCCGGGGCATACGCGCGACAGCATGAGCCTTGTTGCCAGCGACCGCGTTTTCACTGGTGACGCGCTCCTGATCGGCGCCACTGGCCGTACCGATTTGCCGAGTGGCGATCCTGATGAACTCTACGACTCCCTGTTCGGCAAAATCCTGAAGCTCGAACCAAACATGCGCATCTATCCTGCGCACGTCTACAAGGGCGCTGCCTGCTCTACGATCGAGGAAGAAACGCGCTCCAATCCGCGCCTGCAGAAGCGCGAACGGGCTGAGTTCGTCGAGATGATGCGGACGCTTTCGCTCTCGATGCCGGAGCATCTCACGGAGGCTCTACGCGTGAATATGAGCGGCGGCGTTTCCGTGGCGCAGTTGCTGAGTGAAGCCGCAGCCGAAGTGCCGTTCATGTCGATGGACGAGGTGAAATCGCGTGTGGCCGCGGGCGCCAACGATTTCATCGTCCTCGATGTGCGCGAGCGCGATTCATTCGACGCAGGCCATATCCCGACAGCCAAGCATCTGCCGCGTGGGCTACTAGAGCTGAAAGTCAATGAAGCTCTCCCCGATCCGACGGTGCGCATCGTCACTTATTGCGACTACGGCAAAATCTCCACGCTCGCGGCAGCCACCCTGCGGCGCATGGGCTTCACCCGCGCTGTGGCGCTCGACGGCGGCATGAAGGTGTGGCGCGAAAAGAACTTCCCAATTGAGTCTCAGGCCTGAACATCATCCGTATCGGGATGGCGGCGGAAGTAGGCCACGGCGTATGGGCATCGGCCGCGTAGTTTGACGCCATTGGCGCGCGCATGCGCGACGATTTCCGCCATCAGCTTGGCAGCATGGCCCTGCCCGCGCGCATGAGCTGGCGTCTCGACATGGGTGATCACGCGAACGCCGCCAGCGATCATGTAATCAGCGATCGATTGCACGTCGGCGACGTCATATTCGTAGCGCTGGGCGTGGGTGTTATCGCGAAATTGGCTCACAACGTCTCCGGGGTCTCTGGCTAACGCAGGCGCGGCGGTTTAGTTCGGGCGCATGAATTACCGGCACGCCTTCCATGTGGGCAATCATGCGGACGTCTTAAAGCACGCAATCCTGCTCTATTGCCTCGACGCATTGAAGAAAAAGCCGGCGCCGTTCGCCGTTTTGGATACGCATGCCGGGCGGGGCCTCTACGATTTTTTGAGCGATGAAGCCGTGCGCAGCCCTGAGTGGCAAGACGGCATCGCGCGACTCTGGAACTGGCCGGATCCTCCGCCCCTGATCGCGCGCTACATTGAAGCGGTGCGCGCCTTCAACGCCGACGGCGATCTGCGCACCTACCCGGGTTCGCCCGCTCTGGTGACCAGCAATTTGCGCGACGATGATGTGCTGATGGCGTGCGAGCTTCATCCTGAAGAGCACGCCGCCTTGAAGCGCGCACTGCCGCGCAAAGCCAATGTGCAGGTGCATGCGCGTGATGGCTGGCAAGCGCTCAGCGCTTTATTGCCGCCCGCGCAGAAGCGCGGGCTGGTGCTGATCGATCCGCCTTATGAGGAGCCTGACGAATTGCAGCGCGCCGCGCGCGCGTTGGGGCCAGTGCTGAAGCGTTTCGGGCATGGCGTATATCTTTGGTGGCGGCCGTTGAAGAGCGAGAGCTTGCTGAAGAGCGTCGATGCCGAAGCCCGCGCACAAGGCGCGAAGGAGACCCTGCGCGCTGATCTTTGGGTCGATGCGGTGACGCCGGAGGGCCGGCTGATGGGGTCGAGCTGTTTTCTGATCAATCCGCCGTTCGGCTTGCGCGAAGCGCTTCAGGAGGCGCTGCCGTTTCTGGCCGAGGCCTTGACCAAGGGCCGTCCCGGCTGGCGGCTTGTCTAAAGCAAAGGGCGCGGATTTCTCCGCGCCCTTCCCCCTAGGCCACGCGCGTCGCGGCTTACGCGACGATCAGCGCGGCTTGGTTGACGATGGCGAACGCTGCCGGGAAGAACACAACCATAGCAGCGATCATGCAGTAGAATTTCGTCACGTGTTCCTCCCTTCGTCAACCGATCGCCTCAGCGATGTTGTGAAGATAGAGCAGAACCCCGTGCCCCCCAGTGACGGACGTCACGGCAGGTGGACTGGCCTGCCCGGCGCCGCCTATGCCTTGATCCTCCAACCACAGATGCCTGGGTGAGCGATGCAGTTTGATGACGTTATCCTCGGTCGCCGGAGCATTCGCGGCTACAAGCCCGACCCGGTGCCGCGCGCTTTGATCGAGGAGATCCTCACGCTCGCCATGCGTGCGCCCTCGTCGATGAACACGCAGCCGTGGAATTTCTACGTCATCACCGGCGAACCCTTAGACCGCATTCGCGCCGGCAATACCGAGCGCATGATCGCGGGCGTCCCGCAATCGCGCGAATTTCGCACCGGGCCTGCGTTCGCCGGTCCGCATCGGGAACGCCAGATCGGCGTCGCCAAACAATTGTTCGCCGCGATGGGCATTGCGCGCGACGACGCCGAGCGGCGTCAGGATTGGGTGCTCCGCGGCTTCCGGCAGTTCGACGCGCCGGTTTGCGTGATCGTGACGTACGACAAAGTCCTGGACGGCAGCGACGACACGCCCTTCGATTGCGGCGCCGTCACGACGGCCCTGGTCAACGCCGCATGGTCGCGCGGGCTTGGCGCGGTGATCAATAGCCAAGGCATCATGCAATCGCCCGTCGTGCGCGAGCATGCCGGCATCGCCGACGACCAAGTGATCATGAAGAGTATTGCGCTCGGCTGGCCAGACGAGGACTTCCCGGCCAACGCCGTGGTCTCGACACGCAAGAGCGTTGAGGAAGCCGCGGTTTTCGTTGGCTTTGACGACTAGTCGCACGCGCGTCCGCTAGACCTAGGCGGCTGCCCTAAGGCACGGTCTACGTTGCATGACATTCGATTCCGCACTCGCCTTCCTGCAGCAGCAGCACATCGCCATTCCGATCGTGGCCATAACGGTCTTGATCATCCTGCTGATGAAGCGGCCGTTCACGGCGCTCTATGTGGCGCTAATGCCGCTGGTCAATTGGGCCTTCGCCGGCATTCCGACGATTCCGATTCCAGAGTCGTTCGGCGGCGGCGAATGGCACCCGTTCACGATCGTCACCGGCCTGGTGCTGGTTGTGCGCGACTTTGCCCAGCGCGAGATCAAGCACTGGATTTTCGGCGCGATGCTCGTCGGGCTGACGCTATCTACGCTGACCGCTTGGCCGGTCATTGTCGTCGCGTCGGGCATCGCCTTCCTGATCTCCGAGACGACTGACTGGGCGGTCTACACCTTCTCCAAACGCCCGCTCTCACAACGCATTCTAATCTCCAGCGCGATCTCGGCGCCGATCGATCAGATGGCGTTTATAAGCCTAGCCTCGCTGGTCGTGCCCGGCATTTTTGCCTGGGGGTCGATCGCCACGGGCATCGTCTCGAAGCTCCTGGGGGCCTATATCGTCTCCCAGATCGTGGCGCGGCAGGAGCGGCGCGGGCGTCAAAACGAGATGAATCCCGCGTAAACTCAGCGTTTCTGCTTGCGCTGCGGAACCCGCTCCATCATAAGCTGGTTGGTGTAAGCTGGCGGTCGGGCCAGCAAAGGTGCGAAGATCCGCGGCGTGCGGCAAGTTTTTGAATCCCCAATCAAAGCAGAAATTCGCGATGACGTGCGTTCGCTTCCGCGAGCGCGCGGCTTTTGGCGTGCGCCAAAGGCATTGAAACAGGACAAGTGGAAATGAGCTTCGAAGACGATTTCGACAACGGCGACGACGACAACGACAAGAAGAAAGAAAAACGCGGTGGCCGTGGCCGCGAGCGCAGCGCGGATACTCCGGAATTTGGTGGTGGCGAAAGCGGCGGCGGCTTCGGCGGCGGCGGTGGCGGCTATGGCGGCGGCGGCGGTGATCGCGGCGGCGGCGGCGGCGGTTACGGCGGCGGCGGCTATCGTGGCGGCGGCAGCGGCTTCGGCGGCGGCGGCGGTGATCGCGGCGGTGGCGGCGGTGGATACCGC
>JAIELJ010000019.1 GCA_019753105.1 Hyphomonadaceae bacterium
GGCATGAGCAGCTTGACGTTTTTTCCAACCACCTCTTCGACGGCGTAGCCAAAGAGACGCTCGCAGGCGGGGTTGAACATCTGAATGACGCCGTGTGCGTCTATCAGAATGACCCCGTCGACCGCTGTATCTACGAGTGCGCGAAGGCGAGACTCTTCTTTCGACGAGCTCGGCGCGGTCATTGCGAGTCACGGCTTGCTGTGACGCCCGCAATGCAGGCGAGCAACACATTCGGTGTAAACGGCCTGGGTAGAAAAGCGTCGGCGCCATCTTCGCCGATCGAGCCTTCAGGCGCAGCACCTTGCCCTGAGGTCAGAACTATTGCCAAGCCAGGATGACGGCAGCGGATTTCTCGCACCAGCGCATCACCTTTCATCCCAGGCAGATTTAAATCTACAATCACCGCGTCTAGAGGCGCGCTCGCCACCATTGCCAAGCCGTTGAACGCATTTTCGGCGACAGATATCTCATGCCCCCTATCGCGTAGAACGAAGATAAGAGCGTCCAAGACCATGGCGTTGTCGTCGATGATGCCGATGCGCAGTACCATTCGAGCGTGCGTTTACGTTGCGTGACAGGCGTCGTCAACTTCACTCACAGGATGCCCAGCCCGGGTTACCGCGTCGAATTCGCCTCATGGGCGCGCCGCTCACAGTTCAATGCAGTTTCGCTGAATAACGTTGCTCAGCCGCGCGGGCCGTTTAGGCGCAGCAGACGAAAGTTCAGCGTCGCCGCAACGGTCACCCATGCAAGATAGGGCGTGAGCAACAGCGCTGCCGGCGTGCTGATGCCGCCTGGTCATTCCTTTTCTTCGGGATGAAACGGCTGGATTGGGCGATGGCGGAAGTCATCTGCCTCTGGCTGATGATCGTCGCCGTGATTGCTGGATGCAGCTGCGAAGCTCAAGACAAAGAATACGACCAGAGCGATCGTGGATGACAACGCCAAAGGAACACCTATCGCGTCAGGGTAAGGCGAGTACGCGCGCCGGTCGATGCAAAATCTTGCTGCCGCGACGGGCGCACAAAACCGCAAGACGATCTCCGAAGAGTCCGGCGCGGCAAGGATCAACCTCGTGCGTTACTGGAGCCTACCCAGGTTGACAGCCGCCCTCGGCGCCAGCCACCAAGTCTGCCACGGAGATTGTGATGCGCCAGTCGCTTGGAGCGATTCTGCTGACCATCGTGACCGCGGTGGCAGCGCTCGCGATACTGCACGCGCTCGGCCCTGATTGGACTCAATTCCCTCCCGCGACGTGCCTGGCTACGCATTGCTTCTGCGAAGCCCCGCACACGGACTCACTACTGCTCCAGCCCGCCAACAGCTGGTCGTCGTTCGGCTTTGTGTTCGTCGGCTTTTGGATCATGCTCGCACCGCGGCGCAGCGAGACGGTTTTCGCCGGTTGGGCTGCTCTATGGTTCGGCTTCACAGCGGTTGTCATTGGCGTCGGCAGCTTTCTGCTACACGCCACGCTGACACTCTGGGGTCAATTCTACGATGTGCTCGGCATGTATCTGCTGAGCGGCTTCCTGCTTGCCTATGCTGTGCAACGCTGGCGCAGCTGGTCGAACTCAGCGGCCTTGGCGCTTTACCTTGCGGTCTGCGCCATCCTCATTGCGTTGCTCTGGATCATACCGGAAACGCGCCGTTGGTTGTTTGCGGCCGTGCTGGCTGTGGCGCTCGCAGTCGAACTCGTTATGGCCCGGCCACTTAGGCAAAATGTTCGGGTCTCGTTGTTCGGTTACGGCTTGCTCGCCAACACAATCGCATTCGGGATTTGGATCCTCGACAACACTCGCACACTCTGCATGCCCGACAGCTTGTTGCAGGGTCACGCAGCCTGGCATTTGCTCGGCGCGATCGCGGTCTATTTCAACTACCGCTATTATCACAGCGAACAGCCACGAGCGGCCCCCAAGGCCACGTAGATCCGAAACGGCGCTCGCAGCCGAGGGCCTGGGGCGATCCATGCGGTCGTCGGTAATGGTGCGAAAACTTCGGCGATCTGCATCACCGTGTCGACGCATGCGTTCAGCATGGGCATAGGAAAACGATGGCGCAGACCTTGGCGCAGCTCGTATCGGAAATCGAAGCGTGTCGCGCGTGCGCGCTGCCGCATGAGCCGCGGCCGGTCGTGTGGGTGCATCCCGCCGCGCGCATTCTGATCGCCGGGCAAGCGCCAGGCCGTCGCGTGCATGAGAGCGGCATTCCGTGGAACGACCCTTCGGGCGATCGCTTACGCGCGTGGCTCGAGATGGACCGCGAACAATTCTACGAGCGGCGGGTCATCGCCGTCGCCGCGATGGGATTCTGCTTTCCAGGCACTGTCAACGGCGCCGATCTGCCCCCGCGCCGGGAATGCGCGCCGCTTTGGCGTCCGCGCCTGTTGCCGTTGCTGAAAAATGTGCGCCTCACCCTACTCGTCGGATCATACGCTCAACGCTATCATCTGGGCGCTGCGGTGAAACGGACGCTGGGGGAGACAGTCGGCGCTTGGCGCGACTATCCAACCAATGTCATGCCTTTGCCGCATCCATCATGGCGGAATAGTGCATGGCTGAAGCGCAATCCCTGGTTCGAAACGGACGTCTTGCCCGAGCTGCGGCGAAGGGTTTCATCGGCTTTGCGCTGATGATCCTGGTCGCGTGCGTGCCGACGGTGCAGCAGGCGCAATCGCAAACCAACGGCTTCGCCGGGCCGCGCTTGGATGTGGTGAACGAGCGCCTGGTCTCGTTCGATGGCGCAGAGCTTGGTCTGAGTGCCTGGCTGCCACCGGAAGGCCAAGCGCCGACTGCCGTGATCATCGCGCTGCACGGCATGAACGATTACGCCAACACCTATTATCTCGCTGGCCCCTGGTTCGCCGAACGCGGCGTTGCTCTCTACGCCTACGACGCACGTGGTTTTGGCCGCTCGCCCAATCGCGGCGTCTGGCCGGGCAGACGGCTCATGTCGGAAGATTTGCGCACCGCGGTTACGCTGGCGCGCCGCCAACATCCGGGTTTGCCGATCACTGTGATCGGTGACTCGATGGGCTCGGCCGCGGCAATCGCCACCTTTAGCGGCGATGATGCGCCGGAAATCGATCGCCTCGTGCTCGTCGCGCCCGCCGTGTGGGGCTGGTCGACGATGCCCGACTCCTACGCCTTCACGCTTTGGGTTGGCGCGCACACGTTCCCGTATCGCGCCGTCTCGCCGCCGCGCAACGTCACCCGCACGCGCACGGCCTCCGATAACCGCGAAGCGCTGCTGCAAGCTGGCCGTGCGCCGCACATGATCTGGACGACGCGCATCGACGCCGTCTTCGGCCTCGTCAATCTGATGGAGTACGCCTCCGACAACGCCGGCAATCTCAACGGCCACGTGCTCTTTCTCTATGGCGCCAACGATCAGATCATCCCGCGCCGTTCCGCCGAGAACGCCGCGCGGAGCTTGCCGCCAACCGCGCGCACGGCGCTCTATGAGAACGGCTGGCATTGGCTCTTGCGCGATCTGCAGCGCGAGGTTGTCTACGAGGATATTCTGGCGTTCATGCACGATCCGCGCGCGCCGCTGCCGTCAGGCGCGCCGCCGATCCTGCCCGTCACTCAAGCAAATCGTTAACGCAACAAGCGTATGCTGGCCGCACTATGGCGGCTCTTAACGGTCTCTTTAACAAAAAGAAGCTGGCGCTCACGCGTGCGAAACTGGCTGCGTGGTGGGATGGCGCCGCATACGATGAAGAAGCGGCGCTGGCGGCGTACGAAGCCAAGCTGGCTGCTGCGGCAAATGAAAACGTCGAGGCGGAAGCCGCCAATGTCGAGGACGAGCTTTTTGACGAGCTTCCGTTCGAAATGCCTCCACGCCTATCGGCGCTTGCGCTCATCTGGGGTGATGGCCGCGTGCGCCCGGGAGACGCCACCGCCGAAGCGATGGAGCCTGCGCGCATTGGCGTGGCCGCCGACGGCGTGCTCGCGGTCTGGGGCCCCGGCCTTGCCGCGCCGGTGATCGCGATAGCCAGCAAGCATCCAGGCAAGATCGAGGTCTATGAGTGGCGCGAAGAAACCATCGAAGCGCTGCGTCACGAAGTGAAGCAAGCGAAGCTCGACGACCGTGTTACGGTTACGCGCATCGATCTTGAAGCGCATGTCTATCCGCCCGCCTCGCTCGACGGCATCTATAGCGTCGATGACTTCGCCTATGTGGGCTACCCGCCGCATTTGGCGCAGCAGGTCATGAAGAGCCTGAAGCCCGGCGCCTGCGCCGTGCTCGAGGCTTATGTCGGCTTGAAGTCCGACGCACTCAAAACCGCATTCGCCTCCTCATTCGCCGAGCCGCAAATCCGCGCGCACGGCGACGTGTTGCAATTCTTCCGCGACGTCGGCCTCCAAATCGAAGCGGACGAAGATTTGACGGATGAGTTCCTCGCCACCGCCCGCGCTGCGTTCAAGCAACTCGGCGAGCGCCTTGCGCAATCCGGCGGCATCGAGCCCGTGACGGCACGCGAACTGGCATGGGAAACCGAAGCCTGGCGCGTGCGTCTCATGATGCTGGCGCAGCGCCGTCTGGAGCGCCGCCGTTTCGTTGTACGCAAGCCCGCGGCTCAGGCCGAAAATACGAACGAACCTGCTGCGTGAAGCGCGACATCGACGCGCTCGCCCAGCGCTGTCCGCGCCGGCGCAAGCGCGCGCCAGACAACGCCCTGCGCTTCAAGGCGCACCAGATCATGCGCCCCATGCGGCCGCACGTCGACGACACGCGCCGCTGAACCCGGCTTCAAGTGCACCGCCTCCGCCCGCACCGCCGCATAAGCTCTCGAACCGTTCGGCAGCGATGACGCGATCTCACCAAACGGCGTGCGCACGACGCCGCCTTCGCTCACACCTTCGAAGACGTTGATTGGCCCAAGCGCCGCCGCTGCATCGAGCGAAGCAGGCGCATCATAGGCCTCGCGCGGCGTGGCCGATTGCAGCAGCTTGCCCGCTTTCAGGATTGCGAGTTGATCCGCCGCTTGCAGCGCGTCCTCAGCGTCGTGCGTGACGAACAACGTCGTCGTCTGCGTCTCGGCTAAGGTGGCTAGCGTCGCGTCGCGCAACTCAGCGCGTAGCACCGGATCAAGCCCCGAGAAAGGCTCATCCAGCAACACTGCGCGCGGCTTCGGCGCCAGCGCCCGCGCCAACGCCACCCGTTGTTGCTCGCCACCGGAAAGCTCATGCGGATACGCGCCCGCGCGGTGCTTCAGGCCCATGCGATCGAGCCAGCGCAGCGCTTGTTCATCGCGATCAGCGCGCGCGAGTTTATCCAAGCCGAATGCCACGTTTGCGCCCGCTGTGAGATGCGGAAACAGCGAGTAGTCCTGAAACACCATGCCGACGCGCCGCTGCTCCGTCGGCATTGCGCGACCTGGCGTGGAAACGGTTTCGTTGCCAATCAGAATCTCGCCTGAATCCGGCGACTCGAGCCCCGCGATCAAACGCAGGATTGTCGACTTACCCGAGCCTGACGGCCCCAACAGCGCCAGCACTTTGCCTTCTGGCGCTGTCAGCGAGACATCATCGAGCGCCCACGCACCATTGTATGCGCGGCGCACATTGCGAAGCGTCACGCTGCTCATGCTTGCCCCGCGCGTGCCCGCGCGATGCCGCGCGTGAGGATGATGATGGGCGCAAGGCCAGCGAGAAAGATCAGCAATGCGGGCGCTGCCGCCTGCAACAAGCGTTCATCGGAGGCGTACGAATAGGCTTTCACGGCGAGCGTATCAAAATCGAAAGGACGCAGGATCAGCGTTGCGGGAAGCTCTTTCAGGATTTCGACGAACAAGATCAAGGCGGCCGCAGCCAGCGACGGCCCGGCAATCGGCAAATCTACCGCGATCAAGCGCCGCCACGGGCCTGCGCCAAGTGTTCTGGCCGAAGCATCGAGTCCTTTCGAGAGCCGCGCGAGGCCCGCATCGATCGGCTGCACGCCAGCCGCTGAGAAGCGCGCCGCATACGTCCAAAAGAGCGCTGCAAGCGCGAGCGCCGTGCCAAGTCCGCCGATCCATCCCGCTTCGCGCGCGATACTGAACAGAGCCAGCGCACCCATCGCAATCACTGCGCCTGGCGCCGCATATCCCATCGCCGCGCCATAGAGTGAGAGCTTGCCGATCGACTTCGACCGCCGCGCGCTCACAGCGATCGCAGCCGCAAGCGCCAGCGTGATTAGCGCGCCCGCAGCCGAGAGGATTACTGAGTTCACGAACGGCTGCACGACGTCGCCCAGATCGCCATGCAACAGCGCCAAGCGTCCGAGCCAAGCCAGCGGCAACACTGCGCCGAACGCGATCAGCGCCACACAGAATCCGCTCGCGAGCAATCCCGGCAGCGGCGAAAGTTGATAGCGCGGCAAAGGCCGCCAGCGTGATGAGCCGCCGCCAAATGCAGCCCGTCCGCGCGCACGCCGTTCAACAATCAAAAATACAATTGCCGCGAGCAGCAGCACTGCCGCAATCTGCAGCGCGCCATCCAAACTGCCGTGCGCGTACCAAGCGCGAAACACCGCCGTCGAAAGCGTCGTCAGCCCGAAATGATACGCCGCGCCATAGTCCGCTGCGATCTCCATCATCGCCAGCGCGGCACCAGCAGCGATCCCAGGCCGCGCCAGCGGAAGTGCTACTTCCCAAAACACACGCCACGGCGAAGCGCCGAGTGATCGCGCCGCTTCAAGCGCGCATGCGGACTGGCTCGCAAACGCCGCGCGCGCGGCGAGGTAGACGTAGGGATAAAGCCCGATCGCATAGACGAATGCAGCGCCCCAAAGCCCACGGACCTCGATCGGCGCAGCGCCATGCCAAGTGATGCCGGTGTAGGCGTAAGCCAACACATAGCTCGGCGCCGCAAGCGGGATAACGAGCAGCCACTCGAACACGCCGCGTCCTGGAAACCGGCACAAGCTCACCAGCCAAGCCGCCATTGCACCGAACACAACAGCGCCTGCGCCACCGAGCGCTACAACAAGCGCCGTGCCAATCGCGCCATCGCGCAGCAGGTCGCCGCCAAACGCGACGTCGCCCTGATCAGGTCGCAGCGCGAGCGTGATCACTGCAACAGCGGGCGCCGCACAGATGAGCGTCGCCATCGCCGCCGCGAGCGCGACGCCGTCAATCGCGAAGCCTTTGCTCGACTTCGCCGTAGCGTCCGCGCTTAGCGCCAGCCGACTTCCTCAAAAATGCGCGTCGCTTCCGCCTGATGGCGACCGAGCGCGTCGAGTGGAATGCTCTCCTCGACGAACGCGCCGAGCGCGGCCAATTCCGGCGCCGGCGTGATGCTCGGGCGAATGGGAAACTCGGTGTTGGCCGGCGCGATCAAATTCTGCGCGGCGTCGCCGGTGAGGTATTCGAGGAACTGGATCGCGCGACCGCGACGCTTGGCGTGCAGTGTAACGCCGCCGCCGGAAATGTTGACGTGCGTGCCGCCCGTCGTCTGGTCTGGGAAGACGAGACCGACCTTGCTCGCCACATCGCGATCAGCCGGATCTTCCGACTTCATCAGGCGCACGAAATAGTAGTGGTTCACCACGGTCGCTTGCGCTTCGCCTGCCGCGACCGCCTTGATCTGATCGGTGTCGCTGCCTTCCGGATCGCGCGCGAAGTTGGCGCGCACGCCCGCCGCCCATTGGCGCGCGTTATCCGCGCCGTGGCGTTCGATGCGAGAAGCAAGCGTCGAAAGTTGATAGGTGTTGGTGGAAGAGCGCATCACGATCTGACCACGGAAGCGCGGCGTCGCCAGCGCGTCATAGGTCGCGACTTCTTCCGGACGCACCGCGTCTTTGCGATACATGATCACGCGCGCGCGTTTGGTGAAGCCCCAATAGGCGCCTTCCGGATCGCGCAGGTTCGACGGTACGTTCTGCTCCAGCGTCGGCGTCGTAACGTTCTGCAGCAGGCCCGCATCCTTCAAGCGCCAGAGATTGCCGGCGTCTGCTGAAACGAAGAGATCGGCCTCGGTCGCATCGCCCTCCGCGCGGATTCGCTCAAGCAATTGCTCGGCATTGCCGGTGAGGGCGCGCACTTGAACGCCCGTCGCTTCTTCGAAGGCTGCGTAGAGCTGGCGGTCAGCGTCGTAATGACGAGCCGTATAGACGTTGACGAAGTTCTCTTCGCCGTCGCCGCTGGCGCCGCCATTTTGATTGCAGGCAGCGAGTGCAAGTGCGGATGCGCCCAAAGCGAAGCCGCGGCGGCTGATGGAAAAGGACAACGGGCTCTCCGGCGCTTTGTTTGAGAATTATTCGCAACTAGACAGAGCCGGAGGAGAAGGTCAAGCGGGCAGACATGCGCCGCTTGACGCAGGCGCGCCCGACTTTATGGTCCGCGCCCTTCGAGACGCCCATATCGGGCTCTCGGGCGCGTAGCTCAGCGGGAGAGCACTCCCTTCACACGGGAGGGGTCACAGGTTCAATCCCTGTCGCGCCCACCACTTTCATCGATTTAGCCCACACTTTCGCGAAGCGCCGGGACGGCCCGGCCTTCAGGTTGAGCGCACACAAGCAGCTTCGATTGAATCTGGTGACGCCTTAGACCGACGCCACGCTCTCCAACGCCATCCCGGTCGCGCCACCCCAAACTCAACCCGGTTTCACGAAACGCAGCGTCATGCGGTCGCTTTCGCCGATGGCGTCATACGGAGCGCGGTCGAAGGTTGGATCGGCGGGCTGGCCTTGTGGGGCGGTGCGGCGGATCGGCGGCAGTGTCCAGACGCCGAACGGGTGATCGCGATCGTCGCGCGGATTGGCGTTGATCTCGCTGCGGCCCGCGAGCACGAAGCCCGCGCGCTCAGCGGCTTCGATGACGTACGATTCAGGCACGTAGCCCGTTGGCGCGCTTTGCGCGACATCGGCGCCGGGCGCTGCGCGGTGTTGCTCGACGGCGAGCACGCCGCCGGGGCGCAGTGTGCGGAAGAACTCGGCCATGTAGCGCTCAGTGGCGCCTTGGCGCGACCAATTGTGGAACGCGCGCGCGACCAAGATAAAGTCTGCTTCGTTGTCGCCGAGCGCCAATCCTGAATGCATGCCGAAATCGACGGCGGTGACGGCGCCATAGATCGAAGCGTCGGCATATTCAGTCAGAAACGCAGCGCGCGCGGTGCGTGTGCGATCGGTGGCGTTGGGGCTCGCGAGATCGAGCCAGCCGGCGACGTAGCGGCCGCCCGTGCGTTGCGCGTAGGGCGCGAGGATCGGCGTCCACCAGGAGCCACCGCCGGGCTCGATCTCAACGATGGTCGCACCCGGGCGCAGACCCCAGAAGCGGAGCGACGCGGCGGGATGGCGATACTGATCGCGCGCCCGCTCTTCGGGCGTGCGCCACGCGCCATCGACGACGGCCTGCAGCACGGCGTCGTTCTGCGCGGGTGCTGCGGCTTCGACCTGGGCAGGCGCAGGTGCGGCGGCGCACGCAGCGGCGGCGAACAGCGCCAACGCTACGCTCACGGTTTTGATCTTGCTCATGATGGGTCCCCCGAATTCCTTGGCGGTGATGTAGGCTGCGTCAGCGTTCAGGCAAGGCCGCTTGGTCGCTCTCGTCCTCGGCGCGATAGCGCAAGCGCACAGCGGGGATGACGCCGACATCGATCTCGATATGCGCGCATTCAAAGCCCGGCGCGCGGATGACGCGGTGCATGTCGCCAGCGCGGCGAAGCACGCTCAGCATGGATGAGCCGATCGTGTTGCCCTTCAACGCCTCGCCGCCAGCCGCTATATCAGCTTCGGCGGCAGCGACTGGCACGAAGTGCGCGATGACTTTCGGCGTGATGCCAAGCTCGATCTCGAACTCGCGCAAATGATAACCAGCGCGCCGCAGCGCCGGCAGCGCGCCGAGGAAGGCGGCCATCGTCTCTTGCAGCTTCTCCGAGCCGTAGGCCCTCAGCTCCGCGAGCTTTTCACCGGGGAGCGCGGCGAGGCCTTTAGCGTGATCGACAAAGCTCTTCTTCGGACCCGGCTCGTCGTTGGACATCACTTCCCCTGCTTCAGCATCTCGCGTGCGATGATGATGCGTTGGATTTCGCTGGTGCCTTCGTAGAGGCGGAAGATGCGGACGTCGCGATAGAAGCGCTCGATGCCGTGATCGGCGACGTAGCCGCTGCCGCCGAAAATCTGCACCGCACGATCGGCAACGCGGCCGACCATTTCCGATGCAAAGAGTTTGCACGCGGCCGCATCCATGACGACATCTTCGCCGCGATCGCGTTTGCGCGCGGCTTCCAACACCATGGCGCGTGCGGCGTTGGTTTCGGCGCGGCAGTCGGCGAGCATGGCCTGGATCATCTGGAAGTTGGCGATGGCTTGGCCGAATTGCTTGCGCTCAGCCGCGTAACGCACGCTCTCCTCGATCAAGCGCTCAGCGACGCCGACGCACACAGAAGCGATGTGCAATCTCCCGCGATCGAGCACTTGCATGGCGACGCGGAAGCCTTGCCCCTCTTCGCCGAGCCGGTTCTCGACCGGTACGCGGACATTGTCGAAATGCACGTCATGAATATGGGCGCCCTGCTGGCCCATCTTCTTTTCGGGCTTGCCGACGGAGACGCCCGGTAGATCGCTCGGCACCAGAAACGCTGAGACGCCGGCGCCGCCTTTCACATCCGGATTGGTGCGCGCCATCACGGTAAAGAGCGAGGCGCGCGCGGCGTTGGTGATGTAACGCTTCGAACCGTTGAGAACGTAATGATCGCCAGCAAGCTCAGCCCGCGTGCGCACTGCGCCGGAATCCGAGCCGGCTTCCGGCTCAGTCAGCGCAAATGAGGTGACGACTTCGCCGGCGGCGATGCCATGCAGCCACTTATTCTTCTGCGCTTCGGTGCCGAACATGACGAGCCCTTGGCTGCCGATGCCGACATTGGTGCCGAAGGCCGAGCGGAACGCCGGCGAGCAGCGGCAGAACTCGAACATCGTCCGGCACTCTTCCTCCATCGTGAGGCCGAGGCCGCCATATTCTTCCGGGATAGAGATGCCGAACAAGCCCAGCGCGCGCATTTCCGCGAGTGCATCGGCGGGGACCGCGTCATCCTCGGAGACCTTGGCCTCGAGTGGGATCAGGCGTTCGTTGACGAAGCGGCGGACGGCTTCGAGCAATTGGTTGAGACTGTCGTTGTCCATGCTCGTCACTTCGTCCTTGCTTGTGCACCCGGCCGATCGACCGCCGCCAAGCGGCCATCGCGGCATTCCATGATTGTCATCGATGCGCTCTCGCCACGGCCGATCAGCCAATCGGCGAAGCCGTAGAAATTCTCAACGCCTTGCGGCTCGCCCATAAAATAGCCCTCGCGATCGGTGACCAGAACGAGATTGCGCGCATGCGGGCCGGCGCAGAAGCCGGGGCCGACGAGATTGCTCGGCGCCAGACCATTGCCGCCGCTGACGCCGACGAGACCTGGCAGCTCTTCAATGCGCATCTCGTCGAGCTGACCCATGCGCGTGGGAATGTTCACGAGCGCAAGCGTCCACCCCTCGTCAATTGAGATGTTCAGCTCGCGCAATTGATCCTCGGTCACGTAAGCGACAGCCTCGGCGCTATCGAACACCATCATTTCGTGCAAATCGCCCACGAACGGGCGCGTCACCAGCCGCCCGGGCGTCGGGCCGTTGGCGACGAATTGACTGTAGCCATCGACATGGCTCTGCGGACGTAGAATGGAGACGATGCGGTCAAGCCCGCGCTCCATCGGCGGATCGACGGCCAGGCGCGACCAGCGATCCAGCAGAAATTCGAGCTGCGACGGGTCGCCTCGATAGAGCGTGTAGGCGTTATCGAAGTTGATCTGCATGCCATCGGCGTCGGCGCGATCCGGCCGGAACACGGTGACGCCCAGCTCATCACGGTTGACGACACGCGCCTCGGGGGCGAGTTCGCGAATCCGCGCAGCGCCGGCGTCGCGAAATTCGCTTGGCGTCAAAAGATCTTGCGCGAGGGCCGACGTCGCGCCAGCGAAAAGCGCGATCAGGGCGATGAGGATGTGTCTCAGCATACCCGTCTCTGTGTGATGGAGCCGATACGGCGTGGCGCGCACTCGACAGAACGCGGCTCAGTGGCGCGCGGTCGCACCTCACCCACCACAAGCTCTTCCTGGCGCAGCACTGCGCGCATGTCGCGCTCGTCGAGCCGATAGGGACGCGTCACTGAGCGCATCTCTTCGATGTTGGCTTCCCAGATGCCGAGATAGACCGCCTCGCCGGGCCTCACATCGAAAGCCGGCCGCTCCGGCCCTTCGATCAGGCCGTCGGCGGCATAATTGACGCGATCGTCGCGGATAATGCCATAGACGCCGTCGAGCGCGTATGTCCCAGGATCGACCTCGTAGACGAAGAACTCGCCGGGAACGCCGCGCACGCGGATTGAGCCGCGCGTATTGGTTTCGGGCGAAAACGCACGGTCGTCATCGAGCGATGTAAACCGGCCGTTGGCGTCGAGCAGGCGCCACAACAGCGTGTAGCGCGCCGAGGTGTTCTCGGCGCCTTCCGCCACGCCAATGATGACGAAGGCGCGCGGCGATTGGCCGACATAGAAGCGATCATCATCGGGCGTGACACAGCTCGCCAGAAGCGCCGCCCCAAGAATTGCGAACAAAAACCGCATCGTCCCCGCCCTTGCTCCTCGGGTCATACCATGTCAGCACGCCCGCCCGACAAGCGAAAAGGCTGGGAGAAAAGCTCATGAGCGCAGATGGCGCGACGCCGTCAGGGCCCACAATCATCGCAGACGGGCCGTTTGCGGGCTGGACCACCTGGAGTAATGGCGCGGATCCCTTCGAGAGCGCTGTTGGGCCGTTCTGTTTCACGATCGAGGACGGCCGCGCGCGCTGCGCTTTCGAGCCGAAGCCGCATCATCTGAATGGCGGCGGAACCATCCATGGCGGCGCACTTATGAGCTTTGCGGACTTTGCGCTTTTCGCCATTGCGCACAATGCGTTGAGCGGAGACGTCAAGGCTGTGACGCTCACCTGTAACAGCGAGTTCGTTGGCGCAGGCAACCTCGATGCGATCGTGGAGGCGCATGGCGAGGTATTGCGGAACACGCGCTCACTCATCTTCGTGCGCGGGCTAATTACACAAAGGTCACGTCCGATCCTTGCTTTTTCCGGCACGCTAAAGAAAATCGTGGCCTGAGGGGTACGGAATGAGATCGCCGGGTCCGGCATTCAATTTGCGCGCAGCGCTGACGCAAGAATTGCGCGCCGCTGCTGAAGAGCTCGACAAGTCTACGAGCAAGCCGAAAACGATCCATCGCGCGCGCGTGCGGTTGAAGCGCGCGCGCGCTCTGGCGCGGATCGGTCATGCGTGTGCGCCTGGACTTTCCAACGTGTTCAACGATTCCGCGCGCGCTGTGATGCGCACACTCGCTGAAGCGCGCGATCTCGCAGCACTGGCGGAAGCTGCGCGCAAGACGGCAGGCCACGCCGCCAAGCGCGAGGCCGCGGCACTCGAAGCCATCGCCGAAGAAATCGACGCTGACCGCGCCGCACTCGGCCCCCCCGATCTCGAACTCGTGCGCAGCGGATTGCGCGATCTCGCGGCGCTGGCGCAGGTTTGGCCAGAGGCCTCAGCGCGTCAAATCGAACGCGGCGCCGACCGGCTTGTCCGCAAAGCACGCATCGCGCGCCGGCGCGCCAGCGACGCCAGCAATCCAGAGCGCCGCCACCATTGGCGCAAGCGCGAAAAAGACCGGCTGTTCGCTGCAACGTTGCTTGAGGACGCGTGGCCAACACGCCGGCGGCGTAAGCTGGGCGCAAAGCTGGGCGATGTCTTGGGCGACGAACGGGATGCGCTCTTGTTGATCGAGCATGTGCTGAACGCACCATCGTGCGACGGCAAAACAGGCAAGCGCGCTCTGAAGGCGTTGCAGCGGCGGCTCAATGTGCTTGCGACGCGCGCCAACGATCTGGGCGCACGGGTGCACGCGGGCGGCGCTTAAGCCGCGACTTGCCCGGCTGCGCGGTTCGAGAAGGCCTCACGCCAGCGCTTCAGGTGCGGAAGATCGTCGCCCGGCCGCCAGCGCATCATCTTGGCGAAGTCCATGCCACAGGCGGCTGTGATGTCGGCTATGGTGAAGCGTTCGCCGGCGATCCACGCGCGGCGCGCAAGTTCGTCATTGAGCCAAGTCGCCATGCGCATCGCTTGACCTTGATTATAAGTCGCGACCTCGGCGTTCTGATTGCGCTCTACCGCGCCCAACACCGGATTACCGTGCCGCACCCACATCATCAGCGGCATCGAGAACAGCAATTCCATGCGGCGATCCCACATCTCGATGAAGGCGCGCTCGAAAGCGTCGCGGCCCATGAGGTTCGGCTCGGGCTGCATCGCTTCGATGTAAGAGCAAATGGCGCGGCTTTCGGTCAGCGTTCGGCCGTCGTCGAGTTCGAGTGTCGGGATCTGCGAGAGCGGGCTCTTCTTGCGGAAGTCTTCGGTACGATGCTCGCCCTCCTGCAGATTGAGGCTGACGATCTCGATATCGGTGATGCCCTTCTCGGCCAGGAACATCATCACCCGGCGCGGATTCGGCGCATAAGGCGCGACATAGAGTTTCATCGTGCTTCTCCCGGGCGCTCGGCTAGAACGCTGATCCGACACCGATCATAGAACAGGATTGCTTCCCATGTCCGACATTCGCTTCGACGACCAGGTCGTTATCGTCACCGGCGCGGGCGGCGGCCTGGGGCGCTGCCACGCGCTTGAGTTCGCGCGCCGTGGCGCAAAGGTCGTCGTGAACGATCTCGGCGGCGCGATGGACGGCGCGGGCGGATCGTCCGCTGCGGCGGATGCTGTCGTTGCGGAAATCAAGGCCGCGGGCGGCGAGGCGATCTCCGACGGCGCTTCGGTGACGGACGATAAGGGCGTTGCCAATCTGGCGGCGCGCACGATGGATACATGGGGGCGGATCGACGTGCTCGTCGCCAATGCCGGCATCCTGCGCGACAAAAGCTTTGCCAAGATGGAGATCGCCGATTTCAGCGCCGTGCTCGATGTGCACGTCATGGGCACGATGAAGCCGATCAAGGCGATGTGGGAGATCATGCGTAACCAGAATTATGGGCGCATCGTCGTCACCACCTCGTCTTCCGGTCTCTACGGCAATTTCGGCCAAGCCAATTATGGCGCAGCCAAGCTCGGCCTCGTCGGTCTCATGAACACGCTCAAGATCGAAGGCGGCAAGAACGATATTCGCGTCAACGCCATCTCACCGGTCGCGGCGACGCGCATGACCGACAACATCATGCCGCCCGAGATGCTGGCGAAGTTCGCGCCTGAGCACGTGACGCCGGGCGTTGTGTATCTCGCGTCAAAAGAAGCGCCCACGGGCGCGATCCTGACCGCCGGCGCGGGCGTCTTCGCGCTCGCGCAGATCGTGGAAACCGAAGGCGCGTTCGTCGGCGAAGGCGCAAGCGCTGAAGCGGTGCGCGACGCCTGGAGCACGATCACGAACCCGGCCGGCGCCGAGGCCTATCAAGGCGGCGGCGGGCAAACGCAGAAGTTTTTGCGCAAGTCTTCGTCCTAGAAGAGCCACACGGGCATGGCGGCGACGATCGCGGCCGTCATCAGCGTGGCAAGGAATCCGGGTAGCAGCGCTCTGCCGGCAAGCGCGTAAATCTCCGTGCGCCGCTCCGGCATAAGCACCGTCATGCCGCCGGTCATGATGCCGATCGAAGCAACATTGGCGAAGCCGCAGATGGCGTAGGTCATGATCATGCGGCTGCGATCGCTCATCTCTTCAGCGGGTATGGCGCTGAGATCGATGAAGGCGATGAACTCGGTGAGAAAAAGCTTCGTGCCGAGGATCGTCCCGCCCGCTTGCGCCTCCGACCAGGGCAAGCCGATGCCGTAAGCGACCGGCGCAAAGATGTAGCCGAATATCCGCTGCAGTGTCAGCGGCGCGCCATCCACAGGCGGAAAGACCCCGAGAATGTTGTTCACGATCCAAACGAACGCCACGAACACGATCAGAAACGCCGCGACGTTGACGGCAACCATGACGCCGTCCTGCACGCCGCGCGTTACAGCATCCATCGTGCTCTCGTATTTCAGCGCTGCGGCGTAATTGTACGGCTCACCGGCGACGTGTTGCTCTGGGATCATGATGCGCGCGAGCAAAATGCCCGCAGGAGCCGAGATGATTGACGCGACGAGCACATGGCCCGCCGCATTCGGCAAAACCGGGCCAAGGATGGCGGCGTAGGCGACCATCGTCGACCCAGCGACGGTGGCGAGGCCGACGACCATCATCAGGAACAGTTCGGAGCGAGAGAGCCGGTCGAGATAGGCGCGAATAACGATCGGACTCTCGACCATGCCCATGAAAATATTTGCCGCCACCGCGAGCGCTGAGGCGCCGCTGAGGTTCATGGTCTTTTCGAAGAGGAAGCCGAACGCTTGGGTGATCCAGCGGAGGATGCGCCAGTGCCAAAGTACGGCCGAGAGCGCGGAGATCACCAGAATAAGCGGCAGAACCCGGAAGCCGAAGATGAACGGCCCCTCAACCGCCGCCTCGCCGCTCGAATAGGGCGCAGCGCCACCGCTCAAGAAGCCGAACACGAATTGCGCGCCGCGATCGGCGGCGTCCGCGAGACCATCGACGGCAGAGGTGATGCCGCGCAGCACCGCTTCCGCGTTCGGCAGCGCAAACAACGCCAGGACGAAGCCGACCTGGACTGCCAGCGCGCCGATGGTGAGAAAGAACGGGAAGCGGCGCTTATTCTCGGAGAGCAACCAGCACAGCAAGATAATGACGACGACCGCAATCAAGCTGCGCGCGTTCTCGAACGAATAGGTCAAACCAAGCCCCCCATGGCTTGCACAGCTATTGAAGGCAGCGTGACGGAACAACCGCGGTTTTGTGACAGTGGCCTTGCCGTATGACGCCCCGGAACCCAGCCGTTCCGCACACGTTGGCATCGCGGACCACCACATCACATCCATGTGGCCTTGAGGAAAATCGTTGCAAATCAGCGCCGTAATTCATGCGCATGGCTCGCACGCGGATTTGGGCATGCGCATTGCGACCGCTTCCGCTAGGAAGCGCCGCTGACGATGGGCCCAATCCTCATCCTCCTCGCCCTGCACGTCGCTGCGAGCGCCGCCGGTTTTTACTGGCTCTGGCGCAAAACCGAGCGGCAGCGTGCGGAGATCGCCCGGCTCAACGAGCTGCTCACAGCGCGCGCGACCGCGCCGGTGCGCGCCGTACGCGCCGCCGAGGGCGGAAGCGTCGTCTCCATCTCAGAGCTGCCGATCGAACGGCGCGTGCGCTCGGCGCAGCGCGGTTACACCAATTCCGGCAGGAAGCGCCGAAGCGCCCAGACGCTGTCGCCTGAAACAGTGCGCACGCTTGTGCTCTGCCTGATGGCGGTGTCGCCGGCGCTGGGTCTCTTCTTCACCGGTGCGGATGCTGCGGTCGTTGCCTCGGGTCTGGCGATCGCCGCCGCGATGATGATCGTAGCACTGCGCTCGATTTGGAGCGTCGCGGCCTGGGCAGGCGTGCTGACCGCGACGGCATGGGCCGCTGTCGGCGTGGCGCTTGGAACGCCAGAGGCGGAGCCGATCAGTTTTGCCGTAGGCTTAGCGTTGGCCGGAGGCTGCGGCCTGATCAATGCGCATTTGAGGCGCGCCACGCCAGGCGCGATGATGGCGCTGATTATGGCGGGCGTAGCGCTCGCGCTCTCAAGCCAGACCACAATGTTCAGCGCACCCGGCGCAGCCTACGCGATCATTGTCGCTGCGGCTGCGATCGTTGGGGCGATGAGCCTTCGCCTGGAGTCGCTGCATCTGGTGGCGTTCGGCGCAGCGGTCGTCGGGCTTTACGTGTTGAGCGGCCAAGAGAGCGCCGCGATCTGGTTCACACCGGCCGCTGCATGGGCGGGTTCAGTTTTTCTGGCGATCGCGGCCGTGCGCGTGCCGCAGCTCGGCCCGCGCGGTGTAGCGCTTGCCGGCACAGGAGCGTTTGCGCCGCTCGGCGTCATCGCGGCGCTGCACGATGCGCGACACGGCCTCGCCGATGCGAACGCCGCGGGAGGGGTCTTCTTGGCGCTAGCGCTGCTCTTGTGCGGCGTGTTGGTTATGGCGGCGCTGCGCCGTCAGGGCGGCTTGGCCGCGCTGCGCTACACACGCTGGATGCTGGCGGCAGGCGCATTTCTCGCATGCGTTGCGGCGATCACGTTGACGCTGCCGCCGCAGCTGGCGGCGCCAGCGTTTGCGTTCGTCGCGCTTGCACTGGCGGCGCTCAATTTGCGCTTCTCTGATCTCGCTTGGCGCGTGTTCGCCGTGATCGCCACGCTTTTCGCGTTGGCTTTTGGCTTCGTCGCTGCTCAAGACGTTTTGGGTGAAAACACGTCATGGTGGCCGGCGCTCGCGGCATCAACGGGTCTGGTGCTTCCCGCACTGCTGGCGGGCGGCGCAGCTTATGGCTTTGAGCGCCACGGCTCGCTGCGGACAGCGGCGTGCTTTGAAGCGGCCACTCTCTTCTTTGCGCTCGGCGCGGCGCATTTGCTGGTGCGGATATTTTTCGCCGGCGGCGCGCCGCTCTTGCAGCCGGTCAGCTTCGTGGAAGCGGCGACGCATAGCAGCCTTTGGCTCGTCGCCTCGCTCGCTATCGCTGCACGCTCGCACTACGGCGCAGCAGCGCGCGACGGTGCGGCGCGGGGGCTTGCGGCGATTGCGCTCGCCGCACTGCTCGTCAGCGGCGTGCTCTGGCTGGTCGGCGCATGGCCGCAAGCGCCAGAAAGCGCTTGGTTCTCGCGCGCCTCGTTTGCTTTCCTCATTCCGTCAACGCTGCTTTGGGCGCATTGGTGGTTCTGGCGCCGGCGCAAGACGGACAAGCGTGCGCGCGTTGCATTTTCTGCCGCAGCAGCCACGCTGGCGGCGTTTGTCGCGCTCGAACTTGTGGGCATTGCCGCGCTGCCGATCTGGGCCAAAGTCATGGCGAGCGTGTTTTTGGCGGCGGCGGCGCTAAGTGTGAATTTGCTGCCGGGCGTCACCGCCAGCGGCGAGCCGCTCAAACTTCGAGAAAAATCTCCATCGCCAGCGGCGACGCAAGCAGCGCGCTAAGGCGCGGCATCAGCTTGGCCATGTGCGCGCTATCGGGATGGCTCTCGAAAGCGCGCCAATCTTCGAAGCGGGCATGGATCGCAAAGTGCGATGGCGAGCCCATCGCGCGCGTAACCACGTAAGAGGTGCAGGCGGGCTCCTCGTTGCGCACGCACCAAGCAAGATCGGCAACCAAGGCCGCAAAATCGTCCTCGGCGCCCGGTTTGGTTTCAGCGCGAAATATGGCGCACACGCCGCTTGCTCGCGGCATGAGCGCCAAGCGCGTCCTCGGTTCTGGTAATCCCATCATGCACGCACACACCGCCCTCCCCAGGCGGCGTCCTCAGCCCATGACAGGATGGTAGGCGCCAGTTTCCCGCGCGCGCAACCCCGACGCGCAGGCGATACTCAGCTACCCCAGCAGGCGTACGCGACTTCGCGCATGCGGGCTGGGCCGCCTTCTTCGTAGGTGTGCGTGGTGTTGTTCACCGTCACGGACAGGCGATCGGTCGGTTGCACCGCAGCAAGAATGGGCGGGCGCTGTGGGAGGTTGATGACGACGCGCGCGTTGCGGCCGCGACCTTCGATCGACATCGGCACGTTCACGCTCATCGCGCCGATGCGCACGGCGGCCACTGTGGCGCGGCGCGCGTTACGGCCAAGCGTATAGTCCGTGATGATGATGTCGCCGGTGGGTGGCGCGCAGGTCAGCGTGGCGGTGACGCGGCCGTCATCGTTGCGCTGGGTCGCTGTGGCGACGCCATCGACGTAGGCGTAGCTCCAAGCGCCGTTCTGCGCTGTCGCAGAGCCAGACGCCAAGGCGCCCACAACCGCAACCGCAGCCAACAGTTTCCGCATCCCGCCTACTCCTCGAACATCCCTTGCGCCGGCTCATAGCACGCCCGCTACGCCAAGTGCGATGCCCGAGAACCGTTGAGGTTTCGTAATTGTCAGCGGATCAGGGCCTGACCTTGTTCCAAATCGAGAAGCCACTGCTTGCGCTCCATGCCCCCGCCATATCCGGTCAGCGAGCCATTGGCCCCAATCACACGATGGCATGGGATAACGATGGAGATCGGATTGCGCCCATTGGCCAGCCCCACGGCGCGGACCGCCGCGGGATTACCGATCGCCTTGGCTTGCTCGCCATACGAACGCGTGACGCCATACGGGATCGCAAGCAAAGCCTTCCAGACGCTCTGCTGAAACGGCGTGCCAGCTGGCGCCAGCGGCAGGTCGAATGCCTTCAGCTTGCCGGCAAAGTACTGATCCAGCTGTCTGCGCGCGCCTGCGATGATCTTGTCTTCGCCGCGGGGCTGCTCGGGGAGCGGGTAGCGCGGGTTCTCGAAGAGAATGGCTGTAAGCGCCTCTCCATTCGAAACGAGTGTCAGTTCACCGACAGGGCTTTCATGAATCGCGCTGATCATGGCCGCGCTCCTTTCTTCGCGGCGCGCCGCCAGAGCCGGATCGCGGCATAGGCGCGCCAAGGTTTCAATTGGTCGAGCGTCTCGCCCTTGCGGCCGAGCGCGTTGATGAGAGCGATGTCTGTCGCTGGGTACGCATCCGGATCGCCCAGCGCGCGGAGTGCTACGTACTCGATCGTCCACGGACCGACGCCGGGGATCTCCGCAAGTGCGGCGCGTCCCGATGCGATTGCGCCGCGCGCGAGATTGAGTTTTCCGTTGGCGGCAGCGACAGCGAGATTGTGCAAAGTCTCCGCGCGTTTTCCCGGCACGCCGATCTTAGCGATGAGCGCGGGGCCAGCGTTGGCGAGACTAGCCGCATCGGGAAAAAGACGCGTCAGTCCTTCAGGGCCGCGTTCGAGATCGGCGCCGAACTGCGTGACGAGCCGGTCCGTCAGCGTGCGCGCGCCAGCGACGGTGACTTGCTGGCCGAGCACAGCCCGGATTGCCGTTTCAAAACCGTCGAGCGCGCCCGGAATGCGAACGCCCGGCTCGCGTTTCACGTCAGCTTTCAACTCGGCGTCGGCAGCCAAATGCGCATCAACCGCCGTCATTTCCGCGTCGAGATCGAACGCGCCCCGCACATTGGCGACGAGCCAGCGCAGGTGCGGCGCGAGATTCTCGGAAAGCGTCAGCACCAGCCCCTTCGGCCCCATGCCGATCTCGATCCAACCGCCCGTATCGCCAAGCTTCAGCGTTCGCGCATAGGTATTTGCGCCTCCGCGCTCGACGCCCGGCAAGGCGCGTTGACGCAAGAAGGCGGCAATCGGCGCGATGTCGTAGTCGCCGCGCGGCGAAAGCGTCACACTGAAGGTGTCGCCGCGCACGATCGTCTTGCGCGCGCGCATTTTCGTTGGCGGCGCGCCGTAGCGATCTTTCACGGTGGCGTTGAAGCGGCGGAGACTGCGAAAGCCGGATGCGAAGGCGATCTCGGTGACGCTCAACGCGGTCTCATTCAGCAAGCGCCGCGCTGTCAGCAAACGTCCTGTTTGCGCGATCTCAATCGGGCTTGCGCCGAACTGCGCATTCATCACGCGCCGCAGGTGGCGCGAGGTGACGCCGAGTTCGTCGGCGAGCGCCTCCAAACCCTGCTCTTCCAGCGCGCCCGCTTCGATGCGCGCATACGCTGCTGCGGCGAGGCGCGCGGGCGCATCGATCGGCGCAAGGCCCGGTGCGCGCTCGGGGCGGCAAAGCAGGCACGGGCGGAAACCCGCCGCCTCGGCCGCTGCCGCTGACGGCCAGAAGGTTCGGTTCTGGCGCTTGGGCGTACGCGCCGGGCAAATGCAACGGCAGTAAATGCCCGTCGATGTGACGCCGACGAAGAACCGGCCGTCGAAACGGCGGTCCTTCGCGTCGCAAGCGCCGTGGCAGGTTTCTGCATCGAGCATGAGCGCAATATGGGCGAAACCGCCCCGTCCGTCTCGCCGGATTCGGACATTGTAACAGGGCCCCGCGCCCGCTACGTCAGCGCCATGCTCGACCGCCGCTTCAGTGTAGCGCCAATGATGGATTGGACCGACCGGCACTGCCGGGCGTTCCACCGCACGCTGACGCGCCGCGCGCTGCTCTATTCCGAGATGCTGACGGCGGATGCGGTGATCCACGGCGATCGCGAGAAGCTGCTTGGATTTGATCCAGTTGAACAACCGGTCGCACTACAACTCGGCGGCAGCGATCCGGCGAAGATGGCGCAAGCTGCGCGCATCGGCGCTGACTGGGGCTATGCGGAGATCAATCTCAACATCGGCTGCCCATCTGATCGCGTTCAGGCCGGACGCTTCGGCGCTTGCTTGATGCGCGAGCCTGAACTGGTCGCGTCGCTTTGGAGCGCGGCACAAGACGCCGCGGGCAACGTTCCGGTGACGATCAAATCGCGCATTGGCGTCGATGATCAAGAACCGCGTGAGGCGCTTTATGCGCTGGTGGATTTGAGCGCGCGCGCCGGCTGCCGCTCGTTCACCGTGCACGCGCGCAAAGCCTGGCTTGAGGGGCTCTCGCCAAAAGAGAACCGCGATGTGCCGCCGCTCGACTATGAGCTTGTGCGCCAGCTGAAGCGCGAGCGGCCGGCACTTCAGATCATTCTGAATGGCGGCCTGCGCGATCTCGATCATGCGCTTGATGAGATGCATGGCGTCGACGGCGTGATGCTGGGCCGAGCGGCGTACCAGAATCCGGCAATTCTGCTCGAGGTCGATGCGCGCGTGTTTGGCGTCGAAGCCCCGAACGATAGCCGCATCGCCGCAGTTGAGGCCTACGTGCCCTATCTCGAAGCACGGCTCGCGGAAGGCGTCGCGCTGCATGCGATGACGCGCCATATGCTCGGGCTCTTTGCTGCGCGCCCGGGTGGGCGGTTGTGGCGGCGGGTGCTGACGGAGCGCGGCGTTAAACGCGGCGCGGGCGTTGAGGTCGTGCGCGCCGCATTAGCCGAAATGACCAACGCCGCTGCGCTGGCGGCATGAGCCCTGAGATCATCTGGTTCGCTGTTGGACTGATTGCTGCTGGCTTGCTTGCGGGTTTTGCCGGCGGGCTTTTCGGCATTGGCGGCGGCATCGTGATCGTGCCGCCGCTTTACTGGCTGATGACAGCGCTCGGCGTGGACGAAGCAGTGCGCATGCATGTTGCAGTCGGCACCTCACTCTCGACGATCATCACAACGTCATGGCGATCACTTGCCACACACACAAAAGCGGGCGCGGTCGATTTCGAGGTTCTGAAATCATGGGCGCCTTGGATTTCGATTGGCGCGATCGCGGGCGCGGTGGTTGCCGGCACCGTCAGCGCCGAGGTGCTGCTGATCGTGTTCGGCGGCGGCTTGTTGCTCGTTGCGCTGCAAATGGGTTTTGGCAATCCGGCGTGGCGCGTAGCGAGCGAACTGCCGACAGGCGCGTTGCGGGCCGTGATCGCCGGAGCGATCGGTTTGCTGTCGGCGCTGATGGGCATTGGCGGCGGCGCGTTCGGCGTCACGGTGATGACGCTCTGCGGCAAGCCGATTCATCGCGCTGTCGCGACGGCTTCAGGCTTTGGCGCGGCGATCGCGCTGCCAGCGGCGGTTGGCTACGCAATCGCCGGCTTTGGCCGCGAAGGGTTGCCGCCCTGGTCGTTAGGTTTCGTGAGCCTGCCCGGCTTCGTGATCCTCGGGGCGCTGACGGCGATCACCGCCCCGATGGGCGCACGCCTCGCTCACAGGCTGCCGCAGGCCACGTTGAAGCGCGCATTCGCCGTGCTGCTTGCGGTGGTCGCGATCAACATGCTGCGCGAGGCTTTGGCCTAGCCGGCGGCAAGGCCCGAGAGTCGGTCCGGCAGGACCTCCATCAACGCCAGTCGCTCGGCTTCACTCATCCGGCCCCAGCCCGCGATCTCCGCCAGCGTTCGGCCACAACCGATGCAGAGCCCGGTCTGGCCACTGACAGCGCAGACCTTGATGCAGGGCGTGGACGGTTTCTCAGGTTCCATGGCCAGCCAGAGCTAGAGCCTCTGCGGCGCGCCGCAAGTCTATCGCTCTCGTAATATTGTTTTTCGATAAATTCGCATTGACTTTCGATGCATCTTATCGTAAATCGATATTAGCCTGAAATCGCCGAAAGGTCGCATCCGCCGGGCTCTTCGGCGGCATCCTTATCAGCGAACAGGCGGAATTGACGCCAAGGAGGGACTTCAACATGCGTTTCGCTGCAATCGCCACCACTGCCGCCGCTATCGTGGCTGTGCCGTTCGCGATGGGAGCAACCGCGCCGCAAATGTCGGGCGAGGAGTTCGTATCCGCCGTCCGCTGCACGGCCTACGCGGACGCCGCCGATCCATCGGCGCGCCTCGAAGAAGCCAAGTATCAGCTGAATAGCGAAGCACGCCGGCAAGCGCCGGAGACTGCGGCGCTCGCCCGCGAAGAGGCAAGCGCCGCTGCTCGCCAAGCCGTGAGTGGCGCTGACGCGAATTTGGCCGCAAGCTGCGGGGCGCAAATCGCGGCGCGCCGGGCGGACGCGGCGTAAAGAAGATTTGCAAGGGCGGTGCTCGGAGCGCCGCCTCGGGGAGAGAGCAATGAAGACCTGGGTTCTCGCTGGTTTGATCACGGTCGCCGCCACACCGTTCGCGCATGCCGCGGAAACGACGGCGGAGTGCCAGCTCGACGCAAGCCGCCGCTCCGTCGAGCAGCGCATCGACGCGCCAGTCCAACCCGCCGCGCCGACGAGTGTTGCGCGCCCCGCCATCACCCAGCGCGAAACTGCGCCGCCACCGCAAGCGTCGGCCGATCAGCCCGTGCGCCAAGCAGCCAATGATAGGCGCCGTGGCGGCAAGCGAATTCCGGACGCTGAGTTGATAGGCCCACGCGGCGCCCTATAGTCGCGCGCTAACGGCACGCGATCATCGCGCTGCCGAACGGGCTCGTGACCATGAATCTAGATTTCTCGCCGGAAGAGATCGCGTTTCGCGAAGAAGTGCGCGCATTCATCGACGCTAATTATCCGAAGCACCTGAAGGGCGTCGGCCTGCGCGAGGATCTGTCGAAAGAAGACTTCCTCGCCTGGCACAAAATCCTCGGCAAGAAAGGCTGGTCAGCGCCTGCGTGGCCGGTCGAATATGGCGGCACCGGCTGGACGGCGACGCAGCGCTACATCTGGCTTGAAGAGAACGCGCGCGCTGAGACGATCCCGCCGCTACCGTTCGGCGTCTCGATGGTCGGCCCCGTCATCTACACGTTCGGCACGCCCGAACAAAAGCAGCGCTACCTGCCCGGCATTCTCTCCGGCGAAGTGTGGTGGTGCCAGGGCTATAGCGAACCGGGCGCGGGCTCGGATCTCGCTTCGCTCAAGACCAAAGCTGTGCGCGAGGGCGACTATTACATCGTCAATGGCCAGAAGACGTGGACGACACTCGGCCAGCACGCCGATTGGGGCTTCTTCCTCGTCCGCACCGATCCGAACGCGAAGCAGCAAGAAGGCATCTCCTTCTTGCTCATCGACATGAAGTCGCCCGGCGTCTCCGTGCGTCCGATCAAGTTGCTCGATGGCGGCTATGAAGTGAACGATGTCTTCCTTGAAGACGTGAAAGTGCCAGTCGATCAGCGCATCTATGAAGAAAACAAAGGCTGGACCTGCGCCAAGTTCCTGCTCGCGCACGAACGCGCGGGCATCGCCGGCGTCGCGCGCTCGAAACGCAATGTGGAACGGCTGAAGACGATCGCGAAGGCCGAGATCGGCGACGACGGCAAGCCGCTGATCGAGTCGGACGATTTCCAGATGAAGCTGGCGCAGCTTGAGATCGATCTCTCGGCGCTGGAAATGACTGAACTACGCGTGCTGGCGCGCGAGAGCGCCGGCAAGGGCCCGGGGCCGGAAAGCTCTCTGCTCAAGATCAAAGGCACAGAGATTCAGCAGCGCCTGACTGAACTCACGCTCGAAGCCATCGGCAATTACGCGCAACCCTACACGCGCGAGCTTGGCGGCAACGAGTTTGCTGTTGGTCCGGAATATTCGCGCGCGCCGGGGCCGATCTATTTCAACTGGCGCAAAGCCTCGATCTACGGCGGCTCCAACGAAATCCAACGCAACATCATCGCGAAGATGGTGTTGGGACTCTAAGCGCCAGCGCCAATAAGAAAGACATCAGGAAACGCTTCGATGAACTTCGATTACACAGACGAACAAAACATGCTTCGCGACTCGATCGCGAAGTGGGCGCAAGGGCAGTACGATTTCGATAAGCGCCGCGAAGCGCTGAAGAGCGACGACGCCTGGAAGAAGAATTGGGCGACGTTCGCGGAGCTTGGCCTGCTCGCGGCGCCGCTGCCGGAAGATTTCGGCGGCTTGGGCGGCGGGCCTATCGACGTCGGCGTCGTCATGGAAGAATTCGGCAAGGCGCTGGTGGTTGAGCCTTATGTCGCCACCGTCGTCATCGGCGCGGGTGCGTTGCGCGAAGCGGGTTCTGCCGCGCAGAAGGATGAACATCTGACCGCAATCGCCGGCGGCGAGCGCGTCATCGCCTTCGCGCAAGCCGAGCCGAAGAGCCGCTGGGCGCTCAACGATGTGAGCACCACCGCGAAGAAGGATGGCGCGGGCTATGTGCTGAGCGGGCAGAAGGCGGTCGTCTTCGGCGGCCCGCAAGCGGACACCCTGCTCGTCAGCGCGCGCACAGGCGGCGGCCAGCGCGATGCTAAGGGCATCTCACTTTTCCTCGTCCCGAAGAACGCCAAGGGCGTCACCACGCGCGACTATCCGACGATGGACGGCACACGCGCTTCGGAAGTGTATTTCGAGAATGTCAGCGTCGGCGCCGATGCCCTCGTTGGCGCCGCCGATGGCGCGCTGCCGCTGATCGAGAAGCTCGTTGACGAAGCCAACACAGCACACTGCCATGAAGCCGTCGGCTGCTTGCGCATGATGACGGATCTGACCCGCGAATACGCCAAGACGCGCAAGCAATTCGGCCGCGCCATCGCTGAGTTCCAAGTGCTTCAGCACCGCATGGTCGACATGTTCATGGCGACCGAAGAAAGCGTCTCGATCGCACTTCTGGCCACGCTGAAACTCGATGCGAGCGATGCCGAGCGCGCGAAAGCAGTGGCGGCGGCGAAAGTCTCGATCGGCCGCGCCGGTCGCTTTGTTGGCCAGGCTGCGGTGCAGACGCATGGCGGCATGGGCGTCACCGAAGAAATGCGCGTCGGCCACTATTTCAAGCGCGTCACCATGCTGGATTCGACCTACGGCAATGTCGACTATCACCTGAAGCGCTACGCCGCGCTGACGGCGAAGGCGGCGGCCTAGAGGGAACCGCTCTCACCCAAGTGATTGTGCTTGAATATAGCGCGCGTCTCGCGATGCTCGCGCCGGAGGCCAAGCATGGCGGTTGAGACGCATGGCAAGCCGGCCGCGCCGCACAGCCCCGGCATGCCGAAGCTGGTAAAGCCGTACATCTACATCACCGCCTATTATTTGGCGGTGACGGCGGCCGTCGCGCTCGGACTCTGGTTTAATGCCGGCCTGCTCGCGTTCTTGCCGATCGGCGGCGCGGCGGATTTCGGCACCGTGGGCCAATCGGCGTTTGAACCGGTGGCCGTCGGCGATGAAGCGGCGCGCGAGACGTTGATCGCCGGCGTAAAGCTCGCGCTTTCGATCCTGGGCGCATTCCTGCTGATGCTGCCTGTGACCTGGATCTGCATGGGCGCGCGCCGGCGTAAGGACGTCACGCAATCCTTCATCCAAACCATTCTCGTGTTGCCGATGGTGATCACCGGCCTCGTACACGTCGTGCACAACAGTCTGGCGCTTGCGTTCTCATTGGCCGGCATCGTCGCGGGCGTTCGCTTCCGCCACACGCTGAAGGATAGCGCCGAGACCACTTATCTCTTCACCGCCATCGCCGTCGGCATTTCCTGCGGCATCAATGCGGTTGAGGTCGCGGCGATTATCTCGATCTTCTTCAATTACACAGTGCTTGGCCTCTGGGCGACCGAGTACGGCGCGGACTCCACCGGCAAGCAGAGCTTCTCGCGCGAATGGATGGCGAAAGAAGAGCCTTCGAAAAAGGATCAAGATGACGATCGACGCCGCCGCCAAGACGATGACGACGACGATTAAGAGCGCGGCCTTCGCCGTGATATTGCTCGGCGCTTGCGGCGAGCCGGCGCCAGATCAGAGCGAGCCCTTGGCCCCTATTCCAAACTCGATCTTCGCGACGGAAGCGTCGCGGCAATGGCGCTTGCCGCTCGAGATTTTGGAAATCTCCGGCATGGCCGTCAGCCCCGACGGACGCTTATTCGCGCACGATGACGAGCGCGCGGTGATTTATGAGATCAACGCCGAGGACGGCGCGTTCGTGAACCGGTTCGCGCTTGGCGCGCCTCTGACGGGCGACTTTGAAGGCCTCGCAATCGACAATGATGGCGTCTTCTGGATGATCACGAGCGAAGGCCAAGTCTTGCGCTTCACCGAAGGCGAGGACGGGAGGCGCGTCCAGTATGAGACCCTGGACACAGGGTTACGACGCACGTGCGAGATCGAGGGGCTCGCCTTTCTGGCGGCGGCTGACAGCCTCATTATCGCCTGCAAGGAAAATCACGCTCGCGACATGCGCGACACGATCGCCCTCTATCAATGGCGCCCCGGCGGCGAAGCAACGCTCTGGCGGACATTTGCGCTTGAGGACGTGCAGGCGATAATTGGCGTTGAGCACTTTCGGCCCTCTTCGATCGAGTTTGACCCGCGAAGCGGACGTACCATCCTGCTTTCCGCGAGCGACCCGGCTCTGATCGAGTTGGAAGGCGAGCGTGTCGTTGCGGCGCGGCGCCTCGGGCGCATACACACGCAAGCCGAAGGCGCGGCGATTATGCCGGATGGGTCGCTGGTGATCTCCGACGAAGGCAGCGATACTCGCGCTCTGCTCTCGGTTTATGATCGGGTTTCTCAATGATGCTCCAACGCTTCTTCGCCGCCGCGCTTACCTTGTTCGCCGTCGCCTGCGCCTCAGCGCCAGCGCCTGCGGAAGCACAACAGACGCAATCATCCTACAGCGGCGTTGAACGCATCGTCGTCATCGGCGACCTCGAAGGCGCTTACGAGAAGTATCTCGAAATGCTCCGCACGGCGCAGCTCGTCGATGCGGACGGCGATTGGATCGGTGGTGAAGCGCATCTGGTTCAGCTCGGCGACGTGCCGGATCGCGGGCCCAACAGCCGTGCGATCATTCTGCATCTGGCGCAGATCGAACGTCAGGCGCGCCGCGCCGGCGGGCGCGTGCATGCCCTGATCGGCAATCATGAAGCGATGAATGTCGAGGGCGATCTGCGCTATGTGCACCCCGGCGAATACGAAGTGTTCGTCACGCGCAATTCGCGGCGTGAGCAAGACGCCTATTTCGATCGCTACGTCGCAGCGCTTCGGCGGTCACCGCCAGAAGGCGGCATGCCGGTGATCGACGCGGCGTTTCGTGCGCAATGGAATACCGAGCATCCACTTGGCTTCGTCGAGCATCGCCGCGCCTGGGCGCCGGACGGTGAACTGGGGCGCCTTGTCGCCGGGCACAACGCGGTCGTGCGCATCAACGACATTCTCTTCATGCATGGCGGCCTTGGGCCCTCGTTCGCGGCCGTTGAGGCTGACACGATGAACGACGCCATCCGGCGCGCATTACGCGGGCGCCCGGCGCCGGCCTATCCGGACATCATAACCAATCAGGAGGGCCCGCTCTGGTATCGCGGCCTCTCAGTGAATCCCGAGGATGCCGAGCGTCCAAACCTTGAAAACGTGCTGCGCTTTCATGGCGTGAACCGCGTCATCGTCGGCCACACCAAGCGCGCATCCACCGTGATCTCGCGCTTCGATGGCCGCGTAATCATCGCCGATATTGCAGTGCCCAGTGGCTACACGGATCCGCACGCATTTCTGATCATCGAAAGCGGCCAGTACTTCACCGTGCATCGCGGCCAGCGCGTGCCGCTGACTGCGAGCGATGCTGCGCAGGCTTGCAACTACATCACGGCGATCGCGGCCATTGACGGTAATGCCGGGCCGAACGCCAGGTTAGCGCAGCGCTGCGCAACACCCGTGGAAACCACGGATCAGCCAGCCGAACCACAGGAAGAGCCGGCGGCACAACCGGCCGAGCCGCAAGAAGAACCGGCGAACTAGCCGCGGCAGCGGCCGATGATCTGACGCTGAACCTGCGCCGGGTCGGCGATGATCTCGTAGAATTCGTCGATATAACGCTGCGTGCTTTGGCGGCGGCTATCATTGAGGCGCGGGTCAGCGGCGATCAGCGCATTGATGGCGTCGCGGCGCGATTGGAAGGTCGCAATCGCTGCCGGGACTTGCTCGTTGAAACGGCAGAGACCGCGATAATAACGCTGGCGCACGCTGCGCAAGCCGAACTGCTCGGGCGGCACGGCATAAGGCGCGTTGACCAGGCCCGAAGAGTCAAAGTCGTAGGGCGCTGGAATGATGCGCTCGCGCGACTCCGCGCTCGTCGCCAGCAGCCGCGTATTGTGGCAGCACGCGCGCTCGCCATGCGCCTGCACCATGTCCCAATCCAGATTGCCGATCATGAACTGGAAGAGCGCGTACTGGGTCGCAGCGGCTGGATCGAGTTGAGCAAAGCGGACTTCGCCGGCCGCGACATCGAGCGCCACGCGGCGTTCGTTACGGCGCGCTAGATCGCTTTCGTGCTCGAGGAGAAAATTCCATTGCCGCTCCTCAGCGCGTCGGCCATCGGAGTCGCGGAAGGTGACGTTGATGGGCCGCACACGGAAGCTGTACGGCGTGATCTCGTTATAAATCCTGTAAGCCAGATATTCGAGCGCGATCATTTGCTCGTACTGGCTGCCACTACGACATTGCGTAACGAGCTTGAGCTGGTTCTGGCCTCGCATGGCGGTGCCACGCACCGCCTGCCCTTCGAAATTCAGCCGCAGTGGCGGAAAGGTGCAGATGCCAAGCGTCCGACGCGATACGCCGCGGGCGGAGAGTTCAATGTTGAGAACAAGCGGCGCGCCAGCGCTCGTCAGCGTGAACGTCGCGGGATGAGCGTCGGTGTTGCGCGCAGCTTGGCGGATGATGGTGTTGAGCGGGCCTTCGATGACCGCCTCGGCATCCGTGTTCTCGGAAAAGAGCGGCGTCTGAGCTGTGGCGGGCGCTGCAGCGAGGAGCGTTACGGCGGCGAAGCCTGCCAGAAGAAGCCTTTTCATCCCCGATCCCCCGATCATTGGTCTTGTTGGGGTGTGAGTATGTCGAAGGCTTAGACGGACTGGAAGCCAGAGATCGCCAGCGCCAGCGGCAAAACCATGCCAGCGCCGATGCAGAGCGCGAAAACGGCCAGGGATTGGGCGGATTGGATCAGGTTCGTCACAGTCTTGGCTCCTCTGGCCGCGCGGGTTTCCGTCTGGCCATGAGGAGAAGGTACGCCGGGGGTGGCTTAGCCGCTGTGGCCTAGGTCACGGTCGGGTCACACCCGCCCCATCACCGGCACGAGTGCGCCAGTGATCGCGCTGGCTTCGCCTGACGCCAAGAAGAGCATGACTTGCGCGAGCTCTGACGGTTGGACCCACTTCGATGGATCGGCGTCGGGCATGTCGGCGCGGTTTGTCTTGGTGTCGAGGATCGAGGGCAGAACGGCGTTGACGCGCACGCGGCCTTTCAGCTCTTCGGCCAAGCTCTCGGTGAATTTCATCACGCCCTGCTTCGAGGCCGCATAAGCGCCCATGCCGGCGGCGGACTTGATGGCGCCCGCAGCGCCAACATTCACGATCGCGCCTTGCGCATCCATCAGATGCGGCAACGCTGCTTTCGTAGCCACAAGCGCAGTGCGGAGATTGAGCGCGAACATGCGCTCCCAAGTTTCGATCGCGCCTGTGTCCGCGAAGGACTCCCAGGCGAAACCGCCGGCGATGTTCAAAAGCGCATCTATCGCACCCGTTTGCGCGCGCACGGCACTCATGGCGCGCGTGGCGGCGGCGGCGTCCGACAGATCGACTGCGATCGAGAGCGCGGGTTCGGTGATGGATTGTGCTGCTGTCTTCACATCGAGCATCGCAACGCGCGCGCCTTGGGCGCTGGCAAGTTCCGCAGCGGCGCGGCCGAGCACGCCGAAAGCGCCGGTGATGACGATGGTCTTGTCGCGCAGGCCGTAATCCATCCCGCTCTTGTAGCGGGCTCAGAGCGCGCGCGCATCCAAAAGCAACGAGGACGGCATCACTCAACCAACAAGATCGATCTCGTTTGCCTAACGTCTTTCCTTAGGGCGTGGCGGACCCCATGCCGCCCGCCCCTTTTTTTTTCATTGGCTCAAGCGCGCGACTTCATTTCCTGCATGACACGTTGCGCATAGGCGCGGCTGACCGGAACTTCGTCGCCGCTCTCAAGCACAGCCATAAGCCGGCCATTGGCGTCACGGCGAACAGCGCGCAAGCGCTTCCAGTTCACAAAGGCCGAGCGGTGGACGCGCAGCATCACATTGGGATCGAGCTTTTCTTCGAGGTGAGACATGGTCTCACGGTGAAGCAATGTGCGCCCCTCCCAATAGAGGCGGACGTAGTCGCGTTCCGCTTCGATACGCTCGACATCGCCGACGGGCACACGCAGGAAGCGGCCGCGGTCGCGGATCCAGAACTCCTTTTCGTATTGCGGCGCCTCACGCTCGTCGGATTCCTTCTTCAGCGCATCGAGCACTGCAGCGAGTTCTTCAGCGCGGCGGCCGGCGCTCTTGGCAGCGCGGCGCTCGCGGGCGCGATCAATGGCCGAGGCCAGACGCTCGAACTCAACGGGCTTCAAGAGATAATCGACGGCGGAGGTCTCGAACGCGCGGAGCGCATACGACTCAAACGCGGAAACGAAGATCACGGCAGGCCCGCCGCTATCTTCGACCGCGTTGGCGACCTCGAAACCGTCGGCGAGCGGCATCTTGATGTCCAAGAGCACGACGTCAGGTTTGAGATCGCGCATCGCATTAATCGCTTGCGCGCCATCACTCGCCGAGCCGACGACTTCGACGTTCGGAATCCCTTCCAGCGCCAGCTTCATGCGGCGCAGCGCCAACGGTTCGTCGTCAGCTAAGAGCAGGCGCAGGGGTTCTGCGGGCACTTTCTTCCTCCAGAGGCAACCATAGGTCGACGCGACACCCGTTGGGTTCGCGATTGCGCGCGATAAGGCCCGCGCGATCGCCGTAAAGCAGTTCAAGCCGCTCTCGCGCATTGGCGAGGCCAAGCCCCTTGCGGCGCGGCCCTGTCTCGGTCGCTGGCAAACCTGGGCCGTCATCCTCGATGCGAATCTTCAACGCCGCGCCATCGCGGAACGCAGAGACGTCGATGCTGCCGCCTTCGGTGCGCGGCGTGATCGCGTACTTGATCGCGTTCTCGAGGATGGGCTGCAGGATGAGGCTGGGGACGCGCGCGTTTTCAAGACCCGGTTCGATATTGAAGCGGACCTTGAGCTTATCCTCGAAGCGCGTCTGCTCGATCTCAAGATATTTGCGCTGCGCGTCGAGTTCAGCGGTGAGCGCTGTCATCTCCGTGGGCTGGCGATCCAGCGAGTAACGCAGAAAGCCGGCGAGCTTCAGCAGCATGCTTTCAGCCTGCGCGTTGCGCTTTTCCAGCACGAGCGTGGAGATCGCGTTCAGCGTGTTGAACAGAAAATGCGGATTGATTTGGTAGTGCAGCATGCGGAGCTGCGCGTCATAGGCCAGCGCCTGCGCGCGAGCGATGTCGCGTTGCTGCGCCATGGTTTGGAAGTGATAGCCGAGCAGCGCTTGCGTCAGCCCCCAAAGCGGCAGCGCCCAACCGAAATTGAAGAGGTAGATGACGAACGGATAAGGCTCCGGCGCGAATTGCGGCAGCAGCAGCAGCGGGACGTATTCTTCGCCAAGCTGGGTCAGCGGCGCGAGCGCGAGCGCGCCAAGCACCAGCGCCACGTTGCGCGCCCACGTCGAGTTCTGCGCGCGCGGGCCGGCGACGAGCGCGAGCAGCACGCCAGTCAACACGAAATAGGTGGCGACGACGAGCGCGCGGTTTAGCAGAAACGGAAAGTCGCTGACTTGCGCTGGCGGATCGGCGGCAGCGGCCGCAGTACGGACAGCGAAATAGATGAGCCAAAAGCCGACATGCGCGCCCCAGCGCGTCCATGCCGGATGATCCAGCATGCCCCTCGCCGCACTACGCGTGTCTTCGCCGCTCACCATTGCGCCAGCCTAGCGACTTCATGCGCGCGCGGGCATCCGCCCGACTGCAGCTCGCTCGCATTTCGTCGCGGTTTCCTGTCGTTTCGTCGTGCAAAATCAAGACGATCCGCAAATCAACGGCAAACGCTTTCGAGCCCTCGCGCAAGCGCAAAAGCCAAAGCCGCGAACACAAAAGCGAGAGCTTCGCTTAAGGACGGCGCTCGGCGCGGATGGCTGCGATCTCAGCGGATAGGCCGCGCCAAAAGGGAACCGCGCCATAGCGCGCAAGCAGCGCCTCGCGTCCGGCGAGCGTCATTGCGCGCAACGCGCCGCGTTCGGACTCTGCGCGCTCAAGCAATAGCTTCAACGCAGCATCGTCGCCGATCGGAAAGAGCCAGCCATATTGGCCTCCGCCAAGCGCGTCGCGGTGCACGTAAATGTCGCTCGCGATGACAGGCACGCCGTAAAAGAGCGCTTCGCGGATGACCCACGAGTAGGACTCCCACTCCGACGGCAGCACAAGAATGTCGTCAGCATCGAAGTGCGAGAACGGGTGTTCGAGCCAGCCTGCGTGTTCGACTTTGCGAGACGCCGTCGCGGCAATCCCTCTGATCTCATCGTCCTGTGACCCGGCGCCGATGATGCGGAGTTCGGTGTCAGGTTTTAGATCGGCCGAGAGAAAAGCGCGCACCAATGTGAGCGGATCCTTCACCTGCTCCACACGGCCGATGAAGTTGAAGCGCAGACGGCCGTTAGGGCCAGGCTGATCTCTCGGGCCAGGATCATTGGGCGCCGGTACGAACGGGTTGCCGAACATGCGCACGCGTGCGCCGGCCAAGCCCGCTTGCACCATCTGTTGCTGCTCTTCGTTGAGCGTCACGATGAGATGGGCGGGACGCTTGTGTTTGAAATTGTCGGAATGGCAGCGCGTCATGACGACAGCGTTCGGAAACAGCGCCTTCATCTGCCGAATGGTGCGATCACTGTGCGCCATGACGCAGTCGGGATCGCCGCCGCACTTGCGGATCTCGGCCCGCAGTCGCGCGAAATCCGGCGTTAAGCGGAAGAGCGGCGATTGCAGCGAGTCCGGCGCCTCAATCACGTCGATGCCGCCGGCGCGCAGCAGATCCGCGCCCGGGCCGCGATAGAGGCAAACAGATTTGACGCCGTTCGCGTCCCACATGCGCGCATAATGAAAAAGCGAGGTGAACACCCCGCCCTGCCCCTTCATGACGGCGACTTGGACTGCGAACATGCAGCATCGCCTATAGAGCGTTATCGGCTACTGACCAACGACCGCGCTGATTGACTTGCCGGCAGCGCCTGCTCAGCATTGCCCAGAGGTGCGACATGGCCATTCGAGCTACCCTGTGCGCGATCGTGGTCAGCGTATTCGCGTTTGGGCCAACTGCTAACGCGCAGGATGCAACGGCTCCGCCGAGTGCAAGCGAAGAAGCGCCGGCAGCTCCGACATGGACCGGCCTGCCATTCTCCAGCCTAGCCGACTACGAACGGCTAATTCCCATTGGGATGAGCCAACGTGATCTCGTCGCCGCGTTGGGCCGGCCGGAAACGGTGATGCCGGGGCGAGGCGCTGACGAGGTCTTCCACTACGCCTACCCGCTAGAGGGCGGTGGCGAGCTGCGAGCAGTGATCATCCTTCGAGAGAGAGCCGTCTTCATCCGCCGGCTTTACGTGTCGTCGCCGGACGGCGGCCCATCTCGCGTCAACTGAAACGCAAAACGGCCCCGCTCGTGAAAGCGGGGCCGTTGTGTTTGGGTGCGGGAGTAGGATTTGAACCTACGACCTTCAGGTTATGAGCCTGACGAGCTACCGGGCTGCTCCATCCCGCGGCAAATCTAATTCTTGATATGCAAACGGCCGCGTTGAGCGCGGCCGAGAACATCACGGCCGAGGCCGTCATTGTGATTGAGGGTTCTGGACTTCGTTTTCTCGTGCGCCTGGCAGACCCGGCAGCGACCTACTCTCCCATGCCTTAAGACATAGTACCATTGGCCCTGGGGGACTTAACGACTGAGTTCGGAATGGGATCAGGTGGGGACCCCCCGGCATAGCCACCAGGTCGGCAAGGCGCACGAAAAATCACTCTTGTACAAGAGCGTCGACATTGTCTTTGAAATTAGCGCGTTCAGGGCGACGCAGTCGTCGCCGTGCATGAACGGTGAGCGTTCAAGCCGATTGAGCGATTAGTACTAGTCAGCTTCAAGCCTCGCGGCTCTTCCACACCTAGCCTATCAACGTAGTAGTCTTCTACGGCTCTCAAGGGAAACCTAGTTTTGAGGGGGGTTTCACGCTTAGATGCTTTCAGCGTTTATCCCGTCCGCACATAGCTACCCAGCTGCGCTCTTGGCAGAACGACTGGTGCACCAGAGGTGCGTTCATCCCGGTCCTCTCGTACTAGGGACAAATCCTCTCAAGTTTCCAACACG
>JAIELJ010000018.1 GCA_019753105.1 Hyphomonadaceae bacterium
CTCGACGACGGGCGCGCTTGGGCGAAGTTTCAAGCCATCTGCGAAGCGCAGGGCGGCATGCGCACGCCTCCGAGCGCACCGCTCACGCGCCCATGGGCGGCGGCCCGTTCGGGCATTCTCACCAACATCAACAATCGCAAGATCTCCCGCCTCGCTAAGCTCGCGGGCGCGCCCGACGATCCCGCCGCCGGAATTGTGTTGCATGTGCGGTTAGGTGATGGCGTCGTCGCCGGGGCCCCGCTTGTGACCGTGCACGCCCAAGCACCTGGGCAACTCGCCTATGCGCTCGACTATGCGGCGGCCAACCCAGACATATTCGAAATCGAGGCTTGAACGTGACGCGCCTTTACCTCCCCATGCCCGGAAACGAGACCATCGCCCGTGCGCTTGCTCTCTCGGCCGGCGCCGAACTCGGCGCGATCGAGACGCGCCGCTTTCCCGATGGCGAAGCCTATGTTCGGCTTCTCTCGGCGGTCGGGGGCCGCGAGGTTGAGATTGTCTGCACGCTAGCGCGGCCGGACGAGCAGTTTCTGAGCCTTATCTTCGCCGCCGAAACTGCGCGCGAGATGGGCGCGGCGCGCGTCAATCTCATCGCGCCTTATTTAGCCTACATGCGCCAGGACAAAAGGTTCAAGGACGGCGAGGCGATTTCCTCGGTGCACTTCGCTCGGCTTTTGTCGCGATCGTTTGACGGGCTCATCACTATCGATCCGCATCTGCATCGCCGCCGCGATTTGGGCGAAATATTCACTATCGCCACGCGCGTAGAGCATGCAGCGCCGCTCCTTGCCGACTGGATCAAGGACAATGTGAGCGACCCTCTCGTGGTGGGGCCAGATGCGGAGAGCGAGCAATGGGTTGCTGCGGTCGCCGGGCGGGCCGGTGCGCCGCACATCGTCTCGAACAAAACTCGCCGCGGCGACCGCGACGTGAGCATTGACCTGCCGGATCTGTCCGCTCTACGCGCCAGGCGGGCGGTTCTTGTCGACGACATCGTCTCCTCGGGGCGCACCATGATCGAGACCGCGCGCAAGTTGAGCGCAGCTGGCATGGCCAAGCCGGTTTGTGTCGCCGTGCATGCGCTTTTTGCCGATCAATCCTACGCCGAGCTCTTGAGCCTGTGCGAGCGCGTCGTTTCGACAGACACCGTGCCGCATGCTTCGAACGCCATTAGCGTAGCGGCGCTGCTAGCGCCGGCGTGACCGGCGTCTCACAGTTTACTTGGACGCAACGTCTCGAACTCACACGGGCAGCGCGGCGGCCAGCGCCGCGCCAATTGCCGCCACGATGAGGACGCCGCTCAGAACAAGAAGGAAACCGTCGCGGGCAAAAAGCCCAAGACCTAACACGGTGATGGCAAGACCCGGGATCAGCGGCGCCAAAGGAATTAAGCTCAACGGAAAGGTTGCGATCGCCGCGAGCGCGCACAAGAGCCCCGCTGCGTTCGCAAACGGCGTCTCGGACAGAAAGACAAGACGGGGCTGAAGCACACGGTCGAGCCGACGCGCCCACTTGCGCAAGCCGTCACTGGTCGCCGCTTTAATGGACGATCGAGCGATGCGCAGGCGCAAGAGCATGCCTGGCAGCCAAAGATGCGATGACCCGAAGGCCAGTTGTAGAGACACCGCCAGCGTCACCAGCGCCGCAGCGGAAGTCATGCCTGGCAATATGGTGGCTGGAGAAATGGAGAATAGTCCGAGCACCAGAAGCAATGGGCCATAGGAGCGCCGGCCGACCACCGCCATTATGTCGGCAACGCTTACACTTTCTGGTTCGCCAACGCAGGCGTCCTCAGCAAGCGCTGCGATGTTCTCCACGAGATGCGAGAATGAGTGAAGCCTGCACGCAAGCCTTGGCGCACACACGCCGCTTGTCGTCTCAGCGCACATGAGCACGCGTCCGCTGTCGCATGGAGCTCACCCGCAGGCGTCAGTTCGGCTGGGGCGTCTCGCCATGTTGATGCGGGTCGGCGGCAACTGGCGGGCATTCCGCTGGCGCCGGATCGGCGTGCTGATGCTCGCCCTGTGCTTGTCCGGAGGGCGCAGGCGCTGGCGCATGTTCGCTTTGCTGGGCGCCTGGACAGTTCGCCTGACCGTGCTCTCCCGACATGGCGCCCATCATGCCATCGTGATGGGCGCCATGCATGCCATGGCCCATGCCGGCGCAGCCGCCGAGGCTAAGCGCCAGAGCCAGCACCGCTCCTGAACTCAATATATGCATGCCCGTCATCTCCCTTGGCGCGATGTTGATCCTGATTATACGCACGCCGCCCTAGCGGCCCCGGCGCAGTCGAACGTGGCCCACAGGTTCTCACGGCTTCGTGCCGCAGCCGTAGGCTTCTTTGGAGGCTTCGTGTTGCGCCGTTGACTGGGCGAAAAGCGGGCGGATCGCTGGCAGGGAAGGATTGGTCCAACGCTTCGTTGATCCTTTCTTCGCGCCTCGCCTTGTGGCCACAGCGATTGCCATCAAGCGTGTGCGCCGCGCGCGAGGCCGATGAGACCGGGCGCAGGCGAGCCTGGGGTGCAGTTGGATCTTGGCCCCCGCTCGTCCTCGCCACCGCACTCATCGCGAGCGCCGCCACAAAGGATAAACGCCCAAGAGGAGCGCTGCGACTATCAGCAACGGCAACACCACCATCAGATGCACGCCGTGTTCGACGATGGCATAGTGAGCAAGCGCGCCGAGCAATGCGAAAATCAGGAGCGCGACGATGAGATAGCGCACAAACCAGAATGCTGCTGACGCAAAAAAGAGCATGAACCAGGAGGTTTGAGAGCCTGCTCCACCTTTTCGAGGTTCGTTGTGACGAGGCTCCCGCAATGACATTTGTCGTCAACTCCTAGCCCCGGCGGCGAGCCACAACGCGCTGATCGGCCGGGGACGAAGCGCGGACCCACCAAGCTATACGCGTGAGGCTCGACGATCCCCGGAGCCGACGCTTGAACCGAAGGTGGGCGTTCGCTAGCCATCTCTTTCGCCGGTGCGGTGAGGCCTGGCTCGGCGCGAGTTGTCGGGCGAGAAGACTACGAGCGCCGCGATGTCGCTTGTAGTGCATCGATTGGTTCAGCGAGGTTAGCTCCGTCGCTCGCCCAAGAAGGCGAGCAGGAATTGGAAAAGATTGATGAAGTCGAGATAGAGGCTGAGCGCGCCGTAAGAGGTGGCCGCGCCCAAGGCGGCCGCATCGCCGCCAAGCTGATAATAGGCGTTCTTGAGCCGTTGGGTGTCATAGGCGATGAGGCCAGCGAAGATGAGGACGCCTGCAGCGCTGACGACGAACGAAAAGCCGGGCGGATTCCAGAACATCTGGACGAAAGTTGCGATGATCAGTCCAACGAGGCCGACAAGCAGGAAGCTCCCGAAGCCCGACATGTCCATCCGCGTGGTGTAGCCGAACAGCGAAAGGGCGCCGAACGCCGTGGCCGTGATCAGGAAAGTCGAGACCAGCGAGGCGCCGGTGTACACAAGTCCGAGCACCCCCAACGATGCCCCGATGAGAGCCGCGACCGTCCAATATATGAAGCTCGCGCCGCTGGCGTTCGGGCGGCGCATGACGAACATGGCGCCCAGGAGCACGACAAGCGGCGCGAAAACGACAGCAAGGCCAATCGGCGTGTAGCCGGCGAAAGAGCCTTCGGGTGTCACCCGAAACAAGGTATCGCGTACAGGCGCGATCATACTTGTTGTGTAAGCAAGCGCCCCCGACAGTGTAAGTCCGAGCGCCACCTTATTGTAGACGCCCAGCATAAAGCGGCGAAGCCCAAGATCGATCGACATGTCGGCGCGTGCTGCTGGCGCAGCGGGGAAGCGCTCGTCGTGTGAGTGCGACATGTGGGTTGCTCCTCTGTTAGTCGTCCTTCGTAACCGCCACGCGCTGCAATGGAGCGATGGCGCCTGATTAGCAGCCGCGCCTGCGATCGGCGTCCGATGTCGGTTGGCCGCCGTGATCAGCGTGCGCGTCCGGCGTCTCGTCGGCGCGTTGGGTGATGCGACGGCCGTGGCGATGCCCGCCATGGCGATGTCCAAACAGGTGAAGGGCGAAAAAGGCGATGATCAGGATAATCCACGCCCAATTGCTGGCTAGCCAATCCATGACCGACCTCATTGTGAGAGCGGCGGGACTTGCCGCTCCTTATTTCTTGATACGCAGCGGATCGGATCGCCCCTGGAGCCTTGTCCGCGTTTCATCAGCCCTGCTTGCCTGCATCCGCGCGTGGACGCAGCTCTTCCCGGCGAGAGTGCTCTCGTCCCATGCGGGGTGGGACGCATCTGGACGGTACGGGCGTTGCGCCTATGCCGCGCCTCCCGGGAGGTGATAATTCGAGAAGACGCGGGTGCAAGCGGGCGGGCGTTCGCGAGCGCCGGGTTTGAGGTCAAGACGCGGCGACGACGTTCTGCGGCGCTCCTCGCGCAAACGCCTCGATGTTGGCCAGCGTCGTATCGATGATGCGGGCGAGCGCCTCGGTCGTATTGTAGGCATTGTGCGGCGTCACCAACACGTTGGCAAAACCCAGCAATGCGTGATTTGCGGCAAAGGCTCTAAGGTCGGCGTTGTTCGCGGCGCCAGCGCGAAATATCTGGGCTTCGTCGCGTAGCTGGGCCTCCTGCGCCATGACGTCGAGGCCAGCGCCCGCGAGGCGCCCCTCGGCGAGCGCGCGCACCAGCGCCTCCGCATCGACCACAGAGCCCCTGGCGGTGTTGATGAGCACCGCGCCTGGCTTCATCAGCGCAAATTCCCGCTCGGCGATAAGACGCCGAGTTTCCGGCGTGGCCGGAACATGCAAGGTCACGATGTCGGCTTGGCCAAGCGCCGCATCGAGGGAAGCGTACCGAAAGCCAAGACGCTGTGCCGCCAGTTCGTCGGGGCGGGCATCGACCGCGATGACATCCATGGAAAAGCCCCGCGCGATTTCAATTACGCGCATGCCGATGCGCCCGGCGCCAATGACGGCGATCGTCCTACCCTTCAGTTCGAAGCCACGAAGACCGGCCTGATCGAAGCGGCCGCGCCGGGTGCGCTCGGCGGCGTCGGCGATCTTGCGCGCAAGTCCAAGTAGCAGCGCAAACACGTGTTCGGCCACGCTCGTGTCGCCGTAGCCTGGTACGTTGCAGACGATGATCCCGCGACTTTGACAATAGCCAAGGTCGATATGGTCATAACCGGTCGAGCGCGTGGCGATGAGTCTGAGCTGCGCAAAATGCGCCAGCACGCGCGCGTCGAGCTGCGAATAGACGAACGATGAGATGATATCGGCCTTGGCATGGACGCGAGCGGACGCTTCGTCGAGAATATCTCGCACGCAACTCACTTCATAAGCGGGTCTTAGGCGCAGGCACGCGTCATGTTCCCACTGCTCAGTTTCGAACACAGCGAGCTTCATCTTTGTCCCTTCGCGCCGGAAGGATGGAAGGTCACCGGCTGTTGCACCTGGCCGGCGCCCGCCGCTAACCGCACGTCGCAAGCTGGCGTTGCACAAAGCCTCTGCTTGCGCGGCGTGTCAGCGCGCGCCAGCCCTCGCATTCTCCTGCGCGTCCTTGCCGCCGACCACGACACGGGTAATAGCGCCCCAAAGATTATAGAAGAACACGAAGACGACGGCGACGAACCAGCCATAAAGGGCGCTGGCGATGAGCCCGTAGAAGAAGCTGGGCAAAGTGAGCAGCTCAAATTGGGGGAAGATGGTCGAGAGCAGAGCGTGCGTGGGAAGCTCCGGCATGAAGGTCCAGATCGCAAGGCACGCGAGATAGATGGTCATAAACAGCATGCACGCGCCGAACATCGTCGGCAGATAGGGGAGCGGGTGATACTTGATCATGAGGCGCCTCCTTGGCGGCCGCGGGGTGAGGCCTTGCCCGAAATGGACGCCGGACTCACTTGGCTATACGCGCGCGGGCCGTTCACGCCCTGGTGGAAATCGTTCGCCGCAAAGAGACGCGAAATGAAGCAGGGCAGAGATGGCCGCGGCCCCGCGTTGCGGCTTGGTCTTCGTCGCTTTGGCTGTAGCGGGCCTAGATCACAAAGACGGGCGCAAACCCCCCGCCAGGCGTACGCAAGTTAGTGGTCTGGCCCTGATAGAGACGGGCAGCCGCCAGCACGATCTTGGCGTCGTAGGTATAGAGCCGCACATCGACTTTGCGGTCTTGGCGCGCGCCGTCGATCAAAATCGCACGTGTTCCCGGCGGGGCAAAGGTTTGCGCGACATAGTCGCCGGCGATGATCTCGGCCCAGACGCGCTGCGTGAGCTTATCGCCGCGATAAGCCGCCTTGCTGCCATGACCGTGGGCCGGCTTGAAAAACCAATGCTTGCGCTCGGCCCAGAGCCCCGGCGCGCTTTCGGGCGTGACGCGGCGAGTCCCCGGGATCGCCGCGAGCGCTGCGATGTCAGCTTCAGGCACGTTCCACGCGCGGAGCAGAGCGCTATCGCTCATCAGTGTGAGATTGCGCTTGTCGGCGAAGAGCGCATGCACGTGCGGATTGGGCGTCACCACGGCCGCGCCCGATTCATAAGCGGCGCGCAACGGCGCATGCACGGCTTCCGACAATGAAAAATCGACCAGCCGGTTGTAAACAAGATCGATCGCTTGGCCGTCGATACGGAGACGCCCGTCGGAGAACTTAAGGTCGCGCGCATCAGCCACGATACATTCGACGCCATGGCGTTCGAGCGCGCGCGCTGCGAGCAGGAATTCCGGGTAAAGGAATTGCGCGCTTGGATCATCGTCAACGATCGCGATAGAAGCGGGGCTGCCCGCGCGTCCCTGCGCGCGCCATTCCGCCTCGATCATGGCAAGGAACGTATCCTCGAATTGTTCGGCCGGCGCCGGCGCGATGCGCGCTTCCTCGCAACAGACGCGCTGTGCGCGCGCCAGCGCCGCGTTCAGAAAAGCGCCGCCCGCATTGGTGTTGACCTCAATGAGCGCGGGGCCGGCCGCACCGAGATGGAAGTCATAACCCATAAGCACCCCGCGGGGCCCATAGTCGCGGCGCCCTAAGGCAGGCGCCCAGGCCAGAGCCGCGGCGATATAGGCGGGGCGGCGCGTCAAACTTTCGATCGCGGCGACGACCTCGCCCATGGTCTCGATTTCGGAACGCGAGACAAACACCGCGACGTTGGAGAAGAGGTGGGGACGATCGCCCAGCAGCGCGTCGCCATCAAGCTCGCGCTCTAGCGCCGATCTAAGCGCGGTCTCGTCAAGCGTTTGGCAGAGGCATGACCGGTTGAGGGCATGCGCAGTCTCGCCCAGCGCACTCTCTTCTTCGCAGATCCGCGTCACGGTCGCTCCTCTTTGCGCGTGTTCCTCACCTGCTCGCCCGCGGCAAGTTCTTTGTGCATCAGTCGGGCAAGGGCAGCGCGGCGGCGTCATAGACAAAGTTCAGGCGCGCCACTGGCTGATCGGGACGGCGCGCCTCGATGCTCAAATGATAACGGTCGCGCGCAAGTGTCGTGAAGCCGCCATAGGCGAGGGCGCCTTCAATGTGCATGGGCTCAAGCCGCAACCGGCGCGCACCGCGGTGGCGTTCGCCGCGCAAGGTCGCGTCGACCGCCGCATCTTCGATGCGCGCGCCGGTGTTTGCGTCAAACAGCGCGATCATGACATGTGCGTTGCCGCCGCCCTCGCCCGCATGCATGCGCCGCTCTGCGTGACTTGGCGCGTGCGTTGCGATCAGAGCGCTGGGGGCAACCCCCAGATATGCAGTGACCCCATCAGTGGTCTGGACGAACATGGTCTCATGCCGCGGCGCGGGCGCGCAGGCCGTGAGGGCCATCAACGCGAGCGCTGCGATGAACCGGCGGCGCACGCAGTTGCGCGGGACTTGATCGAGCCTCATGGCGCCGGACGCGCGGGCGCCGCTGCAAAGAGAGAAAGTCCAAAGCTGATAAGATTGATCGCCAAGAAGACGCCAGGCGCGATCATGCCTGAGTGCGGCAGCGCCCAAATGAGCAAGCCGCCCAGAACGATCGCGAGTACGCCGCCCAAGGCCATGCGCCCCCACGGACACGATGTGTGCGTGCGATGCGCCAAGGCGTTTCCAATCGCGATCGCTCCCTGTGCGATAAGGGCCGCGCCAAGTATCACGGTGAGTGCGAGCGCCCCCGGCCAGGGATGTAGAAGCAAACAGATTCCGCCGAGGATCGCGACCACCGACCAGAGCAAGCGCCACGCAAAGCCCTTGGCGCGCCAATCGACGATTAAAAGCGCCAAGCCGGAGACGCCGGCCGCCAGCATCGCCGCGCCGAACCATACGCTCGCGGCGAATGTGGCGAGCATTGGCGCGAAGGCGGCGGCGACACCGAAGGCGATCATCAATGCGCCGACGACCATAAAGATGAGCCGGCCGCCAGGGCGCGGTGAAGCTTGAGGCGCTTGGGCGGGTGGGGCTGCGGTATCGCTCATGGGCGGCTCTCGCGTGGTGAGGGTCTAAAGGCTCATACGCACGCGCCGCCTTCGCCCCTCGAAATAATATGCACGAAGTGGGCGCCGACGCGCGCATTTGGCGCCGCGCCTTGACAAGGACGCGCGCGCGGCTTCGATGCTGGCGAGGTAGAACATCATGTGCTTTTCAGCCGAAGCAAGTTTCACCGCCGCCGCCCTGTTGGTTCCGCTGGGCGGGCTCGCAGTGGTTCGAGCGGCAAAGGTCGCGCCCAAATATACGCCGCTCTGTGCGCTTCCATTGTTGTTTGGACTTCAGCAGGCGATGGAGGGCATGGTTTGGGTCGCCGGCGGCGGCCCCGACGCGGCTTGGGTCGAGCGTTTCTCGCTCGCCTACATGTTCTTTTCCTGGATTGCTTGGCCGGTCTGGGTGCCGGTCTCGGTCTATTTCCTAGAACCCCCGCGCCGGAGGCCGCTCTACATCGCCTTCGCCGTCGGCGGCGCGATGCTAGGTGGGGTGCAATATATCCCGTACTTTACCCATGAGGGCTGGCTGACGACGACCTTCCTCGCGAACGCCATCAGCTATGGCGACACCCAATTACTCGACGCGCTGATGACGCGCGAAGCAACCTATCTGCTCTATCTCGTGTTCATCATCATGCCGCTCATTGTCTCGAGCGACCGCGCGGCGCGTGTCTTCGGCGCGCTGGTGACGCTTGTGCTTGCCATCACCTACTTCTTCTTCTCCTACGCCTACATTTCTGTCTTCTGCATGGGCGGGGCGATCATGTCGTCTTATCTGGTGTGGATGATCTTCCGCAAAGGCGCCGATACGCCCCCGCGTGTGGTTGCGCCGGCATAGGCGCCTGCGATTACCCTTGGGAGGCGAGGAAGCGGCGGAAGCGGAAGAGACTGAAGGCGAAGAAAAGCGCGCCAATGCCGAGCGTGCCCGCAAAGTGGGGCCACACGATCGAAAGATCAGCGCCGCGTATCAGGATCGCCTGCGTCATGGCGACATAGTGCGTCGATGGCGAGGCCTGCATCACCGTCTGGAGCCAGGTAGGCATGCTTTCAAGTGGGGTGTTGCCGCCCGACAAGAGGTTCATCGGCAACACCACCAATATGAAGATCAGCGCTAATTGCGGCATGGAGCGCGAAATTGTGCCGAGGAAAATGCCGAAGCTGCCGGCAAAGAAAAGATAGCTTGCAACGCCCAAGAGAAAGAGCGGTACCGAGCCTGCCGGTTCAAGGCCGAGCAGGCCTTCAACGACGAATACGAGTGCAAGTCCCGCGAGCGCTAAAATAACGGCGCCGTTGGCAAGGGTCTTGGCCGTCATGATCTCAACGGGGCGCACCGGCATGGCCAGCAAGTGCTCAAGCGTGCCGTGCTCGCGCTCGCGCACAATGGCCGCGCCGGCGAGCAGGATGGCAAGCATTGTCGTGGTGTCGAGGAGTTCGACCACGCCGGTGAACCAGGTGCTGACCAGCCCCTGATTGAAGGCGGCGCGCAATTCAAAAGGCGGGGCGCGGGGCGGCGGGCGCGCGCGCGCGCGCAAGAAGTCGGCGACCTCCTGGTTGAGGCTGGCGGCGATATGAGAGGCGCCGAGGCCCGCCTGCGAAATGGCGGTGGCGTCGATCAGGAGTTGGATGCTGGGGCTTCGCCCGGCGAGCAATTCGGCCTCGAACCGGGGCGGGATATCGAGCGCAAATGTCGCCTCGCCGGATTCAAGCAGACCGCTGAGTTCGCCGGGCGTGACCATGACGGGTTGGCGAAAGTGCTGCTGAGGCAACATGCCCGCGATGCGGCGCGACAATTCGGAGCCGTCTTCATCGGCGATGACGATGCTGGCGTTGCGGATATCCTGCGCATTCCCGGTGGCTTGCACATAAATCGAAGCGGTGAAGGCGTAGATGACAAACCCGAGCAGGAAACGGTCGCGGGCGAGACTGCGCAATTCCTTCAGCGCCAGAGCAAGGACGATGCGCCAATTCATCTCAGCGCTCCTGCTTGCGTAGAAGCGCAATGGAAATCGCCAACAAAACGAGCCAGAAGAGTGCGAGCACCGCGAGCTCGCTCGCGAGATCGAAAAAGCCGCGGCCCTTGGCGAAAACGCCGGTGCTGATCTGGTTAAAGTGCGAGGTCGGAAAAAGTGCGCCAATGATCCGATCCACCGGCTCTAGACTAGCGAGCGGCTGCATCAGCCCGGAGAATTCGACCGCCGGCACCATGATGACGATGGCGGTGCCGAATACGGCCGCAGTCTGCGAGCGGGTCAGCGCCGAGGAGACAAAGCCGACGGCGCTGGTGGCGGCCACGTAGAGTAGGCCGGCGAGCAATAGCGCGATCAGACTGCCCTTGATGCTGAGGCCGAAGAGCACGATCGCGAGCGCGACGAGCAACAAGAAGTTGACGAAGCCCAGCGCGATATAGGGCAATTGCTTGCCGAGCAGAAACTCGGTGCGCGAGATTGGCGTCACGTAGAAGTTGGTGATCGATCCCAACTCCTTTTCGCGCACCACGGCGAGTGAAGTGAGGATGGACGGGATCATCGCGAGCAGAATGCCGATCATAATCGGCACGACGGCGTTGAAGCTGCGGAACGCCTGATTGTAGAGAAAGCGCGGCTCCAGCTCATAGGCGGCGGAGAGAGGCGCTCTGCCGCCCGCGGCCGCCGCGATGGCGCGCTGATGCAGGGCGAGCGCATAACCGGACACAGTCTCGGCCCGAAACGGCATGGCGCCATCGACCCAGGCGCCAATCGGGGGCGCCCGTCCGGAGGCAAGTGCGCGCCCAAAGCCCGGGGGAATGTCGAGAACGAGCGTCGCCCTGTTGCTGCGCAACGCCTGTTCGACGGCGCGGTCGTCGTTGAGCGCTGCTCTCAGTTCAAAATAAGGCGAGGAGGCAAATTCCTCGACGTAGGCGCGGCTCGCTGGGGTGCGGTCGCGGTCAATGACCGCAAGCGAAACGTCCTCAACGTTGAACGAAATGCCATAACCGAAGGCCAAGGCCAAGACGAGCGTGCCAGCGAGCGCCATCGCAAAGCGCACCGGTTCGCGCAGCATTTCGAGAATTTCGCGCCGCGCCACGGCCAAGAGGCGCGGCATTTGCTTTGCCGGTTTGTCGCTGACCCCGGTGATGAGCGCAGAAAGGGCGTGCGCCGGCGGCTCGCCGGCGCCGCCGATCTGCATGTAGCGGACGAAAGCGTCTTCCAACGTCGCCGCGTTCTGGCTTTGCCGCAATGCGTCGGGCGCGCCTTCGGCGATGACCCGGCCCGCATGCATGAAGGCGACGCGGTCGCACCGTTCGGCTTCGCTCATGAAATGCGTCGAGATAAAGATCGTGACTTCTTTGTCGCGGGCGAGCCTCTCTATTTCTTGCCAGAACGCCTCGCGCGCGGCCGGATCGACACCGGAGGTCGGCTCGTCGAGGATAAGCACTTCCGGCTCGTGCAAAATCGCGATCGCGAGCGACAGACGTTGGCGCACGCCGAGCGGCAATGCGCCTGCAATGGCGCTTGCATGGGGGTTGAGACCGAATTGCTCCTTGAGCGCGGCAATGCGCAGTGCGCCCTTATCGTCTTCCAGGCCGAAGAGCTTGGCGTGAAGATCGAGGTTCTGCTGCACGGTCAATTCGCCGTAGAGCGAAAAGCCCTGCGACATGTAGCCAACGCGCCGGCGTGTTGCCAGATCGCGTGCATCGACGGGGCGCCCGAGCATCCGGGCTTCGCCGTCGCTCGCGGGCAAAAGCCCGGTCAGCATCTTCATCGTCGTGGTCTTGCCGCACCCGTTCGAGCCCAAGAAACCGTAGATTTCGCCGCGACGAACGCTGAACTCCACTTGGTCTACAGCCACGAACGCGCCAAAGCGGCGCGTGAGCCCGTGCGCCTCCACAGCGATGGGCGCGTCGGCAGCGGGCGCGTTGCGTGCAATGCGAGCGGCAAGCTCAGCGCCGGTCAAACGCATGAACAGCGCTTCCATCGAGACCGCGCCATGTTCGGCTTTAAGCGCCATGGGCGCGCCATCGGCGATGATGGCGCCCGCCTGCATCAAGACCACACGGCCGAAACGTTCTGCTTCATCGAGATAGGAGGTGGCGACAATCAGCGCCATCGCCGGACGCGCGGCGCGAATGGCGCCGACAAGATCCCAGAATTGACGGCGTGACAGCGGGTCAACGCCCGTGGTCGGTTCGTCCAAGATGAGAATGTCGGGGTCATGCACCAGCGCGCAACAGAGCCCGAGCTTTTGCTTCATGCCGCCGGAGAGTTTTCCCGCTGCGCGCGCAGCAAACGGCGCAAGCCCCAAGGCGTCCATAAGCGCCTCGACGCGCGCGCTTGGCGCACCGCCAAACAGGGCTGCGAAATAGTCGATGTTCTCGCGGACGCTGAGCGAAGCGTAGAGATTGCGGCCAAGCCCTTGCGGCATGAAGGCAATGCGCGGCTGCACGGCGGCGCGCGCGCGTTCCTGCGAGAGGTCGCGCCCGAGCGTTTCCACCGCGCCGCGTTGGATGCGTTTGGCGCCGGCGATCAGGGCGAGCAAGGTCGACTTGCCGACCCCGTCTGGACCGATAACGACCAGCGCCTCGCCGGCGGCGACTGCCAGGCTGACGCCATCGAGAGCAAGAGTGTTTCCGTAGGCGTGACGAACGCCGGTGAGCCGTGCGGCCCATGGCGGCGCCTCGCTCATGGTCGCGGCGCATCCCGAAAGCGGCGCGTCAACTCGGATTCGAGCCGCGCTGGCCATTGCGCGTTCGGGCGCATTTGAATGTAGGCCACGCCGGTGACGCCGACATTGAGCCGTTCAGTGCGGCTCAGCGCTAGCGCTTCGGGGATGCGTACGCGCACGCGGTACATGAGATTGTCGCGCTCGCCGCGTGTCTCCACTTGGCGCGGCGTGAATTGGGCTTCGGGCGAAATAAACGAGACCCGCGCCGGCAAGGGCGCGCTCGCGTCGGCGTCGAGGACGATCCGGGCAGGGGCGCCCATGGCGATCGCGCCGGCTTCGCGCGTGGGCAAAAACACGGTCATGTAGATGTCGGAGGTGTCAAGCAAGGTAGCGATCGGACCGCCCGCATTGATGAGTTCGCCCGGTTCGGCCAAGCGATAGAGGATGCGCCCCGGGCGCGGGGCAACCAATGTCGCCTCGCCGATTTGCTCGTTGATCCGATCGGCCTCGGCCTCTGCGGCGGCGATATCGGCGTCGGCGGCTGAGCGCGCGCTTTGCGCGGCGCGCAATCCAGCTGCGGCGGTTTGTTGTGAGGCGCGCCGCTGGTCCAAGAATTGTTCGGGGGCAAAGCCGCGGTGATGCAACGTCTCGGCGCGGCCGAACTCAAGCGTGGCAAGCCTAAGCGCGCTGCCTTGCTGGGCGATTGACGCCTCGTTCATGGCGCGCTGTTGGCGCGCCCGCAGAATGCGCGCCTCCGCGGCGCGTAGAGCGGCCTCAAGTTCGCGCGTGTCGAGACGCGCGATCACTTCGCCCGCGGCCACCGCATCGCCTTCCTGCACCGCGATTTCGAGCAGGCGTCCCGGATAGCGGGCGATGATATCGATCTGGCGCGCTTCGAGCCGGCCGTTCGCCTTAGCAAAGCCCGGGGGCGGATCTGACGGCGAGGCTAGCCATACGTACGAGCCGAGCGTCGCGCCGATGAGGACAATGAACGCCCCGATCGCCGCCGGCCAGCGCTGGGCGGGACGCAGCGGCGTCTTTGCCAGTAGGGCGTCAAGCTGGCGCTTGATGGTCTCAAAGATCGCGATTGCCGCCTCCCCAGTTCGAGCGCGCATCTATGACGCGGAGGCGACATTACCTGGCGGCGTTACGCGTCCGCCGAGGAAGCGAGGCAGAAAACCCGGCGTGCGCGCCGCGTAGGCGCGCCACCGATCGCCGAACTGCGCTTCCGCTTCGCGCTCCTCGCTCTTGGCCAGCCGTAGGTACATGAACACCAGCACTGGAAACATGAGCGCGGTCAAGATTGTCGGCCATTGCACCAGAAACCCGATCATCACCAGGATGAAGGCGAGATATTGCGGGTGCCGGATCGCCTTGTAGGGGCCCTCGACGGCGAGGGCGCCGGCGGCTTGCGCCCGATGCAGTACGGTCCAGGATTCCACCAGAAGCCAGAGCCCCGCGACAATGAGGCCGTCGCTCAGCCAGTGGATCGGGGTGAAGTGCGGATCGCCGCGCCAGCCCAAGAGTGTAGGCCAGAAGTGCCCAGCATTGTGCGTCAGGATGTCGGCGCCTGGCGCAAAGCTCTGCAGCCAAGGCGCGAGCAAATAGAGCGTCAGCGGAAAGCCGTACATCTCGGTGAAGAGCGCGACGATGAAGGCGGAAAAGGCGCCAAGGCTGCGCCAATCGCGCGCCGTCTGCGGCTTGGTAAAACTCAGCGCAAACACGATGAAGAAGACGGAATTGACGAAGGCCAAAAGCCATAGCCCATAGCCCGAGAAAGCGGCATGCTCAGTCATTGGCTACCCCCCTCGCTGCGCTGTTGTGTTTGATTGTGCCCGCCATGGCCGCCGTGGCCGCCATGCATGAAGATGTGCATCAAAGGGCAGGCAAGCAGGATAAGCAGCGGCCATGCCGCCAAAAGGTGCGCGCCGTGTTCGGCAATGATGTAGTAGGCGCCTACGCCGAGTACGGCGAACATCAGAAGGCGCACAAGCCAAGGCGTGCGCGGGCGCTGGCCGCCGGGCGGGGCGGGCGAAGCGGGTTCATGATGGGCGTGCAGGCTCATGCTCTGATCCTTCGGCGGCGATCTGGGTGAGCGCGCCAAGCCGGGTCGACAGGCGGGGAAGGCGGCAGATCGGTGTCCCAGTTTGTCGCGCTCGCAATCTTATACGCACGCTGAACCGGGTTCCCTGGAACCGGGTTCAATTGATCGCTTTGGGACCTCGCCCAGGGAAATTGCGACGAGGCGCGTATGAAGGGAGAGAGCCCGCGAGCGGCCTTTGTTGAGGAGGATCCCATGAGCCAGCCACCAAACGCCGAACGGCCCTCTGGCATCGGCGTCCTGCCCTTGGGCATCGCGCTGGCGGTGACGCTGTTGGCCGGCTACGGCGCCTGTTGGCTTGTCGCCGCATCCCCATTTGCCGCGCCCTTCACGCATGCTTGGCTGCAATTGTTCTCCGCTGAACCAGCCGGGTCGACAGAGCAGCTCATCGAAGGCAGCATCTTCAGCGCAGTCGCCGCCTGGTTTGCCGCGCTTATCTTCGCGCCGGTCTATAACCTTATCGCGCGCGCCGATCGCATCATCTGAAACAACATCGCCGGCGACGCGGCGCTTGAGGGCAGGCATGACGATTAAGGTGGCTGTCAACGGCTATGGCGTGATCGGCAAACGTGTCGCCGACGCGGTCACACAACAAGCCGACATGGTGCTGACAGGCGTTTGCGACATAGCCGGCGATTGGCGCATCGCCGTCGCGCGCGATCGCGGCGTGCCCGTCTATTCCGCGACCGGCGAAGCCGGCGCCGGTTCGCTGGAGGACATGGCCCGCGGCGCAGACCTTGTTGTCGACTGTACGCCCAAAGGCGTCGCGGCTAAGAACGCGGCGCTTTATCGTGAGCTCGGTAGAAAGTTCATCGTCCAAGGTGGCGAGAAACACGATGTAACGGGCCACTCTTTCGTGGCTGAAGCAAGTTATGCAAGCGCCTTGGACCGGCCGTCCACACGCGTCGTATCGTGCAACACGACCTCGATCGTGCGGGTGTTCGGCGCCCTGCGGCGCGCAGGCCTCTTACGGCGCGCGCGCGGCACACTGCTGCGGCGCGCGCTCGATCCCTGGGAAAGTCATCTCGGCGGCATCATGAACACGCTCGTGCCGGAAACGCGCGTTCCCAGTCACCAAGGGCCCGATGCACAAACGGTGGATCCCGCACTCGATATTGTCACCATGGCGGTCAAAGTGCCCGAGACACTTGGGCATATGCACTTCTGGTCGGCCGATCTTGTCGGTCGCCCAAGCCGGGAGGACGTACGTTCAGTGCTCGCAGCCTCGCCGCGCGTGGCGTTCGTGCAAGCGAGCGAGGGGCTTGGCGCTCTCAATGCCGTCAAAGAGCGCATGCTCGATCTTGGCCGGCCGCGCGGCGACCTTTATGAAGTCGCCATGCTTGAGGAGACGCTAACGGTCGAAAACGGCGAATTGTTCTGCGCTTACATGGTCGACAATCAAGCGATTGTCATCCCCGAGACCATCGACGCCATTCGAGCTCTGACGGGTGCAGAACGAGACGCGGCCCTATCAATGGCCAAAACCAATCGCGCGCTCTCCATCATTGCGGCCTAAAAGCGATTTGCCCGGCGCGGCGAGCGGGAACAGAAAACGATGCAAACCGAAACCTTGACGTTCGACGATCTCGTCACGCCGCTCGATCCCCTCGTGCTCGAACGGCATTTGAAGCGCACGCCGGGCGTCGCTGACGCGAAGGCCAGTTTTGCAACGGGCTCGGTCACGGTTAAGTTTGATCCGGCGCTGACCAACGTCGCACTCGTACGCGAGGCCGTGAGCGCTTGCGGTTTTCATTGCCGCGGTGTGTCGGCTCCCCTTCATTTGACGCGTGCGCGTGAACACGAGGCTCACGCGCACAAGGCCGCGCCGGCGCCCCCCGAGCGCGGTCATCGAGAGGCGAGTGACGTGGGCCACGAGATGGGCCATGGCGCGGGCATGGACATGGCTGCCATGGCCAGGGACATGCGCAATCGCTTTCTGGTCGCGCTCGGCTTTTCCATTCCGATCTTTCTCCTGGCGCCGATGGGCATGGAGGCGATGCGGATCGATCCGCCGTTCGGCTGGGATCTCGAAGTCACGCTCTTCTTCCTCGCCAGCGGCGCCATCCTCTACCCAGGCTGGCCATTCTTTGTGGCAGCGGTGCGCGCGCTGAGGCACGGCGTCTTCAATATGGCGGTGCTGGTGCTGCTGAGCGTCGGCGCTGGCTACTTCTTTTCCATAGGCGCCACCTTCATTTGGGGCGGCGCTCAATTCTACGAAGCGTCGTCGGTCCTGCTCGTCTTCATCCTGCTCGGCCACTGGCTTGAGATGCGCGCGCGGGCAGGCGCTTCGGAAGCCATACGACGGCTCATGGATCTAGCTCCGCCGATGGCGATCGTCGTGCGCGGGGGCCAGGAGGTCGCGGTCTCAACAGCGGACGTGAAGCTCGGCGAAATTGTCGTGGTGAAGCCCGGCGGCAAAGCCCCAGTCGACGGCGTCATCATCGAAGGACGCTCCGACATCGACGAATCCATGCTCACGGGAGAATCGTTGCCCGTGAGCAAGAGCGTGGGCGACGCCGTCATCGGCGGCACCATCAATAAGAGCGGGATGATCCGCTACCGCGCCACCAAGATCGGCGCCGACACGGCTTTGGCGCAGATCGTCAAGCTCGTGCAGGAGGCGCAGAACTCAAAGGCGCCGGCGCAATTGCTGGCCGACCGCGCCTCGCAATGGCTGGTGATCGCCGCCATTATCATCGCCGCGGTGACGTTTGTGGTGTGGCTGGCAATCGGTCAGCCGCTTCTGTTTGCGCTTACTCTGGCGATCACAGTGCTGGTCATTGCCTGTCCTGACGCACTGGGGCTCGCCACGCCCATGGCCATCATGGTCGGCACCGGCATCGGCGCGCGTCACGGCATCCTGATCAAGGATGCGGTGGCGCTGGAGGATTCGGCTAAGCTCGATGTCGTCGTCTTCGATAAGACAGGCACGCTCACCTTAGGCGCGCCGAAGGTGGTTGAGGTGGTCGCGGGCGAGGGACTAAGCGAAAGCGAACTTGTCGCACTGGCCGCCGCCGTCGAGGGCGGTTCAGAACATCATATCGCCGTCGCCCTAAAAGAACGCGCCAAGGATCAGCCGCTGCCAGAGGTTTCTGACTTCGCCTCGTTCGAAGGCAAGGGCGTCAGCGGCCGCATTGGCGGGGCAACGATCCTTTCGGGCAACCGCATGCTCATGGCCGACAACAAGGTGGCGTTCGGCAGGCTCGCCGGCGAAGCCGATCGTCTCCTGGGTTCCGGGCGCACCGTCGCTCACATCTCCCGCGACGGAGCTCTCATCGGCCTCATCGCTATCGCTGACGCAGCAAGGCCGACCGCGGCGGCGACGGTCGAGCGTCTCAAGCGCCAAGGCGTCGAAGTCGCGATGATGACCGGGGACAATCTGGCGACGGCCAAGCGCATCGCCGCCGAACTCGGGGTCGATATCGTGCTTGCCGAAGTCTTGCCCGGCCAGAAGGCCGCAAAGATCAAGGAGCTGCAAGCGCAGGGCAAAAAGGTTGGGATGGTTGGCGACGGCGTCAACGACGCGCCGGCGTTGACGCAGGCCGATGTGGGCTTCGCCATCGGTGCGGGCACTGATGTGGCGATGGAGAGCGCCGATGTCGTGTTGATGCGCAGCGATCCCTATGATGTCGTGCGCGCCATCGAATTGTCGCGCGCGACGCTGCGCAAGATGCATCAAAATCTATGGTGGGCCGCAGGCTACAATGTGCTGGCCTTCCCGTTGGCGGCAGGCGTGCTCTATCCGCTGCTGCTCAGCCCCGAAATCGCGGCGCTGTCAATGTCAGGAAGCTCGGTGATCGTGGCGGCCAACGCGCTGCTGCTGCGCTGGGTGAAGCTCTAGATCGCGTGACGTGGATCGAGCGCAAAGCGATCCGCCACTTAAGGCCACAGAAAAATAAGCGGAGTAGAGTGCGAGTTAAGAAATCTTTGGCGACCGCAACCATCGGCGCGCTCGATCCAACTCTCGGCGCCTGCTCGCCGCGCGACCGCCCAAGGCCCACCCATCTTCAATAGGGCGTGGCCATGCCCGCACTGAGCTACGCTCCGCTCGCCGGTGATGAGTCGGCGAGCGGAGGGCCGGTGCGCAAGAATTATTGCGGTTGAGCTGGCGTCTCGGCCGGCGCGGCCTCAGTCTCTGCTTGTTGTTCACGGCAGCCAGGGTGAGCCGCGGTCAGCATGCGACCGTTGTCGTGGGGCCGATTCATATCGTGGCTCGCCGTATCGTAAGGACAATCGGTCGGCTCTGCTGGCATGGCGGAATCGCGCATAGCCGCGCCACGGGGGCCATGGCGATGCGTATCAGCCGGCGTCGTACATGCGCCAAGCGCCAGCAGCACGCCGGCGGACACGACAGAAACAACGATTTTCAACACGGGCATATCGACAATCTCCTCGCAACGGCGCTCGGCGCCTCAGCAGTAGAATACGCGCCAGATTGCTCTTGCCCTGAACCAGCAGGCTTTGTTGGCGTTCACCCAGGGCGAACACCCTGTCGCGCGTAATCAATATAAACGTGCGTTTGAGCGTACGCCCCCAGAAGCGCACGTGAGAGGAAAGCGCGACTTCGATGCTTGAACGATCAACCGACTCGCCACCTAGCGGCGCCGCGCGCCGCCAACAGCGTCACTTTCGCCCGTCCGAGACACTCCTTAGTGCAGCGCTCGATCAGCTCATTACGCGCGGGCGCCTTGTCGTCACGTTTCCCAGCGGTGAGCAGCGCCAATTCGGCGAGGACGCCGGATCGGCCGTTATTGTCGCAATTAAAGATGCGAGCGCACTTAGCCGGCTGATGGCCAATGCAGAACTGGCTTTCGGCGAACTTTACGTCGATGGCCTTATCGCCATCGACGGCGACGATATCGATGGCCTGCTGGCGCTCGTTCTACAAAACCTTCGGCGCCATGGCTTCAAAACCGGGGCCGCGCCACCGGGCATGCGCCTCTTCGAGGCGCCGCGCCGCGAAATCAACGACAGAAAGCGCGCCGAACTCAATGTGGCGCATCACTACGACATATCGAACGAACTCTATCGGGTTTTTCTGGACGAGGATCTGCAATATTCCTGCGCCTATTACGAAACCGGCGCGGAGACGCTTGAAGAGGCCCAGGACGCCAAGAAGGAGCTCATCGCGGCGAAACTTTGCCTGCGTCCGGGCCTTTCGCTTCTGGACATAGGTTGCGGCTGGGGCGGTCTTGCGCTCCACTTGGCGCGTACGCGGGGCGTCAATGTCCGCGGCATCACGCTCTCGCAGGCGCAATTGCCGGTGGCGCGGGTGCGCGCCCAGGCGCAGAATCTGGCCGCACAGGCCGAATTCGTACTCGAAGATTATCGAGAGACCGAAGGCGCGTTCGATCGCATTGTATCGGTTGGCATGTTCGAGCATGTCGGGCGCGGTCACTATGACGAATTCTTCCGGCAAATTGCGTCGCTGCTCGCCGAGGATGGCGTTGCTCTGTTGCATACGATCGGACGCGCGGACGGAGCGGGCGCCACCAGCCCCTGGATCGACCGCTACATTTTTCCTGGCGGCTACATTCCCGCGCTGTCTGAGATCATGCCTGCTGTCGAGCGCGCCGGACTTTATGTGACCGACATCGAAGTCTGGCGGCTTCACTACGCTTACACCCTCCGCGCATGGCGAGAGCGCTTCGAAGCGCGCCTTGATGATGTGCGCGCTATGTTCGATGAGCGCTTCTGCCGTATGTGGCGCTTTTACCTGGCCGCAAGCGAAGCTGCGTTTCGATATGGCGGCCACGAAGTGTTTCAGATTCAACTCGCGCGCCGCCAGGACGCCGTTCCTCGAACACGGCGTTATCTGGAACGCGCTGGATGAGAAGGTTCCATCGCCTACGTCACCGGACCAAAGGATCAAGAGCGAGTGAGCGCGCGCGGCCCGAGGTTGCGCCATTACGGGGGGAGGGGCGCGAGGGTTGGATCCCAGGTCGGCGCGCTCATCTCATATACGCACCAACGCTGTGGTCCCCTCATGATCGAGCGCCGCGGAACCCAGTGAAGTGCCCAAACCTCAGGAGGCTTAGCGCCGTCCAAGGGCGCAGCAACCGCGTCGCACGACCATGCGCCGTTTTTCTGTCGGGATCGCTCCGGTGAGCTTCGGCGCTCAAGTTCGTCTCGTCCTAGTGATGGCGCTTTGGGCGTCGTGCTTTCCGCTGATCGCCATAGGGCTTGAACTTGCGCCACATCTGGCGTTTGCGGCGCTCCGCGCCGCCACTGGCGGGATCGCGCTCATTGGCGTTTCGCTGGTCTTGCGCCGGCCGATGCCAAAAGACGCCGGCGCCTGGGGCATGATTGTTCTTTTGGCCTTAGGCGCGACATCGCTCGGTTTTCTCGGCATGTTTCACGGTGCGGCCTTCCTGTCGCCCGGCCTCGCCACGCTCATCTTCAGCACTCAGCCGCTCCTGGCCGCGGTGCTCGGGCGCATGTTTCTTGGCGAACGATTGACCGCTCGGGGCGCTTTGGGGCTGGTGCTGGGCTTTACAGGTGTCGCCATCGCCAGCTGGCCCCAACTCACTTCGCCCAGTGCTTCGCTCTACCTGACGGGTGCGGGCTTCGTGATCGCGGCGGCGGCGGGAACGGCCGTCGGCAACGTGGTCATGAAGCGCATCAGTCAGAGCGTGGACGCGGTGACCGCTGTGGGCTGGAGTCTTACGCTTGGAGCAATTCCGCTGGCGATCGCATCGGCCGCAACCGAAGACATCGCCATTGCCTGGTCGAGTGAATTCGTCGCGGCGCTCGCTGTCCTATCGCTCTTTGGCACAGCGCTCGCATTCTGGCTCTGGTTCGAAGCGCTCAAATCGGCGCCTCTGAGCGCGGCCAACGCTTTCAGTTTCCTTGTGCCGGTGTTTGCATTGGCGCTTGGCGGTCTCTTCTTCGGCGAGCTTGTTGGCTTTCCGGAAATCGCTGGCGCGGGGCTCATTATCGCCGGCGTCGCTATGGCGCAGCGGCAGACCGCTTGAGAGAGGCGCCGTGCACCTTACTTTTCCGCACGGACCGGGCCGATCCCTCGGATTGGCCGCCCACGCGAAGATTGTGATGCGAGGCAAAGAGCCAAATCTTGGCCATTATCACATCTGGCGCTAACAAGGGGCGGAGGCGATGGCATACGTGAGGCGCGAAGTCGCCTTGCGCCATGACGGGCGCCGCGCCGATCGCGGCGATCACGTTGCGGCGGGACGCGCGGGCCATGGCCTCACGCGTCTCCATGCAGTGCGCGATAATCGCGCAGGATGCTCGCGATCAGCCTGTGCACATCCTCACAATCGTTCTTCGTCTCAAGGACGGCGATGGTGAGCTTGCCGCAAATGCCAATCGGCGACGCGGCGACGATGGCTGGAAGCGCCTTGAGCAAGGCGCCGTTTTCGTCGCTAAGTACCTCAATGCGGTCGTCGAGATCGTCCAACTCGCGGCTCTCAGGAAAACGCCGGCGTTGACCGCGCGTTAGCTTCATCCAGTTGTGCTCGCGATGCAGGCGGGTCTCCAGCCGGCTCCATTGAACCGCGAGCCGCTCATGTTCTGTGTTGCGCGCAAGCCAAGCTTGGCACGCCTCAGCGGCAGGGTCGGCAGCGAGCGTGGTGCCAGGGACGAGCGGCGTGGCGGCGGCTCCCAGGATCAGTCGGCGGGTGGGTTCGTTTCGGCACGCACTCGCGTTCGCCGCCGATGGCGGGCGTCGGGTCATTTGAGGTAACCTTCAGCTACAGGAGTCGCCTTTTAGTCCTTCTGGCCTTTTTGGTCAAACTAAAAGTGACTTGTGGCGCTAAAGGTGACATTTGCTGACGGCCGGACAAATTAGGGCAGCGCGCGGGCTTCTGAATTGGAGCCAACAGCAGCTTGCCGAGGCAACAAAGCTTTCTGTGCAGACCATCAAGCGAATGGAGGGCGCGCGCGGCCCGTCGGGTAGTACGGAGGCGAATGTGGAAGCCGTTCGCCGAGCGCTGGAAGGTGCGGGCGTAATTTTCCTTGAGCCCAAGTCGAACAAAGACGGTGGCGCAGGTGT
>JAIELJ010000020.1 GCA_019753105.1 Hyphomonadaceae bacterium
CTGCGCGTGCGCCCCGGTGAAAAGATTCCGGTGGACGGGATCGTCCAAGATGGCCGCTCCACGATCGATGAATCCATGGTGACAGGTGAGTCGATGCCAGTGACCCGGGAAGCTGGCGCGCGCGTTATCGGTGGCACACTCAATCAGACCGGCGCGCTGGTAATTGAAGCTGACCGGGTTGGTGCCGATACGATGCTCTCTCGCATCGTCCATATGGTGGCGGATGCGCAAAGGTCGCGTGCGCCCATCCAACGGCTCGCGGACAAGGTCTCTGGGTGGTTTGTGCCCGCCGTTATCGCGGTTGCGGTCGTTGCACTCATTGCATGGTGGGTGCTGGGGCCGTCACCGGCGTTTTCCTACGGGCTCATCGCGGCCGTGTCCGTGCTCATCATCGCTTGTCCGTGTGCGCTGGGGCTTGCGACACCGATGTCGATCATGGCCGGGGTCGGACGAGGTGCGCGCGCGGGCGTCTTGATCCAGAACGCAGAAGCGCTTGAGCGGTTCGAGAAAGTGGACACGCTTGTTCTGGATAAGACCGGCACGCTCACCGAAGGCAAACCGGCGGTGATCGCCATCCAAACGGCGCCCAATCAAACGGAATACGATGTACTGCGTCTCGCCGCGAGCCTAGAAAACCAAAGCGAACATCCATTGGCGCAGGCGATCGTCGCAGCCGCAAAGGAGCGTGGTCTAGCGCTCGCCGAGGCTTCTGATTTCGACTCTCCGACTGGGAAGGGCGTTGTTGGGGTCGTGGAAGGGCGCAAGGTAGCGTTGGGCGCGGAAAAATACCTGGCCGAGTTGAAGGTGGACACCGCTGGTCTATGGTCAAAGGCGGAAGAGCTAAGACGCGAAGGCGCGACGGCAATCTTCTTGAGCGTGGATGGTGTCGCTGCAGCGGTCTTCGGCATCGCTGACCGGATCAAGGCGACAACGCCAGACGCCCTCGCTGCCCTCAAGGCACAAGGCATCCGGCTGGTGATGCTGACCGGCGACAATCGCACCACGGCGGAGGCGGTGGGGCGTACGCTCGGCATCGACACGGTGGAGGCGGAAGTTCTTCCCGAGGACAAGTCTCGCATCGTGGCGCGGTTGAAGGGCGAAGGCCGGATCGTGGCGATGGCCGGAGACGGTGTTAATGACGCGCCCGCCCTGGCCGCGGCCGATGTCGGCATTGCGATGGGATCTGGCACTGACGTCGCCATCGAAAGCGCTGGTGTGACGCTCCTTCATGGCGACCTCACTGGCATCGTGCGCGCTCGCGCGATTTCGCGGGCGACCATGAACAACATCCGCCAGAACCTGTTCTTTGCCTTCGCCTACAACGTGGCCGGCGTACCGATCGCCGCTGGCGTGCTCTACCCAATCACCGGCGATCTCCTGTCGCCGATGATTGCGGCGGCGGCGATGGCGTTGTCCTCGGTTTCGGTGATTGCGAACTCCCTGCGTCTGAACTCAGTCAGGGTTTGATGCAATTGATGGAGGAGGCCGGTTTTGCGACTGCCCATCCTCGATGCCCTTCCCAGAAGAAGTCTTCGTAAAGTCGTCAGGCGCTAGCGTCCCCCGTCTGCGTTACATCTGGAATAAGACGTTCATTGACGATCGCTCGCCGGCGACTTTCGGCGACAACGCGCCATTGCTGCGGGCGCTAACCCACTGGCCGCAATGGAGCGAATAGGTCGCTCGCGAAAATCTTGGCTATGACGCACGCTGGCCTAAGCGGTCACTCGTACCAGCGCGAGCCGGTCTTCGGTCACCCGCCCACTTGAGATAGATCCGCTGAATTTCCCCGCCATCAACATCAGTGATCTGGCCTCGGCGTCGCTTACAACGCACTCCGTGCGGGAGGTAATTCATCGCTGTTGATCATGAGCTATGCGTTTGGATCGTAGGCCGCGACGACGTTTGGCCACTCGCAGGTGTCCGAGTACACTCATTGCCTTCACCGAAGGGCCGGTACGCGCTCAATCCAGCCGATATATATCCTGCATAAAGGTCTCGACGTCGTTGAAGCTCGCGCCGTGGCGATCGCGCTCGATCAGGCTGCCCGTGCCGATGTCCCAGCGCAGGCCAAAGCGCACGCTATCAGTGTCATCGTCGGCATCCTCGAAATCGCCGCGATTGTAGCCCGCGAAAATCGCGATCGGCGCGCCGCCAAAGCGATACTCCGCGTTGAGGTCGTACGAATTCCAGTCGAACTCGTCAGCACTGCCGAATGCGACGCCACCGCCGAGCGAGAAGTTATCAGTGACGAAGTAGCGGCCCGAGAAATTCAGCCGATCGACCGTGACGCTTGGCAGGTCGCCGCTGATGTACGACCCCTGCAGCGTCCAGCGGTCGAAATAGAACGCGCCTTCAACGCCCCAGTGGTCGAAGTCGCTGCTGAACCAGTCGCCGGTGCCGACGAGTGCGCCGACCGCCCAGTTTTCAGTGCGGTAAAGGCCGTGCAACCCGTACCGTGTGTTCTGCGCATCGCCCACCCCGAAATCCAGGTCGTGATATTGTATCTCGCCCTGCACGCCGAAGCCGTTGCCGAAGTCATGATAGATGGCGCCGTTGACGCCCGTGACATCGAAGCCGAAGCCGGAATCGTGGTTGGTCCGCGAAATGTCGATTGATCCGTTGGTTTGCGCCTGAGCGCAGACGGTCATCGCCATCGTGGCGGCGGTGGCAAGTAGCAGACCTCGAACCATTGCAATCTCCCCGATCCCTCGATTCGAAGGAAAACTAGCGTCGACGAAATCGTCGGGCGCTACTCATTTGGGTAGTGCGCGCCGCCAGCCTGGCGCGCTTCCTTGCGGCGTAGCTTTCGAGGTCCGCCGATGATCCGATCTGTCGCTGTACTGTGCGCCGTTCTGCTCGCGTCGTGCGGAGAGCCCGCGCCGCCTCCGAGCGATGACAGCGCGCCAGCTCCCGCTGCATCGGTTCAGCCAGCGCCGCCGCTCGCCCCCAGCCAAGTGACGGCCGTTGACGCGATCAACGCGTGTTATCTCACGGCCGCCCAAGTCTCCGACGCGATGGGCGGCAGTTTCTCCGAAGGCGTTACGCAGCAGACCATCCCGCAAAGGCGCGCCTGCGCCTACGATGCGCGCGAGAACCAGTTGCGCGTCAACGTGACGTGGATCGAACCGGCGCAAGTCGAGGCGTGGCGCGCAGCTCTGGCGCGGCCCCTGGCTGGCCAAAGGACACCCATAGAGGGCGATCCCGATGGTGCCATCTTTCAGATGCAAGCAGACATAGGCACGTGCGCAATCTACTTCGTGCGCGGCAATCTTGAATACGAGTTGCGCTCGATGACGTGCCGCGGCGCGCCCGACGCTGAGCGTGCAAAACTTTTGAGACTTCCGCGTCCGGCGTGAGCCACGCCGTCGCGATGTGCGGGGACGATTGCTGAGGAGAATTGCAAAATGAAGTGTAAGCTTCGCGTCGTACTCGTTGCGCTTGCGACGTCATTAGCCTTGAGCGCCGGCGCCGCGCACGCCCAAACCCGGATCGCTCCGGGCGCGGTGGCGTCCGTGAGTCGGCCAATCATCGTGACCTGCCAAGGCAGCGAGCGGTCGCCGTTCGGCAATGCTTTGGTGTGTAACGGTTTCGCTGAAATCACCCTTCGTTCGGACGGTCCGGGCGCCATGATCGGACTACAGCTCATAGCGCCAACCACGCATTGCTCGGATATTCAGTACTATGTCCAGCGCGTGTCGAACGAGAGCGGCGAGATGTCGGAGAGGCTGTCGCCGGGCCAAGGCACGGTGCTTCCCATCGCCAACGACCTGCCGCGCGGTTCGCATCGCTATCGGATCTGGGGCTGGGGCCATATTGGCGGTTGCATGGTGGATCAATTCCACTCGTTTGGCGTAATCTCCGATCAGGTCATCATTCCCTGATCTCATCTCGGGATATTGCCGTCCGCCCGTCGCCGCTCTAGCCATAGGCGGCAGCGGGTGATCGGCAATGAATGCGGAGCTCGAATCTTTCAACGACATCGTCGGCGGCATCTATCAGGCTGCGCTTGACGCGCAGACCTGGGATGAGGCGCTCACTCGGTTCGTCAATCACTATGCGCCGCCGCTTTGGGGCGCGAATTTTCTTCTGTGGGAGCGTCCGCCGGAGCCGGGCGCTCGGTTCGTTGCAAGCGCTTATCTCGCCGCGCACGCACGCGAAGTGTATGCGACCACGTTCGCCGGCGCCAATCCATGGAGCGTGCGTACGCGCACGGTGGCGGTGGGCCGCGTGATCAATACCGACGATCTCTGCCCGCGCGCCGAATTCGTCGAAAGTCCCTTGTACAAGCATTTCCTCGCAACCTGGGAAATGACCCGGGCGCTGATCGCGATCCTCGATACCGATGGCCGCGCTCGGCTGGCGTGGGTGATGCCCGGCCCGGACGGAACTGACATCACGCGCCTGCAGCGCGGCATGCGCCTCGTCGCGCCGCATATTCAGCGCGCTGTGCGCATCAGCCGGCGTCTGGCGGAAGCCGATCTGCGCGCCGGCGCCGCGGAAGCCTCGCTCGCGCTTTCTTCTACCGGCGTGTTGGCGTTGCGCGACGATCTCTCGATCGTCAACGCGAACCCGCGCGTGAGCAAATTCATCGACGACGGCGCTGGTCGCATCGTCGATGGTCGCTGGCTGTTTTGCGACAAGGATGCCCACGCCGAATTGAAGCGCTTGGCCGCAGGCCCCGCGCAAGCGAGCGCTGCGTTCATCGCGCACAATCGTGACGGCGTCGAGCATGCTGTGATTGGTGTGCGCATACCCGCGCAATCCGCTTACGCGCTAGACGGTTACATCGAAGGCGCCGCGATTCTGCTGACCATTGGCGCCAAGGCCAAGGCGCCGTCGCTGCCAGTCGATCATTTGGCGGCATGGTTTGGCTTTACGCCAGCAGAGGCATTGCTGGCGGCGTCGCTTGCCGATGGCGATACCGTCCGCGAGTTCGCCATTCGCCGCGGTGTAACTGAAAACGCGGTCCGCTTCCTGATGAAGGGCGTGTTGCGCAAGGCCGGCGTTGCCGATCAGGCGCGGCTGATTGCGGCTCTACGTGGCCTGCCGGTCGCAGCGCTCGATCGAAGCGTGCTAGCGCCGCCCCAGGGCTAGCCCGCCACACGCCGCGAGCACAGAGCCTTGTTTGTCATCATCTGAGGGTTTCTCTTATCGTCGGCCTTGCACGCGCGTTCATATAGACACCTTACGGTCGAACGACCGTCCCCGGCGAAATCGCGCCCTTGGACTGTGGGGGCGCGAGCGGAGGGACTTGAGCGTCTCAGAAATTCAGAAGTCAGGCGCACGTAAAGCTTCTAAGCGCGGCGCCCCTTGCGCTGGGCGGTAAGGTCACATTGCATGCGCTGTCCGCCTGCAGACAAATGCAGGTGTGGATCGCCGCATCATTTATTGCCATGGTTTGCCGGGTTCGCCGGAAGAACTTTCTGCGTTTGGAGCATCAACGCCCCTGCAGCACGTTCGTGCTCTCGATCGACTTGGGCATCACAAGAGAAACTACGAAGACAGCGTCTTATCAGCCTTCGATGGATTGGGGGGCGATGAGCCGGTTACAGTTGTAGGGTTCTCGCTCGGCGCCATGTCGGCAGTGCACATGGCGGCAAGGCGCGGCCTTCTGGTCCGCAAGCTCATCTTGATCGCGCCTGCGGCGCCGCTACAGCTCGGCAACTTTCTACCGGACATGGCTGGGCGACCGGTTTTCGAAGCAGCACAAGCGGGCGATTGGGCGCTTCGCCTCTTCACAGCTTCGCAAGCGTCGTTGGTCGCGCTTGCCCCAGAACTCGCGATCAAGATGATGTTCCGTGCGAGTCCCGATGCCGATTTGGGTCTGCTTGCTTCGCCCCGCTTTGTCGACGTCTTAGTATGTGGGTTGCGTACCTGCCTCGGGCAGCGCCAAGCAGCGTATAGAAGCGAACTGCACGCTTACGTTCAGCCGTGGGCCCACGTGCTTGACGATATTCGATGTGAGACCGAGATTTGGAGCGGCAGTCATGACGATTGGGCGCCCCCGGCAATGAGTGACGCGCTGAAGGAGCGGCTCGGCGATCGCGCTTCTGTGAATGTCTGCCCAGGCCTCGGGCATTACTCGACTTTGCGCACAGCGTTGTCGAGGTTGGACTGACCGCTTTCGGCGAGAGTAGGCCGTTCGCGCGCGCAGGGCGTAGCCGGCAGGAATGGAGCGAGTAGGTCGGTCGCGAAGATCGTCGCTACGGCCCACGATGGCCCAATCCCGCCTTTCAGAAGCGGGGTTAGAACGCGAACTCGAGCACGGCGTGGGCGACGAGTTCGCCTGAGCCGACGAAGGTCACGCTGCAATCGATGTATGCGCTAGCTTTGCCGAAGCGCTTCACCGTCGCCTCGATGAGAAAGTCATCGTTTGCGGCGGGACGGAGAAAGTGCGTGTGTTGATACACGGTGCCCTTGCTCATGCGTGGGCTCGTTGCGTTCGCCATCGAGGCTGTAGTGTCGATTGCGGCCATCAGTGCTTGTCCGCAGACGGCGCCTGAGAAGAACTTGAGCCTATCGTTGAGCGGGAGCCGCATAGAGAAAAAGCCTTCGCGCACTACAAAATCACAAAACCCCATCTCCTTGATCCACGGTGCGAAGACCCAATCGAACGCGGCCTGTGCGGTCTCTTGGGTGACAGGGAAGATGCCCTCAGGCAGCGTGGTCATGTGTGCGTGCTCTCTTTGATTGTCGGCACAGCTACTAGATCCATGGGGGTCGGTCGATCACGCGCCGTTACTGTATGTCAGCTTTAGAGCGAGCAAGCCGCTCGCCGAAATGGCCGTTACGTCTTGCGCTGGCCCTTTCCGGCCATAAGGTTTTGAATGCACGAATGCCCAAAAACACTGAACTCGCCAAGCAGATTGCGCACGATGACGCTATCTGCGCCCTCCACTTCGCGCGCGAGCGATGCCACGGCGTCTTCTGCGGTGATCACTTGGCTGACGCTCTGAAATCCCGCGCCGGTGGCGGTGATGCGATCAACGCCGTCGGCCGCAGGCACACCGACTTGTTCAACAGTATTGGCGAGATCCGGTCGATCCCGATGTGTGGCCGCGAACGGTAGGCTCGGAGAGCGACCCAGAAACTTGAGATTTGTGGACGCCCGGTGAAAGCGGACGCTACTAATTCGGAATGCGCACGGGCAGGCTCTCATAGCCTTTCACGAAGCTGGAAAGTACGCGAACCGGGGGCCCTACGACTTCAATCGGCGGAAGCCGCGCCAGTATTTCCTCCCATAGGATCCTCAGTTGGAGCTCTGCAAGGCGATTGCCGACGCATCGATGTATGCCAAACCCGAACGAGAGATGCCGGCGCGGTTGCGGCCGGTCGATGATGAGTTCGTCGGGACGGTCGAACACGGCCTCGTCGCGATTGCCTGACACGTACCACATGGCGACCTTGTCGCCTGCGCGAATGGTTTGTCCGCCGAGTTCGACGTCTTCTACCGCCGTTCGGCGCATGTACGCGAGCGGCGTCTGCCAGCGGATGATTTCCGGAACCATGCTGTCGATCAAGGCGGGATTAGCGCGCAGCTTCTCGTACTGCTCCGGAAACTGGTTCAGCGCCAGGACCCCTCCCGTCATCGAGTTGCGGGTGGTGTCATTGCCGCCGACGATGAGCAAGGTGAGCGTGCCCAGATACTCCATGGGGTCCATGTCGCGCGTCGCTTCGCCGTGCGCCAGCATGGAGATTAGGTCCGGCCTCGGTTCACTGTTCACTCGCTCGTTCCAGAGTCGGGTGAAATAGTCGAGACACTCGGCCAGCTCTTCCCGGCGTTGCTCGTAGTTCTCGAGGACGCCTCCGCCGGCGAGCTTTGCGCCGCGCTGCGCCGTAGAGATGTCGGACCAGCGCGTGAGCTTCCATCTCTCTTCGAAGGGAAAGTCGAACAACGTCGCCAGCATCATGGTCGTCAACTCGATCGACACGCGATCGACCCAGTTGAAGGTCGCGCCTCGCGGTAGGCCGTCCAGCACCATCGCGGTCCGGGCACGAATTGTGTCCTCCAGCTTGGCAAGGTTTGCGGGTGCCACGATAGGCTGCACGACCTTGCGCTGCGTGTCGTGCTTGGGCGGGTCCATGGTAATAAAACTCGGGCTCGTAAAGTCCTCATCGAAATCGACGAGGTTGACGCCGCCTCGGAAGGCGTCTGACGAAAACGCCTTGTGGCTGGTATCGACCGCCATGATCAGATCGAACGTCGAGACCGACCAGTACGGGCCAATGCGGCTTTCGCGGCAGTAGTGCACCGGCGCCTCTTTCCGAAGGCGCGCGAAAAACGGCCACATGGCGTCGTCCCGGAATAGCCGGGGACGCGCAACGTTGAAGTCCTCAAGCGGAATCGAATAGGGGTCCGGCCAGGAGCGGGCTTCGACATTGGCCTTATCCATGCAGACCTCCCGGGGATCGGCGAATAGATCATGAAGTCATCCGTGCCGCAACGCGACCCTAGTGGTGCATGTCCGGGATCGGCGATCTCGCGCCGAATTGCCCGAAGCATTACCGGCGACACGATTGGATCGATCAAGCCAGTCGCGAACTGGTGAAGAGCAGTTGCGACTTATCACACGCCGTGAGCGGGATTGGGCCAGAACAGCGTGATCAACACGACGGCCCAGATGACTCCCCAGAGTAGCCAGGTGACCGTTGGATGACGTGCTTGCCATTCCAGAATTTGCTTGTGCAGCATTTTCGTTTGTCATCCATCGGTTAGGAGATGCGAGATAAATCTGCAGAGGCAGGAGATACCTTGCGCGAGGTCAATTCGGGCGAGCCAACGAATGTTGCGACCGTCCATTTCCGGCGAGATCTGGCCTTAGCGCTCGCGGCATTACCGACGGCCTGACTGGAGCGAGCCCGCCGTTTGCTGAAGCGATCTGCGCCTTAGGGTGGCCCGACCCTTGAGCGGCGACGGACCATCCGCTTGCCTTCGCTGACTTGACCCTTAGCGACGCGCCAGCATGAAGGCGGGGAGGCTTCGTGACGCTCGAACAGATTTCCTACGCCAGTCAGATGCAGCGGATCGAGAAGATCGAATATACATCGCGTTGCACACAAATCGCAGGGACGGCAGATGACGATCAGCATTGAGCAGGCGACGAAATTAGCGGCGGGCTACACGGCAGCTTGGAACACCGGTTCGCCAGACGCTGTCGCGGAGTTCTACACTTCGGACGGCGGCATTGTCATAAACCGTGGTGCCCCGTGGACCGGTCGCGCTGGAGTCGCCGAAATGGCCGCGGGATTCTTCGCCGACGTGCCGGATCTTTCGCTTGTGTGCGACGGTGTGCGTTGCGCTGGTGAGCACGTCATTTATCTTTGGACGTTCACGGGCACGCACGCCGTGACGAAGAGAAGTTTGAAGATCGCGGGCTGGGAAGAATGGGATGTCGACGCCGATTTCAAAGTGTCGGCGTCACGCGGCTGGTTCGACGCTGACGACTACGCACGGCAGGTCGCCGCTGCTTGAGCGCCCTTCGAGCGGCCAATGTCGTCTTACGGCGAAAAGCGGACGTTGCTTTCGGCTTTTTTGCTGCGACGCAGCTATGACGTAAGTTGGCCCAATTCAGACACTAGAAGAGCCGCTCCCATGATCTGGACGCTGGCAGAGGGACGCAACTCACCACAAGGGCTGCAAACGCGGCAATGTGAAGGATAACGTTCATCGGCGGTGGCCTCACTTGAGGCCTCAGTCCGTGCGCGGCGGCGCGATCAGCGCGGCGAATAGATCGTTGAGGGACGCGCTCGGCATGGCTGGCGTCGGGCGATCTTCACCGGGCGAACAGCCGTAAGCAACGTAAGCCTCGTCCGCAGCTATGGACGGAGCGGGATAGGCGTGCGGATGTTCCGCTAGGCGAGGCAGGCCCGCGCGCAGGCGCAGATTGACGGCGCGCAGCTCGACGCTGGCATTCTCCAGGTTCACCTGTTTACTGCATTCGCCCTGAAACTCGCTGGCGCGTGCTGACCACTCGTCGCGCTGGGCGACAATGAAATAGACCCCGAAGATCAGAATAAGCAACGCCACGGGGCCGTCGAAGATGAGCCACGCCCACGATGATCTGTTCTCGCGGCCGGTGCCGGGGGCGGATTGTTCAGTCATTTCCTTGCTCCGTAGGGCGCGTGTGAACATGCCAGCGTGTTGACGAGGATCAGTCCTCTGGATTGGGATCGACAGATGGATCGTTCGATGCAGGGTAGTTGTCGGGTTGCGGTCTTTGTCCCAGGAGCCACCGCAAATCCCGGTTGTCCCGAGTCAGTTCTGTGTTTTGCACACTCCACGCAGTGTTCTCGATGCTGACGACCTCGCGTGCGTCGGCGAGTTCTGCGAGCTGGTGCGCCTGGTACCGCGCGTGCGCCGTGAGCGTCGCTAGACCGATGACGTAAAACACCATGACGAGTGCGACGAGGCCCAGGCCCGAAGTGCGGCCGCCGCTTTGACGTTCGCTCATATGTCGATGCCTCCTAATATCTCAGTGCGAATGGGTTGGTTGACCGTCGCAGGTCATGACGCGGTGCCGTTCGAAGAATGCGTGCGCGCGATCCTTCATGTCCTGCCCGACTTGCGCGGCGATGGCGTTCTCCATGTCGGTGCCAATCTGCGCGAAGCCGACGCAGGATTGAGCGGTGGCGCGTCCGAGCAGAAGGCGCGCGCGCAGCTCGCGCTGATCCGCCGTGCTGCCCGTCGAGTCGAGCACGCGCAGACCTGTCTCGAACGCGCGGTAGGCGGATTCCCAGGCGCGGTGGCGGGCGCCCTCGCTGTTGGCGATATGAGCGCGGCGCAATTCATAGAGGCCCTCGAAGAGGTGTGCGCCCGCGTCCGGCGTTCCCGCATTGGCCGCTGCACAATAGTTCTGATCCGCGGCCGCTACGCGGCGGAAATGAATGCGCGAGAGACAAGCCTGCTGGCGATAGAGCGGCAACGGAACGAGTGCAAAAGCAGCGTCAGCCATGCTGATCGCGGACTCGGCCTCACCGGAGTTGTCCCGATCGGTGGCCAAGCGGCTCAAATAATAGAGCGCTTCGGCGCGAACGCTCGAGAACCGATCGCCCATATCGTTGGTGAGCAAACGCGCGCCCACGAAGTCGGCCCGCGCGCCGCTGAAGTTGCCTTGGTAAAAGAGAATTCGGCCGCGTTTCACGAAGGCGTTGGCAAAGCGCGCGCCCGCACTGCCTTCCGAGCCTGTGAGTTGGTCCGCTTGACAGGGGCGGGGACGCATCAGCTCCAGGATCGCGTCACAGAGATAGTTCCGAGCGAGATCGACATCTGGGTCTTGATAATCTTGAAAATACGTGTCGTCAGTGCGCGGATTGAAGTACATGTCCGCCGTCTCGACGTAGATATCCGCGAGCTCGGCGCGGCGATCGCCGACGAAGCCTGTGGAAGCGCCGGACAGCAGCGTGCTGGCGGCAATCAAGCTGTCCGCCGCTGTCTGATGTTGTTGATCCGTCGTGACCAAGCGCGCTTGCGCGCGGCCAAGCATGCGCCAGTTGCGCCAGTCTTGCCGCAACGGCGAATCGCCCGGCACCGTCGCCAGCGCAGCGGCCACCGCTTCGGAGGTCCGGTTCAGCGCCAGGAGCGCGCACGTCTTGCCGCGATTGGCGGCGGCGGCGCTGGCGCTTCCGGGGACTGCGCGCAGCAACGCAGAATCGAAATCTTGCCGCGCCAGGTTGAGCAATTCAGGCGTTGCATCGTCGACGCCGCACTTGAAGTCGGCTGTTCCAGCGCGTCCCGTCAGACCCGCAAGCTGAAGCCGCGCACGGCCGAGATTGGTGAGGACGTCAGCGGCCTCCACGCTGCTTACGCGTTCGAACTCGCTCGGCCAATCGACGGCGGGCGATACTGCGATGGGAAACGCCATTGCGCCCCAGCTGCCGTTCTGGTCGGCCGAACTTTCCGCCGCGCTTTGAGCGCGCTCGAACAGCGCGATGGCGTTCTGGACTGTCTCTCGCGTCCCGCTGTTGACGGCGGCGATGCCGAGCCGCGTGGCCACCGACACGATCCTACGCCGCGCCGCAATGGCATAGGCGTGTCGATCGAGCGCATCGCTGGTGAGCACTTCCCAATCAGTCAGCGCTGAGACCGCATCGCCAGAATCGGCCAGGACAAGACCGCGCAGATAGTGTGCGCTGGCATGAGTCCAGTTTGTGGGATTGTCCTGTTCGCGTAGCACCGTCGCGATCTCACCGAGCGCGTCGGGGTATCGGCGCTGATCGTAGTGAACCCAGGCCAGCGCGAGTCGAACGTCCTGGCGGTCGCCGCGCAGCGCAAGCGCCTGTTGGAGATAGCGTTCTGCTTCATTGAGGCGGCGAGCGGACTCATCAATGGCGCCGCCTTGCTCGTTGAGCTTCTCCGCGAGAAGTCGCTCGCCGACGCCCGCGTGGTACATCGCATTCACGATATCCCGCACTGGCCGTCCCTCGCTGTGGCTCGCGCCACCGCAGACGTCTGCAGCGCTTTGCGCATTGCCAGCCGAGACGAGTGGACGGTTCTCGGGATATTCGGTGTAGCATTGGCTCGCCGAAACCGCGGTTGCACCGACACTGGGAAGAGTGGCGCACCCCGAGGCTAAACTGGCGAAGGCCGATACGAAAATCGCGCCGCCAAATCCAATTCGCATCGTAGCCTCCCAAGCTTTGCGCGACGGTATTCCCTTTGGCGGCAGTTGGATTGATTTTGCTCAATGGCCGCGAAAGACGTCGCAATCAGCGATTACGGTGGGAGCAGTCGGTAAGTCAGGGGCCTTGAGGAGTGCCGGCGCGCAAAAGATGTCCGGATCCAATCGCAAGACAGACAGTTGCCGGCGAGTCTCCAAAGGATCTCGTGCCGGATTGGTGGGCGTGCGAGCGGCCGGATTGAACCAAGCGCGCCGTTCAACAATACGTCGATCGGCGCGGTCTTCCAAAGAGGCGCCGCGTGCGGAGTCAGCGAGAATCTTCCGTAGAGTGTGCCGGGCACCAGTCGAGCAGTCGGTCGGCTTGCGATGTCTCGCGCCGGTCGCACCGGTGGCAAGGAAAACCTCAAGACATAACCGAGGCCATCGCCAATCCCTCCTTAGAGTCAGAACAGACACTGCACGTTGACCTGGATGATCGGGATCAAAATGCGAGTGCTCGGGCGATGCCACTGGTGGTTCGTAAGAGGCTGCGTGGCTCAAGGACGCGAGACCGAATGGCTGGCGTCGGCGACAACGCGCCATTGCTGTGAGCGCTAAGCCACAGACCGCAATTGAGAGAGCCGGCCGCTCACGCGGGACCGTTGTCGCCCTTCGAAGCCGTGAGCCGCGCTAGTCGTAACCAGCGCCGTCGGCACTCATGAGACAAATCGCCAGAACTCAGCTCGGGTTTGCTTGAGCCTGATCAAGGCGACGGCGTCGCCGGCGGGCTCAAACTAACCTAAAAAGCGGAGGGACACTCATGAAGCGGCGCTCGTTCTTGCTGGCCGTGGGGATGTTGGCGACTTGGTCCTCCGGATGCGGCCAAGCTGCGCAGTCGCCATCGTCGTCTCCACGTCGTGTTGCGGCGCCGTCCCAGCCCGCTCCAGCGGAAGTCAGCACAATCCTGATCCGTTCGTTCGCTGAAGCACCGCCTGCGGGTGCTGTGGGTGACGCTTATGCGGGATATTTGATGCTTGTTCCGACTCACGAAGAGACGCAGGCGACGCCCGAGTTGCGGGCGGCCTTGGAGGCATCGGCGCGCGCATTGTCGCGGCAGACTTCGCAGCGCATCGGCGCGTTGTTCGTCGGAGACGAAGGCGCATTCAGCCCTGCTGTGAGCGGTGACGCGATCGCCGACCTGAATACACGGTATGGGTTCGGCCTTGATCCATCCGGCGGTGCTGTGCTTGTCATTGTGGGCGGCCATCCAGCGACTACGCCTCTCGCAACATCGAGGGTTTACTCCATCAATGATCCATTGCTCATCGCCGCGTCCCTACAGGACGTAGCGCGTCAAACAGACCAGAATAGTGGCTATCGAGCTCTGCCGCCGAACCAATCTAGCGGGAGCGTATTGGGGCAGTTGACTCTGGCGAGCTGGGCGGCGATTGCCGATTTTTTTTGGCCTCCGAACACTTCTTCCCCCGCCACTTCACCCACTACGACACTCTCGGAAACGCCTTCACTGCAAGCCCATGAACGGCCCTGACGCCGCCCTCAGCGCCGCGAAGTGTGATGGCGCGCCGCGGCCGCTCATTCGCGTCGTCACGGTGCACGGTACAGGAGATACCTCCGCAGAGCGGGAGGGAAGCAAATGGTATCAAATCGGTTCTGATTTCATGATCAGACTGGCCGAGCAGCTTTCAGCACTCGGTTATGATCTCGAATGTATTCCTTTCCTGTGGGACGGTGCGAACAGTGCATTGGCGCGCGCGCGCGCAGCTGCGGCTTTGCAGAGGGAGTTGGACGCGGCGTCGCGACGCGGCTGGGTCCATGTGATCGGCCACAGTCATGGCGGCAATGTCGCAAATGACGCGGCCTGCAGAATTGCGTGGCGCGAGGGCCGTCGGAGGCGAAAGTTGGCCTCCTTGATCACGGTCGGGACGCCGTTCTTGCGGACGAAGGTTGACGCAGTAGAAGCCGGGCTGAAGTGGGCGTTCGCATTTGTTGTACTCTTGGGGGGATTGTCTGCGCTCTTTGCCTCGGTGACGGCCCATTGGTCGTACTGGCCTTTCCTGGCGGCGATCCTGTTGGCGGTGCCTGTGGCCTACAGGGGGCTTCTGCGGATGCGTCGCGCTCGTCAGCCGAAGAGAGCCTTCCCGGAGATCACGGCGATCAGGCATCCCAACGATGAGGCGATCGCGTTCCTGCAGCACGTCGAAAATCTCGACATCAAACCGTTTCCGCGTGGATCGCTCGGTCGCGCGACGATGCCCTCGGCGGAGTTCCTGGGATTAGTCGTCACGCTTCTGGCTGCCATCTACTTTGCACCCGGTGCGCTAGAGATAGCGCGGGAGAATTCCGTGGCGGGATCCGTCGACTTCTATTGGACAGCTATCGTGCTGGACACGATGTATTCCGCAAGTTCTTTTGTATTGGCCTATTTCGCCGTGAGGCTTGTCTCTCTGGCGGCTTTGGACTGGCTGTCGCGTGGCTGGATAAATCGAACGATTGCCGGAGTCCTCAAGGGTCTCGCTCTGGGTCGCGATGGCGGCATCAAGGTTGGCGATACCTCGCCGTATTCCCACTATTATGGAACTCAGGAAATCATTCTGGATGGGGACCTCGCCCAGCGAATGTCTTCCACCTCTGCGGACTCAACGCGCCGCCTCTTCGAGAAGTATCGGTCGAGCCTCTTCAGCTTCGGTGCAGACGCGAGCAACGCTGTTATTGAGATGGCCCGCGACGCGATGACCTGGGACAGTCTGATCCATACGACATATTTCGATCAGCCCGAGGTGGCTGAAATGATTGCCCAGCAAATCGTTGCGCGCGAACGGCCCTAAACCAGAACGAACCGTGCGAAATCCACCGCGCGTTCTGATGGTCACCGTGCCGCTGGCGCACTGAGACGAAGATAGCATCCAGACTTCACCGGGCTCGGCAATCGCCGGGCCCACTTTTCTAGACGGCCCGATGACCGGAAAAACGGCGAAAGTGCGTCGCACGAAGGTGATGCCCGCGAACGGCAGGTCTGGGTGCGCTGCGTCAGTCGGATCCGGCGACGCTTAGCGATCTGGGCGTCAGCAGCACGCCAAGAAGACCAACGGTTGCAACCAACGTCCAAGGATACGGAGCCGGCGTCGTCCAAAGCACCGCATTGCCAAATGAAGCCAACCCAATTGCTAGGACCGCAAAGCCGGCGCTCATTGCTGTGGCCACCATTGCGAATAGCCTGCCAGGGGAATGCCGCATTGCCATGATGTACAGCGCAGCCATCCCAAGGGCAGCGACAGTTCCAACGTGCCAAGAAAAATGGTGCAGCCGGATCACATCGTGAGGGAGGTTGGTGTCCGCCAAGGGCGATAGGACTATCGGTGCGCCGACAATCTCGTGAGTGGCTGCTCCCAACAAACTCAATGCAGCTGCAGTCAAGTAGGGCAGGCTCGATATGCGCATGTACTGCCTCCGAGTATGGCCCCGGAGGTTTTATGTCGTCGAACCTTTGGAGTCCCGTTTTTGGCTGTTGCCCGCTCGCACATTACCGACGACCGAGTTCGGCGAAACCACGCCGCAATGCAGCAGGCGCACTGGCCGACTACTTTCGGTCGACTAAGACGTTCAGCAAACCTGGCGGGGCGGGGCGCTCACCCTCTGGGATCATTCGACGTTTAAACTGCTTCACTTGAGGCGGAAGATGCGGACTTGATACTTGGGTCTTGCCAGGACGGCGTGCGTACCTCGAGGGCGACCGCAGCGTCTAGGCGGGGCTCCTGCAGTCGCGCGCACGGGCGCGGCGGCAGGGCGCGCCAGCGCCTTCCCGGCGGGCTGCGAGTTGCGACACAAGTTCGCCCCGAGTCCCACCAGTTCGCCTGAGGCTCAAATACGCGCGCTTCGGCGGCGCTGATGTTGGACAAAGTCAGCGCGGTGAGCATCCCGAAAACAATCAGCGTCTTTACCATTGTACGGCCTCCCATCGCTCGCTCCGCAAGAACTAGGCCCTCAAAAAGTGCGGGCGATTGAAAACACCAAGCCGGGCTCACCGAGATCGCCATGGAGATCGGTATCGACGTACGAAACGCTGAACGCGATCTCCTCTATCGCGGCCGTCACGCTCAGCGACCAATCTAGCTTTGCGTCTTCAATCGCGAACGCACCTTCTTCATATCCGATACTGCCGCCCAGGCTGAGCGGGACGCCGCCGAGCGTGCCAATAGGCGTCGTTCCATTCAGGGCGACGTAGATATCGTCCTCGTCGCCGAGGTTCTCTTGTTCCCAGGCGTAGTTGACTGATAGCGTCGTATCGATAGGGCCAATGGCGACCGCGATGCTGGCCTGCACATCTGCAAAATCCCAATCGTCGCCTTCTGGAAAGACGTAAGCCGCAGCGCCGAACGAGATTTCAGCAGGCCCCACCGCGAACGAACGCGCGGCGTAGAGATCGATTTCAAGATCCGCGTCGGTTGCGTCGCCAATCGTCGACGCCCACACACCGGCGCTCCACCCCGACGGCTCGACAATGTCAACGCCCCCTTGAAGCGCGATGGAGTTGTCCGTGTAACTGACGCCACGACCGCGGTAGTCCGAGACAAGCGCGATATTGGACGACAACTCAAACGGGCCGAATATGCCGTCGTCTATCGGCGCTTGATCGATGGTTTGCGCATTGGCCCCAGTGGCTGCAAGAGCCGCCATGCCAGCCGCGAATACGGGCTGCACCACCGCCATCTGTATACCCCAGCAGCCGGTCCCCACCGTGCATGCCGGAGCCTAGGCCCGTGCCGTTGCTCTGACTAGTCACCTTCCTTTTCGAGCGAATAGGGCGGTCCGTCTCAACGTGGGTGGTGCCTCCATCCAAAACCTGAGCGATGGCCGATTTCGGCGCATCCGGTCATGCTGCGAGCGCTAACTTCACCGTCACCTTTGGATTGATCATACCGCCCGCGCACGTTCTACTTGAATGCGCGCTACGCCAAAGCCAGGCTGACGCCACAAGCGTTTTTGGCCCGTGTCTAAGAGTGATACCCATGCAACTCGACTTAGATTTTGTGCGCGGCCACTTTCCGGCGTTCTCGCAACCGTCGCTGCAGAACGAGGCGTTTTTTGAGAATGCGGGCGGGTCTTACCCCTGCGCTCAAGTGATCGACCGACTGACGCGGTTCTACCGCGAACGGAAGGTTCAACCCTACGCCGCGTATGCGCCCTCGCGTTTGGCTGGAGAGGAGATGGACGAAGCACGTCGGCGGCTGTCGGCGATCCTCAATGTCGACAACGACGAAGTCAGCTTCGGACCGTCGACCACACAAAACACTTACGTGCTCGCCCAGGCATTCGGTGAGATGCTGAAACCAGGCGACGCTGTTGTTGTCACCAATCAGGATCACGAAGCCAACTCAGGTCCTTGGCGGAGACTAGCTGCGCGGGGAATTGAGATCCGAGAATGGAAGTTGGAGCGCGAAAGCGGCAACCTGCCGCTTGATGGCCTCAAGGCTCTACTCGACGAGAAGGTAAAGCTCGTTTGCTTTCCGCATTGCTCAAATGTCGTCGCCGAGATCAATCCGGTCGCTGAGATCACCGCGCTAGCACATGGCGTTGGCGCATACGTTTGCGTCGATGGCGTGAGCTATGCGCCACACGGCTTGCCGAATGTCGGCAAGCTTGGCGTCGATATCTATCTCTTTTCTGCGTACAAGACTTACGGTCCGCATCAGGGCGTAATGGTTGTGAGGCGCGCGCTTGCCGAGACGTTGCCGAACCAGGGGCATTACTTCAACGCTGGCACGCTCTACAAACGCTTCACGCCCGCTGGCCCGGATCATGCGCAAATAGCGGCCTCGGCCGGCTTAGTCGACTATGTCGATGCACTCTACCATCACCATCAGACCGGCGACATCGCGCCTCACCAAAGAGCTGAAGCCGTGCACGATCTGATGCGGGCCCACGAGTCCGCGCTGCTGCGGCCGCTTCTCGACTATCTCGTTGAGAAGAATTCCGTACGTTTGCTTGGCCCTACACAGGCAGAAGTCCGCGCGCCGACGGTGGCGCTGGTCTTACGCGAACCAGGCGCTGCGGTTGCCGCGAGGCTCTCCGCCAAGGGCATCATGGCGAGCGGTGGCGACTTTTACGCCGTACGTTGTCTTGAGGCGCAGGGCGTCAACCCCGAACACGGCGTCTTACGTGTCAGCTTCGTGCACTACACGTCCCCCGATGAAGTCAGCAAACTGATCCGAGCATTGGATGAAGTCCTTTGATCGTTGGCAATGACCGGAAGCGGCGAACTTCGGCCTTCGTCTTTGCGGCAGCGACAATGACCGGACTGGAGCGACCCCGCCTTCGAGATTGATTTGCTGCGGGCTCCAAATGGGCAATAAATGACTTCTCGCTTTTGAACGAAGGGCATGCCCATGGCGGATTTGTTGGCGCTGTCGAGCGCTGTGATCGAAGGCGCAGAAGGAGCAGCGCAGGTTGGCCCGATCAACCGCATCAACCACCAGCTTTCCGAGATCGGGCGCGGCGTGGCGATGGTTGAGGCGTTCTCTCACTCGATCCTGTTTGAAACGGACGACGGCCTCGTTGCGTTCGACACCTCAAATCCTCAGGGCGGCTCTCGCGTTGTCGAGGAGATAAGGCGGTGGAAGAAGGATCGCTTCAACACGATCGTCTACACGCACGGCCACGTCGACCATGTCGGTGGCTGCGGCGCCTTTATTGCGGATGCCGCCAGCAGCAATCAGCCGCGACCGTGCGTGTGCGGCCATGTCAACGTCGCGCGTCGCTTTGAGCGCTACAACATGACCAATGGCTACAATCACATCGTCAATGAACGCCAGTTCGGTCAATTCCGCCGCGCAGGTTATGACATCTCAAGTGAAACACGGTTTCTGCCGGGAAGCTCACCCAAGCCAGACCGGACTTACACTGACACCATGTCTCTCAATGTTGGCGGCCTTGCGATCGATTTGCACCACGCCAAGGGGGAAACTGACGATCATACCTGGGCTTGGGTTCCTAAACATAAAGCGATTTGTGCTGGCGACTTCTTCATTTGGAATTTTCCGAACGCCGGCAATCCGCAGAAGGTCCAGCGATATCCCCGCGAGTGGGCCTCTGCCCTTCGTGACATGGCGAGCCGGGATGCCGAGTTGTTTTTGCCCGCGCACGGTCTGCCGATTGGTGGGCGCGAACGCATTAAGAGCGTGCTTACAGAAGTGGCCGATACGCTCGACAAGCTTGTTGATGAAACCATCGCACTGATGAACCAAGGTGCGCGGCTCAACGATATCATTCATAGCGTCAAGGTTGATCCAGCGGCGCTGGAGAAGCCTTATCTGCGACCGCTCTACGATGAACCTGAGTTTGTCGTGCGCAATATTTGGCGGCTTTACGGCGGCTGGTATGACGGCAATCCAGCCAATTTGAAGCCCGCTCAAGACGCGATGCTCGGGGCGGAAATCGCTTTGCTTGCGGGTGGCGCAGCCAAGCTCGCTGAGCGTGCGCGCGAACTGGTGGAAACCCAGCCCCGTGTCGCCTGCCATTTGGCGGAACTGGCCGCGCTTGCTTCTCCGGAAGATACGCGCGTGCATGCGCTACGCGCGGAGGTGTTTCAAATCCGGCGGGACAGCGAAACTTCGCTTATGGCGAAGGGCATTTTCGGTTCAGCGGCCAACGAATCCAAATCGAAATCGAACTAGCTTTGTCGAGGTCTGATTGTTGGCCGCAATGACCGGAGTCGGCGATTTCCGGCCGGTGATGAAATTGTCGGAACGACCGGATTGGATCGCATTCCTGGCGCTCAGTGCTCCACAATCGGACCCGCTGGACCGCCGTCCCGCTTCGCCAGCGGCGCGCGTACGTCCACGTGATCGCGTGATCCACACTGCGAGCAGCGCGCAGGACTTGATTAGAGGCTTAACGCGCCGCCCCACCGTGCTATCGCGTGTCGAGCCGCAGTTCCCCAGAGTGCCTTATTGGCCGGGCTCTGTACCTATGGTGTACCTAGAAGATTATGCGGGCGGGTGTGGACCTGAACCGGGTCGTAGAAAGTTCTTTGGAAACTTGGTGGTGGCGGGTGGACTTGAACCACCTACCTTGGGGTTATGAATCCCACGCTCTAACCAGATGAGCTACGCCACCGA
>JAIELJ010000008.1 GCA_019753105.1 Hyphomonadaceae bacterium
AGCAAGTTCTGACGGAAGCGGCCCTGCTTGCCCTTCAGCATGTCGGCGAGCGACTTCAGCGGACGCTTGTTGGCGCCCGTGATGACGCGGCCGCGGCGGCCGTTATCGAACAGCGCATCGACAGCTTCCTGCAGCATGCGCTTTTCGTTGCGAATGATGATGTCCGGCGCGCGGAGCTCCATCAGGCGCTTCAAGCGATTGTTGCGGTTGATAACGCGGCGATAGAGATCGTTCAGATCCGACGTGGCAAAGCGGCCGCCATCGAGCGGCACGAGCGGACGCAGTTCCGGCGGGATCACCGGTACGACCGTCAGAATCATCCATTCCGGCTTGTTGCCCGAACGAATGAACGCTTCGACCAGCTTCAGGCGCTTGGCCAACTTCTTCGGCTTCAGCTCCGAGGTCGATTCCGCGATTTCCTTGCGCAGCTGCTCAGCCTCTTTTTCGAGGTTGAGCGCCATCAGGATTTCGCGAATGGCTTCGGCGCCGATCGAAGCAGTGAAGCTGTCTTCGCCGTACTCGTCCTGAGCGCGGATGTAATCTTCTTCGGTCAGCAGCTGCTTAGCTTCAAGCGGCGTCAAGCCCGGCTCGAGCACGATATATTGCTCGAAATAGAGCACGCGCTCGATGTCCTTCAGCGCCATGTCCAGCATCAGCGCGATGCGGGAAGGCAAGCTCTTCAGGAACCAGATGTGCGCGACAGGCGCGGCCAGTTCGATGTGGCCCATGCGCTCGCGGCGCACGCGCTGCAGCGTCACTTGGACACCGCACTTTTCGCAGATGATGTCCTTGTACTTCATGCGCTTGTACTTGCCGCACAGGCATTCGTAATCCTTGATCGGGCCAAAGATACGCGCGCAGAAGAGACCGTCACGCTCAGGCTTGAACGTGCGGTAGTTGATCGTCTCAGGCTTCTTGATCTCGCCGAAGCTCCACGACTTGATTTGTTCGGGGCTCGCGATCGAGATTTTGATCTGATCGAACACCGGCGCCGGCGGCTGATTGCCGAACGTGTTGTTGATCAGGTCTTGGTTCATAGCATTCATCGTTTTGACCTTCCGTCGCGCCGGTCTGCGGCCGGCGCCCCGTGAGTTCACATCCAGGCTATCCGGCGCGTCTCACCCGAGACGCGCCGGCGCCGGTTATTCGGCCGCCTTCAGCTTCAGACCGTCGACGAGTTCGACGTTGAGGCCGAGCGAGCGCATTTCCTTGACGAGCACGTTGAACGACTCGGGGATGCCGGCCTCGAACGTGTCGTGGCCGCGCGTGATCGCTTCGTAGACCTTGGTGCGGCCGGCGACGTCGTCCGACTTCACCGTCAGCATTTCCTGCAAGGTATACGCAGCGCCGTACGCTTCGAGCGCCCACACTTCCATTTCACCGAAGCGCTGACCGCCGAACTGCGCCTTACCACCCAGCGGCTGCTGCGTGACGAGCGAGTACGGGCCGATCGAACGTGCGTGGATCTTGTCGTCCACCAAGTGGTGCAGCTTCAGCATGTAGATGTAGCCGACGGTGACAGGACGCTTGAACGTCTCGCCCGTCTGACCATCCTTCAGCATCACCTGCCCGGTTTCGGAGAAGCCCGCCTTCGTCAGCAGCTCGCGGATATCGCTATCCTTGGCGCCGTCGAACACTGGCGTCGCCACCGGCACGCCCTTGGAGATGTTCTGCGCGAGTTCACGCAGCTCCTCGGTCGTCTTCGGCAGATCTTCTTTTTCGCCGTAGACATCGCGCAGCTTCTTCTCGAGCGGCTTGCGATCACCGTCACGCTCGAACACTTCGAGCGCTTCGCGCACTTGCTTGCCAATGCCCGCGCAGGCCCAGCCCAAGTGGGTTTCGAGAATCTGACCGACGTTCATGCGCGACGGCACGCCCAGCGGGTTCAGAACGATGTCGACGTGCGTGCCATCATCCAGGAACGGCATGTCCTCGATCGGGGTGATCTTGGAAATGACGCCCTTGTTGCCGTGACGGCCGGCCATCTTGTCGCCCGGCTGAAGCTTGCGCTTCACCGCGACGAACACTTTGACGACCTTCATCACGCCCGGCGGCAGTTCGTCGCCGCGGGTGAGTTTGTCGACCTTGTCGGCAAAGCGTGCATCGAGACGCTTCTTGGCGTCATCGTATTGCTTCTTCAGCGCTTCGATCTCGGCCATGCCGGCTTCGTCTTCGATGCCGAACTGCCACCACTGGCCCTTGGAGTGCGTTTCCAACGCTTCCGCGTCGATCACGCCCTTCTTGAAGCCCTTCGGGCCGGTCGTTGCCTGCTTGCCGGTCAGGATTTCGGTCAGACGGCCGAAGATGTTGCGCTCGAGGATCGCGAGTTCGTCGTCGCGGTCCTTCGCCAAGCGTTCGATTTCTTCCTTCTCGATCTGAAGCGCGCGTTGGTCCTTATCGACGCCGTGGCGGTTGAACACGCGCACTTCGACGACCGTACCATTCACGCCCGGCGGCAGGCGCAGCGACGTGTCGCGCACGTCGGAGGCTTTTTCGCCGAAGATGGCGCGCAGCAGCTTTTCTTCCGGCGTCATCGGGCTCTCGCCCTTCGGCGTCACCTTGCCGACGAGGATGTCACCCGGCTCGAGTTCGGCGCCGATGGCGACGATGCCGGCTTCGTCCAGATTGCGGAGCGCTTCTTCACCGACGTTCGGAATGTCGCGGGTGATTTCTTCCGGACCGAGCTTCGTATCGCGGGCGGCGACTTCGAACTCTTCGATGTGGATCGAGGTGAACACGTCGTCTTTGACGATGCGTTCGGAGATCAGGATCGAGTCTTCGAAGTTGTAGCCGTTCCACGGCATGAACGCGACGAGCACGTTGCGGCCGAGCGCCAGCTCGCCGAGGTCCGTGGACGGGCCGTCGGCGATGATGTCGTCAGCCTTCACGAGATCGCCGACCTTCACGATCGGGCGCTGCGTGATGCAGGTGTTTTGGTTCGAGCGTTGGAACTTGAGCAGACGATAGATATCGACGCCGGGTTTCGCCGGGTCTTTTTCTTCCGTCGCGCGCACGACGATACGTTGGCTGTCCACCTGCTCCACGATGCCGGTGCGGCGCGCGGTGATGGCGGCGCCGGAGTCACGTGCGACCGTGCCTTCCATGCCGGTGCCGACGATCGGCGCATCTGCTTGCAGCAGCGGCACCGCTTGGCGTTGCATGTTCGAGCCCATGAGCGCGCGGTTGGCGTCGTCGTTCTCGAGGAACGGGATGAGCGCCGCAGCGACCGAAACAACCTGCTTCGGCGACACGTCCATGAGATCGATTTCTTCGCGCACGATCAGTTGCGCTTCGCCGTTCTCGCGCGCTTGCACGAGATCTTCGGTCAGGTTGCCCTTCGCGTCGATCTCGGCGTTGGCCTGGGCGATCTTGTGCTTCGCCTCTTCCATCGCCGAGAGATACACGATCTCGCTCGACGGCTTGCCGTTCGAGACCTTGCGGTACGGGCTCTCGATGAAGCCGTACTTGTTCACGCGCGCGTGCGTGGCGAGTGAGTTGATCAGACCGATGTTCGGGCCTTCCGGCGTTTCGATCGGGCAGATGCGGCCATAGTGCGTCGGGTGAACGTCGCGGACTTCGAAGCCAGCGCGCTCACGCGTCAGACCGCCCGGGCCAAGCGCCGAGAGACGGCGCTTGTGGGTGATCTCCGACAGCGGGTTGGTTTGGTCCATGAATTGCGACAGCTGCGAGGAGCCGAAGAATTCACGCACCGCCGCCGCCGCGGGTTTCGCGTTGATCAGGTCGTGCGGCATCACAGTTTCGATGTCGACGGACGACATGCGTTCCTTGATCGCGCGCTCCATGCGCAGCAAGCCGATGCGATACTGATTTTCCATCAGTTCGCCGACCGAGCGCACACGGCGGTTGCCGAGATTGTCGATGTCATCGACATCGCCGCGGCCGTCGCGCAGATCGGAGATCGTGCGCAGCACTTCGAGGATGTCTTCCAGGCGCAGCGTACGGACAGTGTCGTCCGTATCGAGGCCAAGACGCATGTTCATCTTCACGCGGCCGACCGCGGAGAGATCGTAACGGTCGCTGTCCGAGAACAGGCCGTTGAACAACACTTCCGCGGTGTCGATCGTCGGCGGTTCACCGGGACGCATGACGCGGTAGATGTCGAACAGCGCTTGTTCGCGGTTCTCGTTTTTGTCGAGCTTCAGCGTGTTGCGGATGTAAGGGCCGTTGGTCGCCGGCTCGATGTCGAGGATCGGCAGTTCGTCGATGCCCGCTTCGATCAAAGTCGCCAGGACGTGCTCGGAGAGCGCGTCGCCCGCTTCGACATAGATCTCACCCGTTTCCGGGTTGACGATGTCTTCAGCGATGTAGCGATCGAACAGATCTTCCGACGGGACTTGAATGTCGACGACGCCGTCTTCGACCAGCTTGTTGGCGATACGCGCCGAGATCTTCTTGCCGGCTTCGGCGACGACCTTGTTGGTCTTCGCGTCGACGAGATCGTAGCTCGGCTTCACACCGCGCCAGCGCTCAGCGCGATAGCGGGTGGTCCAGCCCGAACGCGTGCGCTTGTAGGTCGAGGTTTGATAGAACGTGGCGAGGATCTGCTCGCTCGACATGCCGAGGGCATAGAGCAGCGTCGTCGCCGGCAGCTTACGCTTCCGGTCGATACGGACGAACATCACGTCCTTGGCGTCGAATTCGAAATCGAGCCACGAGCCGCGATACGGAATCACGCGCGCAGCGAAGAGCAACTTGCCCGAGGCGTGCGTCTTGCCCTTGTCGTGATCGAAGAAGACGCCCGGCGAACGGTGCATCTGGCTGACGATGACGCGCTCGGTGCCGTTGACGACGAACGTGCCCTTGTCCGTCATCAGCGGGATGTCGCCCAGATAGACGTCTTGTTCTTTGATGTCCTTGACGGACTTCGCGCCGGTTTCTTCGTCCGTTTCAAAGACGATCAGGCGCAGCTTCACCTTCAGCGGCGCGGCATAGGTCATGTCGCGCTGCTGGCATTCTTCGACGTCGAACTTCGGTTCTTCGAACTCGTAGCTCACGTATTCGAGGACGGCGCGATCCGAGAAATCGCGGATCGGGAATACAGACTTGAAAACCGCCTGCAGACCTTCATCAATGCGCTCGAACGCGCGCTCGTCCTTCTGCAGGAATTGATCGTAGGAGCTCTTTTGCACCTCGATCAGATTCGGCATTTTCCCGGCTTCGGGAATTTTGCCGTAAGACTTACGGATACGCTTTTTACCGGTGTACGACAGAGCCATCTGCTCTCCCCATGTGCGCCCTGCGCTGTCAGCAAACCCCGGCCACTAGGTCCGCCAGCGCGAGCAGCATGAGCCGCTTCATTTCGTCCGCCCAGATCCCGCACCCTTTGCCCAGCGAGATCGACCCCGTACGAAACTCCGCGGGCGGGCGGTGCTTCGGCGCGCTTGTCCGTTGCGCGCAACGGCGGCAACCGCGGCGTTTCTCCTTGGAGAAACGCCGGGCTGACGCGTGATGTATGCGAGTTACTTCAGATCGACCTTCGCACCGGCCTTTTCAAGTTGGGCCTTGAACTTTTCGGCATCAGCCTTGTTCACGCCTTCCTTCACCGGCTTCGGAGCGCCTTCGACCAGGTCCTTGGCTTCCTTGAGGCCCAGGCCCGTGATCGCACGGACTTCCTTGATGACTTCGATCTTCTTGTCGCCGGCGCTGGTGAGCTGGACCGTGAACTCGGTCTTCTCTTCAGCGGCAGCGGCCGGGGCGGCGCCAGCGGCGGCGACGGCCACCGGAGCAGCGGCGGAAACGCCCCACTTTTCTTCGAGCATCTTCGAGAGCTCAGCGGCTTCGAGGACGGTCAGCGCCGAAAGGTCTTCGACGATCTTTTCGAGGTTTGCCATGATCTTTGTTCCTGACGTTTGTCTTTGATTTTCAATCGAATACGGAAATGACGGTTAGGCGGCGTCCTTGGTCGCGTAAGCGTTGAGAACGCGGGCCAGCTGACCACCGGGGGCTGCGAGCACGCCGGCGATCTTGGTCGCGGGCGCCTGCACCAGGCCGATGATCTTGCCACGCAGCTCGTCGAGCGAAGGCAGTGTGGCGATCGCCTGCACGCCTTGCTTGTCCAGGAGCTGGTCGCCGAAAAGGCCGCCAAGAATGACGAACTTCTCTTTTTCCTTGGCGTACGCGACAGCCACCTTGGCGGCGGCGATCGGGTCAGCGGAATAGGCGATGGCCGTTGGGCCGGTGAACAGGTCGGCGGCCGACGCCTTGGGCGTATCGGCGATCGCCAGCTTCACCAGCCGGTTCTTCACGACTTTGAGCGCGCCACCTTCAGTACGAAGGCGATTACGCAGCACCGTCATCTCCGCAACAGTCAGACCCGAGTAATGGCCAATCACCATCACTCCAGCCCCGGAGAATACGCCTTTCAGCGATTCCACCGTTTCGGCCTTCTGAGCACGATCCATTGCGGTCTCCTCAGTTGGGCCCCCGGCCAATCCGGACGCCCATCAGGCACGCGGATCAGCCGGCCGGCGGAAAAGACCCCCGAGCGGCGCGCGATCCACGCGCTGCCTGTCCCAGGAGCCGGCCTGCGGGAGACGGCTTGACAGCCACCCCCGAAAAACGTCAGCTTCTGTCTATTGCAGGTGAAGAAAGCCAAAGCTTTCAACGCATTAAGCCCAGCGCATAGAACCCTCTCGGGCAAACCATGCGCTTGGCGCCTGCAGTCTCGGACAGGTTGGCGACGGGTTAACCCGCCGCCCGATCGGGCGATATGCCCGCTTTAGTGCGGCGCCGCAAGGGGCTCGTTCATAATTCTCTGCGCTTGGCAAGAGGGGCAGCCATGACGCAGTGGAAAGGACACAGGGCGCGCGGGCGCGCTAGCCCCCGCCACCAACCAGCTTCGCAATCGCTTCGAGATACGCCGCGAACGCCTTGCGCCCGTCATCCGTGATCCGCGCCCGCGTCAGCGGTTTGCGATCGATGAAGCTCTTGTCGATCGAGACGTAGCCCGCCTCTTACAACTTGCGCAGGTGCACCGAGAGATTGCCTTGCGTGACATCGAGCAAATTCTTCAGCTCGGTAAAGTCCGCCACTTCCGCATCCGCTAGATACGCCATGATCCCCAGGCGCACGCGCCCGTGGATCACGTCGTCCAATTTGCCGATGTCGAAAGCGGCCACGTCGTCAGGCCTTCGCGCCGCGCCAGATGATCCAGCCAGGGATCGACATCAGCGAAAACAGTGCGATCGCCAGCACCAACACGAACGCTCCCGTGTTCGACATCAGCGTGCCAAGCGCGATCGTCGTGGCGAACCACCCGGCCGCGACAAAGCCAAGCCAGTTACGGCGCAGCACGTTGAACGCGACGTACCAAGCGACGCCCTGGAACATGCAGACGACGACCGGGTGGTAGAGCCACAAGCCCGGCGCTTCGTACATCGCCGCGCCATAGCCAAACACGAACGCCATCGCGAGGTTCGCAAGCCCCGCGCCCTGAAACACCGCGCCAAGCGCCCGCGCCGCAGGCCCACCCGGCGGCGCTTTGGCGTCCTTCATGGTGATGACCACCAAGAAGCCGACAAAGATAATCGTCGGCACGGCAACGATCGCCAGGGCGATGAGCCCTTCACTCGGCAGCACCCGCAGCGTCTGCAGCCAATGCAGAAGACACTGCCCGCCATAAAGCAGGCCGGCCCAGAAGAACGCTTCACCGATCGTTCTCTGCATGCGCTCAGTGCCGCCGACGAGCGAGCGCATGTAAGCGAGATCGTCGCGCGCGCTCTCTATTTCCGCGTTCATAGTCACTCCTACTCCGCCGCCGCGAGCACTTGCGCCTCGCGCTTCGCTCTAGCCGGCTTCACACGCTTGCCGTTGAGAATCGCGCCGATGAAAGAATAGCGCACCAGGAACTGATAGCTCACCAGCATGATCGTGAACGCCACGGCCAACACCAGCGGATACTTCACGAACCACGGCCAGGCATAAGGCGCGACCAAGGCGTGCAGCGCCATCACGATCGGGATGTGGACGATGTAGATCCAGTACGATGCATCAGCGAGATAACGCCGCGCCGGGCTCTCGGCCGCAAGGTGACGCACGGCAAAACCGATGATCACAATCGTCCAGGCCCAGCAAGCGAAGCCATAGAGCGCCGCATAGCCCGCCATCCGCAGATCTTGCGCAGCCGGTTCGAGCAACGGAGTAAGGCCCAGCATCATCAAGCAGCCGATGGTCGCGCCAATCGCTGGGCCGACATAAGCCAGCCACCACTTGCCCCAGCCCTCGAAGATCGCCGGCTGACGGTGGATGAGCCAACCCAAGCCGAAGGCAAAGCCGTAGCAGATGAGTGCTGCCGTGTTCGGGATGAGGCCCGTGTCCGGCGTCGGAATGCCGAACCAAGCGTACCATTGCGGCGTCAGGAAAAGCGTCGCCGCCATCGGGATCGCCAGCGCCAAGGGCGCAATCGGGCCGGTGACGAAGCGCACGATCGGATCAACCACGCGCAAGCGCAGCGTTTCATTGCGATCAATCAGCCGCACAACACCACGCAGCAGCAGCGCAACCGCATAGAAGAACAGCAGAACGTACAAAAACCACAGGTGCGTCAGCGGAAACGTCTCCGCATTCGGCGGCGGCGGCGGTTCACCCTCAGGCGCAACACCACCATTGGCTTGCACAGCCGCCCAGATCGCTACCGCGACGATGCCGGTGATCACGATCGGCCAGAACATGGCGAGCGGCATCGCGATACGCGCTGCACGGTTTTTGATGAAGCCCCACGTCCCGCGTCGCTCCAACAGGAGACGCGCGAAGAAGCCGGCGAGCACGAAGAAGAGCGTCATGCGGAAGATGTGCAGGACGAAGAACAGCACCGAGAGTTCGACGCTGCGCTGGCTGTCGACCGCCACCCACAACTGCATCCCCGGCAGGAACGAGAGCGTGGCGTGGAAGAACACGCCCAAAGTGAGCGCAAAGCCGCGCACCGCGTCGAGCCCGTGATAGCGCTCCCCCACCGTCCCAGAACCAAGCGACATCGAACCCTCCGAAACCAATCGGCGGCGCTCTCCCGGCGCCAGCCTGCAGCCTCGCTGTAGTCCAACTAGTTTGTTTTGTAAACTGGTCTATTGACAATATGTCCGCTATCTTTTACATCATGTCGCATTGAGCGTACACAAATGGAGGTTCCAACGATGTCATTCCGCGAAAAGAGCGCCTGGATCGCGCTGTTGGCCTATGGCGGCGTCTTCGGCGCTTACTTCGTCGCGCTTTGGCGGTCGTGGGATCCGGCGATCGGCCAGCCGCTCAGCATTGGACTCCTAGTGGCGGCCATGGTCGGCTTCGTCATCATCGTGACGGCGCTGACGATAATTGCAGCGCTCTTGAACCCGTCCGCCGCCAACGCACCCGCCGATGAGCGAGAAAAGCTCATCGACCTGAAAGCCGAGCGCGCCGCGTCCTACACGCTCTCAGCCGGCGTACTGCTGTCGATGGCGGGGCTGCTCATGGCGCTCAACGGCTTCCTGATCGCCAACGTCCTGCTCACGAGCTTGGTCGCAGCGGAACTGGTGAAAGCTGGCTGGCAGATCGCGTCATTTCGAATGGGCGCCTGATGCCGATCGATAACGAGATCCGGCGGCTGCGCTTCGAGAACGGCGAAATGACTCAGGCCGCGCTGGCGGAGAAAGTCGGCGTCACCCGCCAGACCATCATCGCCATCGAGCAAAACAAGTACGCGCCTTCGTTAGAAGCCGCCTTCAAGATCGCGGACGCATTTGGCGTGCCGCTCGAAAGCGTCTTCCACTGGAAGAAGGACTAGCGCACCTCGCGCCAAGACAAGTGCGTCACCATCAGCACCAGCGCGATGAACCCGCCTGCTCCGCCGATGGCGAGCGCTGTTTCCGCGCGCCAGGCTTCGTCGGTCAGCATGTTCACCGGCATCTGCCACGGCATGAACACGCCGGCGCGGGCTGAGGTGGCGACGACGGCGAAGAACGTGCCGCCAATGCCAAGCGCCAAGCCCGGCACGAAGCTCTGAAACCGCAGCGCCATCCAAAGCTGCACCGCGATCAGCAGCAGCGACGCCGCCAGCATCTTCACCAACGTCCACACATGCGTCGCCATATCCGGCGCACCACTCGGCGTGATCGCGGGCTTTACCGCAGCCGCGATCTCCACCGCCGCCCACGTCATCAGCAATGTCAGCGCCGACATCAGCGCCACGACTGCGATCACGCAAACCGTCTTCGCTGCATAGATGCGCCAGCGCGGCAGCGGCAGAGCGCGCAGATGATGCCAGGATTTCGGCCCGTGCTCCATGTGCGCGACGAGCGCGGTCAGCGCCGTCACGCTCATCGGCAGCATAAAGAACGCCCAGATCGCCGAGCCGCTCATGATCCATATGTCATACGGTTGCGGCGCCGAACCGCGCAGCATGTTGAAGAACGTAAAGATCGCGATCAAAGCCGGCGCGACCACCGCGAGCAGCAAAGCCAGAGATCGATTGAGCTTGCGAAACTCGACACTCAGTGCGGCGAACATGCTCTCAAGCCCCCACCTTCGCCGCATCGCGATAGATGCCTTCAAGCGACCGCGCCCTATGTGCGATCGAAAACACCGCCACCCCCGCTTCAACGAACGCACGATTAAGCGCCGCCGCCGCCACGCGCGCGTCGTCACGTGGCTGAAGCCGCGCGATCAAAGCTTCCGGCGTCCGCTGCACGGAAAACCCACGCGCTTGCGCCAATGCGCCAGCGCGATCGAAATCATCGACGTCAATCGCCAATTCCGGCGCCAAGCCCGCTTTCAACTGCGCCAGCGAGCCTTCAACCACCAACCGGCCTTCATGCAGAATGCCGACATGCGTCGCGGTCTGTTCAATCTCGCCAAGCAAATGGCTCGACACCAGAACCGTGGCGCCCGTCCGCTCCGGCAGCGCGCTCAAGAACAAGCGCATGTCAGCGATGCCGTCGGGATCAAGACCGTTCGTCGGCTCATCTAGCACCAGCAAAGGCGGCGCGCCGATCATCGCGCGCGCAATACCGAGCCGCTGGCGCATGCCGAGCGAATAGTCAGACACATGCCGGTTCGCGTGCTCGCGCATCTCGACCACATCGAGCACGCGATCCAATTCGCTGCGCGGCGCGCCGAGCAAAGTGCGCGTGAGATCGAGATTCTCGCGGCCGGAGAGATTGGCGTAGAAGCCGTGCGCCTCCATCAGCGCGCCGACTTTGCGCGCGGCCTTGAGGCGATCCTTCGCGACATCAACGCCAAACAGGCGCGCCGAGCCCGCGCTCGGCTTCAACAGCCCGAGCAGCACCTTCAGCGTCGTCGTCTTCCCCGCGCCGTTGCGGCCGAGGAAGCCATAGACGCTCCGCTCCGGCACGCTCATCGAGACCTCGCGCACAACCGCACGCTCCCCAAAGCGGCGCGTCAGCGTCTTGGTCTCCACCGCCAAAGCGGACATCCCACCCCTCCAAACGTCGTTTAAGTCTCACTTAAACCTTGCGGGCCGTCCGTCTTTAAGTCAAGCTTAAAGAACAACCCGCCAGTTTCGAACCGCAGAGCTAGCCCATGACCGCAACGCCAACACGCACCCTCCGCGCCCGCAGCGCGCGCTATCGCAGCCTCATCACCTGGGTGGTGGCGGGCGTCGTCGTGCTGCAGTTGCTTCAACATTTCGGCCCCTATCTCGTGCAGCCCTTCGATTGGGACCGAGTGCGCGTCTCACTGATCCTGCTCGTGCCGCATGCTTGCTATCTTTACGGCGTCTGGTCGTTGCGCCCTGCGTTCAACGAAATCGCCGAGGGCCGCATGTTTGGAGCTGCGCAAGCGAAGGCGCTCACGACACTCGGCTGGTCACTCATCGCTGGCGGCGCGTTCAGCGTTTTGCTGCTGCACTATCTGCTGCGGCTCTCCGGCGTCGTGGAGGCCGGCTACCTCAATTTCGATCTCTCCGACATCGTGCTCGCTGTCGTCGGCGGCGCACTGGTGCTGCTCTCGCACTTGATGGCGAAAGCGCACGCGATGAAGAGCGAACTGGACGACATCATCTGATGCCGATCCGGATCACGCTCGACGAACTGATCACGCGCCGCGGCTTGAAAGCCAAAGACCTCGCCGCGGAAGTCGGCATTTCCGAAACGCAGCTCTCGCTTTTCCGCTCCGGCAAAGTGCGCGGCATACGTTTCTCAACGCTGGCGCGCCTTTGCGCTGCGCTCAAATGTAAGCCGGCGCAGCTGCTGGACTACGATTTCGATGACAACGATCTAATCGCTCCGGATCGCGACGACGACGATTAAGCCGCCGTCAGCACGATCGCGCCGCGGCTGGTCGCGACGAGCGTATGCTCGAACTGCACCGTGGGGCGCGCAGTATCCGCGCGCAGCGTCCACTCATCGTCGCCATCGACAGCCCATTCCGAGCCCATCGAGAGAAACGGCTCGATCGTGAACACGAGCCCTTCTGAAATGCGCCGGCGATCCCCCGGATTGCGCCACGTTGCGATCTCTTTTGGCTCTTCGTGCAGACCACGGCCCACGCCATGGCTTGCGAGATTGCGGATCAAAGTATAGCGCTCGCGCTCGGCGAACGTTTCAATTGCTTCGCCAATGTCTGAGATCTTTGCGCCGGCGCGCACAGCCTTAATGCCCGACCACATTGCGCGCTTGCCGTCACGCGCGAGCCGCTCAAGCTTCGGCGCCTTCGGCGGCATCACGAAGCTCGAACCGGTGTCGCCGAAATAGCCATTCAGCTCCGCCGACACGTCGATGTTTACGAGATCGCCCGCCTTCAGCACGGGATCGCCTGGAATGCCGTGCGCAATATCGGGAAACACCGAGATGCACGTGGCGCCCGGAAAATTGTACGCAAGTTCCGGCGCCGAGCGCGCGCCTTCAGCCTCAAGCAGCTTGCGGCCAATGTCGTCGAGTTCACGCGTCGTCATGCCCGGCTCGAGCGCCTTGCCCATCGCCTGCAAAGTGCGCGCGACGATGGCGCCGATCTTTTTCAGGCCCTCAAAGTCGTTGTCGTTGTCGATCGTCATTGGCCGAGCTTAGCAGTTTTGTGAGAGAAAAGCGCCCCGGCTTTCACCGGAGCGCTGAGTCTTACAGCGTCGCCATGTCGATGACGAAGCGATAGCGGATGTCGCCTTTCACCAGCCGCTCATAAGCGGCGTTGATCTCGGCCGGCGCGATCATCTCGATCTCCGGCGCGACGTTCTTCTCGGCGCAGAAATCCAGCATCTCCTGCGTCTCGCGAATGCCGCCGATCGGCGAACCGGCGACAGAGCGCCGGCCCATCAGCATCGTGAACACTTGCGGCCACGCGTGGCTCTCTGTGATCGGCGGCGCGCCCAGCAAGCAGAGCGTGCCGTTGCGGCGCAGCAGCACGGTATACGCTTCCAAATCATGCGCCGCGGAGACAGCATTGATGATCAGGTGAAAGCTGTTCGTGTGCGCGGCCATTTGCGCCGCATCTTTCGACAGCACCACTTCATCCGCACCAAGCGCCTTAGCATCGGCGACTTTGACCGGCGACGTCGTGAACACCACGACATGCGCACCCATCGCTTTGGCCAGCTTCACAGCCATGTGGCCCAAGCCACCCAAGCCAACGACGCCAACCTTTTGCCCCGGCCCCACGTTCCAGTGTCGAAGCGGCGAATAGGTGGTGATGCCGGCGCAGAGCAGCGGCGCGGCGTGTTCAGACTTCAGCCCGTCCGGAATACGCAGCACAAAATCCTGGGTTACGACGATGGCTTTGGAATAGCCGCCATAGGTCGGCAGACCGGTTTGTTTCTCGACGCCATTATAGGTTTGCGTGTGGCCGCTGCAGAATTGCTCTTCGCCTTCCGCGCACGTGTCGCAGGCGCGGCACGAATCCACCAAGCAGCCGACGCCAACGCGGTCACCGGCTTTGTACTTTGTCACGCCCGCGCCAACCGCGCGCACGATGCCGACAATCTCGTGCCCTGGCACGGCGGGCGACGCGGTCTCACCCCACTCGCCGCGTACATAGTGCAGATCGGAGTGACAAACGCCGCAATGCGTGATGTCGATCGCAACGTCATCAGCGCCGAGATCGCGGCGCTCGATCGTGACGGCTTGCAGCGGCGCGTCAGGGCGCACCGCGCCATAGGCGGAAACCTGGCTCATGTTGGAAATCCCTCGAAGTGGAAGCACCGCAACCATCCCAGCGGCGCGGCGAAACTGGGATGTAGGGATCGAACTGCGCCATTTCTACCGTAATCGCTCCAGCCATCTGTTCCTAACTGCGGAACCATCACTTCCGTTCGCGGTTATCAGTCCAAAGGAGACGATCCATGGACAAAGAACACATCAAAGGCGCGGCAGATAAGGCTTCGGGCGAAATCAAAGACGCCGTCGGCAAGGTTACAGGCAACGACAAGCTCCGCGTCGAAGGCGCGATCGACAAGGCCAAGGGCGAAGTCCGCGAAAAGCTCGGCGACGCCAAAGACGCGATCAAGAAAACCGACGTCGACGCCCAACGCGACCGCGAAGCGGATCGCACGTAGTCCGCCGACAGCTGAGCCTACGCAGAGCGCCCTGACCCAACAGTCAGGGCGCTTTGTCTTTGCGGGCACTCGCGCATAATGCGTTCGTTCTGTTAGGCTGACCCGCGCGACCAAAGTCGAGGGCGGCAGGTTGATAAGCAGAATTGCGATCTCCGGATATCGTTCGCTGAGAGAGCTCACGCTGCCGCTCGGCGCACTCACGGTCGTGACCGGCGCCAACGGGACCGGAAAATCGAGCGTCTATCGATCGCTTCGATTGCTCGCGGATATCGCGGACGACAGAATTATCGCATCGCTCGCGCGCGAAGGCGGGTTTGAAAGCGTCAGATGGGCAGGCCCCGAGCGCATTTCGCGCGGCATGAGAGATGGGTCCGTGCCCGTTCAAGGGACGTCGCGCAAAGGCCCCGTCTCGCTGAAGCTCGGGTTTACTGCCGACGAAACCTCATACTCGATTGAATTGGGGCTTCCGATTCCGGGCCTCACGATGTTCGGCGGCGATCCGGAGATCAAACGCGAAATGCTTTGGATTGGCGACAAGCCAATTCCCTCTCGCGTGCTTGCTGACCGGCGCGGTCCGAGCATTCAAGTGCGTGGCGGCGCTGGCGAGATGCGCCAAGTCAAGACCGACACTAGGCCTTACGATTCTCTGGTGCGCTCCGCGACCGGCCCAGACATGCCGTGGGAAATCGGACGCCTTCGCGATCAGCTTTCGGCTTGGCGCTTCTATGATCACTTCCGCACGGACGAAGCCGCGCCCTCGCGACAGCTTCACGTTGGCACGCGCACCACCGCCATCTCGCCAGACGGCAGAGACGTCGCCGCCGCCGTACAAACGATCAACGAAATTGGCGATCCGGCCGCGCTCGCGGCGGCAATCGACAATGCGTTTACAGGCGCGACGCTCGAAGTCTCATCTGACAACGGCCTCTTCCGCCTTCACATGCGACAGCACGGAATCTTGAGGCCGCTCGGCGTCACTGAACTATCGGACGGGACACTACGATTCATTCTGCTTGCCGCGGCGTTGCTTGCACCCCGCCCCGCGCCGCTCATGGTGTTCAACGAGCCAGAAGCGAGCCTCCACAGCGATCTGATCCCCGCACTGTCGTCGCTGATCGCGAGCGCAAGCGAGAATAGCCAAGTGATTGTAGTGTCACACAATCGAACGCTGGTTGCGACGCTGCTTGGCGTCGGGGCCGAGTTGATCGAACTTCACAAAGACACCGGTGAAACCAGCGCCATCGGAAACGATATCGCACCGTGGCAGTGGCCAACTCGCTAAAACAAAAACGCCCCGGCTCATCACCGGGGCGTTTTCATTTCGCTTACGCGTAAAGCTTAGCTCGCGGCCAGCGCGTTCGACGGATCGACGCGGACGCCGGGGCCCATCGTGGTCGAGAGAGCAACCTTCCTCACGAACGTGCCCTTCGCGCCCGACGGCTTCGACTTCGAGACCGCATCCACAAACGCTTTCACGTTCTGCAGGATTTGCTCTTCGGTGAAGCTCGCCTTGCCGACGCCGGCGTGAATGATGCCGGCCTTCTCGACGCGGAATTCGACAGCGCCGCCTTTAGCGTCGGCGACGGCCTTCTTCACGTCCATGGTGACGGTGCCGACCTTCGGGTTCGGCATCAGGCCGCGCGGGCC